>NZ_KB898068.1 GCF_000377345.1 Thioalkalivibrio sp. ALJ16 | reverse complement strand
GTCCTCGCGTCCGGCGCACTGCGCAAAGCCGGTCAGGCGGGTGAAGCCCTCGCCGGTCAGAAAAATCAGGCGGTCGAACGGCGCCTCGATCGCCCGGTGCAGCCAGGTCTCGATCGCCGTGCGGTCGGGGCTGTCGTGGATCGCGATCAGTGGACAGCGCCAGACCTCCGCCCCGCGCCGCTCCAGCAGGCCGGCGAAGACCTCCAGCGCCCGGCTCTCCGGCAAGGCCACCCGGCGACCCGCGAGGGCGCCGGCCGCCGCCTCCGTCAGGACGGATGCGGACGTCACGCCGCGCTCGCCGCCGCGGCCCGCGACCCTGCCCCCGACATCGGCATCGGCTGCGGGAACACTGTGGTGGCCCCGGCATCCGGCTGGAACCAGGACAGGAGTGTGTGGCAGGCCGCCACCTCGCCGATCACGATCAGGCTGGGCGAACCCACCTGCTCGCGCTCGGCACGCGCGGCCAGCGTATCCAGCGTGCCGCTGACCACGCGCTGGCGGGCGGTGGTGCCGTTCTCGATGATCGCCGCCGGGGTCTGCCCGGCGCGGCCGGCACCCTTCAGCCCCCGGCAGATCTCGCCCACCCCCTTGCGGCCCATGTAGAACACCAGGGTCTCGCGGGTACTGGTCAGCTGCGACCAGTCCACATCCAGCCGCCCTTCGCGGGTATGGCCGGTGATGAACCGCACCGACTGGGCATGGTCGCGGTGGGTCAGCGGTATGCCCGCATAGGCGGCACAGCCGCTGGCCGCGGTGATGCCGGGGACGACCTGGTAGGCCACGCCGTCGCGCGCCAGCACGTCCAGCTCCTCGCCGCCCCGGCCGAACACGAACGGGTCGCCGCCCTTCAGCCGTGCCACGCGCTTGCCCTCGCGCGCCAGTCGGGAGAGCAGCGCGCTGATCTCCTCCTGCGGCACACAGTGGCGATCGCGCTCCTTGCCGACATAGAAGCGCTCGGCCTCGCGCCGCGCCAGGTTCACCACCTCCGAGGAGACCAGGCGGTCATAAACCACCACATCCGCCTGCAGCAGCAGGCGCAACGCGCGGAAGGTCAGCAGGTCAGCCAGCGACCGCAGAGCCCATTCTCGGACTTGGACCTGGACCACGATGCGCTTCCTGCTCCGGTATCCGCGTGGTATGCGGCCGCTTAGGGCGCTGGGCCCGGACTTCCACGTCCCGGCCATAGCGCCACTCGCGCACGGTCATGCGCGTAATGCCGTAGCCCCGGGCCAGCTCGGGATCGATCACGCTGGGCGGCACTTCCCGCAGCGCTCGTCGGATCTGGGGTGCAGTGCACGCGTCCGAATGGATCGTACTCGCCATACTCTCGATCCTGCGTGGGCCCGCCCTACACCATACTCAGCCACTCCCGGCAACGAAACGGGAGTACCTTCTTGTGCAGTATAGAATCATCCTTTACCCAACAATTACCAGACATCTATCCTCCCAAGGATCAGAGCCTCCGGAACCGTCGGTCCGGTTCAGGTCAGAGCCTCAGGAAAAGGCGGTACGATTCAGGTAGTGTGTCCTTATGGCCGTAAAACGCGCCTGTGACCGCCCCAAACGGTTACAGAGGGCCCCAAGAGACCCTTGATGGCCCAACCGCCCCCCAAATAACGCACTGGGGGGCATTGAGGCGGATGCAGAGCCATTGATCAGTGTTTGCCTGATCTCAGAGAAGGGGCTGGGTTTAGCGCATGGAAAAGCCAGAGAACCAAAAAAAGATGGACAGCCTCACTGCCCATTACAAAAAAAACCTGCTGGGTTACAAAACACAGCTTCAGGAGGCGTGGGCAGAAACACAGAACATCCCAGAGTCGCTGCACCTCATCAGAAATATTGCCCACCGTCTCAGTGGCTCGGGCGCAGCTTTTGGTTTTGCCGAGCTATCACAAAGGGCGAGCGAGCTAGAATGGGCCTGCGAGCAAGCCATAAAAAGCGCTCCGCCTGAATATAACGCGACCATATTCGAACGACTGCAAGATCTTCTAAGCTGCATTGAACGCAGCACAGGCATGGATGAGGATGTCGACGAAACCGACGAGCCTGCCAGCATCAATTCACTCGCTCCCTCCGCGGAAAGCATCAACCTCCTGTTGGTAGATGATGACCCGGACTTCTCGGCACAAGTCAGCCAAGTTCTGAATGAGCGTGGCTATCAGGTGCATTGCCTGGAAGATATCACAGGCCTTGAGCAGGCCATTGCGCGGCATCAACCGCTAGCACTGATCGTGGACATGGATTTTTACGGCGACCAATTTGCCGGGTCAGCCCATGTATTTTCCTGGCGCCGAACTGACGGCACACCCTTGCCGGTCTTCTTTGTATCCGCGTTCGACTCCTTCGAACTGCGCCTCGCGGCAGCACGGGCTGGCGGCAACCATTTCCTAAGCAAGCCACTGGACATACCCAATCTGATATCCCTGCTCCATTCTGAGCTTGATCTGGCACCCAGTGAACCATACCGCATCATGCTGGTAGATGATGACGATGATCTACTCAATCTGTACGGTTCGCTCCTTTCCCAGGCGGGCTACAACGTCTCCACCGCCACCAGTGCGAAACAGGCGTTGTCGATGCTTGAATACAAGCAGCCAGAACTGATCATCATCGACGTCTACATGCCGGACTGCAGTGGTCTCGATCTCGGCAAAATTATTCGCCAGCACGAGGATCACGCAACCATTCCGCTGCTGTTTATGTCTGCCGCAGCCGACACCGATGTGCAATTGGCCTGTGCCCGGCTGGCGAACGATGAGTTCGTCTCCAAGCCCATTGAGCCCTGGAGGTTGCTAATGGTGGTCAAATCCAGAGTCTCGAGAGGCCGACTGCTTCGCGCCCAGGGAGGTGCTTTGACAGCCTCTGAGGCCGCAACTCATCACGATCCCCTGACTAGCTTACCTACTTTGTCAAGATTCCGGATTGCCGCCGAAAAAGCCCTGCAACATACCACTCAGGATCGCTTTTCTGCCGTCATGAAACTCGACGTCAGAGACTTTCACACCATCAACAACGTGCATGGGAATTTCTTTGGCGATCGGGTCCTGCAACAGCTGGCCTGGGAACTATCCCGGTGTCTGAATAGCACGGATGTGCTGAGCCGGGAAAATGGCGATGAATTTTTAGTTCTCAGCCACGGACACGACAGCCGGGACTCTGTCAGCCGTTTCGCCAAGCAGATGATCCAGACACTGGAAACCATCAAGGTAGACGCCGATCGAAGCATCATTGCAGTTTCCGTGGATATGGGCATTGCCATCGCCTCAACGAACATTAAAAGCGCTGCCCAGCTGCTTGATCATGCTGACACGGCCCTGTTTCGGGCCAAGAAATCCGCTGGCGCAAGTGTTTGTTTTTTTGATGAGTCCATGCTTGATGACGAAAAACGTCGATTCAATCGGGCGCAGTGTATCAGGCAGGCGTTGAGTGACGGACAATTCACTCCGGCCTATCAGCCCATACTGAGCATCGATGACACAACCGTTGTCGGTTTTGAAGCCCTTGCCCGCTGGCAGCATCCGGACGAGGGTGTACTTGGGCCGGGCGCATTCATCTCTCTTATGGAAGAACAGGACCTAATAAAGGAGCTGACCCACCAAATGCTCGCACAAGCTCTGGCACAACTGGCTTGCTGGCAGAGTCGTCAACCTGGGCTGTATATGTCAGTGAACCTGTCCGCCATAGACATCCAGCAGCCGACATTTCTAGCGCACCTTGAGGCGTTGCTCGCAGAGCATAAATTGCCTCCCGAGTCAGTGGTAATCGAAATCACCGAGTCACTGCTTCTGTCTGACTGGGAGCAAGCCAGCGTGGTCATTAAGGCACTTAGAAATCTCGGCGTTTGCCTGGCTCTGGATGATTTTGGCACCGGCTACAGTTCGCTCAGTTACCTACACCGCATACAGGCGGGAAAACTCAAGATCGATCGCAGTTTCCTGCAGCATTGGTCACACACCGGGGATTCGCGCCTCTTGCAGGCCATGGTTCAACTAGGCCACACAATGAACATGACAGTGATTGCCGAAGGCATCGAAGAGCGTGAGGAACTCGACCTTCTGCATCAGCTTCAATGCGACCAGTACCAGGGCTTCATCACTGCCAAGCCACTAGTTGCGAAGGAAATTGAGGGGCAACACTGGGTCTGATCGCGGCCTATTGCCTGGGGGACCTGGCGCCGGTCGAATACCGGCAGCTACACCAGCCCGAAACCTCCAGGTATGCGTGGACCTAATCCGGGGAAGTCGACAAGTTTCGCCGGGAGCGTGCAGGTCACGTCCGGGTGCGAAACGATAAGATAGAGCAGAATTTGCGGCCAGACTTCCTTACGCGGTACCCCGCAGATGCCGGGTGAGCGCCGAGACCAGCGGCTTCATGAAGTAGCGGCCCTCGGGGACCACCGCGGGGGAAATACCGTGGGTGCACAGCTCCTCGGCCACCACCGGGCCGATCGCGGCGACGACGGTTCGCTCCAGCGCTGCCCGCAACATGTCGTGACGATCATCGGCCCGGGCGACCGCCAGCAGTCGCCGCACCTGGGCCTGGCTGGTGAAGGCGATCGCATCCACCTCCCCCGCGATCAGGGCCTCGATCAGCCCGGTCACGCGCCCGGTCTCGGCGGCGTC
>NZ_KB898067.1 GCF_000377345.1 Thioalkalivibrio sp. ALJ16 | reverse complement strand
GCCCCCTGTTCCCCGATCCTGCGTTGCGCCGCTTGCGGGTAGAACCACTACCCGCTGCACGACGCGCCTTGTCTCGGAAAACAGGGGGCACCAACGCGGACGTGCGATTCAATCAGCGTCTCCCTAGTTGTCGAACGTTTCTTCCATCTCGTCGGAGGCATCGTCCATCGCATCGCCGGCGTCTTCCATCGCTTCATCGATGTTTTCACCGGCCTCTTCCGCCGGGCCCTGGTTATCACAGCCCGCCAGCGCGGCCCCGCCCAGCGCAAGCATCAGGGCCAGCAGGAAAGTGGTCAGTCGGGATTTCAGCATGGTCTTCTCCTTTACCTTGGATTTCCTTCATCGGTCCCGGCCAGCAGCCCTCGTCGCGGGCAGCCGATCCGGGGTCTCGGGGGGTGGGACTGACAGCCACCCCGAACGATCACCCGAATTCGGGAACAACCCCTGTTTTCGTGACGAATAGCCGATTTCGGGCGTCCCGCTGCGCACCACTCAGGGTTCGTTGCAGGACGAAGCCCAAACCGCCCGGATCAGAAGCGGGCATTCAGCGAGACGAACAGGCGCCGGGGCTCGTAGATGTTGTTGTAGACATTGCTGAAGGTGGTTTCTCCGGTGTCCTCCCGGGCATACGGCCGGTAGTCCTTGAAGTCCTTGTCGAGGAGGTTGTAGATCGTCGCGTTCAGGGTGACGTTCTCGGAGATGTGGTAGGCGGCACCGACGTTCACCATCGTGAACCCGTGGAAATCGCCCAGGGCTTCAAAAGCGCCCTGTGCGCTGCCACCATCCTGCGGCTCGTGATAATTGCGCGGGCGGAAGGCGCTCGAACGGTACTCGGCCTCGGCGAAGGCCTCGACCCGCGGGGTCGCCTGCCAGTCCAGCCGGGCATTGAGCATGTGCTCGGGCACACTGGCCAGCGGATCGCCGACGTTGCTGGCGGCGGTCCCGCCCCGTTTCACCTCGCTGTCCGTCCAGGTGTAGTTGGCCGAAAGCGCCCAGTTCGGCGCCAAGCGGTAGCGCGTCGCGAGCTCGATCCCCCGCACCACCGACTCGCCAATATTCACGTCGATGCCTTCGTTGGCCCCGGTGCCACGCTCGATCTTGTCCTTGAGCTCGTTGCGGAACAGGGTCGCCTGGGCCGAGAGGTCCTGGCGGTTGTCATAGGCGACGGTGAACTCGACGTTGGTGCTGCGCTCGGGCTCCAGATCCGGGTTGCCGAACAGCGGGGTGGAGCCCCCGTCGCCATAGCCGATCACCCCGTCGCTGATCTGCTCGATATACGGGGCGCGAAAGCCCTGGCCAATCCCGCCCTTGAGCGTGACGGTGTCCGTCGCACTGAACACCCCGTACAAGCGCGGTGTGATCTGACTGCTGAAGTTCTCGTTGTCGTCAAAACGCAGACCACCGGTCAGGGTGAACCGGTCGGTCATGAACCACTCGTCTTCGATAAACAGGCTGTACTGCCAGAAAGACAGCGAATCCGGCAGGATGCCGTCTTCCAGCTTCGGACGCAGATACTGCCCCCCGACCGTCAGCACGTGGTCATCCAGATACGTGACCACCTGAGTATCCAGGATCGTGGTGTCCAGCCGGAGCGTTCGCGGTGCGCCTTCGCGCGAGGCATCCGGAACGGCCCCCTGGTTGATCGTACGCCCGAGGGTCTCGACCCGATCCCGGGTCAACGTGGTCTCCCAGGTCCCGAAGTCGTAATCGCCCCGATGGCCGAGACGCACCTGATCGCGCTGGAACTCGAGTTCGCGCGCATAGCCGCGCAGGAAGTCCTCGCGTGAATCGCCCGTGCCCGTCAGGCGCCCGAGCTGTCCGCGCGAGTTGTCGTAGCGTTGTCGCGTAGTATCCAGCCGCAGGGAGAATTCATCCTGCGCATTGGGCGTGAACAGCAGGCGGCCGCCAAAGGTCTCGACATTCGCGCTCGTCGGGTTCTGCCCCATGGTGCGGTTGTCGGTCAGGCTGGGTTCGGTGCCGGGGATGTCGATGCGGGAGGCCGAGCGCTCGTACAGACGGGTATACAGCTGCAGGGACAAGCGTTCGTCCACCAGCGGGCCGGCAAGATAGCCTTCCAGGGTGGCGTAGCCGCCGAAGTCGGAATTCGACTGGAACGTGTGCCCCAGCGTCGCGGAGCCTTCCCACTCGTCGCCTGGCTGGCGGGTAATGATGTTGACCACGCCTCCGATCGCATCGGAGCCATACAGGGTTGACATCGGGCCGCGAATCACCTCGATCCGTTCGATGGCCGCGACCGGCGGAATGAACGCGCTGGAGGCATCCGTGAATGCATTCGGGGCCACGGTGCCGGAGACGTTCTGACGCACACCGTCGATCAGCACCAGGGTGTATTCCTCGGGCAGCCCGCGCAGGCTGACGGTCTGATTGCCGGTCTTGCCGCTGCGGGCATCCAGCGAGCGCACATTCACCCCTTCGACCCCGCGCAGTGCGTCCGCAAGGCTGGTGACCTCGCGGCGCTCCAGCTCTGCGCGTGTCACCACGGAGATGCTGGCCGGCGCCTGGCCCGGATCCTGCCCGGAGCCCCCGGCGGTGACGACCACCGGTTCCAGGCGCTGCGTCTCCTCCGGCGGGCTGACCGGTACCGCCTCGTGGGCATGGGTCACCGAAACAGCCAATGGAAAGCCGAGGGCGGCACTGACGATACCGGACAGCAGCGAGTTCTTGCGGGTGGTTTCGAGCATGACACAGTCTCCCTTGTGTGAAGGTTGACCCCTTGGCGGGGCCGGGAGGCTGGCTGGCTCGAACTCGGTTCTCGCTGGCTGGCGTTCGGGTTGAGAAAAGACCTATTTGGTCAGGATCAGCTTGTCGTTGGCGGTCTGGCGCAGGGTATACCACTCGCCCCGGTGCCGGATGCGGATCTGGCGTGCGGCGCCGAGCAGGTCCTCGCTGGCCACCTCGCGCGGGCCGGTTGCCGAACGCGGAGGTGTCGGGGCAAAGCCACCGTTGCGCGCGTTCATCGCTCGGCCTCCGGTTCGGAGACGAAGGCCATGCGGTTCACGCCCGACTGGCGCACCTCGGCCATCACCCGGGCCAGGCGCTCGTAGCGCGTGTCCCGGTCCGCGCGCAGATAGATCGCGACATCGGGCTGCTGCTCGACTGTCTCCCGCAGGCGCGCCGGCAACTGGTCCAGCGCGAGCGGGTCATTGTTCCAGTAGAGATCTCCGCTCGCGTCCAGCGCCAGCGTCACGCTGTCCGGAAGCTCGTCGACGGGTTCGCTGGTGGCCTGGGGCAGGTCCAGGTCCACCGAGTGGGTGATCACCGGTGCGGTAATGATGAAGATCACCAGCAGCACCAGCATCACGTCCACCAGCGGGATCACATTCATGTCCGACATCGGCTCGTTGGTGTCGCCCATGCGTCCGAAGGCCATGGCTCAGTCTCCCTGATGCAGGCCGTTTTCCGGCAGCGCATGCGGATCGGTGCGCCGGTCGCGCGCCGCGCGGGCGTTGCCAGGGGTCAGGTCGGAGTGCATCAGCAGCGCGTGTACATCGTGCGCGAAGGCCTCGAAGTCCTGGTGCAGCAGACGCTGGGACCGATTGAAGATATTGAAAAAGGCCACCGCCGGGATCGCCGCGGCCAGACCGGCCGCCGTGGCCACCAGCGCCTCGCCCAGCGGGCCCGCGACCAGGTCCATCGACACCGCGGCCTCCTGCGAGATATCGATCAGCGCGCCATGGATACCCCAGACCGTGCCCAGCAGCCCGACAAAGGGCGCCAGCGCCCCGACCGAGGCCAGGATGATGTTGCCCGCCTGCATACGCAGCAACTGGCGGTCCATCGCCTGCCGGATACGGCGGACCACGTGATCGTCCAGGCGCTGCTCGGCCTTGTCCGAGCCGTCGCGTACGCCGCGGTAGTCCGCGAACGCGGCAAAGGCCTCCTGACCGATCGCCGCCAGCGGGCCGCGCTGCCTGCGCAGGGCATCACGAAAATCCGGCGCCGTCTGGCTGACATCAAACGCGGCCAGCGTGGCGCGATCGTCGCGGCGCACGCCCAGCAGCGTGAACAGCTTGCTCGCGGCAATCGCCCAGGTCGCCAGTGACATCACCAGCAGGAGCAGAAACACCGCGACCAGCAGCGGGTCGCCGTGGCGAAACACGTAAAAAACGTCGAACTCGTTCATGCAGCCTTCTCCGGCCGGGCGCGCCTGGCGCCGGGCTCGTTATCGAATCGAAAATTCCATCGGCACCAGGACTTCGGCCTCCACTGGCCGTCCGCCCCGCCGCGCCGGCTCGAACGTCCACTGCTCGATCGCCGCCCGGGCGGCGTCGTCCAGGCGCGAATGGCCACTGCTTTCCTCCACCGACCATTCGCGCGGCACCCCGTCGGCCCCGACCGTCACTCGCAGCACCACCGTGCCCTCCTCGCGCCGGCGCAGCGATACTCGCGGGTACTCCGGCTGAGGATTGTTCAGATAGGCCGCGCCAAATCCCGGCTCCTCGAAGGACTCATCAACCTCAGCACCCGCCGCCTCGGGCTCCGCAGGCCCCTCTTCCAGCGTGGCGGTGTCCGCCGGCTGTGACGCCGCAGGCTCCGGTTCTGGCTCCGGTTCTGGTTCCGGTTCTGGTTCCGGTTCTGG
>NZ_KB898066.1 GCF_000377345.1 Thioalkalivibrio sp. ALJ16 | reverse complement strand
TGAACCGCCCCGGGTTTCCCGGAGACCCGTTGGTTTGGGTCACGCTGCACGAACGGACCCCTGAAGTGGTTGATGGTACTGCGCTTCGATCATTGCCGGCGGTCGATACCCGTTGGATTCCAACAGGCGTCGCCGGTTGAACCAGTCGACCCACTGGAGCGTAGCCCACTCGACGTCGCGTAGATCGTTAAGACGCCCCCAGTAGGCCCGGACCTCGGTCTTGTACAGCCCGTTGATGGTCTCCGCCAGGGCGTTGTCGTAGGAGTCACCGACCCGGCCCACCGAGGGCTGGAGCCCGGCTTCTCCGAGGCGGTCGGTATAACGCACCGATACGTATTGCACGCCGCGATCGCTGTGATGGATGGGGCGCGGCGTGCCCCGTCCCATCCGGGCCTGGAGCGCCTGTTCCAGCGCTCCCAGCGTCAGGTCGGTGCGCAGGCTCCGACTGACGCGCCAACCCACGATGCGGCGGGCGAACGCATCGGTGATGAAGGCCGTGTAGACGAAGCCCGCCCGCGCCGTGGGCATGTAGGTGATATCCGCCACCCACAGGGCGTTCGGACGCTTGACCCGGAAGCACCGTCCGACATGATCCGGCGGGAGCGCGACCCCGAACGCCGCACGGGTGGTGCGCGGGGCCTTGCCCCGCGTCACCCCGCGCAGACCCAGGGCGCGCATCCGCCGCGCCACACTGCAACGCGCGACGTGGCAGCCCTCCAGCCGGAGGGCATGCCAGACCTTGCGCACGCCGTAGACCCTGAAGTTGTCTTCCCAGACGTCGCGGATCTTCGCGTCCAGCGCCGCGTCCTGCCGGACGCGGGCGGGAAGCCGCCCGGGATCCCGTTCCCGGGCCTTGTCCTCGTAGTAGGTCGACGGGGCGATCGGCAACTCGCGGCAGATCGGCTCGACCCCGTAGGCCTCGCGATGGGCGTCGATGAACGCCACCATCACTTCTCGTGGCGGTCGAGCTCCGCCTGGGCGAAAAACGCCGAGGCCTTGCGCAGGATCTCGTTGCTGCGCTTGAGCTCGCGGTTCTCCCGCTCCAGCGCCTTCAGGCGTGCGCGCTCGCTGTCGGACAGCGCCGAGGCATCGTCCCGCTCGCGCTCCGCGCGGCGGACCCACAGCCGCAGCGTCTCCGGCGTGCAGCCGATCTTCGGCGCAATGGACTGCATCGCCGCATGCTGCGACGAATACTCCTCCTGGTGTTCCCACACCAGCCGCACCGCCCGTTCCCGGACCTCCGGGCTATACCGTGTCATCTCACTCATCGCTCTATCCTCCCAAGGATCAGAGCCTCCGGAAAAGTCGGTACGGTTCAGGCGCCTGTAGGAGCGGCCTCGGCCGCGAAGCCCCCGCCAACGTTCGATAACCACAACCCCCCTCTTCTATGCCCCAAAGCCCCATCACCCGGCACAGCACCCGTCTCCTACGCCGATCGGCAGAACCTCGACCGTGTCCCGGCAAGACTCGCCCCAGAACACGAAATGGTGTACACTGTACGCCTAGGCAGTACAGACATAAGGACATGTCTCCACGTGCTCCATGCCATTGAATTCATTGAAACTCCAACGTTCACTCGGCAATTCCAGGCGATCGCTACAGATGATGACCTGAAAGAACTCCAGAACACGCTGATCGCCCAACCCGACAAAGGCGACCTGATCCAGGGAACAGGCGGCCTACGGAAAGTCCGCATCGGGTTGGGCCGCCAAGGAAAGCGTGGTGGCGGACGCGTCATCTACTTTCTGGCGAGTGCGCAGATCATCTATCTGATCCTGGCCTATCCGAAGAACGTGAAAGACAACCTCACCGCCACCGAAAAAGTGGCCCTGAAAGCACTGACTTCACGGCTAAAAGAGGAAACTCCCCAATGAGCATCTACGACGAACTCCAGAGCTCACTACAGGAAGCCGTCGCCATCAAGCAGGGCAAGAAAGCACCCAGCCGCGTCACACGCCACGAAGTGGCGGACGTAAAGGCCATTCGCGCCCACTTGCGCGTTTCGCAAGCCGAATTTGCCAAGGCCATGGGAACGAGCGTCGACACCATCAAGAGCTGGGAAGCCAAACGCCGCAACCCCACCGGACTTGCCGCAAAGGTCCTCGCCACCATCCAGGACAACCCCAACTTTTACAGCGAAATCGCCGCGCACTGACCCGAGCGAAACGCAAAGAATCTTCGTATCCCCCGCAGGAGCCCAGCCCCTGAACTATCACCACGGAAGGCCAGCTCCATCAGCCAGAGGGCTGGCCTCCTGCGCCGAGTGCCACCCCCTGTAGGAGCGGGCTCGCCCGCGAAGCCCCCGCCAAAGCCGGAAAACCCCGGATCACGATAAAGCACCCCCACTACACACCCCTGCCACCACGTCACCCCGGCCGCAGCGCAGCAAAGAACCGGCATCTCCTACGCGAGGTTATCCGGATACCGAGGCCAATCATCCACCTGTCAGACCCAGAATATCCGCCCGTCTGAGGTAGCTGGCCGGAGAACGACCACCGGCCTATAATTGGGAATATATGTTTCATGCTTGGGAGTACCGAAAATGGGCCAGGTCACCATCTACCTCGACAATGAACACGAGCAGCGCCTCAAGCGGGCTGCCCGGTCCGCGGGCATCCCTGTGAGCCGCTACGTCGCCCGCCTGGTGGAAGAAAATGCACGCACCGAATGGCCGGATTCCATTCGCACTATGGCCGGCCAATGGCAAGACTTCCCAACGAGCGAGGAGCTCCGCGACACCACGCCGGACACCCCCCGCGAGGCACTGTGAAATACGCCCTCGACACCAACACACTCATCTACTTCTTCAAGGGGCAGGGCAACGTAGCCAGCAACCTACTGGCCACAGCGCCCGCAGATATTCAGATACCCGCCATCGTAGTGTTCGAACTACAAACGGGCATCGCCAAATCCAGCGAGCCCGACAAGCGCCAGCAGCAGCTCACTGAACTGCTCGACGTCGTTACCGTCCTCCCGTTTGACCGAACCACCGCCGACCACGCCGCCCGTATACGGGCCTACCTCGAGCAACAGGGCACACCCATCGGCCCCATGGACACCCTCATTGCTGGAACCGCACTCGCCAACAACGCCACCCTGGTCACTCACAACGTCACCGAATTCCAGCGTGTCCCCAATCTACCACTCGCCGACTGGTTCACCTGAAAGCCGAAGCCCGATCGCTACCCGACCCCGTAGGAGCGGGCGCGCCCGCGAAGCCCCCGCCAAAGCCGGAAAACCACCAAAGCTCAACGGAACCTAGCCCCGAACCCGATCCCCGGAACCCTTCCCCGTAACTGTCAAAACCAGATACCGGAAATAACCCGCAAGCGTCAGCGACTCAATCATCTTCGCATCCACCTCGGCCAGCCTCTCGGGGTCCGACATATCGATCCCGTTCACCTGTGCCAGCCCGGTAATGCCCGGGCGCACCGCAAACACTCCGCGAGCCTCGCGCGCCGCGATCAACTCCACCTGACTTACCAGGCAGGGCCGCGGCCCCACCAGGCTCATCTCCCCCTTCAGCACGTTCCACAGCTGCGGCAGCTCATCCAGCTTCGTTTTGCGCAGAAAGTGGCCCAGGCGCGTAATCGACGAGGCCTGCGCCAGATGCGTCGCCACCGACGCCGTATCCGGCCGCATCGTCCGAAACTTCACCAGCACAAACGGCCGCCGATACCGCCCCACCCGCTCCTGCCGGAACAGCGGCGAACGCGACTCCATCCAGCCCAGCACCCACAACACCGCCATCACCGGCGCCGCCACCACCAGCCCCACCAACGAAAACACCACGTCCAAAACCCGAATCAAGAATCCCCCTCACCATCAATCACCACGTATAGCCTGTAGGAGGCGAGCCCACTCGCCGATCCAGCGCATGCCAAAACGCCATCGGCCAGAAGGCTGGCCTCCTACAGCTAGCGGCACCACCTCTCGTCGAAACCTCGCATCCAGGCTCTCCGGCGGCGCCCACCCCAGAGCCTGCCCAGACTCAGCGTTCCTCCAGGTTTACGCGCAGCCGGCACCCGGTTGCTTCTGCGTAGCGGCTTAACGTCTTCCAGGTCGGCGCGGATCGCCCCCCTCAAGACGCGCAATCACGGGCTGCGTCGTCCCCATACGCCGAGCCAGATCGGCGTGACTGAGCCCAGCGGAAGACCTGGCAGATACCAACTCCCGAATGAACTCGAACTCTGGACCCAACCGCGCATATTCGCGACCCACCTCCGGGTCCTCTAGGGCGACGCTGATTGAATCGCGCGTTCGCACTCGAGCCGCTTTTGCGTGCGAACAAGGCGCGGTGACTGCCGTGCAGTCACTCTGCACAAGGGAGCCGCAACGCCGTGCGCGCGCCCGTTTTTGATCAACAACAGGCGGCCGAGCCCCTTTTGGGTTGGCGCCTCCTGTTCCCCGATACTGCGTTGCGGCACTTGCCGGTAGAACCACTACCGGCAAGTGCCGCGCCTAGTCTTGGAAAACAGGGGGCACCAACGCGAGCGTCCGATTCAATCAGCGTCGCCCTGGCAGCTCGGACTTCAGCTCATCATGGGTTTTCATCAGTTAATCGTCTCCAACCGTCGCCATGCGGTTTCGATCGCTCGGGGGCCCTACAGGTGGCGTGGAGCATCCATACGGTCATGCAGAATGCGGATGACCGCCACCCCGTAATCAGTGACGCGGAAGTAGATCATGTGCCGCTCGACATGGCGCCGGCGGTAACCCCGGCGTATGTGGTCGCATGCAGGAGCAGTTTCCGGCGCCTTCGCCAAGCCGGCAAAGGCCGCCGACAAGAAGTCAGTGTAGCGGTTTGCTTGCACCACACCCCATTGCTGCGCGGTATGCGTCCAGATCGCCTCAAGGTCGCGCTCGGCGGCCGGGGTTAGGCGATATTCATCCATGCGCCTCCATCATTTTTTTCTTGAAAGCGTCAGCATCGAAAGCCCTTGGCTCCCCACTAGCTTCACCTTCAACCAGTGCAGCACGTAAAGCCTCAACCTCCGCACTCCGCTCCTGTTCCCGCCGGATCAGGTCCCGAATGTACTCGCTGTCATTGGTGTAGCGCCCCGCTTCGATCTGCGCCTTGACCCAACTGTCCTGGTGATCAGTCAGAGTGATGGTTTTGCGCACAGTACCCATGGCGACCTCCAAACAGGCATCAATAGTATGATAAATTACACACTATATCTTCATTATCGCGCCGATCAGCACAATCCGCCAGAGAAAGCCTCCACCCCCGTAGGAGGCGAGCCCCCTCGCCGATCCAGCGCATGCCAAAACGCCATCGGCCAGAGGGCTCGCCTCCTACACCGACTGCCACCCCCCGTAGGAGCGGGCTCGCCCGCGAAGCCCCCGCCGCCGCGATACCGAAACGCGGTCAATGCGCCGCCACCCAATTCTCCACCTGCAGCCCGGATACACGATCGAATTCACGGCCGTTATTCGTTACCAGCACGGCCCCAATGGTCCGAGCATGCGCTGCAATCAAAAGGTCGTTTGCACCAATCGGAGTACCCAAACGTTCCAGCTCCGCACGGATGTCGCCGTAATGTTCGGCCGCTTCTTCCGGCCAGTCGCACACCCTCGCAAAGGCCAGAAAGCGCTCCAGTGCGGCCTCGCTACGTTCTCTCTGATTCGACCGGCGAACCCCATACCGCAACTCCCCCAGAACCACAGCAGAAAGGCCCACCTCCCCAACTGGGACACCACGCAGCCGCGCGTGCACCTCCGGCGGTCGGCGTTTCATGATGTAGATACAGATGTTCGTATCCAGCATGTAACGCATCGATCACAACGCCTCGCGATCCTGCGCCACGCGATCCTCGATCGAATCGGGAAAGTCATCCGGCAGGGTCTCTCCATCCCCCTGGAAATAATCATCCCAGGACCTCGGCTTGGCGCGCAGAATCAATGCATCACCACGCTTCTCAATCACCACCTCATCCGCATCGAACGCAAAACCCTTGGGCAGCCGAACTGCCTGGCTGCGCCCATTCCGGAACAAACTCGCCGTGCGCCGCCGCTTCATCGCCAAGCCCCACATATTCCGCATATGCCTAAAGCATATCCCCAACCCAATCGCATTCCAAGGCCCCGCTGCCCCTATCTATGAACCGCCCCGGGTTTCCCGGAGACCCGTTGGTTTGGGTCACGCTGCACGAACGGACCCCTGAAGTGGTTGATGGTACTGCGCTTCGATCATT
>NZ_KB898065.1 GCF_000377345.1 Thioalkalivibrio sp. ALJ16 | reverse complement strand
AAGATCGGCTGCACGCCGGAGACGCTGCGGCTGTGGGTCCGCCGCGCGGAGCGCGAGCGGGACGATGCCTCGGCGCTGTCCGACAGCGAGCGCGCACGCCTGAAGGCGCTGGAGCGGGAGAACCGCGAGCTCAAGCGCAGCAACGAGATCCTGCGCAAGGCCTCGGCGTTTTTCGCCCAGGCGGAGCTCGACCGCCACGAGAAGTGATGGTGGCGTTCATCGACGCCCATCGCGAGGCCTACGGGGTCGAGCCGATCTGCCGCGAGTTGCCGATCGCCCCGTCGACCTACTACGAGGACAAGGCCCGGGAACGGGATCCCGGGCGGCTTCCCGCCCGCGTCCGGCAGGACGCGGCGCTGGACGCGAAGATCCGCGACGTCTGGGAAGACAACTTCAGGGTCTACGGCGTGCGCAAGGTCTGGCATGCCCTCCGGCTGGAGGGCTGCCACGTCGCGCGTTGCAGTGTGGCGCGGCGGATGCGCGCCCTGGGTCTGCGCGGGGTGACGCGGGGCAAGGCCCCGCGCACCACCCGTGCGGCGTTCGGGGTCGCGCTCCCGCCGGATCATGTCGGACGGTGCTTCCGGGTCAAGCGTCCGAACGCCCTGTGGGTGGCGGATATCACCTACATGCCCACGGCGCGGGCGGGCTTCGTCTACACGGCCTTCATCACCGATGCGTTCGCCCGCCGCATCGTGGGTTGGCGCGTCAGTCGGAGCCTGCGCACCGACCTGACGCTGGGAGCGCTGGAACAGGCGCTCCAGGCCCGGATGGGACGGGGCACGCCGCGCCCCATCCATCACAGCGATCGCGGCGTGCAATACGTATCGGTGCGTTATACCGACCGCCTCGGAGAAGCCGGGCTCCAGCCCTCGGTGGGCCGGGTCGGTGACTCCTACGACAACGCCCTGGCGGAGACCATCAACGGGCTGTACAAGACCGAGGTCCGGGCCTACTGGGGGCGTCTTAACGATCTACGCGACGTCGAGTGGGCTACGCTCCAGTGGGTCGACTGGTTCAACCGGCGACGCCTGTTGGAATCCAACGGGTATCGACCGCCGGCAATGATCGAAGCGCAGTACCATCAACCACTTCAGGGGTCCGTTCGTGCAGCGTGACCCAAACCAACGGGTCTCCGGGAAACCCGGGGCGGTTCATTGTTTCCAGTCTTTCGGGGTATGGATTACACCGAAGGCCAACGCTCGAGAAGTCGCGACTAGAAGGGCAGACTTGGCACCCAATGCATCCAGGACCCCACAGCATGGGTAAGAAGGTCCGATATATCTTCATGCGGTTTCCGGCACCATCGGAGGCGTTTGCTTCGGCGGAGGTGAGGGCTATCCGCCGCGATGGTTGGAACGTATCGGTTGCCTGTATGAGGGCGCGCTCGGAAGACTCTCGTCGTTTGCTCACTGAGAGGGGGCTATCTGACCTTCCTGTGTCTTATGCGGGTGCGGCCGAAATCGCGAGGGGGTTCGGCGTGATGCTCGCAAGCCCTGGTGCGGCTTTGCGGGTTTTCGGAAAAGTGGTGGCTAACACCTGGCGTGCTCCAAAGCAATTCATTGTGAGTGTACTCCTGTTGCCTAGGGCATTCGGCATCGCGCAGCAGGCGAGGCTGGACGAGATCGATGTTGTCCACCTGTTCTGGGGGCATTTTCCCAGTTTGGTAGGGGTTGCCTTACGTGAGATGGGACGGTCCCTTGGCCTCTCCATGTCCTTGGGGGCTTACGATTTGATAAAGAAGTATCCACTCTCGCGAGTGGCCGCGCAGTCGGCGGCGATCGTGACGCATGCCGAAGCGAACCGACCTGACGTTGCGCGCCTCTGTGCGGTTAACCCGCGCAGAATTAATGTGGTGTACCGGGGGATTGAGATCCCAGAGGACACTAGTCCGGTGCAGCATCCCATCCGGATGTTGGTGGTTGAACGCTTCGTTAAGCCGAAGCGTACGATTGATTCACTAAAGGTGTTTGCCAACGTTGCGCGCGAGTATCCCGAGGTGGTGTTAGAGGTGCTGGGTGATGGCCCGGAACGAGATGCGCTGGAGCAATGGGTTGCGGCCGCACGACTAACGGACCGCGTGTGCTTCCGTGGGCATCTTCCCCACGACGAGGCGCTTGAGCGTATGGAGGGCAGCGCCCTGTTGCTGAGCATGTCCCAATCGCCGGGTGAGCGATTACCGAATGTGGTGAAGGAGGCAATGGCGCGCCGTAATGCCGTCGTGGTGACGCGGACGCCGGGCATAGAGGAGTTGGTATCCCATGGTAATGCGGGTTTTGTCGTGTCGCCGGGCGCTGTTGATGAAGCGACCGGTCGGGTGGGAGAGCTTCTGGCTGATCCTGATAAGCTCGCACGCTTCGGCGAGGTGGCCCGGGCTCATGTAGGTCGTGAATTCGATATTGAGAAAACAACCAGGGCGCGAATCGGGATCTGGCAAAAGCTGATTGCGGATTCGGGTCGTGGGGCTGGGGTTTAGTTCGGGCGTAGCGGTGAACTGGCGGATTAGTGCAGCCGCACAGTTTGGGCGAATTCTGCCAACGGTGGGGTTCGACATCGACATAAGGAAAACGGGGACAGATTTATTTCCGTGTTTTCGTCGCAGGGAGCGAGCGGGATGAGTGAGTTATGGTCAAGTCTGGTGTATGAGCAGTTGCTGGTTCAGGCGGCGCTCCGGTCGGTAACGGATGATGCCTCGTCGTTGGTCGGATCGGTCTGCTCGACGCCGTCGATGAACGTCACCCCGCGCTCGAGCTTGTCGAGCCATTCGTAACCCCGGAGTCGGCGCCAGCGCTTCTGCGCGCTCTGGCCGAGCTTGAACGTCAGGCTCAGGACGGTGTTACGGGTCACGCAACCCCGGGTCTTGTGGGTGCGCAGCCGCACGGTGGCGAAGGTCGATTCGATCGGGTTGGTGGTCCGGATCGATTGCCAGTGCGCGGCCGGGCAGTCGTAGAACGCCAGCAGGGCCTCGCGGTCCTTGGCCAGCGTATCGGCGGCTTTCGGGTACTTGTCGCCGTAGGCGGTCAGGAAGGCGTCGAAGGCCTGTTCGGCGTCGGCGCGGGTTTCGGCCATCCAGATCGCCTGCAAGGCGGACTTGGCCTTGGGCTGACTGCGCTTGGGCAGGCGGTTCAGCACGTTGGCGGTCTTGTGGACCCAGCAGCGCTGGCGGCGGGTGTCCGGGTAGACCCGGGCCAGGGCCTTCCAGAAGCCCAGCGCGCCGTCGCCGATGGCGAGCCTGGGCCCCTGCGGCAGGCCCTGCTGGTCCCGCAGGCGCACCAGCAGCTCGTACCAGCTCTGTTCGGACTCCCGCATCCCGTCGTCGAGGGCAACAAACTCCTTAATGCCGTCGGGCAGGACGCCGATGATGACCAGCACACAAGCGCGGTCGTCGTCGCCCCCGCGCAGGTGGAAATGGATGCCGTCCGCCCACCAGTAGCTGTAGCGGTGGTCACTGAGATCGCGCTCGCGCCAGTCGGCGTGCTCGGTCAACCACTGCTGCTTGAGGCGGCCCAGCGTCGAGGCCGGCAGTCCCTGGGCCTGATCGCCCAGCAGCGCGCTCAGCGCCTCCTGGAAGTCGCCCGAGGACACCCCCTTGAGATAGAGCCAGGGCAGCAGCTCCTCGACCGAGCGCGCCCGGCGCAGATACGGCGGCAGCAGGCGGGAGGTGAAGTGCCGGCCGCCGCCGGACCGATCCCGGGTCTTCGGCACCTGCACCGGCACATCGCCGATGCCGGTCTGAACCCGACGCTCCGGCTGATAGCCATTGCGTACGACCGCCCGGCGACCATCCGGCAAGCGATCCTCCGCGTAGGTCTCCATGAACGTCTGCAACTCTGCCTCCACCGCTTGCTGGATCAGATCCCGCGCCCCGCGGCGCAGCAGATCGGTCAACGGGTCCTCTGGTCCGTTCGGGTTCTCTGTCGTATCGTGAGCCATGGTGGCGTATCTCCTCTGGCTGGCTGGTTGGTCGCACTTCCATTCCAGCCGGATACGCCGCCTTCCTCAATCCCCCCGTACACCACTTTTGACAGTAACTCGGGATGAGTCGGTAGGGACGGTATGCCAAGGATGGCGCGAGTGGTGTTGCCGCATATGCCGCACTATGTGGTGCAACGCGGGCACAACCGGCAGGTGGTGTTTGCCGGGGGCGAGGATTACGAGCGGTATTTGGAGGACCTTCGCGAGTTGAGCAGTGCGCTGGATATTCGAGTGTATGCATACTGCCTGATGCCCAACCGCCTGCATCTGTTGCTGAGGCCGGACGAAGCGGTCGCGGCGATGGGGCGGCTGATGAAGGCCATGGCGGCGCGTGCGACGCGGTATCGCAATCGGTTTGAGGGGCGCTACGGTACGTTGTGCCTTGGCCCTGCGCGTCAAACCCCGTTCCTGGGATGATCGCGTTCGGGGTCCACTTCACTGGCGGGGGCTTCGCGGGCGAGCCCGCTCCCACAGGGGGTAGCAGTCGGTGTAGAAGGCCAGCCTTCTGGCCGATGGGGTTGGCTGGCGTGGGTTATCGGCCAGGGGGCTGGCCTCCCACGGGGGGTGGTGTTTGTGCGGTGGTGGTCTGGGCCCGGGGTTCTGTGGGAGCGGGCTCGCCCGCGAATGACGGGTTTATGTAGATTGTAAAGGCAATTGCCAATCTGCATAGGTGGGGGTAGGGTAGGCGCATGATACCGCGCACTGCCGAAACACTGGTCCGGGAGCTGTTGAACGGCTTTCCCATCGTCGCGATCACGGGGCCGCGCCAGTCCGGAAAGACGACTCTGGCACGCGCGGTGATGGCGGATCGCCCGTATCGTTCCCTGGAAGATCCGGATGTGCGTGCGCTGGCGCTGGATGATCCGCGCGGGTTTCTGTCGCAATGTCCCGATGGGGCGGTGCTGGACGAGGTTCAGCGGGCACCGGAGTTATTGTCCTATCTGCAGACGCATGTGGACGGCGATGGACGCATGGGGCGGTTTCTGCTCACGGGGTCGCAGCAGTTCGGGTTGATGTCCGGGATTTCGCAGTCTCTGGCCGGGCGTTCGGCGTTTGTGGAGTTGCTGCCGTTAAGTCATGCGGAGTTGGTGGAGGCCGGGCAGGCCCCGCCGATTCTGGATGCGACGCTGTTTACCGGTGGTTACCCGGCACTGTATGACCGGCCGGTGTCTCCACGGCACTGGTTTCCGGCGTATGTAACGGCGTACGTGGAGCGGGATGTGCGGCAATTGCTCCAGGTGCAGGATCTGGACGCCTTTCAGCGCTTTGTGCGGCTGTGTGCCGGGCGCAGTGGTCAGGTGTTGAACCTGTCATCCCTTGCGTCCGATTGCGGTATTACCCACAACACGGCCAAAGCGTGGGTCTCGGTGCTGGAGGCCAGCTATGTGCTGTTTCTCTTGCGGCCGCACCATGCGAATTTCAACAAGCGGCTGATCAAGTCGCCGAAGCTGTATTTCCACGACACCGGGCTGTTGTGCTGGCTGCTGGGGGTGCAGACGCCGGACCAGCTGGTGGTGCATCCGCTACGCGGGCAGGTGTTCGAGACGTACGTGATTTCGGAGCTGCGAAAGGCCTTTCTCAATCGCGGCGAGCCGCCGCTTTTCCACTTCTGGCGCGACAGTAATGGCAATGAGGTCGACCTGCTGATCGAGTGGGCGGGTGGCCTGATGCCGGTGGAGATCAAATCCGGCCAGACGTTGAACCGGGACTTTTTCACCGGGCTTGAGCGCTGGACCGCGCTGGCCGGTGACATGGCCCGTTCGCCGACGCTGATTTACGGGGGCGAGGGCGAGCACCAGCGCAAGGATGTGCGGGTTCTGGGTTGGGAAAAGATTGGCGAGGTTGTGTAGATGTCGGGACTGCTGCGTGTGGACGGGACGTGCAGGGGGGTGTCCACGCCGCGGGTTTCTGTGGTGATGCCGCTGCACAACGCGGCGGATCGGGTCGAGGCGGGCGTGCGTTCGGTGCAGGGGCAGAGCCTGCCGGATTGGGAGCTGCTGGTGGTGGACGATGCCTCCACGGATGACTCGGGGGCGCGGGTGGCGGCGCTGGCGGCGGAGGATGCGCGCATTCGGGTGTTGCGGCTGGAGCGTAACGGTGGGCCGGCGGTGGCGCGCAATGCGGGCATTCGCGAGGCGCGCGGGTGGTATATCGCGTTTCTGGACAGCGACGATGTCTGGGCGCCGGAGAAGCTGGTGCGGCAGGTGGCGTTGATGGAGCGCGGGGCGGTGTTCAGCTTTACGGCGATGGAGCGGGTCGACGAGCAGGGGAGGCGGTTGTCCGCGGCCGGGGTGCCGGAGCGGGTCGGCTATGGGGAGCTTCTGAAGACCAACTATATTGGCTGTTCTACGGTGATGTACGACACGGGGTTCTTCGGTAAGGTGGAGATGCCGCTGATCGATCGGCGGCAGGATTACGGACTGTGGCTTTGGCTGTTGAAGCAGGTGGAGTTTGCGCATGGGCTGAATGAGCCGCTGGTTCGATACACGGTTCGCTCCGGGTCCGTTTCTTCCAACAAGCTGACAACGGCAGGGTACACTTGGCGGGTCTACCGGGAGTTGGAAGGGTTGTCGGTAATGCGATCAGCGTACTGTCTGGCGCATCAGACAGCGCGGGCGGCTGTGCGAAATCATCTTCCGAGAGTGGCGCGGCGGCTGGGGTGGTTGCATCCCGTCGATGGGGGCGTGGATTTAGATTGCCACGGGCCCCTCGGGCCCTCCCAATGACGGGTGCTGAGGGATGACGGGGCGCGTGCTTGTCACCGGTGCGAGCGGTTTTGTCGGATCGGCGCTGGTGAATCGCCTGGAACGGGACGGTCGCTGGGATGTGCGCGCCGGCTCGCGGCGGGGTGGGGCGTTGTCGAATGGCGCGGAATGGGTTGTTACGCCTTCACTGGAGGCGGGCGCGGATTGGGGCGGGGCGCTGCACGGGGTGAGTGCGGTGATCCACGCGGCGGCGCGGGCGCATGTGCTGAATGATGCGGCGGATGATCCTTTGACCGAGTTTCGCAGGTGCAATGTCGACGGGACGCTGGAGTTGGCAAGGCAGGCAGCGCAGACCGGGGTGCGGCGGTTTGTTTTTCTGAGTTCGATTGGTGTGCTGGGGCGCTCGAGTGAGCGCCCTTTTCGTTTTGATGATGCGCCGTCTCCGGAGGATGACTATGCCGTATCCAAGTGGGAGGCGGAGCAGGGGCTTGAGGATCTGGGCCGACAGACGGGGATGGAGGTGGTGGTCGTTCGGCCGCCGCTCGTCTATGGGCCGAATGCGCCGGGCAACTTTGGCAAGTTGATGGAATGGGTGGCGCGGGGTGTGCCGCTGCCGCTGGGCGCGGTGACGCGGAATCGGCGTTCGCTGGTGGGGTTGGATAACCTGGTGGATCTGCTGGTGACCTGCCTGGAGCATCCGGCGGCGGCGAATCGGGTGTTTCTGGCGGGGGATGGGGAGGATCTTTCCACAACCGATCTGTTGCGTCGGGTGGCGGCGGCGATGGGGCGGCGGACGCGGTTGGTGCCGGTGCCGCCTGTGCTGTTGCGGGCCGGGGCGCGTGCGGTGGGGCGTGGCGAGATGGCGCGGCGGCTGCTGGATTCGTTGCAGGTGGATATTTCGCATACGCGGGAGACGCTGGGGTGGGAGCCGCCGGTGAGTGTGGATGAGGGGTTGCGTCGGGCGGTGGTGCCGTTGGTTGGGTAGGGTTGGTGGTTTTTCCGGCTTTGGCGGGGGCTTTGCGGCCGAGGCCGCTCCCACGGGGGGGAGGGGGCACGGGGCGGTTGGCGTATGTTTGAGTTCGCAGGTGCTACTTGGGGCCGAGATCGGAGAATGTAGCGACGCCGAAAAATTCGGCTGATGCCAGGAGTGCCTGGTCGAGGGTTAGTAATGGGGCCTCGCTGGCCTCGGCGCACGCCAGATGCAGGGCGTCCAGCGTCCTCAGGTTTGTACGACGCGTGAGCAGCCATTGCATGGCGCGGTCAAAGGCGCTTTGGTTCAGCGAAACGAGGCGAAAGCGTCGCTCGCGAACGTCTTCGTGAAAGGCCGACTCGATCCGGTTGGCCTGGGCCTCGTCCAATTCACCCATGCGGACCCACCGGGCCAGTGCCGAAGCAAACTCGACACGCACCAGCTCACTGATGACGGGCGGCTGGCGCTGTGCGAGCAAGAGCTGTTCGATGGTGTCACTGGCGGGTTCGCTGCGGTAAAACGGCAGGACTGCACTGGTGTCTGCGTAGAACATCAGTAGCGTTCGGTATCCCGCAGGGTGCGAACCGTATCGACGGCTGCCTCCTGCATGGCCGGCACGCTCTTCCGCAAGTCTGCACGGGAACGAAACCCCGGGGGCTCCTCCGCGGGCCGCACCACGCGCGCGACGGGCCGACCCCGACGCAGGATGCAGACCTCCTCGCCTCGCTCCACCTCTTTCAGGATGCTGGAGAGCTGTTCGCGCGCGTCGCGGACGTTGACCTCTTTCATGTCGCTCCAAGCTTCAATGTGTACACATAAAATGTACACAAAATCCGGTTCAAGGCAAGCGACGAGTAGCCGGCGCGCCGCGAAGTGCCTGCGTATGTCGGGTTATGGTGAGGGGGCTTCGCGGCCAAGGCCGCTCCTACATGGATTTGACCCAGGGCGTCATCCTGGAAATCACTTTGCGGTTATCCGGGATCTGTGGGGTGGGGGATCGCTCTGGCGTTGGGTGTTGTTCGGGCGTTGGCGGGGGCTTCGCGGGCGAGCCCGCTCCCACAGGGGGAGCATGGGGTGTGGGAGGTCGGCCTCTGGCTGATTGCGCCTGACCAACAGCCATTCGGCCAGAGGCTGGCCTCCTACAGGAGGGCTGGCGTAGTGAACCGTACCGACTTTTCCGGAGGCTCTGATCCTTGGGAGGATAGAGCGATGAGTGAGATGACACGGTATAGCCCGGAGGTCCGGGAACGGGCG
>NZ_KB898064.1 GCF_000377345.1 Thioalkalivibrio sp. ALJ16 | reverse complement strand
GGGGGGGGGACACTGTCCCACCCTGAGCCAGACCAGAGGGGGGGGGACACTGTCCCACCCTGAGCCAGACCAGAGGGGAATGCCCGTGCCGAGGACTGTCACAGTAGACGCGAATCAGGCCCTGGATCGGCTGCTGGACGTTGCGCTGAACCGCAGCGGGCAGGCGCGCTCGGTTCGTCGCGTGTTGCTCGCCTGCTACAACGCGCCGGAATGGCCGCTCGACCTGTCCGACCTGCGCGGACTCGATCCGGATCTCCAGGCGTCCGCGCTCACGGCCATCGGACTCTTTATGGAAGGTTCCGATCTTTACGAGTACCGTCCCGAAGCCCCCTGGCAGGCCATTTGGGATTTGGCCTGCCAGGAAGCCGAGGGCGGTGATAGAACACGCTGACCGGGATCCCCCGGCACTCACGAAACTAGGAGGCGACTATGGCCGAAACGAAACCTATGCCGAACGAGGCCGACCCGATCGTGGATTGGCGTACCGCCAGTTCGTCACCTGGAGGCCTCCGCGGGTCCGCCGCGATGGAGATCCAGACGCGCCAGGCGCAGCGACTCGTGCATGGACGAGGCGCAAGCGAGAAGAAGGCGCCCATCATCGGGCTCGTTCGTTTCGCCACGACGATGCGGCGGATCTGGCGAGCGGCGGCCCTGGACGACCCGTGGGCCGACTGGAAACTGCTCCAGACCTATGAATCGCTCACGGAGAACCGCGAGGGCGTCAATGCCATCCGGGAACAGACGGAGCGCCTCCTGGCCTCGATGCCCGGGATCGAGATCGATGTGGCTCAGAGCCAGAGCCCCTGCACCGTCCCACTGGAGTTCTCGAACCCTTACGGCTTCATGGGGGCCTACCTGATCGCCGACTTCGACCGGACCGCACGCGCCATCCTGACCGCGCGCCACGTCGGGCTCATGGGCCGCGACGAGAGCGAGCGGATGCTGTATCAGGGTGGCCGGCTGGTCCGCAGTGCGTTCAACGCACCGCAGGGGTTCCAGTATCAGGGCGTGACCCGAGACGATGTGGCCGCTGGCACAGCGAAAGCCCGGCAGGCGATCGAGACCCTCGGTCTGCCGCCGAAGGAAGTCCTGGAGGGGACCTTGCGCGCGCCGGTGGCACCCGACATTCGGGACCCGAAGGCGCGCAGCGAGCCGCCCCCGGGGCTCTATGATGACGAGGAGGACGAATCCGATGCCCCTGCCGGCGAACGGGCCGAGTCCTACGGCTCGGCCGTGGCTCAGGAAACCGGAACGTGATGGACCTTGATCGGTCGCCTGGCTCAGATGCACGGGGAGTAGTTATGGCCGCATGCCTGCTATGTAGTTATGCCCTAAAGGGCCCTTTAAGGGTAAGGGGGGCGCTGGGGCCATTGGAGAGCGACACATGAAACTTGCCGACGCACGTAAGCGGATGCAGGTGCTCGAATCCGAGCTACGGCAGATCGATGACCAGATGGACGCACTGGTGCAGGAGTTCAAGGACACCTATCGTCGGCCGTGGGTCGCCCATCCCGCGATCCATCGTTCCCGTCGGGAAGGCGGGTCCGTGTTCCGCTGGCGTCTACGTGGGTTCGATGGTATCGGCCAGTCCTGGTTGATGTTCTCCTCGGACATGCTGCAGGCGGCACTGGATCGCGAGCGCGTACCCACGCGGACGCGGCTGGCGTGGCTGGAGATCGAGCGGCGGGGGCGGATGCTGACGTTTGAACATCGCAGGAGGAACTACGAGCGGCTACGCCTCAAGGATCTGGTGGCACAGATTGAGGCACTGAACGCGTTGGAAGACCAGTGGCGCGGTGGCAGCAGTCATGCAGGATAATTACAGCGACCGAAAACGGCTGGAGGGAATCCGCAAATCGGCGCGCGCCATGCGGCGATCCCTCGGTAGCATGACCGAGGAGCAAGCGGCCCGGGCGGGTCGGATCGTGCCGCTGGAGGGGTGGAACGGCCTTGATCTGATCGAGCTGGATGAATTGTTCGAGGCACTGGAACCGGCGCCGACGCTGCGGGCGATCTGGCGTGCGCGAACCGAGTTCGGCATCCACGTCACCGGACCGGTACAGGCACTGGAGCAGATTCGCGAGTATCGCCTCGATGATCTGCAGCGGTTCCAGCTGGTCACGATCGCCAAAATCGAGTGGGCCCGAATGCGGAACCGATCGCCGCGCGGTTCCGCCTCGGCGTCAACGCTATCCCGATAGTGGCTCCCTGAGCCAGACCCGGGGGGTGTAATCCCGTTACACCCTGCGGGGCCCCATCCGTCGGTCAAAACCACCCCGACCCCCTTCTGGATTTCGCCTAGCTTCCATGCCGGGCACCGCGCACGCTGACATCGAACCCATGTCTGGTGCAGATCCATGTCCAACAGCTTTTCCGGTCGCGGCAACCTGGGCGCGGCGCCCACGCTTCGTCATGCCGATCGCGGCGGCGAATCGACCCCCGTCACCAACCTCCGGATCTTCTTTGATCGCCCGAAGCCCGATGGCAACGGCGGCTTTGAGGACAAGGGCGGGTTCTGGCTGGACGTGGCCCTGTGGGGACCGCGCGCCGAGACCGCTGCCCGCCTGCTGCCCAAGGGCGCCCGGGTCCACGTCGAGGGCGAACTGTTCGAGTCCACATGGAGCGACCGCGAGACGGGCGAGGAACGATCTCGACTCGAACTCCGTGCGTCCGCCGTCGATCTGGATCTGGCGCGGGTCGAGGACGTGACCTTCCGGCGCCGGGACGACGGGGCGGGAGCGACCGATGCCTGAAAGCCGACTCGCCCGCGCCCGCTGCGATACCTGCGTCTACTGGCATCGGCTGGGTAGCGCTGATGGATCCTGCCGACGTCACCCCCCGGGGCTTCTGCAGCCGGTCGGGGACAGTGACGGACCTTTCCCCCTCACGAAAGCGATCCACTGGTGCGGCGAATGGACGCACCCGGACGAGGCCCGCTGAGCCATGCCGTTATATCATGCCCAACTGGTGGAACTCGGGCGCGTGGTCTCCACGACCCGCTTCGAGGCGCACAGCGATCAGGAGGCCGGGAAGGAGGCCGACGAGAGCGCCGACTGGCGCCAGGGACAATGGGCGGCGGTTCGCCGCGTACCTCCATCGCCCGAACCCACGATCGCCGAACGCGTAGCCGCCGATGAGCCAATCAAGGAAGAAGGAGACACCCCATGATGAACGGAACGATCACCCGCACCCTCCTCGCCGGTGCCGCCATCGCGGCCCTGTCCGGCTGCATCGTGATTGAGGATATACGGCCGACGACCTCCAGTAGCACGACGACCGGGACCGCCGGGAACGGGGTCCAAAACCCCAGCGAAGACATCACGTTCTCGCTCACTACGCAGCTCGACGTCGATACGACCTACGCACGACTCCGTCGCGAGTTCGACTTCCCGACGCTCGATGAACGCGCCCCCAAGGGACATCGGCAACGTGAATGGATCAAGCTCGATGCCGGCTTCCATCACCGCACGCAACCGGGCGTCACCTACTCCATGCGCAGTAGCGAGGCACACGACGGTCACAACGGCATCATGCAGATCGACATCGACCGCGAGGGCAGTGGTGCCTACGTGGAGGTGCTCTATCACGCCCGCGACAATGACCAGTATTCGTTCCCGACCAGCGACAGCTTCCAGTCCAGCCTGCGCGAACGCGTCCAGGGCGCTCTGCGCTGATCCCTCACCCCAACCACGGCGGCACTGATCGTGCGACTGTTTCTTGCGGAAAAACCGTCCCAGGCCCGAGATATTGCTCGGGTCCTGGGCGCCTCGAGCAAGGAAAATGCGTGTATTCGCGGGGATGGGGTGACAGTGACCTGGTGCTTCGGGCACCTGCTGGAAATGGCTCCGCCTCAAGACTATGACCCGTCGCTCAAGCAGTGGCGCGTGGAGACGCTGCCCATCCTGCCGGACCAGTGGCAGATGAACGTGCGGCCCAAGGTGAAGGGCCACTTTTCGAGCATCCGGTCCCTGCTGAAACAGGCCTCCGAAGTGGTCGTCGCCACCGACGCGGATCGGGAAGGCGAGACGATCGCGCGTGAGGTCCTGGAGCTGTGCGGCTACCGGGGCCCCGTCCAGCGCCTCTGGCTCGCCGCCCTGGACGAGACCAGCGTGCGCAAGGCCCTCGCCAACCTGCTCCCGGGGAATCAGACCTATCCCCTGTACCGCGCCGGCGTGGCGCGCGCCCGTGCCGACTGGCTCGTGGGCATGAACCTCACACGGGCCTACACCCTCGCGGCTCGGGCCCGAGGCTATGACGGCGTTCTGTCCGTGGGGCGTGTCCAGACGCCCACCCTCAAGCTCGTGGTCGATCGGGACCGCGCGATTGAACAGTTCAAGCCGGTCCCCTACTACGAGGTATCGGTCCGCTGCGGCCATACGAACGGCTCCTGGGAGGCCCGATGGGTGCCTCCCGAGGGGGTGAGTGACGCCGAAGGCCGCTGTACCAGTCAACAGGCGGCCGCCTCTGTGGCGCAGCGTGTACAGGGGGTGCAAGGCACCGTGACCCTGGCGCAGACCGAGCGCAAGCGCGAGCAAGCGCCGCTGCCCTACGATCTCTCGACACTGCAACAGGAGGCGTCGAAACGGCTGGGGATGGGGGCGCAGGAGGTCCTCGATACCGCGCAGTCGCTGTACGAGAAGCACAAGGCCACGTCCTACCCCCGGACGGACTGCCGCTACCTGCCCGTCAGCCAGCACGGCGAGGCACGCGACGTCCTGCAGGCGCTGATGCAGAGCGACTCGACCATCGAACACCTGGTTGAAGGCGCGGATGCCGCTGTGCAGGGGCGCTGCTGGAACGATGCGAAGATCACGGCGCACCACGCCATCATCCCGACCACCGCCGCTGCGGATGTCCATGCCATGTCGTCGCGGGAACAGGCGGTCTACGACCTGATCCGTCGCCGCTTCATCGCGCAGTTCTATCCCGCCTACGAGTACGACCAGACACGGCTGGAAGTCGCGGCCGAGGGCGAGACGTTCCGTGCGCGGGGGCGGGTGAACCGCCGAAGCGGCTGGCGCGTGCTGATCCAGACGGACGCCTCGGCCGAGGAGCGCAACGAAAGCGCCCAGGCGCTTCCCAACGTGCAGAAGGGCGACCCCGTCTCCCTGTCCGGCGCGCAGATCCGCGACAAGGAAACCACCCCGCCGGAACGCTTTACCCAGGGCACGCTGCTCGCCGCCATGAAGAACATCGCCCGTACCATCGCGGACGAGCGGCTGCGGCGCGTCCTGAAAGAGAACACGGGGATCGGCACGGAGGCCACCCGCGCCGGGATCATTCAGACCCTCATGGATCGCGGTTACCTGGAGGAGCGCAAGAAGAAGCTCACGTCCACGGCCGCCGCCCGGTCGCTGATCGATGCGCTGCCGGATCCGGTGAAGGACCCGTCCACCACTGCCCTGTGGGAACAGGCTCTGGACCAGATCGCCAACGGAGAAGGCGAGATCGATGGGTTCCTGCAGCGGCAGGCCGAATGGGTCAAGCGGCTGGTGCAGCACGTTCAACAGCAGGGGGCCGATGCGGTTCAGGTCGAGGCGCAGGCCCAGCACGCCTGTCCGACCTGCTCGGCCCCCATGCGGCGGCGCAAGGGCGGGTCCGGGGCGTTTTGGGGCTGTACCCGCTACCCGGACTGCACAACCACGCTGCCCGACCAGGGCGGGAAACCCGGCAAGGCCCCGAAACAGGGGCCGGTCGGGCAGTGCGGCTGCGCCCAGCAGGGCAACATCAAGGAATCGCCCAAGGCCTGGCAGTGCGAGGCGTGCAACGCCATCGTATGGAAGCAGGTCAGTGGCAAGAAGCTGACCGAGACCCAGGCGCTCACGCTGTTCGCGGGGGATCGGGTACAGCTCAAGGGTCTCAAGAGCAAGCGGACTGGCAAAACCTTTGATGCCGGTGCGAAACTATCGGAAGGCAAGGTGCAGCTGCAGTTCGACTGACTGCGCCAGACAACAGGAGAGCCCATGGCGATCATCCGCTTCCCCATCGAGCGCCGCGATCACTGCGCGTCCGGCGCCACCGTGGAACACCCGGAACACGGGATCTGCGAAGTCCTGGATATTCCGGACGACGCCCCGATGCAACGCCTGCTCTACCGGGAGCGGGACCACGCGTGGGTGGAGGCCGATGTGCGGGAGCTGCGCCAGATCGAGCGGCCACTCGACCCGCATGAATTGACAGACGATTATTGGGAAGGCTAAAACTAGAGCCATCACACGGCTTTACCGCCCGCCACGAGCGCATCGTGGTCCCTGAAAGCACCGCCCGGACCGGGTAGCGGTGCGCTGGCTCAGCCAGTCGGTCCTGCTGTATTCCATCCACCCACGCCGGGGAGAGCCTCCCCCCGGTTGGGCGCGTCTCTTTCGGCTATTCTCGAAGGAGGCGCCTTTGAACAAGAAGCTCACTGTGAACATCACTAAGCTCAAGGACGACACCCGAAAGATCGGCATTGCGCTGACCGTCGGTGCAGTTCTGGCTTATTTTTTTGACGCCGCTTCCATCGCGGATTCGTTCCTCGTTCTAATGTGGGGACTTATTCTCGTGGTTGTAGGCAACATCCAAATCGCAGAAGGGGATTAACAATGTTCGACATTGGTCCAGTTGGCATCATGGCTACGGTCATTGGAGTCTTCTTCCTCGCCCTGAACGTCTGGATCTGGCGTCAGGAACTTCGCAGCAGTCGCAACAAAAAGTAGCGCCTCGCGCTACCTTCACCCTCCCGGGGAAACCAATCCCCGGACGGGCATGTTTCTCCGGATTCATTTGTGAAACAGGAGAAACACCATGTCTGAGAGCAAATACTTCGATCTGCACATCACCGGCCTTGGCTACCTGAATCGGGTGCGCGAGGTGAGCCCCAAGAAGGGGGCGGCCTTCTATGCGTGCGACATCGTCGCGCTGCATGGATCCGCCGACGCCCCGGACAAGACCCGGTTTGATTGCCGGGTCAGCGGGGCGGAAGCCGAGCGTCTGATCAAGGCGGCCAAGTCCTACGTCGATGAAGATCGCAAGGTCCTCATCGGGTTCAAGCTGGGTGATCTGTACCCGGATCTGTTCGAGTACCAGAAAGGCGAGAAGGCCGGCCAGACCGGCGTTTCGTTGAAGGCTCGTCTGCTCCGGGTCGCCTGGGTCAAGGTGGACGGCGAAACCGTCTACACCGAGTCTTCGGACTCGACTCAGGAACCGGAAAGCTCCGCCGCCTGAATCCGGCAGACCGTTCGCCAGGGGGATCCTCTCACCCCCTGGCAACGGGGTGTCTCCGTTGTGGGGCACCACCGATCCCCCTTGCCACGGCAGGGGGGATCGGGGTGTCCCACAACTGACGGAGAAGCCCCATGAAAGCTCGCACCATCACCAAGCTCTTTCGTTCGCTCGACTCGGTTTCCGAGGCCCTCAAGTGCGGTTTCCAGGTACTGGATACCCGCACGCTGGAGCCGATTACGGATACCGATCTGGAACAGCTGTCCACGTCCGATCTGGACCATCTGCAAATGCGGATCGGTTGATCGAGCCGGCGCCCCCTCGGGGGCGTCATTCCCGAGGGTCGCGCGCGGCCCTGGGGAATGACGGCTTTACCGCCCGCCTGAGCGTATCAGGCCCCTTAAAACCCTTCCGGATCGGGAAGAAGGGTGCCGGCACTGCCGGTCGATCCATTTCCTTCACCCACCACGGGGACACCGTCCCCCGTGGGGGCGGTCTGTCCCCAACACTCGGAGACAGACTCATGCGAGGACTTCACATCAGCCGGAAACACGAAGGCCGAGATTTTCAGCGCGCGGGCAAGCGCGTGGACCTTCGGTTCACTCAGCCCGACATCAACAAACGCCGCCCACCTCGGGTGGTGACTCCACCTCCGCGTCACTGGTGCCTTGAAGCACCCTGCTGACCGCTGTAGCGCGTCGAACCCCGGGACATTGTCCTGGGGTTCGGCTGTCTTTCGGGCCGTCATTCCCGAGGGTCGCGCGCGATCCTGGGGAATGACGGCTTTACCGCCCGCCTGAGCGTATCAGGCCCCTGAAAGCACCCCCGGATCGGGCAGGGGTGCGCCGGCTCGCCGGTCGATCCATTCACTTCACCCACCACGGGGAGAGCACTCCCCGGTGGGGTGCTCTCCGTTCACAGACAGGAGAGCATCGATGGACAAGGAAACCATCAAGGCGTTTATCGCCTGGCTGGAAGCGGCGACCGAACAGGAGATCCTGGAGCGGCGTCAGCAAGCATTGAACGCTCAGGTGAGCACTCGGGAGGGCCGTGCCGACATCAATCTTGCGCTTCGTCTGATCGACGAGGAGCTGCTGGCACGTCTCGATCTGAAGTCGCAATCGCACTGAGCTTCACCGCGCGCGGTTTGAGTTGATCGTTGATCTGCTCGAACCGCTCGGTTTCGCCTCTGAACAAGGCGCGCGTCAGCGCCTGTTCCAGGGTGGAACGTTGACCTTCAATGACCTTCATCACCGGCGCCTCGCTGCTCGGGTACGAACGGTCAACATACCATTTCAACCCCCGTGGGGCAGTCGGATCCCACGGGGATCGGTCTGTCCCCAATTTTCATGCACAGGAGACAGACCATGTCCAAGAAAGAAGCCTCCAAGGATCTCTACCAGGAAGTGACCGATCAGATCATCACGGCCCTGGAAAACGGAGTCGTGCCCTGGGTCAAACCCTGGGATGGCGACAAGGCGGCACTGGCGAGCGGAATGCCGGTCAATGCCGCGACCAATCGCCCCTATCACGGGGTCAACGTCATGCTCCTGTGGATGCAGGAGGTGGCCCACGGGTATTCCACCAGTCGGTGGATGACCTTCAAGCAGGCGTCGAACGTCGGCGGCACGGTGCGCAAGGGCGAGAAAAGCACGCTGGCCGTGTTCTTCAAGCCGATCCAGCGGCCGAAGACCGACCGGGATGGCAAGCCGGTGACGGACGAGAAGGGCGAGCCGGTGATGAAAACCGTGCCGATCCTTCGGGCCTTCAAGGTCTTCAACGTGGACCAGATCGATGATCTGGAGGACCGGTATCGCGTGGGTCCCACCGGGGATGCTCCGGAACCGAGCTTCACGCCCATCGAGGCGGCGGAATCGGTGCTGGAGTCCTCCGGGGCTCTGATCCGACATGGGGGCGACCGGGCGTTCTATTCGCCCGAGCTGGATTACATCCAGTTGCCCCCGAAGGCGTCGTTTCGGGAGGAGGCCGGTTATTACGCCACGGCGCTCCACGAACTCACGCACTGGACGGGGCACGAGTCCCGCCTCGCGCGCGAGGGGATCGTGGAGTTTGATCACTTCGGGTCCGAACGCTATGCGTTCGAGGAGCTGGTCGCCGAGTTGGGCGCGGCCTTCCTGTGTGCCGAGATCGGTATCCAGGGGGATCTTCGCCACGAGGGCTACATCGGCTCCTGGGTCCGGAAGCTCAAGGAGGACAAGCGGGCCATTTTCCGGGCCGCAAGCCAAGCCCGGAAAGCCGCCGAACACCTGCGGCCGGAGGCCGAGGCACAGTCCGAAGCAACCGGATGAATCCACTCTCAACCTTGACGGCCTTCGGGCCGTCATTCCCGAAGGCCGCGTGCGGCCCTGGGGAATGACGGCTTTACCGCCCGCCTGAGCGTATCAGGCCCCTGAAAGCACCCCCGGATCGGGCAGGGGTGCGCCGGCTTCGCCGGTCGATCCATTCACTTCACCCACCACGGGGACACCGTCCCTCGTGGGGGCGGTCTGTCCCCAACACTCGGAGACAGACCATGTCCTTTGAACAACTGCAGTTCTATCCAACCCCGAAGTCCCTGGCCAAGAAGGCCTGGTCCAAGTTCCGGGATCGCAACTTTGTTCGCGTCCTGGAG
>NZ_KB898063.1 GCF_000377345.1 Thioalkalivibrio sp. ALJ16 | reverse complement strand
GTCGAAGGCATCAACAACACCATCAAGGTGATCAAACGCCGCGCCTATGGCTACCGCGACCAGGACTACTTCTTCCTCAAAATCCGCGCCGCCTTCCCCGGTAATGCTCGATGAACCTTTTTTATGGGCGGATGCCGATGGTGGTGCGCTCGTGCCCGGCCGGGTCACGCAGACTCTGCACATCCTGATAACCGGCCTGTGCCATGCGGGCGCGAACGTCAGGGGCCTGATCGAACCCATGCTCCAGCAGCAGCGGGGCACCCGGGAGCAGGTGGTCGGGCGCGGTATCGATGAGGGTGTACAGGTCGCCGAGCCCGCCTTCCGGCGCGGCCAGCGCCTCCCGTGGCTCGAAGCGCAGGTCGCCGCGGGTCAGATGCGGGTCACCCGGGGCGATGTAGGGTGGGTTGCTGACGATCACGTCGAAGGCGTCCTCGGGCTTGAACGGGGCGAGCCACGCCCCCTGCAGGAAGGTCACGTCCAGCCCCAGGACGTCGGCGTTGGCGCGGGCCTGGCGCAGGGCGTCCGGGCTGCGGTCGGTGGCGACGGCCTCGATGGTCGGGCGTTCCGCCTTCAGCGCGAGGATGATCGCGCCGCTGCCGGTGCCCAGATCCAGCACCCGGGGGTGCGTGCGGCCGCAGGCGTCGATGGCCCCGAGGGCCTGTTCCACCAGCAGTTCAGTCTCCGGGCGGGGGATCAGGCAGGCGGGGGAGACCCCGAGATCGAGGGTCCAGAAGGCGCGCCGGCCGAGGATGTGGGCGATGGGTTCGCCAGCGCAGCGGCGCTGGCAGAGCGCGTCGGCACGGGTGACCTGCTCGGCCGTGGCGGGATCGGTGCCGTGGGCAATCAGCTGCGCGGTGTCCAGGCCGGTGGCCGCACCCAGCAGCAGGCGGGCCTCCAGTCCGGGCGTTTCGATCCCGGCGGTCTGCAGGCGGCTGCGCAGTTCCTGCAGCAACGCGTCCAGGGTCGAGGTTGCGGGCATCAGGCTTCGGCGAGGGTGGCGAGCTGCTCGGCCTGATATTCGTGGATCAGCGGGTCGATCACCGGGTCGAGGTCGCCGGCCATCACCTGTTCCAGCTTGTACAGGGTCAGGTTGATGCGGTGGTCGGTCACGCGGCCCTGCGGGAAGTTGTAGGTGCGGATGCGCTCGGAGCGGTCACCGCTGCCGACCAGGCTCTTGCGCTCGGCGCTCTGCGCGGCGGCCTGGGCCTCGCGCTCGGCCTCGAACAGGCGCGCGGCGAGGTAGGTCATGGCCTTGGCGCGGTTCTTGTGCTGCGAGCGTTCTTCCTGGCACTCGACCACGATGCCGGTGGGCAGGTGGGTCAGGCGGATCGCGGAGTCGGTCTTGTTCACGTGCTGGCCGCCGGCCCCGGAGGCACGGAAGGTGTCCACGCGCAGGTCGGCGGGGTTGATCTCCGGCATCTCGACCTCGTCCAGCTCCGGCAGGATGGCGACGGTGGCCGCGGAGGTGTGGATGCGGCCCTGGGATTCGGTCTCCGGCACGCGCTGCACGCGGTGGGCGCCGGATTCGAACTTGAGCCGCGAGTAGGCACTCTGGCCGGCCAGGCGCCCGATTACCTCGCGGTAGCCGCCATGCTCGCCCTCGCTGGCGCTGAGGATCTCCAGCTTCCAGCCCTGCTGTTCGGCGTAGCGGGTATACATGCGCAGCAGGTCGCCGGCGAAGATCGCGGCCTCGTCGCCTCCGGTGCCGGCGCGGATCTCGAGGAACACGTTGGCGTTGTCGTGCGGGTCCTTCGGGATCAGGTGGCGGTACAGCTCCGCCTCCAGCGCCTCGGTCTGCTGCGTCAGGGTCTCGATCTCGGCCTCGGCCATCGCGCGCAGTTCGGCGTCATCCTCCGCGAGCATCGCGCGGGCCTCTTCCAGTGCGGCCTGATTGTCGTGCCAGGCCTTCCAGGCCTCGGCGACTGGCTCCAGCTGGCTGTATTCCTGCGACAGGCGGCGCAGCTGGTCCGGGTCTTCGGCCGCGTCGGGCGTGGCCAGCAGCTGCGCGATCTCGGCGTGACGCTCGGACAGGCCCTCGAGCTTGGCGCGGAACGAGTCCTTCACGATTGCGACCCGGAGCTGTCATCGTCGCCGGGGTCGTCTTCCGGGGCGGGCAGCTGGAACAGCCGGTGGGCGGCGTCCAGCAGGCGGGCGTCGCCCTCGTGGGCCGCGGTGTTCAGCGACTTGCAGGGGGCGTGCATCAGCTTGTTGGTCAGGTTGTGCGCGAGCAGTTGCAGCGCCTCTTCCGGGGATTTTCCGGCGCGCAGCATGGCCTCGGCCTTGGCGAGTGCCTCGGCCTTGATGCTGTCCGCACGCTGGCGCAGCTGGCGGATGCTGTCCACCGAGTCGCGGGCCCGCAGCCAGCGCATGAATTCGCCGGCGCGCTGGGTGATGATTTCCTCGGCCTGTTCGGCCGCGGCCTGGCGCGAGGCCATGTTCTCGTCGATGACCTCCTGCAGGTCGTCGACGGTGTAGAGGTATACGTCCTCGAGCTGGCCCACCTCCGGCTCGATGTCACGCGGGACCGCGATATCCACCATGAACATCGGCTTGTGACGACGCTTGCGCAGCGCGCGCTCGACCGCGCCCTTGCCCAGGATCGGCAGTGGCGCCGCAGTGGACGAGATCACGATGTCGGCCTCCGCCAGGCGCTCGGGGAGCCGGTCGAGGCTGATGGCCTCGGCATCGAAGCGCCCGGCCACGGCATGGGCGCGCTCCACCGTGCGGTTGGCGACGATCACGTTGCCGATGCCGGCGCCGGAGAGGTGCTGCAGGGCCAGCTCGATGGTCTCGCCGGCGCCGATGACCAGTGCCGTCAGCGGTTTCAGGTCGCCGAAGATCTGGCGTGCCAGCGACACCGCGGCAAAGGCCACGGAAACGGCGCTCTGGCCGATGGCGGTCTGGGTGCGGACATCCTTGGCCGTGGCGAAGGCGTGCTGGAACAGGCGTTCCAGCGAGCGCCCCAGGGTGCCGGCCTCGTGCGCGTACTGGTAGGCCGTTTTCATCTGCCCGAGGATCTGCGGCTCGCCCAGCACCATGGAGTCCAGCCCGCTGGCCACGCGCAGGGTGTGACGCACGGCCGAGCCGTCGTGGTGCAGATAGAGGTAGGGCTTCAGCTCGTCGCGGTCGATGCCGTGATAGCCGCCGATCCAGTCGAGCACGCGCTGTTCGCTGTGCTGCCCGCCCTCGCGGAAATACACCTCGGTGCGGTTGCAGGTCGACAGGATCGCGGTTTCCGGCAACAGCACGCCGGAGCGCAGCGAGTGCAGGGCCTCGCCGAGCTCGTGCTCGTTTACGGAGAGCCGTTCGCGAATCGCGACCGGAGCCGTTTTGTGATTGATCCCGAGAGTGAACAGCATGCTGGCGCGTATTGTGCCGGAAAACGCGGGCGCGTGGCCGAATTTCCCGATAGTGTACTGTGCTGTAGGGTTGGCCGGGGAGCATGTATCCGTGTTGCCCCGGAGTGACCACCACCCGTTATGGAACCCCGGAGGCGGCCCGGCCGTCCCATTCGATATGCCCGAACTGATTCCGACTGGAACCCTGATGACACGAAGCCTGCTCGCGCTGGCCGCCCTGTTCTCCCTGGCGGGTTGTGCGCACACCCAGCTGGATGCCTCCGATACGCTGCAGACGGACCGTCCGGTCATGCTGCCGGCGGCCGGCGGCGAGGATCCGGAGGCGGCGCTGATGTTCAGCGTGCTGGTGGCCGAGATCGCGGTGCGCTCCGGCGAGCATGACGAGGCCGCCCGCTACTACGGGGCCGCGGCCCTGATGAGTGACGACCCGGCGATCGCGGAACGGGCTACCCGCATCGCCCTCTTCGCGCGCGATTTCGAGCAGGCCCAGCGCTCGGCGGACCGCTGGCTGCGCCTGGCGCCCGACAGCCTGGAGGCCAGCCAGGTGTCCACGGTGCTGCGGATCAATGCCGGGGATGCCGAGCAGGCCGCGGAACAGCTCGATTCCCTGATGGGCCGGCTGCTGGTGCAGGGCTCGGATCCCTACCCCACCCTCGGGGCGGTGATCGGTCAGGCCCAGGATTCCGCTGCGGCCCTCGAGGCCATGCGCCTTCTGAGTGATCGCCGTGCCGACGATGTCGGCGTGCACCGGGTGTACGCGGAGGCCGCTCTGCGCTTCGCCGAACCGGGCGAGGCGGCGCTGGCGGTCACCACGCAGGCGGTGGAACGTTTTCCCGAGTCGGTGCCGTTGCAGCTGCTGCACGCGCGGGCGCAGCGCGAGGCCGGCGAGATCGAGGCGGCGGTGGCGACCCTGCGCGCCACCGTGGATGCGCACCCGGACAGCCGCGAGGCGCGACTGGGCTATGCCCGCGCCCTGACCGAACACGACGATCCGGTCTTCGCGCGCCGCGAGATGGACCGTCTGGTGCAGGCGGCACCGGAGGACACCCAGCTGCTGCTCGCCCTGGCCCTGATGAACCTCGAGGCGGAGCAGCTGGAACCCGCGCGCGAGTATCTGATGCGGCTGGACGCCCTGGGCGAGCGCGAGAACGAGGTCGCCTACTACCTCGGGCGCCTGCATGAAATGGCGGACGAGCCGGATGCCGCACTGGCGGCCTATGGGCGGGTGGAATCGGGTGACTACGCCGAAGATGCGCGCCTGCGCACGGCGCGCCTTACGCTCAAGCGCGACGGCATGGAGGCTGCGCGCGAGCTGTTCCGTCCAATGCAGCAGGGGGTGGATGACGATCTCGCGCGGCGCGCCTACCTCGCGGAGGCCAATATTTTGCGGGAGCTCGGCGAATACGCGGAGGCCCGTGGCCGCCTGAACCGGGGGCTGGTGCAGTTCCCTGGCGATACGCGGCTGCTTTATCTGCGCGGACTGGTCCACGAGCGCGCGGATGACATTGCCGCCGCGGAGGCCGATTTTCGTGCCATCCTCGAATCCGACCCCGAGAATGTGGCGGCACTCAACGCCCTGGGGTACACCCTGGCCGACCGCACCGATCGCTACGAGGAGGCCTACGAGCTGATCCTGCGGGCCTACGAGCAGGAACCCGACGATGCCGCCATCGTCGACAGCTATGGCTGGGTGCTGTACCGGCTCGGAAGGCTGGAAGAGGCCGAGACGCAGCTGCGGCGCGCCTACGACCTGATGCAGGACGGCGAAATCGCCAGCAATCTGGCCGTGGTGCTGTGGGAGCGGGGCGCGCGTGACGAGGCGCGCGAGCTCCTCGAGGCGGCGCTGGAGCGCGAACCCGACCACGAGCGCCTGCAGCGCGTCCGCGACGAACTCGTCGAATGATCCAGTCAGTCAAAACGCAGGCCGCGGTGCGGTGGCCGCGCGCGTCGTGGCCGGCCGCTGCGCTGGTGGCCGTGGCGCTGGTGCTTGCCGGGTGCGCGGCGCCGATGCCGGAGGCCGATACCTCCGCGGTCGCGGAAGCCGCCTTCGAGGTGCGGACCGAGCACCTCCAGGCGCTGGACACCTGGCGACTGGTGGCGCGCCTGGGTCTGTCGTCCGGGGAGGAGTACTGGTCGGCCCAGCTCAGCTGGCGGGTGCTGGAGGGTGAGCATGTGCTCGATCTGTCCGGCCCCATGGGGCGCGGCGGCGGCCGGCTGACACTGTCCGACAATGGTCAGGCCCTGCTGGTGACCCGTTCCGGCGAGCGCTTCCAGGCGCACGATCCGGATGCCCTCGTGGCCTATGTACTGGGTGAATCGATCCCGGTGAGCGGCATGACCTACTGGGTGCGCGGCCTGCTGCACCCGGAGGCCTCCCACCAGCTCGACGTGGATGCCGAGGGTCGCCCGTTGCGGATCCAGCAGTCAGGCTGGCGCATCGAATACAGCGAGTTCGAGGAGGTGGATGGCGTACCGATGCCGGTTGCCATGGTCCTCGAGCGCGACGACATCGAGCTGCGTGCGCGGATCGGTCGCTGGCAGCTGGGCAACCCGTGAGCGGGCGCGCAGACGGCGGGTTCGACAGCGTCTTCCCCGCCCCCGCCAAGATCAATCGTTTCCTGCACATTACCGCTCGCCGGACGGATGGTTATCACGAGCTGCAGACTGTCTTCCAGTTTCTCGGGCTGGCGGACCGCCTGCGTTTCGAGCCCCTGCCTGCCGGTCGCTACGAGATGGCCGGCACGGCCATCGACGGCTCCGACAACCTCTGCCTGCGCGCCGCGCGCAGCCTGGCTGCCGCCACCGGCAGGGCCTTCGGTGTGCGCATCCATCTGGACAAGCGGATCCCGATCGGTGGTGGGCTGGGCGGCGGCAGCTCCGACGCCGCAACCACCCTGGTGGCGCTGAACCATCTGTACGAGCTGGGTTGTACGGTCGACCGCCTCGCGGCGCTGGGGTTGGAGCTCGGTGCGGACGTGCCGGTGTTTGTCGCCGGGCATGCCGCCTGGGCGGAAGGGGTCGGGGAACGCCTGGTGCCGGTGGACCCGGAGCAGGGCTGGGTCCTGCTGATTGATCCTGGTGTCAGGGTGGCGACGGGCGCCATGTTCGGCGCGGCGGAATTGACACGCGACTGTCCCACCGAGACAATTTCGTCCGAATTCGATGCCGGACGCTTCGGCAACGTGTTCGAACCGGTCGTACGGGCGCGGTATCCGGAGGTCGACCGGGCCCTGACCTGGCTGGCGTCCGAAACGCCGTGCGCCTGCCTGAGTGGCAGTGGCGGATGTGTGTTCGGGATGTTTCCCGATCAGGCGGCGGCACACCGGGCGCAGTCCAGGCAGCCCGAGGCCTGGGCCAGCTGGGTGACGCCGCTGCTCAACGTCTCGCCACTGCAGGTCTGGCTTCCGGCCGCGGCCGCCTCAGGGGCGTGATGCCAGCGGCTGTCAGTCGGCGCATCGTACGGCTGCGGTGGGATTTCCGGCATGCGACCGGTCAGGCAGTACAATGGAGTGCAGCGAGATATTGGGCCGTAGCCAAGCGGTAAGGCAGCGGGTTTTGATCCCGCTAAGCGCCAGGTTCGACGCGAGCGGCGCAGCCGCGACCGACCGTCGCCGAAGGTGACGGCCCGTAAGGGTGGCACGCAGCGCCATCATCCTGCCGGCCCGGATCGGCGCCGCCGATCCGCGGGATGGACCGGGCACGACGTCGGCCGGGCAGTACAATTAGGAGTGCAGCGAGATATTGGGCCGTAGCCAAGCGGTAAGGCAGCGGGTTTTGATCCCGCCATGCGCAGGTTCGAATCCTGCCGGCCCAGCCATACAACGAAACCCGCGGTGCAGGGCGCCGTGGCACCGGCCGAAGGGCCGACAGGATGAGGACCGGGTTCGACTCGAGCGGCGTAGCCGCGAGAGCACGCCACCGCAGGTGGCGCCCGAAGGGTGGCGCGCAGCGCCATCATCCTGCCGGCCCAGCCATACAACCTGATCCGCGCCGTTGGTGCGGGTCACCAGCTACCAAGACCCCGGCCCAGCACCGGGGTCTATAATTTGGAGCCTGCGCGACAAAGCCGTCCGCTCCATATCCATCCAGACCGGGACGAACCGTGGTCGACAAGAGTCGTATGATGATCTTCGCGGGCAACGCCAACCCGCGTCTGGCGCAGAGCGTTGCCGAACACCTGGGCCTGCCGATGGGCAAGGCGACCGTGGGCCGTTTCAGCGATGGCGAGGTGCAGGTCGAGATCCTGGAGAACGTGCGCGGTCGCGACGTCTTCCTGATCCAGCCGACCGGGCAGCCGACCAACGAAAACATCATGGAGCTGGTGATCATGGTGGATGCGCTGCGCCGCGCCTCGGCCGGGCGCATCACCACCGTAATCCCGTACTTCGGCTATGCCCGCCAGGATCGCCGGGTGCGCTCGGCGCGCGTGCCGATCTCGGCCAAGGTGGTCGCGAACATGATCGAGGCGGTTGGCGCGGATCGCGTGCTGACCATCGACGTGCACGCCGACCAGGTGCAGGGCTTTTTCAACGTCCCGGTGGACAATATCTACGCCTCGCCGGTGCTGCTGGGCGATGTGTGGCGGCATGTCTCGGGCGATCTGACCGTGGTGTCGCCGGATGTCGGTGGCGTGGTGCGCGCCCGCGCGATCGCCAAACGCCTGGACGATGCGGACCTGGCCATCATCGACAAGCGCCGTCCGCGCGCCAACGAGTCCGAGGTGATGCACATCATCGGCGATGTGCGCGGCAAGTCCTGCATCATCATCGACGACCTGGTGGATACCGCTGGCACGCTGTGTCAGGCGGCGAAGGCCCTGAAGGAACACGGGGCGCACTCGGTGATGGCCTACGCCACGCACCCCGTGCTTTCCGGTGCGGCAATTGATAACATAAACGGTTCGGCGCTCGACGAGCTGGTGGTCACGGACACGCTGGCGTTGCAGCCCAATGCGCAGGGCTGCGAGAAGATTCGTCAGCTCTCGGTCGCGGAGATGCTGGCGGAGACGATTCGCCGCATCAACCGCGAGGAATCCGTCAGCTCGCTGTTCATGGACTAGTCGTCTTGAGCTAGCCGGAAGATTTCGGGAGGTTCGCCTCCCTTCAGCGCCCCGTCTGGTCGCGGGCGGGGTGTGTTCAGGGCGCTTCGGGTGAAGCGCCTTTCATTTTGGAGACTGTAGCAATGAGCATGAGCTTTACCATTGAAGCCGAGAAGCGTGACGAACAGGGTTCGAGTGCGAGCCGCCGCCTGCGTCGCGCCGGCAAGCTGCCCGCCATCCTGTACGGGGCGGACAAGGACGCCGTGGCCATCACGCTGGATCACAACGCGATGGTCCATAACCTGAAGGAAGACGCGTTCTACTCGCACATCCTGAGCGTGAAGCTGGACGGCAAGACCGAGAAGGCGATCCTGCGTGACGTGCAGCGCCATCCGTTCAAGCCGACCATCTACCACGTGGACCTGATGCGCGTGAGCGCCAACCAGCCGATCCGCGTCAGCGTGCCGCTGCACTTCCATAACGAGGAAGACTGCAAGGGCGTGAAGCTGGGTGGCGGCATGGTCAGCCGCATGATCAACGAGCTCGAGGTCGAGTGCCTGCCGGGCGATCTGCCCGAATCCATCGATATCGACGTTGTCGAGATGGATGTCGGCGACACCCTGCATATCTCCGAGCTGAAGCTGCCGGAGGGCGTGCAGAGCGTGGCCCTGATGCATGGCGAGGACTACGACTACGCCGTGGTCAGCATCCTGCTGCCGCGTTCCGCGAAGGCCGAGGAAGAAGAAGGCGAAGAAGCCGAGGCCGCCGAGTCCGAGGGTGGCGAAGAAGCCGCCTCCGGTGACGAAGGCGAGTCCGAGGACAAGGAATAAGCCTCACGGCCATTCCTGAGCCCTTCTGACTGATGGCCATTCGCCTGATCGTCGGGCTGGGCAATCCGGGCCCGCGTTATGCCGATACCCGGCATAACGCGGGCTTCTGGTTTGTGGATGCCCTGGCCCGTCGTCACAACACCGAGTTCCGCAGCGAGAGCCGCTTCGATGGCGAGGCGGCGCGGCTGACCCTGCCCGAGGGCGACTGCTGGCTGCTCAAGCCCATGAGCTTCATGAACAAGAGCGGCCTCCCGGTGCGCAAGTGTGCGGATTTTTACCGTATACCGCCGGAAGACATCCTGATCGTGCATGACGAGCTCGACCTGGACCCCGGGATCGCGCGCCTGAAGATGGGCGGCGGGCACGGCGGTCATAATGGTCTGCGCGACCTGCATCGCCACATGGGTGGGCCGAACTATGCCCGGCTGCGGCTGGGTATCGGTCACCCCGGGCATCGTGACGACGTCGTCCCGTTCGTGTTGGACCGGCCTGGCCGGGACGATGCGCGCGCGATCGAGGAGGCCATCGATGCCGCGCTGGACCAGGTGCCGGCGCTGGTCGCCGGACGCTGGGACGAGGCTGTACGCAATCTGCATGGCGGCGGGTCAAAGGCGGCCCGCACAACATCCGAGGAAACCCGATGAGTCTGAAGTGCGGGATCGTCGGCTTGCCGAACGTCGGCAAGTCGACCCTGTTCAATGCCCTGACCCGCGCCGAGATCGCCGCGGAGAACTATCCGTTCTGCACCATCGACCCGAACGTGGGCGTGGTGGAGGTGCCGGATCCGCGCCTGGCGCGGCTCACCGAGATCGTGAAGCCCGAGCGCACGCTGGCCACGACGGTGGAGTTCGTCGACATCGCCGGCCTGGTGGCCGGTGCCGCGCAGGGCGAGGGGCTGGGCAACAAGTTCCTGGCCCACATCCGCGAGACGGATGCGATTGCCCAGGTGGTGCGCTGTTTCGAGGACGACGACATCGTGCATGTGGCGGGCAAGGTCGATCCGCTGGCCGATATCGACACCATCAGCACCGAGCTGATGCTGGCGGACCTCGAGACCGCCAGCAAGGCGATTACCCGTCTGGCGCGCGCCGCGAAGTCGCAGGACAAGACGGCCATTGCGCAGCTGAAGGCGGCGGAGAAGGTCGCGGCCGGTCTGGATCAGGGGGTCCCGGCGCGGGCCCAGGATCTGGGCGAGGACGAGCGGCGCCTGCTCTATGACCTGCATCTGCTGACGATCAAGCCGCTGATGTATATCGCCAACGTCGACGAGGCCTCGCTGGCGGGCGGCAACGCGATGGTCGAGGCGGTGCAGGCCCGGGCCGCCGAGGAGGGCGCCGAGGTGGTCAGCGTCTGTGCGGCCATCGAGGCGGAAATCGCCGTGCTCGATCCGGAGGAAAGGGCCGAGTTCCTGGCCGATCTCGGGCTCGAGGAGCCGGGGCTGGATCGGGTGATCCGTACCGCCTACCGACTGCTGGACCTGCAGACCTTCTTTACTGCCGGCGAAAAGGAAGTCCGCGCCTGGACCGTGCGGCGGGGTTCCACCGCGCCGCAGGCCGCGGGCGTCATCCATACCGATTTCGAGCGCGGCTTCATCCGCGCCGAGGTCGTCGGGTATGACGACTTCGTCGCGAACAACGGCGAGCAGGGCGCGAAGGACGCGGGTAAATGGCGTCTGGAGGGTAAGGAATACGTAATGCACGAAGGCGACGTGGTACATTTCCGCTTCAATGTCTGAGCGCTATAGTAGGAATTTAATCCGGGTCGAGGCGGTGGTCGCCGGCCCGTTCTGGCATCCAATCTTGGGAGTACTTCGATGGACGTAATGGATCGCATCCGCCAGCAGGTGGAAGACAATCCGGTGGTGATCTTCATGAAGGGCACCCCGCAGTTCCCGATGTGCGGCTTTTCCAGCCGCGCGGTGGAGGCGCTCAAGCGCTGCGAGCAGGAGTTTGGCTACGTGAACGTGATCGCCGACCAGGAGGTCATGCAGAACCTGCCGCGCTTCGCCGACTGGCCGACCTTCCCGCAGGTCTATATCGATGGCGAACTGATCGGTGGCTGCGACATTACGCTCGAGATGTTCGAGAGCGGCGAGCTGAAGAAGATGGTCGACGCGGCTCACGCCAAGCGCGCCGCGAGCTAAGGCCCGCGTGGCAGCCCGAGAGGCTGCCGCGCCACCCCACCCCGGAACCCTCATCGCGAGACCCCGCTAGGGAGACGCTGATTTAATTGCACGTCCGCGTTGGTGCCCCCTGTTTTCCGAGACAAGGCGCGTCGTGCAGCGGGTAGTGGTTCTACCCGCCCGTTTTCGATGGATTCGGGGCGCAACGCAGGATCGGGGAACAGGGGGCACCAACCCGACAAGTGATTGAAAGAGCGGGCTCGGCCGCCCGTTGTTGATCAAAAACGGGCGCGCGCACGGCGTTGCGGCTCCCTTGTGCAGAATGACTGCACGGCAGTCACCGCGCCTTGTTCGCACGCAAAAGCGACTCGAGCGCGGACGTGCAATTAAATCAGCGTCTCCCTAGGGGGCGTGATGACCTGCGTATACGTCCCGGTCGGGCTCAGCTCCCCGGCGGCAGCTCTTCCGGGTCGGGCAGGCGCAGCGCATTCTGCGGGACCCCGACCCCGTCCTGCCAGCGGTTCGCGATCTGGCAGAAGATATCCGCCGTCTTTT
>NZ_KB898062.1 GCF_000377345.1 Thioalkalivibrio sp. ALJ16 | reverse complement strand
CCTCCAGCTCCCGGATCCGTCGCTGCTCCGGCGTCAAAGGCCGGCCATCGCCGGCCTCCCCGGCACGATCCGCCTTGAGTTGCTCGACCCAGCGCCGAACGGCCGTCTCGCCCACCCCGGTGTCCCGCACCACTTGCGGCACACTCTGGCCCTCATCCACCACCATCCGGGCCACCCGAAGCTTGTACTCCGGATCAAAATTCCTGCGTCCCATATCGTCTCCTCGATCAGATCCCAATCATTCCACCGATCGAGGTGTCCACGAAAATTAGACCAGCACAGACCTCTTCAGCGACTTCCCGGATCAGTCGCGAGAGGTGGATGTGGAGGTCCTTTGGCCACCGCCGGATCGTTTCCCGCTCAATGTCGACGGGCGGACGGTGCGCGAGCGGGTGATTGCGGACCTGGTGTCTGCGGATTCGCCATTGGTGGTGGCGGGCTACGGGGCACTGGAAGAGCTCATCCGTCTGGAGGCGGATCTGGGGGAGGTTCGGCCGCTTCGCGTTCTTTTTGGTAACGAGCCGAGTGCAGGGGAGGGTGGTCACCGCAGTCTGAAGGCGTCGAGTTTTCCCGAAGAGGTCGAGCAGTATTGGCTGGATAGAGGGATCTCCCTGCGCCTGTCGGCCCGGCTGATTCATTTTCGGGAGCGGCTCCGGGAGGGCGCCGTCGAGGCACGGTACTGGCCCGACACGCAGCGGCCGCTGCACGCCAAGATCTATCTCGGGGCGGGGGCCGTCACGCTGGGCTCGAGCAACTTCAGCAAGAACGGGCTGGAGCGTCAGCACGAGGCGAATGCGCGGTTCACCGAGACGGGCGAACCGAGGCGTCACCGCGAGGCGGCGGCGCTGGCCGAGCAGTTCTGGTCGCTTGGGCATGACTACACCGATGCGCTTCTGGCGCTGCTCGAGCGTCTGCTGCATGTCGTCGGGTGGCGTGATGCGCTGGCCCGCGCCTGCGGGGAATTGCTGGAGGGTGACTGGGCGAAGGGTTTTCTGCAGCAGGTCGACCGCGAGGCTTTCCGAGCTCTGTGGCCGGCCCAGCGTCAGGGGATCGCACAGGCGCTGTATCTGCTGGATCGTCAGGGGGCGGTGCTGATTGCAGATGCGACGGGTTCCGGCAAGACGCGCATGGGTGCGCATCTCCTGCGGGCGCAGCAGGCACGGATCCAGGGGGCAGGCGGGATGCCCCGCTCGGTCATGATTGCACCCTCGACGGTTGTGGAGGAGTGGGAGCGGGAGGCCTCCCGGGCCGACACCGCGCTGGATGTCTTTTCGGTTGGCCTGCTCAGTCACGGCAGCCGCAAGGCATGGCAGCTGGATGATGCCCTGAGGCGGGCGCGCCTGCTGGCCGTGGACGAGTGCCACAACTTCCACAATCGCCGCTCGCGCCGGACACGGCGGTTGTTTACCAACCATCTTGCCGATGACGTTCTGCTGTTCACCGCCACGCCGATCAACCGGAATGTCGATGACCTGGTCCGGATCGCGGATCTGCTGGGTGCCGACAACCTGCAGCCGAGCACGCTGGAGGCCCTGGAAAGGGTCAATCGCCCCGGTCGCTGGCACGGACTGGGCGAGGATGAGGCTGCCCGGCTGCGGGATGAGATCCGCACATTTACGATTCGCCGTACCAAGCGCATGTTCAATGCCCTGATTGATCGCGAGCCCGAAGCCTATCGGGACCACTCGGGACACCCCTGCCGGTATCCGGAGCACCGCTCGTACAGCTATTCCCTGGGGGAACCGGCTACCGACCGTGAACGCGCCAGTCGGATCCGGGGGCTTCTCGATCAGCTCTTTGGCGTGGTCCAGATTCCGGTGGTCCTGGAGCTGAGCGCCGTACAACGGCAGCAGGGGCTCACCGAGGATCAGTATCGTGACAACCTGCTGCTCGGGGCGCACAAGCTGGTCCGCTACCGGGTCATGGCGGCCCTGCGGTCTTCGCGTGCGGCATTGGTCGAGCACCTGTGCGGAACGACGGTGGCTCGGGCCGAGTTCGGGTTGGAGCATTACGCCAAGTCCGCCGATACAGGAGATGTCCTGGGCAAGCTCAAGCAACCCGGGCGTGTGCCCGAGAACCGGCTGGGCGTGCCCTTGCCTGCTTGGCTTACCGATGCGGACGCCTGGGCATCAGCCCACGCGCACGATCACCGGATCCTCTCGCAGGTCTTGGACGAGGTGCGCGCCATGAGTCCGGCGCGGGAGCACGCCAAGGTCGCCCATCTGGCCAGACTGGCGGCGCGCCACGAACGGGTGCTGGCTTTCGACAGCCGTCTGATTACCATCGCGGCCCTGAGCGCCCAGCTCGAAGAGCGGCTGCCGGGCGTCGAGATCTGGCAGGCCACGGGCAGCGACGAGCGAAGCCGCCAGGCGGTGCTCCGTGCATTTCGGCCGGGTGACGACGAGCAGGCCGGCGTGGCGCTGTGTTCGGATAGTCTGTCCGAGGGGGTGAACCTGCAGGCGGCCTCGGCGCTGGTCCATCTCGACATGCCCTCGGTGATACGCGTGGCCGAACAGCGAACTGGGCGCGTCGATCGCCTCGACAGTCCCCATGCCGAGGTCGAGGTCTGGTGGCCTCGGGATGCCGAGGAGTTCGCTCTCAGTGCCGATGCTCGCTTCCTGGACCGGGCCGATGCGGTGACGGAACTTCTTGGGACCAATCTCCCGTTGCCGGAAGACCTGGAACAGCGGTCACGGGATAGCGTTGACGCTGACACCCTGATCCGCGAATACGAGCGTACCGCTCGCTCCATCGAGGAAGCCGAACCGCATGATGCCTTTGCCGCAGTGCGCGGACTGGTGGAAGGCGCGGGTGCGCTGGTCGAATCCGAAATCTACGAGTATTACCGTCAGCGCTCCGTGCGGGTCCTTTCGCGGGTCAGCGTGGTGGCCAGCGACACGGTATGGGCCTTCTTCTGCCTGGCCGGCAGTGCGGACCGCGCACCGCGCTGGTTCTTCTTCTCCGGCCCGGATGCCGAAGCCGCGACTTCACTGGACAAAGTGGCCGCCGCGCTTCGCGAGCGACTGGCGCCCGATCCACCCAATGGTGAAATCGACGAGCCGGCCGCGAGATGGCTGGCGCACTTTTCCGAGCGCCTCCCGGAGGCCGAGCGGGCGCAGTTGCCGCTGCGCAAGCAACGTGCCCTGCAGGAGATGGCCGAGGTCCTCAAGGGCTTTTGCGAGGAGGCGGCTCGCCAGAGGGAGCAGACACGACTCGACGCCTACCTCGATCTGCGCAATCTGCTGGCGCAAAAGCCGGAGACGTTGACGGGCGGCGAGCCGGATTGGGAGGCACTCGCCAATCGCTGGCTGGAGCTCATCCGTCCCTACTGGTATCGCCGCCTGACCCAGCAGCGCCGGGGTTTTCTCCGCCTGCGGGATCTGCGCAAGGAGCTCATTGAGGCGGAAGCCGAACTGGGACCCGAGGTGCTGGAGGCGTTTGCCACCCTCCCGCTTCACAGTTCCGCGGAGGAGCGGGTAGTCGCGGCCATTCTCGGCATGCCTGTTCGCTGATCAGGCGCCGGCCGGGTCAGCCTGCTTCGTCGGAGAGATGGCTCATCGGCTCCATGCACGACCCACAGATAACCTCGGTTTCCGGTCGGGCCCAGACCCGCGCCTCGCAGGTCGGGCAGTTCATGCGCACACGGGGATCCGGGCGTGGCGCGGGCGGCGCGAACACCGCTGGTTTTTCGGTATCGTCGGGTATCGCGATCGTCTCGGCCGGTGCGGGGGCGCTGGCGACGGCCAGACCCTGTTCGGCCAGGGCCTCCTGCACCTGGGCAACCGATTCGGGATCGGTGGGGGCATGCCGGTCGAACCAGGGTAGTTCGAACCCGGTGGCCAGCAGGTCCGAGCAGGCTCGGGTGAACGGACCGTTGGGCTGGATGTAGTGCGTGACCCGACGCCCGGTCTGTTTGCCATCCGGCAGGCCGGTATCGCTCGGCACCAGACCGATTGCTTCCATCTTGCCGGCCCACTCCCGATTGTGGTGGTTCGAACGGCTCGGGCGGCCGAAGCACTCCTGCCAGTGATGCACCATCTCATGCACCAGCGTGGACAGCGCGACCTCCAGCGGATTCAGGGTGAAGTACCCCGGATGAACACCCAGCTCGTGGATGATCGTGCCGTCGCCGGAGATGAAGCGCTCGGCGTGGTGGTAGCCTCGCTGCCGACGGGAGCTGCGCAGCGTGATTAGGCAGGGCGGCAATTCGTTGTCGAACAGCCGTTCGTTGAAATGATCGAAGGCCCGCTGCAGGGCGGAGTACATCGACAGGGTGGGGGAGTCGGTCATGGTGCGTTTCCGGGATCGAGTCTTGAGTCCCGAGATTGTATCGCCCCGTTTTTGTCACAAATCCGGTCACAAACTGGGCGAGCCGAGACCTGTCCCGTCCAGGATCGGGTTCGTCCATAGAATCGTTTCACCAAATGCTTGGGAGAGAAATCGAAGGGTTATATATCAGACCTTTAATGATGTAGTATCTTCTCAATAATCATTTCAATTGGAAGGTTCGGATGAGGAGCAAGCGAGAGGCAGCGCATCAGCAGCTCGGCTTGGCGCTTGCCAGACTCGCCCCGGTGCGTGCAGCCGATCTTGCCCGCGAGCTGGGGCTGTCGGTCCCCACCCTTCACCGACTGCTGCAGGAGACGCCCGAGCCCGTGCTTGCGGCCGGGCGGGCCCGGCGTACTCGCTACGCTCTGCGCAGAGCGCTGCGAGGCGACTTCGCGCCCACTCCCATCCGTGTGATTGATGAAGCCGGCCAGCCGCACGAGCTCACGGAGCTCTCGCCCATCCAGCCACAGGGCTGCCATGCCGACTTCGGTGGCTCGGATTGGCCTTTGGAAGATGACGACGAGACCCCCGAAGGATGGTGGGCCGGTCTGCCATACCCTTTGTACGATATGCGCCCCCAGGGCTACCTCGGGCGCCAGCTGGCGCATCGCTTGCAAGACACGCTCGGGGTGTCACCCAATCCAGATGCCTGGAGTGACGACGATATCCTCTGGGTTCTGAGTCGTGTGGGGTCCGATCTCCCGGGCAACCTGGTCGTTGGTGATGTCGCATTCAAGGGCTGGCAGAAGGCCCGCCTGGATCCCCCTCCGATTCTCGGGGCGGATAAAATCGAAGGGATGTATGTGAAGGCGGCGGAGGAGGCCATCTCGCTGGGTCTTGCGGGCTCCAGTGCTGCGGGTGAGTTCCCGAAGTTCACCGCCCTTCGGGACCTGCAGGGCAGTCATAGTCCGCACGTCATCGTGAAGTTTTCGGGTGCGGACGAGTCCGCGACCGTGCAGCGCTGGTCCGATCTGCTGGTGGCGGAGCATCTGGCTCTGGAGGCGGTCGCGGCGCTCCCCGGCGTGCAGAGTCCGCCCAGCCGAATCCTCCAGCAACAGGGTCGCACGTTCCTGGAGATCGAGCGCTTCGATCGTAACGGACTGTTCGGCCGCAGCCCGGTGGTGACGCTGGAGACCGTGAACGCGGCCTTGCTTGGCCATGCGCCTTTGGCATGGGACGCCCTCGCCCAGGGACTCGCCGACAAGCGTCTGCTGGCGCCGGAGGCGGTTGCAGCCATCCGTCACATCACCTGGTTCGGAAGACTGATTGCCAATAACGACATGCACCTGGGCAATCTCGCCTTTCGACCGGAGGGCGGTCGGCTTGTCCTGTGCCCGGTCTACGACATGCTCCCGATGGCCTACGCGCCGCTCCCGGGTGGCGAGTTGCCGCGCGTGACGTTCGAGCCCGCCCTGCCATTGCCCCGTGAACATGGTGCGTGGGTCGCCACTTGTCACGCCGCGATCGGGTACTGGCAAACCGTGTCGGATGACACCCGCATCCGTTCCACGTTTCGCAGGATTGCATCCGAAAACGCCCTCGAGCTGCAAAGGCTCATGGCACTCGTTGTTCCCTGATCACTCGCCGTGCGGTGCCCATTGGACGCGGGCATCTATCTAACGACAATTACTCTGGCCGTCCAAGAAGACCTACAGCGTCAGATGCGCTCGGCATCCGCCGCACTCCGCATACGCTTGGAAATGCGGAGAAAGATCCGCATAATCTCCGCATATTATGCGGAGATTGGCGTGCTATATATCTGGGAGTTGACCGGTTGGCCCCACTGGCAGTGGGACGCGGAACATATCGCGCCGATGCTGGCCGCGGCCGCGCGCGAGCAGGGTCGGCTGCTCGGGCGGATGCAGGGGTTGGGTTTCGCGCTGCGCGAGGAAGCGTCGCTTCGGATGCTGTCGGAGGATATCGTGGATTCCGGCGCGATCGAGGGCGAACGGCTCCCCCTCGATCAGGTGCGCTCTTCCCTGGCACGTCGCCTCGGGCTGAAGGCCGGGGGACTGGTCGCTTCAGGGCGGGATGTCGACGGCATGGTCGAACTGATGCTGGATGCCACGAAGGCCTTTGACCGTGAACTGACAGTGGATCGGCTGTTCGACTGGCACGCGGCGCTGTTTCCGACGGGACGTAGCGGAATGACGCGGATTCCGGTCGCGCGCTGGCGGGATGACGAAGAAGGGCCGATGGATGTGGTGTCGGGTCCCGTTGGCCGGGAGACGGTGCACTTCTCCGCGCCACCGGCCGAACGAATCCCGGGGGAGGTCGACGCTTTCCTCTCCTGGTTCAAGACACCTGGACCGCTGGATCCGCTATTGGTGGCGGGGCTGGCTCACCTCTGGTTCGTGACGATTCACCCGTTCGAGGATGGAAACGGGCGTATCGCGCGGGCGATCGCCGATATGGCGCTGGCACGAGCGGATGGTTCGGCGGAACGTTTCTACAGCATGTCCGGGCAGATCCTTCGGGAACGCAGCGACTATTACGCGATCCTGGAGCGGACCCAGAAACAGGAAGACCTGGATATCACCCTGTGGCTGGAATGGTTCCTGGGCTGCCTGCAGCGTTCGCTGGACAGCGCTCAGGATGCACTCGAGCACGTGCTGTTCAAGGCACAATTCTGGGAGCGGTTCGCCACCGAGCCGCTCAATGCCCGACAGATCAAGGTGCTCAATCGCTTGCTGGATGGGTTCGAAGGCGGGATGACCTCTTCGCGTTGGGCCCGGATGGCCAAGTGTTCGCAGGACACGGCGCAGCGGGATATTGCGGACCTGGTGGGCCGGGGCGCGTTGAAGAAGAACCCGGGCGGTGGACGCAGCACGAGTTACTCTTTGCCAGAAACGCTTGCATGACCCCGATCAGGGCGCCGAGCTGTCAAGCAATGCTGATCGCTACCAACCACGTCATCGCGGTAAACCATTTTGATGAAGGTCCACCCGTCTCCCGCAAGAATGACGTAATCGCCGATCCCTACATGTCAGGTCTCAGGTGGTTACCTACCGTCGGAGAAGGAGCCGCTGTTTCGAGCTCGGGAGTGGCTGACTACCCTGTTGGCAGCTCCCCACCGGAGGTGATTCGATGTCCAGTGCGATTCACGTGAACGCCCGTACCACCCCGCGGACCCGGCGCGAGATTCAGCAAGCACCGCCATCGGTCCGTCACCGGGATCTTGCACGCCGCCTGGGCATCAGTCGCCATACGGTGATGAAGTGGCGCCACCGGGAAGACACCCAGGACCGGTCTCACCGTCCGCACCGGATGAAGACGGCCCTGACGCCCGAACAGGAAGCCATCCTCATCGCAGTACGCGAGTGGTTGTGGCTGTCGCTGGATGACCTGCTGATCGTGGCCCGCGAGTTCGTGCAGCCGGACCTGAGCCGCGCCGCCCTGGACCGCTGCCTGCGCCGCTACGGCGTGGCCAGTCTGAAGGCGCTCCGGCAGCAGGCCGAGGGGGAGCCGGCGCCACGCCGCAAGTCCTTCAAGGCGTACGCCCCGGGCTTTGTGCATGTGGACGTGAAGTACCTGCCGAAGCTGGCTGAAGAGTCCTCGCGTCGCTATCTGTTCGTGGCCATCGATCGGGCAACCCGCTGGGTCTACCTCGAGGTTCGTTCATCCAAGTCCGGGGCGGCCGCGCGAGGCTTTCTGAAGCGGCTGCTGGAACGGGCACCGTTCTACGTCACGCATGTGCTGACCGATAACGGCAAGGAGTTCACCGACCGTTTTGTGGTCACCGGAGAGCGCCAGCCGACGGGCCGTCACCCATTCGACCGGCTGTGCGCCGAACACGGCATCCAACACCGCCTGACCAAGCCGAGGAAACCCCAGACGAACGGGATGGTCGAGCGCTTCAACGGGCGCATTGCCGATCTCCTGCGCACCTACCACATCGACTCCAGCGAGCAGATGCAGGACGCCCTGTACCACTACCTATACCTGTACAACCACGCCATCCAGCAAAAGGCCCTGGGCCACCGAACGCCCGTAGCGGCCCTCAAGGCGTGGCAGCAAACCCACCCCGACTGCTTCCGAAAACGCGTTTATAACCAGCCGAGACCTGACACCTACATGGTTATCCGTCGTCTTCAAAACCAGCTGTTGCGAGATCACGCCTAAGTTCCTGCAGACGCAGCTCAAGCGCCGCCAGGAGAGCCTCTAGCACCTGCACCTCATCTCTCGGCTGTAGCCAATCCAGTTTCTTTCCTCCACCTTGTGAAACACCGAAAGGCAGTTCCGCCGCGCATCCTTCTACCTCTGTATCGATGCTTCGAGCGTGGGGAAGGGGAAGCGATCGTCTGGGGAAAAGACTAGCACTGATCTTGAATCGTACTTTCGGATCCTCAACCTTTAGAGTGGCGGGTCCTCCCTCAGGCTTCGGTTTAAATGGGGTAGAACCCGTCCGTTCAACGCCACTACTAGTGGTCCGGTGGCTGGGTCTGCTCCTTACGCAGGTCAATCAGTACATCGTTTAGCGCATCCCTGACGGACTCAAGTACCTGTATCTCTTCCGCCGGCATGAGCCATTCCAGCGTCCTACGGCCATTTGGCGCGATGCCGAAGGGCAGTTCCGCCTGCAGGCCTGTCACAGTCGTACGAATATTGCGCGCACTGGCAAGTGGCAGCATTCGGCTGCTGGGTATCAGATTTGCCTTGATGCTGAAGCGAATCTTGGGGTCTTCGACATTTACGCTTTTTCGTGCGTTTTGGGGCTTTGGGGAAAAGGGTTGGTCCATTATGTAATCCTTGCCGGGCGAAAGACCATCAATGGTCATGTTTTTCAGAGATCTCCTGATCTGTTTCTTTTTTGACGAACTTGCAGACGCCAGTTGGTTTCGCAGCAATGCGCTTTGCAGGGAGAGCTGCTTTTTAAAATTATCAACATGGGAGCGATCGCGGAAATGAAAGATAATCGCGATATGATCGCCATCGCGCTTGATCCTTATTTCAGCGGGCTCCTCGCCAACAGGGACCTGTATCGGCTGGAGATCGTGTAGGAACTGTGCGCCTAGCGAATCGGCGGTTCGTTTCTCGACTGCCTCGAGTAGGACTTCGATCGTGTGTCTGGAAGGTACATCCATGTATGCGCTCCTTTAAGCCTTGGAATGACAGTACCAATATACACCCTCGTGCTTGGGTCGTTTTTGCGTGCGAATAGGGCGCGAGGTTTCGGTGGATGCTTTCTGGGAAAGCAGTCGAAGCGCCAGGGAGAAACGACAATGGACGGCTCTCCGATGTCGATTGGTTGTGAGACGGATGCTCGACAATCCCCTGTCCTGAATCACCCACTTGCGTGCCAAACCACTACCCGCTGAATATCTTGCCTTGTCTGGTATCACCGGGAGTTCGAATACGAGATCTCTCTTTCGCCAGACTCTTAGTTAGCCATCGGTCAAATAAGCCTGTATGGCAAGAATTAGGAGATGGTGTCTGGTGCGTCCAATAGGCGGTATTGTCTGAGCGGTGGGAAGGTATTTTCGGACGATATCGGCGGCCTGCGCATGGGATGAAATGGCGATCAGCTCGAGTCCCAGCGCATGTAGGTCTTTGCGTGGTAGTTGTGCGATGGGGCGGGCGAGGTCGATGAGTGGTTCGGTTCGACTCCTCCGCTTCTGTGGGGCGCCTCTAAGAAATTGGAGTGTCAACAGCTGTTCGAGCCATTGAAGGTAGCTCCGGTCATGCGATATCTGGCCGATGGTACGATCTTGCGCGCGCGCGATCTCTTCGATTGACCAGCCTTCTCGGATGCTTATCGCTGTAGTGAGATACTGGACGAGGCGTTCGTCGGCCTGGTTTGGATCTGGCGATGGGGTAGTAGATAGGCCTATGTGTGAAGGGTCTCCATCGGTTGGGGCCGGGTAGTCACTCACGCGGTGATCAGCATCTAAGGGTGCCAAGGCAAGGGTATCGATGATCGCGGCATCCTCAGGCTGATGAGCACGGCGCTTGCGCAAGGCCGCTTGTGAGAGCGCACCCGGGCTTCGTTTGACCAAGGCGGCGAGACAGCGGCGGGTTGGCCCGGTCCACCCATGGGACACGTCGGTCATCAGGGGGATGGAATGGTCGTAGTGCATGAGGGTGGTGGAGGGGTGTCCATGCCCCAGTTGACGGGAAATGTATCGGTAGCGTGCGCGAAGTGACAGACGGGTCACTGTAGCGGTCGGTGATGTTTTGTAAGGTAGATCCAGCGTTAAGCTAGGAAAATGGTCGCAATGGACGTCGTAGCCTGCCTGCGTCGCGTAGGCATGCCGATAACTGTGCAGTCGGAATGGGGCTAAACAGTCGGATTGGAATAATTGTTGGACGGCTTCAGCGAAATGCGCGTGATAGTTCCGTTGCCAGTCCAAGGCGTTCCCATGAGGGGGAACCGGTAAGAGGTCCTGTGCAGCAAGCGATTGTGTTTTCTTGGTGACGTGGATGCACTCGTGCGTCCGGGTTGTTTCTCTGCGCGCTTCGCGCTCTTGGATTGTGGTAACGAGTCGTTTAGAGGCCAAGGACTTTAGCCATGCTTGACGTCGAGGATGTATCCAGAGAGCGGAGCGATGGTGGCCGATGAGATGGGCGTCGGCGGTTAGGGTCGGCAGTTCCCCGGTTCGCAGTTTGTACAAAAATTGGAGGAGGAGGGCGTAATGGATAACCCGATCAGGCGGGCTAGGTCGAGCGGGTAGCTGTGGGGATGGATCGGGGGCGAGGAATCGCAGGAGCCATTCTGATTCGCCGCCTGTGATGGGGTCGCCCGCACGAGGAAACGCAACCCCTAACTCGTCTGCTTCGGTCAACTGAGCGTGAACTTCCCGCGGTATGTCTTCCGGGTGGTCGCGGTTGTGCCTCAAAACCCATGCGACGGGCTTTTGCTTCTTTGGGTCGGCACAGATTTCGCTGAGGATCAGCTCGGCGGCCTCCCGCGGGTCTTCGCCCGCGTGGCCGGAGAGAGCGAGTTCCACCGCGTGGGTCAGCTGTGTCACGTATTGGTACGTTGTGGATGGGCGAATCTTTTTCCTGTGCTTGGGGGCCGTCATGTGATGACGGATTGCGCGGGCGAGAAGTAAAGGCACCGACCCTGCAAGGGATTCGGAAGCGAGGCGGTCTGCTGCGTTGATGACGGCTGTTGCGCGGTGGGGCACGCAATCCGAGCGCCAGCGACCGATGGCTTTGCGCATCGCCTCATAGTGGCTCAACGCAACAGACTGGGTCTGCATCCTTGTCTCGGTAGTGGATGCGGCTTCTGCCGGCCCAGATGCGGCCTGAGGAGCCACGCGACGCCCCGTCACCAAGGCGAGGAGTCGGTCGCAGCGTGGGCCGGTCGCTTCGAGGTCTCCGCGCTCCCACGCGGCCCGTGTGGCTGGTGTCGTGAGTCTGCGTGCCATGCTCACGGTGCGGCATACACTTTTCAGTGTGATTCCTCGCCCAAGGACTTTCCGGGCTGGGGGGTGAGTAAGGAGAGCCTTTAACGCGACTTCGCCGGATGGATGTAGGACGCCCCCTTCGTGAGCAACGCGGAACGCAGTGGCTTGGGCCGCAGACAAGAGTTGGATGCCATGGATATGGTCCGACCGGGGTAGGAAAAGAGCCGCCACATGGGTGGCATTCGGTACACGGCGCAATTCACCCTCCGAGAGGAGTTGCTTGATCCGTACGGGGTCTGTGCTCACACCCCATATCACACTGAGCACGAGCGCGGCCTGGTGGATCTGGCTTGCTGCCGCATCATCCAGATCCGAAAGCGGCCCGAGATCCTCGACCAGTCGCAGGAGCACCGTTTCGAGCGATCGTGTGAGGCGATATGCCTCCAGGTGCGTGGGCTGGATGACCGATACCGGGACGTTGTTGGCGGGATCCTCGTCATTCGTGTCGGAGGTGCGAGGGTCCGGGGCGTGCTCCTTGGAGGCGCACTCGCGAGCGAGCTGCGCGACCGTGGAATATGGGGTATCGCGGTCCGACGGGCGTTTTTCATCGTAGCCGGCTACTGGGCAGAGGTTCAGGTCCTCTAAATAACTCTCGATAAAAGGCGCGAGCCGCTGGGCCAGCGAGTATGGAGAATCGGGATCAGTCACGTCATAGGGCTCGCCGAGATGACGGTGCCCCATGTGCTGCTGGATGTCACAGCCCGGTGCGCCGAGTTCCTCGATTCGAGTGGCGAACCAGTGGCGTAGGCGGTGAATATCGACAGGGATCTGCGTGTGTGCGACCAAGTCCTCCGGGCGTAGCGTCCGGGGACTGAAATCGATTGGATCGAGCGAGAAAAATAGCGGCGCATCGCCGGAAAGGGCCCGTTCAAGATACTGGATAGCTGAACGTGCCTGCTCAGATAGATGTACCCGTAGCTCATCCCTGATGCGTCTCATTAACGCTGCCATGGACTGGATCTGAGCGAGGACCGATTGTGGAAGAACGACTATCCGGTCGTCGCCCCGATGGCGTTTATCCGACAGGTACGCGATGCCCGGGCCGGAATCCGAAAACTCGACGAGATGAGCGAGGGAGAACTGGGAAAGGCTGAATCCCATGCGATGGGCGGTTGCGGCCGCGAACATTAGCGCGGTGTGACGCATGAGGTCGCCGTGCCATTTAAGCGCACCCTGCAGGGACCAGCGCTTTGGGCGGCCATTCACGACCCGGCGCTGGGCCTGCGACATGAGGTCTCGGAGTGATTCGATGTTCAGCGCGCCCCGTGGGGCGCCCACACGGGTCCCGTCATACTGATGATCGACGTGGACCGTGATATCCGCAAGGTCCAGCGCGTCCTTGTATTGCGATGCCACTGTGCTGAGTCGAGGTGCGTAATAGCTCAGGGGCGCGGCGGACGCAAAACCATTTGTACCGACAACGATTTGGGCCGTCCTGGGGTGCCCGGTGACCTGGTAGAGCAGTACCGGAAGTACGCGTTGTAGGCGAACCTGGCTTAGTCGCGGAACGACTTGAGCGTGGTGCCTGAGCCGCTTCTCGAAGTCCGTTTTCTTGATGGCCGAGGGAATGGCGGGCGAGTGTAGGAAGGCCGGTATGCTCGTCTGTAGGGCTGCAGGGTAAGGCAAAAATAGTTGATCCTGATGAGCCGCTTGCCAGTCCCCCTCGCAGTCTGCTTGTGAGTACTCGATCTCACGGTCCCTTAAGGATATCCAATAGTAGCCGGTGAGTTGGAGGTGGATGCTGTCATCATACTGTTGGCCGTCTTGATCCACCCGGAAGTTCTGCAGTGCGCGTATCACCGTCGACGCACTTCGCGCCGTGGTCAACATTAGCGCGAGGACGAGGTCGATGAGGCCATCCTGATCTATGACTCTGCGACTGAGGTTGTTGGTGAGCTCCGCAAACAGCAGCCGCGCCTCGTCTGCGGAGAGACTAGCCTCGGTATCAGGTACCAGATAAGCACCGAACCGTAAGCGGCTGTCGGGTGCGGCCAATTCTCTCGTAACGAGAGCGTCGGGCTGGTGATCCGCTGGCTGAAAGTCGTCTTGCTGCAGTGTGCTCGTGGGGCGATCCGGCGCTCGGTTGGCTTGCGAGGGCTTTTGATCGGGGCGCGTCGCCCGGTTTCGAGGCGAGATCGCCTCAAGTGATCGGATGGCGAGCGAGCGGGCAGGGTTTCTCGTAAAACCTGCCGTATCCGCCAGGAGGTTGGCAGTTTGTCGGGTAATCTTGCTGTCGCCCGCTAGCGCTTCTTCAAATTGGTCAACCGCCGGAATCGGTTCATTGATCGAACTGATGTAGTTTGATAAGCGCTCAATATACCGCTGGACACCGCGTACTTCGGGAGATGCGCCATAGGTGTAGAGTGCAGCGAAGAGCCAGAGCCTAAGCGCATCCACGCCCGGCGGTTGATCGGCGCGATCGTGTAGGGCCGCGAATACGTTGCCTGACGGCCCTGTGCTGGTCTAATTTTCGTGGACACCTCGATCGGTGGAATGATTGGGATCTGATCGAGGAGACGATATGGGACGCAGGAATTTTGATCCGGAGTACAAGCTTCGGGTGGCCCGGATGGTGGTGGATGAGGGCCAGAGTGTGCCGCAAGTGGTGCGGGACACCGGGGTGGGCGAGACGGCCGTTCGGCGCTGGGTCGAGCAACTCAAGGCGGATCGTGCCGGGGAGGCCGGCGATGGCCGGCCTTTGACGCCGGAGCAGCGACGGATCCGGGAGCTGGAGG
>NZ_KB898061.1 GCF_000377345.1 Thioalkalivibrio sp. ALJ16 | reverse complement strand
TAATCGCACGTCCGCGCTCGAGTCGCTTTTGCGTGCGAACAAGGCGCGGTGACTGCCGTGCAGTCATTCTGCACAAGGGAACCGCAACGCAGTGCGCGCGCAAAAGCGGCCGAGCCCCTGCTTTCAATGGCTTGTGGGGTTGGTGCCCCCTGTTCCCCGATCCTGCGTTGCGCCGCTTGCGGGTAGAACCACTACCCGCTGCACGACGCGCCTTGTCTCGGAAAACAGGGGGCACCAACGCGGACGTGCGATTAAATCAGCGTCTCCCTAGCCCGCCCAGGTCACGGGTAACGCGCTCGTCCACGGACGTATCCGGCAGGCGCAGCACGGAGTCACCGGTCGCCCCCTCGGTCATCTCGCGGAAGTTCTCGACCCAGCCCTGGCCTTCGGCCTCCATGCGCGCAATCGCCGCCGAGCCGGCCATGATCTCCGCCTCCGCGGCAAAGGCCGCATTGCCCAGCCAGTGGTCGCCATGGCTGTGGCTGTTCACGATCCAGCGCACCGGCTCGTCGGTGACCCCGGCGATCGCTTCGCGCAGGGCCACACCCATCGTCTCGGAGGAGCCGGTGTCGAACACCAGCACCCCGTCACCGGTCACCACGAACGCCATGTTCGCGTTCCAGCCCAGGTTCTCGCGACTGGGGAAATCCCGCGCCGGCGTCATCACCGCATAGACCCCGGGCGCCACCTCCTCCGGGGTCATCGCGTAGTCTCCGGGTGCAGCCGCGCCCGAGGAGCCGGCGAGCCCCACCTGCGGCATCACCATCATCGCCAGGACCAGGGGCCAAAGGCTCATTCCCTTCCATCGCTGCATCTCGTCACTCCCCATACCCGTTCGACGTGCGGGCGACCTCGCTCGATAGACTGCTCGCACGTGCCAAAGTGCCACCCCCGCCCCGCTCCCGTCGTCGACGTGCCACGAGCACGAATGCGTTAGCATCCGAGCATACCCCTGCACGGAGCCCGCTGTGCGCCGAATCTCTCGAACCTTCCTGACCGGCCTGGCCGCCATCCTCCCGGCCGCCATCACGCTGGCCTTGCTGTGGTGGTTGGGGAGCACCGCCGAGGAGGTGCTGGGAGGACTGTTGCAGGCCATCCTGCCCGATCTGCTGTACTTCCCGGGCATGGGGATCCTGGCCGGCATCGGCCTGCTCTTCGGAGTAGGGGTACTGCTCCAGGCCTACGTGGTCCGCTGGCTGTTCGACTGGCTGGAAGGACTGATGCAGCGCATCCCGGTGGTCAAGACCATCCACGGGACCGTGCGCGACGTCACGCGCCTGGTCTCCGGCGACATCCACGAGCAATTCGGCCAGGCCGTGCTGGTGCAACTGCCCGGCACCGACTTCAAGCTGGTCGGCTTCGTCACCCGCGAGGATTTCGCGGGTCTTCCGGACAACCTCGGCGGCCCCGACACGGTCGCGGTCTACATGCCCATGAGTTACCAGATCGGGGGGTACACCCTGATGCTCCCGCGCGAACGAATTGAACCGCTGGACCTGTCGCTGGAGGACGCGATGCGCTATGCCCTGACCGCCGGCGTCTCCGCGCGTCAGGAAAAGACCTAAGGGAGACGCTGATTGAATCGCACGTCCGCGCTCGAGTCACTTTTGCGTGCGAACAAGGCGCGGTGACCGCCGTGCAGTTATTCTGCACAAGGGAACTGCAACGCTGTGCGCGCGCCCGTTTTTGATCAACATCGGGCGGCCGATCCCCTGCTTTCGATGGCTTGTGGGGGTGGTGCCCCCCCCGATTCTGAATATATATAGCCCGATCCTGCGTTGCGCCGCTTGCGGGTAGAACCACTACCCGCTGTACGACGCGCTTTGTCTCGGAAAACAGGGGGCACCAACGCGGACGTGCGATTAAATCAGTGTCTCCCTAAGGAGACGCAAGCGTCTCCTTAAGGGGTAGAATCCGCCGCATGACGGAACATGATTCCAAGCCAAGGATCCTCGTCGGCGTCAGCGGCGGCATCGCCGCCTACAAGGCCTGCGAGCTGGTGCGCGAGCTGAAGCGCGCCGGCTGCGAGGTGCGCGTGGTGATGACGGCCGGCGCCCGCGCCTTCGTGACCCCGCTGACTTTCCAGGCCCTGTCCGGCGCTCCGGTGCGCACCGAGCTGCTGGACGCCGAGGCGGAATCCGGCATGGATCACATCGCCCTGGCACGCTGGGCCCACCGCATCGTGGTCGCCCCGGCCAGCGCCAGCCTGATCGCCCGCTACGCCCAGGGCTTGGCGAACGACCTGCTGAGTACGCTGCTGCTGGCCACGACCGCACCGGTCGCCCTGGCGCCGGCAATGAACCATCGCATGTGGGCCCACCCGGCCACCCAGGCCAATATCGCGACCCTGAGCGAGCGCGGCGTAACCCTGATCGGACCGGACAGCGGCGACCAGGCCTGTGGCGAGCAGGGCGAGGGCCGCATGCGCGAGCCCGCCGCGATCGCGCGGGAGCTGCTGCAGCCGGCACACGCCCCGCTGGCCGGGCGCCACGTACTGATCACCGCCGGACCCACCTTCGAGCCGATCGATCCCGTGCGCTTTATCGGCAACCGCAGCTCCGGGCGCATGGGCTTTGCCCTGGCCGGGGCCGCGCGCGACGCAGGCGCGCACGTGACCCTGGTGCATGGCCCGACGGCCGAGGCCGTACCCGCGGGCGTCGCGGGCATCGCCACGGAGACGGCTGCCGCCATGCACGCAGCGGTGATGGAACGCCTGCCCGAGGCCGACATCCTGATCGCGGCCGCGGCCGTGGCCGACTACCGCCCGGCCGAACCGCAGGCGCAGAAGATCAAGAAGTCCGACCCATTGATGCACCTGGCGCTGGAGCGCACCCGGGACATACTGGCCGAGGCGGCAACACAGGCGGCCTCCCTCCCTCGGCGCCCGTTCCTGGTCGGCTTCGCGGCCGAGACCGAGCACCTGCGCGAACACGCCGAGGCCAAACGCCGCGCCAAGGGCCTCGACCTGATCGCCGCCAACCGGGTCGGCGAGGGCCGTGCCTTCGGCACGCCCCACAACGAACTACTGTGTCTCTGGGAGGGTGGCGAGCGCCAACTCCCCAGCCAGCCGAAGACCTTGCTGGCCCGGGCGCTGATCGACCTGATCGTCGAGCGCCTGGAACACCGCTGATCGAATGCGAAACGGACAAGGAACCCCGCATGCCCGTCCCCGAGATTGACCTGAAGATCCTGGACCCGCGCATGGGCGCGGACTTCCCGCTGCCCGCCCCGGCCACCGACGGCTCGGCCGGCGTCGACCTGCGCGCGATGATCGACGCATCGCTGACACTGGAACCCGGCGCGGCGGAACTAATCCCGACCGGGCTCTCGATCCACATCGACGATCCGGGGTACGCCGGGATGATCCTCCCGCGCTCCGGGCTCGGCCACAAGCACGGGCTGGTGCTCGGCAACCTGGTCGGCCTGATCGACGCCGACTACCAGGGCCCGTTGATGGTCTCCTGCTGGAACCGGGGCGCGAACGCCTACACCCTGGAGGTCGGCGAGCGCCTGGCGCAGCTGGTCATTGTCCCGGTGCTGCAGCCGAAATTCCGCGTGGTCGAAGACTTCGAGGAGACCGCCCGCGGCGCGGGCGGCTTCGGCTCCTCGGGCCGGGGCTGAGGAGCCGTTACTCCAGGGCCGAGGCGGGGCCAAAGAACTCGTAGTTCACCCGATCGTCCGGGATGCCGAGGCCGCGCAGGTGGGCGCGCACCTGCTGCATGAATGGCCTGGGCCCGAGGAAGTACACATCCATCTCAGGGCTGTCCGGCAGCCAGTCGGCGAGCTGCTCGCGGCTCAGGAAGCCCTCCGCGTGCGGGGCATCGTCAGGGCGCGGCTCGCTGTAGCAGTAGCGCCGCGTCAGCTTCGCGGTGCGCTCGGCCTGGGCATCCAGCCAGTCACGAAACGCGTGCACGCCGCCGTGGCGCGCGCAGTGCACGAAGTGGACCTCGCGGCACTGTGCCAGCGCCGCCTCGGTCATCGCGACCGCCGGGGTGATGCCCACGCCCGCGGTCACGAAGGCGACCGGCCGGTCCGCGGGCCGCAGCACGAAGTCTCCGGCAGGCGGGAACACGTCGAGGATGTCGCCCGCATGCACCCGGTCATGCAGGAAGGTCGAGGCGACCCCACCCGGCTCACGCTTGACGCTGATGCGCAGGCTCTCGCCATTCGCGGCGGCCGAAAGGGAATAGTTCCGCCGCAGCTCCACGCCCTCGATCATCAGGCGCAGGCCGAGATACTGTCCCGGCTGGTGCGACGGGACCGGTTGCCCGTCGACCGGCTGCAGATAGAACGAGGTAATCTCCTCGCTCTCCGGAACCTTGCGCTGGACCCGGAACGGGCGCGCGCCACGCCAACCCCCGGGCTGCCGTTCGTTCGCGGCATAGGCCTGTTCCTCCGCGGCGATCAGGATATCCGCCAGTTGCTGATAGGCCGCGCCCCAGGCTTCCAGAACCGGGGCCGTCGCTACATCCTCGCCCAGCACTTCACGCATCGCCTGAAGCAGGCAGGCGCCGACGATTGGATAGTGCTCCGGTTGCACCTGCAGCGAGACATGCTTGTTGACGATCTGGCCCACCAGCGGGCCCAGCGCCTCCAACTGATCGATGTGGCGGGCATAGTTCAGCACCGCATTCGCCAGCGCCCGCGACTGTTCGCCACTGGCCTGATGGGCCTGATTGAACAGGGGCCGAACCTCCGGGTGGTCGCGCAGCAGGATCCGGTAGAAGTGCCCGGTCAGGGCCTCGCCTCCGGCCTCCAGGAGGGGGACGGTCTGCCGGATGATCGCCTTGTGTTCAGTCGAGAGCATGTGCCACCTGTTTGATGTACTTGTAATACAGCTTTATACCCTCGCAGTGCCAGCCGGTCAATTCATTCTTTCTAGATAAATCTTTTTAGAGGGCGACCTCCGCGGCTCGCGGGCTCAGTGCTAAACTGGCCGGCTGCAAGAACCGACAACCGGACCAAGCATGGATAACCAGACGGCGCATTCCGTTGCCCATGTCCTGATCGAGGCGCTGCCCTACATTCAGCGCTTCGCGGGCAAGACCATCGTGATCAAGTACGGCGGCAACGCCATGACCGAGGACCACCTGAAGGCCTCGTTCGCGCGCGATATCGTGCTGCTCAAGCAGGTGGGGGTGAACCCCGTGGTCGTGCACGGAGGCGGCCCCCAGATCGGCGAACTGCTCAAGCGACTGGGCAAGCAGACCGAGTTCGTCAATGGCCTGCGGGTCACCGACCGCGAGACCATGGACGTGGTCCAGATGGTCCTCGGCGGGATTGTGAATCAGGAGATCGTCTCGCTGATCAACCGCTTCGGGGGCCGTGCGGTGGGCCTGACCGGCAAGGACGGACAGATGATCCGTGCCACCCCCCTGCGCGACTATGGAGCCGCCGAGGGTCAGCCCACCGTGGACCTGGGGCATGTGGGCGAGGTCGAAGGGGTGGACCCTGCCATCGTGCACACCCTGGACGAAAGCGACTTCATCCCGGTGATCGCACCGATCGGGTTCGACCGCGAAGGCAAGGCCTACAACATCAATGCCGACACCGCCGCAGAGAAACTCGCAGTGGTCCTGGATGCGGAGAAGCTGTTCCTGCTGACCAACACCCCCGGGGTACTGGACGCAAACGGTGAACTCCTGCCGAAACTCGCGGCCCCGCAGGTGGACGAAATGATCCGCGACGGGACCATCCACGGCGGGATGATCCCGAAGATCCGCTGTGCCCTGGATGCCGTACGCAGCGGCGTGAACGCCACCCACATCGTCGACGGGCGGGTACAGCACGCGGTGCTGCTGGAACTGCTGACCGACGAGGGCGTGGGGACGCTGATCAGCCGCTAGGGAGACGCTGATTGAATCGCACGTCCGCGTTGGTGCCCCCTGTTTTCCGAGACAAGGCGCGTCGTGCAGCGGGTAGTGGTTCTACCCGCAAGCGGCGCAACGCAGGATCGGGCTATATATATTCAGAATCGGGGGGGGCACCAACCCCAGAAGCCATTGAAAGCAGGGGATCGGCCGCCCGTTGTTGATCAAAAACGGGCGCGCGCACAGCGTTGCAGTTCCCTTGTGCAGAATAACTGCACGGCGGTCACCGCGCCTTGTTCGCACGCAAAAGCGACTCGAGCGCGGACGTGCGATTCAATCAGTGTCCCCCTAGGGGGGCGCTGATTCAGCGTTCCCCTGAATCGCCCGGATGAGGGCGCTTCACTCGGCCCCGTTCATCACCATGTGCTGAAAGTCGCGACGATCCAGGTCCAGGCGCTCATGGATCGCCGCAAGGCGCTCCCGCTGGCCCCGGCGATACTGGCGCTCGCGGGCGATGCGCGCATCCAGCTCCTCCACCTCGGACTGATAGCGCTGCATCAGGGCGGAACCCTCATCGGCACGGTCCTTCTGGCGCCGGATACGTTCACGCTCGCGCAGCAGCGTGCGCTCCTGGGCCTCGCTGCGCTGGATGTTGCCGCCGATCGAACGCTCGCGGCGCTCGCGCAGTTCCTCGATTTCCTCCAGCGAGGCATAGGCCTGACGCAACTGGATCTGGCGCGCAGCGCGATCCTGCCGCGCCCGCTGGGTGGCCTCCAGATCGCGTTCGGCCTGCTCGCGCTCCGCCGCCGCCCGGGCCCGCTCCTCGGGGCTCATCGGGGCCGGAAGGACCTCGCGCATACGGCCCTCGGAGTCGTAGATGCGGCGTTCGCGCTGACTGGTTTCCGGCTGGGGCGTGCTGGAATAGTGTACCGTCCCGTCATCATCCACCCAGCGGTAGATGTCGGCCAGTGCCGGGTTCGCGAGCGCCAGCAGCAGCCCGGCGCCCAAGGCGGCCCGCGCCAGCGTTGACCACTTCCCGTTCCACGTACCCTTCATGACCATTCTCGAACACCTCGGACTCGTACTGATTGCCGTTGTGGCCAACGGCTTCTCCGCCCTTGCCGGTGGCGGCGCCGGCCTGCTGCAGCTGCCGGCCCTGATTTTCCTGGGCCTGCCGTACCCGGTGGCACTGGCCACCCACAAGATCGCCTCGGTGGCACTGGGCGCCGGTGCCGGGTTGCGGCACCTCAAGAAAAGCACATTCGAGCCCGCTCGCCTAGGGATTATCCTGCTGGCCGGTCTGCCTGGGGTGCTAATCGGTGCCTGGCTGGTGCTCGGCATCCCTCCGCGTGCGGGCGAAATCGCGCTGGGGCTACTGACGATTGCCCTGGGCTGGTACTCCTGGCGCCGCCCCCAGCTCGGGCAGAGCGTGCGCGAGATCGGCTTTTCCTGGCGCCACGCCATTATCGGGGCCGCCGGCCTGTTCCTGATCGGCATCCTCAACGGTTCACTGGCCTCCGGCACCGGCCTGATGGTTACCCTGTGGCTGGTGCGCTGGTATGGCATGAATTACGTCCAGGCGGTGGCCTACACCATGGTGCTGGTCGGGCTGGTCTGGAATGGCGCCGGGGCGCTGATGCTGGGCACCTTGGGTACGGTGCAGTGGGACTGGCTGCCAGCCCTGCTGGTCGGCAGCTTCATCGGCGGCTACCTCGGCGCGTGGGCCGCCCAGCGCTACGGCAGCCGCCTGGTGAAACGCGCCTTCGAAGTCGTTACCGTCCTCACCGGCATTGCCCTGCTCCTCCCCGTCCCCTGAACAGACAGGAAAGAACGGAACAGGAAGAAGGGAAGAAGTGACAGGACGGCTCCCTGCTTCCGGGGTGATACGGCGGCATGCGGCCGCTGGCAGTGTCACCGCGATTCCAACGTCTTGACCGCCATTCCTTCCGGCCTTCCAGCCTTCCTGTGAATGGCTTTTGACCTGCAGCTCCGGCCTTCGTGTGCTTTGTGGTGAAAAAGTCGGGCTATTCGTCGGGCTCGGCGGTGTCGGGGATCTCGCAGCGGTTGAGCAGATCGAAGTGTTCGATCCCCTCGAGGATGCCGCGAGCATGGGTGGCGCCGGCGAAGAAGATGCGCTGGAACCCGCGCAGGCTCTCGAGCTCCGGCTGGTGGTTGCCGACCACGACCCCGAGCAGGCGCCCGCGCAGCATGTCTTCGTCGTTGCCGGAGTCACCCGCCACCAGCACGTGTTCCAGCGGGATCCCCCATTTGTCTGCGAGATAGCGCACGGCGAGCCCCTTGGATGCGCGCACGGGCAGCAGGTCCAGGTAACGTTCGTGCGAGTAGATCACGCGGGCGTGCAGATCCTCGCGGTACAGCCGGGTCTCGACCGTCTCCGCATCCAGACTGCCCGCGGGCTCCACGAAAAAGCTCACCTTGAACGCGCGCTGGTCGACATCGGGCTGCAGCACCAGATTGCCCTCGCGCTGCAGGCATTCGCGCAGGCGTTCCGGCTCCCAGCGATGGCTGATGTGCCGTGCCCAGCCGCGATCCTCGGTCTGCCGGGGTCCGTAATGGATCTCGCTGCCCACAGACGTGATCCAGACGTCCGGGGTCGGCACGCCGTGCTCCTCCAGGATCGCCGCGGCCGAGTCGATGCGCCGCCCGGTGGCCACCCCGAAGGCGACGCGCTTGCGGTTGCGCTTGAGCCAGGCGATGAAGGCACGGGTCGCCTTGTCGTCGCCAAGCAGGGTGTTGTCGATATCGGTAATCACCGCGCGGTCCATCTGCGCCAGGTGCCCGGAGACGCGACGTTCGTGGTGCTTTTCCTGGCGGACTTCACGGGTCAGCGACTTCACCAGCTTCACGTATTTCTCGGCATGGCCATCCCAGGAGTAGTGCTGGCGCACGCCCTTGAGCCCGGCGCGGGAGTAGCGCTGCCAGCGCGGCCGGTCAGCCAGGATGCCCTGGATCGCGTCGGCAATGGCTTCCGGGTCCAGGGGGTCGATCAGGGTGCCGTTGTGGCAGCGCGAGATGATCTCCTCCGGCCCGCCATCGTGGGTGGCGACAATCGGAGCGCCGCTGGCCGCGGCCTCGATCAGGGTCAGACCGAAGGGCTCGGTCAATGCGGGGTTCACGAACACCCCCTTGCTGGATGCGACCAGGCGATAGAGGTCGGGCACGTCCTCGGGGCTGTGGTGTTTCGGGTAGGCGACGTGACCGTAGAGGTCGTAACGGTCGATGCGCAGCAGGAGATCGGTCAGCACGTCGCGCGCGCCCTTGTCCAGGTCCGCGATGTCATCGCGATTGCCGGCCACGATCACCAGGTTGGCATTCTCGCGCAGCCAGTCGTTGCCGGCATAGGCCTCGACCAGGGCACGGATGTTCTTGCGCTCGTCGGCGCGCGACAGGGCCATGATCAGCGGCCGCTCCGCGTGGCGCAGGAAGCGGCGGATCTGCGTCCAGATCGCCGGCTTGCGCTCACCGCGCTTCGGCGGATGAAAGCGCGCAAGATCGGTCCCCGGCGGGATCACCTCCATGCGCTCGGGCTGGTAGTTGTCGTAGGTCGCGTACTGCTGGCCGATCTCCTGGCGGGTGCTGGCAATCACCCGGTGGGCATGCGCCAGGGCCTCTTCCTCGGCATGAATCCGCGTGGAGATGTTGTAGCGCGCCTCGATATCGGCATCGGACATGCCGCTTTCGCGCAGGCGCTCGCGCTTGACCCGGCCCAGGGAATGGCCGGTCTGGAGCATGGGCGCACCCAGCAGGTTGGACAGCTGCGCCGCGACATGCCCGGCATCGGCGTAGTGGCCGTGGATCACGTCCGGGCGCAAGCCGACCTGGCGGATGTGTGCCAGCGCGTTGTCGGCGAAGCAGTCGAGATAGGGCCAGAGTTTTTCCTTGCGCAGATAGCGCCGGGGGCCGCAGTCCAGACGCACGACATGGGCGCCGTCGCCCAGATCCTCTTCCGGCTCGGCGTAGTCGTCGGCCACCTTGCTGTCGACCACGCGCCGGGTGAGCAGATCCACCCGCCCGACCTGTGGATGCCGCGCCAGGGCCCGCGCCAGTTCGACCGCGTAGAGCGTCTGCCCGCCGGTATCGGCATCGCGTCCGAGCTCCAGATCATGTCCGCGGATCAGTCCATGGACACTGATCAGGACGAGGTAGAGGCCTTCGCCATCGCGGGACTTGCTCTGGGTCTTTTTCATGGCACCTCGGGTTCGGGGCTGTCGAACAGGCTGAGGGTCTCGGGGTTGTCGATCAGGCCCTGGGACACAAGCACGGCGGTAGCCGACCAGGTCTGGCGATAGTTGGCACGGCGGCCGACCAGGCGCCCGTGACGCCCGTCGTAGTACTCGGGCCAGTTGTCGCGATGCAGGCGTTCGGCGGCCACGGCGTGCACGCTGCGCGCCAGATCCGGCCGGCCCACGCGCATTGCCGCACCGGTAAACGCCCACAGCAGGGCCGGCCAGTTGCCGCCATTGTGGTAGGACCACGGTGTGTTCTTGGGGTCGGACCCCGTCAGCAGACGCCATTCCTCGCCGACCATGGCCGGGTAGCAGATCTTCACCGGCATGGTCCCGATCAGGTCCTCGAAGCGCTGTTCGAAGGTCTGCATGATCGAGCGTGACTGGCGCTCGTCGGCCAGCCCGAACAGCACCGCCAGCAGATTGCCAAAGCTGAAGAAACGGAAATCCATGCGCCCGGGGCCGAGGTTGCCGACCAGGTAGCCGCTCTCGGAGGGCAGCCAGTCCACCAGCCAGTCGGGGATGCTCTCGGGGTAGATGTTCAGGGCATTCTCGGATTCGTGGCCGAAGTGCTCGGTGCGATAGCGGTGGATATCGTTCAACCGCTCGAGATCCAGCCAGTAGTAGTGGCGGATGTAGTCCGACAGCTGCCGGGTACGGATCGCGGACTGCTCGCACAGCAGTTCGGAGTCCTTGTCACAGGGCTCCAGCATCGCCAGCGATGCCTTCAGCATGCCGTAGAACAGCGCCTGGATCTCCAGCGGGTGACCGAACACCCCCATGCGCCGGTCGATCATGAAGCTGCCGTCCGGCACCAGCAGGGTCGGGAAGACCTCGAAGCGGTCCTGCAGGCAGATGCTCAGGATCAGGCGGATGCCGCGCTGGACATCCGCGCTCTTGATGAATTCGTGGTCGCCGGTGTGGTTCTGGTAGGCGCGCAGCAGCAGCACCCACCACATCATCGAATCCACCGGGGCCACTCGCCCGATGGCGCGGTCGCCGAAGTCGGCCGCCAGCGACTCGCGCCCGTGCTCGTCGGTGAACACCCGGAAGCTCGCCGGCATCACCCGCGGCAGGCGGCGGTGACCTTCGATCTCCTCCTGGGTATCGCGGATCTGCAGGATCAGCGCGAGGAAGTCGCGCACCACCTCGGGCTCGTCATGAAGCAGGTAGACGAGCCCGGAGGGCACGAAGTCGCGGATGAAGCAGTCGGCATAGTTCTCCGCGGGGGCCCGCTCGTCCAGACTGGCCACGCTGCCGACCGTGCGCCTGCGATAGCGCACCTCGGCATCACGCAACAGTTGAACGGCGGATTCCAGCGTCGGGTTACGGGCGTCGGGCGGAAGCTGGTTCATAGGTCTCGAGTCTATGGAAAGCGCGGCCAATGTGCACGCCCCGCGCCACCATCGGCCCCTGCGATCAGGCCTGTTCGGGGTGCTGCGGAAGCGGGGGCTCGGCGGCCGGCCGGGCGAACAGGTAACCCTGGCAGTAGTCGACCCGGTCCTTCAGCCAGCGCCATTCCTCTGCCCGCTCAATGCCCTCGGCCACCACCTCGATTTTCAGATCGCGCGCCAGCTCCACGATCTTGTCGAGGATTTTCTGCTGATAGACGTCGCGGTCGATCCCGCTGACCAGCTCGCGGTCGATCTTCACGAAGTCCGGCCGCAGCTGCGACAGCATGTTCAGCGAGGCATAACCCGCGCCCAGGTCGTCCAAGGCCACCTGGAACCCGGCCCGGCGATAGCGATCCACGATCCGCGACAGGTGCTCGATGTCGTTGACCTGATCGCTCTCGATCACCTCGAATACGAAGCCGCTGGGGCCGACGCGATCAGCCGGGCGCGACATGATCTCGCGCACCGTCGTCTCCAGGCAGAAGGCCGGGTCGTAGATCGCGGTCGGGTTAAAATTTATGAACAGACGGCTGGCGATACCGCGCTCGACGGCGCGCCGGATCGCATTGATCCGCGCGGATCGGTCCAGATGGAACATCAGCTCGGCATTGCGCGCGGTCCGGAACAGGTCCGGCGGCGGTATCGGATCGCCCCCGGGGGTGGCCGCACGCACCAGGGCCTCGTAGGCAAAGACCTCGGAGGGATCGGCCGCGCGCACAATGGGCTGGAAGTGAAAATCCAGCGAATCGCTCGCCAGGATCGCAGACAGATCGCGGGCGTTGTGACGCGCAATCAGCGTCGAAAGCAGGTGCGTGTCCTGCAGATGCCCCAGTCCGAAGTTCTCGCCATCGGGCACGAACGTCGCCCGGCATCCGGCCTGTTCCGAGCTGCTGAGTGCCTGCTGCAGGCGCACCAGCATCTCGCCCAGCCCGCCGGCCCCCTTGACCGGCAGCGCCAGGATGCCCGAGGTCGGCTCCGCGCAGGGCAACTGCTCGTCCACCATGCGCCGGCGCAGGGCCGCTCGGGTATGCGCCAGCACCGGCGCCAGGTACAGCGTGCCGGAGGCCTCCGGCAGCAGATGGATACGTTCGCAATCGGGACAACTCACGACCACCTCCAGCGGTCCTGTGTTTGGCGGCCCGCTTGAGAACCGGAGATAATCTCCCCAGTCTACCGGTGCAGCCAGCATGGTTCACAGACAATAACACCGACCCGGAGGTTGCATGAGCCAGTCCCACCGCCCAACGGACGCCGAGATGCGCGACCGACTGACACCGGAACAATACCGCATCGCCCGCGAGGGCGGCACCGAACGTCCGTTCACCGGCGCCTACAACGACCACAAGGCCGATGGCGTCTATCACTGCGTGGCCTGCGGGGCGCCCCTGTTCGACGCCACCGACAAGTTCGATTCCGGTTCCGGCTGGCCCAGCTACACGGCCCCGGCCGCGCCCGACGCCGTCAGCGAACACCGCGACCGGACGCTCGGCATGGAACGTACCGAGGTCCGCTGCGCGGGCTGCGACTCGCATCTGGGACACGTCTTCCCCGACGGTCCGCCCCCGACCGGACTGCGCTACTGCATCAACTCGGCGGTCCTCGACTTTCATCCACGCGGCTGACACCACCATAGCCCCCGGGCCATGACGGCCCGGACCATCCCTGAAGGGAATCCCATGCCCGGCCAGACCACGCCGCGCGAGCGCGCGAACGTCCTGATCCTCGCCCTCGGGCAGGCCCTGTTCCTGATCGCCGCGGTCACCGTGATGACCCTGAGCGGCGTGGTCGGGGAGCGTCTCGCGGCCGATCCGGCCCTGGCCACCCTGCCAGTCGCCGCGATGATGGTCGGTACACTGGTCACCACCCTGCCCGCCTCGCTGTTCATGAAGCGCTTCGGGCGCCGCACCGGCTTCCTGCTGGGCACCAGCGTGGGCGGGGCCGGCGGCGCCGCGCTGGCTGCGGCCGGGGTCTTCGCCGAGGCCTTCTGGCTGTTTGTGCTGGGCAATCTGCTGCTGGGGGCCTACCAGGCCTTCGCGATGTACTACCGCTTTGCCGCCGCCGACGTCGCCAGCCCCGCGTTCCGCCCGCGCGCGATCTCGCTGGTGATGGCCGGCGGGGTCGTGGCCGCCTTCCTCGGCCCGTGGAACGCCCACCACGCCCAGACCCTGATGCCGGGCACACCGGAAGCCGGCCCCTACCTGGTACTCGGCGCCCTGGCCCTGCTGGCGATGACGCTGCTGGCCTGGCTGCGCGTCCCGGCACCCCCGCCGGAGGAACGCGGGCCGGCGCGGCCGATGCGCGAGATCCTGCCGCAGGGGCGCTTCCTCGTCGCCCTGACTGCCGCCGCGCTGGGCTATGCGGTGATGGTATTGCTCATGACGGCGACGCCGCTGGCCATGCGCCAGGCGGGCTTCGACATGGGTCAGGTCGCACTGGTGATGCAGTGGCACGTACTGGGCATGTTCGCGCCCTCGTTCGTGACCGGCCACCTGATCACCCGCCTCGGGATCACGCGCATCCTGGCCCTCGGCAACGCACTGGTGCTGTTCAGCGTGGCGGTGGCCGCGCACGGGGAGACGCTGGGGCATTTCTGGCTGGCGCTGTTCCTGCTGGGAGTCGGCTGGAACTTCCTGTTTATTGGCGGCAGTACGCTGCTGACGACCACGCATACCGCCACCGAAAAGGGCAAGGTCCAGGGCCTGAACGACCTGACCATCTTCACGCTGGTCACGGCCGGGTCACTGCTGGCAGGCGCCCTGCTGCGGCCACTGGGCTGGGATGGCCTGAACCTGGCGATGTTGCCGGTGATCGTGCTTCTAACCATCGCCATCGCCTGGCTCTGGTTCGACGACACCCGCGCCCCGGCGCGCGCCTGAGCTCGCCCCACGCGAACCCGGCTTTGCGGTTTCGTGGTTGGGTGACTCCGGCCGGCCTCCTGCCTGGTTGTGGCTTGGCCTGGTTCGTCACTTGGTGTTTACGGTGGCTTCGGTCCGCATACTGCCGTGCGCTGACTCGCCAGCGCGCCGCGAGTGACTTCTTTGCTCGTGCAAAGAAGTCACCAAGAAACACGCCCGACTGCCGCGACCCCGGCCCGCTGCGCGGGCCGGGGTTTCCCTCGCTCCGAGGCTTTTCGCGGGCGGCGCTGAACTCGCTACGCCTGCGGCTCCGCTCAGACATCCAGCGCCTTTTCTCCCGCGAAAACCCTCTCCACTCGGCGCGACGACAACGGGGGGTCAAGGTCAAGACAACGGCGGTCCACAGGTTCGTGGTAATGGATCAAGGCTGGGTCTTCCGGCATCTGGGCACGCTCGGCCTTGGGCCGTTGCGTGCCGCGCCCGCGAGCGGGCGCCTGGGGCTTTCAGGCGGCAGGGCTGTTGTGGTGTCGTGGGGCTGGAACACCTTCTGTCTTGACCTTCCTCCCCCGTATGGAGCCCCTC
>NZ_KB898060.1 GCF_000377345.1 Thioalkalivibrio sp. ALJ16 | reverse complement strand
ATCGCGATGGAAGATGGTCTGCGCTTCGCGATCCGCGAAGGTGGCCGCACCGTCGGTGCCGGCGTCGTCTCCAAGATCATCGAGTGATACAGTAGCCAAGCAGGCAGATCGATCGCGAGAGGCGGCGCCGAGTGCGTCGTCTCTCGCGTTTGTTTCTTGTCGATTCGTTTTCTAGGCCAGTAGCTCAATTGGCAGAGCAGCGGTCTCCAAAACCGCAGGTTGGGGGTTCGAGTCCCTCCTGGCCTGCCATCTTCCGGATGGCGGCAGCACCGGGTGACACGTATTCATGAGTGAACAATCGGAACAGACCGGCGTGCTTGATACCGTCAAGCTCGCGGTGGCCGTGGCGCTGCTGATTGCAGGCGTCATGGGCTTCTATTGGTTCTCGGACGAGTCCACTCTGATCCGCGTCGTCGGTCTGCTCGCCGTCGTCGGTGTGGCCGTGGCGATTGGTCTGACCACCGCCAAGGGCAGCCAGCTTGCGGGTTTCATGGGCAACGCGCGCACCGAGGTGCGCAAGATGGTGTGGCCCACCCGCGTGGAGACGACCCAGACCACACTGATTGTTATTGCCGTCGTGATCCTGGTGGGGATCTTCCTCTGGCTCCTGGACATGCTCCTGGGCTGGGTGATTAGTCGGTTCATCGGATAAGCATCAGGATTCTTCCCCATGGCACTACGCTGGTACGTCGTACAGGCATTCTCGGGTTTCGAGGCGCAGGTGAAACGTTCCCTCGAGGAGCGCATCGAGCGCTTTGGCATGCAGGATCATTTTGGCGAGATCCTGGTGCCCACCGAGGAGGTCGTCGAGATGAAGGACGGCCAGAAGCGCAAGAGCGAACGCAAGTTCTTCCCCGGCTATGTGCTGGTGCAGATGGACCTCAACGATGAGGCCTGGCACCTGGTCAAGGCCGTGCCGCGCGTGCTCGGATTCATCGGTGGCACGGCTGATCGTCCCGCCCCGATCAGTGACAAGGAAGCCGATGCCATCCTGCAGCGCATGCAGGAAGGCGCCGAGAAGCCGCGGCCCAAGGTCCTGTTCGAGGTCGGCGAGATGGTCCGGGTCATCGACGGTCCGTTCAACGACTTCAACGGCGTGGTCGAGGAAGTGAACTACGACAAGAGCCGCCTGCTGGTGGCGGTCCAGATTTTCGGCCGCTCGACGCCCGTGGAACTCGAGTTCCATCAAGTCGAGAAAACTTGAGACGCGCAAGCGTCATTACCTGCTGATCGGGGAGCCGCGAGGCGTTCGCACCCGAGGGAGTACTCATGGCAAAGAAGATCGAAGCGTATATCAAGCTTCAGGTTCCGGCCGGCAAGGCCAACCCGAGCCCGCCCGTGGGCCCGGCGCTGGGCCAGCGTGGTGTGAACATCATGGAGTTCTGCAAGGCGTTCAACGCCCAGACCCAGGAAATGGAGCCCGGTCTGCCGGTGCCGGTGGTGATCACCGTGTACGCCGATCGCAGCTTCACGTTTATCACCAAGACGCCGCCGGCGGCGATCCTGTTGAAGAAGGCTGCGGGTCTGCAGAAGGGTTCCGGCGAGCCGAACACCAACAAGGTCGGCACCGTGACCCGTGCGCAGCTCGAAGAGATTGCGAAGACCAAAGAGCCGGATCTGACCGCCGCCGATCTTGATGCGGCCGTGCGCACCATTGCCGGCAGTGCCCGCAGCATGGGCCTCGAAGTGGAGGGCCTCTGACATGGCGAAACTTACCAAGCGTATGCAGGCCATTCGTGAAAAGGTCGAGCCGGGCCGCCTGTACCCGGTGACCGAGGCCTTCGACATCCTGCGTGACCTGCCCAAGGCCAAGTTCCGCGAATCCGTTGATGTCGCCGTGAACCTCGGCGTGGACCCGCGCAAGTCGGACCAGGTCGTGCGGGGTTCGACCGTGCTGCCGCATGGCAACGGCAAGACCGTGCGTGTGGCGGTGTTCACCCAGGGCGCGAACGCCGACGCCGCGAAGGAAGCCGGTGCCGACGTGGTCGGCATGGAAGATCTCGCCGAGCAGGTGAAGGCTGGCCAGATGGACTTCGACGTCGTGATCGCCTCCCCGGATGCGATGCGGGTGGTCGGTCAGCTCGGCCAGATCCTGGGCCCGCGCGGCCTGATGCCGAACCCGAAGGTCGGCACCGTGACCCCTGACGTGGCCACTGCGGTGACCAACGCCAAGGGTGGTCAGGTTCGCTACCGCACCGACAAGGGCGGCATCGTGCACTGCACGATCGGCGCGGCCGACTTTGATACCAATTCGCTCACCGAGAACCTGAACGCCCTGCTGGCCGATCTGCTGAAGATGAAGCCGGCGACCTCCAAGGGTCAGTACGTCCAGGGCGTCGTGGTCTCGACCACGATGGGCCCGGGCGTGAAGGTCGATCAGGGCTCGCTGAGCCTGTAAGCAACAACATACGGTTTTTGGTCGGCTGTCGCGCAAGCGGCACGCCATCCAAGACCGCAGGCGTCGGGCCTTCGGGCCCGGCTTAATACCCTAGCCTGCGCAGATGGTGTAACCCGATTCAGGAAGTACCTGCGACGGGAGCACCGCAGTACCGGGTTCGCCCGGTTTCACACGACTGCCCTCGGGTGGTCTTACTAGAGGAGAGTCAACGTGGCTTTGAATCTCGATGACAAGAAGGTGATTGTCTCGGAACTGGCTACGGTTGCTGCCTCCGCACATTCCGCGGTCGCCGCGGAATATCGGGGTCTCTCGGTAGCGCAGATGACCGACCTGCGGCGTCAGGCTCGGTCCACCGGTGTCTATCTGCGAGTGGTGAAGAACAACCTCGCCAAGCGTGCCATTGAAGGTACGGATTTCGAGTGCATGCAGCCCGAGCTGCATGGCCCGCTGATCCTGGCCTTCAGCCAAGAGGAGCCTGGCTCCGCGGCTCGCCTGGTGAAGAACTTCGCCAAGGAGAACGCTCAGCTGAAGGTCCGGCTGGTGTCCTTTGGTGGGCAGCTCATGGGGGCGAACGATCTCGATCGCCTCGCGAGCCTGCCGACGCGAGAAGAGGCGCTTGCCACGCTTCTCGCCACCATGAAGGCGCCGCTCGACAAGTTCGCCCGTACGGTGAACGAAGTCCCCGGCAAGCTGGTGCGTACCGTTGCAGCAATCCGTGACCAGAAACAGGCAGCCTGAACCCTTACCGCCTTTTTCTGTAGCAAGTACTGAATGAATTCGGGTACGACCCGTTTAGGAGAGTTAGAAATGGCCGTTTCGAAAGAAGATATCCTGGAAGCCATCGGCAACATGACGGTCCTCGAGATCGTGGACCTGATCAGCGAGATGGAAGAGAAGTTCGGCGTGTCCGCCGCTGCCGCCGTTGCCGCTGCCCCGGCCGCCGCCGCTGGTGGTGAAGCCGCTGCCGCCGAAGCCAAGGACGAGTTCGACGTCGTCATGTCCAGCTTCGGCGACAACAAGGTTGGCGTGATCAAGGTCGTGCGCAGCCTGACCGGTCTGGGCCTGAAGGAAGCCAAGGAAATGGTCGAAGGCGTGCCGGCGACCGTGAAGGAAGGCGCGGCGAAGGACGAGGCCGAGAAGATGAAGACGGAGCTGGAAGCAGCGGGCGCCACCGTCGAACTGAAGTAATAAGGCGCTTGCGCCTGTTGTTTTCGTGTTCATCACGAAACCCTGAGGCTGGCGGCCGTTTGGTCGTCAGCCTCAGCCCGTGGTGGCGCGGGTTTTGTCGCGCGTTGTTCAGCTAGCCTCCGAGGTAAGCCATGGCCCTCAGTTATACCGAAAAGAAACGTATCCGCAAGGACTTCGGGAAGCGTCCCCAGATCCTCGACGTCCCGTACCTGCTCGAAACCCAGCTGACCTCCTATCGGGATTTCCTGCAGGCGGACCAAGCGCCGGACGGGCGTGCCTCCCTGGGCCTGCATGCGGCGTTTCAGTCGGTATTCCCCATCGTCAGCTATTCCGGCCATGTCCAGCTCGAGTACGTGAGCTACCGTCTGGGCGAGCCGATGTTCGACGTGAAGGAATGCCAGATCCGCGGCGTGACCTACGCGGCCCCGCTGCGTGTGCTGCTGCGCCTGGTGATCCACGACAAGGAGGCCCCGGCCGGCTCCACCGTGGTGAAAGAGGTGAAGGAGCAGGAGGTCTACATGGGCGAGATGCCGCTCATGACCGAAAACGGCACCTTCGTGATCAACGGCACCGAACGGGTGATCGTGTCGCAGCTGCACCGCTCGCCGGGTGTGTTCTTCGACAGCGACAAGGGCAAGACGCAGGGCAGTGCGCAGAAGCTGCTCTACAACGCCCGCATCATTCCGTACCGCGGTTCCTGGCTGGACTTCGAGTTCGACGCCAAGGACGGGGTATACGTGCGCATCGACCGTCGCCGCAAGCTGCCGGCGTCGATCCTGCTGCGCGCGCTGGGCATGGATACCGAAGAGATCCTGTCCACCTTCTTTGACTTCAACAAGCTCACCCTCGACGATGACGGCGGCGAGCTGGATCTGATCCCCGAGCGCATGCGCGGCGAGACTGCGGTCATCGACATCACCGATGGCGACAAGGTCATCGTCGAGGCCGGGCGCCGGATTACGCCGCGCCACATCCGCGAGATCGAGAAGGCCGGCATCAACACCCTGCGCGTGCCGGACGAGTACCTGCTGGGTCGCGTGCTGGCCAAGGGCGTGGTGGACGAGTCCACGGGCGAACTGATCGCCCAGGCGAACGACGCGCTGACCCAGGAGCTGCTGGACAAGCTGCGCGCCGAGGGCGTGAAGACCCTGGAGACGATCTATACCAACGACTACGACCACGGTCCGTACATGTCGGACACGCTGCGTCTGGATCCGACCAAGACCCAGCTCGAGGCCCAGGTCGAGATCTATCGCGTGATGCGTCCCGGCGAGCCGCCGACCAAGGACGCCGCCGAAAACCTGTTCTCCAACCTGTTCTTCTCCGAAGATCGCTACGACCTGTCCGCGGTCGGGCGCATGAAGTTCAATCGCCGCGTCGGTCGCGAGAACGACGAGGGCCCGGGCGTGCTGTCGCCCGAGGACATCCTCGACGTGCTCAAGGTCCTGATCGACCTGCGCAACGGCAACGGCCGTACCGATGACATCGACCACCTCGGCAACCGCCGCATCCGCAGCGTGGGCGAGATGGCCGAGAACCAGTTCCGTCTGGGGCTAGTGCGCGTCGAGCGCGCCGTCAAGGAGCGTCTGACCGTCGCCGAGAGCGAAGGCCTGATGCCGCAGGAGCTGATCAACGCGAAGCCGGTGGCGGCCGCGGTCAAGGAGTTCTTCGGTTCCAGCCAGCTGTCGCAGTTCATGGACCAGAACAACCCGCTGTCCGAGGTCACCCACAAGCGTCGTATCTCCGCGCTGGGTCCGGGCGGCCTGACGCGCGAACGCGCGGGCTTCGAGGTGCGCGACGTGCACCCGACCCACTACGGACGCGTCTGCCCGATCGAGACGCCGGAAGGCCCGAACATCGGCCTGATCAACTCGCTGGCCGTGTATGCCCGCACCAACCGTTACGGCTTCCTCGAGACCCCGTACCGCAAGGTCGAGGATGGCAAGGTCACCGACGAGATCGTGTATCTGTCGGCGATCGAAGAGAGCCAGTACGTGATCGCCCAGGCGAACGCGGCGATGGACGAGGAAGGGCGCCTGAGCGACGACCTGGTCTCCTGCCGCCATCAGGAGGAGTTCACGATCTCCTCGCCGGACAAGATCCAGTTCATGGATATCTCGCCGAAGCAGATCGTGTCCGTGGCTGCCGCGCTGCTGCCGTTCCTGGAGCATGACGATGCGAACCGCGCGCTGATGGGCGCGAACATGCAGCGTCAGGCCGTCCCCTGCCTGCGCGCCGACAAGCCGCTGGTGGGCACCGGGATCGAACGCGCCGTGGCCATCGACTCCGGCTCCGCGATCGTCGCCAAGCGCGGCGGGACCGTGGACTCCGTGGATGCCGCGCGCGTGGTGGTCCGGGTGAACGATGACGAGACCGTTCCGGGCGAACCGGGCGTGGACATCTACAACCTGACCAAGTACTCGCGTTCCAACCAGAACACCTCCATCAACCAGCGCCCGCTGGTTGCGGTGGGCGACGAGATCGCCCGCGGCGACGCGATCGCGGACGGCTCCTCCACCGATATGGGCGAGCTGGCGCTGGGGCAGAACATGATGGTCGCGTTCATGCCGTGGAACGGCTACAACTTCGAGGACTCGATCCTGATCTCGGAGCGGGTGGTGCAGGAGGATCGTTACACCACCATCCATATCGAGGAGCTCAACTGTGTCGCACGCGACACCAAGCTGGGCCAGGAAGAGATCACCGCGGACATCCCGAACGTATCCGAGTCGCTGCTGAACAAGCTGGACGAGTCCGGCGTGGTCTACGTCGGCGCCGAGGTGCGTCCGGGCGACATCCTGGTCGGCAAGGTCACGCCCAAGGGCGAGACCCAGCTGACCCCGGAAGAGAAGCTCCTGCGTGCGATCTTCGGCGAGAAGGCCTCGGACGTGAAGGATACCTCCCTGCGCGTGCCGTCCGGCATCGAGGGCACCGTGATCGACGTGCGTGTGTTCACGCGCGACGGCGTCGAGAAGGATGCCCGCGCCAAGTCGATCGAGGCCGATGACCTCGCCGCGGTGCAGAAGGACCTGAAGGACCAGCTGCGCATCTACGAGGACGATATCTACGCCCGCGTGGAGAAGCTGCTGGTCAACAAGACCGCCGCCGGTGGCCCGGACGGGCTGGGCGATGGTTCCAAGGTGACCAAGAAGTACCTGCAGGGGCTGTCGCGCGACAAGTGGTTCGAGGTGCGCCTGAAGGACGACGCGGTGAACTCGCAGCTCGAGGACCTGGGTCGCCAGATCAAGGACCAGCACGAGGCGTTCGAGAAGCGCTTCGAGCACCAGAAGGCCAAGCTGGCCGCCGGGGACGACCTGCCGCCGGGCGTGCAGAAGATGGTCAAGGTCTACGTGGCCGTGAAGCGTCGCCTGCAGCCGGGCGACAAGATGGCCGGGCGCCACGGGAACAAGGGCGTGATCTCGATGATCGTGCCGGAAGAGGATATGCCGTTCCTCGAGGACGGGACCCCGGTCGACGTGGTGCTGAATCCGCTGGGCGTGCCCTCGCGCATGAACGTCGGGCAGGTGCTGGAGGTCCATCTGGGCTGGGCCGCGAAGGGCCTGGGCGACAAGATCAACCGCATGCTCGAGGCGCAGGCCGAGATCGCGAAGCTGCGCGAGTTCCTCGACCGGATCTACAACCACCGCGACAAGAAGGTCGATCTCGACTCGATGTCGGATGCCGAGATCATTGCGCTGTGCCGCAACCTGCGTGGCGGCGTGCCGATGGCGACGCCGGTGTTCGACGGTGCCGAGGAGGCGGAGATCAAGGAGATGCTGCGTCTGGCCGAGCTGCCCGAGACCGGGCAGGCCGAGCTCTACGACGGGCGCACCGGCGACCGCTTCGATCGCCCGGTGACGGTCGGCTACATGCACATGCTGAAGCTGAACCACCTGGTCGACGACAAGATGCACGCGCGTTCCACCGGCCCGTACTCGCTGGTCACCCAGCAGCCGCTGGGCGGCAAGGCGCAGTTCGGCGGCCAGCGCTTCGGGGAGATGGAGGTCTGGGCGCTGGAGGCCTACGGCGCGGCCTACACCCTGCAGGAGATGCTGACGGTGAAGGCGGACGATGTGCAGGGCCGCAACAAGATGTACAAGAACATCGTCGACGGCGAGCACCACATGGAGGCCAACGTGCCCGAGTCGTTCAACGTGCTCATGAAGGAGATCAAGGCGCTCGGCATCAATATCGAGCTGGAGCAGGACTGATCTCCTCCGATCCGAATGTGATCCGAAGGGGTGCAGGGCACCCCTCGACCCAAAGCTTTGTGAGGCATAGCGAATGAAAGACCTCCTGAATCTGTTCAAGCAGCAGACCCAGCCGGAAGAGTTCGATGCGATCCGCATCGGCCTGGCGTCGCCGGACCAGATCCGTTCCTGGTCCTTTGGCGAAGTGAAGAAGCCGGAGACCATCAACTACCGGACCTTCAAGCCGGAGCGCGACGGGTTGTTCTGCGCCAAGATCTTCGGGCCGGTGAAGGACTACGAGTGCCTGTGCGGCAAGTACAAGCGCCTGAAGCATCGCGGCGTGGTCTGCGAAAAGTGCGGCGTCGAGGTCACCCAGACCAAGGTGCGCCGCGAGCGCATGGGCCACATCGACCTGGCCTCGCCGGTCGCCCATATCTGGTACCTGAAGAGCCTGCCGTCCCGCATTGGCCTGCTGCTGGACATGACCCTGAAGGACATCGAGAAGGTGCTGTACTTCGAGTCCTTCATCGTGACCGATCCGGGCTTCACCACGCTGGAGAAGCGCCAGCTGCTGACCGACGAGGAATACCTCGAGGCCCTGGAAGAGCATGGCGACGACTTCACCGCGCTGATGGGCGCCGAGGCCGTGCTGAGCCTGCTGAAGGAGATGGATCTGCCGGCCGAGGCCGCCAAGCTGCGTCAGGAGCTGGCCGAGACCGGCTCCGAGACGAAGATCAAGCGCTTCGGCAAGCGGCTCAAGCTGGTCGAGTCCTTCCTCGAGTCCGGCAACAAGCCGGAGTGGATGATCATGAAGGTGCTGCCGGTGCTGCCGCCGGACCTGCGCCCGCTGGTGCCGCTGGACGGTGGCCGCTTCGCGACCTCCGACCTGAACGACCTGTACCGCCGGGTGATCAACCGCAACAACCGTCTGCGCCGCCTGCTGGAGCTGAATGCCCCGGACATCATCGTGCGCAACGAAAAGCGCATGCTGCAGGAATCCGTGGATGCGCTGCTGGACAACGGCCGCCGCGGCCGTGCCATCACCGGCACCAACAAGCGCCCGCTGAAGTCCCTGGCCGACATGATCAAGGGCAAGCAGGGCCGCTTCCGCCAGAACCTGCTGGGCAAGCGCGTCGACTACTCCGGCCGTTCCGTGATCGTGGTCGGCCCGACCCTGCGCCTGCACCAGTGCGGTCTGCCCAAGCGCATGGCGCTGGAACTGTTCAAGCCGTTCATCTTCGGCAAGCTGCAGCGCCGTGGCCTGGCGACCACCATCAAGGCCGCCAAGAAGGCGGTGGAGAAGGAAGGTCCCGAGGTCTGGGATATCCTCGAAGAGGTGATCCGCGAGCATCCGGTCATGCTGAACCGCGCCCCGACCCTGCACCGCCTGGGCATCCAGGCCTTCGAGCCGGTGCTGATCGAGGGCAAGGCGATCCAGCTGCACCCGCTGGTCTGCGCCGCGTTCAACGCCGACTTCGACGGTGACCAGATGGCCGTGCACGTGCCGCTGTCGCTGGAGGCCCAGCTGGAGGCGCGCACGCTGATGCTGTCCTCCAACAACGTGCTGTCGCCCGCCAACGGCGAGCCGATCATCGTGCCGTCGCAGGATATCGTACTGGGTCTGTACTACCTCTCGCGCGAGAAGGTGAACGCCAAGGGCGAGGGCATGACCTTCTCCGACGTGGACGAGGTGCACCGCGCCTACGAGCACAAGCTGGTCGATCTGCATGCGCGCGTCACCGTGCGCATCGCCGACACCATGGCGGAGGTCGCCGAGGGCGAGGCGCTGCCGAGCATGCGCGTGGAGACCACCGTGGGTCGCGCGATCCTGTCGCGCATCATGCCCAAGGGCCTGCCGTTCGAGCTGATCGACCGCGAGCTGAACAAGAAGGCGATCTCCGGGCTGATCAACTCCTGCTACCGCCGCCTGGGCCTGAAGGACACCGTGGTGTTCGCGGACCAGCTGATGTACGCAGGCTTCTACTATTCCACCCGCGCCGGTGTCTCGTTCTGCTCGGATGACATGGTCATCCCGGACGAGAAGCAGCCGATCCTGCAGGGCGCCGAGGAACAGGTGAAGGAGATCGAGGATCAGTACGCCTCCGGTCTCGTCACCAAGGGCGAGCGCTACAACAAGGTCGTGGACATCTGGTCGCACTGCAATGACCAGGTCGCGAAGGCCATGATGGAGCGCCTTGGCAAGGAGCAGGTGACCAACGCCGAGGGCGAGACGGTCGAGCAGAGCTCGTTTAACTCGATCTTCATGATGGCCGACTCCGGGGCGCGTGGTTCCGCCGCGCAGATCCGGCAGCTGGCCGGCATGCGTGGCCTGATGGCCAAGCCGGACGGCTCCATCATCGAGACGCCGATCACCGCGAATTTCCGCGAGGGTCTGAACGTTCTGCAGTACTTCATCTCGACCCACGGCGCCCGTAAGGGTCTGGCCGATACCGCGCTGAAGACCGCGAATTCCGGGTACCTGACCCGCCGCCTGGTGGATGTCTCCCAGGACGTGGTCGTGACGCAGCCGGACTGCGGCACCCAGCAGGGCCTGCTGATGAAGCCGATCATCGAGGGTGGCGACGTGGTCGAGCCGCTGCGCGACCGCGTGCTCGGCCGTACCACTGCCGTGGACGTGCACCGTCCGGGCACCGACGAGGTGCTGGTCCCGGCCGGGACCCTCCTCGACGAGGCCCTGGTGGACGAGCTCGACGCCAACTCGGTGGACGAGGTCCTGGTGCGTTCCGCGATCACCTGCGAGACCCGCCAGGGGATCTGTGCCAAGTGCTACGGGCGTGACCTCGCGCGTGGCCACGAGGTCAACGCCGGCGAGGCGGTGGGCGTCATTGCCGCGCAGTCGATCGGCGAGCCGGGCACCCAGCTGACCATGCGTACCTTCCACATCGGCGGGGCCGCGAGCCGTGCCGTGACGGTCAGCGCGATCCAGGTGAAGAACTCGGGTTCCGCGCGCCTGCACAACCTGAAGACGGTTACCAACAAGGCCGGCAACCTGGTCGCGGTGTCGCGTTCCGGGGAGCTGGGCGTGATCGACGATCAGGGTCGCGAACGCGAGCGCTACAAGATCCCGTACGGCGCCATCATCACCGTGAACGACGGCGATGCGGTCGAGGCCGGGCAGGAAGTAGCCACCTGGGATCCGCATACCCATCCGATCGTCACCGAGGTGGCCGGTAACATCCGCCTCGCGGACTTCATCGAGAACGTCACCGTCACCAAGGAGACCGACGAGTTCACCGGTCTGTCCTCGAACGTGGTGCTGGATCCGAAGAGCCGCTCCAGCGCCGGAAAGGATCTGCGCCCGACGGTCAAGCTGCTGGACGACGCCGGCAACGAGGTGTACATCCCGGGCACCGACATGCCCGCGCAGTACATGCTGCCGGCCAACGCGATCTTCAATCTCGAAGACAACGCGCGGGTCGAGGTGGGCGATGTCATCGCGCGTCTGCCGCAGGAGTCCTCCAAGACCCGTGACATCACCGGTGGTCTGCCGCGCGTCGCCGACCTGTTCGAGGCCCGTCGCCCGAAAGAGCCGGCGGTGCTGGCCGAGATCTCCGGTACCGTGTCCTTCGGCAAGGAGACCAAGGGCAAGCAGCGCCTGGTGATCACGCCGGACAAGGGCGATCCGGTCGAGATGCTGATCCCGAAACTGCGCACCGTGAACGTCTTCGAGGGCGAGCGGGTGGAGCAGGGTGAGGTCGTAGTCGACGGCGAGCTGGATCCGCACGACATCCTGCGCCTGCGCGGCGTGACCACCCTGGCCGAATACCAGGTGCAGGAGATCCAGGACGTCTACCGTCTGCAGGGCGTGAAGATCAACGACAAGCACATCGAGGTGATCGTCCGCCAGATGATGCGCAAGGTGAACATCGTCGATCCGGGCGACACCAAGTTCCTCGCCGGCGATCAGGTGGACCGTATCCGCGTGCTGGAGGAGAACGAACAGCTGGGCGCGGATCAGCAGCCGGCGACCTACGAGCGCGTGCTGCTCGGGATCACCAAGGCATCGCTGGTCACCGAGTCGTTCATTTCGGCGGCCTCCTTCCAGGAGACCACCCGTGTGCTGACCGAGGCCTCCACCCGCGGGGCGCGCGACGATCTGCGCGGCCTGAAGGAAAACGTGATTGTCGGACGCCTGATCCCTGCCGGGACCGGGCTCGCCTATCACAAGGAGCGCCGTCGCAAGCGCGCACTGGAAATGCCCGAGTTCGACACGGTCGAAGAGGCGCCGGCGGTCACCGCCGACTCCGAAACGGCCACTGCCGATCCGGGTACCGCGGAGGGCGGGTCCGAGTGACCCGTCCCACCTTGACACTCATGGGGGCGGCGATTAGAATTCCGCTCCCTCGACAGGCCGGTCTCGGCGCCGGCCTGTCGTTATTTTTAGGCTAGGAGAAAGGGTTTCATGGCCACGATCAACCAGTTGGTACGCAAGCCCCGCAAGCGCCCCGTCGAAAAGAGCGATGTGCCGGCGCTGCAGGGTTCCCCGCAGAAGCGCGGGGTCTGCACCCGTGTCTACACGACCACCCCGAAGAAGCCGAACTCGGCGCTGCGCAAGGTTGCGCGCGTGCGGCTGACCAATGGCTACGAAGTCAGTAGCTACATCGGTGGCGAGGGCCACAACCTGCAGGAGCACTCGGTGGTCCTGATCCGTGGCGGTCGTGTGAAGGACCTTCCGGGTGTGCGCTACCACACGGTGCGCGGCTCGCTGGACACCCAGGGCGTACAGAACCGCGCCCAGGGCCGGTCCAAGTACGGCACCAAGCGTCCCAAGAAATCCTAACCGTGATCCAGTCCGGGAACTGAAACATGTCTAGAAGAGCAGCAGCCCCCAAGCGTCACATCCTTCCTGATCCGAAATTCGGAAGCGAACGCCTGGCCAAGTTCATCAACACGGTCATGCGTGACGGCAAGAAGTCCGTCGCGGAGCAGGTCGTCTATGGCGCCCTGGACCAGATCGAAGCCAAGCAGGGCGATGGCATGGGTGCGCTGGAGCGTGCGCTGGACAACGTCCGTCCCCGTGTCGAGGTGAAGTCCCGCCGCGTCGGTGGCGCGACCTATCAGGTTCCCGTCGAAGTGCGCTCCGTGCGCCAGGACGCCCTGGCCATGCGCTGGGTTGTCGAGGCGGCCCGCAAGCGCGGCGAGCGCACCATGGCCCTGAAGCTGGCCGGCGAACTGATGGACGCCTCCGACAGCAAGGGCTCGGCCGTCAAGAAGCGCGAAGACACTCACCGCATGGCGGAGGCGAACAAGGCGTTCGCCCACTTCCGCTGGTAAACCTGTTTAGAGAGGCTCAACGTGGCACGCAAGACCCCACTTAAGCGCTACCGGAATATCGGGATCAGCGCGCACATCGACGCCGGCAAGACGACGACGACCGAGCGCATCCTGTTCTACACCGGTCTGTCGCACAAGATCGGCGAGGTCCATGAAGGCGCCGCCACGATGGACTGGATGGAACAGGAGCAGGAGCGTGGTATCACCATCACCTCCGCTGCTACCACCTGCTTCTGGCAGGGTATGGCCAAGCAGTTCGATGAGCACCGCGTCAACATCATCGACACCCCCGGGCACGTGGACTTCACCATCGAGGTGGAGCGTTCCATGCGTGTGCTCGACGGCGCGGTGATGGTGTACTGCGCGGTCGGCGGCGTGCAGCCGCAGTCCGAGACCGTGTGGCGTCAGGCCACCAAGTACTCGGTCCCGCGCATGGCGTTCGTCAACAAGATGGACCGCGCCGGTGCCGACTTCCTGCGTGTCTACGAGCAGATGAAGGAACGCCTGCGGGCGAACCCGGTGCCGATTCAGCTGCCGATCGGTGCGGAGGACAACTTCCGCGGCGTGATCGACCTGGTGAAGATGCAGGCCATCTTCTGGGACGACGAGAACTTCGGGATCTCCTTCGAATACCAGGACATCCCGGAAGAGCTCAAGGCCGAGGCCGAGAAGTGGCGCGAGAACATGCTCGAGGCCGCCGCCGAAGCCAACGAAGAGCTGATGGACAAGTACCTGAACGAAGGTGACCTGTCCGAGGAAGAGATCAAGTCGGCGCTGCGCCATCGCACCATCGAGCTCGAGATCGTGCCGATGCTGTGCGGCTCCGCGTTCAAGAACAAGGGCGTCCAGGCCATGCTTGACGCGGTGGTGGAATACCTGCCGTCGCCGGAAGAGGTCAAGGCCATCAAGGGCGTGAAGGCCGGCACTGAAGAGCCGGTTGAGAAGCACGCCTCCGATGAAGAGCCGTTTGCCGCGCTCGCGTTCAAGATCATGACCGACCCCTATGTCGGCTCGCTGACCTTCGTGCGCGTCTACTCCGGTGTGCTCAGTGCCGGCGACACCGTGCTGAACACCCAGAACAACCGCCGCGAGCGCATTGGCCGCATCCTGCAGATGCACTCCAACTCCCGCGAGGAGATCAAGGAGTTGCGCGCCGGGGATATCGGCGCGGTCGTCGGCCTGAAGGATCTGTACACCGGTAGTACGCTCTGCGACCCGAACAATCCGGTCGAGCTGGAACGCATGGAGTTCCCGGAGCCGGTGATCTCGATCGCCGTGGAACCGAAGACCAAGTCCGACCAGGAAAAGATGGGTATCGCGCTGAACAAGTTGGCGCAGGAAGATCCGTCGTTCCGTGTGCATACCGACGAAGAGTCCGGTCAGACGATCATCTCCGGGATGGGCGAGCTCCATCTCGAGGTGCTGGTCGATCGCATGAAGCGCGAGTTCAAGGTCGAGGCGAACGTGGGTCAGCCGCAGGTGGCCTACCGCGAAACGATCAAGAAGAGCGTGGAGTCCGAAGGCAAGTTTGTGCGCCAGTCGGGTGGTCGCGGTCAGTATGGTCACGTCTGGCTGCGCATCGAGCCGCAGGAAGCGGGCACGGGCTACGAGTTCGTGAACGCGGTCGTCGGCGGTGTTGTGCCGAAGGATTATATCCCGGCCGTGAACAAGGGTGTCGAGGAGCAGATGGCCAATGGCGTGCTCGCCGGTTACCCGGTGGTGGACGTGAAGGTCACCCTCTACGACGGCTCCTACCATGACGTCGACTCCAACGAGATGGCGTTCAAGGTGGCCGGTTCGATGGCGTTCAAGGACGGCGCACTGAAGGCCGGTGCGGTCCTGCTCGAGCCGATGATGAAGGTCGAGGTCGAGACGCCGGAAGAGTACATGGGCGACGTGATGGGCGACCTGAACCGCCGTCGTGGCCTGGTGAAGGGCATGGACGACGTCGCGGGTCAGAAGCTGCTGCGTGCCGAGGTTCCGCTGTCCGAGATGTTCGGCTATTCGACGCAGCTGCGTTCGATGAGCCAGGGCCGCGCCACGTATTCGATGGAGTTCGAAAAGTACTCCGAGGCGCCGGCCCAGGTGGCCGAGGCCGTGGCCGCGAAGGCCTCCTGAACCCAATCGCGTAATCCGAAAGAACTGTAGAAAGAGGTTTGAGCTGTGTCCAAGGAAAAGTTCGAGCGTAAGAAGCCGCATGTGAATGTGGGGACGATTGGTCATGTTGACCATGGGAAGACGACGCTGACGGCGGCGCTG
>NZ_KB898059.1 GCF_000377345.1 Thioalkalivibrio sp. ALJ16 | reverse complement strand
TCGGTGACTCCTACGACAACGCCCTGGCGGAGACCATCAACGGGCTGTACAAGACCGAGGTCCGGGCCTACTGGGGGCGTCTTAACGATCTACGCGACGTCGAGTGGGCTACGCTCCAGTGGGTCGACTGGTTCAACCGGCGACGCCTGTTGGAATCCAACGGGTATCGACCGCCGGCAATGATCGAAGCGCAGTACCATCAACCACTTCAGGGGTCCGTTCGTGCAGCGTGACCCAAACCAACGGGTCTCCGGGAAACCCGGGGCGGTTCACGCCTGGGCAACGCTGGGTGCTTTGCGCACCCTTTGGCTCGTCATGCCGGAAACCGCGTTGCGGTTGTCCGGGATCTTGGTGCCCGGGCGGGGCGCGGTTGGCGGGTCATGCTGGCGTGGGAGTCCGGTCCTTCGCTGCGCTGCGGCCGGGGTGACGGTGGTGGTGCTGCGACAGGTATGGGCTGGCCGGGGTGATCGGGCATGCCATGGGCTTGTGGGCTGCGTTGGGTTTGGCGGGGGCTTCGCGGGCGAGCCCGCTCCCACAGGGGGTGGTTGCGGTGGTTATTCTGGATGTGGTCTTCGGGTGACCCGGGATACGGGGTGTTTGGTGGGGCGGGTATGGATCCGGGTGGATGGATGTGCGACGGTGTTGAGCGATGTTCGGACGGGGTGTTGATCTACCGTTGAGGGTCTGAAATCGACCGCTGGGGTTTTTTTTCCCATGCGGGGTGGAATCCTCTACTTTATGTGCTAGTTTTGATCGCGGGGACAGGGATGCCCTCGAAAGAGCCGCCCAGGCAAGGATGCCGGGGTGGCTCTTTCTCTTTTTGGGGCATGGGTCTGGTTGGGCGTTGCTGGCGGTGCGCGGGTGGAGATATCCGTGCGCCGTCGAGGTTCCGGCTTTGGCGGGGGCTTCGCCTGCGAGCAGGCTCCCACGGAGGGATCGTGGGCTGGGCTGGCCCCTGTAGGAGCCGCCTTGGCGGCGAAGCCCCTGCCGGGGGCGGCTTTGGCGGGGCTTGGCCTGCAGGCGGGCTCCGGCGGGGCTGGCGCCGGGTTAGTGGTCGGCCGGGGGCATGTATTCGTGGCGGATGTGGTCCGGTTGTTCGGGGAGCTGGATGCCGACGTTTTCCAGGGCCTCGGTGAGGTCCTCGCATTCGTCGAGTTCGTCGGCGCGCTTTTTCAGCGTGGCCAGGGTGTCGGCGGCTTCGGCCTCGGGCATGGTGATGACGAGTTCGCCGTTTTCGGCTTTTTCCAGGTGCATGTCGTGCTCCTTTTATTCTCGTTTGGCTTGTTGCGGCTGTGGTGGGCGCGTCAGTCCTCGATGGAGGGCTGCTTGGGGGCGTTTTCGTCGAAGGCGTGCGGGGGCTGGCGGAATTCGTTTTCCAGCTCGTAGACGCCTTCCTGCAGTACGGAGCCGAGGGCGCGGGCGCCGTTGCTGATCTCGCCGTCGAGTTCGGTGATGTTTTCGGCGATGGCCTTGGCGGTCTTCTTGTCGATCTTCAGGGTGACAGTGCCTTCCTTCAGTGTGGCTTCCATGTCGATCTCCTTGTCGTTTGCGACGTGGGGGACGTGGGTAGTGCCCGAATGGAATGGGTCTGATTCCTGTTCGGTTGATCTGCATCAACTGGGGCTGTGTGGTTTGCCCGTATAGTGTGCGCATCAACGGGTCTTACGTTACCGGAGAAGCCCGTGACCACGATCGATTCCCGCTTGCAGGGAAAGGAGAAATCACGATGCAGCCTGAGATGAAGACCATGCCGCCGGCCGCGCGGTTCCTTGCCCTGGTGGCGCTGCTGCTGGCGTTCGCGCTGGCGGGTGTGGCCCAAGCCGGCAGCCACGGCGGTGGCCAGCCCGAGATGGTGAAGGTCACGCCCAGCCCGCTGTCGTTCCCGGATACGCTAGCGGCGTTTGAACACGAGGTGTCCGAGGCCGGCTGGAGCATCCTCAACCGCAACAACATGGCGGGCACGCTCTCCGAGCGCGGCTTTACGATTGATCCGGTGGTGATTCTGGATGTCTGCAGCGGGCGTTACTCCGCGCAGATCCTGGAGAACGACGCCTACCGTCCGGTCTCCGCCTTCATGCCGTGCCGGGTGAGCATCTATCAGGATGCCGCGGGGGATGTGTTTATTGCGCGCATGAACGTGCCGGACTTCCTGCCGATGATGCCGGAAGGTGTGGCCGAGGTGATGGAGAAGTCCTCCGAGGAGATCGAGGCGATCATCGAGCGGACGATCGCGCAGTAGCGTAATCGGGTACAGTGCCTGCAGGAATCGCCCGCGACCGGATGCCGTTCGGTCGCGGGCGATCCGCTTTTTGCTCCGTTCCTGCGCGCGCCATGACGGACGGATCTTGCGCGCGCAAGGGTATGGGCGTGCCCTCCTTCAACAGGGCGTGCTGTGCCGGCCGAGGTGATATTGAGATTGACGAATACTGACCGACCAGGCGCGACACCGGATCGCCGGGGCGCTGCGCAACCGTTTTTCGGGGCGCGGCGCCTTTTTGTGTGCGCGGGCCACTCGGTTGGGTGGGCCCTGTGAGTACGAACGCGAATGGCGCGCGTTCGCCCGTGGCGGCGTGGATTGCCGCGGCGTACGTGCTGTTGGGGCTGCTGTGGGTGGGCCTGTCGGATGCGGCACTGGCGTGGTGGTCGGGTGTGGATGTATCCACCACGCTGGCGCGCGCCAATGTCGGCAAGGGGATCGGCTTCGTGCTGGTGTCGGGGCTGCTGCTGTATCTGGCGATGCGCTGGTTTCCGAGCCGTCGCGAAGATGCCGGTGTGCCCAGTGCGCGCGAGGAGCTGGCGCGTTTCGGCTACTGGCCGTGGCTGCTGCTGGCCCTGGCGGTGGCGGGCTCGGTGGCCGGTGTGGGCCTGGGGGCGTGGCACTGGCAGGTCGCCGCGGGCGAATCACAGGCGCGCGAGGATCTGCAGCGTACCGCCTTCCTCAAGGGCGGGGTGATCGACCGCTGGCTGGCGGAGCGCAGGGGGGATGCCGTGGTGCTGGCCGAGGCGCGGGGCTTCAACCTGTTCGCGGTGACGGCGCTGGAGCGGCGCTCGGCGCTGGCCCTGGGTCAGGTGCGGGATCGCCTGGAGCTGATGGGTACAGCCTATGACTACGACGGCGTGGCGCTGCTGGATGCCGATCGCCAGCCGGTAATCGAGCTCGGGCGCAGTGCGCTGGAAGAGGCCGAGATGGATGCCGTGTTGCGCGAGGTGCGCCGCAGCGGGCAGACCAGCGAGCCGATCCTGCACGCGGATCCGGACGGCCGCCCCCGGGTCAGCTGGGCGGTGCCGGTGCGCGACCGCGCCCGGCCGGAGGACCCGGTCGTGGGGATGGTGTTGTTGTCCTCCACGCTGGAGCAGCTGCACCCGCTGCTGACGCTGGCCGAGCCGCGCGACGGGCGGGCCGGGCAGTCGCATGTCGTGGTGCGGGAGGGCGATCAGCGCTCCACCATCGCGCGCATTTCCGTGGCCGGCGGGGTGATTATCCCGGCCCCGCCGGCGTTCCCGCGGCTGCGGGAGCGGGTCCTGGATCACCCGCGGGACGGGGTGGTGATCGAGCGCTTCGACGAGGGCGAGGCGCGTTTCCTCGCGGGGGTGCAGGGGCTTGCGCCAGCCGGCTGGGATCTGGTGCTGAAACGGGATCTGGATGGCCTGCGGGTCGCGCCGCGGCAGCAGGCGGTGTGGGCCGCCGGGGCCACGCTGTTTGTCTGGCTGGTGGTGCTGGCGGCCGGGGGGCTGTGGTGGCGGCAGCAGTGGCTGCGGCGCAACCTGGCGCTGGTGCAGGCGCATGCGGATCAGGACCGCATGCTGGGCATCTTCTTCGACATGCCGTTTGTGGGCATGGCGATCTCCGGCCCCGGGGGCGCGGGCTGGGAGCGCGTGAACACCTGCCTGGCAGACATGCTGGGCTACGGCCCGGATGCGCTGGCGGGGATGGACTGGAATCGCCTCGCGATCCCCGAGGATCGCGACTGCGAGGCCGAGATGGACGCCGCCATGCGGCGCGGCGAGCGCGCCGGCTACAGCGTGGTGAAACGGCTGCTGCGGCGCGATGGCCGGGTGATGGTCGCGGATATCGACGTCAAGTCCAGCCGGACGCCAGAGGGCGGGCTGGACCGGGTGGTTGCGACGGTTGAAGACATCACCGAACGCCGCGAGCAGGAGGAGCGCCAGCGCCTGGCCTCGGTGGTGTTCGAGAACACCCGCGAGGGGGTGGTGATCACCGATGCCACCGCGCACATCCTGTCGGTGAACCGCGCCTTTACCCAGTTGATGGGCTACAGCCAGGACGAGGTGGTCGGGCGCACGCCGAAGATGTTCCAGTCCGGGCGCCATGACCAGGCCTTCTACGCCAACCTGTTCCGCGATCTGCAGGTGAACGGCCACTGGCAGGGCGAAATCTGGAACCGGCGCAAGAACGGCGAGGTCTTCCCGGAGCTGCAGAGCATCACCGCGGTACACGACGACCGCGGCGTTCTCACGCACTACGTGTCGGTGTTCGCGGACATCTCGCGGCTCAAGGCCTCCGAGGCCGAACTCGACTTCCTGGCGCATCACGATCCGTTGACCGAGCTGCCGAACCGCCGCCTGCTGCGCGCGCGCCTGAGCCACGGGATCTCGCTGATGCGCCGGCGCCAGGGGCATCTGGCGCTGCTGTTCGTGGATATCGACCGCTTCAAGGACATCAACGACAGCCACGGGCATGCGGCCGGGGACCGACTGCTGAAGGCGGTCTCCCAGCGCCTGCAGGTGGGGCGGCGCGGGGCCGATACCGTGGCGCGCCTGGCGAGCGACGAGTTCGCGGTGCTGGTCGAGAACCTGGGGCATGCGGATGATGCCGCGCTGGTGGCCGAGAACATCATCCGCGAGGCGGGGCACCCGCTGGATCTGGGTGACGGGGTCGAGATCGAGATCGCGGTGACCGTGGGCATCGCCATGTTCCCGGATCACGCAACCGATGCCGACACCCTGCTGCAGCACGCGAGCACCGCGCTGTCGCAGGCAAAGGTCGACGGGCGTGGCGGCTACCGCTACTACTCGGACGAATTCACCCGCGCCGCGCGCGAACGCATCGACCTGTCCGCGCGCCTGCGCCGGGCGATCGAGGCGGATGCGCTGGAGGTGCATTACCAGCCCCAGTACGGCGTGGACCAAGGCGAACTGCTGGGCGCCGAGGCGCTGCTGCGCTGGACCGATCCGGAGCTTGGCCCGGTATCGCCCGGGCGCTTCATCCCGCTGGCGGAGCAGACGGGCCTGATCGTGGAGCTGGGGGCCTGGGTGCTGCGCCGGGTCATCGAGCAGGGGTATCACTGGCGCGCGGCCGGTTATCCGTCGCTGCGCCTGGCGGTGAATGTCTCCGCGCTGCAGTTCCAGCGCGTACCGATCGACCAGCAGGTGGGGCAGCTGCTGGAGGAGTTCGACTTCCCGGCGGATCAGCTGGAACTCGAGATCACCGAGTCCGCGCTGATGGCGGACCCCGGGCGCGCGCGGCGGATCCTGAAACGGCTGCGCGAGCGCGGCGTGCACTTCGCCATCGATGACTTCGGCACCGGCTATTCGTCCATGGCGCAGCTCAAGCGCTTCCCGGTGGACACGCTCAAGATCGACAAGAGCTTTGTCGACGGCCTGGCGGATGCGGCGGACGCGGGGCATTCGGACGATCGTTCGATCGCACGCTCCATTGTCGGACTGGGCCACGGTCTGGGGATGACGGTGCTCGCGGAAGGCGTGGAGACCGCCAAGCAGCTGGCGGTACTGAAGGACCTTGGCTGTGACCATTACCAGGGCTACTACGCCAGCCGCCCGCTGCCGGCGGACCAGTTCGCGCGCCTGCTGGAAAGACCCTGACCCGCCCGCGCGCGGCAGTCGCGGGCTGGCGGATGCCGATAACGGCGGGCGGCAGGAATGGTCGTTTGGGAGTGGTAGGGTAGGGGCAGGTCTTCGAGGTGCCTGGGGGAACGGTGGAAACGGATCAATTGCAGCCAGGGATGGTGGTGCTGCACGGGAATCATCTGGAGTCGCTGCGCACCCTGGCGGTGGAGTGGATCCGCAAGGCCCCGCTGGCGCCGCTGGAGAACGAGACCATTCTGGTGCAGAGCAATGGCATGGCGCAGTGGCTGCGCCTGGCCCTGGCCGCGCCGCCGGATGCGACACCACCGGGCTGCGGGATCGCGGCGGCGCTGGACATGCAGCTGCCGTCGCGCTTTGTGTGGTCGGCCTATCGCGCGGTGCTGGGGGCCGACGCGGTGCCGCAGGAGTCGCCCTATGCCAAGCGCCCGCTGACCTGGCGCCTGATGCGGCTGCTGCCGGAATGCCTGGAGCGCGAGGCATTCGCCCCGCTGCACCGCTTCCTGCAGGACGACGATCCGGGGCGGGGCGGTGACCTGCGCAAGCGCTTCCAGCTGGCCGAGCGCCTGGCCGACCTGCTCGACCAGTACCAGGTCTACCGGGCCGACTGGCTGATGGACTGGGCGGCCAGGCAGGATGTCCTGCGCGACACCCGCGGCCAGGCGCGCGCGCTGGCGCCGGGGCAGTGCTGGCAGGCCGAGCTGTGGCGGCTGCTGCAGGCCGATATTGGCCCGGTGCTGGAGGGGGTCAGCCGCGCCGCGGTGCACGCGCGCTATCTGGAGGCGGTACGCACGCTGGAGACGCGCCCGGCCGCACTGCCGCGGCGGATCATCGTGTTCGGCATCTCGTCCCTGCCGGGGCAGATCCTGGAGGCCCTGGAGGGCCTGGCGCGTTTCTGCCAGGTGCTGGTGTGCGTGCACAACCCCTGCCAGTACTACTGGGCCGACATCGTCGCCGACAAGGACCTGCTGCGCGCGCAGCGCCGGCGCCAGGCGCGCAAGGCGGGGATGCCCGAGACCCTGGAGGCGGCGGATCTGCACAACCATGCCCATCCGCTGCTGGCCGCCTGGGGCAAGCAGGGCCGCGACTATATCGGCCTGCTGGACGAACACGACGACCCGGCAAATTACGACCGTGTGCTGGGCGCGGTGGACTGGTCGCGGGAGCGGGTCGACGTGTTCGAAGCGCACGGGGAGCGCGGCCCCGGAGACTGCCTGCTGCACCAGCTGCAGGACGATATCCGGGCCCTGCGCCCGCTGGCCGAGACCCGGGATCTCTGGCCGCCGGTCGGGCGCGACGACCGTTCCCTGCAGTTCCATGTCGCCCACGGCCCGCTGCGCGAGGTGGAGCTGCTGCACGACCGCCTGCTGGACCACTTCAAGAGCGATTCGACGCTGCGCCCCCGCGACGTGATCGTGATGGTGCCGGATATCGACCAGTACGCCCCGCATATCGAGGCGGTATTCGGCCAGCCGGATCGCCACGACCGGCGCTACATCCCCTACACCCTGTCCGATCAGGGCCCGCGCGGGCGCGACCCGGTGCTGATCGCGCTGGAGCAGCTGCTGGGGCTGCCGGAGAGCCGCATGGGCGTCGGCGAGCTGCTGGACCTGCTGGATGTCCCGGCAGTCCGCCGGCGCTTCGGGATCGCGGAGGAGGACCTGATGCAGCTGCACCGCTGGGCCGAGGGCGCGGGCGTGCGCTGGGGGCTGGCGGCCACCCAGCGCGCCGGCCTGGGCCTGCCCGAGGGGCTGGACCAGAACACCTGGCGGTTTGGCCTGCGGCGCATGCTGCTGGGCTATGCGCTGGGGGATCAGGGCCCGTGGCAGGACATCGAGCCGTTCGACGAGATCGGCGGGCTGAGTGCGGCGCTGCTGGGGCCGCTGGAGGCGCTGATCCGCGCGCTGGAGGCGGCCTGGGAGTGGCTGCGCCAGCCGCATGCGCCGGAGGACTGGGCCCGCCGTCTGGGCGGCCTGCTGGTGGACTTCTTCGATCCCGGGACGGATGCCGAGCTGGAGACGGTGGAGAAACTGCGCGATGCGCTGGAGCAGTGGCGCGAGGACTGCGCCGCGGCCGCGCTGGAGGAGCCGCTGCCGCTGGCGGTGGTGCGCGAGCAGTGGCTGGCGAGCCAGGACGACTCCGGGGTGGGGCAGCGCTTCCTTGCCGGTTCGGTGAACTTCTGCACCCTGATGCCGATGCGGGCGATCCCGTTCCAGGTGGTCTGCCTGCTGGGCATGAACGACGGCGACTACCCGCGCAGCCCGACGCCGGTGGACTTTGACCTGATGGCGCAGGACTACCGCCCGGGCGATCGCTCGCGGCGCGAGGACGACCGCTACTTGTTCCTGGAGGCGCTGCTCTCCGCGCGCCGCCAGCTGCATGTGAGCTGGGTGGGTCGGCATGTGCGCGACAACGAGTCGCGGCCACCCTCGGTGCTGGTTGGGCAGTTGCGCGATCACCTGGCCGCCGGCTGGAGCCTGGCCGCGCCGGACGTCGTGGAGGGCGAACTCGGGGCAGGTGCCGGGCTGGCAAGCGTGAACGACACCGAGGCAACCGACCCGGGGCAGGCGCTGGTCCGCCACCTGACCCTGGAGCATCCGCTGCAGCCGTTCTCGCCGCAGAATTTCCCGCTGGCGCCCGAAGGTGCGCGGCATTACACCTTTGCGCGCGAGTGGGAGGCGGTGCATAACCCGGCGCCGGAGGCCGCCGCGGAGACCGCAGCCGCGGGTGCCCCGGTGCCGCTACTGGAGGCGGAGCGCGAGCCGCGTGCGGTAGGGCCGGAGGCCCTGGCGCGCTTTCTTCGCTTCCCGGTGGAGGCGTTCTTCCGGCACCGCCTGGGGGTGTTCTTCGACGAGGAGGATCCGCCCGGCGCGGATCTGGAGCCGTTCGGGCTGGACGGGCTGGAACAGTGGCAGGTGCGTCAGCACCTGGTCGCAGCCGCGCTGGAGACCACCACCGACCCGACCGCCTGGCCGGCGATCCTCGCCACGGAGTCGGCCCGCCTGCAGCGCGCCGGGCGGCTGCCGCTGGGGGCGGCGGGGGCGCTCGAGCGCGAGGCGATGGTGGCCGAGGCCGAGCGGCTGCTGGAGCGGATCGGTGCGCGCCACGCCGAATATCCGGACGTGCTGCCCGCGGGCCGCCCGCTGCGGCTGGAGTGCGCGCACTGGAGCCTGGAGGCCGTGCCGCCGGCGCTGCGCGGGAACGCGCACGCACGGGTATGCCTCGACTACAGCGCCAGCCGCATCGCCGATGGCAAGTCCTGGCGCTTCGACAAACTGATGGTGCCCTGGGTACTGCATCTTCTGGCCAATACGGGGGATGGCGGAGTCGGCTCCGAACTGGTCGCGCTGGATACGCAGCTGCAGCTTCCGGGGCTGGAGGCGGGCCTGGCCGAGGAACTGCTGGCGACCCTGCTCGAGGCCTGGGTGGCAGGCCAGGAACGGCCGCTGCCGCTGGCCTGTGGCGCCGGTTTTGCCTGGCTGGTGGCCGAGGCGGCCGACAGGGACCCGTGGGAGGTCGCGCTGCGCACCCTGCGCGGGAGCGATTTCATGGCCGGTGAATGGTCGCGCAGTCCGGCACTGGCCCGGGCCTGGCCGGACCCGGAGACCCTGCTGGATGATCCCGATTTTGGGCTCTGGCGCGACCGCTTGTACCGGCCGCTGTTCGTGGTGCTGAACCGAACGGAGGATGCGGCATGACGACCCGGGCCCAAGAGCTGGACCTGCTGGGGTTGCCCCTGCACGGCAGTCGCCTGATCGAGGCCAGTGCCGGCACCGGCAAGACCTACACCATCGCCGCGCTGTATCTGCGCCTGGTGCTGGGGCATGGCGAACTGCCCGAGGGTACGCAGGCGCTGACGCCGCCGCAGATCCTGGTGATGACCTTTACCGAAGCGGCGACCCAGGAGTTGCGCAGCCGCATCCGCGACGCGCTGGCGACCGCGGCGCGGGTGTTCCGCGCGCAGGACCCGGGCACGGTGCCGGGCGTGCAGGACATCCACACGCAGCTGCGCGACGAATACACCGAGGCGGAGCGGCCGGGCGCGGCACGCCGGCTGGAGCTGGCGGCGGAGTGGATGGACGAGGCCGCGGTCTCCACCATCCACGGCTGGTGCTACCGCATGCTGCGCGAGCACGCCTTCGACAGCGGGAGCCTGTTTACCCAGGACCTGGCGAGCGATCAGCAGGAGCTGCTGGCCGAGGCGTCGCGCGACTACTGGCGCCGCTTTGTCTATCCGCAGCCGCCGGCGCAACTGGTCCTGGTGCGCAATGCCTTCGGGCCCGATCCCGAGACCCTGTTGCAGAAGATCCGGCCGCTTGTCGGGCATTTGCCCGCGGATGCGGCGGACGCGGAGCTGGAGAGCCCGGAAGGCCTGGAGACCGCCCTGGGGCGCAAGCTGGCGCGGCTGGAGGCGATGAAGCGCGCGTGGCGCGAGGACTTCGCGGCGATCAAGGAGCAGTTCGAGGCGCTGCGCGGGACTGTGCTCGACAGTCGCAAGTACGCCAGCCCGGACAAGCTGCTGAACGTGATGCACGAATGGGCCGAGGACCCGGGTGCCCTGCGGCCCGCGGGCGTCGGGAAGGAGTCCGTGCTCGAGCGTCTGAGCGCGGCCGGCATGCGGGACCGGCTGAAGGGCGGCCAGGCGTTGCCGGAGGATCTGCACCCGGCCTTTGTGGCGCTGGATGCCCATGCCGAGGTCTGCGTGGATGACCGCGAGCGCCTGTTGCAGGCGGCGGCGCGCCAGGTGGACGCGCGCTTCCGCCAGGCCCAGCGCCAGCGCGCGCAGATGGGTTTCAATGACCTGCTGACGCGGCTGCGCGATGCCCTCGACGGGCCGGGCGGCGAGCACCTGGCCGCGACCCTGCGCACCCAGTTCCCGGTGGCGCTGGTGGACGAGTTCCAGGATACCGATCCGGTGCAGTACCGGATCTTCCAGCGTGTGTACGGCATCGACGCGAACCCGCGCGATCGCGGGGTCTTGCTGATCGGCGACCCGAAACAGTCGATCTACGGCTTTCGCGGCGCCGATATCCATACCTACCTGGCGGCGCGGGCGGCTACCGCCGGGCGGCACTACACGCTTGGGCGCAATTTCCGCTCCACCAAGGCCCTGGTGGATGGCGTGAACCGGCTGTTCCAGCACGCGGAGGGCTGGGCGGACGGCGCCTTCCTGTTCCGCGGCGAGGATGACAACCCGCTGCCGTTCGTGGCGGTGGGCGCCCAGGGGCGCCCGGAGGTGCTGGAGCAGGCCGGGCAGGCGCTGCCGGCCGTGACCCTGTGGTGCGACGACCCGGGCACGCCGGTGCCCAAGGGGGCCTATCGCGAACGCATGGCGCAGGCCTGTGCCAGCTACATGGTGGAGCTGCTGAATGCCGGCGCGGACGGGACCTGCGGCTTCCGCAGGGGCGAGCGGCTGAGCGCACTGCGCCCGCGCGACATGGCGGTGCTGGTGCGCGGGCGCGCGGAGGCCGATGCGATCCGCGGCGCGCTGCGCCAGCGGGGCGTGCGCAGCGTGTATCTGTCGGATCGCGAGTCGGTGTACGCGACTGACGAGGCCGGGGACCTGCTGCGCTGGCTGCGGGCCTGTGCCGAGCCGACCAGCGAACGCCTGCTGCGCGCGGCGCTGGCGACCGCGACGCTGGGCCAGTCGCTGGGCGAGCTGCACCGGCTGACGGTGGACGAACTGGCCTGGGAGGCGCGGGTGGAGCAGTTCCGCGACTACCGGCGCCTGTGGCAGTCGCGCGGGGTGCTGCCGATGCTGCGGCGGCTGCTGCACGACTTCGAGGTGCCGCGGCGCTTGCGTGCCACGGCCGAGGGTGAGCGCGCGCTGACCAACCTGCTGCATCTGAGCGAGCTGTTGCAGCAGGCGGCGGCGGAACTGGATGGCGAGCAGGCCCTGATCCGGCATCTGCTGGAACACCGCGCCGGGGACGGCGAGACCGGCGACGAGCAGATCCTGCGTCTGGAGAGCGACGAGGACCTGGTGAAGGTGGTGACGCTGCACAAGTCCAAGGGCCTGGAGTACCCGCTGGTGTTCCTGCCGTTTGCCTGCAGCTTCCGGCTGACGGATGCGAAGAAGGACGTGCCCTGGCGCGATCACCCGCCGCAGGGCGGGGCGCGCTGGGTGTTCAGCATGGATGCTGCGGTGTACGAGCGCGCCGAGCGCGAGCGCCTGGCCGAGGACCTGCGCCTGCTGTATGTCGGCATGACGCGGGCGCGCCACGCCTGCTGGCTGGGGATTGCGCCGGTCGTCTCCGGGAACGGCAAGCGCAACCAGTTCCATCAGACCGCGGCCGGCTACCTGCTGGCAGGCCCGGACGGGGTCGAGGCCGGGGCACTGGAGGCGGCGCTGCAGGCCGCGGCGGGCGCCGCGCCGGCGGTCCGGGTCGGCCCGCTGCCCGAGGCCAGCACCGCCTGCGTGCGGGGGGCGGTCGACGCGGTCGCCACCGGGCCGGCGCGGGAGCCGCCCGCGCGCGGCTTCGAGCGCTGGTGGGTGGCCAGCTACAGCGCCATCGCAGCCCATGACGACGGCGTGGCGCCGATCGCCCCGGGCTCGGCGCGCGAGGACGTGCTGCGCGAGGGGGTGGCGGATGCCGGGCGCGCCATGCCGGAGCCGGGGGAACTGGAGGAGCCCGGCTCGGCCCATGGCCTGCATGCATTTCCGCGCGGGCCGGGCCCGGGGACCTTCCTGCACGGGTTGCTGGAGTGGGCCGCGCAGCAGGGGCTGGCCGCGCAGGTGGCGCATCCCGAGCGCCTCGTGCGCGAGGTGGAGGCCCGCTGTGAACGGCAAGGCTGGGGGGAGTGGTCGGCGATCGTGAACGACTGGATGCAGCAGCTGCTGACGGCCGCGTTTCCGCTGGAGGGCGGCGGGCACTTTAACCTGGGTGCGCTGGCGCGCTATCAGCCGGAGCTGGAATTCCTGTACCCGGCGCGCAACCTGAAGGCAGAGGATCTGGACGGCGAGGTGCGCGCCAGCATCCTGCCGGGCGCGGTACGGCCCCCGCTGGGCAACGTGACCCTGAATGGCATGCTCAAGGGCTTTGTTGACCTGGTGTTCGAACACGAGGGCCGCTATTACGTGGCTGACTACAAGTCCAACTGGCTGGGCACCTCGGGCAGGGCCTACACCGCGGAGCGGCTGCGCGCGGCGGTGCTCGAGCACCGCTACGACCTGCAGCTGGTGCTCTACACCCTGGCCCTGCATCGCCAGCTGCAGGCGCGGCTGCCCGGCTACGACTACGACCGCCACATGGGCGGTGGCGTGTACCTGTTCCTGCGCGGTGTGGATGCCCCCGGACACGGCGTGTTCCACCACTGTCCGCCGCGGGAGCTGATCGAACAGCTGGATACCTGGATGGCCCATGGCGGCCCGGCCAATACCAGCCCGGGCCATGGCGATTCGGGTCATGGCGATTCGGGCCGGGAGGGGGCGGCATGAGTGCGCCGGGGCACGACGCCGTGCCGAGCCCCGCGCTGGGCTCGGTGGAGGCACTGCTGGCGCTGCTGGGCGACTGGGAGGCGGCCGGCTGGCTGCGCGGCGTGGATCGGGCGCTGGTGCGTTTCCTGCACGAGCAGGCCCCGGACGCGTCGCCCCTGGCGTTGCTGCTGGCAGCCCTGGCCAGCCATCAGGTGGGGCGGGGCCATGTCTGTCTGGATCTGGAACCCCTGCTGAAGGCCCCCGATCACACCCTGGCCCTGCCGCCGGAGGGCGCGGCGGGTGCGCGCCCGCCGCCGCGGCCGTCGCAGGTGCTGCAGGGGGTCCAGCCCGACGCGGTGGTACAGGCCCTGCGCGCCAGTGCGCTGGCCGGCCCGGAGGCGGTGGGGACCACGCCGCTGGTCTGTACCGGGGAGCAGGTCTATCTGCGCCGCTACTGGGAGGCGGAGCGCCGCATCGGCCAGGCGATTCGCCTGCGGCTCGCGGACCGCGAGACCTGGCAGGCGGCGCTGGACCCGGTGGCAGCACGGGAGTGGCTGGACTGGCTGTTCGGGCCGCCGGCGGGCGCAGCCGCGCCCGACTGGCAGCGCCTGGCCTGCGCGCTGGCGGCCGGCTCCGGCTTCAGTGTGATCACCGGCGGGCCGGGCACCGGCAAGACCACCACCGTGCTGCGGCTGCTGGCGCTGCTGCAGGGGCTGCAGGGCGCGGACGATCCGTTGCGTATCCGCCTCGCGGCACCGACCGGCAAGGCCGCGGCCCGGCTGAACGCCTCGGTGAGCGGGGCGCTGGACCGGCTGGGGCTGGAAACGCTGCCGGACGGGGCGGCGTTGCGCCGAAACCTGCCGGCCGAGGTGGTCACCGTGCACCGCCTGCTGGGGGCGCGGCCGGATACCCGGCATTTCCGCCACGGGGCGCGCAATCCGCTGGCGCTGGACGTGCTGGTGGTGGACGAGGCCTCGATGATCGACCTGGAGCTGATGGCCAGCCTGGTCGCGGCGGTGCCGCGCACGGCGCGGCTGATCCTGCTCGGGGACCGCGACCAGCTGGCCTCGGTGGAGGCCGGCGCGGTGCTGGGCGAGCTGTGCCACCGCGCCGGGGACGGGCACTACACGCCCGCCACCGCGCAATGGCTGCAGGCCGTCACCGGCATCGGCGTGCCCGAGGCCATGCAGGACGCCGACGGCCAGGTGCTGGACCAGCACATCGTGATGCTGCGCGAGAGCCACCGGTTTGGTGCCGACAGCGGGATCGGGCGTCTGGCCGCCGCGGTCAACGCAGGCGCCGCCCCGCAGCGGGTGGAGACCGATGCGGCCGTGTGGCAGGCGACTCTCGCCGGGCCCGAGGACCCGGCCCTGGTGGAGCTCGCGATGGATGGTCGCGCGGATGCGCCCGAGGGCGAGGCGGTGGGTTATGCGGGCTATCTGCAGGGCCTGGCCGCGGCGCGCCCGGCGCCGGCGGCGGCCCGTGGGGCCTGGGAGGACTGGGCACGTGACGTACTGGCGGCGCACGGGCGCTTCCAGCTGTTGTGCGCGGTACGGCGGGGCCCGTGGGGGCTGGAGACACTGAATCGCCGGGTGACCGCGGCGCTGCAGGCGCGGGGCCTGCTGGCGGTGGATGGCCCGCGGGACGGCGGCAGCGGGGCGCAGGGGCCGTGGTTCGAGGGGCGCCCGGTGATCGTGACCCGTAACGACTATGCGCTGGGGCTGATCAACGGCGATATCGGCATTGCCCTGGCGGTGCCGGCGTGGCTGGCGCGGGGCGAGCCGGAGGCACCCGCGGGCGTGGCGGAGGCCCCGCTGCTGCGGGTCGCCTTCCTGGCGGCGGGGGAGCGGGTGCGCTGGGTGCTGCCGAATCGGCTGGAGGCCGTCGAGACCGCCTTTGCGCTGACGGTGCACAAGGCGCAGGGCTCGGAGTTCGAGCATGTCGCGCTGGTGCTGCCGGAGGCGGACAGCCCGATCCTCACCCGCGAACTTGCCTACACCGCGATCACCCGCGCCCGGCGCTGGTTCAGCCTGCTGGAGCCGCGCGCGGGCACCCTGGCCGCGGCGGGCCAGCGCCAGATTCGCCGCAGCGGCGGCCTGCGCCGCTGGCTGGACGATCCGCTGTAGCGGGAGGGGGAGCCGGAGCCCGTAGTGTCATCCCGGACACCGCGCAGCGGTTATCCGGGATCTCGTGCGTTGGGGGCCGCCCAGGGCTTGGTGTGTATCCGACGCGGGAGATCCCGGCTCTTCGCTGCGCTGCGGCCGGGATGACAGGGATGGTGCGGCGGCCGGGATGACGGGGATGGTGCGGCGGCCGGGATTGTCTGTTGCAGATGTGGGATAAAGGAGGTGGTCGGATGTGAGCCTGGGGCTGGCCGGCCCCAGGCTCGCTCCCGCCTCCGCGACCGATCCGGGATGGGGCATTCGCCCGTCGTCATCACGGTCCGGCGGCGGGCCGGCTTCTTTCGCTTGTTGACTTGGTGGGGCCGCATCCGCGCGCCCGCAGACAATCCGAAGCCGAGATTTCATCATGCCTGATACCCATTGGAACGCCAACACCGACGCGCTGCGCTGCCTGGGGATCGACGTGGGCAAGGCCCATGTCGTGATTCATGATCGGCACGCGGGGCGCACCTTCAAGGTCGAGAACCGACCCGATGCTCTGCGCAGGGCTCTCTCAGCCTTCGTGGGCCACGATCTGGCTGTGTGTGAGACGACCGGTGGCTACGAACGTCCGGTTCTGGACATCGCAACGGAACTGAACCTGCCGATTCATTGTGCGGATGCGAGCCGGGTGAAGGCCTTTATCGCCTCCCATGGCGGACGCGCCAAGACGGATGCCACCGATGCGGTGTGGCTGGCTCGCTACGCCGCCGAGCGGGATACGCACTTGCGTCGGTGGCACCCGCCCTGTCCGGAGCATGAGGCCCTGGGAGAACTCGTACGCCATCGCCAGGATCTGCTCGCGCAGCGGGTTCAGGCCAAGAACCGTGCCTGCGCACCGG
>NZ_KB898058.1 GCF_000377345.1 Thioalkalivibrio sp. ALJ16 | reverse complement strand
CCCCCCCCTCTGGTCTGGCTCAGGGTGGGACAGTGTCCCCCCCCCTCTCTGGCTCAGCGCTCCCAAACCGCGTCCACGCGCCGCTGGATCTCCTCCTTCACTTCCATGGGGCGCCGGATCCCGTGCAGCCGGATCTCGCCGGTTTCGCCGCCGCCCGCCGAGGACACCCGGACCTCGCCGATTCCGATCAGGCGATCAATGACTCCCTGTTCCAGGGTCGGGATCCGGGCATTGGCATAGCGCATCGTGCGGCGGTGGCGCGCGATAATCCCGGTCTGCACCGTCACGCGGTCCGGTTCGAGGGTGAATCGGTAGTAGTAGATCGCGAACACGATCCGGAACGCGGTGAGCACCATCCAGACACCGAGAACCATCGATAGCGCTGCCTGCACGATGGGCAGCTCGCCGATGCCCGGGATGGTCATGCGCCACTCGGCAATGCTCGCGCCTACTGGATCGGGCAGCTGCCCCAGCCAGGCCACGATCTCCGGCGTCCACGCCAGCACGGCGAGGAGCAGCGCAAACTTGAGCACCGTGGGCCATACGCTGCGCAAGGCCGGGCGCAAGGTATAGGTCGGCACCTCGGCGTCCGCAGTGGCGGACTGGTCTCGGGGTGGCTCCCCGTTTGACGTCGGGCGGTGTTCCCGTGCGGCCTGTCGCAGCGACTCGCTTGGCTCCTCGTCGTCTGCTGGCCGAGGCGGGGGCTCGGGTGGTGAATCGGGATCGACCCGGGCTACGCCGTAGCCCGCGTGCTGGTCGCCCCAATGCACTTCGACCAACTCGTACCGCTGGTCGGTCTCGCGATTCAGCGCATCCCGGACTACCCGAGCCCGGCCGTGGCTGAACGGCATGTCGTGTTCGTCGAGGATCATGCCCCTGACTCCTTGGATCGGTGGGTGCTGCGACTGCGGGCCTTCTCTATCCGCTGCACCAGTTCGTTGTTCGCGTCGATCTCGACCGTGACGACCTGGGCCTCGGCTTGCTCGACGCTTGCCTGATCGATTCGCCGTTCGCGCTCCGCCTGCTCGGCCTTGCGTCGCCGTCGTTCGGCCGCGTCCACGGCGTAGCTCGGAAGGAACTCGCCGCTGCGCGCCCGTTTGGCGACGGCACTCAGGTAGCGCAAGGGGTTTCGGATCGGATCCGTCTGAGCGCGATCCCGGATGGCACCGGCGACCTCGTCCAGGACCTGCTGGGCCTGGTCGGCGGACAATCCCTGCAGGCATCGCTCAGCCAGCTTGCGGTGATCGGCACCGAAGCTCTCGGGGTAGTGCAGCTCAGCGACTGCCTCCTCACTGTCGCGCGCGCCTGGTTGTTCCAATACCTCAGAGGTAGGTTTTGTAGTAGTAGGTTTATATAAACTACTACTACCCCCGCGCGCGTGAGCCGAGTTAAGATTCTTTACTTGGTACGAAGTTCCTGTTTTTTCTGGAGTTTTTGCGGGCGGGCCCACCGAGTTAAGATTCTTTACTCGGTGATCGGCGGCCAAGTTAAGATTCTTTACTTGGCTCTCACCCGAGTTAGCCTCCTTAACTTGGCTGCTTCCGGCGCGGCCCCTGGGGCTCGCGGCGGCTCGCACGGCCGGTTCGGGGTTATGGGTGGCGAGGCGGCGCTCAAAGCGATCCCCGGGGTCTACGGGATCCGTGAGGTCGTGGTCGGCATCGAGGCGCTGATGGATCGTGGACAGGACCTGCTGCGCCGTCTCGCGCACCCGTCGATGGCCGTGGTCGGTCAGGCTCTCCAGATAGGTGATGTACTCCGGATCGAGGTACATCGCCTCCGTGACCGATACCGCCTCGTCGTGGATCGCGTAGACGCTCCCCCGGTATCGCCCCTGCGGATCACGGACGCGATCGCACAGCGAGATCCATCGGGTGATGCGCAGCATGGCGATGGCGGCGGCGATGGTGGGCCGGGACCCGAGGCCGGCGCGTCCGAACTCGTCATACGACGGGAATCCGGCGGGGGCCCGGGGGTCCGAGGATGCCTGAATCACCATCCAGGCGAGCTTGTCGGTCGGCCCCAGCTCGTCGGCGAATAGCAGCGCCCGGGGGTGGGAGTCATGCCAGTTCCCGAAATACAGGACTGCGCCTTCTGCGCCTTCCTCCTCGCCGGCGGGGTCCGGCGGTCGATCCCGTAGCTGCCGCGCGGCGTCCTCCAGGTACGCCTTGAGTCCTCGGATGCGGGGTGTGATCTCCGCTGCACTCACGACGAGCCCCCGGCGGAATAGAGGTGGGTCCCGAACTGGTGATGCACCAGGTCCACCACGGGTTGCGTCGTCTTGGCCGGCGGATACGTTGGGGCCCGATCGGTGAGTGTTTGCTGACACTCCGCGACGAGGCGGTAAACCGCAGCGGCCGAGGTTTTCGTGCCGCGCGCGACGTGGAGATAGCGATCCGGATCCGGCAGGTCCTTTGGGGCGGCCCGCCATGCGTCCCACATCGCCTGAGCCTGTTCTGGCGAGGGGGAGCGCGGCCGACCGGGCTGCGAGGGCAGCCCGAGCACTCGCCGCCGACGGGCGACATCCGTCGTCGTCAATCCGAATAGCGCCTCCATCATCCGGGCGTCGGCCTGGTGCCGCAGCAGCTCGTCCTGGACCTGCCGGGACTGGACCTCGCCCCGCGCTCGATCGAGGAGCTGATCGAATCGGTCCGCGTCGATCTGCAGGTCAATGAACAGGTGCCCGAGCCGCGAGATTTCGACCAGCTCGTCGAGCGTCATGTCGGCGAGGGTCGAGGCTTGTTCCGGTGTGAGCCCCAATACACTGAGGGCGTTCATGTCGGCGGCCTGCAGCCGGTCCATGGCGAAGCGCAGGACGTGGAGGGTGAGATCCGCTGTGCTGCTCATGGCTCAGCCCTCCCACGGATCGAGATCGTCCGCGTCGGCCTGGCGCTGCAGGTCGCGGCAGGCCTGGACGAGGGCGACGAAGTCCGCGAAATCGGGCTCCCGAAGACACGAGCTGACCATCCAGCCCAGCCCGCGCCAGGATGGCTCGGCGATGTGCCGTGCGATGACCTCCTCCTCGTCGGCGCGGTGAATGACTGAGGCCAGGCGATGGGTCGGGGCGGTCTGCAGGACGCGGTCCGTGTGCAGGCCGATCTGCGACCAGCTGACCAGCAGCCACCAGGTCCAGTGGCGATAGTCGATCTCCACCCCGTTCATGCGCGCCGCCGCCTCCTCGACCGTCTCGCTCGGCAGGTCGATGAAGTAGCCATAGCCGATGTCTACGGGCTGGATCTGCTCGGCGTAGTGGTAGCGGGTGGCGATCTGCCGGGCCAGCGTGTAGATCCGATCCCGTAGCTCCGCCACGGTTGGCGCGGGGCCGGGCGCGGGCTCAGTCGGCGCCGTGACCGGTGGGGCGGCAGGAGGCGGATCACCCGCACCGGCCCCATCACCGATCACTGGATCGGTTGCGGTCCCGGAACGTCCGGGGGGCGCTCCGGGCGCTCCGTCAGGTGAGGCATCGTGGACCGGCGGTGTCGGTTGGCCCATTGCGCCCATGTCCGGGGGCATATTGGCTGGGCCCGTCGCACCCTCGGAATCCTGCGTCGGTGGCGTATCGAGTTCCATCCGAACGGTGCGCAGATCGAGGGACAGCTCCTCGGCCAGACGTCGCTCCAGCTCCTGCCGCGCGGCGCCGGGGTCCCAATCAGGCGCATCGGTAACGGCGAGGGATTCCTCGAACACCATGTCCACCGCATCCTGGGTGTGTCCATGGGATTCGCCGACGGCATGGGCCGACCGGTGGAGATCACGGAGCTTCTCGATCGCCTGTCCACCAAGACCGCCATGGAGCGCCTGGGGGATGCACGGGAGTAGAGTTTTCGAGGCGTATTCAAATCGACGCAGTAGTTTCAGGGAGGCGGTGTAACCAATGTCCTGCAGTCGCCGTTGCAACTCCTTACGACTCAGACTTTCTCCAGCCTCCTCGAACATTTCGCGCAGCCGATCAACCGCGAGGGCGCGATCAATCAGGGTCATGGTGCCGCGCATTTCGTTCTCCACCAGGTGCGCGCCCAGCACATCCTGGTCCGAGGTCCAGGGGTGATAGAGGACATGCACCCGGCGATAGGCCTCGTCGCCGGTCTCCTCATAGAGTTCCTTGAGGATCTGCAGCCGCGTGTTCCCGCCGGCGCGCACCATATAGACGTCGTCGTCCGGTCGCCGCGTGACTTCGATCGCATTGTTCAGGCGCTTCTGCGCCCGGATGGATGCCTTGATTTCGTCGTACTGCGGGTTGCGCTGCCGCCGGGGGTTGCCGTCATACGGTTGGATCCGGTCGATCTCCAGCACCATCTGCGTGACGGTCAGGGGATCTCCGGGCGGCAGCTCCTGCGCCGCCGCATCGCCGAAATGACCGACGGTCAGGCGGCTGCGCAGCTCCTCCGAACTCAGCTGTTTCTTAGCCATGTTGCGCCCCTCCCTCACGGTCGTGGATCAGGTGAGGCAGCAGCTCCTCGGTGAGGCGGCGCATGGTCTCGGCACCGGACAGGGTGGGGCCTTGGCGGTGGGGCTCCCACCGATGGACGGGCACCTGCTGGGTGGCCGCCTCGCGGTAGGCCACGGCGGCGGGGATGAACGTATCGAGTATGGTGATCTGGCCGCGGCTTTCACCGGTCGCCTCGCGGCGGAGTTCGTCCGCGATCGCACGACCGTCTCCAGTGCGATCGACGCGGTAGAGGAGGCCGCGCAGCGGGCCGACCGGTGCGCCCATGGCCGCCATCGGTTGCAGCCGCTTGAGCATCGACACGGTGCCGCGCGCGAACTCGCGGGCGGAGAGAATCTCGGGGGGAATAGGGGAGAGCAGGAAGTCTGCCGCCAGGACAGCGGCATCCTGCAGGGGGCCGACAGCCCCCTGGGTATCCAGCAGGACGACGTCATAGAGGTCGTCGTAATCCGCGAGGATGTGCTTGAGGCGCACGCGGCCGTCCGGCGTGTGGAGGATCCATTGCTGCAGCCGACCCTGGGGGTCGTTGGACAGCACAATGTCGAGCGCCCCGTCGTGCTCGCCATCGAGCGGGATGTCGATCGGGGTCACCGTGCCGTCGGTGTCGCCGTTGGTAATGAGTTCAGTGAGTCCCCCGGCGGCGATCAGGGCCGGGTCCACCGGAAAGTAGCTGGACAGGGTGGGCTGAATGTCGGCGTCGATCAGCAGGACCTTGTAGCCGAGGTCCGCGAGGTAGGCGCCGAGGTTGGCCGTGACGGTGGTTTTACCGACACCGCCCTTGGTGCTGGTCGTCGTGATTCGGACTGTCATGGTGTATCCCCGTAGTTCTGGTGTGTTGACCAGTCCTTTCGGGCCACCTGACGAGTAGTCCTCTACATTGTTGGTTCAAGCTGGGCGTTGGTAATCGATTCGTAATCGATAGGTCGGAGGTTCGACTCCTCTCGCCGGCACCATTTTTCCTTCCCCCGCGCATCCGCGGGCCGCGCACCGGCGCCGGCCCGCGGGGCGTGCGGTCTTCAGCTGCGGCGGTCCTGGCGGGGTCGCCCGCCCCCGGGTCGGCCCGAGCCGTTCCCACGCCCCCTGCTGTTGCCGCCACCGCGGCGGTCGTCGCGCGGCTTGCGCGGGCGCGGCTTCGGTTTCACTGCATCCTGGAACAGACGCTCCGGGTCCACGCTCGCGGTGGGGATGCGCTCGCCCAGATAGCTTTCGATCTCCGGCAGGTAGAACGCGGAGTCCTCGCAGCCGAAGCTGATGGCGTCGCCCTCGGCGCCGGCGCGGGCGGTGCGCCCGATGCGGTGCACGTAATCCTCGCCCGATTGCGGCAGATCAAAATTGAACACATGGGTGACCGCCGGGATATGCAGGCCGCGCGCGGCCACGTCGGTGGCGACCAGGAAGGTGTATTCCCCGGCGGCGAAGTGCTCCAGCAGCTTCGAGCGCTTCTTCTGCGGCACGTCGCCGGAAAGCAGCTCCGCCTTCTGCCCGTTCGCGTTCAGCCAGTCGCAGACCTTCTCGGCACCGTGCTTGGTGTTCACGAATACGATGGCGCGCTCCGGCTCGAGGTCGCGTGCCAGCCCCAGCAGGAGCGGGATCTTCTCTTCGTTGGCCGGGTAGTAGATGGTCTGGCGCACGCGGTCCGCGGTGAGGGTCTCGGCCTCCACCTGTACCTTCTCCGGATTGTTCATGTGCTCGTATGCCAGCTCCATCACGCGGAAGGAGAGCGTGGCCGAGAACAGCATCGAAAGGCGCTCTGCGGCCGGTGCGCAGCGCCGCATCAGAAAGCGCACATCCTTGATGAAGCCGAGATCGAACATGCGGTCGGCCTCGTCCAGTACCACCACCTCGGTGTACTGCAGGCCGAAGACCTTCTGCTTGAAGTAGTCGATGATCCGTCCCGGCGTGCCGATCAGGATGTCGGCCCCGGCCTCCAGTTGTTCGCGCTGGGTGTCGTAGCCGGTGCCACCGTAGGCCAGGGCCAGTTTCAGCCCGGTATCGCGGCCCAGTGCCTCGGCGTCGCGGTGAATCTGGATGGCCAGCTCGCGGGTTGGCGCCAGGATCAGGGCGCGCACGTCGGTGGGGCCGCGCCCGGGCGCGGGTGGCTGGCGCAGCAGGCGGTTGAAGGTCGCGATCAGGAAGGCCGCGGTCTTGCCGGTGCCGGTCTGGGCCTGGCCCGCCACGTCGCGCCCGGCCAGGGCGATCGGCAGGGTCTGGGCCTGGATCGGGGTGCAGGTCTCGAAACCCGTGGCGCGGATGCCCGCCTGTACGGCCTCGGGTAGATCCAGCTGGTCGAAGCGGGGCGTGTCCTGCGCGGGGTCGGTCATGTGAATCCTCTATTACTTGAACTGTCTGGCGATCATCGTCGATAGTAAGAAGCGTGCGGCCCGCGTTGCAGGCTGCTTTCCCAACCCAAGTCATGAGGGCTCGGAGTGAGCGACAAAATTGTGTACACATCGGACGCCGGTTTCGACGAGGACGTCCTGAAGGCCGACCAGCCGGTCCTGGTGGATTACTGGGCGGAGTGGTGCGGCCCCTGCAAGATGATCGCCCCCATTCTGGACGAGATCGCCGAAGAATACGCCGGCAAGGTCAAGGTCGCCAAGCTGAACATCGACGAGAACCCGTCGACCCCGCCGAAGTACGGCATCCGCGGTATCCCCACGCTCATGCTGTTCAGGGGTGGCGATGTCGAGGCCACCAAGGTCGGGGCCCTGTCCAAGTCGCAACTGACCGCGTTCCTGGATCAGCACCTGTAGGGCCACCGGGCCCGGCGCGGGCACCCGCCGCCGGGCCCCGCAGGCGCCTCTGCGGGCCGGGCTTGCCCCGAGACGCCGGCTCGCTTACCATCGGGCACATTCGAATGGCCGCCAGGCCATTCCCTCCTCCTTCCAGTCAATCCGTACGGCCACCCCCGGTCGTCGATCATTCACGTTGAATACAGCACCCCTCGCATGAATCTGACCGAATTGAAGCGGATGTCCGCTGCCGATCTCGTGGCCTTCGCCGAAGAAAAGGGCATCGAGAACATGTCCCGCGCCCGCAAGCAGGACATCATCTTTGCCCTGCTCAAGGCCCACGCCAAAAGCGGCGAAGCCATCTACGGAGACGGCGTCCTGGAGATACTCTCCGACGGCTTCGGCTTCCTGCGCAGCGCCGACAGCTCCTACCAGGCCGGGCCGGACGATGTATACGTCTCCCCCAGCCAGATCCGGCGCTTCGGCCTGCGCACCGGCGACACCATCGCCGGCAAGATCCGCCCGCCGAAGGACAACGAGCGCTACTTCGCGCTGCTCAAGGTGTCGGAGATCAACTTCGAGCCGCCGGAGAACGCGAAGCACAAGGTGCTGTTCGAGAACCTGACGCCGCTGCACCCCTCCGAGCGCATGCGCATGGAACGCGGCAATGGTTCCACCGAGGACATCACCGCCCGGGTGATCGATATCGTCTCCCCGTTCGGCAAGGGCCAGCGCGGCCTGATCGTCTCGCCGCCGAAGGCGGGCAAGACGCTGATGCTGCAGAACATCGCCCAGAGCATCGCCGCGAACTACCCCGAGTGCTACCTGATCGTGCTGCTGATCGACGAGCGCCCGGAAGAGGTGACCGAGATGGACCGAATGGTCCAGGGCGAGGTCGTCTCCTCCACCTTCGACGAGCCGGCCCAGCGCCATGTGCAGGTCGCCGAGATGGTGATCGAGAAGGCCAAGCGCCTGGTCGAGCACAAGCGCGATGTGGTGATCCTGCTGGACTCCATCACCCGCCTCGCGCGTGCCTACAACACCGTTGCCCCCAGCTCCGGCAAGGTGCTGACCGGCGGCGTGGACGCCAACGCCCTGCACCGCCCGAAGCGCTTCTTCGGCGCCGCGCGCAACGTGGAGGAAGGTGGCAGCCTGACCATCATCGCCACTGCCCTGGTCGAGACGGGCTCCAAGATGGACGAGGTCATCTACGAGGAGTTCAAGGGTACCGGCAACATGGAACTGCACCTCGAACGTCGGATCGCCGAGAAACGTATCTACCCGGCGATCAACGTGAACCGTTCCGGCACCCGCCGCGAGGAACTGCTGACCGCCCCGGACGAGCTGCAGAAGCTCTGGATCCTGCGCAAGTTCCTGCACGGCATGGACGACATCGAGGCGATGGAATTCCTGCTCGGCCGCATGCAGTCCTCGAAGACCAACTCCGAGTTCTTCGACCAGATGAAGCGCAGCTAGCTGCGACCCGCCGCGGCCGCCTCTGCCTCGAAAGGCAAGGGCGGTTTACAGGAAGGTTCGAAGAACGGAAGGTTTCAGGGGTATCCGGGTAGGGCCGAGGTCTCGCGGGTCGGCCCATCGCCGGAGGCTGTTACCGGCCCGTTTGGATCCGTTCTTCCGGTCTTCATGCCTTCCTGTAGATTGCCTTTTGGTGTTCAGCCCGGGACGGGCTCGAAGCTGATCAGGCGGTCCAGGCGCCACCACTGCCGCCGGCCCTCGGTATCCCGCAGGATCAGGAATTCGGCGCCGCGCCGGGTGCGCAGATCCAGCGGCCGTACCACCGCGATCCGGTCCATCTGTGCGCGCCGCCAGTGCGTGCGCAGGAACTGCCCGCGCAGGATCGCCAGCTCCAGTTCCGAGTAGCGTTCGCAGGCGATGGGCGTGTATGGCGGTGCCGGGTTCATTCGCCCTCCCGCCGGGCACTGATTCGCGGCAGCTCCTCGTCCCCGGCATCCTCGCGGCGGAACACGATGGGGGCACAGCAGACGGCGCAGTCCTCGATCCACTCGCGGTCGCCACTGACCATGTCCACGGTGGTCTCGCCCGGTTCGCCACACCAGGGACAGGCAAAACCGACAAACTCGACAGGGCGCATCATCAACCCTCCTCCCGACTCGCGGGCCAGGCTATCGGCGTGGCGATCGCGTCCTGCGGCGTCCGTTCCGGAAGAAAGCGCTCCAGCACGTCATTGAGAAACGCAAGGCCCTTGTCCGTGGCCTGCAGGCGCTGCGTATCGGCGACCAGCAGCCCCTCGTCCCGCAGTTCGGACAGGGCTGGTTCCAGGCTTGCCAGCGCCAGGCCGCAGCGGGCCTCGAAACTCGCGGCCGGAACCCCCTCCACCAGGCGCAGCGCATTCAGCAGGAACTCGAACGGCCGCTCCTGCGGCGGGACCGGGTGGTCCTGGTGCTGCTGTGGCGCGGCCATATACGCCTCCGGCTGGCGTGGCTTGATCCGCCGCAGGATGCGTCCCTCGTGCACCTGCGTCAGTTTGCCGTGGGCCCCGGCGCCGATCCCCAGGTAGTCGCCAAACATCCAGTAGTTGCGGTTGTGGCGGCAGGCCTGTCCGGGGCGGGCGTAGCCGGAGACCTCGTATCGAGTATAGCCAGCCGCCGCCAGACGCGATTGCCCGCGTGCAAACAGTTCCTCGATCAGCGTGTCGTCCGGCAGTTGCGGGGGCCGGGTCGCAAAATAGGTGTTGGGTTCCAGGGTCAGTTGATACCAGGAGACATGCCCGGGGTCCTGCTCGATCGCCGCCTCCAGGTCCGCCAGTCCGGCTGCCACCGACTGCCCCGGCAGCCCGAACATCAGGTCCAGGTTGATCGCCTCGAAGCCGGCGGCGCGGGCGTGTTCCACCGCGCTGCGTGCCTCTGCCGCGCCGTGGATCCGCCCAAGGCGCGCGAGCATCGTGTCGTCGAAGCTCTGAATCCCCAGCGACAGCCGGTTGACCCCCGCCTCGCGGTAGCCGCGGAAATAGGCACGGTCGGCGGTGCCGGGGTTCGCCTCCAGCGTCACCTCGCAGTCGGGCCGCAGCGGCAGGCGTGCCCGCAGGCCGGAAAGCAGCGCATCCAGCGCCTCGGGCGGAAACAGGCTGGGGGTGCCGCCGCCGATGAAGACGCTCTCCAGGCGGCGCCCCCAGACATCGGGGAGCTGCCCCTCCAGGTCGCGCAGCAGGGCCTCCACGTACTCCGCGAACGGGGCCTCGCCGCCGCGCGGCTCGTGCGAGTTGAAGTCGCAGTACGGGCACTTGCGCACGCACCAGGGCAGGTGCACGTACAGCGCAAGCGGTGGCGGATGAGTCAGGGCGGGGTTCATGTGCGAAGCATAGGCGAGGGGTCGGGTGGCGTCGAAAGCACCCAGGGAAGTACCGATCGCCGCGGGCAGGGCGATCCGTCTTGCTGGCTGTCAGGCCGGTGCCGCGTCCGTGCCGGCGCGCAGGCGGGCCGCCAGCTGTTGCAGGGCCTGGCCCCGGTGGCTCAGGCGGTTCTTGGTCGCCGCGGGCAGTTCGGCCGAGGTGCAGTTCGCCTCCGGCACGAAGAACAGCGGGTCATAGCCGAAGCCCTCGGCGCCGCTCGTCCGTTCCGCGATCTGCCCCGACCAGATGCCCTCGGCAATGATCGGCGCCGGGTCCTCGGCGTGCTCCAGGTACACGACCACCGCCCGGAAGCGGGCGCCGCGCCGTTCCGGCGGGATGCCCGTCAGTGCCTCCAGCAGCTTCGCGTTGTTGGCCGCGTCGTCGGCATCCGCCCCGGCGTAGCGCGAGGAGTAGATCCCCGGCTGGCCGCGCAGGGCGTCGACCTCCAGCCCGGAGTCGTCCGCGATCGCGGGCAGCCCGGTGTGCCGGGCGGCATTGCGTGCCTTCAGGATGGCGTTCTCGACGAAGGTGAGCCCGGTCTCCGCGGCCTCGGGCACGCCGTGCTCCGACTGCGGCTCGACCGCCAGCCCCAGCGGTTCCAGCAGGGCGCGGATCTCGCGCAGCTTGCCGGGATTACCGGTGGCGAGGACGACGCGGCGCGGCTCGCCCATGATCAGCCCTCGGCCAGGACGGCGCGCTGGGCCTCGCAGATCTGCTGGATGCCCTTCTCGCCCAGGTCCAGCATCTGGTCCAGCTCGTCGCGGCGGAAGGCGTGCCCCTCGGCCGTGCCCTGGATCTCGATCACGCCACCGGCCTCGTTCATCACCAGATTGAGATCGGTCTCGGCCTGCGAGTCCTCGTCGTAATCCAGGTCCAGCACCGGTTCGCCCCCGAAGATGCCCACCGAGATCGCCGCCACCTGGCCGTGCAGCGGGTCCTTGCGGATCAGGCCCTGCTCGCGCGCCTTGCGGATGGCGTCGTAGAGCGCGACATAGGCGCCGCTGATGGATGCGGTACGGGTGCCGCCGTCGGCCTGGATCACGTCGCAGTCGACGATGATCTGGCGCTCGCCCATGGCCTCCAGGTCCACCACGGCGCGCAGCGAGCGGCCGATCAGGCGCTGGATCTCCATGGTGCGCCCGCCCAGTTTGCCGCGCGCGGCCTCGCGCACCATACGGTCATGGGTGGAGCGCGGCAGCATGCTGTACTCGGCGGTGACCCAGCCGCGGCCCTTGTTCTTCAGCCACGGCGGCACGCGCGACTCCACCGTGGCGTTGCAGAGCACGCGGGTATCGCCAAACTCGACCAGTACCGACCCCTCCGCGTGGCGGGTGAAATGGCGGGTAAAACGCACGGGGCGCATCGCGTCGGCTGCTCGGCCACTGGGTCGCATGCTGGGATCCTTGCTAGATTTGAAAGGGGCGCAGTATACGGGCCGCCACCGCCATACGCAGCAGGGATCACCACGGAGGGGAGCATGATCGCCAGCATGACCGGATTTTCCCGGCACGCCGTCACACTGGATGCGGGCGTGTTCGACTGGGAGCTGAAAAGCGTCAATCACCGCTATCTGGAGTTGCGCGTTCATCTGCCCGATCACCTGCGGTCGCTGGAGGCCGCGGTGCGCAATCGTCTCAAGGCCCGCCTGGCGCGGGGCAAGGTGGACGTGGTCCTGCGCGATCGCGGTCAGGCCGAGGAATCGCCGGCGGCGTTCGATCACGACCGCGTGCGGGTGCTTGCCGATGCCTGTGCCGAGATCGCGGGCATGTTGCCGCAGCCCGCGCCGGTCTCGCCGCTGGACGTGCTGCGCTGGCCGGGGGTCCTGCAGGGCCGTGAGGATGCCGGGGAGGCCCTGGCGGCACCGCTGCTGGCCGGGTTCGATACCGCGCTGGAGGCCCTGGTCGAGATGCGCGCCGCCGAGGGCGCGGCCCTGGCCGACGGCATGCGCGCGCGCCTGGATGCCCTGCTGGAGCACCGCCGCGCGATCCAGGCGCGGCGCCAGCCGATGCTGGAAGAGCAGCGCAGCCGCATCCTCGCCCGCATCCACGAGCTGGATCTGAATCTGGACCCGCGGCGGCTGGAGCAGGAGGTGGCCCTGCTGGCCCAGCGCATGGACATCGCCGAGGAGCTGGACCGTATCGAAGGGCACGTGGCCGCGGTGCGCGAGACCCTGGACGGCAACGGCCCCGGCGGCCGCCGCCTGGACTTCCTGATGCAGGAATTCAACCGCGAGGCCAACACCATCTCTTCCAAATCCCACGATCTCGAAATGACCCGCGCCACGGTCGAAATGAAGGTCCTGATCGAGCAGCTGCGCGAGCAGGTGCAGAACCTGGAGTAGCCGATGCGCCGGTTTCGTCTGCGCCTGGCCATCTCGCATCAGGAGATGGCGGACTACTACACCGGCCGCGCGGCGGTGGTGTTCGCGCAGGCCGACACTGGCGAAAGCGTCCAGTTTCCGGCGCGGCTGCTGCGCAGCCACCTGGACCAGCGTGGCGTACATGGCGTGTTCGAGCTGATCACCGACGACGACTACCGGCTGCGCGAGTTCCGGCGTCTCCCTTCGGGGCCTTCAGGCCCTTGAAAACGCGGGGCAAGGCTCTATATCGAAGGATGAGTCAGACGACACCCGCACAAGGAGGGGACGCCATGAACATGACCCGTTACGAACCGTTCAGCCTGCTTGGTCAACTGTCGCGCGAACTCGGGCGCATGCCGGACATGCCCGGCACCGAAGATTCCGCCGCGACCTCCGACTGGGCCCCGGCGGTGGACATCCGCGAAGAGACCGATGCCTATGTGCTGCATGCCGACATTCCCGGGGTGGACCCGAAGGATATCGAGCTGCACATGGAGGACGGTGTGTTGACCCTGCGCGGCGAGCGCAAGCACGAAAGCGAGGAAGAGAAGAACGGCTACAAGCGCATCGAACGCATGCGCGGCACCTTCTTCCGCCGTTTCTCGCTGCCGGACACCGCGGATTCCGAAAACATCTCCGCGCGCTCCGAGAATGGCGTGCTGGAGGTACGCATCCCGAAGCAGGCCCGCGTGCAGCCGCGCCGGATCCAGATCGAGAGCTGATCCGGCAACCCGCGCCCGGCGGGCCCGGCCCGCCGAGGCGTGAACATGGGCGCTGCCCCGGGGTCCACCCGCGGTGGCGCCCCGTTTTTTCCGGCTCGGGGAACCTGGGGTACCAACGCGAGCGTGTACATTAGTCCATTAGTCAGAGTTTCCCCTGAGGAAGGCGATGGAATACAAGGACTACTACAAGATCCTCGGTGTGGGCCGCGATGCCAGCCAGGACGAGATCAAGAAGGCCTACCGCAAGCTGGCGCGCAAGTATCACCCGGATGTCAGCAAGGATCCCGACGCCGAGACCCGCATCAAGGACGTCAACGAGGCCTACGAGGCCCTGGGCGACCCGGAGAAGCGCAAGGCCTACGACCAGCTGGGTTCCAACTGGCGTCAGGGACAGGACTTCCGGCCGCCGCCCGGCTGGGGCCCGCAGGGCGGGGGCCGCGGCGGTGCCGGTGCCGACTTCGGCGGCTTCTCGGATTTCTTCGATTCGATCTTCGGGGGCGGCATGGGCGGAGGCCGCCGCCGTGGGGGCGGGGCTGGCTTCAACATGCGCGGCGCCGACCGCGAGGGCCGCGTGGACATCACCCTGGATCAGGCCCTCAAGGGCACCGAGGTCTCGGTCACCGATGGCGAGGGCCGGGTGCAGCGTGTGCGTATCCCGGCGGGGGCCCGGGATGGCTCGCGTCTGCGCGTGCGCGGCCAGGGCGACCCCGGGGTCGGCAGTGGCGGCGCCGGAGATCTGCTGCTGGAGATCCGGGTCAAGCCGGACGGCCGCTACACCCTGGATGGGCGTAACCTCTACCGCGAGATCCCGATCGCGCCCTGGGAGGCTGCGCTGGGGGCGACCATCGAAGTGCCCACGCCGCATGGCTGGGTCAACCTGAAGGTGCCGGCCGGCTCGCAGTCCGGCAAGCAGATGCGCCTGAAGGGCAAGGGCCTGCCGGGCAAGCCGCCCGGGGATCTGTACCTGAAGCTGATGGTGCAGGTCCCGCCGGAGGACGAGGCCGGCGACTGGTACCGCAAGATGGCCGCGGAGTCCTCCTTCGCCCCGCGCGCCGATCTGGCACCCTGATCGCGGGAGCGCCCATGCGTCGGCTGTTTCCCCTTCTGCTCCTGGTGCTGGCCCTGCTTGGGCCCGCTCCGGTCGCCGCCCAGCTGCCGGCCGCGGTGGATGGCGAGCCTCTGCCCTCGCTGGCGCCCATGCTCGAGCGCACCATCCCCGGGGTGGTCAACATCGCCACCCGGGCGCGGGTGGTGGAGTCGGTCAGCCCGCTGTTTGACGACCCCTTCTTCCGCCGTTTCTTCGACATGCCGGAGCGCTCGCGCGAACGCGAGCGCCAGGGTCTGGGCTCCGGCGTGATCGTGGATGCGGAGGCCGGCACGATCCTCACCAACAGCCACGTGATCGCGCGCGCCGATGCCATCCTGGTCACCCTGTACGACGGCCGCCAGTACGAGGCCGAGGTGGTGGGCACCGATCCCGCCACCGATGTCGCGGTCATCCGGATCGAGGCCGACGGCCTGCAGGCGATCCCGCTGGCGGACTCCGACGCTCTGCGCGTGGGCGATTTTGTGGTGGCCATCGGCAACCCCTTCGGGCTCGGCCAGACCGTGACCAGCGGCATCGTCAGCGCCCTTGGCCGCAGCGGGCTGGGCGGCGATGGCTTCGAGGACTTCATCCAGACCGATGCCTCGATCAACCCGGGCAATTCCGGCGGGGCGCTGGTGAACCTGCGCGGTGAGCTGGTCGGCATTAACACGGCCATCCTGGCCCGCGGTGGCGGCAATATCGGCATCGGCTTTGCCATCCCCGCCAACATGGCCAGCCAGGTCCGCGATCATCTGCTGGCGGAGGGCCGCGTGGAGCGCGGCGCGCTCGGCGTGGAGATGCAGGATCTGACCCCGGCGCTGGCCCAGGCCTTCGGGCTGGACGTCACCCAGGGCGCAGTCATCACGCGGGTCACGCGTGCCTCGGCCGCCGAGCGCGCGGGCCTGATGCCCGGAGACATCGTGCTGCGGGTGGAAGGCCAGACGGTGCGCAGCGCCGCCGACCTGCGCAACCGGCTTGGCCTGCTGCGCGCCGGTTCTCAGGTGCGCCTGGACGTGCTGCGCGACGGGGCGGAGCAGACGCTGGTGGCGCGGCTTGACCGCCCGGAGTCGCGGCGTGTCGAGGGCGCGGCCATTCATCCGCGCCTGGACGGAGTGCGGGTCTCGGAGACCAGCGCACCCGATGGCCGCAGTCGGGTGGCCGTGATTGCGGTGGAGCCCGGCAGCGCTGGACAGCGCGCGGGCCTGCGCCCGGGTGATGTGCTGCTGGCCATCAACCGCCAGCGTATCGAGCGGCTGTCCGATCTGCCGCAGCAACTGGCGCCCCACCAGACCCTGGAGCTGCAGCTGCGCCGTGGCAACCAGACCCTATACCTCACCCTGAGGTAGGTGTGATCACTACCGGGGAGGGGTTATGTAGGAGCGGGCTTGCCCGCGAATGCTCCTGCCAAAGCCGGACGCGGGCGGGGGCTTCGCGGGCAAGCCCGCTCCCACAAGAATGCTTCCATCGCGGACTCCCATGTCTCGTCATCAAGTCAGTACGCACTCCGTTTTGGCGTCGCGGATTTTCGCGTTGGCGATCACGACCAGTTTGCGTGCAACGGCGGCGAGGGCCACGCGCTTGGGCTTGCCTTTGGCCACGAGCCGTTCGTAGAAGGCGCTGAGGTCCGGATGCTTCCGGGCGGCGGACAAGGCGGCCATGAACAGGATGGGCTTCACGCCCGTGCGTCCGCCGGTCATGCGGCGATGGCCGGATTGGGTGCCGGACTCGCGCGGATGCGGGGCCAGCCCCATCAGACTGGCCGCCGTCTTGGGCGTGAGGGTGCCCAGTTCGGGCACCGGTGCCAGCAACGTGGCGGCGCACACAGGTCCGATTCCCTTGATGCCCCGCAGGACTTCTCGACGCGGTTTCAGATCCGGTCGCTCCAGGAGCTGTTCGATCTGTCGGTCGAGGAGCCGTATCTGCTGAGAGAGGAAGGCGATCTGCTCGGCCAGCAGGGCCTTGACCGCCTTCCCGCCCGGTGCGCAGGCA
>NZ_KB898057.1 GCF_000377345.1 Thioalkalivibrio sp. ALJ16 | reverse complement strand
AACCCTCTCCACTCGGCGCGACGACAACGGGGGGTCAAGGTCAAGACAACGGCGGTCCACAGGTTCGTGGTAATGGATCAAGGCTGGGTCTTCCGGCATCTGGGCACGCTCGGCCTTGGGCCGTTGCGTGCCGCGCCCGCGAGCGGGCGCCTGGGGCTTTCAGGCGGCAGGGCTGTTGTGGTGTCGTGGGGCTGGAACACCTTCTGTCTTGACCTTCCTCCCCCGTATGGAGCCCCTCGCGGAGGGCGTGATGGGCCGGGAGAAGGCGCTGGATGTCTGAGCGAAGCCGCAGGCGCAGCGAGTTCAGCGCCGCCGGCTCATCACGTCCGGAGCGAGGTTCCCGGGCGGAATCCGGGTGCCCTTCTTTGGGTACTTTCTTGGGCAAGCAAGAAAGTACCTCGGGGCGCGCTGGCGAGTCAGCGCTTGGCAGTACGTGGACCGAAGGCACCGTAAACACCGGATGCCGAACCAGGACCAGCCACAACACAGCTGGCGGCTGGCACTCAGCGGTCAGGGTTCGGCGCGCGAGGTGGTGGCGGCGCGGGCACCGCGGCGTTCGCCGTCGACATCGTCGATCTCGGCGTCGAGGTCGTGCAGGCGGCGGGTGGTCGCCAGCGGCGAGGTCGTGCCGCGCGCGACCAGGCTGTAGGCCGCCGGAATCACGAACAGCGTAAACAGCGTGGCAAACAGCACACCGGAGAACACCGCCACCCCGATCACGAAGCGCGTCTCCTCGCCCGGCCCGGAGGCCAGGATCAGCGGGATCGACCCGGCCACGGTGGTCAGCGCGGTCATCAGCACCGGCCGCAGGCGCATACGCGCCGCCTCGACCACGGCGGTGTCGAAGTCACGCCCGCGGTCGCGCAGCTGGTTGGCGAACTCGACGATCAGGATGCCGTTCTTGGCCGCCAGCCCGATCAGCATGACCATCCCGATCTGGCTGTAGATGTTCAGGGTCTGGCCGGTCAGGTGCAGACCGAGCAGGGCACCCACCACCGCAAGCGGCACGGTCAGCATGATCACGAACGGGTGCACAAAGCTCTCGAACTGGGCGGCCAGCACCAGGAACACGACCAGCAGGGCCAGGGCAAACACGAACAGGATCGCCTCGGAGCCGGAGCGCAGGTCCAGTGACTCGCCCTTGTAGTCGATCCCGGCCTCCGCAGGCAGCAGGTCCGCGGCCAGCGCATCCAGCGCATCCAGGGCCTCGCCCAGGGTCATGCCATCGGCGAGGCCCGCGGTCAGGGTCACGGCCCGGGAGCGGTTGTAGCGTTCCAGCGACGACGGGCCGGCCTGTTCCTCGTAGGTGACCAGGCTGGACAGCGGGACCATGCTGCCACTACCGGAACGGACATAGAGGTTGTCGATATCGGCCGGGGTGCGGCGCTGGTCGGTCAGGCCCTCGATAATCACATCGTATTCCTCGCCGCGATCCACGAAGGTGGTGACCGCTCGGCCGCCAAGGGCGATGTCCAGCGTGCGCCCGATATCGCGCAGCGACACGCCAAGGTCGCCGGCGCGGTCCCGGTCCAGACGCACGTTGAGCTGGGGCTGGGTGGGCTCGTAATCGAGGTCCACGCGGGTGAGGCCGTCGATACCCTCGGCCGCCTCGCGCATGGTCTCGCCCCATTCCTCGAGCTGCTCGTAGTCCGGCCCGGAGATCACGAACTGGACCGGCGGTCCGACACGGCCGCGGGACAGCCCCTGACGCATCACCACCCGCGCCTCGACCCCCGGCATCTCGTCGATGATGCCGCGGATCTCGCCGATCACCTGCTGGCCGGACTGATCACGATCGTCCCAGTGCTCCAGGATGGCGATAACGAAGCCATTGTTGACCACTTCGGAGCCGCCAAATCCGCGCGGCGTGCGCACCAGGGCGCGGCGGATCGGGCCGTCCTCGACCAGCGGCATGATGCGGGCCTCGACCTCGGCCATCTGCCGGCTCATGTAGTCGAAGTTGGCCCCTTCGGGGCCGTCCACCAATACAAAGAACGAGCCCCGATCCTCCTGCGGCGCGAACTCCTCGGGCAGGGTGTCGAACAGGTACCAGGCCGCCACCAGCACCGCCGCGAGGATCGGCACGATCAGCCATGCGCCCTTGAGCCCGGTCTGCAGGGCACGCCCGTAGCCACGCTCCAGCACCGCGAAGCCGCGGCTGATGAACCGCGCCGCGCCTGTGTTGTCGTCGCCCTTATGCATCAGGCGCCCGGAGAGCACCGGGGCGAGGGTCAGCGCCACGATGCTGGAGAAAAATACGGCGATCGCCATCGCGATCGCGAACTCGGTGAACAGGCGCCCGACCGTACCTTCAAGGAAGGCCAGCGGCACAAACACCGCAATCAGTACAGAAGTGGTCGCGATAATCGCGAAGCCGACCTGTCCGGCGCCACGATAGGCCGCCAGCAGCCCGGGCTCGCCGCGCTCGATGCGGCGGTGGACGTTCTCCAGCATCACGATCGAGTCGTCCACCACCAGCCCGACCGCGAGCACCAGCGCCAGCAACGTCAGCAGATTGATCGAGAACCCGAACAGGGCAATGCCAATAAAGGCAGCGGTAATGGCCACCGGCACGGTAACCGCCGGCACCAGCGTCGCCCGCCAGCTGCCGAGGAACAGCCAGATCACGATCACCACCGCGGCGGTGGCGACCGCCAGGGTGATGTAGACCTCGCGGATCGCGCCCTCGATGAACACCGACTCGTCGTAGGTAGTGGTCAGCGAGGTCCCCTCCGGCAGGCTGTCCTGCAGATCGGCCACCAGCGCCTTCACCCCGTTGGCGACATCCAGCACATTGGCGTTGGACTGCCGGATAATGCCCAGGCCGATCATGTCCTCGCCATTGCCGCGGAACTCGCTGCGCTCGGTATCCGCGCCGATGTTCACCTCGGCCACGTCGCCCAAACGCACCAGCTGGCCCGCCTCGCCACGCCGGAGCACCAGGCTGGAGAAGTCTTCCGGGGTGCGGTACTGACGATCCACGCGCACGGTGAACTCGCGCTCCAGCGAGTCCAGACGCCCGGCCGGGAGTTCGACGTTCTCCTGCTCCAGGGCGCTGGCGATATCCAGCACGGTGAGATCGCGCGCGGCCAGGGCCTCGCGGTCCACCCAGATGCGCATCGCGTAACTGCGCGCCCCCCCGCGTCGAACCAGCGCCACGCCATCCACCACCGAGATGCGGTCGATCAGGTTGCGCTCGGCGTAGTCCGCCAGTTCCAGCGCATCCATCACGGTGCTGGAGAGGTTCAGCCAAAGGATTGGGTTGGCATCGGCATCCGCCTTGGTGACCTCCGGTGGCTCGACCTCGTCCGGCAGATCCCCGAGCACGCGACTGACCGCCTCGCGCACGTCGTTGGCCGCCGCGTCGAGGTCACGGTTCAGGTTGAATTCGATGGTGATGCGCGAGCGCCCGTCCTCGCTGGAGGACTCGACGTAACGGATTCCCTCGATCCCGGCGATGCGGTCCTCCAGGCGCTGGGTAACCTCGCGTTCGATAATCTCGCCGCTGGCACCGGGGTAGAGCGTGTCCACCGTGACCACCGGCGGATCCACGTCCGGGTATTCGCGCAGAGGCAGGCTGTTATAGGCGATCAGCCCGAAGGTGATCAGCAGCAGGTTGAAGACAATCGCCAGGACCGGTCGGCGATTGGCGACATCCGAGATGATCATTGCCCGGCCTCGTCTCCGTCGGTGGCGGGCGCCACCGGTGCCGGCAGCACCCGCACGGCGCGGCCGTCACGCACGCGGGAGACGCCCTCGGAGACCACGATATCGCCCGGTTCCAGACCGTCCAGCAGCTCGGCGAAACCGGGGTCGCGCCGACCGATGCGGATCCGGGTCCGCTCCACCGTGCCATCGTCGCGCAGACGGAAAACGAAATGCTGATCCGCGACCTGCTGGATCGCGCCTTCGGGCACGGCCAGGCGTTCGACCGGATCCAGGGCCAGGCGCACGTTCAGCAACATGCCGGGGCGCAGCAGCAGATCGGGGTTGTCGATACTGGCCCGCACGGTCAGGGTGCGGGTCCCTACATCGAGGCGGTTGGCGACGGCCGTGACCTCGCCCGTAAATGCCCCGGCGCTGCTGCGCCCCTGCACCTCGCGCCCCAGCTCGATGGCGGCGGCGTGGCGCTCGGGCACAGCGAAATCCACCTTGACCGTGGCGATGTCATCCAGCTCGACGATCGCGGTTCCGGGGCTGACCAGCGCCCCAGGGCTGACCTGGCGCAGCCCCAGGCGTCCGGCGAACGGCGCCCGGATGGTGCGCAGCTCCACGCGGGCGCGGGCGGCCTCCAGCCGCGCTTCGGCCTCGTTCAGCCGAGACTGCTGCTGGTCGACCTGCTGGCGCGTGACCACGCCATCCTCGACCCGGCCGCGGATCCGCTCGAGTTCGCGGCGGGCCTCGTCCACTTGCACCTGCGCCTCGCGCAGCGCCGCTCGTTCCTCGTCGGCATCCAGGCGTACCAGTACCTGACCGGCCGTAACCGCATCGCCATCGTCGAACAGGACCTCGACCACCCGTTCGGTCACGCTGGCGGTGACCGTGACCGACTCGCTGGCCGCGACCGTGCCCAGGGATTCCACCCGGGTCTCGAAGGTACGCGGAGCCACCTCGGCCGTACGCACCGGGATGCGGTCATCACGTTCCGCCGCTGGCTCGTCGCCCGCGTTGTCAGCAGGCGCGTGGGGGCCGAGCGTGTACCACGCCACGGTCCCCAGTGCCGCCACGACCAGCAACCCCAGCAGCCATCCGATTGCCTTCACCCGATACACCCCTTGCGTGATTTTGCTGGCGCCCGGGACCGATCCGGGCGTCGGCCATGCGAAACCGGGGCCATCATGCGGCCATTTCAGTAACGACCGTCACATCTCGTCGGCGTTCCGCAACGCGGCCGGAAGCGCCCCCAGCGGTCGCCCGTGCGGCGCACTGTAATCAATCACCGGACCCTTCGGCACGATGCGGCTGGGGTTCAGCATCGGGTGGCTGCCGTAGTAGTGCGCCTTGATATGGTCCATGCGCACGGTTTCGGCCACGCCGGGGCGCTGGTAGAGCATGCGCAGGTAGGCCGACAGTGCCGGAAAGTCGATGATGCGCTGGCGGTTGCACTTGAAGTGGCTGTAGTAGACCGGATCAAAGCGCACCAGCGTGGTGAACAGCCGCCAGTCGGCCTCGGTAATGCGGTCCCCGACCAGGAACGGCTGGCGCGCCAGGCGCTCTTCCAGCCAGTCCAGGGTCTCGAACAGGCGGTCCCAGGCGGCATCGTAGGCCTTCTGGGAGGTTGCGAAACCCGAGCGGTAGACGCCGTTGTTCACGTTCTCGTAGACGCGCTCGTTGACCGCGTGGATCTCCTCGCGCAGGTCCTCCGGGTAGAAATCCAGCGTGTTGCCGGTGATGCCGTCGAAGGCGCTGTTGAACATGCGCACCAGATCTTCCGACTCGTTGTTCACGATCCGGTCGGTCCGGGTATCGAACAGCACCGGCACGGTCACGATGCCCGTGTATTTCGGATCGGTACGGGTATACAGCTCGTGCATGTAGGCCGAGCCGTGCACGCGGTCGCCGGTGCAGCCGTCGCAGTCATCGAAGGACCAGCCGGCGTCGCCCATGTAATGGTGCACCACCGACAGCCCGATGTGCGGTTCCAGGCCCTTGAGCTTGCGCAGGATCAACGCGCGATGCGCCCAGGGACAGGCATAGGAGACGTACAGGTGATAGCGCCCGGACTCGGCCGGGTAGCCGCCCTCGCCCAGCGGGCCCGCAGAGCCGTCGGCGGTCACGTAGTTGCGGTACTGCTGGTCCTGGCGCACAAACTCGCCGCTTTCGTCGGACTCCTCCTCCAGCCAGCCCTCGCGCAGTTCGCCGTTGATCAGGAGACTCATGGGGTTCCCTCTGCAGCGGTTTAGCCGCCACGGTTACGGATGATGGCCTCGATTATCCTGTCGATAAATTCGAAAATAAATCGCGTTATTTCCGCCCGATAATCCGAAAATACCGAATGAACAAGGCGGTGGCGAGGCTCAGGAGGCGCGCAGGGTGCCGTCGAAGTAGCGGGCAAGGAAGGTGTCGAAATCCAGGGTATCGGCCGCCTCGATCGCGGCCTGCTCCGCCAGGCTCTGGCGCGCCAGAGCCTCCAGGGTCTCGGCGCGCGGCAGCGGGCCGTTGAAACGAAACGCCTCGCGGTGCTGCGCGGACAGGCGGCTGGCGTAGCGGTAGAAGCCCTCCTCGCGCGCCATCATGTCCTCCAGCATGCGCGCCGAGGGGGTCAGGTCGGCCTGCTCGACCTTGCCCCACTGCTCGCTCAGCGCACGGCGGTACGGGTCGCCCGGCAACTCCTGATCGAGGATCGCGGCGACCGGGCGCATCAGGGCCAGCAGTTCGCGGGCCCAGTCCTGCAGCCGTACAGACTCGTCCTGCCGGCGCAGCTCGAGGCCGGGGCGGCGGCCGTAGTGCGCCACGTCCAGCAGGTTGGCATCGATCGCATCCAGCTCGCCCGGCTCCAGCAGCGGGCTCGGCTGCAGCAGGCAGGCCAGGGCGAACACCTCGAGAAAACGCAGCTGGGTCTCATCCACCCCCAGCGGGTGCTGCGCGTTGATGTCGACCGAGCGCAGCTCGACGTACTCGATCCCGCGCGCCTCCAGCGCATCGGTCGGCTTCTCGAAGCGCTCCAGCGGCTGCTTGGGCCGCACGGTCGAGTAGTACTCGTTCTCGATCTGCAGGATGTTGGCGTTCAGCTGGCGGTACTCGCCGTCGACCTTCACGCCGATGCGCTCCCACTCCGGGCTGGGCGTGTTGATCGCGCAGCGCAGCGAGTCGACATAGCCGGCCAGCGAGTTGTAGTCCGCCTTGATGCCGGTGTCCGCCTCCTTGCGGTTGGTGTAGCCGATGTCGCCCATGCGCAGGCTGGTGGCATGCGGGAGGTAGGAGGTATCGTCGTCAAAGTCCTCCAGCACCGCGCCGTGGCCCTCGAGGAAGGAATTGCACACGGCCGGCGAGGCCCCGAACAGATATGGCACCAGCCAGCCGAAGCGCAGCAGGTTGCGGATCATGCCCATCATGCGCTCGTCGCGGAAGCCACGGTCGTCCTGCTCGCCCAGCACCTGTGCGAGCGCGGGCCAGAACTCGGGGCGCGGGGAATAATTGAAGTGCACCCCGGCGATCACCTGCATCTTGCGCCCGTAGCGGTGCCCCAGCCCGATGCGATAGACGGTCTTCATACGCCCGGCGTTGGACGTGCCGTACTGCGCGACCGGGATCGCGTTGTCATCGGCGGTCACGCAGGGCATGGAGGTGGACCACAGGGTCTCGTCGCCGACATTGGCGGCGGCGAAGGCCTGCAGGTCGTGCAGGAAGCCCAGCGTCTCGCGCACATCGTCGAACGGCGGGGTCACCAGCTCCAGCAGGGCCTCGGAATAGTCGGTCGTGATATTCGGGTGGGTCAGGGCCGAGCCCAGTGCCGCAGGGTGCGGGGTCAGGGCTGGCGATCCTTGCGGGCCGACGCGCAGCGTTTCTTTCTCCAGACCAATGCGCCCGTGCAGGCCCGTCCCCGCCAGGCGCTCCGCCAGCTGCGCGACCAGTCCCTGCAGATTGCGTTCGTCGGTTCCCACGAGAGTGCGTGCCCTGCCTGTCTGCAAACCCGGCGAACATACCGGAATGCGCCCGCGCGGTCACATGCAGCCCCGCCCGGCGCCGGATTGGCAGCACGACCACCCTGGCATGCGCCCAACCCATGCATTAGATTTTTCTTATTTTTAGCGGGGCGACGTATCAATGGAACCTGACCGTCAACGGCGCAGCTGGGACGAGATCGTGGTGGATGCCCTGCGCGCGCCCGCCACCTGGCTGTTCCTGCTCGGGCTGACCGCAGGCGCCGCGCTGGTGCACTGGGGCGTCGCGCCAGAACCTCCCGAAGGGGTGCTGATGATCACCCTGCACAACGACAGCGAGGTCGCCATCCGCGCGGTTCATTTCGACTTCGGACACGACCTGTCCGAGTCGTCGCTGCGCGAGGGCGAGATCGGCCCCGGAGAACGCCGCCGCGTGGCCCTGAACCACCCGCCCGGGGCCGGCTTCAACGTGGAGATCCGCTACGCCGACGGCCATGCACAGGAGTTCTGCGCCAACCGCGGCGTGGAGGGCCGGGAACAGGAGGTGCGGGTTTATCGCTGATACCCCCGTCGCACGGACCGCACAGGTGGATAGCCGGCTCGCCGTGACCTATAAACAGAGTTGCGGGGTGCAGGCGATGCCACAACGATCGACCAGTATGCTCGACTTCTTTGCGCGGGGTCGCGACGCGCCGTTCCTGCAGGAGGCCCGCGCGCGGGAAAACCCGGCGATACCGATGATCGAGAACGCCCACCCGCCGGGGCGCATGAGCACGCCGCCGGTGCGCGAGCTGATGATCAGCGACACCCGCGGCGCACCCTTTCGCTTTCGTTGCGACATCGGCGCCGGGGCTTTTTCCGGCTGGGCGCACCCGCGGGAGTTCGTGGTGATCCCACCGAACGTTCCGACTTACTGCCAGATGCACGACCCGGCCCGGATGCGTTTTGTCGGTATACCCGCGGGACTCGCCCGCGCCTGCCTGGAACGCGCCCCCGATGACCCGCTGGACTTTAGTCCCCTTCATACCCGCACACAGGCCGACCCGCTGGTGAGTCAGGCCCTGGCGGCCCTTTGGCAGGAGATGGGGCGGCAGGATCCGGCTGCACGTCTGTTCGTGGAGAGCATGATCGCGGTGCTGGTCGTGCGCCTTGCCCGCCTCGCGGATCAGCACCAGGAGCTGGAGGCGCGCCGGGCCGGCCTCGCGCCGCACCAGTCGGCGCGCGTGATCGAGTACATGCGCGCCCATCTGGATCAGCGCATCACACTGGGCGACCTCGCCACCCTGACCGGGCTGTCGCCCTGGCACTTCGCGCGCGCCTTTCGCGAGACGCACGGCCTGCCGCCGCATCGATACCTCACGCGCCTGCGCCTGGAACGGGCCCGCGACCTGCTGACCGGCAGCCCGCTGAGCGTGACCGAGATCGCCAGCGCCACCGGCTACTCGCCGCAGCAGCTGGCCCGCCACTTCCGCCGCGCCTTCGGTGCAAGCCCGACGGCCTACCGACGTCTCCAGGCGGGCAGCGCCACTTAAGGCCACACGGCCTTTCCCGCGCCAGCCTCGACCTGACCCACTCGCCAGCGGCGGGGCATTTGCCGCAAGAAAGCGCCATCCGGCGCAAGTTTGTAACCGCGCGGGGCGGCCCCGCCCCCTAGGCTCGAGACAAAGCCATCCGGCGCCACCCCCGAGGCCGGCCCATGTCTTCCGTCCCGCAAGCCAGTGCAACGCCCAGCCGTGCAACCCCAGGCACTGCCGAGGCCTTCGGCGAGCACCTGATCGAGATGCTCAACCACGGCGCGTTGTGCCTGATGATCTCGGTCGGGCATCGCACCGGGCTGTTCGACCGGATGCGCGACCGCCCCGCCGCGACCGCAGAGGTGCTTGCCACGGACGCAGGCCTCAATGCGCGCTACGTACGCGAATGGCTGGGGGCGATGGCGACCGGCGGAATCGTTACTGTGGATCCGGAGGGCCCGCGCTTCGCCCTCCCTGCGGCACATGCCGCCTGCCTGACCCGGGCCGCCGCGGCCGACAACCTGGCCGTGTTCGCCCAGTACATCGGCCTGCTGGGCGGGGTGGAGGACCGGATCGTGAACGCCTTCCATACCGGCGAAGGCGTCGGATACGAGCACTATGCGCGCTTCCACGAGGTGATGGCCGAGGACAGCGGCCAGTCCGTCCTGTCGTCGCTGGAGAGCGACATCCTGCCGCTGGTGCCAGGCCTGACCGACCACCTCGAACGCGGCATCCGCGTACTGGATGTCGGCTGCGGCAGGGGCCGCATCCTCAACCGGCTGGCGACACTCTACCCGCGTAGCGAGTTCACGGGACTCGACCTGTCGGCAGAGGCCATCGAGCAGGCCGGGGCCGAGACGCAGACCCTCGGGCTGGACAACGTGGCGTTCATTCAGGCGAATGCCGCGACGCTGGAACACCACGTGCCGGCACGCCAGTTCGAGCTGATCACCACCTTCGATGCCATCCACGACCAGGCCGATCCCTTGGCGGTCCTGCGGGGCATCCACCGCGCGCTCGCACCCGAGGGGATCTACCTGATGCAGGACATCCGCGGCTCCGGCGCGATCCACGGCGATCTCGATCACCCGCTGGGCCCCTTCCTTTACACCGTCTCCTGCATGCACTGCATGCCGGTATCACTCGCTCAGGGCGGCCCGGGACTGGGCGCGATGTGGGGCGAGCCCCTGGCCCGCGAATACCTGGCGCGCGCCGGCTTTCATGACATCCAGGTCCATCAATTGGCCCATGACCCGCAGAACAACTGGTACGTGGCCACCCGATAACCCCGCGAGGAGGGATCACCATGACCGACACAAGTCTCTACGAACGCCTGGGTGGCGAGACGCGCATCCGCGAACTCGCCACCACTATCTTCGACAAGCACACGCAGAACGCCACCATCCGCAACCGCTACGTCGACACGGATCGCGATGACGTGATTCGCCTGGTCACCGAATTCATCTGTAACGGCAGTGGCGGCCCGCAGGCCTACAGCGGACGCGACATGCTGACCACCCATCGCGGCATGAACATCAACGAGGAGGAATTCGTCGCTGTGGTCGACGACATCGTCGAGGCCCTGGATGAACATGGAGTCGGCCAGCGCGAGAAGGAAGAACTGCTGATGATCTCCTGGTCGCTGAAGCCGGAGATCGTGCGAGTCTGACATCGCTGTCTCCCCGGAGGACACCATCATGAAAATATCTGCACGCTTCCCCGCGCTCGCCCTGTGCATCGCCGGCGCCGCCGCTGTGGGCCTGGGCACACCGGTCGCCAGCGCGGTCGAACCGGACGACCACTTCATCATCCGCGACTGCGAACAGTCCCGCGAGGATCTGGCTCGCGCCATCCGCGAGTTCGCCGAGAACGAGGAGGACTGGATCTTTCTGGCCGAGTTCGACCTGGCCGGTGGCGACATCACGGCCCTGAAGGTCTGCTATCTGCCACTGGGCCCGGACATCGTGGATGCCGGACTGCACGTCGGAGCGATGATGCCCTGCGGCCAGATCGGGTTGTACGAGGAGAACGGCAACACGAAACTCTCGATGCTGCACCCGAAGTTCATGACCACGCTGCAGCCGCACCCCAGCCTGGAGCGCGCGGTAGAACGTGCCGAGCCGGCCTTCGAGACGCTGCTCGATCATGTCCTGGGTGGCCCGTAGCACACGCGGCCGAGCACGCTGGCCCCGCTGCCTTGCGCTGGCCCCGCTGACACTGGCCACGTCACTGGCGTCGGCCAGCGCCGAGGCCTCGGGAGAATTACAGATGCACACGGACGCAAGCAGCGGCCTGACGACCTGGACATGGCAGGACAGGAGTCTCTCGCTGGAGCTGGCGCAACTACTACCGGACCAGACGCGCGCGTTCTTCCGGGGGCGTGGCTTCGACCCCGATCATGCCGAGCTTGTCGCAAGCCATTGCGTCTTTCAGACGATCCTGCGCAATCGCGGCGATCAAGCCATCAAGATAGAGCTGCACCGCTGGAACAGCGACGGACGGGAAGGGTCAGCCCCTCCACGCACAAACCGGGACTGGCAGGCGACATGGGTACAAGAGGAGGTAGCGGACGCCGCACGCATCGCCTTTCGCTGGGCCCTGTTTCCCGGCGAACATCACTTCGAACCCAGCGACTGGCTGATGGGCATGATCCTGTTCGATCTCCCGCCAGCCACCCCCTTTGAACTCACCTTGCGCTGGCGGGAGGACGGAGAGACGCACGAGGCCCGTCTGCCGGACCTGCGCTGCGCCGGGGAACCGTCGGGATGACGACCATGTACCGAATCACGATGGGCCTGATCCTTGTGACCCTGCTGGCCGGAACCGGCGCGGCCGACACCGGCATGCTCACCGGCATCGAGCCGCGCCCGGAAGCCCCGCCCCTGGAACTCGGTGATCTGGACGGTCGGGAGCACACCCTGGGCGATTACCGGGGCCAGGTCGTGGTCGTAAACTTCTGGGCGACCTGGTGTCCGCCGTGCCGCGAGGAGTTGCCATCGCTGCAGAGACTGTGGGACACGCTGGGGCCCGAAGGGCTGGTCGTCCTCGGCGTCAACGTTGGCGAGGACGCCGATCGCATCTTCTTTTTCACCGCCGACTACCCGGTCGACTTCCCCCTGTTGCTGGACCTCGATGCCAACGCCATCGATACCTGGCCGGTGCGCGGCATCCCCACCACCTTTGTGATCGACCCGGAGGGACGCATCGCGTATCGCGCCATCGGGGCACGCGAGTTCGACCACCCCGACATCGTCGAACGGCTGCGCGAGTTGCGGCGGACCCACTCACCCGAGGCAACCATGCCCGAGTAACGCGGGCCCGGGGTCGGCGCGCGTTGCGCAGACCCAGACGTCATTCCCGGAACCATGCCTCCGGGGACAGGTATATCCGGTACTACCGACTCAAGACCTCGGGCACACTCGAACTGGTGCCACGGCCACTTGCGGTCGTTGCCCGGCACGCGGAACCGGGGCCCTGGCCCTGACCACCCCGGCGATTGCCGCCGAACCCGACGGCCACTTCATCATTCACGGCACCGAGCAAGCGCGCGAGGAGCTGGCATCGGCCGTCCGAAAAACCTCTGTCCGGAGAGCCGCCGACCGGAATCACGATCAAGGAAACACGGATTGAATCGCGCCAGCCGCTTGTCACAGAACCGTCACCTTCGCGTTGTACCCTGCTTCGATGAAGTACTCATGTTCTCACCACTGGGCCGGAGCCGGTGCCGACCTCTGGCTCTTGCTGCAATCGGTCGACGAAGCGGAAAAGGCACAGCGCCTGGCCCGGGTCTCCGGCTGGGTGCTGGCGCTGGCCGGTGCGGTCGTCGTCGCACTCGGCCTGCTGATGCAGCACACCCACACGATGCTGGAGGGGACCCTGGTTGCGCTGCTCGCCGTGGTTGGCGGCTGGCTGCGCAGTCGCATCGCCGCCACACTCCTGATGTTGTTGATGGCGCTCGGGCTGGCCACCGGCCTGGCGGCCGGGGCGGCGACAGGGGGCCTGTTGGTGCAAGTGGCCCTGTTCGGCGTGGCCCTGCGCATGGTCGAAGCGACCTTTCGCTTTCGCCAGCGGCATACATTCGCGCAGCGCCATAACGGGCAGTAGCTCCCGAAGCCAACGGGGCTTCGCTGCGGAGACTTGAACCCGTCCCGTGGGCCAGACAGGATGAGGCTTTCCACCCGCGAAGGAACCGCGCACGCGATGTCTGTGGTCGCCCGTCTGCAAACCCGCCTGCGGCGCTTTATCTGGCCCGGCTGGGCCACCCGTATCCTGGGGTCGCTGTCGATCCCCGGCCTGATCCTGGCCACGCTGTTCTTCGCCGCCTCGCTGACCCCGAGCCTGATCCCGCGGACCGACGACGTGCAGGGGATCCTGTCCGGTCTGTCGCTGGCCGCGGGCTACGGGCTGGGCGTGTTCTTCCACTGGCTGTGGTCGTATCTGGAACTGCCCGAGTTCGGTGAACGTACCCACAATACCCTGGTGATAATCGCCGGCGGCGGGGCCGTGCTGATCGTCCTCGCCTTTCTGTGGCAGGCCACTGAGTGGCAGAACAACATCCGCGAGCTGATGGAACAGGACCCGGTGGACGGCGGCTTCCCGATCCGACTCGGGCTGATCGCGGCGGCGGTGTTCGCCGCGACGCTCGCGGTGGGGCGACTGTTTCAGCTGCTGGTACGCTTTCTCGCGCTCCGGCTGCGGCGCTTCGTGCCGCGCCGCCTGTCCAACGTCATCGGGGTCCTGGTGGCGGCCGGGGTGTTCTGGGCCGTGATCGACGGGGTGATCCTCGAATATGGCCTGCGCACGGCGGATCGCAGCTTCCAGCAGTTCGACGTTCGCGAACACCCCGGAGCGGAACAGCCGACCGAGGCCTTCCGCACCGGCAGCCCGGCCTCTCTGGTCAGCTGGGATCAGGGGCTGGGACGACAGGGGCAGCGGTTTGTCGGGCAGGCGCCGGACCGGGCGGCGATTGCCGATTTCGTCGGGGACACGGCACAGGCGCCGCTGCGAGTGTACGTCGGTCTGAACGCCGCCGAGACCATCGAGGAACGCGCGCGCCTGGCGCTGCAGGAGATGCTGCGGGTCGGGGCCTTCGAGCGCTCCGTCCTGGTGCTGGCCACGCCCACCGGACGCGGCTGGGTGGACAATCGCGCCATCCAGCCAGTGGAGTTTCTGCACGGCGGGGATGTCGCCACCGTGGCCGTGCAGTATTCCTACCTGCCGAGCTGGCTGTCGCTGATGGCAGAATCGGAGTACGGCCGCGAAACGGCCCAGGCCGTGTTCGCGGAGATCTACGGCTACTGGAAGCAGCTGCCCGCGGATGCGCGTCCGCAGCTCTATCTCTACGGCCTGAGCCTGGGCGCGCTGAACTCCGAACGCGCAGCCGACCTGTACGACGTGATCGGGGATCCGTTCACCGGGGCGCTGTGGGCCGGCCCCCCGTTCCGGAGCGAGACCTGGCGTGACATCGTGCGCCAGCGCCAGCCGGACTCCCCGGCCTGGCTGCCACGCTTTCGTGACAGCTCGGTGGTGCGGTTCACCAACCAGGAAAACCACCTGGACATCCCCGGCGCCGCCTGGGGCCCGATGCGCATCGTCTACCTCCAGTACGCAAGCGATCCGATCACCTTCTTCGAGCCGCAGGCGCTATACCGCAAACCCGAATGGATGCAGGCGCCACGCGGCCCGGATGTCTCGCCGGATCTGACCTGGTACCCGGTCATCACCATGCTGCAGCTGGCGGTGGACGTGGCGATCGGCGACGCTGCCCCGCGCGGCTACGGGCACGTGTACGCCGCCGAGCACTACGTTGACGCCTGGCAGGCCGTGACCGCCACGGAGTGGCCGGAAGACGATATCGCCTGGCTCAAGCGCCAACTGGCCGACTAGGGAGACTCCGGCGACTCCTCTGCGATCACGCCGCGCTTGCGGAGATTGCGGCCGGTTATGCTGACCGCGGCCGCAACAAACCCCGCGTAGACCAGCGCAATAACCGCCACAATCCCGAGCAGCACCGGGTCCAGTGCGATGCCTTCGGCCCATGCCAGCAGGAAGGTAACGGGAAGCTGCGTGCCCCAGAGCACGGCCACCATCACCGCGATCACCCTCCGTTTCTCGGGGCGCGACAGATAGCGCCCGTTTCTGCGCCCGTAGGCCTCGCACGGCAACATGACCGCCAGCGTAAGAATCGCAATGCCGAGTGGCACACCGAGCTCGTCCAGCCCGAAGTACGCGATCACCACCGTGACCGCAATCGACAGCAAGACATACAGCAGGACAAACCGCGTCAACAGATTTTTGATGGACATCATCCCGTCCCTGGGTATCTGGGGGCTGCGACATCCTGTGCGGCCCGAATCAACAATAAGGCCCCGGCACAACAACCGGGGCCCTGAACGTCACTGACGTTCGGCAAACTCCGCGTTTTCGATGATCACCGGATAGGTATAGCCGGCACCAAAGTCACGATCCAGGATCAGCGTCCCGGTCACCTCGACACGGTCACCCACCGCGGGCAATTCGGTGGAGGTAATGGTGATGTAATCGCCCTCGGCCCCCGTGCCATCCACCAGGTGGATGAAGTTGCGGCCCATGATGTCGTCGTTCACCCGCCCGACAATGCCCTGCAGACGTACCTTCTCGCCCTCGAGTTCGGCGGGTGCCTGATTCAGCTGCTCCACCGTATGCACCTCGTCGGCCGCCATCGCGGCCCCTGTGGCAAGCCAGGCCGCCAGCAGCACCCCGGTCACGATTCGTCGGCTCATCCCGTTCTCCTCTGTTCTCTGGCCTTGCAGGGAAAACCCTGATCCATGTCGATTGTTGTGCCTGGATGCCGGGCATCCTAACCCAATGCCCCGGGAAACACTGATCAATGCGCGCCTTGCAGCCCGGCATCGGCGCCGGAAACATGCGACGATTGCGCGATGCATTCGTCCCCGCACTTTCCACTGCGCGGCCTGTTCCGGCGCCTGCTGGGGCCCTTTGCCGGGCTCGAGCCCGAGAGCGTGCCCCTGCACAATGGGGAATGGGAGGCCCTGCGCCACCGGGTGCCGTTCATCGCGACATTGACGCCGGAGGAACGCTCGCGGCTGCGCGAGCTGATCGGCCAGATCCTCGCAAGCCGGGAGTTCATCGGGATCGCGGCGGAGCCGGAGCCCTGGCAATGCCAGGTGATTGCCGCCTACGCGGCCCTGCCAGTCCTCGAACGGGGCCTGGAACCCTACCGCGACTGGCGCACCCTGATCCTGTATCCCGACACCTTCGTGCCCGAGCACGAGTGGGTCGACGAGGCCGGGATCGTGCATCAGGGCGCGATACCCCAGTCCGGCGAGGCCTGGGAACGCGGGCCGGTGATCCTGTCGTGGAACGATGTCGAACGCGACGGCGCGGTGGTGGTACACGAGATGACCCACGTGCTGGATGCCGGCAACGGCGAGGTCAACGGGTTTCCGCCCCTGCCCCGGGGTCAATCCGCCCGGGACTGGACGCACGACTTCTCGCAGGCCTACGAGGCATTCGTGGCCACGGTGGAGGCCACCGCGGAGGAAGACCTGGCTGCCCTGCCGCTGGACCCGTACGCCGCCACCGCCCCGGAAGAGTTCCTGGCCGTCGCGGTGGAGGCCTTCTTCTTCGAACCCGCCCGGCTGCGGGAGGCCATGCCGAAAATCTATGCCCAGCTGGTGGCATACTTCGGTCAGGAGCCCCATCGTCGTGGCGGCCTGATCGCCTCCAGCACGCAACCCGCCCCGGAGCACATGCCATGAGAACTTGCCACCTGCCCACCCTGACCGCCCCCCTGCTGGGCCTGACCCTGCTGTTCGCCACGTCCGTCGCGGCGGCGGTGGACGACCTCGACAGCCACTACGTGACCCTGGAGCCGGTGGTCGTGAACATGGAATCCAGCGACCGCGGCCGCTACCTGCAGGCCTCGATCCAGCTGGAAGGCAACAACCTGGAAGACGCGCGCGAGATCCGCGAACACATCCCGGCAGTGCGCGACCGGCTGATCCACATCCTCGGTGGACGCAGCCCGGAAAGCCTGACCGGCAGCGGCGCCCGCGAGGATCTGCGCAGCCAGGCGACGGACGAGCTGAACGAACTCCTGGACGAGATCACCGGCGCCCCGCGCATCACGGCGCTCTATTTCTCCGATTTCATCCGCCAGTAGCCGGACGCCGCCCGGCAACGAAAGGGCCCCGCCGCCCGCTCTGGCGACCGGGGCCCACCCCGCAAACGGGCGCTAGGGAGACGCTGATTTAATCGCACGTCCGCGTTGGTGCCCCCTGTTTTCCGAGGCAAGGCGCGTCGTGCAGCGGGTAGTGGTTCTACCCGCAAGCGGCGCAACGCAGGATCGGG
>NZ_KB898056.1 GCF_000377345.1 Thioalkalivibrio sp. ALJ16 | reverse complement strand
TCCAGCGCCTTCAGGCGTGCGCGCTCGCTGTCGGACAGCGCCGAGGCATCGTCCCGCTCGCGCTCCGCGCGGCGGACCCACAGCCGCAGCGTCTCCGGCGTGCAGCCGATCTTCGGCGCAATGGACTGCATCGCCGCATGCTGCGACGAATACTCCTCCTGGTGTTCCCACACCAGCCGCACCGCCCGTTCCCGGACCTCCGGGCTATACCGTGTCATCTCACTCATCGCTCTATCCTCCCAAGGATCAGAGCCTCCGGAAAAGTCGGTACGGTTCAATCAGGAACTTAAACCAAGGATGAGACGCCACAGTGAACACGAGCCAAGCAAGCACGATCACAAGCACTAACGCTCCCAAAGCTAGTACAACGATGTTCCCCTTTTGCTGGTTCCGTCCGTTCATCGCAAGAGCCCCTGCAGCGCTTCGTCTTCTTCCCGAAGCCTGTCCTTGAGCTGCTGAAGCTCTGCTTCCGTCTCCTCAAGCTTCATCTCCAGCTCTGCACAGGAAACCTCTGCTGATCGCTCGTCTTCACTTGGGGCGTCATCCCCACAGCCAATCAAGACGAAGGCAACCCCCAACCCGCCGACCGACAAGCCCAGAATCCTGTTAAAACGTCTCATTGTTTCTCCTCGTGTTTACCTTTCGATCCCTTTTTCTCAGAATCAAATTTACTCCCCGCAGCATTGGTTGGGCCATCTGCGTCATCCCGATGACCCTCTTTAAACCAGCCCTTAATTCCCAGCACCAAAGGATGCACGACAGGCTTAATCCGATCCGCGAGTGCCTTAATATAAGGGAGCAGGATCCGTCCCAATCGCTTGGCAGGTGCTTCAAACAGAGAAGCCCCACGAACAAGCAGGCCACGCTGCAAGAACACCAGGGGAACAGAAAACGCTAGGAGTTTCAATATATTAAACGCAAGAACCAACAAGTAAAACAAGTAGTACGCTGAGTGCGATCCCGACTTGTCAATCCCTAGGGCAAGCAGTATTTCATTGGCTGCCGCAATCTTGAAGCTATCGAATATCACGTAAACGTTGATAAAAACACGAGATATCGAATTAAACGCTCCGGCTTCGATTCCACGTTCTAGAGCATAGGATCGAAAATTCGCGAATGTCACATCCGCGACAAAGAACGTAAACAAGTCTTTTGCGCTCAATAGCAATGCAAAGAGAAGATTAAGCACCAGGATCGCGGCGAAAAGGCTAAGAAAGCTAACATCCGGAGACCCTGACTCCGAACCATCAATTCCGCCTTCCCTAACGGAGGCGTAAAGCGCTTTCTTCTGAAGATGCTGCTGCTCTAGGAGAGCAAGGTCCGGGTGCGCTACCAACCGCCCCGAGATCCACCAAGCTAAAAAGAAGATAATCACGACCACGGGGAGCAAACCGTGGTTCATTTCGATCCCCTTGGAAACCGTAAGGAACGAAATACCCAGCACGATTGCCATTGCAATACTAAACAGTTGTTGCGCCACTGTCTTGGGCTGATTCAGGAACGCGTACAGGGCGCTGTCTTTCTGAATAGCGGTCTTGGCCACATTCCGCAAGGTCATCTGGCCCACCAGTATGGTGGGATAGAGAAACACGATAGAGGCAACCAACATTAGGAGCGAGAACCAGTCATTGACCCCAAATGACAAGACGCTCAAAACAAAAAAGGTGGTTGCGTAAATGGACGATTTCAGCGCTTGACTCATCGGCCGCTCCGTTGCCTATAGATATGTCCTTAAATGATCGGAACAACAGTACGCGCCAAAGACAATGAACGGCGTGTCATGGTCCCGACGCAAAACAACCCTGCTGGGCACGCCGTAGCAAACAGCCCCACCGTCCTGCTCGGTACGATCGCTGAGTTGGCAAGCGTATCCGAGACCACCATGACCGCGATTCGGTGAGATTCGCTCGCCGCCCCTCTGACCGCTACCTCGCTGGCTGTCCCCTGCCGCCTTTCCCTCGAGCGAACATGCGCTGCTTGTTGCTCCCCGTCCAACCATATCAGTCGCGACATGATGAAAGCGATCCATCGTCTTCCAAGCTGGATATCCAAAGCCGTACGAATAGCTAGAGGCCAGTGCAAACGGCAAACTCCGGAAAGTGCCGGACTGATTCCAAGTCGCAGCGGAACCCGCGTACGGCGATCGGTTCATCGGCTAGCCCCGAGCGAGCATCGACCAACTCAGCCTTGGGAGGTCTTCGAAGCGGCCCCCAGGAAGCTCTCAACTAGCGCGTACAACGACATGCATTCCTCCATGAAACCGACAAAGGCAAACAGACAGGTGACGCCGTAAACCGCGCCCATGAGTATCGCGGCAACGGCGCCATATGCGATCACCTCCCACAGAACGATCTGTGCGAGTGGGGCCCCCCTGTCTTGGCCCGTCAGGCGCTCCCGCAGTCTATGAAGCATCCGTCTTCGCCTTCGTGTCGCAACACATACGCCCAGCTTCACGCGCCCCGGATTCTGCGCACTCGTGACTTCGCACCGACTGGATGAAAGGCATCTTACGCGAAGCCCGCTCGACGCTTCGCCACACCGGGCTTCAGTGCGTGCTCGGCAAGCACAGCGTCCAAGATGGTACCGACATCCACATGTTGGCGGTTCGGCCGCGTCTGAAACCGTCTCGCAACGGTAGCCAAGTCCCCCGGGGTCAGATTGTCGAGGCCGGACAGAACGTGGCGTTGCCCAGCGGACACCTCCGACGGATCCAGGCCCAATGAGCGGAGCAGTTCGCTAAACATCGTTTTTCGCTGCTCGGCATCTAGTGCTTGCAGTTCGAGCTTGTAGTCGAAGCGTCGAAGGGCCGCGGTATCGATCGCGCGAAGGAAGTTGGTGGCGCAGATGACAATGCCGTGGAACTGCTCGATCTGGACCAGGATCTCATTGGTCTGGCTGACCTCCCAGCGTGCGCGAGCGGTCTCCCGGCTCCCGACGAGGCTGTCGGCTTCGTCGATCAGCACCACAGCACCCTCGTCCTCGGCCGAGCGGAAGAGGCGGGCGATGTTCTTTTCGGTCATGCCGACATAGGGCGACAACAGGGACGAAGCCGGTCGCTGGATCAGCGGGCGGTCGGCCTGCTCGGCCAGATGGGTGGCGAGGGCGGTCTTGCCGGTCCCCGGCACACCGTGCAGCAGGAGGCTCCCCTCCCCCGCGGCCGCCAAATGCTGCACGACCGGCTCGATCGGCTGATCCGTGTTGAGCATGCTCAGGTCGTAGCGCAGCAGATCGGATCCGCGCCGCCGAACCGGCGGCCGCCGCTGTTGCAGATGCGCCTGACGCGCAAGCTGCTCGTCCAGGAACGATTCGAGCCCTAACTGCGGATCCTCGGCATGCAGGAGGCGCGCCACGCGGAAGGCGCTCTGCACTTCGGCCGGGGTCAGCCCTTCGATCTGTGAGGCCCGCTCGATCCAGGCGTCCGAGACGGGCAAGTCGCCCCGGGTATGTTCGAGCAGGGATCGGCGCACCGAGCGAGGGGGCTGGCGCAGCTCCAGGGTGTAGTCGAACCGACGGAGATAGGCGCGATCGATCTGCCCAACATGGTTGGTAATCCAGATCGCGGGCGTTGCGTTGGCCTCGAGCATCTGGTTGGTCCAGGCCTTGCCACCGGGGCGGTCGCCACGGCTGCCGACGCGCATCCAGCCGTTACGGGCGTCGAACACATCCTCAATCTCATCAAACAGGACGACATGACCGGGCGCCCGTGCCACTACGTGCTGGCACAACTGATAGGCCCGCTGGCGACTACGCGGCTCCAGCGGGTCACCGCTATCGTCTTCAAAGTTGACCTCTACCGCGGTGAGGCCCGCCTCCGCTGCTGCGGAGCGCGCAAACTGTGTCTTGCCCGTACCCGGCTCACCGTGAATCAGGATATTGATCCCCGCGGCGCCCTGCCGGGATGCCTGACGGAGAAGCGCCGCGACGCGCGCACGCTCCTCCTCCAGATGGGTCATCGGCAGCATGCCGACCTGAGGCGCGGGCGAAGGTCGAAAATACGTCCGAAAGATCGCATCGGGCGATGCGTCGGGTGCGTCCAGCTCCAGGCCGATGCCGCGCAGCAGTTCGTACTCCATGTGCGCGGTGTCCATGCCCATCCGGACATTGGGCTGAATGAGCCCCGATCGGATCAACGTGCCATCCGCCGAGAGCGCCACACGTACATCCTGCTCCGGGTAATCGAGCGCTACGGCCATCACCTCAGTGCTGCTCATGGCGACCGCCTTGCGAGCAATGGCCACCATGCTGGACAGGTCGGTATCGATCTCGTGAAGGACGAGGAAGAGCAGCACCTGCTGCTCACAATCGGTCAGCCCCAGGCGATCACCCAGCATCCGGATATTGGTAGCGAAGCGCTCGCGCTGGGGCCTCGGGGGATGCCGGCTTACGCGCTCGAGCTGCTGCTCCAGCGCCGCGTCGATCCGTTCCGGTTCCAGCGCCTCATCGAAGTCCTCCATGTCGGGATCCATGGAGGGGTCGACCCCAAGGTCCGTCAGCGTTTCCGGCTGAAGCTCCTGGAGCAGCCAATCGCTATGGTCGCGCCGTCGCGCCGCGACCCACAGGCGCAGGGCCCACAGCAACGCTTCACCGCGCAGCGGTCGGGACTGGGAATGAAATCTGCGGGAACGCATGCGTCCGGTGCGCGGCATCTTGGATCTCCTGGTCAATCTGGAGCATCAGTATCCGCCACGGAGGCGACGGTTTTCGTCGCCTGATGATTCTTGCTGCCCGCAATACGGAGGCAGCCGACGCAAAAAAGCCCGGGGTCCTTTCAAAGCCCGGGCCATTCCATCGACAGTGATTGAGAAGGTCCTATTGGAAAGGGTTCTGCAGGCCAGCGCGAGCGTCAGTGATCGTGGCATCCATCAGCAGCCAGCTCCCGAGATAAACCGCTGCGATCACCAACCCGGGTATGAGCAGATTGGCAAACCCGTAATGGCGACGCTTGTAGAGATAGGCCGGATAGCACACCACCCACAGCAACAGAACGAGGAAGAACCAGGCGGTCGGCCCGTAGCTCCCCTTCTGGCGATTTGTCTGCATACCGGCGCTGGCAGCTTCCACCGAAGCCAGTACTGCGGTGATCAACAACGTGCCGAGGCCGATACCCATGAGGGTCGTCTCTGGGGACTGCAGCAGATTCATGTTCCCCACCCAACCCCAGATCAGCACGACCGCCAGGATCGGCACGCCCAGCAGGAAGATGCCGAGGTCAGGGGATGTCCGCACCGCACGCGACGCCGCGGTTTCAGGTGCCCCGGTGGACGTCAGATCCGACCCGCAGTGCTTGCACTTGATCGCGACCGCACGGACCGTCTCTCCGCAATATGGACAGGCCTTGGTATCCGAGGCGGCCTCCGATGCGCTTGCCTCCTCATGGGCACGTTCCGCCTCGGACGCTCTCGGTTCCGCGCCGGCCTGGATTGTCTGCGACTCGTCCCAGGGCGCCCCCGCTCCGACCGGTTTGGGCTCCTGAGCCTTCGGATCGTTGGGGTGCGCGATCCGTATCGCCTTGCTACCCGGTTCAAAGGGGTCGTCGACGAAGCTCAGGTCGTGCTCCGGATACTTATCCATGAGCTGCGCCAGCAGCCTATCCGGGTCCAGGTTCTCATTGGTCTCGAACTGAACGCGATGCTCCCCTCGAATTTTCCGTACCACTCGCATAATCGGCCCTCCCTGTATTGCCGCCTGGAGGGATCATTCTTCCGTAGCGGCGCGACGGTATTTGTCGCGTGTCCGGCTGGAGGCTAATCGAGCACGATCCGGTTTAACTCGAGACCATGCTCTCCAGATCCGAGGTACTTCACTTCACCCTGGAGTGTCACGCGCCAGCCCGAGGCCGAACGGCGCCCCAGGACCTGCAAGCGAGCGTTGAGCGGTAGATGCTCCGCATCGGCCGTCAGCGGGTTCATATGACCCGCAACAGCGAGTGACTCGAGCGCGCCATCTTGGCGTCAACTTTTGTCGCACCCCTCTGTGAAGCTGAGGCTCCCTGAACCCAGGAGTGCCCAATGCCCTTGAACCTTCGTCGTCGACCGCGCAGACACAGCATGCGATCCAGCCGTCCGTCCCCGTCGGACGACGTGCGAAACATGAGAACGCTTTGGAGCCTGCGGATCCTTGCGACGGCCCTGCCTCGGGATGCGAGTGACAACCTGACTTCATGGGCAAACAGAGGCGAGCTGAAAGGGCTTGGCATACACCTCGACGAAGAAGACGAGGATGATCATCTGGCCTTGGAGCGAGCCGTTCAGGAACGACTTCGTGCAGTCGAGGGCGATGACTCGGGGCTCCAAGACCGTTCAATCGCGCGCAACATCCGGATCCTTGCTGAACCCTTGGGCCTGCACGAAACAGAATGCGAAATCCTGGAGTTTCTCACCCTCTACACGTCCCACTACAGCTTTGAAAAGCTGTTATCCGAAGTTCGCGAATCCTGCGATCTGGCCTCGGCAGAAATCGTCGCGCTTGCCCTGAACCGGGCCACCCGTGAGATCCAGGATGCGCTCTCGCACGGCGCAACCCTGGTCCGTTCCGGTCTTGTCACGGTGTCCTCATCCAACGGGCGCGATCTCGGGTTCGACTTGCTAGACAGCCTCGCCTCCCAACTGCTCGGAACCCTGGATTCCCCGGACAGCATATTTGCGGGCTTTTTCCGTGACGCGCCCGATCCCGAGGAGAATCAACTTGCCCTGGCGCACCTCGAACCTGATATCGCACGAATCAAGACGCTACTCCTCCAGGCTGCCAGGGATGGCGTTCAGGGCGTCAACATCTTGTTGTATGGCCCCCCGGGCACGGGGAAGACCCAGATCGCGCGGCGTGTCGCCCATGAAGCCGAGCTCCACGCACGGGAGGTGAACCATGAAGACGCCCACGGCAGCCCCATGGAACCCAGCCATCGGCAACGAGCCTACCAGCTCTGCCAGTACCTGCTGCGCCGGGCCAAGGATGCCCTAATCGTCTTCGACGAAATCGAGGATGTGTTCGAGGTCAATTCAGGCACGGCGCGGTTTGGTGGCTACCCCCGCTCGCAAAACCGCGGGAAGGCCTGGACCAACCAGATGCTGGAGGATAATCCCGTTCCGGCGATCTGGATCACCAACCATTGGGATCAACTGGACCCAGCGTACCTGCGCCGTTTCGACTACGCCCTCGAGGTAGGGCACCCACCACGGTCGGTCCGACGCGCACTCCTCGCGCACGCCTGCGAAGATCTCGACGTGAGCGAGGCCTGGCTGGATCACATAGCCGGGACCGAAGCCCTGACCCCCGCCGAGATCCGCCGTGCGGCCCGAGTGGCGCGGCTCCTGCGTAATAGCCCGGATACGCCGGAATCGATCATGGCGAATCACCTGAACCAACAGGCGGAGTTTCAGGGTCGTCCGCCATTGACCACGCCTCGCGGGCTGGGTGCACTGAATTACGGTCTGGAATACCTCAATACCGACAGGCCGATCGAGGCGGTCATCCAGGACCTCGTCGCTGGTGGGCAAGGCACCCTGCTCGCGTATGGCCCGCCAGGTACAGGCAAGACAGCGCTGGCTCATCATCTTGCCGAACAGGCCGACCGTCCCCTGCGCAAGCGCACTGCCTCGGAACTCATCTCGCCGTACGTGGGGATGACCGAGAAGAACCTGGCCCAGGCTTTTCGCGAAACGCGGAAGGAAGGCGCCGTGTTGTTACTGGACGAGGCCGACAGCTTCCTCACGGATCGGTCCCAGGCCCGCCAGACCTGGGAGATGACAAAAACCAACGAACTCTTGGTCCAGATCGAGGCCTTCGACGGCATCCTCGTGTGCGCCACCAATTTCCTGGAGGCCCTGGACCCGGCCGCCCTGCGCCGCTTCGATCACAAGCTGGAATTGCGGCCACTGGATCAGCAACAGCGCGCGCAACTCTTCGATCAACTTGTCACGCGACTGCAACCGACCGATGCAGCCGATCGTGCCGCACACGATACCGCTCACGCCATCGTACGCCAGCTCGACGGCCTCACCCCTGGCGACTTCGCGACGGTGGTGCGAAGCCAATCGCGCCGGAGCACGTCAGGCGAGGGCCTCACATTGCAGTCACTTGCCAACGCCCTGATCGCCGAGCATCGCATCAAGCCCGGTGCGAGCACACGGCGCGCAGGCTTCGCCTGACCAAACCCACCTCAAACACGGCGGAAAACAGGCGGCACAGGGGCAGGAGCCACCACATGGATGACATTCAAGATTCAACGCAAGCTGCCACTATTGCCGCCTTACAAGCGGAACGGGATCAACTCCTCACGCTGCTGAAAGCCCTCCCCGATATCTCGTTCGTGCTCGACGAGGACGGCCTCTACGTCAAGGTACTCGGCGGGGCCAACGAGGCCATGTACGCGAACGGCAAATCGCTGGAAGGCCATACGCTCTCGAATGCTCTGCCTCCAGCAGTCGCAGAGACGTGTCTGACTCACGTGAGGAAAGCCCTCCGCACTGGCGAAATGCAAACGATGGAGTATCAGCTTCGGGTAGCCGATGTGTCATTGCTGCCTTCATCCATTCGGGATTGCGATCAACACCAAACCGAGCAGTGGTTCGAGGGGCGAGCCCTGCCGCTGCCCAGCTACAACCACCCGAAGCCTGTGGTGCTTTGGGTCGCCATCAACGTCACGCCGCGCAAACAACTCGAGCGCTACTGGCGCGAGGCCGCCTACAGCGATCCTCTGACCGGTATCGCCAATCGGCGGGCCATCTTCGAGCAGGCCGAACATGAAATCGAACGGGCTCACCGCCACCACCGCCCCCTTTCGCTACTCGTCCTGGACATCGATCACTTCAAGACGATTAACACTCAGTACGGTCACGCCCAAGGGGACGAGGCCCTGCGCCAGTTCACACAGGGGTGTGTCGACCTGTTGCGCGATACCGACTTCATGGGGCGCATCGGCGGCGAAGAATTCGTGGTACTCCTGCCGGAAACCGATCGGGTGGGCGCTGAACACCTCGGTGCGCGCGTCGTCGAGGCAATACCAACCCTCGACGTTCCCGGGATGAATCACGGGCACAGGATGACCGTATCGATCGGAGCCGCGACTCTGCTCGAACACGAAGGGTTTGAGGAACTTCTCCGTCGGGCTGACGACGCTCTATCCTCAGCGAAACGTTCAGGTCGAAACCGACTACGGCTAGGTGAGCGCTAACGTGTAGCGCCGGCGCGACTGGTACAGCCAGCACCGCCAAGGACACCCATGGGCTTGGGCCAACTTCAGCAGAAACGCCTCCTTAAGGTAGCGATGCGTGAACAGCTCACGCCCACACTAGGACATTGGTGCGACCAAAGCGGTCGCACGGCGCAGGCCATGCTGTGGGGCTCGATGAACGGAGCGTATCGAGGCGGCTGGACTCACCGGCGCAACACAAGCGTTGAGGCGATCAGGTCGTGCAGGCCCTGCTTGCGGCGGGTGAAGGCCACCATCAGGAAGCCGATAAATAGGATCAGTGCCGACAGGATCTTGGACCAGTAGCGGGCATTCGCTCGGCCAAACCCAATCCGGTTGCCTTCGGCGTCCGTCACACGAAGGCCCAACATCCGTTTGCCGGGGGTCGCCTGCCAGCCGGAGGATTCAAAAACCGTCCAATACAGCCACGCGATCAAAATACCGAGAATGTGCCCAAGCCCTTCCGCACTCGCTTCGATCTCCGTCCCTGTCGCAGAACCTATCATCATGAGCCCGTACAGGAACCCGATGGGCAAGACGATGAACAACGTCACGATCAAGGAGAGGACGTAGTCGATCACCCATGCGAGCACGCGATACCAGAAACCCGCGTATCGAAGCTCCCCGGCATCACTGACCCCAGGATCCGGAACACCCGCCCCTCCCGTGTAGCTCGCTGATGAAACGGCCTGTTCATTGGTTGCAGACGATCCCCCACTGGCGAGCGGCGCACCACACTTTCCGCAGTACCGCGCGCCTTCGGCAGCCTGCGCCCCACATTGGGTGCAAAACACATCCATGTTCCGTTCTCCCTGTTTGATTCGCCCGAAGCACCGCTGTCGAGCCTCCGCAGGACTCCGGACCGTCCGGACCCGCGAGTCAGTCCACCAGATGCAGTACGCGCTCGCGGTACTCCTCTTCCGTAATCACACCGCGGTCTCGAAGCCGTCGGAGGGCTTCGATATCCGCTTCCAATTCGCTGGATGGCTGAGCCTCGGCGGGACCGTCGGCGATGGCCTGGTGCAGACGCTCGTCGTCCAGGGCCTCGTCAATCGTCTCCCAGAGGGTCCGCGTGAGGATCTCTTCGAGCTTCTCGATGGATGCGAAGACGCCGCCCCCGGCACCGCCCTCGACGTTGCTCGAGCGCACTGAATTCTCGTAGGCGACCTGGCTCGAGCCCTGTTCGATCAGAGCGACATCCAGTCTCGAATGCGCCTCGCGCCGCATCACCTGGTTCGAATCCAGTTGCTCGATATCAACCTCGAGAATGAACTCCCCCTCGCCTTCCTGCGCCAGCATGCCGCGCTGTTCCAGCCCCGTAATGAACTGTTCGCGGACCACCTCGAAGACCGGCTCCTTGGTCTCGAGCGTCTGCAATGGATTTCCGAAACCGCCCCGAATGGCCCCCAGCCAGTTCGCGCCGTGCTGGCGACTGTCGGTAACAGACCCCATCTCCACATTTGCCTTGCCGGCCACAGCCGCATCGCGGCTCGAGGCCGGATCCAACGTGACCGGTGTAGTCGTACACCCGGCCAGAAGCAGCCCGCCCAACACCAACCCTGCCAGTCGTCCGATGATCACCTTTTCTCCTTTTTAACTTGCGCGGGCCGCGCCCGCGGGTCGGCGTATGCATCGCGCCGGATCAAACAGGCGCGCTGGCTCCACGATGGATTTCGATCGCCGCGTCTTCGCGGAAAAGGTCATGACCGCGTTCGCAACAAACGCGTGTGGTCGAGACGGTGAATGCGCCATCCTGGGTTCTGCCCTCTTCCTCCAGCCACGGGGACGCCACCAACGCCTGGCACTGCACGCAACGAAGGTCTCCCGTGGTCGCTGACAGGATCTCCCTGTAGCGGCCCTGCACCTCGCCTCGAAACGCCTCAGGAAGATCCGTGGTGGCATCGCCCTGATCATCCGCGGCCTGGAGCCACAGGTGGAAAGCCCGGCGAACCCCGTCCGGCCTTGCGGCAACCACGGGCTTGGGACGCGACTGAATCCAGTCCGCCAAGTCACGCGCAGGCACGATCCATTCACAGCCTGTGGTCATCCGGCCGGTCTCCGGCCACAGGAGCCGTACGCGAGGGCCACATCGCGGAAGCTCCAGCAGGAGCTTGCCGACGGTCCAAGCCTGGACGTCCGCTTGCGTGGCGGGGCGGCGGCGACCGGAGAGTCCCAGCCACCCGTCCCGCAAAGCGCGAAGGCCCCTCACGCACGCGCCTCCGATCGGTAGGCGAGTCGGGCCGACTCCAGCTCCTGGGCAATCGCATCGCGCAGCGCTTTTGGCCCAATCACCTCTACGCCCGCACCCAACCCCAGCAGCCACCACTTGAGGCGGGCGGTATCCCGCACGGTCGCGGTTACTCTGGATGTGCCATCGGCCAGCGCCTCGATCCTCTGATCGTCCGACAAACGCGCCTCGTGGAGGTGGTAGGCCAGGGCTCCATTCACTCGAATGTCGAGCTGGATGCGCTCGCCCTCGGGGTAATCGAAGGCGCCATCCCGGATAAGTTCATCCAGGTCGAACCCATTGTCGGGATCGGACGCGGGGCGGTCCGTAAGTGTGGCCGCCTCGATGCGGTGGGCTGCCAGATGCAGCACATCCTGATGGGGCTCGATGGTCGCAAGCAGGTAGGTGACCGGCTCGCGGAACACGAGGGCCAGCGGGTGGATCCGGTGATCCTTCACGCGCCCACGCGAACGGGATCGGTAGGTGATATCCAGGCAACGGCGCTCCAGTAGGCCCTGTTGAAGGACCGGGAAAACACCCTTGGGCATTTCGGGCGGATCCAGCGGGGGGCCGTTCGAGAGAATTCGGATCCGCTCGGGCCACAGGCTCAGACCGGAGTCCTGTCCGGCGGCATCCAGCACGTCGCGCGCTTGTGCGATCTGCGGCTTCAGGCGCTCGCGGGCGGATGGCGGCAGCAGCCGCGCGGCATGGGCATCCAGGATCTGCAGGGTCAGGGCCGTCTCCGGGTCGAGCGCGGGGACGTCCTGAAGCGGCGCGTCGGACAGCCAATACCACCCGTACGGGCGGTCACGTTCATCGCGACCCAGCGGCAGAAAACCGGAAAGCGCCTCCAGGTCCCGCTCAATGGTGCGCAGCGTGGTAGACAACCCACGTGCCTGCAATCGCTCAACCAGATCCGGCGCACTCACACGACGAGGCTGCCGCGGGACCATCCCCAGCAGCAGCATCCGACGCTGCAGCGTGGCACGCATTCCGTTGCCCTGACTCATCTCCGGCTCCCTGTTCATCCGGGGCAGGCCCCTGCCCCCTGTTCAGACTGACAGGCGGCCTGCCCCAACGCAAAACCGGGAGATGACGACGACGCCACCTCCCGGGATCGGATGCCGCTCAGCGCGATCATCCCGCGAGCGCATGAACGCGCGGTTTGCCCCTTCAAAACCGGTAGCCAAGACCGAATTGCACACGAGTCGCACCGGGGTCGATCTCCAAGTCGCCATACGACTCGCTGCTGTAGGCGGTGTAGGACACCTCACCCCGCATGAACCACCCGGTATCGCGCTGCACTTCCACGCCCGCCCCGATTCGAGGGCCGCTGATACGGTCGGTATCCGAGCCGTTCACGAAGCCCGGACCGCGCACGCTGCTGCGGACTTCCGTTTGCTGGTAACCCAAAAGCCCGTAGACGAGCACGTTGTCGCTCACCAGCCCGCCGATACGCCCGGTGACTCCGTAGCTGTGACGGGCCTCGACACCCGCCGTGCCTTCGCCGTCGATCGACACCGTTGCATCCGCGTCCTCGACCAAAGCGTCGATCTCCACGCCACCGTAGACACCGCCGCTGGAGACGCCGCCGTAGCCCGCAAAAATCCCCCCAACGGCCCCGGTTCCGCTGAGACCGGACAGACTGCCCAGCCCGCTCACCGACGCATCGATGTCGTAGGATGCCCCACCCACCTGACCGCCCATGTAACCCCCGTCGAAACCGGAGGCCTGAACGGCCGTGGCGCCGAGACCCAGCATCGTGATGAGGCCGGCGGTCGTGATGATCCGTGTATGCATATCGATCTCCCTGGTCTGGTTGAATCACCCGAATGCGAGTGGGACTCAGAGACTGCAGGGGACAGGCGACCACTCCTGACGCCTGGAAACCGAGACCTGACATCGGACTTCGAACCGCACGCGAATGCCTCTATTCTCCAAACAGGCAAATCTTCATCGTTTCTCCGTCTTGGCTCGACAACGGTGCCGCCAGAACCAGGTTGGAACCGTCGGGCAGCTTTCGAATCACGGATTGCGCAACCATATCCACTGTTGCCGGCGTCACCGTGGCGTCGACCGGAAGCACCACCAGAGCCGCGGACACCGAACCATGCCGGCTCACCTCTATCGCCAGATTACTTCCTACGGCATCCATGTCGCGCTGCGCTCTGGGTGGCGGATAGTCGGCCAGCACACCCAACCCGCCACGCGCCGGAAGGACCGAGAACAGATCGGCAGAGTCGATACCCATCATCCCCGGAGTGAGCGCACGCTGAAGAAGTCTGGCTACCACTGAGGAATGCGCGCGCGGAAACCGTATGCGCTTGGCCTCTGCTCATGCCCGTCCACAAGGATCTCGGCGACTGAGCCATCCTCGTAGTCCTGTACGTGGAGGCGCAAGGCGGCATTCGTTTCACGTCCCTTCACGCCCCGCCCGTCTGGCAGGTTGCCGGGATAGCCCTCGAGGACCGCGAATGGCCCGCTTCCAGATTGCTGAACCCATAGCGTCCAACCGCCGTCACCGTGTTCCACAACCCGGCTCTCGAAATCTTTCATTCAACTTCCCTCGCGGTTATCGGTTCCAACCGCTCAGACTCCCTATCAGAACGAATTTCGCGGTGGATAGACGGCCGCTCGCGCCGGAGAGCACCCCCATCTGCAATGAGGACCCTGCGCCAGTTGAAGGGATGACCTGCAGGACGTCCCATTCAGTCGATCTGCCGCAAGATCCGGCCGTCTGTATCCCGTAGACGCGTGGGCGCCGAACCCGGTCCCTCCTCAACCGTGCCCAGGATGCGGCCGTCCGGCGCCCGGATGTAGGTGCGTCCGAACCGCTTTTCGTCGATGTATCCGGTGATACGCCCGTCGGCGTCTCGGATCATGGGCTTGCCGACATGATGGGCGTCGCCTCCCGACGGCGGCACCGTAGCGCAGCCAACAAGCGTGATCGCTGTGAGGGCAATGAGGCCCATTCGGATGGTGCTCATGGCAAAGTGATCCCGGATCGAGGTCCACATAGCGCAACGCTCTCACGCCGAGGCGTCGATTCCTGTCGCCTAACAGAGTCAGAATGGAAATCGACGATGCACCCAAGTGGCTTGCACAGCCCCGAATCATGGAGGAATCGAGATGTCCGCAAACAAGTACCCCGTTCGCATTGAGCGCGACACCACCGGGCGCTACCTGTGCACCTGCCGCGACGTGCCAGAGGCCCTCACCGACGGCGACGACCGCAGTGAAGCGAAAGCCGAGATGGCCGATGCGCTGCTGGTCGCGCTGGAGGGCTATCGACTCAATGGCCGCCCGTTGCCCTCGGCTTCTCGCCCGGAACCGGGAGAGACCATCATCAAGGTGGAATCACGCTAATCCCTAATCGCCCGGATGACGTCTCCCTCCACCCATACGAAAAGGACCCCTGGTCCCTGTCGGTATTCCCAGCGCTCCTGCACTCCGTCAGGCGTTGTAAGGCGGCGCACGCGGCGCGGCTCACCGCACAGCTCGGTCAGGTCGGAAACGGCGTCGCCGGGCGAGAACACTCGCGAGGGTCGGAAGCAGGCTGATGCGCGCCTCTGCTCCGCGCGCCGTTGTTCCCGCTCGTGCTGGTCCGGAAACCTCTGGCGATCAGCGCCCTCCATACAGGGCGCATCGGCGTACTCAACACCCTCGGCCGTTTCACACTTGAAGTAGCCGCCCGCAAGGGACGGTGCGCCTGCGAGCAGCAGCGTACATCCAGACAGGACGAGCCAGGCCCGATTCACTCAAGCCCCGCCGGCAGGGCGATCCCGGCGACCCCATTGGCGTACTGCCCCACCGACACGGTTTGCAGGTAGCGTTCCTGCGCACTCGACTCGATGGCACCGGGCCGGGCCCGACGGACGGCGGCCACTGCCGCATTCGGCCCGACACCCCGGTCGATCAGCAGGCGCGCTGCCACGGTGCCCGCGCGTCCCAGGCCGCCCTTGCAGTGCACCACCAGCCGTCCGCCCGCGTAGAGGGCTCGGTGCATCTCCGGCGCCACAGCCTGCCAGCGGTCATCCCACCGAGGATCGGGTGCGGCCATGTCCGGGATGGGCAGGTGGTACCAGGTCATGCCGGTCTCGCTGACAGCTTCGCCGAGCCCGGGAACGCCCAGTTCGTGCAACTCGTCAAGGGTTGTGAGGGTGACGACACCGGCTGCACCCCACGCCCGGATCCGCTCCAGATCGGCCTGCAGATCGCGGGCCCAGGCACCCGTCATCGCATGGACCTGCTGCTTGCCCGGGCAGAAGGTGATGCCGATGGTGCCGCCCTCCGGCAACGTAAGCGCAGCGATCTCGAGTGGGTGACTCGCACTTGTCCGAACCGTGCTCATTCAGGGGGTCTCCTGTGGTTCCATGACGCGGACACCGGATGGAGCCGCATGCGAAAGCTGCAGCAGCGCATCGCCAAGCCCGGCGATGCGGTCATGCTGGCTGATCCGAGTACGCCAGGCTTCAGGGATGCCCGACTCTCCATAAAAGGCTCCGCCGAGCTGCCCAAAGATCGCGGCAGTGGTATCGGCATCCTCACCGAGGTTGGCCGCCAGTAGCGCCCCGTCTCGAAAATCGTCGCTGCGATCGAAGGCCCACAACGCCGCCTCCAGGCTTTCGGCCACATACCCCGTACCACGAGTCCGCGGCGGATCGTTGTGCCGGAACGATCCCTGCGCAATCGCCTCGATCCGCGGTGCCAGTGTGTCCCCGGCATCGAACCCCGGCAGCTCGCGCCAGGGGCGCTCGAGAATCTCGCCTCGTTGCGCCCCGGCAAGGGCCGCCAGGATGTACCCCGTCCACAGACGGCAAGCGTCGAGGCATTCGTGGGCGGCGTGCGTCGTCCTTGAACTGGCCTGCGCCGCGGCATGGGCCTGCACCGGCGTTTCCCGATAGGCCAGAGGGATCGGAACCAGCCGCATGAGCGAACCGTTCCCCGCACTGCGGGGGTCGTCCGAGCCGCTTATCGGATCCCCCGAGCGCGCGTAGCGGGCCAGCGCCGAGCGCACCGTGTTCCCGATATCAAAGCATTCGCCGGTACTGCTCGCGTACCCCTCCCGCCACCAGCGCACATAGCGGTCCATCTGGTCGCATGCATCGAACCCGCCGCTCTCCACCAGGCTCTCGGCGAGCGCAATCGCCATGGAGGTGTCGTCGGTCCACTGCCCCGGTTGCAGCTCGAACGGGCCGCCACCCGCCATGTCGGTGATCGGGGCAAAGCTGCCGGGTGGCCGGAACTCGAGGGTGGTGCCCAGCGCATCACCGCAGGCCAGCCCCAGCATCGCACCCCGGTAACGATCTTCGAGTGTCGGCATGCACGCCTCCCACCAGATGCCATGATCCAATACCGACTGTACCCACTCTGAATGCGGCCGTGGATCGACAGTCGACCCACCCATGGATACCACACTCGGGCGTCAGAACATGTCGCCATCGGCTGCGCGCGGCCTTGTCCGTATCGTAGTCTCGATATCCAGCGCCACCGAAAGGGTCTGCGCATTGCGATCAGCGGACCATCGGATCGTCACGGCAACAACGCTGAGGCGCATCCACAGTGCGTGACGCCAGGCGGCCCATTTCAAACACAATCGCGATCGCCAAAGACAGGAGAACTCCGTGGCCCGGGAAGACGAAGGACGAGGCGAACAGCCCAGCGAAGAGGAACTGCAAAAGCGCCGGGAGGCTCTGCAGCGACGCATGGACAGCGAGGCCGCCGCCGGGTTCGAGGTCCTGTACGAACCCCAGAACACCGAACGGAAGAAAGAAGAGCACGAGTAACTCTCTTTCGTCACAGCCGGGACACAGGCCGCACCCGGCACCCGCGGCCCTCAACGACGCCTGCAATCCGACGCCGCCTCGCCACCCTTCGCTTTCGCCGCGTCACGCTGCCGAACGTCGACCGCTGTCGCTACAGACATCCAGGAGCCGATCATGGAACCGGATCCCCATACACCCGCAGATCACCTGGAACCGCTGGAGGGGCTCACCCTGCACCCCGAGTTCGTGCGGATCGACGACGGCTCCCGCGTCGTCCTGCTACGCGAAAGCGAGTTCGTACAGATGATCGCCGCGCTTCGCCAGTACGAAGCATTACGTGCGCATCTCGGTGGCGACCCGCTTGTGGATCCTGACTGAGCGGTGGCGCCTATACCGGCGGCAGTCCGCGCTCGGCTTGGGTGATAGGCTCGGCCCATGGCATTGCTGAAGGTTGGCGAAAAGGACCGCGACGGCCGGCAGAAGCGCATCGAACACACCGGGCGCTATCTGCGGGCCAGTCGTACCGGCGGGCTGTCGCTGCGGGCGCAGACGCGGGCCGCCGGCATCAACCTGACCGGCAACACCAACCACGGCGTGCGGGTGTCTACGCGTCTGGCGAAAAACACCCAGATCGCCTTCCAGAACGGTCGCTTCATCCTGCGCGGACGCTATGGCTCGGATGCAGCCAAATTCAACCTGTCGAAGTCGGGCGTCACCGTCTCCACCAAGACCCCGATCGGCTCGTTCAACTGGATCCGGCCCGGGCGCTCGTCAGCCAAAATTGCGGGGGTTCAACTGCGGGGGCACAACGCAGCCGCCATCCAGGGGATCTTTGCTCTTTTCGCCAGCGTTTACTGGCTCCTCGGTGGGGTCCTGCGACTCTTCGCGGGGCTTATTGGCGGGATCGGGCGCCTCGCCGCCGCGGCCCAGGCCCGCCGCCAGCTCGCGGAGGAGGAAGCGGCACGCCCTGAGTTTTCTTTCGAGACGGTCCGCGCACTGGGCGAGCAGGTTCTGGCCGAGCACAGGGCCGACCCTTCGACCTGGTCCGGCCGGGATCAGCTTGCGGCCCTCGCCTTTGCGTTCCTGGCCCTGGGCCGCGGACGGGCTGCACTGCCGCACCCTTCTAACGAGAGGGACTCGACTCCCGCGGCTGAGGCGGCCTTGTTCGAGGACATGCAAACCGCCAGCGAGCACTGGCGCACCTGGCTGGGACCTCTGCCGCCGGAAGACATCGAACCGGCCATGGGGATCGTGACGATCCTGGCGCGGAGCCTCGGGCAGACAGCCGATTCGGAGTGGCGCGGCGAGGTCCTGCTGGCCCTGGATGACGCCTGCCTGCGCGATGGACCCAAGACCCTGCTGCAGGAAGCGATGATCGACCTTACCGCCGAGGCCATGGGCGTAGAGCTGGTCCTGGAGGGCGAGCAATGAGCGAGACAGATCCTGGGGCCTTGGAGGCCCTGGTCCGGGCACACCAGCATTTCATCCAGCACCCGGCGTCAAATGAGACCTGTGACGCCTGGCGTGCGTATTGCCGCGACCATGATTGCGACTGGGTGACCACGTGGGATACGCAGCCCTACCGGGAAACCGAGACGCATGGTCTTGCTCTTTCGGGACATGACCGGTTCGACGACATCCCGCAGGAGGAACTCGATCGGGCTCTGTTGCGGATCGTCAACACCGAAGGGCCGGTACACCTCGTCATCCTCACCCGGCGACTGTTGGAGGCCGCAGGGTTTTCCCGGGCCGGATCCCGAATCCAGGCGCGCATCCACGAGGCTCGGGCTCGTCTGGGCGCGCAGGGTTTGATCCGACTGGACGGTGAGTTCTCCGGGCGCCCGGAACAGTTCGCGGTGCCCTGCCTGCGGGACTGGAGCAACCTGCCGGATGCGTTGCGCCAGCTCGACCACGTCCACGACTCGGAACTGATGCTGTCGCTGGTTCGTACTGTGACCGAGACCGGCACGCTCGAACGGGACACCGCCATGAACGATGCCCTGCACCGGATGGGCTTCATCCGGCTGACGGACAATGCCCGGGACCGGCTCCAGGCACCACTGGAACGCGCGCTGGAAATGGCTCTGGTTGTAAACCGAAACGGGGATCTCGAAGCCGGGCCAAAGGCCTTTCACCGGCCTCGGTCTCCTGCGGACCCGATAACGTCCCTGGGGTAATCCCAGGGTCCCAAGAGCCTCAGCAGCAACCGGGCCATTCCCGCACAGCCGCTACGCGACGGCCCGGCCTAAATAGCCCCTGATGCGCAACAGGCCCTGCAATCCCTCACGACTGACGACTTCGACCGGGGCGCAGCCATCGAACGCACGGTTGTGCGTCTTCATCCAGCGATAGGCCTTATCCCGCTCATCCGGAAACAACAGGCGCAGGTCCTTGTGGATCCCCAGGATGTGGCCCGCACGATCCAGAGCATCGCGCTCATCCGGCAGTGGCTCTCCTCCGCGATAGTGCGAAAGCGCGTCCAAGTCGCCCGGCGCATGGCCCAGCATCGCAAGGGCTTCGTCCGTTTCGAGACCCCAGTGATCAAACGCCTGCATCACCATTCGCGCCAGGGCGCTTCGGTCATGGACCGATACCTCTGAGTATGCTGAATCCGTCATGCAACCTCCGACTCCTTCTGCAGCCCTTTTCGCCTTTTACGAGAACACTCCGTGCTCGATCCGGTGCAGAACCGTTTCGACCATCTCCGCACCCTCATCCGAGTCCAGCAAATCGATCGGCGCCGCCTCAAGAACCCGGTTCCTCGCCCGCATCCAGTGTTCTGCTTTTTCCGGATCCTCAAAGATCACCGCTGCCTTCTCGCGAATACGGGCTACGCGCACCTCGATTTCGTTTTGCTCTGCCACAGATCCCTTCCCTAATGCATCTCGACGAGGGTTCCCTCAAAGGTATCACTACCCGGTGTACATGCGCTCCCAACGATCAGCCTGCCTTGGCCACCTTCCGCCAGCGCCTCAGAGCCGACGTTAGCCCGAACTTTTCGAGGCGCCACGCTCGCCATTACGGCTCCAGCCCCACCCGAGCTCACCCTCTGCCTTCACGAATACACGCCATGCTCGATCCGGCCCAGGATGGCCTCAACCCTGTCGGCGCCCTCCTCCGTCTCCAGGAGATTGATCGGGGCATCGCCGAGCACAAGGTTCTCTGTGCGCATCCAGTCATCGACGACTTTCTGGGTATCAAAAACCGATGCGGCTTTCTCGCGGATCCGGGTGATGCGCGCTTCAACTTCGCTCTGCTTGGCCATCGCTGCCACCTGCCTGAGTGCCCGTTCCGGGCTTATTCACCAAGGTAGCACTACCCCACGGCCTAACGCCCCTTCAGGCAATCGCTTCGATCAATCCGGGGTCGTCTTCGGTTGGGCGGTTCACGCGAGTCGAAACCGGGTGATAGACCAAGGCATCCGGGTTCAGACGGACGGTCGCGGCTCGGATCGCCTCACGCTCCGTCCGTTCGGGATCGAGCCAGTCCCAGCGACACTCTGCATCCAGTACCAGCGGCTTGCGGTCGTGAATGTGCGCCAGACGCTCGGATGCGGGTTCGGTGATGATCGCGCAGCAGGCGCCGCCGTCGCTTGTTGTCTCCCAGATGCCCGCCATCATCAGGATGTCCTGCGGCGCGCCCTCGGCCAGGGTGATGTAGTACGGCTGCTTGCCGTCATCGGTCTTGCGCCACTCGTACCAACCATCGGCCAGCACGATGCAGCGCCGGCGGGCGAATGCAGACCGGAAGTACGGACTTGTGGCGACCTTTTCGGCGCGGGCGTTGATCGGCCGAGGACCGTCCTCCACCCGCTTCGGCCGAAAGCCCCAGAACATCGGCTGGAAGGCAGCGGATGTTTCGTCGCCGGCGCGGAATGCTTCGAGGTCCGTGCCGGGTGCAACGTTGTACCGAGGCGTGTCAAAGGTCTCGTCGACCGGCACCTGGAAGTACCGCATGCCGAGTTCACTCGTCGCGCTATAGCGCGTCATACGTCCGCACATCACGTCGCTTCCTATCGAAAGGGCATGCCCTTTGGCATTGCCTCTTTGCATCCGACCGTCTTCCTTAATGCCGCCATTCGTTCAAACTGACCGGCACTAGGAACAGTTTTCCGTGAAGCGGAGAACATTCACCTAGGGCATTTGATCTCGTACGCAAGCGTAACCCTCACCGGCCGAGGGACTTCGCGGCTTTGGGCATCCCAAGCGTTTCCTTGACTAGACTCGCCCTTGACGGCAAGCCGTGTCCCCACCTCGCTCGCCTCAAGCATGACCGCGAGGAGGCAGCCCCATTGTCATTACTACATCAGGATGTTTGATGCCCGCCTCAACTACGAGTGCGGCTAACGCTGCCCGAGGAAGAGCGGCTCGACGACATCGTTTGGGGGGCACTGCGGCAAAACGGCAGGACAGCACTGGTGCCCGCGAAGCACGTCAGTAACGTTCGGTATCCCGCACTGTACGAACCGTATCAACGGCGGTTTCCCGCATGGCCGGCAAGCTCTGTCGCAAGTCGGCACGTGAACGAAATCTCGGGGGATCCCCGGCAGGTTGAACCACGCGCGCGACGGGCCGACCTCGACGCAGGATGCATACCTCCTCGCCCCGCTCCACTTCTTTCAGGATGCTGGACAGCTGTTCTCGCGCGTCGCTGACGTCAATCTCTTTCATGTGGCCCCAGCCCCTAGGTGTTAGGTAACGGATGATTCAATATCGCACGAGCAGGTTCCCCTGTTTCGTGCCCGGGAGTAGCTGAATACCGTGTACGGTGGCCCCACGCAGGACGAATAGCATGGCGAGTACGATCCATTCGAACGCGTGCACCACACCCCAGATCCAGCGAGCGCTGCAGAAGCGCGGCCGAGCGTGAACGATCCCGAACTGGCCCGGCGCTACGGGATTACCCGCATAACCGAGCGTAAGCGGCGCTACCGCCGGGACGTGGAAGCCGGTCCCATTGCCCGAAGCGACTGCATACCACTCTGATGATCCGGCCCAAACGGCCCCAGACCAACGGTATGGCCGAACGCTCCAACGGGCGCATCGCCGACCTGCTGTGCACCCGCCACTTCGACTCCGGTCTGCACCTGGACGACGCCCTGCGGCACTACCAGAGGCTGTACAACCATCACATCGGGTAGAAGGCGCTTGGGCATCGGACACCGGTGGAAACCCTCAAGGCCTGGCAGCATGAACGTCCCGGTTTATTTCCAATAACGTGTATATGACCACGCGAGACCTGACACTTACTCCTCCCCAACAGCAAATTGCACTCCGAAAATGCCGAGGGGATGATCGAAGCACCGAGGCATGAACCGATGGTCGTTCCGCTTGCGCACGAAGCGCTCCAGCCTTCGAAATCTCATTCCACTCCCGCGCCTAAAACGACCTGTGACATCCAAGTCCCGATCCGCTAACGTCCGCCAGTGAGCAATGCATGGAATCCCGAAGGCTCGATATCATCGTGCCCCAAGCCATCCCGTAACAGAGAGGACGCAAGGACGCGCCTTTTCCTAGCAGCGACTTTAGGCCACTAACTCATCAAGCCTATCTTGGGGCGTACCTACCCGGCACAGGAGGCGATCACATCATCCCGGGAGAGTCCCGTTGATTTCGTCTACAGACCCGTGGGCTCAGTACCGAGCCATCGAATCGCCCCCCGAGCACATCGACGGCAGGGCCCAGTTGGCCGGGTATGTACTCTTCCCAATCCCAGCCACCGCCACCGGGCAAGTCGCTCACGGGGCGGTCGTGGCGCAAGCCATCGAGCGCATACTTCATCGCTTCGGGGATCGCCTCACACTGACGTACCACGACCTTCTGCGCAGCTTGTGCGACGACATCCGGGAGCTCCACGAACGGTATGTGTCCCATGACCCACGCTGCCCCTATCACGGCTTTGGGTGTAGTGGTCAAGTGATTTCGGACACCTCGATCGGTGTTTCGGCTGTCCATTTTCGCTCGTAGGCGTTGGGCGACAGGTAGCCCAGGGTCGAGTGCCTTCGGCGCTCGTTGTAGAAGCCGACGATGTAGTCGGTGATGTCCCGGGTGGCCTCGCCGTGATTGGCATAGTCCCGTCGCCAGACGCGCTCCATCTTCAGGTTTAGGAAGAAGCGTTCGGCCACCGCATTGTCCCAGCAGTTACCCCGCCGGCTCATGCTGGCCCGGGCGCCGTGCTGCACCAGCAGA
>NZ_KB898055.1 GCF_000377345.1 Thioalkalivibrio sp. ALJ16 | reverse complement strand
GGAGCGAGGTTCCCGGGCGAAATCCGGGTGCCCTTCTTTGGGTCCTTTCTTGGGCAAGCAAGAAAGGACCTCGGGGCGCGCTGGCGAGTCAGCGCCGGGCAGGCGGTGGACCGAAGGCACCGTAAACACCGGAGGACGAACCAGGCCTAGCCACACAGGGCAGGCGGCCGGACGAAGCCATATCAATCACCGGGGCTCGAAGCGCCAGCGCCCAGCCTCGGGGCGCGGGATGATGGCCCAGAGGCTGGGAACGGCAGGGCGGGTCAGGCGGTTTCGAGGCCCTGGGCCTGGAGGTCGGCGTGGTAGGACGAGCGGACCATCGGCCCGCTGGCCACTTGCTTGAAGCCCATCTCGCGGGCGCGCTCGCCGAGCTCGTCGAACTCCTCCGGCGACAGGAAGCGAGTTACCGGCAGGTGATGGCGCGACGGCTGCAGGTACTGACCCAGGGTCAGCATGTCGCAGCCGTGCTCGCGCAGGTCCGCCAGGACCTCCAGCAGTTCTTCGCGCGTCTCGCCCAGACCCAGCATCAGGCCGGACTTGGTCGGTACCCCGGGGTGCTGTTCACGAAAGCGTTTCAGCAGCTCCAGCGACCACTGGTAGTCGGCCCCGGGGCGGGCCTCGCGGTACAGACGCGGGACCGTTTCCAGGTTGTGATTGAACACGTCCGGCGGGGCCTGATGCATGATCTCCAGCGCCCGGTCCATGCGGCCGCGGAAGTCGGGTACCAGGATCTCGATCTTCGTGTGCGGATTCAGGGTACGCACCTCGCGGATGCAGTCCACGAAGTGGCCGGCCCCGCCATCGCGCAGGTCATCCCGATCCACCGAGGTGATGACCACGTACTTGAGGCTCAGCGCCTGGATGGTCTCGGCGAGGTGGCGCGGTTCGTCGGGGTCCAGCGCGTCCGGGCGGCCGTGGGCGACATCGCAGAACGGGCAGCGGCGCGTGCAGATGTCGCCCATGATCATGAAGGTGGCGGTGCCGTGGGCGAAGCATTCGCCCAGGTTCGGGCAGCTCGCCTCTTCGCAGACGGTGTGCAGCTTCTGTTCGCGCAGGATGCCCTTGATCCGCTGCACCTCCGGGCGCGCCTGGCTCTGGGCGCGAATCCACTTCGGCTTGCGCTGCGGGCGTTCGGTCGGACGGATCTTGACGGGGATGCGCGCGACCTTGTCGGCGGCGCGCTGTTTTTCGCCGGGCTGCGGACGAGTTCGGGTATCCATGGGCCTTCCCTGAATCTGGTGGCCGCCGGGGTGGTCTCCCGGCGGGCGTGGGGCGATCGGGTGGCGCGGTCTCAGACCACTTCGCGGATCAGCGCCTCGACTTCCTGCCGTGCGGTTTCGATGGCGGGCAGGCTGCCGTCGTCGTCGAGCACGAAACCCAGGCGCTCCACCGCTCGCAGGTTGGCCAGCGGTATGCGATCCGCGAGGGGGTCATCCTCGGCGTCTCGCGGGCACGCGGCGCGGGCGATCCGCACGATGTCGGTGAGTACGTGGGCCTCGGGGTTTTCCGGGCCACCGGAATCGCGAATCGATTCTATGATATCGGATGCCAGTTCCCATTGCCGGGCAACCAGTTCGCCGATCAGGCCTTCCAGGCGAAACAGGATGCGCTCGACCTCTTCCGGCGTGCGCTCCGGGTGGCCGCGCGCGACCTCGGCGATCACCGGCAGGGCGCCGACGCGGTGCAGAAGCCCGGCGAGCAGGGCAGTCTGCGGGTCGACGGCCTCGCACTGGTCGGCCAGTACGCAGCTGATGGCGGCGATACGCGCGGACCGGCGCCACAACCGCTCGAGCAGATCGTGGAAGGGACTGTCACGGTGGATGAATACCTGGTGCATCGCCAGTGCCATGACCAGCTGGCGGGTGCGCTCCAGGCCGAGGCGGGCGACCGCGTCCTGCAGGCGAGAGACGACGCGATGGCTGCCCATGGCCGGGCTGTTGGCCACGCTCAGCAGGCGACCGGCGACGCTCGGATCTTCCTCGATAATGCGGGTGGCGGTGGCGATGGAGATGTCCGGGTCCTTCAGGGCCTGCTGCAGATGCAAGGCCACCTCGGGCAGCTGCGGGAGGGCGAGGTCGCCGGAGTAGGCGTGGGTGTAGATGCTGCGGAACAGCTCGCCCTCAAGGTCGGACAGCTCGATCTCGCTGACTTCCACGCTGTCCTGACCGCCGCCGTCCACCAGAGTCTCGAACACCTTGCGGTCGAGGATCGCCAGGGTGGACCGTGAGGCCGCAATGGCGTGGCTGTGGTAGTCGTGGGCATCGAATAGCGGGCTGAGTGCCTCGTCGGCATCGCCACGCAGCATCACCGAGTTGCGCCCGCTGGCCAGGATCATGCGGCCCTCCAGCAGGAAGATCATGCTACGGAATTCGTCGCGCGCGTGCAGCTTGAAGCCCGGGTCCACCGTCATGGTGCGGGCGTGCTGCAACAGTTTTTCCCGCGCGCGCTCGCTGAGATCGGCGAACGGGCGCAGGTGTGGAAGGCGTTCTCTGATCACCGTCCGTCAGACGTTGAACATGGCGCGGAGTTCCGCGAGGTCTTCGGTGCGTTCTTCGAGGAAGGCGATCGGCTCGCCCGCGCTCGGCTGGGTGATCCCGAGAACCTCGAAGGCGGCGACCTCCGACGCCTCCGGAACGCTCTCGCCCTCGGCGCGCCGGGCGGCCCATTCCGCGACCAGGGCCATGCTGGCGTAGTCCGGCGCATTGGCGCGATAGCCCCAGTCCCCGGCGTGTTCGGCCACGGTCACGAGGTCGCTGCCCAGATCCCAGTAGTTGATCACCAGCACCCCGGCGAGATTGCTCAGGCGGCGTACCAGAGACTGGACGCGCTCGGTGTCGGGCTGGGCCTCGCGCAGCTCGACGAACTGGATGATGGGTACGGCCCCGATCCCGGCGACCAGGCCGGCCAGCAGGGCGCGCTCGCGGTCCAGCTGCTTCAGCGAGTCGGCGATCAGGTAGCTGTAGGCGGACTGCAGCGCCCCGTGCTTCCAGCTCTGTTCCATGGCCTCGCGGGTCGAGGCATGGCGCGCCTTGAATGCCTGGCGCAGGGCCATGTTCATCGCCAGCATGCGGGTGTTGCGGAAGCCGAGCCGGTTGACCGCGTCGCGTACGGACTGGATCTGCTTCGAGGCGCGAAAAAGCGGGCTGTTGGTGGCGTGCAGCAGGGCCCCGGCGATGGTGCCGTCGCGCTGGATCACCTCGGTCAGCTTGTCGAGGTCGGCGTCCGGGTCGTTGGTCAGTTCCTGAATGCGCAGCGCGATCTCCGGCATCGTCGGCAGTTCCAGCCGGTTGCTGGTAATCAGGTCGTAGAGCTCGCCGAAGAAGGCCCCTTCGGTGTCGTCCAGGTCGGTGTCGTGCACCACCAGCGAGGCGCTGTGGGCGCGTTCCAGTGCGGCGGTCGGGACCTCCAGTATCTGGCAGGGCTTTTCCGTGATGATGAAGTCCTGCTGACCGCTGTTATTGTCGAACATCTGCATCGGGCTTTCGGGGTCGGCCGCGTCCACGCTGATGCGGGCCGGGCTCCCGCCACTGACGCGCACAAGCTGGCCCTGCACCAGGAACAGGTAGCGATCGTCCACATCCTGTGGCCGCATGCGCCGTCCCGCCTCAAGCTCGCGTGCCGTGCAGGCCGAGGCCAGTTCGCTGCGGGCCTGATCCGACAGGCTCGAGGTCAGGTCCATATCCTTCAACAGGGCGTCAATGCGGGTGCTGTCCATGGGGTGGTTCCCGGTCCGTGCTGTGCAGTCCATATCCCCGCGGCGGCGGGGCCCACGCGCGCGCAGGTTCAGTCGATTGCCGGCAGTGTAGCATCCGATTCCGCGCCGGGCGCGGGTGCCGTGGCACCACGGCATACAAAGCTTGGCCGGTCGTGGGCATCAATCAGGCCGTGCGCGCGCAGGAAGGTCCGGGCATCGGCCGCGTCCTCGCGGAACCAGGCGGCGGTGTGGCCCAGGCGGAAGCTGTAGCCCCAGGTATCCATGTCCTGCATCAGCCGTGTGCGGCCCACGCCGGGGAGTGCGTCCGCGAGCAGGATCTGCAGGTAGCAGACGCCACACTCCTCGAGATCGTCGCCACCCGCATTGGTATGCAGGCGGGCGCGCCGGGCCGGGTCCATGCAGACCACATGGCCGGCCTCGTGCAGGGCCGAGTGCAGGGGGGTGTCCGGGCGCACATGCACCACCCGACCGATGATCCCGGCCTCGGGCTCGCCCCACCAGGTGCCGGGCAGGGCGGTCCCGGCCGGGTGCATCACCAGTTTCAGGTCATAGCGTCCGAGCAGCTCGCGCAGAGCGGCTTCGATGGAGGGGCTGCCACACTGCAGGACGGGCACGGTCATGGGCTGTCCTCGCCGGGCAGGGCCTGGGGCCGGCCGCGGCCCTGGGCGCGGCGCGGACACTGTTCGGGGTGTTCGCGACACCACGCGTCCACTCGTTCGGCAAGGTCATCCTGAAAGCAGAGAAGGTAGAAGCGGGCCTGTTCGCGGTTGGCGATGGCCGGTCGTCCGAGCGTGTCGACCACGCCAGTGCGCAATGCGGCGATGATCGCGTTGGCCGCCTTCTTCTGCGGCCAGGCGGTGATCTGTTCCCAGGCCGTCGGCGTGAAGTACAGGCGCAGCAGGTCCGGGCGTGTCGTGAGCAGCATGCGGGTGACGTTGCGCAGGGTGGTCTCGGCCTCACCCCAGTCCTGCACCAGCCCGCCTTCCAGCAGGCGCTCGATCTCCTCGCGGCCCTTGGGCGAGAGCATCGCCGAGGGCCTCAGGCGCCCGGTGCGTCCTCCGGCGTGAAGGCGCGGATCGACAGTGCATGGACCTCGCCGGAGTCGATCTGGTCACGCACGGTGGCGTAGACCGTCTGGTGCTTCTTCACGGCGTTCATGCCGGCGAACTGCGGGCTGACGACCAGGGCCTCGAATTTGCCCTCGCCCCCGGTGACCTCGACCTTCTGGGCCTCCGGCAGGCCGGCGCGGATGAGTTCGGCCACTTGGCTGGCTTCCATGATGAGTCCCCCGATTGCGTTCGAATGATGGGTGCGGATGGTCAGCCGCGGATGATAGCCGCGTGCCGTCCCCGACAGAAGTGCCCCTATCCGGGGAACTTGCTCCGCAGCCATGTGTTCGCAGGGAAACACCAGCATGGATTGTCCGGGAGGTTTGGGTCGCCCCGGCGTATCTGCGCTAGCATCTGGATTATACGATTTTCGCCTGTCGGCCAAGGAGGCAAGCACCATGATCTTCAAGCAACTGTTCGAGGACGAGTCGTCCACCTATACCTACCTGCTGAGCTGCCCGGATACCGGGAAGACGGCCTTGATCGACCCGGTCATCGAGACCGTCGACCGCGACCTGCGCGTGCTGCAGGAGATGGGCCTGAGTCTCGACTACGTGATCGAGACCCATATCCATGCCGACCACATCACCGGTGCGCGGATGCTGCGCGAGAAGACCGGCTGCAAGCTGGGCGGTCCGGCGATGGACGAACTGCCCTGCCGCGATTTCGGCCTGCGCGAGGGTGAGCCCTTCCAGGTGGGTAACCTGGTAATCAACCCGCTGTACACCCCGGGGCACACGGATGCGCACCACGCCTATCTGATGGATCACGTCGGCCTGAAGATGCTGTTCTCGGGCGATGCCCTGCTGATCGAGGCCTGCGGCCGCACGGACTTCCAGTCGGGGGATGCCAAGACGCTGTACCACTCGATCCAGGACAAGTTCTTCACCCTGCCGGACGAGACCCTGGTGTATCCCGCGCATGACTACGAGGAGCGCCAGATCACCACCATTGGCCAGGAGAAGATGCGTAACCCGCGCCTGGGCAAGGGCAAGCCGGAGGCCGAGTTCGTGAAGATCATGGACGAGATGGACCTGCCGTATCCGAAGAAGATCGACTGGGCGCTGCCCGGTAACGAGGGCTGCGGCATCTGTCCGGACAACCTGCCGGACGAGAAGAAGCGCCTCTGCGAGACCGATCAGCAGGGTTAGTCCGATCCCTTCCGGTGGCCCCGCCAGGAGCCACCGGTTCTGAATGTTCATCCGGTGGGCGGTTTTTCCCGCTCACCGGACCCCGTACACTCCCGCGATGACCGACCACACTCCCGCTGACGCGCCGGGCTCGCTTGCGTCGCCGAACCCGCTGGAACGTTTGCGCGCGATCATGGCGCGGTTGCGCGACCCCGAGGCAGGTTGTGCCTGGGACCGGGCGCAGACCGCGGGCAGTATCGTCCCGTTCACCCTGGAAGAGGCCTATGAGCTGGCCGACGTGATCGCCTGTGACCAGGGCGCGGATGCGGACTCCAGGGAGCTGCGTGACGAGCTGGGGGATCTGCTGTTCCAGGTGGTCTTCCAGGCGCGTATCGCCGAGGAGGCGGGGCGCTTCGATCTGGATGATGTCGCCCGCGCGATTGGCGACAAGCTGGTGCGCCGGCATCCGCACGTGTTCGCCGATGTCGAGCACGGCTCGGATGCCGAGCGCGAGGCCGCCTGGGAGGCGGACAAGGCGCGCGAGCGCGCGGCGCGCGCCCAGTCCAGCGCGATGGACGATATCCCGCTGGCGTTGCCGGCCCTGTCGCGCGCGGTAAAAAGCCAGCGCCGCGCCGCGCGCCTGGGCTTTGACTGGGACGACCCGGTCCCGGTGGTCGCCAAGATTCACGAGGAGCTGGCCGAGGTGCAGGCGGCGGTGGACCAGGGTGAGCCGCCGGCGCGCATCGCCGAGGAGGTCGGCGACGTGCTGTTCGCGGTCAGCAACTGGGCGCGGCATCTGGGGGTGGACCCGGAGGGCGCGCTGCGCGGCAGCACGCGCAAGTTCGAGGCCCGTTTCCGCCAGATGGAGGCGCTGGCCTCGGCCAGCGGCGAGAGCCTGGCCGGGCTCGACTTCGACCGCCAGGAGACCCTTTACCAGGAGGCGCGGCGTCTTGAACGCGCGACCCGGGACACATTCGATACCAAGGACCCGACATGAGCGAAGCTGTTGAGCTGCCCGACCACTTTCTGCCCGCCCGGATCGAGGCCATCGAGCAGGTCACCCCGCTGATCAAGGTCTTCACCCTGGCGGCGGACCCGCAGCGGTTTTCCAGCAAGGCCGGCCAGTGGCTGGATCTGGTGATCCCGCAGGCGGAGGGCAAGCCCTTCGTCGGGGGGTACTCGGTGGTCTCCGCGCCGCGCGCCGACGGGCGGCTGCAGCTGGCCATCAAGTACGCGGACCATCATGCGGCCACCCATTACCTGCACACGGAGGCCGGCGAGGGCGATACGGTGTACGTCACGCCGGGACAGGGCAGCTTCTTCTTCGAGCCCGGCATGGCGAAGAACGTGGTGCTGCTGGGGGCGGGCATCGGGGTCACGCCGCTGTTCGGCATCCTGCGTGCGATCCATGCCGGCATGCCGGACGTCTACGCCCACCTGGTCTACAGCGTGGCCCACCAGGATGAGGTGCTGTTCCCTCAGGAGCTTGAGGCGATGGCCGCGGCGCCGAATATCGACGTCAGCCTGACGGTCACGCGCGAGGCAGAGGACTGGCTGGGGCATACCGGCCGCATCAGTCATGCGCTGCTGGAGTCGCTGGACCTGCCGCGCGACGCCCTGTTCTATTTCTGCGGCTCGCGCGAGTTCATCGAGGACATGGCCGCCCTGCTGGCGGACTGGGGCATCCCCGAGGCCCAGCTGAAATACGAGAAGTGGTGGTAGTGCGGTAGCGGGCTGGCTCCGAGCCACCCATCACGGCAAGGCCTGCCGCGGCGAGGCAGTCTCGGACGACCGCTTACGGGCGGCGGTGGTCGCCGGGGCGCAGGGCGTTGTCCGGTGCCAGGATGGTCGGCTGACCGTCCAGAGCCGGGTGGGTATCGGGGTAGTCGCGGATATAGTGCAGCCCGCGGCTCTCCTGCCGCGACAGCGCGCTCTTCACGATGATCTCGGCCACCATGGCCAGGTTGCGCAGCTCCAGCAGGTCCGGCGAGATGCGGAAATGGCTATAGTACTCGTGGATCTCCTCCTGCAGGATGCGGATGCGGCGCTCGGCCCGATGCAGGCGCTCGCGCGTGCGCACGATGCCAACGTAGTCCCACATCAGGCGGCGCAGTTCGTCCCAGTCGTGGGCCACCACGACCTCTTCCTGTGACTCGGTGACGCGGGACTCGTCCCAGGCCGGCGGTACCGGCAGCCGTTCCGGCTGCGGCAGGTCGGTCTGCGAGAGGATGTGCTCGGCGGCCGCGCGGGCGTAGACCAGACACTCCAGCAGCGAGTTGCTGGCCATGCGGTTGGCCCCGTGCAGGCCGGTATAGGAGACCTCGCCGGCCGCGTACAGGCCGGGCAGATCGGTCTGGCCGAAGTGGTTCACCATCACTCCGCCGCAGGTGTAGTGCGCCGCCGGCACGACCGGCAGCGGTTCGCGGGTCATGTCGAAGCCGAACTCCAGGCAGCGCTCGTGGATCGTCGGGAAGTGCTCGCGGATGAACTCCGCCGGCTTGTGGCTGATGTCCAGGTTCACGTGATCCAGGCCGAGGCGCTTCATCTCGTGGTCGACCGCACGGGCGACGATATCGCGCGGGGCCAGTTCCGCGCGCTCGTCGAAGCGCGGCATGAAGCGTTCACCGTCGGGGAGCAGCAGCAGGCCACCCTCGCCGCGTACCGCCTCGGAGATCAGGAACGACTTGGCGCGCGGGTGGAACAGACAGGTCGGGTGGAACTGCATGAACTCCATGTTCGCGATGCGGCAGCCGGCCCGCCAGGCCATTGCGATACCGTCGCCGGTGGCGCCGTCGGGGTTGGAGCTGTACAGGTACACCTTGCTGGCCCCGCCGGTGGCCAGGATCACGGTGGGGGCGAGCAGGGTCTCCACCTCGCGGGTCTTCGCGTCCTGCACGTAGGCGCCGACCACGCGGCGGCTGCCCTCCACCGGCTGGGTAATCAGGTCCACCGCCACATGGCGCTCGTAGACCTCGATGCTGGCCTGACCGGAGGCGCTCTTTACCAGTGCATCCTCGATCGCACGACCGGTGGCGTCCGCGGCATGGGCCACGCGGCGGGCGCTGTGCCCGCCCTCGCGGGTCAGGTGCAGGCGGCTGCGACCCTCCATGGGCTCGCGGGTGAACGGAACGCCGAGGTTCAGCAGCCAGTGGATCGCCTCGGGTCCGGCGGCGACGGTGCGGCGTACCGCGTCCGGGTCGCACAGACCGGCGCCGGCGTCCAGGGTGTCGCGGATGTGGGCATCAAAGGAGTCGGTGCGGTCCAGCACCGCGGAGATCCCGCCCTGGGCGTAGCGGGTGGAGCCCTCGTCTACCGGACCCTTGCTGATAACGGTGACCCGCCGATGCGGGGCCAGGTGCAGCGCCGCGGAAAGCCCCGCCGCGCCGCTCCCGATCACCAGCACGTCCGTAAGTCGGGGCTGTTGTGCTGACCCCATGGCTCAGGTAACGTGCTGCGCTTGTTGCCAGAGCAAAATGTGGCCCTTGCGCAACAGTGTTGTGCGCAATGCGAACTTAATGCGAGTCAGGCGGTCCATGCACCATAGATTACCGGAGACTGGTGTGCTGGCGGGAGTCCCCGCATGAGCGAGAAGGCTTCCGACGAGGCCCTGGTCAAGCGAGTTCAGAACGGCGACAAGGCGGCTTTCGATGTCCTCGTGCTGAAGTACCAGCACAAGATCATCAACCTGGTCGGGCGCTACGTGCATGATCATGCAGCGGCCCTGGACGTCGCCCAGGAGGCCTTTATCAAGGCCTACAAGGGGCTGGCGAACTTTCGCGGGGAGAGCGCGTTCTATACGTGGCTTTACCGCATCGCCATCAATACGGCCAAGAATTACCTGGTGTCCCAGGGACGACGCCGGCCCGAGGCCGAAGTCGATGCGCAGGACGCGGAACAGATGGGCGGTGACTCCGCCCTGAAGGACAGTGCAACCCCGGAAGGGGAACTGTTGTCCGAAGAGATTGAGGGGGCGGTGCGTCGCACCATCGAGGAACTGCCCGACGACCTTCGGATGGCCATCACGCTGCGCGAGATCGAAGGACTGAGTTACGAAGAGATCGCGCAGACGATGGGATGTCCGATCGGCACGGTCCGGTCGCGCATCTTCCGGGCCCGCGAGGCCATCGATCGGACCTTGCGTCCGCTGTTAGACGACAACTGAACGAGTAGCGCCATGAAAGAACAAGTCTCCAAGAACGAACGTCTGTCGGCCCTGGTGGACGGAGAAACGGATGACTTCGAGACGCGTCGCCTGATGGATGAGCTGGTGAAGTCCGATGAGGACCGCGCCCGCTGGGAACGCTATCACCTGATCGGCGACAGTCTGCGTGGCGGTATGCGGCGCACCGCGCCCGCCGGTTTCATGGACGGGATCCACAAGGCGCTGGCCGACGAGCCTCCGCTGGCAGTGACATCGCGCCCGGCGCAGCCGCGCTGGCTGAAGCCGGTCGCCGGTACCGGTGTGGCCGCGGCCGTGGCCATGGTGACGCTGGTGGGTATGCAGATGATGGGCCCGGAATCCGGGACCCCGGACGCCGCACCGGTCGTCAGCGAACGCCCGGCCCCGGCGCAGATCGCCGACGGGGTACAGCGCGTCAGCACCGGCGAGGGGCCGGGTGCCGAGCGCGAGACCCTGGATCCGCGCTTTGCCCGGTATCTCGAAAACCACGCGGAACTGACCGGTCCGGGCTCCACCGCCCTCGGTCGCGTTCGCTATTCGGTGAGCGACGAGTAACGCGATAATGCGCTGCGGCCTGCCGTTCGCCCTGGTTGCCGTCACCGCGCTTTGCTGCCTTCCGCTTCCGCTGCTGGCCGGGGCCGCGTCCCCGGCCGACTGGCTGCAGCGGATGACGGCCAGTCTGCATGCCGAGAGCTACCAGGGAACCTTCGTACTGCAGCGCGACGACCGCCTGGATACCATCCGTGTCGTGCATGCCGCCGACAATGGTGGCTACCGCGAGCGGCTGGAGACCCTGACCGGCAGCCCGCGCGAAATCCTGCGCTCGGTCGACCGCCTGAGTGCCCTCAAGGGTGCCCGGGCCGACTCCGGCGAGGGCACGGGTGCCCCCCACTGGCCAGCGGCGGCGCCGGTGTTCCTGCTCGAGGGACATGACCGCTATGTGCTGGAGGACATGGGTGCGGACCGTGTGGCCGGGCTCGACTGTCGCATGATTCTGGCGCGGGCCCGCGACACCCTGCGCTACAGCCATCGCTACTGCCTGCATGCCGCCACCGCGCTGCCGTTGCTGAGCGAGCTCTACGACGGCCACGGCAACCTGCTGGAGCGGCTCGCGTTTACCGAGCTGGAACGCCTGGACGAGGTACCCGATGCCGCCCTGGAGCCCCGCCGTGCGGATGTCGAGCGGATCGAGGTGCGGGCCGACCGTGGCCACGAAAAGCTGGAATGGGACGACCAAACCGGCATGGGAGGCTGGGGCTTCAGCGACCTGCCGGACGGGTTCACGGCGATTGCGGCCACCGAGCGCCGCGTCGGTGACGAGGGCGCGCGTCAGCGCCACTTCGTGCTCAGTGACGGGCTGGCCTCGGTGTCGGTCTACGTCGAATCGGCCAGTGGCGAACAGATGTTCGAGGGCACGACCCGTGCTGGTGCCACCCACGGTGCCGCGCGCTCGGTGGACGGGCATCAGGTGACTGCGGTGGGGGATGTCCCGCGGCGGACGGTGCAGGCCGTGCTGGATGCGGTGGTCTACCACCGCGGCGAGTCCGACGATTAACGCGACTACCCGTGCTGTCTTCCGAACATGAGTGCCGGCCATGAGTGAGTGGATCCGCGAACAGGGTACGGTGCTGGCGGTGGCCGGCCACGAGGCCCGTGTGCGCATCGAGCGGCAGTCCACCTGCGGCAGCTGTTCGGCCCGCACTGGCTGTGGCAGCGGCGTGCTGTCCGAGGTGCTGGGGCGCAAGGCGGTCGAGGTGACGATCGGCCACCCCGGTAACCTGCAGCCGGGGGACACCGTCACACTGGGGGTTCGTGACCAGGCCCTGGTTTCCGGGGCCCTGGCGATGTATCTCCTGCCGCTGGCGGGGCTGGTGGTGGCACCCGCTTTGCTGATGTGGGCCGCGCCCGGCCTGGGCGAGGGCTATCACCTGCTGGCCGGCGCCCTGGGTTTTGCGGCCGGTCTGCTGGGCGTGCGGGGCTGGCTGCGCCGCCGGGCCCCGGATCTGGCCCCGGTCCTGCTGGAGCGTCACCCGGCTTCTGGCCGCCATCGCGCCGTTGCCTCCGGGGCCGTATCACGAAACTGATCCGGGCGGGAACTTGTTGCCCGGGCGAGTTTCTAGACCGATGAATCCACGTTTTCCCAATACGGGTTGGATGATGATGAAACCGATGCAATGGGCACTGGTGGCCCTGACCTTTCTCGTCCTGTCGCTCCCGGCCTCGGCGCGCATGTTGCCGGACTTCGTACCGCTGGCGGAGCAGCACAGCCCGGCGGTCGTGAATATCGCGACCACCCGCGAGAGCGAACGCCCGCATCGTGGTCAGATGCCGGACTTCGAGGGTACGCCGTTCGAGGACCTGTTCGAACGCTTCTTCGGCGGCCCCGGCGGGGAAGGACGGCAGGCGCCGGAGAGCTTCCAGCGTAACTCGTTGGGTTCCGGCTTCATCTACAGCGAAGACGGCTACATCATCACCGCGAATCACGTGGTCGAGGGGGCGTCGGAGGTGGTGGTGCATCTGTCCGACCGCCGCGTGTACGACGCCGAGATCGTCGGCAAGGACCCGCAGAGTGACGTGGCCCTGCTCAAGATCGACGCGGACAACCTGCCGACGCTGAAGCTGGGTTCCTCGGCCGATCTGCGCGTGGGCGAGTGGGTGCTGGCGATTGGTTCCCCGTTCGGGTTCGACCACTCGGTGACGGCGGGCATCGTCAGTGCCAAGGGCCGCAACCTGCCGACCGAGAACTACGTGCCCTTCATCCAGACCGATGTGGCCATCAACCCGGGTAACTCCGGCGGCCCGCTGCTGAACATGGATGGCGAGGTGATCGGCGTGAACGCGCAGATCTACAGCCGTACCGGCGGCTTCATGGGGTTGTCGTTCGCGGTCCCCATCGAGATGGTCGAGGACGTGGTGCGCCAGTTGCGCGAGCATGGCGAGGTCACCCGGGGCTGGCTGGGTGTGCTGATCCAGGAGGTCACGCGCGAGCTCGCCGATTCCTTTGGCATGGACAAGCCCACCGGGGCCCTGGTCGCCCGCGTGCAGTCCGACAGCCCGGCGCAGAAGGCGGGCTTCGAGACCGGGGATGTGATCCTCTCGTTCAATGGCATCGAGGTGCCCAACTCCTCGGCGCTGCCGCCGATCGTCGGGCGTACGCCCGTGGGTACCGAGGCCGAGGTCGAGGTGCGCCGCGGTGGCGAGACCCTGATCCTCGAGGTCGAGATCGAACGCCTGCCGGAGGATGTCTCCGCCCAGCGCGGCGGGCCGCGTCCGGGTCAGCCCGATCCGGCCCAGCCGCAGAGCTTGCTGGGCATGGTTCTCGAGCCGCTGGATCGCTCCGCGGCCGAGGACCTGGATGTCGACAGCGGCCTGGTGGTGCGCGAGGTGGTCGACAACCCGGCCCGCGCGGCCGGGGTGCGCTCCGGCGACGTGATCGTGCAGTTCGGGGGCGCCGCAGTGGACTCGCTGGAGACCCTGGATCGTCTGATCAGCGAGGTCGGGGACCGGCGTACGGTGCCAGTGCTGGTGTACCGCGGCGGCAATCCTACCTATATCGCCCTGCGCGTCCCGCAGGACTGATGCGTCCGACACACCGCCCCGGGCCGGGTCGCTGCGCCCCGGTCGCGGGGTTTTTCGTGTGCGGTGAGCGGGGCCGGGCCCGATGGGCGGCGGCCATGCCGGGGCGTGCATGATCGAACTGACGCTTTATCACCGCGAGAGCTGCGGTCTCTGCCACGACATGCTGGCCGAGATTATGGCGCTCAAAAGCCGTTATACTTTCGCGCTTACGGTTGTCGACATTGACGAGGACCCGGAGCTGCAGGCGCGTTTCAACGTCAAGGTCCCGGTGCTCGCGGTCGACGGCGACATTCTTTGCTGCCATTTCCTCGACCGAAAGGCACTGCTGGACCAACTGGCCCCTGCATGACCGAAACTCGCCTGACCCGCAATTTCTCCATCATCGCCCACATCGACCACGGCAAGTCCACGCTGGCCGACCGCCTGATCCAGGGCTGTCATGGCCTGAGCGACCGCGAGATGTCCGAGCAGGTGCTGGACTCGATGGACCTGGAGCGCGAGCGCGGGATCACCATCAAGGCGCAGAGCGTCTCGCTGTTCTATGAGGCCGAGGACGGCCAGCGCTACCAGCTGAACTTCATCGATACCCCGGGGCACGTGGACTTCTCCTACGAGGTCTCGCGTTCGCTGTATGCCTGCGAGGGGGCGCTGCTGGTGGTCGACGCCTCGCAGGGGGTGGAGGCGCAGAGTGTGGCCAACTGCTACACCGCGATCGACCAGGGCCTCGAGGTCGTGCCGGTGCTGAACAAGATTGACCTGCCGGCGGCCGAGCCGGATCGGGTGGCAGCCGAGATCGAGGATGTGATCGGCATCGAGGCCGCCGGTGCGCTGCGCGTCTCCGCCAAGACCGGCGAGGGCATCGCCGAGCTGCTGGAGGAGATCGTGCGCCGCATCCCGCCACCGGAGGGGGATGCCGACGCGCCGCCCAAGGCGCTGGTGATCGATTCCTGGTACGACAACTATCTGGGTGTGGTGGCGCTGGTGCGGGTAAAGGCTGGCCGTTTCTACGCGGGCCAGAAGATCAAGGCGATGTCGGTGGGGCGTGCCCACGAGGTCAGCCGGGTCGGCGTCTTCACGCCGAAGCCGGTGGACCGCGAGACCCTGGAGGTGGGCGAGGTCGGCTATCTGATCGCGACCATCAAGGACATCTCCGGGGCCAAGGTGGGCGATACCTTCACCGACTTCAACAACCCGGCCTCCGAACCGGTGCCGGGCTTCCAGGAGGTTCAGCCGCGGGTGTTCGCCGGCCTGTTCCCGGTCAGCTCGGACGACTTCAACGACCTGCGCGATGCGCTGGACAAGCTGCGCCTGAACGATGCCGCGCTGTCCTTCGAGCCGGAGACCTCGCAGGCGCTGGGCTTCGGCTTTCGCTGTGGCTTTCTCGGCATGCTGCACATGGAGATCGTGCAGGAACGCCTGGAGCGCGAGTACGACCTCGACCTGATTACCACCGCGCCCACGGTGGTCTACGAGGTGGAAAGAAGCGACGGCGAGGTGGTGATGGTGCACAACCCCTCCGAACTGCCGCCGAACAACGAGGTCGCGGAGATCCGCGAGCCCATCATCGAGGCGAACATCCTTGTCCCGCAGGAATACGTCGGCGCAGTGATCACGCTGTGCGTGGAGAAGCGCGGCGTCCAGACCAAGATGCAGTACCTCGGGCGCCAGGTGCAGCTGTCCTACGAGCTGCCGATGGCCGAGGTCATGCTCGACTTCTTCGACCGACTGAAGTCCGCAACCCGCGGCTATGCCTCCTTCGACTATCAGCCGCTGCGCTTTCAGATGGCCCCGCTGGTGCGGGTGGATATCCTGATCAACGGCGATCGCGTGGACGCCCTGTCGGCCATCGTGCACCGAGACCACGCCGAGTCGCGCGGGCGCGAGATCATCGAGCGCATGGCCAAGATCATCCCGCGCCAGATGTATGAAGTGGCGATCCAGGCGGCGATCGGCTCGAAGATCATCGCGCGTTCCACGGTCAAGGCCATGCGCAAGAACGTGCTGGCCAAGTGCTACGGTGGTGACGTCTCGCGCAAGCGCAAGCTGCTGGAGAAGCAGAAGGCCGGCAAGAAACGCATGAAGTCGATCGGCAAGGTGGACGTGCCGCAGGAGGCCTTCCTTGCGGTGCTGTCGGTGGACGACAAGAAATGACAATCCGTTTGCGGCCCGCGTCGGCTGCGCGCTGAGGCCCGGCGGGCCGGGAACTGAGGACACGGCATGGCAAATCTCGAACTGATCCTGGTGCTGGCAACCGCCGTGACCGGCCTGATCTGGCTGGGCTGGGTGATCCGGCGCCGGCGCCGCAGCCCCGAGCGCCAGCGCGAGATGCCCTGGTTCGTGGACTACTCGCGTTCGTTCTTCCCGGTGCTGCTGATCGTGCTGATCCTGCGCTCGTTCGTGGCCGAGCCCTTCCGCATCCCGTCCGGGTCGATGATGCCGACCCTGCTGGTGGGCGACTTCATCATGGTCAGCAAGTTTTCCTATGGTGTGCGCCTGCCGGTCACGCGGACCAAGATCTTCGACGTCGGCGAGCCCGAGCGTGGCGAGGTGGTGGTCTTCAAGTATCCGCGTAACCCGCAGGAGGACTACATCAAGCGCGTGATCGGGCTGCCGGGGGATCACATCGCGTTCCGCGACCGCGTGCTGTACGTGAATGGCGAGCCGCAGCCGGCCGAGCGTGTGGGGACCTTCGAGGCCGAGGGTTCCAGCGCCGTGATGGACGGCGCCTCGGTGTTCGAGGAGACGCTGGACGGGCGCACCTACAACACCCTGATGCGCGAGCAGCAGCTCAGCGTCGACGGCTCCGTGACCGTGCCCGAGGGGCACTACTTCATGGTGGGCGACAACCGCGACAATTCCAACGACAGCCGGACCTGGGGGTTTGTCTCCGAGGAGCTCCTGGTGGGGCGCGCCCTCTTTATCTGGCTGCATTGGGATTACAATGAAAGCTATCGGGACTTTTCCCGTATTGGCCAGGCGATTCGCTAAGTGGCGGGCACATGCAACAGGGGCGGGCAATGATTCGACACTCCAGACACTCGATGCGCGGCGCGGGCGCCGTCACCATCATGGCGCTGATCTTTCTGGCGCTGCTGGTCGGCACCTTCGTGGTGAAGATGGGTACGCAATACACCCAGTACATGACGGTGCGTTCCATCATGCAGGACGTCGCGACCCAGACCGGGGCGGCGGAGAAGAGCGAGCGCGAGCTCTGGCGCGACATCAGTCGCCGGTTCCAGATCAATTCCGTGTATGAAGGGATCGACCAGGACAACTTCAGCGTGACCGAGGACGCCTCCGGTCGCCATCTGCACGTGGAGTACGAGGTGCGCCGCGAATTTCTCGGTAACGTGGACGTGGTCGCGCGGTTCTCGAATACCGAGACGCTCGCGCCATAGGCGCGCGGCGGTGTTTTTGTCCGTTCCCGGGATTGTTTCGTGAGTCGTGACTTTCGCAGCCTGCTGCCGCCGGCCGTGCGCGAAGGCGAGGGCGTGGGTCAGGCACTGACCCATCGCAGTGCCGGCGGGCGCAACAACGAACGGCTCGAATTCCTGGGTGATGCGGTGCTGGGTCTGGTCATCGCCGATGCCCTGTTTGAAAAGCTGCCGGAGGCCCCGGAGGGCGACCTGACCCGCCTGCGCGCGGCGCTGGTAAATCGTGAATCGCTGGCGGCACTGGCGCGAGAGACCGGGCTCGAGGGCACGCTGAACCTGGGTCAGGGCGAGCGCAAGAGTGGCGGGCAGCGGCGCGACTCCATCCTGGCGGACGCGGTGGAGGCCCTCATCGGGGTGACCTACCGCGAGGCCGGCATGCAGGCGGCACGCGAGTTCACCCTTGCGCTGTACGCTGAGCGCCTGGATGACCTGCCCTCGGCGGAGTCGCTCAAGGACCCGAAGACCCGGCTCCAGGAACAATTGCAGGGGCGCAATGCCGAGCTTCCGGTCTATGAGGTGCTGGAGGTGACCGGCCCCGACCACAAGCGCCAGTTCACCGTGGCCGTGCACCTGCCGAGCCAGGGCTGGGCGCAGCGGGGCCAGGGGTCCAGCCGTCGGCGTGCCGAACAGGCCGCGGCCGAGGCCGCCCTGAAACGCCTGCAACAGGTACAGGAACAATGACCGAATCCGAAGCCCCCGAATCCGCCGCCACGCGTTGCGGTCTGATCGCACTGATCGGCCGGCCCAATGTCGGCAAGACCACCTTGCTGAATCGCCTGGTGGGCGAAAAGCTGGCGGCCACCACGCGACGCCCGCACACGACCCGCAACCGCATCCTCGGCATCGTGACCGAGGGGGCGGACCAGATCGTGCTGATGGACACCCCGGGCATCGATACCGAACGCACGCAGCTGGTGAATCGCGTCCTGAATCGTACGGCCAGCCATGCCCTGGCGGATGCCGACCTGGTCTGCTTCCTGGTCGAGGCCGGCCAGTTTGGCCCCGGCGACGAGCGCATCGAGGCGATCATCCGCGACTCCGGCCGTCCGGCGCTTCTGGTGATCAACAAGGTCGATCAGTTTCGTGCCAAGGAAGAGCTGCTGCCCTTCATCGAGGCGCGCATGGCGGCGTTCGACTATGTCGGGGTGGTGCCGCTTTCGGCCCGCACCGGTTCCAACCTCGAGGGCCTGATCGCCGAGATCCGGCAGCGTCTGCCCCAGGGCCCCTTCCTGTACGACCCGGAGCAGCTGTCCGATCGCCCGGAACGCTTTCGCGCCGAGGAGATGATCCGCGAATCGATGCTGGAGCATCTCGGGCAGGAGGTGCCCTATTCGGTCGCGGTGCGCGTGGAGGACTGGTCCGACGAGCCCCGCACCACACATATCGACGCGGTGATCCTGGTCGAGCGGGACAGCCAGAAAGGCATCGTGATCGGCAAGGGCGGACAGCGACTCAAGCGCATTGGCCAGGCCGCGCGCGTCCAGCTCGAGCAGCTGCTGGGGCGCAAGGTGATGCTGCGCCTGACCGTGCGGGTGGAGCCGGACTGGACCCGCAGTCCCCGTGCCCTGCGCGAGCTGGGTATCGAAGAATCCCGGTGAGGCGTCCGGCCCGCCATCAGCGATGAGCGCCGCCCCCGCCGTGACCCAGGGTGTCGTGCTGCATGCGCGTGCGCTGCGCGAAAACAGCCGGGTGCTGGATCTGATGACTGCGGAGGCTGGTCGCCTGTCCGCGGTGGTGCGGGGCAAGGCCGGATCGGTGCAGCCCTTCGTCCTGCTGGACCTGGCCTGGCGCGGCCGCGGCGAGCTGCCCACCCTCAGCGTCGCGGAGCAGCAGCGGGTGTATCCGCTGACCGGGCGCGCGCTGGTCTGTGGTCTGTACCTGAACGAACTGGTGCTGCGCCTGTATCCTCGAGAGGCCCCGATCCCCGAGGCGCTGCCTGCGCTGCTTGCCGGCTATGCCCGCCTGGCCGCTGGCGAGCGCGCCGATGCGGCGCTGCGGCGCGCCGAATGGGCCCTGCTGGCCCCGCTCGACTCCGGGCTCGAACACCTGGACCCGGCGGAACTCGATCCCGATGCCTGGTATCGCTACGACCCGTCCGCAGGGCTGGAAGGCGTGGCCGCCGGGCGCGGCGAGGCCATACCCGGGGTGGCCCTGCGGGCGCTGGCCAGCGGCCATGCAGTCCCGGATAATCTTGCCCGCATCAGCCGCGATTTCATGCGCCGGCTGATCGATACCCATCTGGCGGGCCGGCCGCTGCGGACCCGCAGTCTGCTGTAGTCCGGCAACGCACCCTACAAGGCCACTGCCTCATGTCGCATCCTGCTCCGCTCAAGCTCGGCGTCAACCTCGACCACATCGCTACGATTCGTCAGGCCCGCCACACCCCCTATCCTGACCTGATGCAGGCGGTGCGGCTGGCCGAGGCCAGCGGCGCCGACTCCATCACCCTGCATCTGCGCGAGGACCGGCGGCATATCCAGGATGATGACGTGTTCGGCATCAAGCCGCGCCTGAAGGTACCGATGAATCTGGAGATGGCGGCCACCGAAGGCATGCAGGCCATTGCCCTGAAACTGCGGCCGGAGGCCTGCTGCATCGTCCCGGAGAAGCGCGAGGAACTGACCACCGAGGGCGGTCTGGATGCCGTCGGTCAGCTTGATCGCCTGCGCGCCTTTGTGGCGCCGCTGCGCGAGGCGGGGATCGAAGTCTCGCTGTTCGTGGAGCCGGATGTGCGCCAGTTGGAGGCCGCGGTGGCGATCGGGGCCCCGGTGGTGGAGCTGCACACCGGATCCTATGCGAATGCCCGCGATGTGGCCGAGCGCGAGCGCCTGCTGGCCGGTATCAACGACGCGGCGGCCGCCGGCCGCGACCTCGGGCTGGTGATCAACGCGGGGCATGGCCTGGATTACGACAATGTCCGCCCGATCGCGGCCAACCCGGTGTTCCACGAACTGAATATCGGTCATTCGATCGTGGCGCGCGCGCTGTTTACCGGCCTGCCCGAGGCGGTCAGCCACATGCGCGGGCTGATGGATGCGGCTCGTCAGGGGCTGCCGGCCGGTCAGTATCCGGTCTGAGCTCCATGATCCTTGGTATCGGCACCGATCTGGTACAGGTCGCACGCATGCGCGGCATGTGGGAGCGCCACGGCCGGCGTTTGGCCGAACGCATTCTGCATCCGCTGGAGCAGGCCGATCTGCCATCCCATGAACCGGCCGGCTTTCTGGCCCGGCGCTTTGCCGCCAAGGAGGCCCTGGCCAAGGCGCTGGGTTGTGGCGTCGGGGCCGAGATGGCGCTGGCGGAGGCGGGGGTGACCCATGACGCACGCGGGCGCCCGGAATTCGTGCTGGAAGGCCGCGCGCGCGCGACCGCCAAACGCCTTGGAGTGGTCGCCATCCATCTGAGCATCAGTGACGAGCGCGAGTATGCCCAGGCCTTTGTCGTCCTCGAGGGGGCCGAGTAACCCGCCTTTCCTTCCGGGCGAGGTTGCCCGGGTGGGGGCGGCTCCCTAGAATGTGGTCTCTTATGCCCGCCGGTGTCTCTGGACGTCGTCGCGGGCGCAGCCCTGAGCGAGCGACGGAGTTCAGTCCATGCCCTGGAACGAACCGGGAAATAATAACCGCGACCCCTGGAGTGGGGGTGGTGGTGGCCAGCGCGGCAGCGGTGGTGGCGGCGGCGGTAATCAGCAGCCGCCGGATCTCGAAGAGATGATGCGCAAGCTGTCACGGCAGCTGAACGGAATCTTCGGCGGTGGCAGCGGTGGTTCCGGTGGCTCCGGCTCCGGTGGCATGGGCCGCGGGTCGCAGGCCCTGATCAGCCTTGGTCTGATCATTGCCCTGGTGGTCTGGCTGGCCTCCGGCTTCCATATCATTTCCGAAGGCGAGCGCGGCGTCGTGCTTCGCTTCGGCGAGTTCCAGGAAGTGAAGAATCCGGGTCCGGGCTGGCACCTGCCGTATCCCATCGAGCGGATCGAGATCGAGAACGTCGACAATGTGCGTACGCTCGAGCATCGCGCGCTGATGCTGACCGGTGACGAGAACATCATCGATATCAACATTGCGGTGCAGTACCGCATCCTCGACCTGGTGGACTACCTGTTCAATGTGCGCAACCCCGACACCACCGTGAACCGGGTGATGGAGTCGGCGATCCGCGAACGCGTCGGGCGTTCCAACCTCGATTTCATCCTCGGCGAAGGGCGTGGCGAGATCGCCTCCGCCGCGCGCGTGGTGATGCAGGAAAGCCTGGATTCCTACGGGGCGGGGATCACTGTCACGGCGGTGTCCATGCAGCAGGCGCAGCCGCCGGAGCCGGTGCAGGAGGCCTTCGCCGACGCCATCCGTGCGCGCGAGGATGAGGTCCGTTTCCGCAACGAGGCCGAGGCCTACGCTAACGGCGTGATCCCGCGGGCCCGCGGTCAGGCGGCGCGTATCCTCGAGGAGGCCGAGGCCTACCGTGATCAGGTGATTGCGCGCGCCGACGGTGACGCCGCCCGCTTCGATCAGCTGCTGGTCGAGTACCGGCAGTACCCCGAGGTCACGCGTGATCGCCTGTACCTCGAAACCATGCAGGCCGTGCTGGAAGACTCTCGCAAGCTGATGCTGGACGTGGGCAGCAGCAACAACCTGATGATGCTGCCGCTGGACCAGCTGTTCAGTGGCACTGGCACCACGCGCCGCAGCAATGACACGCCGACACCGCAGCCGATCGACACCAGCCGCAGTGCCGTGGGCACCAGCAGCGGGATGAATCGTCTCGGTGGCAGTACGCGTGATCCGTCGGCCCAGCGTTCGCGGGAGGTGCGCTAATGGTACGCATAGCGGGTATTGCGGTCGTCGTGATCGCGATCGTGGTCGCACTTTCGACCTACACCGTTGACGAGCGCGATCGCGTGATCAAGTTCGCCCTGGGCGAGATCCGGCAAGTGGACCCGGAGCCGGGTCTGCATTTCAAGTTTCCGCTGATCCAGAACGTCGAGAAGTTCGATGCCCGGATCATGACGCTGAACATCCCGCCGGACCGGTTCCTGACCTCGGAGGCGAAGAACATCATCGTCGATTTCTACGCCAAGTGGCGCATTGACGACGTGGGTCAGTTCTACCGCGCCACTCGTGGTGACGAGCGCCTGGCCGAGGAGCGCCTCGCCCAGATCCTGCGCGACGGCATGCGTAACGAGTTCGCGCGCTACGAGCTGCAGGAAGTCGTCGCCGGCGAGCGTCTCGCGATCATGGGTGCGGTGCGGCAGACGGCGCTGGAGACCGCGCGCGAACTGGGTATCAACCTGGTTGACGTGCGGGTGCGCCGGATGGACCTCCCGGACGAGGTGTCGGAATCCGTCTACGAGCGCATGCGTGCCGAGCGTGAACGAGTCGCCCAGGACTTCCGGGCCCGAGGTCAGGAGGAGGCCGAGCGCATTCGTTCGCGCGCCGACCGTGACCGCACGGTGATCCTGGCGAACGCCTATCGCGAATCGGAGGAGATCCGGGGTGCCGGCGATGCCCGCGCGACCGAGACGCTGGGCCGTTCCTTCGGCGAGGACGAGGAGTTCTTCCGCTTCTATCGCAGCCTGATCGCCTACCGCAGCAGCATGTCGGGCGAGAACAGCACCTTCATCCTGGAACCGAACTCCGAGTTCTTCCAGTTCTTCAACGCGCCTGGTGGCGAACGCCCGGCCCCGCTGCCCCGCTAGGGTAGTAGCGGGCCATCGGGCGGCCGCGGCCGCATCGAAGGTGGCCGTTTATGTCGGGCCCGGATCTTCCGGGCCCGACTTTTGCCGGGTAGAGCACGGGACACGAGCAGGGACGAGATGACCGATATCAACCGCTGGCTGCTGCCGGACGGGCTGGAGGAGGCCCTTCCGGATGCCGCACGCCGACTGGAATCCCTTCGTCGGCGGGTGCTGGACCAGTTCGACACCTGGGGCTATGACCTGGTCATGCCGCCGCTGGCCGAGTACCTGGAGTCGCTGCTCACGGGGGCCGGACATGCGCTGGACCTGCAGACGTTCAAGCTCACCGATCAGCTCACTGGCCGCATGATGGGGGTGCGCGCGGACCTGACGCCGCAGGTGGCGCGTATCGACGCCCACCGCCTGCGTGTCGAGGGGCCGAACCGTCTGTGCTATGTGGGCAGCGCCCTGCGAACCCGTGCCGACGAGTGGTCCGGCTCGCGCAGTCCGCTGCAGGCCGGGGCCGAGTTGTTCGGGCACGATGGCCTCGACAGCGACCTCGAGATCATTTGCCTGATGCTGGCCACCCTCTCGGTGTGCGGGGTGACGCAGCCGAGCATGGATCTCGGTCATGTCGGGATCTACCGTGCCCTGGCACGGGATGCCGGGCTGGACGCGACCCAGGAACAGGCCTTCTTCGATCAGCTGCAGCGCAAGAGTGTCCCCGAGATCGACGAGACGCTCGCTGCCTGGCAGGCCGCGGGAATGGATACCGCTGCCTGTGCCCGGCTGCGGCGGCTGGTGGATCTGAATGGCGATGCCGGGGTGCTCGACATGGCGCGTACCGCTCTGGCCGGTGCCCCCGCAGAAATCGAGGCAGCACTGGATCACCTGCAGGCCGTGGTGACGCGCCTGCAGGCCAGCGAGCCCGGTCTGGACCTGCACCTGGATCTGGCGGAGCTGCGGGGCTATGCATATCACACCGGGCTGGTGTTTGCCGCCTTCGTGCCGGGCTCGGGGCAGGCCATAGCGCGCGGCGGGCGCTACAACGAGATCGGGCGGGTGTTCGGTCGCGCCCGTGCCGCCACCGGATTCAGCACCGATCTGCGTACCTTTGTCCGCGGCGAAACTGCCCGGGCGGCCGATCTTTCCGCGCGCCAGAGCGTACGCGCGCCCGCGGCGGATGATGCGGCGCTGGAGGCCGTGATCGCAGACCTGCGCGCGCGGGGTGTGCGCGTGGTGCGCGAGCTGGATGGACAGGAACTTGAATCGCCCTTGGGCGCGCGGCTGGAGCGGCGCGACGGGGAATGGACGGTAGTGGAGTATTGATGGCGATGGGACGTTTCGTAGTAGTGCTGGGCAGCCAGTGGGGTGACGAGGGCAAGGGCAAGATCGTCGATCGTCTGACCGAGGATGCCGCGGCCGTGGTGCGTTTCCAGGGCGGACACAACGCCGGCCATACGCTGGTGATCAACGGCGAGAAGACCGTGCTGCACCTGATCCCTTCCGGCATCCTGCGCGAGGGGGTCGAGTGCATGATCGGCAACGGGGTGGTCCTGTCCCCCGAGGCCCTGATTACCGAGATGGAGGCGCTGGAGGCCAAGGGTGTGCCGGTGTCCGACCGGCTGCGTCTGTCGGATGCCTGTCAGCTGATCCTGCCGTATCACGTGGCCCTGGATCACGCGCGCGAGAAGGCGCGCGGCAAGGCCGCTATCGGGACCACCGGGCGCGGGATCGGCCCGGCCTACGAGGACAAGGTCGCACGTCGCGGGTTGCGCCTGGACGACCTGTTCCACCGCGAACGCCTGGCCGCCAAGCTGGGCGAGGTGATGGACTACCACAACTTCGCGCTGAAACATTATTTCAAGGCGCCGGGCGTGGATCAGCAGGAGGTGCTCGAGCAGTGTCTGGCCCATGCCGAGCGCCTGCAGCCGATGGTGACGGACGTGGCCGGCCGCCTGCACACCCTGCGCGAGCAGAACAAGGACGTGATGTTCGAGGGCGCGCAGGGCACCCTGCTCGATATCGATCACGGGACCTACCCGTTTGTGACCTCGTCGAACACCACTGCGGGCGGGGCCTCCACCGGCTCTGGCGTGGGGCCGCGCGATATCGACTACGTGCTGGGCATCACCAAGGCCTACACCACGCGGGTGGGCGCCGGCCCGTTCCCGACCGAGCTGTTCGACAACATGGGCGAACATCTGGCGCGCCAGGGCAACGAATTCGGTTCCACCACCGGTCGCGCCCGGCGCTGCGGCTGGTTCGATGCGGTCGCGCTGAAGCGGGCGGTCCAGGTGAACAGCATCAGTGGCCTGTGCATGACCAAGCTGGATGTGCTGGACGGGCTCGAGAACGTGCAGATCTGTGTGGGCTACAACTGCGACGGCGAGCGGCGCGAGTCGCCGCCCTCCGGCGCCGAGGCGTATGCCGCCTGCACGCCCGTCTACGAGGAAATGCCGGGCTGGCAGGAGTCGACCGTGGGTGTCCGCGAGTACGATCAGCTGCCGGCCAATGCGCGCGCCTATCTGGAGCGGCTGTCGGAGGTGGTCGGGGTGCCGATCGACATGATCTCGACCGGCCCCGACCGCGACGAGACCCTGGTCCTGCGCGACCCCTTCGACGCTTGATCCGCCGTCTGGCGGCGTGAGGCATGGCCGGCCGCGGGTCGCCGGACATGCCCGGGTAAACACTGACTTCAGTGTTTACCCGGGCGGCCGATGGCCGCAGGCAGACACGCGAAAACCGTCCTCCGGGCCCAGTGCTCGGATAACGGGGATTGCCGTAAATTCAGGGATCGAGAAGCTGAAGATGGTGCCGAGGAGAGGACTTGAACCTCCACGAGCTTTCGCTCACTAGCACCTGAAGCTAGCGCGTCTACCAATTCCGCCACCTCGGCACGAGGTTGGACCGCCGGTGCGAGACCGGGTCCTGCGCTTCAGGAGCGCGCAATATAGTGCGCGGCCCCGGGGCTGTCAACGCCCCCACGCACGAAATCCGTATATGCCGCATAATAGGGGCTGGGAGTACCGATGGATGTGCAGGCCCGCACCGGCGACCCGCGTTCAGCATGAACCGGCTGGTCGTGCCGGGGTGCGGAAAGGTGTCCGGACAGGTGTTCGGTTACCCCTTGAATCCACCGGCCCGGGTCGCTTTTTCCGCCGGCCGCCTCCTTCCCGAAAAGGGAACGGGCGCGAAGACGCGGCGTGTCCTTCGACGCGTGCAGTACCCGATGCCTCCCCCGCGCCGCATGGCCTTTCGGGCCGTAGCAGGCCACCGAATCACCCAACGAGTTTTTTGAATGCCAAGAAAACACCGCAAGCCCGCCGTGGATCCGAATTTCGAGCGCGAGGCGCAGAAGTACGACAACCCCATTCCCAGCCGCGAGTTCATCCTCGGGCTCCTGCAGCAAGCCGACAATCCCCTGTCCTATGACGAGATCGCCGAGCGTCTGGAGATCGCCGACGATGATCGTCTGGAGGCCCTGCGCCGGCGCCTGAAGGCCATGGAGCGGGACGGCCAGGCGCTGTGCAACCGCCGTGGCGCCTATCTCCCGGTCAACCAGGAAGACCTGATCCGCGGCCGCGTGATCGGCCACCCGGACGGTTTCGGGTTCCTGGTGCCGGATGAACAGGACGACGATCTGTTCCTGTCGCCGCGTCAGATGCGGGGCGTGTTCCACGGGGACCGCGCGCTGGCGCGGGTGATGGGCGTGGACCGTCGCGGTCGCCGCGAGGGCGGGATCGTCGAGGTGCTGGAACGCAACACGACCCAGGTGGTCGGGCGTCTGCGAATCGAGGATGGTGTCGGCATCCTGACCCCGGACAACAAGCGCATCACCCACGACATCCTGGTGCCGCCCGATGGCCTCGGCGCGGCCGAGGACGACCAGATCGTGGTTGTGCGGATCCGCGAGTCCGCCTCGCGCACCGCGCGCCTGAAAGGCGATGTGCTGGAGGTGCTCGGCGAGCACATGGCCCCGGGCATGGAGATCGACATCGCGATCCGCGCCCACGGCCTGCCGCACGAGTGGCCGGACGAGGTCAGCGCCGCGGCGGATGCGCTGGGTGCCGAGGTGGCCGAGAAGGACAAGAAGGGGCGCCTGGACCTGCGCGAGAAGCCGTTCGTGACCATCGACGGCGATGATGCCCGCGATTTCGATGACGCCCTGTACTGCGAGCCCGAAGGCAAGGGCTGGCGGGTGTGGGTGGCGATCGCCGACGTGTCGCATTACGTCGAGCGTGACGCGGCGCTGGACCGCGAGGCGCGCACCCGTGGTACCTCGGTGTACTTCCCCAACAACGTGATCCCGATGCTGCCGGAGGCCCTGTCCAACGGGCTGTGTTCGCTGAACCCGGAGGTCGATCGCCTGAGCATGGTCTGCGAGATGGAGATCGGCGCGCGCGGGGCGCTGAAGAGCTATCGCTTCCACGAGGGTCTGATCCGCTCGCATGCGCGCCTGATCTACGAGGACGTCGCGGCGATGCTGGGCGGGGATACCGCCCTGCGCGAAAAGAACGCGCATGTGATGCCGCACCTGGAGTCGCTCTACCAGGTCTTCAAGGCGCTGCACGCGGCGCGCAATCGGCGCGGTGCGATCGACTTCGACACCACCGAGACGAAGATCGTCTTCGGCAAGGATCGCAAGATCGAGAAGATCGTCCCGACCGAGCGCACGGATGCCCATCGTCTGGTCGAGGAATGCATGATTATGGCCAACGTGGCCGCCGCGCGGTTCCTGAAGAAGCACAAGGTGCCGGCCCTGTATCGCATCCATGACCAGCCCCCGACCGACAAGATCGAGGAGCTGCGCGAGTTCCTGAACGGGGCAGGGCTGACGCTGGGCGGTGGTAGCGAACCCAGCCCGGCCGACTACACCGCAGTCCTGAAGGCGGCCCGCAAGCGTCCTGACCAGCAGCTGATCCAGACGGTCTTGCTGCGCTCGCTGAGCCAGGCGGTCTACGCGCCGGAACTGGATGGGCACTTCGGCCTGGCGCTGGATGACTACGCCCACTTCACCTCGCCGATCCGGCGCTATCCGGACCTGCTGGTGCATCGTGGCATTCGTCATGTCCTGCGCAAGGGCAGCCGCAAGGCCTTCCCGTATTCGCACGGCGACATGGAACAGCTGGGCGAGCACTGCTCCATGGCCGAGCGCCGCGCCGACGAGGCCACCCGCGACGCCGTCGCCTGGCTGAAGGCGGAGTACATGCAGGACAAGGTCGGCGAGGTCTTCGAGGGGGTCGTCTCCGGGGTCACCGGGTTCGGCCTGTTCGTGGAGATCAAGGATGTCTTTATCGAGGGCCTGGTGCATGTCACCAGCCTCGACAACGACTTCTACCACTTCGATCCGGCACGTCACTCCCTGACCGGCGAGCGTGCCGGCCGCGTGTTCCGCATTGGCGACGAGCTCAAGGTGCAGGTCGCGCGCGTCAGCCTGGATGATCGCAAGATCGACCTCGCGCTGGCGCGGGAGCCGGGCGAGCAAGGGCCGCCCGATACGCCGCCGAAGAAGCGCAGCCGCCGCAGCAAGCGCAAGAAAGAGGCCGAACCGACGGTCCCGGTGGCTGCGGACGGCGGGGCCGAACCGGCCGCAGCGCCCAGTGCCGAGGATGAATCCGCTCCGGCGCCGAAGAAGAAGCGCAGCCGCCGCGGCAAGACCCGGCAAGCCCCCGAAGGGGCGGCCGCGGAGGCTGTGGATAGCGGTACCGAGCCGGCCGCGGCCCCCGCCGCCGAGGACGAATCCACCCCGGCGCCGAAGAAGAAGCGTCGCCGTCGTGGCGGTCGTCGCCGTGGTGGTGGCGAGAATGCCCCAGTCACGGACCAGCCCGTGGATGGCGCGCAGGAAGAGCACGTGCCGGATGCCCCCGAGCCGGGCAACGAGGCCCTGCCGCCCCCGTCTCCGGAGGCCGACAAGGATGGCAACACCATCGTCGAGCCGGAGGCCGAGCCGAGCGGGCCTGCCCGTTCGCCGCGGCGCCGGGGCCGGCGTCGGCGCTCTTCCTGAGTCGCGCCGTGGTGCTGCGATGGAGCCGCCCGGCGCCGCGGCTGTGCGGTCGGGTCCCTGATTCCTGCGCTCGTCGAGCGGGTGCCGGGTGGCGGGCGTGAGCCAGGGGGGCAGGTCCGGCAAGTCCGGCAAGGGCGCTCGTGCGGAGACCTTTGGCGGGATCCACGCGGTGGCGGCCGTCCTGCGCCATGCCCCGCAGCGCATCAAGCGCCTGCAGCTGGCCACCGACCCGATTGAACCCGCGCTGGACCGGCTGCTGCAGCTGGCACAGGGCCTCGGGATCTCGGTCGAGCGGGTCGGGCGCGAACGCCTGGATCAGCATCACCCCGGGTTTCAGAATCAGGGCGTGATCGTGCACTGCACGCCGCGCCCGGTGGTGGACGAGAAGGCCCTGATCGCGCGTGTTCGCGACGGAGTCGATCTGGTGCTGGTCCTGGATGGCGTGACCGATCCGCACAACCTCGGGGCCTGTCTGCGCACGGCGGATGCGGCCGGTGCGGGTGCGGTGGTGATGCCGCGCCATCACAGTGCGGCCCTGACGCCGGCTGCGATCAAGGTGGCCTCGGGGGCGGCCGAGACGGTGCCGGTGGTCAGCGTCGGGAATCTCGCGCGGACCCTGGCAAGCCTGAAGGCTGCCGGGATGTGGACCGTGGGGCTGGCCGGCGAGGCCGAGCAGAGCCTGTACCAGGTGGATCTGCGGCCGCCGACCGTGCTGGTGATGGGGGCCGAGGGCGAGGGCATGCGGCGCCTGACCCGCGAGGCCTGCGATCATCTCGCCAGGATACCGATGGGCGGCACGGTGGAGAGTCTGAACGTCTCGGTGGCGACCGGGGTCTCACTGTTCGAAGCCCGGCGCCAGCGCCAGTCCTGACACGGCCAGGCCTGATAGACTCGGAACATGCGCGTGCGCCCTCGACCCTTCCTCTGGCTGTTGCTGCTGTTGCCCCTGCTGGTGATGGGGCAGGCGGTGCACGCGGCCGCCATGGCGACCCTGTCCTCCGAGCCAGTCGAGATGGACGCGCCCATGCACTGCGACGGCGCGCACTGTGATCATCAGGCGGAACACGAGTGTTCCGGCCACGGTGGCTGCTGCATGGCCCCGCTTGCGACGCCTGCCTCACCCACGCCACCGCTGACCCGGGTACCCGCCGAGTCCCGGTTGTGGCCGGCCCGGTCAGCCGCCGAACCCCCGAGCCCGCCACCGAGATCCTGATTCCCCTGTCCTCGGGAGACGCGATTCAGCGCCTCCCTGGACGCGGCTTGCCCGCGTTCGTTTTGTTGACTGCGACAGCGAGGAATCCCGATGTCCATTGCAAACGTTTCTCCGGTCGGCGCCCTGCTGGCCCTGAGCCTGACCCTGGCCATGCCGCTCGCGGCGAGTGAGGGCCACGATCATCATCACGGCGCGCCGGACCATGGTCACCATGACCATTCCGGTCACGGTGACCACCACGGCCATGACCGCCATGGCCACGCTCACCACATGCACGATCATCACGCGCAAGAGCACCGCTGGGAGGCCCCTTCCGACGCGGCCGCGCGCGAGAATCCGCACGCGGCCGATGCCGCATCCGTGCGTATCGGGCGGGCGGTCTACCGCGCCCAGTGCCTGGCCTGCCATGGGGAAGCCGGCGCCGGGGATGGCCCGCAGGCGCAGGCCCTGGAGCCGCGCCCGGCGGATTTCCGGGAACACGCCGCGGGCCATACCGCCGGCGAGTACCACTGGGTGATCCGCGCGGGCGCGGGCGGGATGCCCGCCTTTGGTGACCTGCTGGACGATGCCGAGATCTGGCATGTGGTGAATTACATCCGCCACGAGCTAACCACGGCCGGGACCGATTCCCCGAATACCGACGCAGGCCACCACGGCCACGGAGGAGGGCACCATGGACATTAAGTCGCCTGGCGCGCTGCTGCTGGCCGCGAGTCTCGCCGGACTGCTGGCCGCCTGCGGCGGCGATGCCCCGGAGCCGCCCGCGGAGCGCGCGCCCTATCCCATCCAGGGCGTCACGATCGAGTTGCTCGGAAATCCCCAGGCCGGCCGCGAACGCTTTGCGCAGAGCTGTGCGGAATGTCATGGCGCCGATGCCCGCGGTACCGCGCAGGGTCCGGCACTGATCCATCGCATCTACGAGCCCTCGCACCATGCCGATATCACCTTCTTTCTGGCGGTCGAACGCGGGGTGGTCGCGCACCACTGGGACTACGGCGATATGCCGCCGATCCCCGGTCTGGATCATCAGGACGTGGCGGATATCGTGGCGTGGGTGCGCCACGAGCAGCGGGACGACGGCATCATCCCGGATGCCGAGTGGCCGGTGGAAGGCGGCTGAGGCCGTCGGGCTCCCCGGCGCGGCGTCGCGGCTCGCCGCGCACGAACTTGTTGTAGGACGCCAGTTCGTTTAAGGTGTTGCGCCTTTCCGTCTGCCGGATCTCCGGCGGGCGGAATCCTTGCCTCACCGCGTGGACGGGAGGCTGATACCCGCAAGGAGTCGAAAATGCGTCATTACGAAGTGGTATTCCTGGTCCATCCGGACCAGAGCGAGCAGGTCCCGGCGATGATCGAGCGCTACAAGGGCCTGGTCGAGGGCCACGCCGGCAAGATTCACCGCCTGGAAGACTGGGGCCGCCGTCAGCTGGCCTACCCGATCCAGAAGCTGGTCAAGGCTCACTATGTCCTGATGAACATCGAGGCATCGGAAGAGGCGATGGAAGAACTCGCCAGTGCCTTCCGGTTCAACGACGCCGTGCTGCGCCATCTGGCCATGCGCATGGATGAGGCCGTGACCGAAACCTCCCCGCTGGCCAAGGGCCAGGAAGAGGAGAGCGGCAAGGGCCGTCGCCGCGAGCGCGACGACGAGGGCGGCGAGTCCGCTTCCGACGATTCGGCCTCTGCCGAATAAACCCCGCCCGTTCGTTGACCGAATTGTTCTAGGAGATCCGAGATGGCCCGTTTTCCGCGTCGCCGCAAGTACTGCAAGTTCACCGCCGAAGGCATCGATTACATCGATTACAAGGACCTGAACCTGCTGAAAGGTTTCATCACCGAGACCGGCAAGATCGTTCCCAGCCGCGTAACCGGTACCAGCGCCAAGTATCAGCGTCAGCTGGCGACCGCCGTGAAGCGCGCGCGCTTCCTGGCGCTGCTGCCGTACAGCGACAACCATTAAGTCCGGCACCGGTTCGCCGGGGCCTCGATCCGAGCATGCGCGCACTCGCCGAGTTCGCGATGAAGAGCCGGGGGCGCGCCGTGGGCGCGGTCTCCGGCTTTGGTATTGCGGGGCTGTTCCTCCCGCCGGTCGCGTTCCTGGGCAGTGCGCTCGTCGCCCTGGTGGGTCTGCGCATCGGACTGGGGCAGGCGCTGCTGATCGTCGTTCTGGCCGCGCTGGGGCTCGGGGTGGCGATGTTCGTCGTGACCCCGGGGGCACCGCTGTTCGCGGGGGTGCTGGCAGGCGTGGTGCAGTGGGCCCCGGTGGCCCTGCTGGCCGAGCTGCTGCGGCGCACCGTCTCCTGGCGGTTGACCCTGCAGGCCGGCGCCGGTCTGGCCGGGTTCGGGGTCGTGCTGGTCCACCTGGTGGTCCCGGACCTGGAGGCCACCTGGGTCGAGGCGGGCATGGTCCTGCTGGGCCCGCTGGTCGAGGGTAGCGACACCGGTGTGCAGGAGCTGGAGGCCGGGTTGCGGCGCGCAGCCCCGTACCTGACCGGCCTGATGGCCGGGATCGTACTGCTGAGTCTGGCCCTGGCGCTGCTGCTCGGGCGCTACTGGCAGGCCCTGCTGTACAACCCGGGGGCGTTCGGCGAGGAGATCCGGGCGTTGCAGTTTGGCCGGGGCGCGAGCGCGGCCACGCTGGTGCTGGCGGGGATCGGACATCTGGGCCCGGTTCCGCTGGCGACCGAACTGGCGTTTATCCTGGCGGTGCTGTTCTTCCTCCAGGGAATTGCGCTGATGCATGCGCTGACCTTTCGTCAGGGCATGAGCAGCTTCTGGCTGGTGGGGATGTACGTGCTGATGGCCCTGGCGCTGCCGCAGATGTTCCTGCTGCTCGCCACTATCGGGGTGATCGATGCCTGGGCGGACATCCGCTCGCGGCTGGGCCCTGGCTCCGCATCGGGTGGGCAGGACGGCGACAACAATCCGTGAGACCGGTCCGAGACCGGTGTAGAATGCGTGCCTTCGGGCGCTGATCAAACGTTACAGGAATACCAAAGATGGAAGTCATTCTGCTGGAAAAAATCGATAACCTGGGCACCCTGGGTGACCGCGTCAACGTGCGTCCGGGCTTTGCGCGCAACTACCTGCTGCCGCAGGGCAAGGCCAAGTTCGCCACCGCGGAGAACATTGCCGAGTTCGAGGCCCGTCGTGCCGAGCTGGAAAAGGCCGCCGCCGAGGCCCTGGCCGCCGCCGAGGCGCGCAAGGCGCAGCTGGAAGGCACCGTGCTGGAGATCACCGCCAAGTCCGGTGGCGAAGGCAAGCTGTTCGGTTCCATCGGTCCGGCCGATATTGCCGACGCGCTGACCGCCAAGGGTACCGAGGTGGAGAAGAAGGAAGTGCGTATGCCCGAGGGTCCGCTGCGTACCACCGGCGAATTCGAACTCGTTCTGCACCTGCATACGGATGTGGATGTAGATATCCGCGTCGTCGTAATCGGCGAAGAGTGATCCGCCGGATGTCGGGAGGGTGGCCCCGGCGGGTCGCTGATGCCCGGCATCCGCGCGGGCTGGCGGGAGGCCTTTGGCCATGACCCCCAATCCCCGCGTCCCCCCGCACTCCGAGGAGGCCGAACAGGCCGTCCTCGGGGGGCTGATGCTGGATAACGCCGCCTGGGATCGGGTGGCGGACCGCATTACCGCAGAAGACTTCTACCGCCATGACCACCGCCTGATCTTTCGGGCGGTGTCGTCGCTGGCGGATCGCAACGCCCCCTTCGACATGGTCACCGTGTCGGAGCAGCTCGACCGCACGGCCGAGCTGGAGGAGGCCGGTGGCATGGCCTATCTCGGGCGTCTCGCGTCCGAGACCCCCAGCGCCGCGAATATCGTGGCCTACGCGGATATCGTCCGCGAACGCTCCATCCTGCGCTCGCTGATCTCGGTCGGGACCGAGATCGCCGATTCGGCCTACCGCCCGGAAGGTCGCGAATCCAAGGAACTGCTGGACGTTGCGGAACAGAAGGTGTTTCGTATCGCCGAGCAGGGCGCGCGAGGTGCTCAGGGCTTTCGCGGCATGAAGCCGCTGCTGGCGGCGGCCGTCAACCAGATCGAGGAACTCTACGAAAGCGACAACCCGATCACCGGGGTGGCGACCGGCTATGAGGATCTCGACCGCCTGACCTCCGGGCTCAACCCCGGTGATCTGGTGATCGTGGCCGGGCGTCCATCCATGGGCAAGACCTCGTTTGCGATGAACATCGCCGAGTACGTGGCGATGAAGAACGCGGAACCGGTGGCGATCTTTTCCATGGAGATGCCGGGCGAGCAGCTGGCGATGCGTCTGCTGTCCTCGATGGGCCGGATCAACCAGCAGAAGCTGCGTTCCGGCCGCCTGGAAGACGGCGACTGGCCGCGGCTGACCAGCGCGGTACAGATGCTTTCCAATGCACCACTGTTCATCGACGACACCCCGGCGCTGTCGCCAACCGAGCTGCGTGCTCGTACGCGGCGGCTGATGCGCGAGCACAAGGGGCTCAAGCTGATTGTGGTCGACTACCTGCAGCTGATGCAGTTTCCGGGCAGTGGCGAGAGCCGGGCGCACGAGATCTCCGAGATCTCGCGCGGGCTGAAGGCCCTGGCCAAGGAGCTGAGCGTGCCGATGATTGCGCTGTCGCAGCTGAACCGCTCGCTGGAACAGCGTCCGAACAAGCGCCCGGTCATGTCCGACCTGCGCGAATCCGGGGCGATCGAGCAGGACGCGGACATCATCGCCTTCGTCTACCGGGACGAGGTCTACAACGACGAATCGCCGGACAAGGGCACGGCCGAGATCATCATCGCCAAGCAGCGTAATGGTCCCATCGGCACCGTGCGCCTGACCTTCCGCGGCCAGTTCACCCGCTTCGAGAACTACGCCCCGGACGTCTACGGCGAGGTCGGCCAGCAGGCCTGATACGCGGCGTGAGACGCGCGGCCAGCATTCAGCTCCACCCCGAGGCTCTGCGGCACAACCTGACCGTGGCGCGCGGCCTCGCGCCGGGTGTCCCCATGTGGTCGGTGATCAAGGCCGAAGGCTACGGCCACGGCCTGAAGTGGGCGGCCGAGGCGCTGGCCGGGGCGAGCGACGGGCTGGCCGTCTCCCAGATGGGCGAGGCGCGGGCCCTGCGCAAGGCGGGTTTCGACGGCCCGTTGCTGGTGCTGCAGGGGCCGCGCGATGCCGGCGAGGTGCGAGCCTGCCACGAGCTGGGCCTGGAGCCGGCAATCCACGAGGCCGCCCAGCTCGATCACCTGGATACGGTCCCGGTGCGGCTCCCCACTGTATGGGTCAAGCTCAATACCGGCATGAACCGGCTCGGCTTCGACCCGCTGGATGCCGAAGCGGTGGCCCGGCGCCTGCGAGCAGCGGGCCACGGGGCCATGGGCCTGCACTGGATGACCCACCTGGCCTGCGCCGACGAGCCCGAGCACCCACAGAATGCCCGCCAGCTGGAACGCTTCGCCGCGGCGGTCGCGGCGCGGCCGGGGCAGATCAGCGTGGCCAATTCCGCGGCGCTGTTCGCGGGCTGGGGGCGGGCACCGGGGCTGGACCCCGCGCGCGCGTGCTGGGCGCGGCCCGGTATCATGCTCTACGGCGCGCATCCCGCCGCGGTCCCCGCGGATGCCGCGCCGGAAGGGCCGCAGGCCGACCTGCGCCCGGCGATGACCGTGCAGGCCCCGATCATCGCGATCCAGCCCCTGGAGCCGGGCAGCACGGTCGGCTACGGCGCGACCTGGACCGCCGCTGCGCCCGGCCGCGCCGGCATCGTGGCCATGGGCTACGCCGATGGCTATCCCCGCCATGCCCCCTCCGGCACGCCCGTGCGGGTGGGCGACCGGATCTGCCCGTTGATCGGACGCGTGTCCATGGACATGCTGGCGGTGGATCTCTCCGCCGTGCCGGATGCGCAGGTCGGGGACCGCGTGACCCTGTGGGGCGAAGGCCTTCCCGTGGAACGCGTGGCGCGTGCGGCGGGGACGATCAGCTACGAGCTGCTGACCCGCGTTGCCGACCGCCTGCAGCCGGCGCGCTGATACACTGTCGCATCCCGCATTCAAGGATGCCGCGATGACCGACTTCGACCCCGACGCTTTTGACCCCAGGGATTACGACCCGCAGACTGTAGCCATCCGGCACGGTTACCAGCGTACGCCGGAGGGCGAGCACTCCGAGGCGATCTTCCCGACCTCCAGCTTCGTATTCGGCTCGGCCGCGGAGGCCGCCGCGCGCTTCGGCGGGGAGTCGCCCGGCAACATCTACTCGCGCTTCACCAACCCGACCGTGCGCACCTTCCAGGACCGCCTGGCGGCGCTGGAGGGGGGCGAGGCCTGCGTGGCTACCGCCTCCGGCATGTCCGCGATCCTCGCGACCATGATGGGGCTGTTGAAGGCCGGCGATCACGTGGTCTGCTCGCGTTCGGTGTTCGGCACGACGACCGTGCTGTTCAATAACTACCTGGGGCGTTTCGGTGTCGAGGTGACCTACGTCGAGCTGTCGAACCTCGAGGCCTGGGAGGCTGCCACGCAGTCGAACACCCGGCTGTATTTCTGCGAGACGCCCTCCAACCCTCTGGGGGAGGTGGTGGACATCGCCGCGCTGGCGGAGATCGCGCATCGGCATGACGCGCTGCTGGCGGTGGACAACTGCTTCTGCACGCCGATCCTGCAGCGCCCGCTGGATCTGGGCGCCGACATCATCATCCACTCGGCGACCAAGTTCCTCGACGGCCAGGGGCGCTGTCTGGGCGGCGCGATCGTCGGCGACGCCGAGCGCGTCGGCAAGGACGTCTACGGCTTCCTGCGCACCGCCGGGCCGACCCTGTCGCCGTTCAATGCCTGGGTGTTCCTGAAGGGGCTGGAGACCCTGGCCCTGCGCATGCGCGCCCACAGCGACAACGCCCTGGCCCTGGCGCAGTGGCTGCAGGCCCATCCGAAGGTCACCGCAGTGCATTACCCGGGGCTGGCGGATCATCCGCAGCATGCGGTCGCGAAGCGCCAGCAAAGCGGCTTTGGTGGCGTGCTGAGCTTCGAGGTCGCCGGCGGTCGCGCGGCCGCCTGGTCGGTGATCGACGCCACCAGGTTCCTGTCGATCACCGCGAACCTGGGCGATACCAAGACCACCATCACTCACCCGGCCACCACTACCCACGGTCGCGTGGACCCGGACAAGCGCGAGGCCCAGGGCATTACCGAGGCCCTGGTGCGGGTCGCGGTCGGGCTGGAGGCGGTCGCCGACATCCAGCGCGACCTGGCCCGCGGGCTCGACGCGCTCTGACGCGGCTCCCGGGTCGACCGCACGGATATGTCCAGACCCGAGTCCGGTGATGCCCATCCGAAGCCGCGCCGGCGTCCGCGCTGGCGCGTGCTGCTGACGGTTGTAATTGGCTTTCACCTGCTGGGGTTCCTGTCGTCGCTGGATGCGCTGATGTCCACGCGGACGCCGCAGGGCGCGGTGGCCTGGATCGTGTCGCTCAACACCGTCCCCTATGTGGCCGTGCCGGCCTACTGGGTATTCGGCGCCAGCGAGTTTCGCGGCTATGTGGTCGCGCGCCGCGACGAGGACTCCAGCCTGGCGCGGGCCCTGCAGCCGAAGACCGAGGAACTGTGGTCGCACCAGTACATTGCACAAGAGCCGAGCAAGCACCTGGACGGTGTACAGCAACTCGCCCGCTGGCCGTTTCTCCACGGCAACGAGGTCGAGCTGCTGGTGGATGGCGAGGCGACCTTCGACAGTATCTTCGAGGGGATCGAACAGGCCGAGCGCTACCTGCTGGTGCAGTTCTATATCGTGCGCGACGACGCGATCGGGCGCGAACTCCAGCGACGGCTGGTGGAGCGGGCGCAAGATGGGGTCGAGGTCTACTTCCTGTACGACGAGATCGGCAGCTACCGCCTGCCCGGCAGCTATCTGGACCCCCTGCGCGAGGCGGGGGTGCATGTGCAGCACTTCCACTCGACCCGAGGGCGGGGCAATCGCTTTCAGCTGAACTTCCGCAATCACCGCAAGATCGTGGTGGCCGATGGCGAACAGGGCTGGGTCGGTGGACTGAACGTGGGGGACGAGTATCTTGGGCGGGACCCGAAGATCGGGCCCTGGCGCGATACCCACCTGCGCATCGAGGGCCCGTCCGCCCTGGCCTTGCAGTCGGTGTTCCTGGAGGACTGGCACTGGGCCACCGAAGAGATCCCGGAGCTGGACTGGCAGCCGGCGATGATGGCGGACGATGGCGTCCCGGTGCTGATCCTGCCCTCCGGCCCGGCCGACGAGTTCGAGACGGCCAGCCTGATGATGCAGCAGGCGATCCATGCGGCCGAGCGGCGCATCTGGATCGCCAGCCCGTACTTCGTGCCGGACGAGGGTGTGCAGGGCATGCTCAAGCTGGCCGCGCTCAGTGGTGTCGACGTGCGCGTGCTGATCCCCGAGGTCACCGACAACCCGCTGACCACGCATGCGGCCTACGCCTTTCTGGGACCGCTGCTGGATGCCGGCGTGCGCATCTACCGCTATCAGGAGGGTTTCCTGCACGGCAAGGCCTTCGTGGTGGACGACATGGGCGCGGCGGTGGGGACCGTGAACCTGGACAACCGCTCGTTCCGGCTGAATTTCGAGGTCACCGCGCTGGTGATGGATCCGGCCTTCGCTCGCGAGACGGCGCGCATGTTTGAAGCCGACTTTGCCCGCTCGCGCGAGATGACCCGGCAGGACGTGGACGACCTGCCGCTGTGGCGACGGGTGGCCGCAAGGGCTGCCTATCTGCTGGCGCCGGTGCTGTAGGGATCTACCGGCCGGCTTGTCGTCATGAGGGAAGGTAGCCTGCCCCGCCACGCCCAATGCCCTGCACCCGGGCCCGCATTGGGCTATCAATCAGGGAGGGGTTCCTCCTGTAGGGCATTCCCCTGAATCCACACCCATTGAGTCATTGGTGGTGAGTGCGCGATGACGACGGAAACGAAGCCAGCGGGCACCCGCGAGGCGGTGGTGATCGTCCCCGGCATGGGGTCGGACCACTGCGCGGGGATCGTGCGCGCGGCGCTGGAGAAGACCCCCGGCGTGGCCTCGGTGGGGACCAATATCGCCCGCCACCGGGTGACAGTGGGATACGACCCCGAGCAGGTGGACCCGCAGGGGTTGCGGGCCGCCGTGGAGGGGGCCGGCTACGATGTCGCCCAGGTCGAGGGCGCGGCGGGCGGGGCCGGCGCGGTACGCCTGGTGGTGCCCGGCATGGGGTCGGATCACTGCGCGGGGATCGTGCGCGGTGCGATCGAGAAGCTGGACGGCATCCAGGCGGTGCGCACCAACATCGGCGATCACCGTGTGACCGTAGAACCCGGTCCCGGTGGCCCCGACGCCGAGGCCCTGCGCGCCGCGGTCGAGGGGGCCGGCTATGACGTGGCGGCGGTGGAGACCGAGGAGGCCGGCAGCGAGGCGGACGACGCCGAGATTGACGCGGCCTATCTGAAGCAGGCCTGGCGCCGGCTGTGGATCGCGATGATCCCGACCATCGCGATCATGGTGCTGATGATGCCGCACATGTTCTGGCAGGAGATCCCCGGCTATCTCCTGATCATCGCCGTGCTGGCCTTCCCGGTGGTGTTCATGGCCGGGGGTGCGGCCACCCACCGTTCGTCCTGGCGCGCGCTGAAAAGTGGCAGCCTGAACATGGACGTACTGATCTCCATGGGCTCGTTACCGCCCTATCTGATCGGGCTGATCGGCTTCGTCTATCCGATGACCTCGTTCATCGAGATGGCCGCGACCATCATGGCCTTCCACATGCTCGGGCGGTACCTGGAGTACCGCGCCAAGGGCGAGGCCTCCTCGGCGATCCGCAAGCTGCTGGACCTGGGCGCGAAGACGGCCCGGGTCGAACGCGACGGCGAGGAGGTCGAGGTGCCGGTGAAATCGCTGCAGGTGGGCGAGGTGATGATCGTGCGCCCCGGCGAGAAGATCCCCACCGATGGCGAGGTGGTTGCCGGCGAGAGCACGGTGGACGAATCCATCGCCACCGGCGAGTCGGTACCGGTGGACAAGGGCGAGGGCGATAGCGTGCTCGGCGCGACCCTGAACCAGCAGGGGCGGCTGAAGGTGCGTGCGACCCGCGTGGGGGCCGACACCTTCCTGTCGCAGGTGATCCGTCTGGTGAACGAGGCCCAGGGTTCGCGGGTGCCGGTGCAGGAGCTGGCGGACCGCATCACCGCGCGGTTCGTACCGGCGGTGCTGGTCATTGCGCTGGCCGCGTTTGCAGCCTGGCTGGCGTTCTCCGGGGCGCTGCAGCCGATCCTGATCTGGGGCGAGGGCTTTCTGCCCTGGGTCGACTCGGAACGGCCGCCGATCGTGCTGGCTATCCTCGCGGCCATTGCCGTACTGGTCATTGCTTGCCCCTGCGCGCTGGGGCTGGCCACACCCACGGCGCTGATGGTCGGCTCCGGCATGGGCGCCGAGCGCGGGGTGCTGATCCGCTCGGGCTCCGCGATCCAGACGCTGAAGGACATCCGCGTGATCGTGCTCGACAAGACCGGGACCATCACCCGCGGGCAGCCGGCACTGACCGACGTGATCGCGGCCGAGGGTTTCGATGACGCTCGCGTGCTCGGTGCGGCCGCGGCCGTGGAGGCCGGCTCCGCGCACCCCCTGGCCGAGGCCATCGTGCAGGGTGCGCGCGACCGGGAGCTGGCGATCGCCGAGGTCGACCAGTTCCAGTCGCACACCGCGCGCGGGGTGGAGGCCCACCTCGACGGGGAACGCGTCCTGGTCGGCAGCCAGCGGCTGCTGGAAGAGCAGGGCCTGGATCCGTCCGGCCTGCTGGAATCGCTGCGGCAGCTCGAGGATGCCGGCAAGACCGCGATGCTGGTGGCCATCGGCGACCGACGGGCCGGCATCGTCGCGGTCGCCGACACCCTCAAGGAGGAGTCGCGGGCCGCCATCCATCAGCTGCATGCCCTCGGCATCCGCTGCGTGATGGTCACCGGCGACAATGAGCGCACCGCCAACGCGGTGGCCGCGCAGGTGGGGATCGACGAGGTCCGCGCCGGCGTACTGCCGGAGGGCAAGGTCGAGGCGATCCGCGAACTGCAGGCCGAGTACGGCGACCACGTGGCCATGGTCGGCGACGGCATCAACGACGCCCCGGCCCTGCAGCAGGCGAACGTAGGCATCGCCATCGGCGCCGGCGCGGACGTGGCCATCGAGGCCGCCGACGTCACCCTGGTGCGCGGCGAGCTGACCAAGGTGGTCGAGGCCGTGCAGCTCTCGCGTATGACGTTCCGCAAGATCGTGCAGAACCTGTTCTGGGCCTGGGGCTACAACTCCGCCGCGATCCCGATCGCCGCGGCCGGCCTGCTGCATCCGATGATCGGCGTGATCGCGATGACCGCCAGCTCGCTCTCGGTCATCGGCAACTCCATCCTGCTGCGCCGCAGCATGCCGACTGGCGAGCGTTGAGCGGGTATCCTGTGTCGCATGCACGCATCGAACACGAATCCTGAATCCGCGCCGGAGTCCCCGGTCGTTTATCGCGCGGCTGAGGCCGCGCTACGCGAGCGGGACCCGGAGACCAAGTGCGAGCGGGCGCTGGAGTTCATGCGCGGTTGGTGGGAGGGCGAGCTGGAGGCCGGGAGTGCCCCGGCACCGGAACGCATGGAGGTGCCGGGGCGGCCCGAACACCCCGTGCTGGTGCACCCGAAGGATCTGCCGCGGCGCGGGCTGCACACCACGGCCGGGCGGGTGGCGCTGGTGCACGCGGTCGCGCATATCGAGTTCAACGCGATCAATCTGGCCCTGGATGCCATCTATCGCTTTCGCGACATGCCGGCGCCGTTCGTCAGCGACTGGCTGCAGGTCGCGGCGGAGGAGGCGCGCCATTTCCGGCTGTTGCGTGCGCGGCTCCACGAGCTGGGAGCGGACTACGGCGACCTGCCGGCCCACAACGGGCTGTGGGAGGCGGCGCTTTTGACCGATCACGACGTGATGGTGCGCATGGCGCTGGTGCCGCGCGTGCTGGAGGCGCGCGGGCTGGACGTCACCCCCGGCATGATCGAGCGCCTGACGGCGGCGGGCGATCACGCCACCGTGGCGCTTCTCGAGATCATCCAGCGCGAGGAGGTCGCCCACGTGGCGATCGGCACGCGCTGGTTCCGCGAGCTGGCCCACGCACGCGGGCTCGATCCCGAGCCGCTGTTCCTCGAGCTGCTGGCCGAGTACATGCCGGGCCGCGTACGACCGCCCTTCGCCCATGCCGCCCGCCGCGCCGCCGGTTTCACCGACGCCGAGATGGCGCAACTGGAGGCCCAGGCCATCACCGAACCGTCGCCCTAGACTCGACCGGATCTGCTCTGCGCCGTTGTGTGGTCAGGCCTTTCACCTGCTTTCGTGTTTGCGGTGCCTTCGCCTAGCCGCTTGCCTTGCTGTGGCTGGGCCTGGTTCTGCATCCGGTGTTTACGTGCCTTCGGTCCGCATACTGCCAGGCGCTGACTCGCCAGCGCGCCGCGAGGTCCTTTCTTGCTTGCCCAAGAAAGGACCCAAAGAAGGGCACCCGGATTTCGCCCGGGGACCTCGCTCCGGACGCGCTGGGCCGGCGGCGCTGAACTCGCTGCGCCTGCGGCTTCGCTCAGACATCCAGCGCCTTCTCCCGGCCCATCACGCCCTCCACGAGGGGCTCCATACGGGGGAGGAAGGTCAAGACAGAAGGTGTTCCAGCCCCACGACACCACAACAGCCCTGCCGCCTGAAAGCCCCAGGCGCCCGCTCGCGGGCGCGGCACGCAACGGCCCAAGGCCGAGCGTGCCCAGATGCCGGAAGACCCAGCCTTGATCCATTACCACGAACCTGTGGACCGCCGTTGTCTTGACC
>NZ_KB898054.1 GCF_000377345.1 Thioalkalivibrio sp. ALJ16 | reverse complement strand
CGCGGCATTACGCCCAGCACTGCGTTGCGTCTGGCGCGCTTTTTCGGCATGTCGCCCGATTTCTGGTTGAGCCTTCAGGTGCGCTGGGATTTATTCAAGGCGCAGCAGTCGGAACAGGCCGATCTGGAACAAATCCGCGAATTCAGTTCGTGGAAACAGACTGCCTGAGCCAGCTTCACCGCAAGGGCGGGTCACAGGAAGACGGGAAGTGCGGGAAGGCTCTGGATGAAAAGACACTGTCATCCCGGCCGCAGCGAAGCGGAGAGCCGGGATCTCCAGGCCCTGACACCCACGCCGCGCAACCCCCAACGAGATCCCGGATAACCGCTGCGCGGTTTCCGGGATGACATCTGAGCGGCGGAGCGCGGACTCGGGTCCTTGTGGGCTCCGATGGTCGCCTGCATCCGGCGCGCTGGGGTTACCCCGATCACCCGGCATGCCCCGTAACACCCTCAAAAATCTTCCCTTCTTCCCTAACTTCCTGTGAACAAGCCCTTCTTCGTGCCTTCGTGTACTTCGTGGTGAACCCGATCTTTTCCCTCTGTGTGCTCCGTGCCCTCTGTGGTGAAAACGCCCTGGCCTTGTTTAGTCGGCTGGCGGTTGTGCCGAATGGGCGGAGCGCAGGGCATCCACCAGTATCGGGATGCGGGCCTCCCAGCGGTTTTCGCGGGCGTAGGCCTGGATCGCCGCGTGGTCCCAGTCGGTTGTGAGTGCTTCTTCGATCGCGTCGCGCAGGGCATCGCCATCACCCAGCTCGACCAGTGTGCCCAGCGCATCCGAGCAGATGACTTCCGGGTTGCCCCCCACGCGCGTAGTCACCGTGGGCAGGCCGCAGGCGGCCGCCTCCAGAAAGACGTTGGCCCAGCCCTCGAAACGGGTGGCCAGCACGAACACGTCGGCGGCCGAGTAGTAGAACCGCAGGCGGTCCGGCGCGACAGCATCGGTGAAGTGCACGTGATCCTGCACGCCCTGCTCGCGTGCGAGCCCTTCCAGCCAGGCCTGGCCATTACCGTCCGGTCCGCCACCGCCGACGCAGAGGTAATGGAGATTGGGGAAACGCCGTAACAGGGCTGGCATCTGCTCGATCACGCGGTGGAAACCCTTGCGCTCGTTCAGCCCACCGACGGTGATCAGGATCTTTGCGTCCTCCGGGAGGCCCAGCTCCTGGCGGCAGGTCGCCCGGTCCTCGGGGTAGAAGTAGTCCAGGTTGATGCCATTGGGCATCACCTGCACCTGATCGTCGGCAATGCCCATGTCCAGCGCGACGCGTCGCAGATCGCCGGAGACGGAGAACACGCGGGCGGCGGCGTGCATGGCGCGCGCGGACATCCAGCGCGACAGCCTTGTGCGGGAGATACGCAGGATTGTCCCGCGCAGGGTGATGCTGTGGGTCAGATTCAGCCAGCGCCCCAGCAGCCATGCGGCCACGCCATCCGGGTAGATGAAGTGGGCATCGATGGCGGTGACACCCTCGTCCCGCTTGAACTGCCACACCAGCCGCAGGAGGCTGAGCGCGAGTAGTGGTCCGTCGGTCCACTTCATGATGCCGGGGATGCAGAGGAAGCGGGGGTGATAGACGTCGATCCCGTCCTGCACCTCGTGATAAGGCACCGGGGGCCGGTAGTGCGGATTCCAGAAGCGGCGGATCAACCCTTGGCCGGGAAACCAGGCAACCGGCGCAACCACCACCAGCGGGATATGACGCGCCACGCGGAACATGCGCTCGCGCACGAACACCCCGTAGGTGGGCTGCACGGCATTGGGAAACACCCGCGACAGGACGAGGAGCTTCATGCCGGATCCCGTGCCGACGCATCCGCCGGGCAGACACTGGCGATCACGTGGCGCGCATTGGCCTGCCAGGTATAGCCACGATCTTCCACCAGGGTCGCGGCCTGACGACCCAGACGCACGCGGGCCGCATCGTCCGCCAGCAAGGTATCCAGACGCTCGGCGAGAGCACCCCAGTCGCGCGGCGGGAACAGCAGGGCGCTAGAGTCGTGGCGTACGACTTCCCGGATGTTCGGTTTATCCGGAGCGACCACGGCGCGACCCAGCGCCAGATACTCGAATAGCTTGATCGGGGATGCGTAGTCGGTGACATCCGGCTGTACGGCGATATCCAGCGCCGCGATATGGGCCGGGATGGCGTCGCGCTCCACCGGCCCGGTGAAATGGACGCGTTCGGCAAGATCCAGATCCACCACCAGCTTCTGGAGACACGGAACGGCAGGGCCATCCCCCACAATGAGCAGGTGCAGGCTGGGGTGCACACCCGTTAGCGCCGCGCAGGCGTGGATCAGCCCGTCCACGCCGTGCCAGGGGCGGATCCACCCGACAAAACCCACCACCCGGGCATCCGCGGGTACGTAATGCTCGCGTACGGCACGACCGTCCACCTCGGGGTTGAAACGGGATCCGTCCACGCCATTGGGCATCACCATCAGGCGTTCGCGCGGGACGCCACGCGCGGCAAAGATATCCGCCATGGCCTGGGTGACGACGATGGTGCGGGTGGCACTGCGGCAAAGCCAGTCTTCGATGCGCTGGGCCAGGCGCCGCAACACGAGATCCCCGTGCGTTTGCAGTTCCAGGCTCAGCGGGGCATTGACCTCCAGCACGAGAGGACGCCGGGTCAGCCAGGCCACCAGGCGCCCGGAAAAGCTGAACAGACTGTAGCGCTCGTAGATGAAGGCCGGCCGGTGGCGCAGCACCGCCCACAGCAACAACACGAAGGCGGGCCCGTTATAGGCCAGCGATAGCAGTTCGTAGAACCAGAAGGGGATCGGCACGCCCTTCAGCGTGGGCCTCGCATCGCCGTCCCCTTCCTCGTTCCTGGCGGGCACTGGCGTGTTGCTCGCCTCGGCCCTGCGCTGCAGGGGCGCCACCATGTGAACCTCATGGCCCAGCTCACGGAAGGCGTCGCACAGGGACTGGATATGAATGCCCTGGGCATCCTCGCCGCGAGTGCGGTGGTGGTAAAGGATCTTCACGCCTCCAGCGCCTCGCTCTCGACCCAGCGATACTTGCCCGAAGGCGACGGCGCGATGGACTCCACCAGTTCCAGGCGCACAGGCACATTTGCATGCAGGATGCGGTGCATCCCTTCGGTAACCGTGCGGGTCTGCGCCTCGCCCCAGGCGCCGTTGGCGATCACCTCGATATCGAGGGAGAGGTCCGCACGCTGCACCAGCCGGTACTGAGCGACCTGCGGCAACTCGCGCATCACGTAGTTGGCGGCAGAGCCGTGAACCCGCCGCCCCTCGGCGCCTACCAGGAAGTCATTGCGCCGCCCCTCCAGGCGATCGAGCGTCGGCAACGGCGAGCCGCAGGGGCAGGTACCGGCCTCGCCCCCCAGCCGGCCGCGGTCGCCGACGCGATAGCGCACGAACGGCATCGCATACCCGTCGAGGTTGGTGACGAGCAGATCGCCAATCCCTTCGGCGTCCGGTTCGTCGACCTCCACGTGCACATGCTCGCTCGCGATATGCAGGCGACCGTGGGGGCATTCGTGCGCGATCAGTCCCGCATCGCGCGATCCGTATTCGTTGGCGACCGGACACTGCAGGATCTCGCCGATCGTTCCGCGCACCTGCGGATACAGCATCTCGGAGGTACACACCACCGCCTGCGGCCGCCAGCCGCGAGCGAGTTCCGGGTGCTCGCGCAGGGTCTGCGCGACACGCACGATCACGGTGGGGTAGCCATAGACCAGGCGCGGTCGAAAGCGCCCGAGGAATCCGGCATAGGCGCGCAGACGCTCGGGGGTGAGATCGTGGGCCGAGAGCACGACCTGGTTGAGGAAGTAGCGATCCTTGATCACGCGCAGGCGCGAAGTCTTGCCGAGTTCGATGGGGGAACCCCAGAAGTCGACCTGACGATCGCCCGGACGGATGCCGAACCAGCCCCGAAACCGGAGCTTCTGCGCGTTGTGGCGTGCCTCCTTGACGCGATCCGTCCAGAACACCAGAGGCCGCCCGGTCGAGCCCCCGGTACTGGAGGGCAATAGCGGCCCCGTAGCGTTGTCGGCCACCAGCGCTCGCCCATTCTCGCGCACGGTATCGCGTTCGAGAATCGGAAAATTCCCTAACTCGGGGGCGCGGCCTGCCAGGGCTTCCCGGTACCAGGGCACGTGCTCCGCGCAATGCGCCAGCAGGGCCTCTATGCGTGATTGATGCAAGGGCCCGAGAGCGGCGACCCCGGCCTGCTCACCTCGCTGCAGGGCCTTCAAATGAGCGGCCGTTTCCCGACCACGCAGGCGCTCGTGCAGCGGCCACAGGAGCCGCCCCGCCAGCCGTTGCGGCATGCGCAGCGGCCAGTCGGGCTGGGGCAAAAACGGCGCGGGCATACCGGAATCCACGTCTGCGGGGCTCGGGTCAGCCATCAGCCGTGGCGCCATCGACACGCTGGCGCAGGAACGAGTCGAACATCAGCACGGACCACAGCGCCGGGCTGTGATCGCGGGCGCCGTTGACGTGCTGGTTCACGAGGGTCTTGAGGTAGTCCATGTCGAAGATGCCGGAGTCGCCGACGCGCGGGCCGAGCACCTGCGCCTGCATGCGTTCACGCAAAGGGCCACGGAACCACTCAGCCACCGGCACGGAGAACCCTTTCTTGCGGCGATACAGGATCTCCTCCGGCAGGTAGGGCTCCATAGCCTTCTTGAACACGAACTTGCCCTCGGGCCCGCGCAGCTTGAGTTCCGGCGGCAGCCCCGAGATCCACTCGACCAGCTGGTGGTCGAGGATCGGGACCCGTACCTCCAGTGCATGCGCCATGCTGGCACGGTCGACCTTGGTCAGGATGTCGCCGGGCAGGTAGGTCTTCATGTCCAGGTACTGCACCAGGGACAGGGGGTGTTCGGTGGGCGCGCGTTCCGCGTGCCGGCGCAGGACCTCCACTGCGCCGTAGCCCTGCAGCGAGCGCCGGAACGTCGGCGAAAACAGGTGGGCGCGGAGGTCATCGCGCAGGATGGATACGCCCTGGAAGTAGCCTTCGATCGAATCCCTGGACAGGGCCTGAAAGGTGGCCTTGGCGCGCAGTGGACGCGGGGCCCAGTCCGCCTTGGGATAGAGATGCGCGAGTGTGCCAAACAGCGGTCGCCGCAGCCCCAGAGGCAGTGGCGCCCGCAGGCGTTCTTCGGCCAGGTGGTGGCGATAGCGCCGGTAGCCCGCCAGGTTCTCGTCGCCACCATCCCCCGACAGGGCCACCACCACCTGCCGGCGTGCCTGTTCGCAGACGCGGTAGGTCGGCAGTGCGGAGCTGTCGGCAAACGGTTCGTCGTACAGCCCGCTCAGGCGATCCAGCAGCGCGAAGTCGTCGGGATCGACCTCCCGCGTATGGTGGTCGGTGTGGTAGCGCTCGGCCACCATCCGGGCGTAGCGAGACTCGTCGTAGGCCGGGTCGGCAAACCCGATGGAGCTGGTGCGCACCGGTTCGTCGGACAGACCCGCCATCATCGCGACGACCGCGCTGGAGTCGACCCCGCCGGACAGGAAGGCCCCCAGCGGCACCTCGGCCACCATGCGTATATCCACCGCCTCGCGCAGGCGGGCGGTCAGCTCTTCGGCGGCCGTGTCCAGGTGGGTGACGCCGTTGTCCGCAAACGGGACATCCCAGTATTCGCGCGGCTCACTCAGGCGGCCCTGGCCACGCCGCAGGGTCAGCGTGTGACCGGGTGGCAGCTTGTGCACGCCGCGGAAGATGCTGCGCGGCTCCGGTACGTAGCCGAAGGCAAAGTAGTCCTCAACCGCATGCGGATCCATGCGGCGAGGCAGCTCCGGATGTGCCATCAGGGCCTTGAGCTCCGAACCGAAGATCAGGTGCCCGTCGGCCAGCGCGCTGTAATAAAGGGGCTTGATCCCGAGGCGATCGCGGGCCAGGAACAGGGTATCCCGGTTGCGGTCCCAGACGGCGAAGGCAAACATGCCACGAAAGCGCTGCACGCAGGCCTCGCCCCACTCCTCCCAGGCATGCACGATCACCTCGGTGTCGCAGTGGGAACGGAAGCGGTGGCCCGCCTGCTGCAGTTCGGTGGTCAACTCGGGGAAGTTGTAGATCTCGCCGTTGTAGGTGACGACAACGGTCTCGTCCTCGTTGAACAGCGGCTGCTGCCCGCTGGCCAGGTCGATGATCGACAGGCGCCGATGCGCCAGCCCCACACCCGGCTCCAGATGCACGCCACCCTCGTCCGGGCCACGGTGGTACTGGGTCTCGTTCATCGCCTCCAGCAGGGACCGGTTTACCGGTCGCCGGTCGCGCAGATCGAAGATGCCGGTGATGCCGCACATGTAGGGATCCTGATTGCTTCCTTGCCTGGGCTTCGATCGGATTCGGGCGAACTACGGCCCGGTCGACGCTGGGCGGAGCCGCCGGACGGGCACCGGTTCGGGCCGGGCCCCTCGCACCATCACGGAAAGTCCAGAATAAACGACAACCCCGCCACCGAGCGCCCGCGATTCGCGCCGCGGGGCCGCTGGCGTTAGCGCCACAACTAACGCCGGGCCAGTACCCGGTCGTATACCGCCATGTAACCCGTGACCATCGCCTCCATGCTGAAGTCCGCCTCGGCCCGGGCACGGGCGTTCGCGCCCTCGCTCGCAGTGCGCGCGGCATCGCCGGGGTACCCCGCGAGCGCGCTGGCGATGGCATCCGCATCCCCCGCCGGCACGAGGACGCCGGTGGCGCCCGGCTGGACCAGATCCGGGTTGCCCCCGACATCCGTCGCGACCACCGGGAGCCCCGTGGCCATCGCCTCGAGAATGGTGTTGCAGATGCCCTCGGCGAGCGAGGGCAGCACAAAGAGATCCAGGGCCCGCAGGCAGTCCGGGATGTCCTCGCGGGCACCCGGCAGCCAGGCCTGATGCGCCACCCCGGACTGCTCCAGATAGCGCTGAACCTCCGCGCGCAGCGGCCCGTCCCCGATCATGGCCAGGCGCAGGCGCGGGAAGTCCGCGGGCATGCGTTCGCGCAGCGCGACGAAGGCCCGCGCCAGATTCAGCGGCGCCTTCACCGCCTGCATGCGCATGACCGTGCCGATTACGAAGGTCCCCGGCGTGCGAAAGCCCTCCGGGAGGGGCGTTGTACAGGCAGCCTCGACACGGGGCGCGAAACGGCCGGTATCGACACCATTGAAGATGTGGGAAAGGCGATCCGGGGCCACTCCGATCGCGTCGCGCAGATAGCCCTTCTGGTGCTGCGACAGCGCGATGTAATGCCCCACCAACGGGCGCACCAGGCGCCGCAGGCGGCGATTGCGACTGCGCGTGCCATCCAGATCGCCGACGTCCCAGCCATGCTCGCCGTGCACGCGCGCACGCACGCCAGACAGTGCCGCCGTGGCCTGCGCCTCCAGCGTGCCGAAGTTACGCGTGTGGACGATATCCGGGCGCAGCGCGCGCAGCAGCCGCCACAGGCGCAGGTGCACCCGCAGGTCCTTGCCCTCGCGCTTGTGCAACGCATGCAGCGTGACGTCGTCGCGCTGGATCCGATGACGAAAATCGGTGTAATCCGTCATGCAGATGATGGCGTGGCGAAAGCGCTCCCCGGGCATGTGGTTGATCAGGTTGACCAGCCCGTTCTCCATGCCCCCGATATCCAGGCGATGGATGATATGGGCCACACAGGGGCGCCGATCGCCATCCCGGGCCGCGGGTACGAGGGCGCCCGTCACTGTCGCGCGACACGGTCGAGCTGTTCGAGCAGCTCGGGCAGGGCATCGGCGGCGTAGGCCCGCAGTGCCGCCTCCGCCGCATCCGGTCCGCTTGCGAGCGGCGCATACAGCACCACCAGTGCGGCATCGTCGCGGCCACCGAGCAGCCGGTTCAGGGCCTCGCGCGCCTTGACCTCATGCGGGAGGGTGGTCAGGCGGCCATCCACCCAGTACCAGCGCCACACCAGCAGCTGCTGTCCGGGACCGTTCAGCAGGAAGCGTTCCGGGTTGGGGTACCCTTCCAGCGCGACGCGGCCGCGACGCGACTGTGACCATTCTCCCGCACGATCGCGCCCGGCCAGGGTGTTGGCCCAGCCCACCATGTTCCCGTGCCGGTACTGCTCGCGGTAGAACAGCACATGCATGCCCACCGCCGCGCCGCCGTCGGCGGCCGTCACCAGTCCGCCGCGCCCGTCGCGGGCACCGCGGTACCCCGGCTCCCAGGCGGCATCCTGATCCTCCAGAGCCTGCCACCCCGCCGGTGCCAGCGGGCCCGTGCCCAGGGCCACGACCGGCCCCAGATCGCGCTGATTCATCCAGCCGGCGTACAGCGGCGCGGCACTGGCCAGTACCACGGCCAGCACCGCCGCACCGGCAAACGCACCGGCGCGCTGCGGGCCGCGCGGCCCGCCCGAAGCCGCGGCGTCCCGACCTGGCGCCGGCGCATCCATGTCCTCGCGCCACAGCGCACCAATGGCGAACATCAGCGCAATCACCACCCCGAAGAAGATCCAGCCATAGATCAGGTGGTCGACTCCGGCGGCATGACGCATGTCGCTCAGGTGGCCGATCATCACGATCATGTAGGCCCGCAGACCGTTGGCGACGATGGGCACCACGATGGAGACGCCAACGAACACCAGGCGGCGCCAGGGGCTGCGATACATCAGGTAGGCGTAGAGGGTGCCCAGCGCCACCGAAGCGATCAGGTAACGCACACCGCTGCAGGCCTCGACCACCGACCAGCGGCCCGTGGGGAGATCGAAGTACAGCCCGTCGCGATAGACGGGGATGCCGGTCAGCTGGACCGCCGTCACGGTAAAGTCCGCGGTGAGGTCCATCATCGGCGGCACCAGGAATTCACCGAACGGCACCGCGAACAGGAGATACGCCAGCGGGAACTGCAGACGCCAGGTGATCGCGCTGCCCAGCACCAGCCAGAACAGCGCGGGGATCATCAGCACGGCCGCGAACTGGCGCACCGACAACACACCCACCAGCTCTCCCGCCACCCACAGCAGTGCAAGCCCCAGAAGCGGCAGCAGTGCCCACCAGGCCGGCCGCGGCTCCAGGGGCAGCACCTCGTCGCGTTTCAGGAACAGCAGAAACAGCACAATCGGGACGATCAAAAACCCGTGGGCAAAGGTGTCGGAACGGTTCCAGATCGCAACGATGGACGCGAACGTCGGGTAGTACATCCAGCCCAGGACCGCCAGGCCCAGCGCCAGGATCGGCGCGGCGAGCCACCAGGAGGAACGGCCTGCGGGCGAACCGACCGCGGATGCATCAGCGACCATGGGCGGCCTCCGGGGCAGCGACATTGGCGAAGGCGCCACCAGGCGGCGGGCGCAGGAATTCGTCGAGCTGAGCCAGATTGCGGGACCAGTCGTAGTCCGCCAGCACCCGGGCGCGGGCGGCCGGGCCCAGCGCGGGATCGGGCGTGGCGAGGAGGCCGGACAGCGCCCGCACGAAGGCCTCCGGTTCGGCCTCTGCACAAATGACCTCGCGCCCGGGGAGCGCAGTCAGCCCCTCCAGGGCCTGCGGGCTGGCCACCACCGGGCGCGCCAGCGCCATCGCCTCGAGCACCTTGTTCTGCACCCCGCGGGCGATGCGCAGCGGCGCGACAGCCACATCCGCATGCGCAATCCACGGACGCACGTCCTCCACGAACCCGGTTACGGTGACACCGGGCCGCTCGGCCAGCGCCTGCACCTCCGGGGTCGGCCGACTGCCGACGATGCAGAACGCAACGTCCGGGTGGCGGGCACGCAGGCGCGGCAGGATGCGTTCGGCAAACCAGACCACCGCATCGACGTTGGGCCAGTAGTCCATGGCCCCGGAGAACACGATGGTGCGCGCCGTGGCGGGATAGGGGTTGGACGCGGCCACCGCATCCGGTGCGAAGAACGCACCGTCGACCCCGTTGTTCAAGGCGTGTACCCGGCCCGCCACCTCGGGCGCCCGCGCGCGGAAGCTGTCCGCCTCCGCCGGCGACACGAACAGGGCCGCATCACTGGTCTGCGCGACCTGCCGCTCGTAGGCCAGCAGCCGTCGCCCCTCGCGGCGATAGATCGCGCTCATGGGCCAGCGCCGGGTGGGGGCGTACTGGGTCCACTTGTCGGAATCGACATCCACGAAATCGATGACCCGGGTACGCCCTCGGCCCTCGGGCAGGTACTGGGCCATGGCCGAGGAAAAGGCCACGGCGCGGGCAACCGGGTGCCGGGTCAGGGTCGCGCGGACCCAGCGTGCCAGTTCGCGATCGCGATACCACGGCACGGTCAGCGCCTCGCCCGTCAGGAAGCCGGTCAGCGCACGCAGCTGGGCCCGCCGCCGCGGCAGCGGCCGGGCGCAGACACTGGAACAGATCGACTCGACATAGGGCAGCCAGGCGGCATCGTCCGGGTCGTCGATGAAGGTGCCCAGGTGCACCCGATAGTGCTGCGCCAGGTAGCGCAGCATATGGTGCGAACGGATCTTGTCGCCCTTGTTCGGCGGCCACGGAATCCGATGCACCAGATAAAGAAGATCATCCATTAAAGGGCCTGTATTACCACGGAGGACACAGAGAGCACGGAGAATTCAAAGCCTGAACCGCTTGATACCGTCCTTCAGAAGCAGGGTGTTGAAGTTGATCAGCAGGCCGGTCGGCACGTTCGACAGTTTCATATAGGTAAGAAGCTGGGCGTGGTGGACGGGCTGCAACGCATCGACACTTTTCAGTTCGACGATCAGCTCCTGCTCGACCTGCAGGTCGATTCGGTAACCACAGTCGATGGGGAACCCCTTGTAATTGACTGCCAGGGGCACCTCCATCAAACACTCCACCCCCCTCTCGGTGAGCTCGTGAAACAGGCATTTCGCGTAGACCGACTCCAACAGGCCAGGGCCCAGCTCCCGGTGCACCTCAATGGCTGCACCAATCACACGTCCCGTCAAATCCGTGGCGTCCATTCCCATGCTCTTTGCGCCATCCATGCGCGATGATTTTTTCAATACCGCAGTTCTCTGTGTCCTCTGTGCTCTCTGTGGTGAATCCGCCCTTGACCTTGACCTGCTCGGTGTTCGCTGTGGCCTCGGTGGTCGGAAGGCTTTTCAGCCGAGGGAGCGGGCGAGCTTGGGCCCGAGCCAGTTGGCGACAGGCAGCGGCAGGCTCTGCCAGGCCTTGATGAAGTAGCGGTATTTGGGGTTCAGCGGATTGACGTCGGGCATCTCGCGGGCACGAACCAGGTCGTACTCGTAGTACAGCGGCTGTGGCTCGAAGCCCCAGTTCTTCTTGAAGCTGAAAGAGCCGGTGTCTCGCTTGCTGCGACCGAAGTCGAACACCCGATAGCCCGCCTCGCAGGCACGCCGCATCAGCTCCCAGTAGAGAAAGTCGTAGCCCGCGACCTCGCGCGCCCGGGGCGTCCCGCCGCCGTAGTAGGGCAGCACCTCGTCGCGGAACCAGAAGCTGACCACGCTGGCGACCGCCTCGCCGTCATGGGTCACGGTCAGCACGTCGCAGGCATCGCCGAATACCTCGAGCAGGGTGCGAAAGTACTGGCGGCCGAATACCGGGGTCCCCATGCGGCGGACATTCGCCGCATAGATGGGGTAGAAGCGATCGATGTCACGCTCGATCTCGCTGACCAGCCCCGCCTTGATGCCCTTGCGCACCATGCGGCGCTGCTTGCGCGGGATGGCGTTCATGTTGGCCTCCACGTCCGGATCCAGCGTGCGGCGAAAGGTGACGTAAAGCTCGCTCTTGGTCGGCCAGTCCGTGTGGCGGGGCGCGCGCTGGCGATACTCGAGGAAATCGACCCCGAGGCTGCGGGCCAGCGCCTGTGCCCGGGTATCCAGGGCCTCGGCAGCCGCCTCGTTTACAGCCGCGATGCCCCCGTAGACGCAGAAGGGCAGCGAGGACAGGGAATGGCCAAACAGGCGCGAACGGATGCGCGCCAGCGGCAGCACCCCCTGGATGATGCCGTCCGCCTCGGCATACAGAAAATAGGTCTCGTGCCCGAACGCCTGCTCCAGCACCGTCGACCACCCGGCGCGGTGAAAGAATGTCGCCTGCGGGCAGTACGCCACGAAGGCATCCCAGCGGTCATGGTCCGCGGGGGTCAGGGTGTGGATCTGCAGGGCCCCGGAACCATGGGCCCGCTGCTCAGGCGGTTCGTACATCGCCGTCTCCGGTTACCTGCGCATGTTCGGTGTTCGCCGCCAGGTCCGCGGCAAACACGCGGTCCATGCGGTCCCAGCGGAAGTCCTGCAGGAGCCGTTCCAGACGCGCCTCCATGCGATGCAGGTTCACGTAGTGGCGGAAGCGGCTGCGCGCCGCGAGACCGGGAACGCGGGGCTGCTCGGGGTCGATTTCCCAGGGGTGGAAATAGAAGACCGCGGGCATCGCATCCACGGCCCGGATGCGGTTCAGCGCCCGGCGCGACAGCGCGTAGGGCAGCAGGCGGAAATAGCCGCCACCGGCCGCCGGCAGGTTGCGCCCGGCCATGCGCAGCGTCGCCGGGGGCAGCTCCAGGACGCCAGCGGACACCGGTCGATGCGGGTGGCGCGGCGCCTGGGGCATGCCGTAGTGATCGTGATGCACCGGATAGATACTCGAGCTGTACTCCAGCCCCACCTCGCGCAGCACTTCGAGGGCCCAGAGGTTGCCCTCGCCAATCGAGAAGCTGGGTGCGCGATAGCCCCGGACCGGGGTGCCGGAGAGGTCCTCGAGGATACCCTGGGCGCGTTCGATATCGGCGCGGAAGGCCGCCGGCGTCAGGTCGGTTACGCGTTCGTGGCCATAGCCGTGGCTGGCCAGCTCGTGCCCCGCATCCACGATGCGGCGGATCGCGCGGGGGTAGCGCTCGGCGATCCAGCCAAGGGTGAAGAAGGTCGCGTGGGCGGCGTTCTGCTCGAACAGCTCGAGGATGCGGTCGAGGTTACGCTCGATCCGGCACTCGCGGGCATCCCAGCTGTCGCGCGGGATACAGGGAGCCAGCGCCGATACCTGAAAGTAGTCCTCGACATCGACCGTCAGGGCGTTGGGTCGCGTAGCCGCTTGCATCTGCATCACCGATTTCCGCCTAGGAGCGCGCAGCACTGGAGACCGGCGGGACCGACTCGGGCGCGTAGTCCTCGTCGCGCACGATCTTGAGCACCTCCTGGGTCACCCGGAAGTTGACCAGGAGATTGCGCTCGATCCGCTGCAGCCGTTCCTCCAGCGCCTCGATATCGTGTTCGATCCGCAGCATGGCGACCTGGCTGGCCACGGCCTGGTCGTCGGAGGCCGGGGCCTTGCCTGCGGGCGCGCTGGCCACGGCCGGGTCTGGCGCGGCGGCGGGGGCTGCCTCCTCCAGCAGGACGCCCTCCAGGTCTTCTTCAATCTCGTCGATGACCTGCTGCGCCCGGGCCGCATCCAGGTCGGCACATTCCTCGAGGTAGCCCATCAGCAGCAGGCGGTCGCAGAAGGTGTTGACCTTGCGCGGAATGCCGCTGGTGTAGTCGTGGATGCGCGGCCAGATGTCGGCATCGAAACGCGGCCGGCCATTCCAGCCCACGCGCGCCAGGCGGTGCTCGATGTAGGCGCGCGTATCGTCCTCGTCCATCGGGCCGAGGTGATAGGTCGCGATCACCCGCTGCCGCAGCTGCTGCATGTTCTCGCTGCGCAGCAGGCGCCGGAACTCCGGCTGGCCGAGCAGGAAGCTCTGCAGCAGCGGCCCGTCCTCGCCCTGGAAGTTGGACAGCATGCGCAGCTCTTCCACCGCGTCGGGGCCCAGGTTCTGGGCCTCGTCCACCACCAGCAGGGCCCGCTGGCCGCGGGCCCGCGTGTCGTGCAGGAAGGACTCCAGACGCCGGAGCTGACCGGCCTTGTGGTTCGGGGCATCCTCGAGACCGAACGCAAGGCAGACCGAGCGCAGCAGGTCGGCCGCATCGAGCTGGGTGCTGACCAGCTGTGCCGCCACCAGGGGCTTGTCGCTCAGGGTCTCGAACAGGCTGCGCACCAGGGTGGTCTTGCCGGCCCCGACCTCGCCGGTAATGACGATGAAGCCTTCCTCCAGCTGCACGCCGTATTCGAGATACGCCATCGCCCGGCTGTGGCCCTTGCTGGCGAAGAAGAAGCGCGGGTCTGGGCTCAGCGCGAACGGGCGGCCGGTGAAGCCATAGAATTCCTCGTACATGACTCAGAACTCCTTGGTCAGCGTGCCGATGATCGCGTTCTCGCGGTACTCGTTGGCCGCGGCGTTCGAATCCCGGCGCTGGTGCCGGTAGGCCAGGCTGGCGGAGGTGTCCGGCGTCAGCTGGCGGCTGACGCTGGCCCGCAGGAACCAGAGGTCATCCTCGCGATCGCTGTCGGCGAAGTCGGTGCGGCTGATTCCGGTGGTCAGCAAAGTCGTCGTACGCGGACCGTAGCGCCATTGCCAGAACGCGTTGGCCCCGCGCTGGGTGCGGTTGTCCTCGAACAGGCCGACGTTGGTCTGGGTTTCCGATTCGCGCTCGGTCTGGCTCAGGTTGATCCCGAACACGCTGCGCCCGGTGTCGTAGCTCCAGCCTGCGCGCCAGCTGCGCGTCAGGTAAAAACCCTCGACGAAGGCCTCGTCGCCCAGCTCCGGATTCAGGGCAAACAGGAAGATTTCCTCGAGCGTATAGTTTTCCAGTAGCTCGTCCATGCTCATGAACTGCGCATCCTCGGCCAGCTGGGCGAAGGGGCCGTCACGACGCTGGCGGGTTGAGGTCACGCCCTCGCTGTAGCTGATCCGGTAGGTCGACCGGCGGCTGCGATGATCCACCGCCAGCGACCGGTTCTTGCCGAAGTAGCGCTCGCCGTAGCGGGCCTCGATGTTGGTCACCCGGGTTGGCGCCCAGCCCGCGCCGACCTGCCAGAAGCCGCCGTCATCGTCCTCGCGGGTGGTGGCGTAATCGTTAAAGTCCTGCCCCGCTACGCCGAACAGGCGCAGCGACCGGCCAAAGCGATAGCCCAGCGTTCCACTGATCTGTCCGAACTCGCCCTCCAGCCCATCCTCGAAGCGCTCCTTCTCGTAGAACCCGGCGACCTGCCAGAACGGGCGGTTGAAGGCCGCGCCGCTGTCGAGCACATACTCCGCCCGGTGGTAGTCGCTGTCCTGACGATTGCTGCGGTGATACAGGTTCTCGCCGTAGGTGTAGCGGACTTCCTGGGTGGCGAAACTGCCATAGCGGGTCCGCAGCATCGGCGAGATGCTGTAGGTGGTGGTCTCCTGCAGGTTCTCGCGCGGGGTGCTGCCCCCGATGCCGACCGGCGCGAGGATCGATGCGGCCTGCTCGGTGCGCGATGCCCCGACATCCACGAAAAAGGTGTCGTCCACCAGCTCCCAGCTGCTGGCGCCACGCAGGCTGTGGGTGGTGCGGTCCTGGCGGGAATCGTCGGCGTAGAAGCGTGCATTCATGCGGTAATCGAGGCGGGTATCGCTGCGCGCACCCTCGCCGCGCAGCGTAAAACCGGGCGCGAGGGTACCGATCAGGTCGGAATCCTCCTCGCCGCGCGGCGCCAGGCGGGCGTTGTCGGTCACCTCCGCGGATACCGTTACCCGCGGGGTGAAGGTCCAGTCCACCGCCAGGGCGCTCGCCGGCGCGGCCAGCGCGATGATGGCGACGGCACCGGCACCCCAGCCGCACGCGGCCGGACGCCGCTGGCGTCGGGCGCTAGCGGGCCGCGGCGCCGGCTGCATGATCACGCTCGCTGCCATAGTAGCTGCCACCGTAGTACTGCCCGCCCATGCCGATCCCGGGCGTCGCGCGGTTCAGCGACGTCAGCACGACGCCGCAGGAATCCAGCTGATGCATCGCCCGCTCCACCGTGCTGACCGGCGTGCGATCGGCCTCCACCACCATGAGCACCTGCCCCATGTGATTGGCCAGCACCCCCGGCTCGCTGGTGGCCATCAGGGGGGGCGAATCGAACAGGATGATCCGGTCCTCGTAGCGGTCGTGCAGATCGTCAATCAGGTTGTGCATCACGTCGCTCGCCAGGATCTCGGTCGAGCGCCCGTGGGGGCGCCCCGCAGGCAGGACGGTCAGATTTTCCACATTGGTTCGCAGCAGCACATCGGGGATCTCGATGTCGGGCTCGCTGAGCACATCCATCAGACCAAGATCGGCCTGAAAACCGAGCGCGCGGGGAATGGCCGGTCGCGCCACATCGGCATCCACCAGCAGCACCGTGCGTTCCAGTTCCATCGCCATGCTCAGGGCCAGGTTCACACTGGTGAAGGTCTTGCCCTCGCCGGGCAGGGCGCTGGTGATCATGATCAACCGCCCCTTGGGCACCCGCATCGCGGCATGACGGCCGAAGGCATTGTTCAGCAGCGGGCGCTTCATCATGCGGAACTCCTCCGCCACGCTGGAGCGCTGGTCGCCCGGCACGATAATCCCCTGCTTGCGCAGCCAGGCGAAATCGATCGTGACCTGGCGGGACACCGGCTCCTGACGGGGCTCGGGTGCGGCCGGGGTCGGCTCGGCGACTGCCTCCTGCTGGACCGGTGGCTCCGGGGACGGCTGGCGCGCCCGGTTCTTGTCCAGCGCTTTCTCGATAATGCTCATCGCGTGATCCGTCCCCTTGCGGCCACCGGCTGCACCCAGCCGGGCCGCCTCCTGGAAGATAGTCGGTGCGCCCGGCGATGACCGGAAACGTGCCCGGCGAACCCGCCCGGCACCCTCATCGCAGCCATCCCATAAGCTCGTCCAGCAGGAACTCGGAACCGGTCGCGTACAACCCCATGACCACCACGTAGACCAGGACCAGCGTACCCAGGGCCGCGCTGAACACGGCCAGCTCGGACAGGCGGCGGCGCCGCGTCATCGGCGTGCGCACCCGCGAAACCGTCCCCAGCACCGGGCGCCCGGTGACCGCGGCCAGCTGCTGGCTGTTACCCACCGTGCGCCGCAGTTGCGACAGCAGAAATGCCAAGCCGGTTCCGGCGCCGATACCCAGCAGCAGCACAGCCGTCGCCAGCATCGGACGGTCCGGCGAGGCCGGGGACGTGGGCTGGCGCGGCGGTTCGAGCACCCGGAAGTCGACGGCATCCGTCTGAACCTCGACGGCCTGAGACATCACCGCCTGCTCGCGGCGATCCTGCAGCTGCCGGAAGGAATTGCGCAGGACATCATAATTGCGGGTCAGGGAGGTCAGCTCGGACTCCACGGCCGGGGCGCGGTCCACGTCACCCTCCAGCCGGGCCACCCGATCCTCGAACTCGGCGATGCGCGTGGTCAGCGAGGCGATCTGGCTTTCGGTTTCATTGATGGCATTTTGCAGGGCTTCGTTGCTGCCACCCGGGCGCTGGATCGCCTGCGGGTTCTGCGCGAATGCCTCGGCCTCGCGTTCACGTCGCTCTTCCAGCTCGGCCAGGATGCGCCGGGAGGAGACCACATCGGGGTGTTCGTCGGTGTAGCGAAGGCGCATGGCATCGATGTTTTCCTGCAGATCGCTGATGCGGCGGTCGAGCTCGGGGTTGTGGTAGCCGAGCGGGCCGCCACCGCTGGCCTGGGCCTCGCGCCCGCGCCGCTCCAGGGTCTGCAGGCGGCTCTCGGCCTCGCGCTTCTGCAGGCGCGCCTGCTGCAGCTGATCGCGGGTGCGCTCCAGACGCGAGTAGAAATTGCCGTCACCACTGAGGAAGCGGGCGTTGTCGCGCTTGAACTGCTCGATCTCGGCCTCCTTCTCCTGCAGCTGCAGCTCGTAGTTCTCCAGCTGACGCTCGATGAACTGCTGGGAGGTGGTCAGATCCAGGCGCGAGTCGCCCATGCCGCGGGCCATGAACAGGTCGACCGTTTCACGGACCACGCGGTAGGCCACCTCCGGATTGCTGTGGCGGAAGCGCACGTTGTAGATGTTGTCGCGCTCGCCGCCATCCAGTGTCAGCCGCGAGCGCAGCAGGGCGACCTGGGCATCCATGCTGGAGTTGCCGGTCAGTACGTCGAGATCGCTTTCGCGCGCGATCTCCTCGAGGTTGTCACGGCTCAGCAGGGTGCGCGTGATCATGCGCAGGCGCTGTTCGGTATTGGGGCGCACGGTCATGCCGCGCAGCAGGGGGTCCAGAACGGACTGGGTATTCACGTAGATCCGGGCATCGGCCTGGTAGGTGTCCGGCAGGTTGTGGGCATAGGCCCAGCCCCCGATACACACCAGCCAGGCGACCGGCAGGATCCACCAGCGCTTGCGCCAGGTGGCCCGGACGTGCTGCCAGAGCTCTTGAACGATCTTTTCCATACTGCCCAGCTTCCCGCCGAACGCACGGGAGCGCGAAGGCACCCGCGGGTCGGTCTGCAGCGATCACTGTCACCGGCCGCACCTGCCTCGCGCCGGAGCTATCGGCGCTCGACACCGCCATGCGGGTGCGCCCGGACTTGGGGATATCCCAAGTTCATTGAAGTGGGTTTGCCCAGACCTGTCCACAGGTGTCGAGATTGTTTACATCCAGCGAACTGACGCGCAGATCACGGCGCCCCCGGAGTTCCCGGCAGCAAGCGAATCCCGGTGTTTTCTGTGCACCGGCACACGGTTTGCTTGTTCACCCCCGGGTAGAGTCTCAAGCTTGCAGCGGCCCCCGCACCGGCCATCAAGGATCGCTGATGAGTCACGAAAAGTTGGCACTGGAGCTCGCGGACTTCTGGTTCCCGGTGATCGCGGACGAGAACTGGGACCAGCGCCTGCGCATTCTCGACGAGATCCATGGCCAGCTGTACCAGGACCTCGAGACCACCGAGGAGTATGAACAGGTCTCCGCCAGCTTCGTGGCCGCGCTGATCGACCGGCTGGGCGCGCCCCCGGTGACCCACCCGGCGCAGGCCCGCATCTATGCCGGCTCGGCGGAGGAGCGGCACTGGGGCGGCGCCCTCGCATGGCAGTTCGGCGTGGAACAGGACGCCGATACCGACGCTCCACCCGCGCGGATGGAGCGTCGGCGCTGGCCGCGCGAGATGGTCAATCTGCTGACCGAGATGTGGATTCAGGGACGACCGGCTCGCTGTCGGCTGGTAGATATCTCGCGTTTTGGCGCACGCGTGATGCCACTGCGCTACCAGCCGCGGCTACCGCCGGGCACGACGATCCGGGTTGTAGTGCCGGATGGCCGTGTACGCGACGGGATTGTCGTGTTTTCCGGCCCGCGCGGGGTCGGTCTGGAATTCCAGGAGGCCGCCGCCTGAAGCGGACGGCCCGTCACTCTCAACCTGAAAGGTACAGCAGCATGAATCACTGCATGGCCAGTCTGGCCACGATGGCCGGCAAGCCCGGATCACCAGGCTCGCGGGTCCCGCCCGCTGCAGGGGGTCGATCGACACGTGTCTAGACCCAGCCGGTTCCGCACCTACCTGGCCCGCTCGGAGGCCGCACGGCATATACATTTCCGGCTACGCTACGAGGTCTACTGCCGCGAGACCGGGTTCGAGCCGGCCTCGCAACATCCGGAAGGTATCGAAAGTGACGCCTACGACGACCACGCCGAGCACTTCCTGATCCACCGCGAGGGGCACCCGTCCGAGGCATGCTGGGTCGGCACCATGCGGCTGATCCTGCCGGGGAAGCGGCCCTTGCCCACGACCGCGCACTGCCGCCTGTTCCCCGACGTGGCTGCCGCCACGCATGTGCCCGCACTGGAGGTGTCGCGCCTGATCGTGCGCGAGGCCTCGCCCGAGGTCCTCTACCATCTGTGCCAGGCGGCGCAGGACTATGCCCGGCGCCATGGCTACGCGCGCATCTTCTTCCTGGTACGCCCGGCCCTGACGCGGCTGCTGCAGCGCCACGGTCTGCCGATCGAGGTCTGTGGCGCCCCGCACCGGCATCGCGGGACCCGCATCCCCTGCCTCGCGCACACCCGCGCGGCGGGCGAGGCGCTACGCGCCTGGCGCCAGCGCCTGCAGCTCCCGACGCACCCGGATATTCCCCACTACACTGCATGGGAGGGCCCCGCGCCGGGACACGCCCCCCACCCCAGGCAGCCCGCGCGCCCCGAGGATGCGCCCCTGGACATGGCGGCGCTTGCGGCAGGAGGACACTAGGCATGGAAAGTGGTTCTGTGGTCAACGCCTTCAAGCAGTACTTCCGGCTGTCCAAGCGCGCTGGAGGCGATCTCGAGGATATCCAGCATCTTCGCTACCAGGTGTACTGCAAGGAGTTCGGATTCGAGCGCGAGGAAGACTGCCCTGGCCACCGGGAGGCCGACGAGTACGACACCCAGGCCTGGCACTGCCTTCTGGAACACCGACCCAGCAGCATGGCCGCCGGGTGCGTGCGTGTCGTCCATGTCGAGTCCCAGGACCCGATCGCGCAACTGCCGATGGAGCGTCACTGCGGCGAGAGCCTGTTCGACGGCGAATGGCACCCCGACCGCCTCGATCGCGACAGCATCTGCGAGGTATCGCGCCTGGCCGTGCACAGCATGTTCCGCCGCCGCAACGGCGAGGCCGCCACCCCGATCGGCGATGTCGAAGCCCTGAAGTTCTCGCCCGACCAGATCCGCGTGTTCCCGATCCTGGCGGTCAGCCTGTTCGTGGCCGCGACCCTGGTCTGCGTGCACTACCGCAAGCAGCACGCCTACGCGATGATGGAACCCGCCCTTGCACGCATCCTGCGCCACACCGGTCTGGAGTTCACCCAGATCGGAGAAGTCGTGAACTACCATGGCAAGCGCGCCGCGTTCTACATCGACTCCGGAAAGGCCCACGAGAGCATCCGCAATTCGAGCGCGCTCAGCGAGCTCAGCCGATACGTGGAGACGACCCTGCTGCACTCCCTGCCACGTCTGCCCGGCATCCGCCCCGGTCCCGCCGCACACCCGCAGCGGCGGCCCTCTGTTGCGCCGGGCGCGCGCATCATTCAGGCCCCGCCCGGCTGGGCGGCCATACCCGACCGCGGGCACCACGGGTTGCACAATTGAGCTCCGCATTCGACTACCAGACGGCATTCGCACGCACGGTCGGCTGGGTAACCACAGCGGAATTGCAGCGGCTGCGCACGGCCCGTGTCGCCATCGCCGGGCTCGGCGGCGTGGGAGGCGCCCACCTCCTGACCCTGGTGCGCCTGGGGATCGGCCGTTTCAATATCGCCGACCCGGACATCTTCGAGCTGGCCAACATGAACCGCCAGGTCGGCGCCACGCAGTCCCGCCTGGACCGCTCCAAGGTCGAGGTGATGGAAGCGATGGCCCGGGACATCAACCCGGAACTCGACATCACCGCGTTCGCGCAGGGGGTGACCTCCGACAATCTCGATGCCTTTCTCGCCGACGTGGATCTCTACGTCGACGGCCTCGACTTCTTTGCCTTCGACATGCGCCGCCGGGTCTTCGCCGCCTGCGCCGAACGCGGCATCCCGGCCGTCACCGTTGCGCCCCTGGGCATGGGGGCGGCACTGCTCAACTTCGACCCGGCGGGCATGTCCTTCGACCAGTACTTTGACCTGCGCGACGGGCTCGACGACGAGGATCTGGCACTGCGATTCATGGTGGGCCTGGCCCCGGCGATGCTGCAGATGGGCTATCTGGCCGATCCGGACACGGTCGACCTCGCGGCGCAGCGCGGTCCCTCGACCCCGATGGCCTGCGACCTGTGCGCCGGCGTGGCCGGCACCGAGGCCCTCCGCATCCTGCTCGAACGCGGGCGCGTGACCTGGGCCCCCCGGGGGGTTCACTATGATGCCTACCGGCAACGCCTGGCTCGCACCTGGCGCCCGGGTGGCAACCGCAACCCGCTGCAGCGCCTGGTACTGGCGGTGGCGCGGCGGCGACTGGCACGGCTGGGCGACCAGCGCCCGCGTCCGGCCTCCGCGAACAAGAGAACCGACTGATGAAGATCCTGATCCTCCTGGCCCTGGCGGGCGCCCTTGCGGGTTTCGCATCCAGCGCCCAGGCCGATGCGGCGGCGGAAACCGATGGTCGCGCGCTGGCCGAGGCCATCCACCAGCGGCCCGACGGCCGTGACTCGGTCACGCGCGGCATCATGACCCTGACCGGGGCGGGGCGACGCGAACGCGTCCGCGAAAGCTACGAATACCGCCTTGACGGTGACGAACCGGGCGAGAGCTGGAACCTGATCCGCTTTACCTCGCCACGCAACATCGCCGATACCGCGATCCTGGTGCACAACCATCCGGGGGGCGATGTCGACCAGTGGCTCTACCTGCCCGCCGCCCAGCGCGAGCGCCGCATCAGCAGCGAGAACCGGGGCGGGAGCTTCGTGCAGTCGGAACTCTACTTCGAGGACCTCGAAGACCGCGAACCGCACAAGGATCACCATCGGATCCTGGGGACCGAGACCTTCGAAGGGGTCGAGGTCACGCTCCTCGAGAGCACGCCCGTGGACCCCGGCAATTCGGTGTACAGCAAGCGCCTGAGCTGGGTGCACGAGGAGACCCTGATCCCGCTGCGCATCGACCTGTATGAGGGGGGCGACGAACCCGCCAAGCGCGTGGAAGTCCAGGAGATCCTGGAGGTGCAGGGCTACTGGACCGTAATGCGCAGCACCATGACCGACCTCGGCAGCGGCCGCGTGACCGTGCTGGAAGTCGAAGACATCGTCTACGACACCGACCTGCCGCGCGACCTGTTCACCACCCGCGGACTGGCGGACCCGGAACGTGCGCGCCCCTATCGCCCGTAGCCCCGGCCCGCGGCTGCCTGCGCGGTGGCGCCCCTCAGGTGTCGCGATCGCCCTGGCCGTTGCCCTGGCCGTAACCCCGGCAGTGCCCGCTCTGGTCACGGCCAGCGACACGACCACCTACACGGTACGCAGCCAGGACACCCTCTGGAGCATCGCCGAGCGCCTGCGCCCGAGCACCGACGTCAGCGTGCAGCAGATGATGCTCGCCCTCTATGAACACAATCCGCACGCCTTCGACGGCGCGCTGGAACGGCTGCGCGCCGGAGCCACACTGACACTACCCCCGGCCGACCGCCTGCAGCAGCACGTTGCCGATGCGGCCCGCGCCCGCGTGCAGGCGGCGGAACCGCTGCCGGCCGAGCAGGGCGCGCACCGCGTACGCAGCGACGAGACCCTGTGGAGCATTGCCACCCGACTGCGCCCGGACGAGGACATGCCGGTACGGCAGATGGCACAGGCCCTGTACGAACACAACCCGAATGCCTTCGATGGCAGCATCGACCGGCTGCGGGCCGGCAGCGTGCTGCGGGTGCCGCCGGAACTCGCCCGCGGCGCCGCGACTATCGCGGACGCTGCCTCACGCCCGCCGCCCGCCACCCCGGATAGCCCGGATGCCCAGGCCCTGGAGCGCGCGGCGCCGGGCGCGAGTGATCCCCGGGAACCCGAAACCACAGAGGCCGATGATGCCGCGGACGCAGACCCGTCCCCCGCGCGCGGCTTCACCTTCGGCGCGGCCCGACCCGAACCCGACGAGGAGCCGGACGCCGCGGACGCGCCCGCCACAGCCTGGGACGTCCGCCTCGACGACCTGCTGCTGGAGGCCGGCATTCTCGCCGCCTCCGACCGCCCGGTGGATACCACGCAGTACGCCCGCGGGCTGCTCCGTGCCGGACGCCCCCTTGGAGACCGCTGGGAGCTGCGCCTGGGTGTGCGCGCCGACCTGCAGGCGCAGCAGGGCGGCGACTTTCCCGAGCGGACCCGCGCCCGCGCCGACTACGACGAGAACTACCTGCGCTACCGGGGCGAGAATGCGCGCCTGACCGTGGGTACCCAGCGCATCCTCTGGGGGCGAGTCGACGAGATCCCGCCCACCGACCGTCTCAGCACCAAGGACCTCACCCGCTTCGGACTCGACCCGTACGCCGAGCGCCGCCGGGCCAACCCGGCCATCCGCGCCGAGTGGTTCCAGGGCCCGTGGCATGCCGACCTCGTGTTCCTGCCCCTGTTCCGGCCCGCGGAACTGCCGGACCGCGACAGCCTCTGGCACCCGGTGGACCGTACCCGTGGCCGCCTGCTGGGACTGCCCGCAGACCCCGCACTGGCGCCAGTGGTCCAGCAGGCGCGGCTGGAGGACGACGTCTCCGGGGACGGGGGCGGCGGCATCCGGCTCGGCCGCTCCGGGCGCGGCGCCGACCTGGCCGTGACCGTGCAGCGCGCCCGTCATTCGCAGCCGTACTATCGCTTTGACGAGCCCTCGCGGCAGGCACTGGCGGCCGGCACCACCCCGGACGACCCCGCGCTGGAGGCGGTACACCCGCGGACCTGGGTGGTGGGCGGTGATACCGCCTTTACCACCGGCGCCTGGACCTGGCGCGCCGAGGCCGCGTGGCTCAGCGACGTGCCGGTCACCCGGCGTGCGGATCTGCGCCAGACGACGGTGGAGGGCGTCGACTGGGTGGTCGGGGTCGAGGGCTTCCCCGGGGATGGCGACTTCCGCATGACCACGCAACTCGCCGGCCAGCACCTGCTCAGTGCAGGCGATGTGCTGGACGCACGCGAAAGCTACTTCGCCACCGGCGAGTTCGAGGCACCGTTCTCCGCCCACAGCTGGCGCGCACGCCTGCGCTACTCGCTGGGCCTCAACCGGCGCGATATCTACCTGAATCCGGAACTGGCCTGGATCGCCAACGAACCGATGGAGCTCTACCTCGGGCTCCACTGGCTGGACGGGGCCGAGGGCACCGTCGGCGGCTTCTACCAGGATAACCGCATGCTGGTCCTCGGCTGGCGGGGGCAGTTCTGATGCACTGGATGCTGCGGCATCCGACCCTGGCGCTGGTGCTGCTGGCCCTGCTGATCCTGGTGCCGGGCCCGATCCTGCTGCAGGTCGATTTCGACAACGCCCCGGAGGCGTACTTCCCGGCCGACGCACCGGCGGTACAGTTTGATCGCGAGGTGCGCGAACACTTCCCGCAGGACCAGGTGCTGGTGGGCCTGTTTGCCGGGCCCGGCCTGTTCCAGCCCGAGTTCCTGGAGCGCCTGGGCGCACTTGCGCGCGACCTCGAGGCCGACCCGACGGTCGAACGCGTACTCGCCGTAACGACGCTCGACCACATCCGGGCCACGACCCACGGATTCTCGGTGGAACCCCTGATCGATACCGGCGACCTGGCGGCGCGCAGCCCCGAGCAGTGGCGTGCGCGCACCCTGGAAGACCGCTTCGCACCGGGGCTGGTCGCAGGCCGCGACGGACAGGCCCTCGCGCTCATCGTGCGCCCCTACGCACTGGACAACAGCCTGCAACGGCTGCAACTGGAGCAACTGCTGCGGCGCAGCGCGGCCGCCCATGGCCTGGAAAACGACCTCGACGCGGTCGCCGGGCACATCGCCCTGGATGTGGCGCAGCTGCGCGCCATGCTCAAGGACCTCGCCCTGCTGGTGCCCGGTACCATGACCGTGGGCCTGTTGCTGCTGTGGTGGCTGTTCCGGCGCTGGCTGGTGGTGGGCGTAGCCGCCGCCACCATCAGCGCGGTCACCGGGCCCACGATTGCCCTGCTGATCCTGCTCGAGCGCCCCTTCACCCTGATATCGGCCATCCTGCCGCCGCTGCTGACCGCCCTCACGATCGCGATGCTGATGCACTTCTTCAACGCGCTGCTGCACGCGGCACAGCGCGGGCACCAGGGCGAGGCACGGGTGCGGGCGGCGCTAGCCGCCGTGGCCCGCCCCACCCTGTTCATGGCCCTGACCACCGCCGCCGGCCTGGCATCGCTGAACGTCAGCAGCATTCGCCCGATCGGCACCTTCGGCCTGATGGGCGCCATCGGCGTGCTGCTGGCCGCGGCCATCGTGCTGTGGCTGCTGCCGGCGCTGATGGCGCGCTGGGACCGGGGCGACTGGAAGACGCCGCAACGCAGCCTGCGCCTGCTGGACCGCGTAACGGGTCTGGCCGCGCATCTGGCCATACGCCGCGCGGGCTGGGTACTCGGGGGCGCCGCCCTGCTGCTCGCACTGGCGCTGCCGCAGATCCGCCACGTCGAGGTGGAGACCGATCTGTACGCATTTTTTCAGGACGATCATCCGATCACCCAGTCCACACGCGCGGTGGAGGCTTCGCTGTCCGGCGTAATGGCACTGGAAGTGGTGCTGCACGGACCGGACTGGGACAGCCTGCAGGACCCGGAACGCCTGCGCGCGATCCAGCGGCTACAGGCCTGGCTGGATGCCCGCCCCGAGGTGGACTACAGCCTGTCGCTGCCGGACCTGGTGACCGAGATGCACTGGGCCTTCAACGAGGAAGACCCGGCCTACCGCAGTATCCCCGACAGCAGCGACCTGGTGGCCCAGTACCTGTTCATCTACGACGGGCGGGACCTGTACGACGTGGTCGATCGCGACTTCGAACGCAGCCGCCTGCTGCTGAACCTGAATGCCCACGGCGCCGGCGAGATCAACGCCCTGATGGACGACCTGCGCGCCCACCTGCAGGCCCAGCCCCCCGCGGATATGGACTGGGACCTCGCGGGCATGGCGCGCCTGTTTGCAGACCAGGAACGCCTGCTAATCCAGGGCCAACTGCACAGCCTCTACACCGTGGCCGCGATGCTGATGGTCCTGATGCTGTGGATGTGGCGCTCGGTCCCAGTGGCCGTGTTCAGCATGGTGCCGAATCTCGCCCCGGTCGCGATGATCTTTGCCCTGATGGGCGTGCTCGGCATCTGGCTGGACATGGCCACCGCGATGATCGCCAGTGTCGCCATCGGCATCGCGATCGACGACACCATCCACCTCCTGCATGGCTATCGCCAGCGCCGGCAGGCCGGGAGCCCGATCGCCTGGGCACTGGCGCGCACCTACCGCCGCACCGGCCGGGCGATCACCGCCACCACGCTGGTACTGGTGGGGCAGTTCGTGCTGCTGGCCCTGTCCGACTTCCAGCCCACCGCCGCCTTTGGCCTGCTCACGGCCTTTGGCCTGATCGCGGCCCTGCTGTTCGACCTGCTGGTGCTACCCGCACTGCTGGTCGCCGCGCACCGCCTGGGCCGCCGTCGCACGGCCTGAACCGCCCGCCCGGGGCCGCGAACACCCCCGGAAAAGACATCCTGTCGAGATGTTTTACAAGCGCGTGCGTTCACTCAAGGTGCTGTTTTTCCTAACTTTTTGACGCCTGGGCTTGCGTGATCGCCACCGGGCAGTCCAGGACACCCCCATCCGCGTCGAGCGTCTTTACACTTCGACACTGCAAACGGCCTCATTCGATACCTCGTCACGAACACCGCCTTCCTCAGGCCGAATCCCATATTTTTAGAATCGAAAAAACAGTCACTTATGATCATTCCGTTCATGATCTTAAAACTGGCACGGTGCCTGCTTAGTATTCAGGCGAGAACAACCGATAGGGCCGCCAGGCCAACCCCGGCGATGGTTGAATCGCCACTAATTGAGCATCAGGAGAGTTCCAATGAACGCGAAAAAAGTGCTTCTCGCTTCGCTCTGCGTCGGCCTTTTCGCCACAGGCGCCAGCACCGCGACGGCTTCGGTGATTGCTTTCGACATGAATCTCGATGCCACTACGGACTACAGTGGTTCGGTCACAAATGTCGAGCGCATCCAGTTCGGCCTGAACACCCAGACCTTCCAGTACGTACAGGACCCGACCAACCCATTGCAGGAAGGTGACGTCTTCTATGACCGTGGCTACGGCGATGCATCAGCATTTCGTACCCCGCTCGATGCCGCTGCACCTCAGTCCGGCCCCGACTTCATTGGCGCTACATACTCCATGGGGCTCCTCTGGGATGAACTCCGCGGGGTGGTCACCGGCACCAATACCGTCGGCGACAACTTTGTGGTCAACGCCAACTACACCTCGGTGGGCACCGACAACTTTCAGCTGTTCATGTCCGACCTGAGCCCCGGTTTTGGGCAGGATTATGAAGGAGCGGCGGCCCACTATAGCGCCGGCGAACAGGTGATGGAGCTGGCCCTGAAGTCCGGCAACAGCATTCTGGAGTTCCAGGAACAGGGCGGGCAATTTATCGAAGGGACCTTCACCTTCGAATTTCAGGTCGTGAACGTGCTGCCGGGCTTCTGGTTCACCGCCGACGGCATCGACTTCGCCGACCTGCTCGAGGACGAGGACGGTGCCCCGACGTTCATGGTCTCGGCCTTTGCCAGCGCCGGTACCATCCAGGAGCCGCCGCCAGTGACCTTCTTCGGTGGTGATGCCAACGATATCTTCGGCACCGAACGCGAAGGTCAGACCCTGTTCAGCGAGACCCAGTCCCGCCACGACGGCAGCCTGCGCTTCGCGGTACCGGAACCGGGCACCCTGGCGCTGATGGGTCTGTCCCTGCTGATGCTGGCCGGCTTCATCGGCGTCGGTGGCATGCGCCGCCGCTCCGCCAATGATGATCGCCAGGCGGCGGCGTAAGCGACGCGGCACCACGATCTCTCCACAACCACTTGGTGGCCCTCCCCCCGGGTCCACCAAGCTTGGGGGCTCCCGCAACGGGAGCCCCTTTTTTGTGCCCGCCACCCGTATCAACGCCGTCCCGACCTCAACACACCCACACCCGGCCATCCCACCCGCCCCCCCGCAACCAGGTCATCCCGGCCGCACCTCCCACACCTGGTCATCCCGGCCGCAGCGAAGCGGAGAGCCGGGATCTCCCACCCTCGCCACCAACACCGCTCAAGCCCCGGGAGATCCCGGATAACCGGTGCGAGGTTCCCGGGATGACATAGCGAGTGGCTAAGCAACCACGTGGGGACGATGCGGGATCACGCCGCTGGACCCATGTGCGCCCAGGGCGGCTCCGGCCGTTCGGGCACGCGCGCCGGCAAAAAAAGGGGCTGCCAGGCAGCCCCTCGGACCACGGGTTGGGAAAATGCCTACAGGCGTTCCAGCAACGCCTCGGCATCCGCGCGCTGCGGGAACTCGTCGCGCCCGTCCAGCAGGCGCTGCAGGCGCTCGACGGCGGCATCCCGCGCGCCGTGTTCACTTTCCGCCCAGGCCAGGTGGTACTGGATACCCGGGTCCTCCGGCGCCAGTTCGCTGGCCCGGCCAAGCAGGTCCACGGCCTCGGCGGGCTCGCCCGCGTGGATCAGTACCACGGCCAGCGTATCCAAGACCGGCGCGGCCTCGGGGGCCAGGTCCGCCGCCCGGCGCGCATAGCCCAGGGCTTCGTCGGTGTGGCTGTCGCGCAGTGACCACGCCAGATTATTGAGCGCGATCACGTCCTCCCCGTCCTGTTCAACGATCAGGCGATAGGAATCGATCGCCCCGGAGCGATCTCCGGATGCCATTTGCTGCGAGGCATACAGGTGCCGCGTCGCCAGGTCCTGCGGATGCTCCTCCAGCCAGGCGGCCAGTGTGGCCTGCCCGGCCTCGGCCTCGCCGACGGCACGCTGCGCGCGCGCCAGTTCGTGCACCCAGTCCCGACGCTGGTCATCCGGGCTTGCCAGGGCAGCCCGGTAATGCCGGACCGCGGCTTCCGGATCATCCCGCTGCACCGCGGCACGTCCCAGCAGGGCCTGGATCTCGGCGCGGTCCTCGTACCGTTCCTGCAGGTTTTCCAGGTGCGGACTGGCGTCGTCCAGACGCTCCTGGTTGACCAGGCCACGCGCCAGCAGCAGGCGTGCCTGGTAGTGATCGGGCTGCCGCTCCAGGAGCTCGCTCAGGGTGCTTTCGGTCGCGGCCTCGTCGCCGGCCTGGGCATGGGCGCGCGCCAGGGCAAGGCGCAGGGTTGCATTGTCGGGCGCCTGTTCAACGGCCGCCGCGAGGCTTTCCACCGCGGCCTCCGGCTGGTTCAGGCTCTGTTGCACATCCGCCAGCGCGTACAGCAGGTCGGCGTTTTCCGGGTGGTGCTCGCGCGCGGCCTGCAAGGTCTCCAGTGCCCGCTCGGACTGCCCTCCCTGAAGCTGGACCTGGGCCAGCATGAGATGCGGCGGGAGCAGTTCCGGCTGCGACTCGATGGCCGCGCGCAGCCAGCGGGCCGCGCCCTGCGGATCACCGTCCTGCAGGCTCATATTGGCCAGGCGCTGTGCGGACCGGGAATGCCCGGGCTGACGCTCCTGGATGGCCTCCAGGACCTCCCGGGCGGCGCCACGGTTGCCAGCCTGCAGCTCCAGGCTGGCCAGGTTCATTGCCACGGAGGTGTCATCCGGGTCCAGCTCGACACCCTCACGGAACGCGGTCCGCGCCTCGTCAACCCGACCCAACCCCATGAGCGCAGCGCCCTGAAGACTCAGCGGGGCAGCCTCGTCCGGCTGCAGCTCCTGCAGGCCTCGGGCACGTTCCAGGGCCTCGTCGTAGCGCCCGGACTGCAGCAGGTACAGCACCATGGTGGTGTCCACCTGCTGGGCCGTAACCGCGTCACCGGTAGCGCGCATCACGTCCAGCCCCTCTTCGGTCTCGCCCCCCTGAAGCAGGGCCACCGCCAGCAGCTCCTGCATTTCCTGCGAGCCAGGCCGCGCAGCGGCGGCCTCGCGCAGGGCGGCGACCCCGCCCTCGGCATCGCCGGCGGCCAGTAACAGGCGGCCACGTAATTCGGCCATGTCGCCCGCATCGCCCGTATAGTCGCGGCTCACGCGGTCGACAAAGCGCAGGGCGTCCTGCACACGCTCCTGCTCCAGATAGATTGCCGCCAGCGTACGGATGCCCTGCAGCGAGCCGGGGCTCTCCTGTACGTGGCGGTTCAGGTTGTGTTCGGCCTGCTCCAGATTGCCCAGGCTGCGATGCGCCAGGCCCAGTCCCAGCAATGCCGGGCTGTAGGAGCGGTTGCCGGCGAGGGCCTGTTCGAAACTGGCGCGGGCGTCACTGAAGCGCTCCTGTTCCATCAGCAGCATGCCGTCCAGGTAGTGCACGCCCGGGTGCGAGGAGCCCCCCTGCTTCAGACCATCGACATCCGACCGGGCCCCTTCGTAGTCACCCGTGTTCAGGCGCACCATCGCGCGTGCCATGTGGTCCCGCCCGGAACCGGGGCGCACCTCGATGGCCCGGCTGAAGGCCTCTTCGGCCCCCTCGAGGTCACCGGTGATCCGTCGATATTCGCCGAGCAGGCTCCACGCCTGCCCCAGCTCCGGCTGCAGGTCCAGCGCCTGTTCCAGCGCTGCGATGGCCTGTTCGGCGTCGCCCTCGGCCATCCACAGGTGGGCTCGGGCCAGGGCCTTCAAAGGCTGCTCGTCGCCGGCGCCAACGCGCGCCAGTTCGGCTTCCGCCGCCTCGCGCTCGCCGACGGCGGCGAACGCCACCGCGCGCAGCGCGTGCAGGCGTGATCGTTCATCCGCAGCAAGATCCTCCGGAACCTGCTGGTCCCGGATGCGCGCAAAGCGGTCGGTCGCAAACCATGCCTCCGCCAGCGGCAGCGTCACCTGGGCCTCGGGGATACCCAGCGACTGCGCCCGCTCCAGCTGGCGGCGCGCCTCTTCGGGGTTGCCCAGTTCGAGGTACACCACCCCGAGGCTGTGGCGCGTACCCGGGGCATCGGTGTTCAGTTGCAGGGCATTGCGGTACTCGATGCGCGCCGCGCGATAGTCGCCCTGCTCCTGCAGGGTCTGGGCGCGATCAAGGTAGTCCTGTTCGCTGGCCGAGCCGATCTGGTCACAGCCCGCCAGGCTCAACCCGGTGGCGAGGATCACGGCGAGCGCCAGCGGCTTCAGCCGCCGGTTCGGGGGTACGCCGGGACGGACCGGGGCGATCCCGGGGCCTTTCTGGGTATGTCGGGTAGTCACCATGGTATGCCTCATCTGAGCCCGTACTTGTCGAGCAGGCCGTAGAGCGTTGGGCGGGTAATGCCGAGGGTGTCGGCCGCCTGGGCGATGTTGCCGTTGCAGCGGCCCATTGCCTTGATCACGGACTCGTATTCGGCCCGGTCGCGGGCCTCGCGCAGCCGTTCCGGGGGCGCGTCCTGGGTGGAGTCCTGCAGGCCCAGGTCGTCGGCGGTCAGCAGGTTGCCGTCCGCCATGATCACGGCGCGCCGGATCAGGTTCTCCATCTCGCGCACGTTACCGGGCCAGCTGTAGTTCTCGATCGCCCGCAGCGCGTCGGCGGTAAAGCCGCGCCGCGGCTTGCCCTGTTCGCGGGCAAAACGCTCGAGCAGGGCGTGCGCCAGCAGGGCGGCATCGCCGGATCGCGCGCGCACTGGGGGGATGTCGATGGCGATCTCGCTGATGCGGTAGTAGAGGTCCTCGCGGAAGGCGCCGTCGCGGATCAGCGCCTGGAGGTCCTGGTTGGTGGCACCGATGATGCGCACATCCACCGGGATCTCGTTGCGCCCGCCGAGGCGCTCGACCGTGCGTTCCTGGAGGAAGCGCAGCAGCTTGGCCTGCAGGCTTTGCGGCAGGTCGCCGATCTCGTCCAGGAACAGCGTGCCCTTGTGGGCGTGCTCGATCTTGCCGATGGTCTGGCGGGTGGCGCCGGTGAACGCGCCCTTCTCGTAGCCGAACAGTTCGCTTTCCAGCAGGTTTTCCGGGATCGCGGCGCAGTTGATGGCGACAAAGCGTTCCTGGGCGCGGTTGCTGAGGTCATGCACCGCGCGCGCCAGGACCTCCTTGCCGGTGCCACTGTCGCCCAGCAGCAACACGGTCGCATCGGAGGGTGCGACACGCTCCACCATGCGGCAGACCTGCAGCATCTGCGGGTCCGAGGTGATGATGCCGGAGAGCGACGAGACGCCCCCGCGGGCGAGGCGACGGTTTTCGTCTTCCAGCTCGTACAGGCGCGCTGCGCGGTCCACGATCAGGCGCAGCAGTTCGGCATCGACCGGCTTGATGTAGAAATCGTAGGCGCCCAGCGCAACCGCCTTCAGGGCGTTTTCGCGATCATCGTTGCCGGTGACCACGATGACCTTGGCCTCGGGCTTGAAGGCCAGGATCTCCTCCAGCAGTGCCAGGCCCTCGGTCGCATTGGCAGGGTCGGGCGGCAGCCCGAGATCGAGCGTGACCAGTTCCGGCTCGTGCCGGCGCATGTGCGCCATGGCACTGGCCCGGTCCTGGGCCTGGCAGATCTCGTAGCCGTCCAGGCACCAGCGCAACTGGCTCTGCAGGCCGGCATCATCCTCGACAATCAGAAGCTTGAGCATCGACTCCATCACATTGCATCCGCCCCCGGGAGGACGTCATGGAGGACGGCACGATGGGGCTTCACGGGTCGTACCGGGGCAGGCGCAGCGTGAAGGTGGTGCCCTCGCCCGTGCGGCTGGAAACCTCGATCCGGCCGCCCATGCGAACCACCAGATCCCGCGCCTCGTACAGGCCGATCCCCATCCCGGCGTTACCCTTGGTGGTCTGGAACGGCTTGAACAGCCGGCGACGGACAAACTCCTCGTCCATCCCCGCCCCGGTGTCCTCGATTCCGATGATGGCCCATTGATCCTGGGTTTTCAGGGTCAAGGTTATATCGCCGTTATCCGGTGTCGCCTCCTGCGAATTGCGCACCAGATGCAACAGCACGTTGCGCAGTGCGTCGTGGTTGCCGAGCACCCGGGCGGGGCTCTCCACCACCACCCGGGGCTCGGGACGGGCCTGGCGGCTGTCGCTGGCGACCTCGTGCAACAGCTCGTCCAGCGCCACCGCCTGGCGCGGGCTGTCGGTGCCGGGCTGTGCCTTGCGCAACTGGGCCAGCGTGCGCTCCAGGCGGTCGCGGGCATTGCCCACGGTGCGGAAGGCATCCGCCACAAACTCGGGGTTGTCGCGGTGGCGCTCGGCATTGGCGCTGATCAGCGACAGCTGGGCCGAGACGTTCTTGAGGTCATGGACCAGGAAGGCGGCCAGCCGGTGGAAGGTCTCGAACTGACGCGCCTCGAGCAGGGCCTCGTCGGTCTGCACCAGGGCTACGTACACCGCCAGCTGGCGCCCCGCGGTCTTCAGCAGGTCGCGTTCTTCCCAGTCGATCCGGTGCCGGGCTCGCGGCTGGGCGAGCACCACGAAGCCCTCCAGACCATCGCTCTTGAGCAGCGGCACCACGGCCCAGTGGCGCGGGTTATCGATCAGCCAGCCGGGCAGGTCGAGGCCATGATAGAAATCCGGGTCGCGGCGGAATTCGTCGATGTCGATCACCCAGCCGGACTGCAGCAGAAACGCGATCAGGGAATCATCCGGATCCAGCGGCGGATGCTGCGGCTCGCCGAGGTTGAGGACACCGTCGAGTACGAAGCAGCCGTCATCGCGGCGCACCCACAGCAGGCCGCCGGGGCTTTCGACCAGCTCCGCAATGGCGAGGATCGCGCGCTGGCGAAACGGAGTCTGCTGGTCGGTCTGCGCCAGGGTGCCGGTGAACCGCAGCCATTCCTGGCGGTAGTCGTAGCGGTAATTGAAGAAATGCTTGGCCAGCCACACCCGCAGCTGGGCGCGCACGCTGCCGGAAAACAGCACGATGGCCAGCAGCAGCGCCGCCCCGAACAGGAGGGTGACCTGCAGCAGTGCGCCCAGCTCGCCGCCGTGGTGGCGCAGATAGTAGCCCGCACCCCCCACCGCCAGCAGGTACAGCCCGGCACCGATCAGCGATGCGGTATGGAACAGCAGGTGGCGCGAAACCGTGGGGCCCTCGCGCTGCGGCAGGCGCCGGCCCATCGCCACCGCGAGCAGCGGCACAACCAGGGCATTGACAAAACCGCGCGCCTGCCACGACGGGCTGTCGGTGGCCTGGAACAGCACCAGATCGGCAAACAGGAAGAGGTCGAACGCAAACAGCCCGCCCAGCCCCAGGCAGAGGAACTTGATCTCCCAGCGGTTCTGCGGCGGCGTATTGCGGTAGGCCTGTTCCACCAGCACCAGGCCGGCGATCGCCATCAGCAGGGTCGCAAGCCCCGGCCAGACATCCCCGAGCAGGCCCGGCCACCACAGCGGCACCAGCATGACCAGCAGAAACACAGCGACCGCGCCCGCCCACCAGCGCAGCGCGCGCGGATCCACGCCCGGCCGACTGCCCACACCACCCAGCAGGGCGAGCAGCACCGCGAACCAGCCGGCGTTGCGCGCGACCTCCATCACGCCGCCGGAAATGGCGGCGCTGGTGCCGTACTGCCAGGACAGGAAACCGAGGTAGCCGGCCCAGCCCACCGACAGCAGCGCCGCCAGCGCCACCCACAGGCCGGTCGGGCGGTTACGCCAGCGCAGCAGGGTCACGACCGCGAGGGCCAGAAACGCCACTGCCGCCGTCAGGTAGCTGGTCGCGGCGAGGGGAATCATCATCCGGGGTTCAGCGCGCGCCGCGCCCGAACAGAACGACCTTGACGGTTTCGAACAGGATCAGGATATCGAGGAACAGGGTGTGGTTCTTGACGTAGTACAGGTCGTACTGCAGCTTCTGCCGGGCATCCTCGACCGAGGCGCCATAGGGATAGCGCACCTGCGCCCAGCCGGTGATACCGGGGCGGATGGTGTGCCGTGCCGGGAAATAGGGGATCTGCTCGCTCAACTGGGCGACGAAGACCGGGCGCTCCGGCCGCGGTCCGACGAACGACATGCTGCCCTGAAACACGTTGATCACCTGCGGCAGCTCGTCGATCCGCAGCTTGCGGATGATACGCCCCACTCGGGTAATGCGGTCGTCGTCGCGCACGGCCCAGCGCGCGACACCATCCACCTCGGCATCCTCGCGCATGCTGCGAAACTTGCAGACATCGAACAGCTCGTTGCCCTGGCCCACGCGCGTCTGCCAGTAGAACACCGGGCCGCGGCTCTCCAGCTTGATCGCCAGGGCGGTGACCAGCATCACCGGCAGCGTCGCCAGCAGAAGCGTCGAGCTGGCCAGCACGTCGAAGGTCCGCTTGGTGGCATTGCGGGTCCAGTGCTGGCGGAACCCCTCGCCGAAGATCAGCCAGCTGGCGTTCAGGGACTCCAGCTGCACCTTCTGCTGTTCGCGTTCGAAGAAGCTGGAGACGTCGGTTACCGCCACGCCGTGCAGCTTGCAGTCCAGCAGCTGGCGGACCGGGAGGTTGCCCCGGCGGTCGCGGATCGCCACCACGATCTCGTGCGCCCGGTGCTGGCGGACAAGATCCATGAGGCTGGTGTCATCCGCCAGTCGCAGGTGCCGCTGCCCATCCTGCGGGCAGTCCTTCTCGCCCTCCGTGGCGACATAGCCGAGCACCTTGTACGGCAGCTGCTCCGGGGGCTTGTCGGCATGGATGGACTCGATCGAGCAGGCGCGGGTGCCGGTCCCCAGCACCAGCAAACGGCGCTTGAAGGCATCCGCCTCCGACAGGTTGCACCACAGCGTGCGTTCGGCCACCAGGCCGGTCAGCAGGACCACAATGCCGCCGCCCACCGCCACCGGCGAAAACAGCGCCGCCGGGACCACGGCCGCGTAGGCCAGCAGGAGCCCGCCCACGACGAGGATCGCCGGCACCAGACGCAAAAGGGAGCGCAGGATACTGCGGGTGGCGAGGTAATCGGCCTCGTACAGCCCGGCCAGGGTCAGGACCATGAACACCACCAGCGTGGCGGCCACCAGTTCGGGATCAAGCACACTGAGGATTTCCGGCTTGAACGGCGGCAGCGTGAGCACCAGATACAGGCACAGATAAACCACCAGCAGCTCGGCCAGCGCGAGCATCAGGACGCGGCGACGGATGTAGTGGCCGAAGATGCGCACGGCTAGACCGCCCGCAGGGGCGTGCACGCCGGGGTATTGTTCTTGTCCGCCAGGGGGGCCATGGCCACCACTCCCGACCCTGCGGCGCGAAGGGTGGCGACCCCGGGGGGCCGCCTAGCGCACCCCGGGCACCACCATCGCCCCGCCCGGGGTCATCAGAAGCGTCGTTCCGGAATGATCAACGTGTCGCCGGGCAGCATATCCACGTTGGCCGAGATATCGCCGCCATTGACCAGGTCATCCAGGCGCACGCGGTACTGCTTGCGCTCGCCGTCCTCGGTACGCACGATCACCGCGCGGTTGCCGGCGGCAAAGTCGGTGATGCCGCCCACCGCGATCATCACGTCCATCACGCTCATGTCCTCGCGGTACTGCAGGGCCTGCGGCTCGGCGGCCTGCCCGATCACGCGGATCTGGCGGCTATACGGCCCGGCGAAACCGGTGACCATCACCGTCACGATCGGGTCGCGCAGGAAGCGGGAAAGCTCCTCTTCCATCGCCCGCGCAAGCTCCGTTGGCGTCTGCCCGCTGGCCTGTACATCCTCGACCAGCGGCGTGGTGATCTGCCCGTCAGGGCGCACGGATACGCTGGTGGAAAGATCCGGGTTACCGCGCACCGACACCTGCAGCGAATCGCCGGGGCCGATAATGTACTGCTCGATCACGGTGCGCTCGATGGAGGTCGGGGCATCCGGGTAATCCATCGTGGCACAGCCCGCCATCAGCGCCGGGATCAGGATGACAAGACCCAAGCTGAAGCGTGACCCGGAACCCGGCCCGACCTTTGGAGCATTCATCAGGGACATCACGACTCCCCCTTGGACGTTACTGTCAGTGATTGGAGGCTTCACCCGACCGGAGACCGGACCGGCACTCTGGCGCGAACACCCGAGGCTCGGGCCACGCTTGCCGGCAATACGGGATTCCACAAGCAACTTGATGTTAGGCCCCGCCCGGGAACAGAGTCCACGTAACGTCCTCTTTGCCGGCGCCGGTGGACTAACGTTCTCGTTACGGCGATGCCGGGCCGTTTATCACTGCCGAACAGGTGCAACCCGTGGAATTCCTGTCGCTCCGACTCCTCGCTGACTGGCTGCTGCTGCCACCCAGCGGGCCCCTGCTGCTGGCCCTGGTCGGCCTGATCCTGCTGCGCACCTGGACGGGCAAGGCCCTGCTCGTCGCCGGGCTGCTCCTGACCTATGCGCTCAGCCTCCCGCCGGTGAGTCACGCCCTGATCGCCCCGCTGCAGGCCCCCTACACGCCACCCGACGCAACCGCGCTGGAATCGGCCGAGGCCATCGTGGTGCTGGGTGCCGGATACCGCAGCGGGGCGGTGGAGTTTTCCGGCGAGACGGTAAACGACCTGGCCCTGGTACGCCTGCGCTACGCCGCCGCCCTGCATCGGCGCACGGGCCTGCCCGTCGTGGCAACGGGCGGCGGGCCGGAAGACCGCGAACCCGAGGCGCGCTGGATGGTTGAAGCCCTGGAGGAATTCGGGGTCACCACGATCTGGGAGGAACCGCAGGCGCGCGATACCGAGGGCAATGCCCGGCACTCCGCCGCGCTGCTGCAAGAGCGCGGCATCCAGCGCGTGCTTCTGGTAACCCACGCCCACCACCTGCCGCGCGCCAGCGCCGCGTTCGAGCGCGCAGGACTGGAGGCCATCCCGGCCCCCACCGGCGCCTTCGTCGCCCATGACCCCGGGCTCTCGTTAGGCGCCTTCAAACCCCAGGCTAACGCCATGCGCATCAGCTGGCTCGCCATGCACGAGTACCTCGGTATTCTGTGGTATCGCTGGCAACACGGACGTCAATCGCCACCCACCGACGCCTGACGCACCGCGCCAGCCCCCATTCACCACCACCGGGGCGACGCATGAAACTGCTAGTCACAGGCGGCGCCGGATACATCGGCAGCCACGTCACGCACCACCTGCAAAAGGCCGGGCACGAGGTCACCGTGTACGACAACCTCAGCACCGGCCACGCATGGGCGGTCGCCGACAGCGAACTGGTGGTGGGCGATCTCGCCGACACCGAACGCCTGGGCGCCTTGCTCGAACGCGGCTTCGACGGCGTGCTGCATTTTGCCGCCCACATCGTCGTGCCCGAATCGGTCGCCGACCCGCTCAAGTACTACGGCAACAACACCCGCAACACCCTTAACCTGCTGCAGGGCTGCGCCGCCAGCGGCGTGCGCCGCTTCGTGTTTTCCTCCACCGCCGCCGTGTACGGCATCCCCGATCAGGCCAGCGTGGCCGAGGACGCACCACTGCAGCCGATCAACCCCTACGGCGCCTCCAAGATGATGTCCGAGCGCATGCTGAGCGACCTCGGCGCGGCCAGCGACCTGCGCTATGTGAGCCTGCGGTACTTCAACGTGGCCGGCGCAGACCCGCAGGGCCGGCTCGGTCAGGCCACGCCCGACGCCACCCACCTGATCAAGGTCGCCTGCCAGGCCGCCACCGGCCAGCGCGACAGCATCACCGTATTCGGCACCGACTACGCCACCCGCGACGGCACCTGCGAACGCGACTACATCCACGTCGAAGACCTCGCCACCGCGCATGTCCGCGCCCTGGAACACCTCGACGGCGGCGGTGAATCGCAAATCCTCAACTGCGGCTATGGCCACGCCTACAGCGTGTTCGAGGTCATCGACGCGGTGAAACGCGCCAGCGGCGCGGATTTTCCCGTCACCCTCGGCCCGCGCCGCGAAGGCGACCCACCCGCCCTGATGGCCGACGCCCGCCGCATCCGCCAGACCCTCGCCTGGGAACCGCAATACGCCGACCTCGACCAGATCGTCCGCCACGCCCTCGCCTGGGAACAGAAGACGGCGCGGCAGAACGCCTGATCCACGTCTCCCCAGCGGCGTTACAGGACCGTACGGCGGGCGAGGTGCAGGAGCCGGGCGGGCAGTTCGTACTCCAGCTCCCAGATGATGCTCATCGGCTTGCTACCTTCGTGGTGCTGGTAGCGCACCGGGCCGCAAAAGGTGAATGGCTCGCTGAGGCCCGCCGCATCACGCTTGGCCCGGCGAATGAACAGCATGGGGGTGTAGCCTCGCGCCTCGTGGTGGATGTAACGCTGCCCGGTCTCCGAGGTGGGGGAGGTGCCGGACTGCGACTGCCAGTGGAACCGCCGCTCGTTGAGGGCGTAGTCCTCGTACATGGTGGTGGGCGAGAACTCCCGCTCGGATTTCTCCAGGGTCACGAACAACGCATCGACCCGCCGCTCTGGTACGTGCCGCACGCCCTCCTGCTGGGTGATCGGCTTTTCCAGGCTGCCAAGCCCCAGCGCCAGCAGGATCTGCTCGCGGGTGTAGGACGCGTGCAGTTCCAGCGGGCCCGTCTGCTCCGGGAAGGTGATGCCGCTGGCGGGTACGAGTCGCTCGTGTCGCCAGGCGGCGACTTCCTGGAGATCCCGGTACAGGGGGCGCTGTTCGCGGACGAAGGCATCCACGGCGGTTAGGTCCCCGTCCCCCGGCCGCGTCTTGCCCCATAGCGTGCTGTGGACAAGGGCCAGCCGGAGCCGATCCTCTTCGGCAAGCTGCTCCACGTTCGCGGCTGGCTGCGCCAGATGGGTCTGCAGGGTTTCCAGCAACTGCCGATCGTCACACCGCGCCAAGCGCTGCAGCCCGCGTTTGAGGCCGCTGGCATAGGGTTCCAGCGCTTCGGTCGACTCGCCTCCGCAGTCCGCGCGCAGGCGGGAGGGCAGGTCCTTGCGCAGAAGGTCTTCCGCATCATCCATATGCAGGCAGTCGAGCATCTTGGGCAGGCTGGCGGAGTCGATGTCGTCCCGGAAACAGTCCTTCAGCTCGCGGACGAGCTGCGGTCGCTGGCGGTTGATTTGCGCACGGATGTTGTCGAGAACGTGCTGGGTGGCCAAGCGGTCGAGGTGGATCAGGCAGCCGCTGGGCAACCAGGGGAAGCCTTGTTGGATCTGGTGATCCACCCGCTTCTCCGGCCGCGCGCTGAGCGCCCGGAACCGAGCGGCATAACGAAAACGCCGGTGCTGCGGCGCGACAAAATCCAGCACGGTCAGGTGCGGCTTGCCCTCGTGCAAGCGCAGGCCGCGGCCCATCTGCTGCAGGTAGACCGTCAGGCTCTCGGTCGGGCGCAGCAGCAAAACGGTGTCCACCTCCGGCAGGTCCACACCTTCGTTGTAGAGGTCCACCGTAAAGATGAAGCGGATGCGCCCCTCGCGCAGGTCCCGCTGCACCGACTGCCGCTCGTGATCCGAGCTTTCGCCAGTCAGCACCGCGCTGGGCACCTGCTTGGCCGAGAAATGCTCGGCCATGAATCGGGCATGGGCGCGACTGATGCAGAAACCCAAGCCCCTGACCGAGCTGATATCCGTCGCGTGCTCATGCGCCTGCCGCAGCACCCAATCGGCGCGCGCCCGGTTGCCGGTGAACACCCCTTCCAGTTCTTCGGCGTCATAGCCCCCGCGCTGCCAGCTCACCCGGCTCAGATCCACGGACTCATGGTCGGCCACGCCAAAGTAATGGAACGGCACCAGTAGTCGCCGCTCGATCGCATCCGGCAGGCGAATCTCGTGGGTGTAACGCTGGCCGAAGTGCTGGCGAATATCGTCGGCATCCGTGCGCTCCGGCGTCGCCGTCAGGCCCAGCAGGCACTTGGGCCGCACATGCTCGAGGATGCGCTGGTAGCTTCCGGCGCTGCTGTGGTGCGCCTCATCCAGCACCACGTAATCGAAATGCTCTGGGGCCAGCCGGTCGAGGTCCCGTGAATTCCAACTCGCCACCGTGCAGAACAGGTGGCGGTCCTGACTCGGACGCGCCCCGCCCACCAGCACATCGCCAAACTCGTGGTCCTGCAGCACTTGCCGAAAGCTCGCCATCGCCTGACGCAGGATCTCCTCGCGGTGGGCGATGAACAGCAGCGACGGGCGCCCCTTATCCGCCTGCTCACGCGCAAACCGCCGATAGTCGAACGCGGCGATCATGGTCTTGCCGGTCCCGGTGGCCGCGATCACCAGATGGCGGTCGATCCCCGAACGGCGCTCGCGCTGGATATCCTCCAGGATCTCCTGCTGAAAGGCGTACGGCCGCAGGTCGAAGAACGCGGTGGCGTCTTTCTGCGCCCCGGGCCCCGAGCTGGATTCCGACTCCAGCGCCTGTTGCAGGCGGGGAAGGTCGTCTGTGGTGAGCGGTTCAAACTCCGCCGGGTCTGCCCAATGCGCCTCGAACGAGGTCTGGATCTGGCGCCACATGTGCGGCAGCTCGTATTCGCTGACCTTGGCCGTCCACTCCAGGCCCTCATCCATCGCCACGCGCGAGACATTCGCCGAGCCGATGTAGGCACTACCGAACCCGGTGCTGCGATGGAACAGGTAGGCCTTGGCATGCAGGCGCGTGCGGTGGGTGTCGTACGAGACCCGAATCTCGGTGTTCGGCAGGCTCAGCAGGAAGTCGATCGCCTTGAGATCCGTAGCCCCGAGGTACGAGGTCGTCGCGATCCGCAGCCTGGGAGAGCCGTCGGCCGTCGGGGTCTCGGTAAAGCGCTTTAGCGTCTCGCGCAGGGCGCGAATGCCACTCCACTTGATGAACGACACCAACCAATCGGCCCGTTCCGCACTGGCCAGCTCCTTCTCGATCTGCGTCACCAGACTGGGTGTGCGATCGGATCCAGTCAGCAGGCTGGACAGAGCCAAGGGAACATCCGGCCGTGGCGTTTCCTGCTGCCCAACCTGATTAGCCGACGGGGAACGCACCTCCAGCAACTGCCGAAACGGCGGCTGCGGAAGGTCCTCCTCAATCCCCGACAGCGGATGCCCGGCCGCCGCGAGCGCATCCGCCAGCCCCTGCACGGCTCGCGTCCAGTCCTCATGTCCCTTTTCGCTCAGGTCGCCCGCGCGCTCGGCCAGACGCTGTGCCAGCTCGCCAACCATACTCATCAGCAGGTCATCACCCTCGAGCCTTTGCCCCCAACGAGCGTGATCCGCCAGACCCAACATCTTCAGCGCCTGACGCACCCGAGGCGTATCCAGCCGCTCATGCAGACCGATCCAATTGGCGGTAGGCAAGGGTTTGGCCGCGTCGTCACGGCTCATGCGGAACGCTCAGAAATGAAGGCCTCAAGCAATGGCACGTCGGCCGGCGCGAGATTGAGGTCACGGGCCTCCTTAGCGGATGCCCAGCACCAGCGGTCATGGACCGTTAGCCTCGGCGTCGCATCGTTCGTCCACGCGCGAAGGGCAACCAGTTGAAGGCCGCCATTCCCGGGAATCGGCGTACGGCCAATTTCCTCCCCCACCCGGAGCTCCATCGCCAGCTCCTCGTGAAACTCCCGTCGTAGTGCGGCCTCCAGACTCTCGCCCGGCTCGGCCTTCCCACCAGGGAACTCCCAACAGCCCGCGAGCGCCTGACCCGGCCCACGGCGCGCAAAAAAGATCCGGCCATGCGCGTCCTCAAGGATGCCGCAGACCACCACCGCTTGGCTCGGTACCGTTACCGTATCCAACCCATACCCCCCTGCTTTTGACTGGATGCTACCAGGGAAGGTGGCAGGAATTCCCGGGGGTAGTAGGTTCATATGGGCCAGGTCGTGGCACCTCAAATTGCGAGATCAGTCGTGACCTCTACCACTACCTCCTACGCTGTGGTTTGCGCACGCCAGAAAGACCTAGGCGCTTGACTCATAACGATGGCCGCACCCAGATTGATCGGGAAATCATTCACTTTCCAAACCCATTCATTCGCTTGATTGCGTCCTGTTTTCAGAAGCGAGGGAGCACCCGTGCGGCACTCTTCTAACACCGCGTTTCGCGCAAAGGCCATGGGTTGCGCAACCCCGCACGCCAGAGCTGGGCGTTTAGCGTGACGTCCATTCGTTCTGGAAGCCCAACGGAGATCTCGGCCTCATCAGGCGAATGGCTGATCCTGGATATCGGGTTTGCCAACAAGGCTCGCAGTTGCGGCTTGATGGTAAACGACGAGCATCCGACTGAACTTCGGTTTAACGAAGCCGTGGAGTGGATATGCAGGTTCATCCTGGAGAGCCCGGGCCCTGTGAACCTGGTGATCGAGGCGCCGCTTTCCGTGGCGTTTGATCAGACTGGAAACCCGGCGGGGCGATCCATCGAGAAGCAGGGTGGCCGAACCCGATACTGGTATGTCGGTCTGGGCTGTAGCGTGATGGTTGCGGCGCTTTATCTGGCAAAGGCGGTCGCGGCTATTCGGGCGGAGTCCGAAGTTCGGCTATTTGAGGGGTTTGTGTCGTTCAAGGCGCGCGACGCGAAGAGCGACCACTCACGCGATGTCGAGCTACTTCGAGAGGTGATTCGTGATCCGGGCGATTTCCCGGGCGGTATCGTTGCGCCGCAGGATCTGCGCATGACGGATTCGGATCGGCTGGAAAGCGCGTTTGCTGTGGCCGGAATCGATACCGGGGTGCCACCGGTCATCTTGCGCGATGGCCAGGATGATTCAGGCTAGGGATACAGCGGGACTGGACTGGATCTCGCACAGGACCTCGCCCAAGGCGACAGCGGATCGAAACCCAGTTGTACGAGTTCTGTCGGGCAAGGCAGTCGCGACAGCCCGAGGGTACCGTGAACAGAACAATTGCGAACGCTTACGGGAAGGGAGATGCCACGGGCAAAGATAATGGTGGCCGGGGACGGAATCGAACCGCCGACACGGGGATTTTCAATCCCCTGCTCTACCAACTGAGCTACCCGGCCATACTGCGGGGGGATTCGTCCTGCGGACGAAGGGCGGTATTAAAGCGGGCCGGCGTCGCCACGTCAAGCATGCCGGGCCGGCCGCTGGAGAAAAGCCTGATTCAGGAGGCGTTCGGGTCGACGAAGCCTTCCGGCTTTTCCGAGCCATCGCCGAACAGGAACTTTTCCATTTCCTCTTCCAGGAACTTGCGCGCCTTGGGGTCGACCGGGGTGAGGCGGTATTCGTTGATCAGCATGGTCTGATGGCCAAGCCAGGCCTGCCAGGCCTCCTTGGAGACGTTCAGGTAGATCTTCTTGCCCATCTCGCCGGGGTAGGGCGGAAAATCGAGCCCATCGGCCTCTTTCCCGAGTTTCACGCAGTTAACGGTTCGAGCCATTGCCGGGATCCTTGTCGTCGTGCAGGTATCGCTGGATGGGGGCCGGGATACCGACCGCCCGTGATGTGCCGGGTTTATACCAAATCACCCTTTCGCCTTCCATGATCCCACACGCACCCGCAGGGAGGTCGAAGGGGCGGATGCGCAGATCCAGGCGGTAGTGGCTGAAGCAGTGCTGCAGGCCATGGTCGGCGGCGGCGGGGACGGCACCCGGCCACTGGGCCAGCACCCAGTCTTCCAGGGCCTCGGGCGTTTCGGCCTCGGGCAGGCTGTAGAGTCCGCCCCAGATGCCATCCGACTGGCGCTGGATCAGGGCGATGCCCTCGGGGGCCTGCAGGCAGGCAGCCCAGCGGGTGCGGGTCGGCAGCTCACGCCGCGGCCGCGGCGAGGGCAGCGTGGCGGTCAGACCCTGCTCGGCGGCGCGGCAGTCCGCACGCACCGGACAGGCGGCGCAGTCGGGGCGGCTGCGCGTGCACAGCAGGGCGCCCAGATCCATGATCGCCTGGGTGTAGTCCGCACAGCGGGTGGCGGGGGTGCGCGCCTCGGCCTCGGCCCACAACTCGCGCTGGACGGCCGGGCTGCCGGGCCAGCCATGGATCGCGGCATGGCGCGCGAGTACGCGCTTGACGTTGCCGTCGAGGATGGGCTCCGGGCGGTCGTGGGCCTGGGCGATGATCGCAGCCGCCGTTGAACGGCCAATGCCGGGGAGTTGTTCCAGGGTTTCGCGCGTGTCCGGAAAGCCCCCACCATGCTCGCTCACGACATGCTGCGCGGCACGATGCAGGTTGCGGGCGCGGGCGTAGTAGCCGAGGCCCGACCACAGATGCAGGACTGCGTCCTGGTCGGCGGCCGCGAGTGACTCGACGTCGGGAAAGTGCTCCATAAAGCGCAGGAAATACGGGATCACCGTATCCACGCGCGTCTGCTGCAGCATGATCTCGGAGACCCACACCCGGTAGGGCGTGCGCGGATGCTGCCACGGCAGGTCCTGGCGGCCGTGGCGATCAAACCAGGCGAGCAGGCGCTCGGCGAACGCGTTCATGGTCGGAGCTGCGGCGCCGGCTGGCGCTCGCAGCCGCTGCGGATCAGCGGCGGCGCAGCCGATCCATCAGGCCTTCGGTCTCGCGGTCGATGCGCTCGCGCAACCGATCCTGTTCTTCGTCCGTGCGTTCACGGATGCGCTCCTGCTCCTGGCGCGCGCGCTCCCGGGCCTCTTCCTCGTAGCGACCGCGCAGCGCATCGGCTAGATCGAGGCGGAAGCTGGGGTCGGTGAAGCTCCCGGTGATGCGGATCGGCAGGTTCACCCCGCGCAGATCGTCCAGTTCGCGGCCACCCTGGCCCTCAAGCGTGCCGACGATCGTGGTGTTCACGCGGTAGTCGAGGGTCTCGTCGTTCAGATCGGCCTGGCCCTGGCCGCGCACCCGCAGCAATGGCGAACTGGCCGCCAGGTCGTCATTGCGGACAACGCCATCGCGGATGGTGAAGCTGCCAGTCAGCTCGCTGAAATCGGTCTGATTGGGCTCTTCCTCTTCCAGCTGCTCGCCGCGCAGCCGCGCCTCGGCGCGGCGGATGACCTGAGCCACGTTGATGCCGCGCACCGCGCCATCCTCGAAGCTCATCTTGCCGGAGCCGTTCAGGGCCCCTTTCAGCTGGCTCAGCCGCTCGCCGCGGGTGCGGATGTCCAGTTCCAGGTTGCCGGTCCCCATCAGGCGGGCATCATCGCCCTGAAAGTCTTCCAGCAGGGCGCCGATATCCAGGCCCTGGAGGTCGGCCGCCAGTTCGTAGCGCGGGGCGTCGTGGCGGGCGTCCAGGCGCAGGCGGCTGGTCAGCTCGCCTTCGTAGGCCTCGGCATTCAGGGGCTCGATGTTCCAGTCCCCGGCCTCGGCGCGGATCTGCAGCTCGATATTGCGCAGGACCATGCCCATCACGTCGAGGCGACCGAGGGCCGCACTGCCATCCACATCGATGCTGCGCAGGGCCTCCAGCGGCAGCTCGATGGCGATGTCCTCGTCACCGTCGCCATTACCGCCCTCGGTGCGCGCCTCTTCCACCGCCGGTGGCAGGTAGTGGTCGAGGTTCAGGTTCTCGCCGGCGACACCAAAGCGGATCAGCGGGCGCTCGCCACGGCCGTCCCACGCTGCGGAACCATTGAGGATGGTGTCGTCGACGGTGACCACGAACGGATCCATGTTCAGCGCCTGCACGCTGCCGAGAGCAGACAGGTCCAGCGCCACGCGCGACAGCGCATCCGGGTTGGTCGTCTCCGGCGCCTCAAGCCCCAGGTCCGCCATCAGGTCCTTCAGGTTGAAGGTATTGGTACGCAGCTCGGTGCGCAGCTGTGGCACCTCGCTGTCGAGGTCGGACAGCTCGGCAAAGCCGGTCAGGCGCACGTCCGCGAGCCCCAGGGTCAGACGTTCCATGCGCAGGGTCATGGCATCGGCCATCTCCAGCGCCAGATCGGTCTCCAGGGTCATGCCGGCCGCACGCTGCAGGCCGCCACCATCCACGCCCAGGGTCGCGCTCAGGCGGCGCACGGAGTAGCGCTCGTTGAGCAGGTCCGCGTTCAGTAGTCCGCCCAGGTCCAGCGCCAGCTCCAGCGGTTCCGGCAGGTCGCCGCCCTCGGCACGCAGCACCGCCTCGATATCCAGACGCGTCTCCACGCCGGGGCGGAAGCGCCCGACCTGCAGGTTGAACGGCTCCAGCGTGGCCTGGAGCCCGCTCTCGCGGTCGTCCCAGTGCACGCGACTGTTGCTCAGCGAGATCCCGGCGATATCGATGCGCTGCAGCGCCAGTCGGGTTTCGGTCTCGGTGCGCTCCTCGTCGTTCGCGCCGACGGCCTCGTCCCGGGCCGAGCCGGCACGCTCGAGCAGGTCATCCCAGTTGCTGCGGCCCTGTTCGTCGCGCGCCAGGTTCAGGCGCACCCCGTCGGCCTCCACACGCTGGACCTCCAGCTCGCGGCGCAGGAGCGGCATCACCGCCACCGCGACATCGACCACGTCCAGCTCGGCGAAGGGTTCGTCACCGAAGCCCTCGGCGTTGCCGAAACGCACATCCTCCAGGCGCAGCCCGAGACTGGGGAACAGGGTCAGGCCGATCGGCCCGGAGAGCGTCAGCTCGCGCCCGGTCGCCTCCTTCACCTCGGCCTCGATGCGGTCCTTGTAGTCATTGGCATCGAAGGAAATCAGCAGGTACGCCGCTACGACCACGACCAGCACGAGCAGCACGATGATCAGGCTGAAAAGGCGCTTGATCCATTTCATTCGGAATCTCCTTTCGCGTCGGCCCGCCAGGTCCCGCTGCGGCCGCCGCGCTTCTCCAGCAGCCGGACACCTTCAATGCGCATGCCGCGGTCCACTGCCTTGCACATGTCGTACACCGTCAGCAGCGCGGTGGAAACCGCCGTCAGCGCCTCCATTTCCACGCCGGTCTGGGCGTGCACCTCGCAGGTGGCCTGCACGCGCACGGCGCTGTCCTCGGTGTCCAGCTCCAGGGCCACCCGGGTCAGGCCGATCGGGTGGCACAGCGGAATCAGATCCCCCGTCTTCTTGGCCCCCATGATGCCGGCGACACGGGCGATGCCGAGCACATCCCCCTTGGCGTGGCGGCCTTCACGGATGCGCTGCAGGGTATCCGGCTGCATGTGGATGCGGCCTTCGGCAATCGCCACCCGATGGGTGACGGACTTGGCGCCGACATCGACCATGTGCGCATGGCCTTCGGCATCAAAGTGAGTGAATTCGTTCATGATGGCTATAATGCTTGACTCGCAGCCATGTTTACAGGGGCCGGAATGACTGTACGCGTTCATTATTTCGCGCGACTGCGCGAGGAGCTGGGCCGCCCGAACGAAGAGGCGGAACTGCCCGCCGGGGGCACCACCGTTGGCGGACTGTGGCAGCAGCTGCACCAGGATGCGCCCCCCGAGCGCCTGATGGCCGCGGTCAACCAGGAACAGGCCAGCCTGGATACCCCGGTCAGCGATGGCGACGAGGTCGCCTATTTTCCTCCGGTGACGGGGGGCTGAGGTGGCCGTCGAGATCTGCCACGAGGACTTCGACCCCTGGGCGCTGGTGGCGCGCGCCGAACAGGCGATTCCGGCGCATGCGCGCGGGGCCGCCAGCGTGTTCGTCGGCCGCATGCGCGACTTCAACGAAGACGAGGACGTGACCGCACTGTTCCTGGAGCACTATCCGGGAATGACCGAGCGCGAGCTGGAGCGCATCGTTGCCGAGGCCGAGGCGCGCTGGCCACTGCTCGGCTGTCACGTGGCGCACCGCGTTGGCGACGTGCGTCCGGGCGATGCCCTGGTGCTGGTGGCCACCTGGTCGGCCCATCGCGTGGCCGCCCGCGATGCCTGCAGCGACATCCTCGAGCGCCTGAAGCACGAGGCCCCGTTCTGGAAGCGCGAGACCCTGACCGACGGCACCCAGCGCTGGGTGGAGAAGAACACCCCGGGCTTCTGAACCCCACCTCTGCAGGAGCCTGCTTGCAGGCGAATGCTCCTGCCCGTGCCCGACTCTGGCAGGGGCTTCGCCTGCAAGCAGGCTCCCACAGGGGGCGGGCCAGGGCCTCGGGATTCCCGTCCGCACAAGTCCCTGCACCCTCGTCATCCCGGCCGCAACACCCCCACATCTGCAACAGACAATCCCGGAAACCGCGCAGCGGTTATCCGGGATCTCCACCCCCGGGGATGCCCCGGTCGTCAGGAGTTTTCTCGCGCGGAAGATCCCGCGCTCTCCGCTGCGCTGCGGCCGGGATTGTCTGTTGCAGATGTGGGATAAAGGAGGTGGTCGGATGTGAGCCTGGGGCTGGCCGGCCCCAGGCTCGCTCCCGCCTCCGCGACCGATCCGGGATGGGGCATTCGCCCGTCGTCATCACGGTCCGGCGGCGGGCCGGCTTCTTTCGCTTGTTGACTTGGTGGGGCCGCATCCGCGCGCCCGCAGACAATCCGAAGCCGAGATTTCATCATGCCTGATACCCATTGGAACGCCAACACCGACGCGCTGCGCTGCCTGGGGATCGACGTGGGCAAGGCCCATGTCGTGATTCATGATCGGCACGCGGGGCGCACCTTCAAGGTCGAGAACCGACCCGATGCTCTGCGCAGGGCTCTCTCAGCCTTCGTGGGCCACGATCTGGCTGTGTGTGAGACGACCGGTGGCTACGAACGTCCGGTTCTGGACATCGCAACGGAACTGAACCTGCCGATTCATTGTGCGGATGCGAGCCGGGTGAAGGCCTTTATCGCCTCCCATGGCGGACGCGCCAAGACGGATGCCACCGATGCGGTGTGGCTGGCTCGCTACGCCGCCGAGCGGGATACGCACTTGCGTCGGTGGCACCCGCCCTGTCCGGAGCATGAGGCCCTGGGAGAACTCGTACGCCATCGCCAGGATCTGCTCGCGCAGCGGGTTCAGGCCAAGAACCGTGCCTGCGCACCGG
>NZ_KB898053.1 GCF_000377345.1 Thioalkalivibrio sp. ALJ16 | reverse complement strand
GATTCTCTTCCTCCAGCTCCCGGATCCGTCGCTGCTCCGGCGTCAAAGGCCGGCCATCGCCGGCCTCCCCGGCACGATCCGCCTTGAGTTGCTCGACCCAGCGCCGAACGGCCGTCTCGCCCACCCCGGTGTCCCGCACCACTTGCGGCACACTCTGGCCCTCATCCACCACCATCCGGGCCACCCGAAGCTTGTACTCCGGATCAAAATTCCTGCGTCCCATATCGTCTCCTCGATCAGATCCCAATCATTCCACCGATCGAGGTGTCCACGAAAATTAGACCAGCACAACCTATTGGGAGATCACATCTAGTTCCAGCCGCTAGCGGGCACTCGTACCCCCCCTGTCGGCTCCCCAGCAGGGGACTTATTTTTGGTGCCTCGCGGCCTCCCAGACCCGCTTATCCACCACGAACGTCCGCCACATCCGAAAATCGAGTTGACAGTTCTACGCCCGAGCCTCACGCAAAATGTCGCGCGCAGTCGCGATGAAGTCGAGATTGTGAGGACGCTCCCGGTCTGCACGGCGCATCGTGATGGCAAGGTTGCTCCACAGACCGTCGTGACCAAGCCGGACACGACGGGTCGCGACACGCTCACTCTCTCCCCCGTTGAGCCCCGCCTCCAGCTCGGGCAGGGCCCAATCCGGCAAAACCGCCACACCACGGCGGCTCGCTACCAGTTGCAGCAGCATCGCACTAACCTCGGTCGTCCGGCGCGGGACCGTCACCCCGGCCGGGTGCAGAAAGCGCCGATAGATATCCAGGCGCTCCTCGCTGACCGGATAAGTGATCAGGGTCTCCCCGCGCAGATCCTCAGGCAACACGCAGGGCCGCTCGGCCAACCGGTGGCCGGCCGGCACCACGAGCAGGTTCTCGTACTCCATCAGGTGTACCGACTCGAGTTCGGGATCATCCACAGGGTCGACCGCAACGGCGACATCCACGTCACCGTTGCGCAGGGCGTCCAGTGCCGTGAATCCATGGCTAAGGGTAAGATCCAGCTCCACCTCCGGCCAGTGCCGTCGAAAGGCACCTACCGCCGGCATCAGCCACTGAAAGCAGCTGTGGCACTCCAGCACCAGAAACAGTCGGCCACGTCCGCCGTCGCGGATCTGCACGACATCACGCTGCGCGGCGGTGATCTCGGGCAACACCCGGTCAGCCGCCTGCAGTAGCCGTTCTCCGGCAGCCGATAACCGCACCGGACGCGTTCGGCGTTCGAAGAGGGTCACACCCAGTCGGTCTTCAAGCTGGCGCAACTGATGCGACAGTGCCGACTGAGTTACGCAAAGGCTATCAGCCGCGGCAGTCACACTCCCCAACCGCACGATCTCGCAAACCGCCCGCAGATGCCGGAGCTCGAGTACTCCCGACAGATCATGAGCGGAATTCATGGTGTCTGTGAAGAAATATCGTTTTACTCATGTATCAAGCATGACGAGACTGGACGCCGTGTTCAACCCGGAGTCTATAGATCCATGATCACCACCCATAATCTTGGCTTTCCCCGCATTGGCGCCCGTCGCGAGCTGAAGACGGCTCTTGAGCGTTACTGGAGCGGCAACATCAGCCGCGATCAACTGGAAACCTCGGGCCGCGAGTTACGGCAGCGTCATTGGGCCTGGCAACGCGAAGCTGGCATCCAACAGGTCCCGGTCGGCGACTTCAGTTTCTACGACCACGTGCTGGACATGATGCTGACGCTGGGCGTTCTGCCGGAGCGCTTCCATGCCGCAGCGACCGAGCACCCGCTGGACCTTGCTTTCTACATGGCTCGCGGTCGTTCCCACAACGATGCGTTGCCCGATGTGCCGGCGCTGGAGATGACCAAGTGGTTCGACACCAACTACCACTACCTGGTCCCGGAGCTGACCCTCGAACAAACCTTTGCGGCCATTCCGGACAGACTACGAACGGAGATCCGGGAGGCGCGCGAGATGGGTCTGCAGCCCAAGCCTGTCCTGCTGGGGCCGGTCAGCTTTCTGTACCTGGCGAAAATGAAGGATGACAGGGAGCCACTGGAACTGCTTGACCGGCTCCTCCCGGCCTATCAGGAACTCCTGGAGTGGATCAGCGCAGAGGGGGTTTCTTGGGTTCAGATCGACGAGCCCATCCTCACACTGGATCTGCCCGTCGAGTGGCAGTCGGCGCTAAGGGCGGCTTACGACCGTCTCCACCGTGGCGGGCCACGCCTCTTGCTCACGACCTATTTCGGTGGCCTTGGCAGCCAGCGCGACCTGGCACTGGAACTACCGGTAGCGGGGCTCCACGTGGATGCCGTGCGCGGCGCGATGGAGGCTTCGACCCTCGTGGCCCGGCTGCCGCAGGACAAGATTCTGTCGTTGGGAATCATCGACGGGCGCAACATATGGGCCACCAATCTGGAGGCAGGTCTGGACACTCTGGAGCCCGCCGTCAGCAGCCTCGGTAGTTCTCGCCTGTGGCTCGCGCCCTCCTGCTCGTTGCTGCACGTGCCCGTTGACGTGGAACAGGAAACCGGCATGGACACGGAGGTACGCGGCTGGCTGGCCTTCGCGCGCCAGAAACTGGTGGAGCTGGCGATCCTCCAGCGCGGCTTGACCGAGGGACGCGCGGCCGTCGCCAAAGAGCTGGAACACAGTCGGCGCGTGCACAGCAGCCGCCAGAACGCCGTTCGTACTTGCATTCCGCAGGTTCGGGAACGGGTGGCGGGACTGTCCCCGGATGACGCCCGCCGTGCCCTGGCCTATGAGCAGCGTGCACCGTTGCAACAACGCTCACTCGACCTCCCATTATTCCCGACCACCAGCATCGGTTCGTTCCCACAAACGCAGACCATTCGCCGGGTGCGCCGTGACTACCGCCGGGGTGAGCTAACCCGGGATGATTACCTGCGCACCATGCGCCAGGAGATCGCTCGCGTAATCCGCTTCCAGGAAGACATCGGCATGGACGTGCTGGTGCACGGTGAGCCCGAACGCAACGACATGGTGGAGTATTTCGGCGAGCAACTCGACGGGTATGCCTTTACCCGGCACGGCTGGGTTCAGAGCTACGGATCGCGCTGCGTGAAACCCCCCATCATCTACGGCGATGTGCAGCGTCCCAGTCCGATGACCGTCGACTGGACACGTTACGCCCAGTCCCTCACAAGCAAACCGGTCAAGGCCATGCTCACGGGTCCGGTGACCATGCTGCAATGGGCCTTCGAGCGCGATGACCAGTCACGCGAGGCCACTGCCCTGCAGATCGCCCTGGCGCTGCGCGACGAGATCGCCGACCTCGAGGCCGCTGGCATTGGCGTGATCCAGGTCGACGAGCCGGCGCTTCGGGAAGGGCTTCCCCTTCGACGAGGCGAATGGAATCGCTACCTGGATTGGGCTGCGCGCGCCTTTCGCATTGCCACCTCCGGTGTGGCCGACGTGACCCAGATCCATACCCACATGTGCTACTCGGAGTTCAACGACATCATCGAGGCCATCGCATCCCTGGATGCCGATGTCATCACCATCGAGACTGCCCGCTCGGACATGGAACTGCTGGATGCCTTCGAGCGATCCACCTACCCCAACGAGATCGGGCCGGGTGTCTATGACATCCACTCTCCACGCCTCCCCAGGGTACAGGAGATGGTGACCCTTCTGGAAAAGGCGGCACGCGGGATCCCGGTCGAGCGGCTGTGGGTCAATCCCGACTGCGGACTCAAGACCCGCAGCTGGGACGAGGTCCGTCCAGCGCTGGAGGCAATGGTTGAGGCCGCGCGCGCCATGCGTGACCAGCACCCCGCAACCGAGAAGAAGTCACAGGCCAAAGCTTGACATGCAAATGCCCTTGCGTATGGTTCGCATTTAGCTACACAGCCCGGACAGCTGTGTGTCGCCAAGACGAAAGGTGGGCTTTCAGCCTTTGGTGTCTCCAACCTCCGTTAAGCATTACCGCCGGATGGGTCATCCGGCGGTTTTTTTATGCCACTCTGGCACGAATGCATCCCAAATTCGCTCGACGATCATCCCGACTATGCGCCGCACGGGGTGCATTCCCTAGTGGTGTTTTCTTAACAGGTTGTCGCGCACGGTGTTGGTCCACTGGAACTCGGGCATTTGCCGGGGCTTTCGGCCACCGACGACCGTGGCTACGTGGTGGCACCGAAGCAACCCAAGCCGTCGAATTGCACAGTGCTGCCTGGCGTCCGCTAGGTGCGGTCCCACTTGCCCATGACCTCCGCGCTGAAGGTGACTACCGGGGTAACAGCTTGACCCGTAGTGGATGCCCAGCGACCTTTAGCAATACCGCCGCTACGAGTGCACCTTCTTCTCAGAACCCGCGTGCCGCCCTGCCAGCGCTGCGTTCACCACACAGATAGCCATCATCCACCTGTGCGATCCGGTCGAACATATGGCGTCCCCCCTCGCGACATGTGACGCACCCTGACCTGGGATCGCAGCAGCGAGATGGCCAGCCATAAAGTCTTCATCGCCGAAACGGATGTGAAGGTGTACTTCTATGACCCGCAGAGTCCTTGGCAACGCGGTACCAACGAGAATTCCAACCGCCTGCAGCGCGAGTACTTCCCCAAGGAGACGGAACTGGCCGGCTTCTCACAGACCGGCCTGGATGAACTCGCCCTCCGTCTGAATCGGCGACCGCGGAAAACCTTGGTCTCCCCGGCGGATAAACTCACGGTCACTGTTGCGTCGGCCGGCTGAGCGCACCTCCGCCTTGTTGGCCCGGGAACTGAAGTGATGCATCGCTGCATCACGACCCTGACGGAGAAGGCTTCGGTGCAGCGGGTCTGCGATCTGCTGGAGGAAAACCGGGCCGGCTATTACGCGGCGCGGGCGCGGGCCGAACGCCCAAGCGTGCCCTGCGCCGCTGGCGCTCACCTCGAGCGGGTGTTCGCGGCTTCCGGGCGAACCTACGGCAGCCGGCGTCTGGCAAAAGCCTTACAGGCGGATGGCACAGCCGTGGGCCGTTACCGGGTGCGGACGCTGATGCGCGAGCGCGGCCTGCGGCCCGTCTGGCGGCGGCGCTTCGTGGCCACTACGCAACGCGACGACCGGGTCCCGGTCGCCGAGAACCATCTCAACCGCAAGTTCACCCCGGCCGGACCGAACCAGGCGTGGGCGTCCGACATTACCTATATCCCGACCGCCACCGGCTGGAGCTACCTGGCGGTCATCCTCGACCTGTACTCGCGCAAGGTCATCGGTTGGGCCCTCGATCGGCAGATGCCGGCGAGCCAGACCTGCGAGGCCCTGCGCATGGCGCTGGAGCAGCGCCAACCGGAGCCGGGACTGCTGCTGCACTCCGACCAGGGCTGCCAATACACCAGCGCCGCCTGGCGGCGGCTACTGGCCAGGCACCGGATCCAGGCGAGCATGAGCCGCCGGGGTAACTGCTGGGACAATGCCGTCGTCGAGTGCTTCTTCCTGAGCCTCAAGACGGAACGCGTCTGGCAGCGCCGATACGCGAACCACGGCGAGGCGCGGCGGGATTTCGCGGACTACATCGCGCGGTTCTACAACACCGTTCGCATCCACTCGACGCTTGGCTACCTGCCTTCCAGCGACTATGAGCATCCAACGGCAGCCAATCCACCTAACGCGGTATCCGGAATGACTTAACCACCAAATCCAACACCGGGGCTGCCCCTGATGCGACTGGCAACGCTCATCGAGATCCTACCTACGTCCCCCCGATTGTTTCCCAAGGTCGCCTCTTCTTCCATGATTTCTTCCGATACACGCCTATGGTTTCAAGAAAGTGTACCCTTGTCGTTGCAGATACGAAATATGAGCATTACCGCTGACTACGACGTCCTCTTCCGACGCGTCGTACAGGTCGTCATGCAGGCTAATTTGTCTACCTTCCAAGGTATTATTGCAAACCAAGAACCGGACATTCTGCATCTTTAGATTGTCGATGTTCGCTCGAAGATCATCGTCATCTTTCGCCTTGTTAAGGAGGCTTAGTCCGTCTCCACTCAAAACGACTTTTACCTGAATATTGTCGACACCTAATGCATTGACGTGGTTCTGTATGTTCCGCAGGACCATCGTATGCCGGTCACTGTCATCATAGTTCACGTCGTAGACCGCCTTATCTTCTCCATAGTCGTAAGTAACGGCAGACGCATTCCCCGAAAATATCAACGCCGTAGTAATCAACAGCAATGGAATAAAGAATATTGTTCTCATGCCTGTCTCCTAACTTATTTAGGTGTAAACGGAACTGGAGGTTCCCATTGTCGCCACTAAAGGGCCACTCCTCACTAGCTGGAGGACCGTTAGAAGAATAGACTGGAACTGAAGGATGTTTATTCCGGCTTATGAGTACCGACATCATTCGATAAGCGTAGGCTTTGTGGCCGCACCCCTGCTCCCGCATCAGGCGCCAGACCCGGTAGCGGCCCACGGTCACGCCTTCCGAGCGCAGCGAAAGACCCCATGCCAACGCCGGGGCAACCCTGATGCGATTCGCTGCGCTCACCCGCATCCTACGATGGGAGCTGGCGCTCGCTGGCGGGCGCGGCACGCCAGGGCCGAGGCCGCGCGCGCCAAGTGTAGTGGTCAAGTGATTTCTGACACCTCGATGGGTGTTTCGGCTGTCCCTTTTTTCGCTCGTAGGCGTTGGGCGACAGGTATCCCAAAGTCGAGTACCTTCGGCGCTCGTTGTACCGGTCTCCGGTCGGCGTTCGGAAGACGTAGAGGTCCAGCACGCCGCGGCGGTAGCCGCCGTTGAACCGTTCGATGAAGCCGTTCTGCATGGGCTGGCCTGGCTGGATGAAGCTCAGTTCCACGCTCCTCTGCTCGGCCCAGTCGGCGATCGCGGCCGAAACGAACTCGGGACCATTGTCGAGCCGGAGTTACTGCGGATAGCCCCACCAGGCCGCAATACGCTCCAGCACCCGGATCACACGGGGTGCGGGCAGATTCAGATCGGTCTCCACCGCCAGCGCTTCCCGGTTGAAGTCATCTACGACGTTGAAGGTGCGAAAGCGCTGTCCGTCCCACAGCGCATCCGACATAAAGTCCGCTGACCAGCACGCGTTCGGAGCTTCGGTCGATGCCAGAGGTCGTGGCTCCCGTGGTGGCAAGCGGCGCTTGCCCTTACGCCGCAGGTTCAGCTTCAGGGCGCAGTACACGCGCCAGACCCGCTTGTGGTTCCAGGGCATGCCCCGACGTCGGATCAGCTTGAACAGCTTGCCAAAGCCCCGCTCCGGATCGCGTTCCACCCGCTCCTGCAGTAGCGCGACCACCGCATCGTCCCGGTCCGGTTGCTTGCGATACCACACCACCGACCGCGCAACCCCGGCCACCTGACAGGCCCGGCGCTGACTCTGCCCATGCTCCCGCGTCAACGCAGTGACCACACAGCGCTTCTCGTCCGGGCTCGGAGCTTTTTTGGGCAATCACGTCCTTCAGGGCCGTGTTCTCCAGGGCCAGCTCGGCGTACATCCGCTTGAGCCGGTTGTTCTCGTCCTCCAGCTCCTTCAGCCGTCGAACGTCGGCCGCTTCCATGCCCCCGTATTTCGACTTCCACTGGTAGTAGCTCGCTTCCGAGACCCCGATCTCCCGACAGACGTCCTTCACCTTCCGGCCGCCTTCGACCTGCTTCAGCGTCTGGACAATATGGCTTTCCGTAAACCGACTCTCGTGCATCTCGGCCTCCTTGGGCTCTAGTGTGCCCGGAGATCCCCAGTTTTCAATGGGCCAAATTTACGGGAGGGCGACAATCAGCGGGCCGTGTCCTGCCCCATCAGATACTCGGCCAAGACCCGGTAGGCCGGCAGCGAGGTTGCATCGTTAGCCGCGTTGGTCGCCAACGGGTGGGAGGCCAAGCGCACAATTACCATCTCTGCGGACGGGTCGATCCAGATCGTCTGGCCGTGTACGCCGCGAGCGGCAAAGACGCCATGGTCGTCGTGACTTATCCACCACATGCTACGATAACTCCAACCATCAAGGCCTCCGAAGCCGGCCTTAGAGAAGGCTGCCTTGTCACCGCCCTCGCGGATGCGTTTTATGGCCTCCTCGGGCAGCACCTGCTCGTCTCCGAGGCGCCCCCCATCGAGAATCAGCTGGCCCAAACGGCCCAAGTCTCGCAGGGTGGCGTTGAAGCCACCGCCTGCGAACGGCGTACCGATCGAATCTACGGTGAAAAAGGCCTCTCGCTCCGCCCCTATCCGCGACCAAACCCGCTCAGCCAGCCAATCGGCGACACTCTTTCCGGTGGCCCGAGAGATGATCCATCCCAAAGCATCGGAGTTGATGGTGCGATAGCCGAAGGCCTCTCCGTGCTCACCAGCCTTCTCTACAGTCTCAAGGAACGCGAAGTAACCGCGAGGCCCATCGTAATCTGCTGGCGGCGGCAGCGGGCTGCCAGCTTGAGCATAAGCCCATACGTCGGCCTCGGGGTCAGAGTAATCCTCTGAAAAGTCGAGCGCGGTGGTCATATCAAGCACCTGGCGCAGAGTGGCGTCGCCAAAGGCGCTGTCAGCGAGCTCCGGCACCAGTTCACCAACGCGAGCCTGTTCATCCAGTGTGCCCTCAGCCACTAGCGTCTCGCCAATCAACCCTGTGAGCGACTTGGTAACCGACATCACCCCATGCAGGGTGTGTTCATCCAGACAGCCGGCGTAGCGCTCGTACACCACCCGACCTTGGTGAAGCACTAGCAGACCGTCGGCGTGATTCACGTCGAAGGCTTCACTCCACGTCATCAACTCTGAACCGTCGGAGGGCTGGAATGTCAGGTCATCAATCGCGGGGTCGGATGCATAGGGCAAGGCCCGAGCACCCTCGGGCCCAGACCGCACACCGACGGTGGGCATCAACTCACGGAAGTGGCAGACCGTCCACTTGAGCTTATCGCCGACGAAGTAATCGTCATCGGTGAAACGGATAGTGCGATCCTCCGGTGGCGGGAAGCCCTGCATCCAATCCATTGGTGCTACCGTTTCGACACCGGCGGCTGAAGTCGGTGGCGCCAAGGCTGCCCCGATCACGAGCAGGGTCGGGATAAGTGCTGCGTTCGTGGTTCTGATCATGATGTGCTCCGATTGGCGTTGGATGGCCACGGCGCACCGGCAATCGCCCGTCCGATCAGTTGCCAGGTAGGCGCGCGGAAGGGACACCGTGCAGTATGATGGCTTCGCAACGCAGATTGTGACGGATACCACGCCAATTTCATCGGGTTAATCCAGTTCCTGTACCCCTCCACCCGAAACGGTAAGGATCTGACCGCTGATCCAGCTGGAAGCCCGAGAGCACAGGAATAGTGCCGCATTGGCAATATCCTCAGGCTCGCCGAGTCGTTTTAGGGGAGTACGGGCAAGCATGCGCTGCTCAATCTCGTCGTTGAGCACCGACATCAGCGCCCTGGTGCGAGTGGCTCCCGGCGCGATGCCGTTGATGCGGATGTTTTTTGGGCCAAGATCAAAGGCGATGTTACGCACCAAGTGGCTGGCGGCGGCCTTCGAGGAGCCATACGCTGCCATGTGTTGGTTCCTATTCTCGGCCGACATCGAGGTAATGGCGAGAATCGCGCCACCGCCGACCCTCTCCATCTCAGGCGCGGCCAGCTGGGCAAGGCGAAACAGCGGAAACACGTTCAGGTCATAGGCGCGACGAAAGTCCTCCATAGGCATGTCGAAGGGCTTGGGTCCACCGCCGCCGGCGTTGCTGACCAAGAGCGTTAGCTTGCCGAAGGCCTCTACCGGTTTGGCCACCGCTGCGGCAAGATCCTCTTCTCTGGTAACGTCACATGCCATGCTGGTCGCACGACCACCTTCGGCCTCGATACCTTCGGCTACCGCAGCGGCCGCAGCGGCATCCAGATCGCTGACGACTACTGCAGCTCCGGCCCGGGCGAAACTTTCGGCTATGGCTCGGCCGATTCCGGCGCCGGCCCCTGTAACAAGGGCGGCTTGACCGCTCAACGCGAAAAGCTGGGGATCGTACATAAAAACCTCCGATATAGCGATGAGGGGGAAGTTACCAAGTCAAGCTTGCTTGGCTCTGGCTCATCATCTACCCCTCTCTACGAGTCGAATCTGAGAGCAGATTAACTTCTTGTAGTGGTCGGGTGATTTCCTGCTCTCAAGAATTGTTGGGGCTGCCCACTTACGCTCGCATGCGTTGAGCGACAGTTAGCTCAGGTTCGCGCGCCTTCGGCGCTCGTTGTAGTAGCCAACGATGTAAACCGTGATGCTTCGGTGAGGCTCTCCCTGGTTAGCCTGATACTTCCTTCAAGCCCGCGCGGGTCCGTATGTAGGTGATGTCCGCCACACAGGCCGCGTTCGGGCACGCGGCTGGAACTGCTTGTCCAGGTATTTCGCCACCACATCCTCCGGCTCGTCCCGCTGCGCCGTGACCCCGAACCCCCGCTTTCAGACCCGGCACAGCCCATCCTCCCCCATCAGATGGCGGACCCGATAGCAGCCGACCTCAACATCGTCCATCCGCAGCTCCGACTGCACACGGCTTCTGCCAACGGGCCACCCACACTGTTCGCACGTCTTTTTGCCCCAGTGCAAGGCCGGCGCGGTCGCCGGCCGCACGTCTGCAATGCCCAGTAGCCCGACCGGTTCATCTCCAGCAAACCGCAGAACCGCTGCTCCGAGGCCTTTTTTGGAATGACCTTGCCCTCACAGCCGGCGGTTCTCTTCCTCCAACTCCCAGATCCGGCGCTGCACCGGCGTCAGGGGCCGGCCATCGCCGGCCTCCGCGGGCCTTCCAAGTCCGATGGTAGGACTCAACTGCCCTAGGGCCCAGCCTCAACGACCCGTTCCGCCTTACGACCCTCCGTGTGGATGACGACCACCGGACGGACAGGCAAGTCGGCTAATAAACGGTAAAGCCGGATACGCAACCGCTCGGCTCTCCGCATGTCCCTTGCGGGCAACCGAATCTCCAGAAGGAGGTACGGCCCAACCTTCGTATAGCGTGCCTGCCGGGCCGGCACTGCCGCCTCATTCAGAGCCGTGATCACCCGGGCTCTCAGCTCAGCCGGCGGGGCAGCCAGAACCAGCTCGCGTACAGCTTCCAAGGTCATCTTCAGCGGTACACCAATGAAGTATCCAGCCACCAGGAGCACCATGACCGGATCCGCATAGACGGCATACTCCGAAAATGCGGTGCGCTCCAGCAACACCGCCAGGCCGAAGCCCGCAAGGACGGCCGCACTCAAAAGCGTATCCATCAGCCACTGGCGGCGCTCGGCAGAGACCAACCCGCCGGGGGTACGAACCTGCACCCAGCGCAGATAACCCCACACGACCACACAGGCCACTGCGCTAATGGCCGCGAATAACATGGCCATGCCCGTCTCCACTACGCGACCGCCGGTCAACAGCCCGTGCAAGGCCAATGCAATCGACAACAGGGAAACCAGCGCAATAGTCAGCCCCTTCACGGTAATAACCAGTGGTTCAATCGCGGCACGACCGAAGGGGAAACGCTGGTTTGCTGGCCGCCGCACAACCCGTGCGGCGTACACCGAGAGCAGCGACAGCACCAGACTTACAAGGGAGTACGCCCCGTCGAACAGGATCACCAGGGAGTTAACCCACAAGCCCCAAACGATACCCCCAAGGGCAAACATGCCGGCCATGGTGGCAGACAGATACAGCGCCGTTTTTTCCCGCGCCCAGAACGAACTCATGATGACCTCCCATTGAATTGCTGGCTATTCTAGGGAGCCCAATTCAATAATGTGAGTCGCTGAGCGACGGGTTTTCCGTCACCATGAGGCTATGAAAGACAGCCAGATCGAAACGTTTCTCGCCGTGGTAGAACAGGGCAGCGTCGCGGCCGCCGCACGCACCCTCGGCCGCAGCCGCACCACGGTGAGCACCGCCTTGAGCGCGTTAGAAGACGAACTGGGGGTGGTGCTGTTCGAGCGCAGCGGCAATCAACTCCACCTCACCCCGGTGGGCGGCAGCATCGTGACCGACTGCCAGCGCCTGCAGCAAGTGGCCGGGCAGATCCACGCCCGTTGCCGGCACCACATGAGCGGTGCCGAATCGGCGCTGCGCATCGCCCGCGACGACGCCATCCCTGAGGCTACGTGGCGGGACCTGCTGCGTCGCCTGAAGAACGCATTTCCGCATACCAGCGTATCCGTTTATCTGGCTCCACCCCGGGAGCTGCCGGAGCTTGTGGAACGCCAGGCCGTGGATGTGGCCTACGGCTTGATGCCCCAGTTGCTCACCGTGGGCTACCAGTGGTTTCGAGAGCTCGCAGACGTGCGCATGCTTACGGTCACCGCCACCGACCATCCACTGGCAGCCCTCCCCCGGGTCACGCAGGACGACCTCGTCGGACATACGGAGATTGTCATGGCCTATTTGGACAGGGACGGCCTGATCCCAGAGTCTCCCGACACTGACAACTACCTCGCCTTCACGCAGTACGAACTGATCCGCGACGCAGTGATCGAGGGTTCCGGCTGGGCCGATTTACCCTTTCCGCTCATCAGCAGCGCCCTGCGCCAGGAACAACTTCGCACAATCCCTCATCCGGCCGCTAAGTGGTGGAAGACCTTCTGCGTACTGGAATCCGAACAGGCCCACGGAGGTCCCGTGGTGACCTGGCTGGCCAATGAGCTGGAAACCTACCTGACCCGAATCAACTGAGAGCACGAATTCAACGGTGTCGTATTGCCCTGATCTTCTCCTGCGCCCCTGTGGCTCCGGTACCTGTTCGATCAACTCCGTTCTCACGTTGAAGAAGAGGCGGTCGGCCACCGCATAGCCCCAGCACTAAATTCGCCGGCTCGAAATGCAGCGGACGCCATACTGCGACAGAAGATGCCGCCAGACGTCGCTGGTACACTGACCGGGTCGGTCGGCTTGAACCAGAGCCCCGGCTCGTGTTCCTGACTGTGCAGCCCCATCCCACAACAGCGCCGCCTGGACGCGGCGGCTGCCGTACGACTACCCCCGACTGATCGAGCGCCACCATGACCCGCTGTGCTAGCACACAAGGCCGGCGCGGCCGCCAACCGCACGTCGGTGCCACGTCGCAGCCCGACCGGCTCACCTCCGGTAGATCGCAGACGCACTTCAGTTAAGTCTTCTCCCTCAGAGCACTGATGCAGCGCTGCATTACTTCAGTTCCCTGGAGTGGAAGGGGATTGCGCGTCTTCTAGGGTCTACCTGCCCCCCTAGCCGGCGGTTCTCTGACTCCAGCCCCGGGGCCACCGCTGATCCGGCGTCAGGGGCCGACCATCGACGGCGCCCCGGATGGATCTACCTTGGGTTGCTCGACCCAGCGACGAGCCGTCGTTTCGCCGACCCCGGGCCCCCTGACGTCTCCCCGATCAGTTCCACGTCATTCCACCGCTCGAGGTGCCCACGACAGTTGATCAACACACCCGGAAGCGTCAGAAGTCCCTTCCACTCACTGGAGGTGCACCGCCTCGAAGCGAGCACGTGCCTCACCATCACCGTCGATGAGCGTCAACATTTCGCCGTCGATTTGCCAGCTGGCGACGTCGCCAAGAGCATCGAGAAATTTTCTCTCGAACTCCATGATGGCGGCGGGGCAGGCCATCATGGTGGTGGCCACCTGGCCAAAGCTTAGCTGGTCACGGTCAAGTTCATACCCACCCATCATGCGGTTGCAACCGGTGGCGCCTGCCAGGCGAGCATCTTCAGCGTGCAGCACCAAGTGTGCCTCGCGTGCCTCTTCTGTAGCCACCGCCTCATCCTCTCCCAGGGTCACCAGCTTCCAGTAAGTATTCTCCAGGTGCTCCGTGTCGCCGCTCCCATCTGTCGGTGCATCAAGCCCAGCACACCCACCCAAGAGCAAGATGCCAGCCAAAAGACCTACGAGACTCCAGTTCTGTTTCACCGCAACCAGTCCATTACCATTCACGAGCTCTATGAGACCACACAGAGGCACAAGGTTCCACATGGGCGATGGCATCAGCGTAAGCATGCGCAGTGCCCCTCCCAGAATAAAAGCCGTGGCGCGCGCCCCTAACGTTCAGAGTCACACTATTGGCCGGGGACTCGTCATACGACTCGGGAAGGCCTGCCCTTGGCCCTGCGCGAACCATCTACCCGCGAGTGGCCAATAAACGGCAAGGATTCTAAGTGACCCACCCGGGGAACGTGACACTTACCAAATCCGCCGCACGTATTTAGTTCGGGCCGTTCTCGCAAGGACCTCGCTTATAGCATCGACCTCGAGAGGGCCCTGCAGAAAAGCGCCATTTGCTTTTTCGGAACCCCGGGCCTATGGTTGGCCTTAAGGTTCCACCTACCGCGAAATATGTCGCTCTACTAACCGATCATTCAGGCTTGGTAGCACCGATGGAAACGTACCTTATCGTCCAGTTCCGTCCTTCCCTGACCTTTCCGGTCTAAGCCGGACGCGGCATCGCGTCCGGCTATCCGATCTCCCAACCGAAGCTGTCGTCTGACTTTTCATATAAAAGTCGGGCCGGGCTCGTTATGTCTGCACAATCTTCGGAAATGGAGCACGAAGTGTATCAAGCATCTTCCCAATGGTATCCGCACAACCCGCTCGGATCCGGTCGCGCAACACAGGAACAGCGTTCACTGCGGGCGGAACTCAGAAATCTCGGAGAATCCCACGCCAATCTCGTCACGGCTTCGCACGGACAACGTGCGAATCGCGCCAGCGTAAGGATGCTCAATCTCACAGACATAAGGACGGCGCACCCTGGGCCTTTGCATCCTGCGCGTATCGCCCGAACGAGTAGCCGAATCTCTAAGTTCCAGCTTCTTTGGGGCACGCCCCAAACGCCCGAGGAGGCGGATCTCGATCCAGTCCGCCTCGTACAAGGCTACTTTACTAACCGCGTTTTCGGTCCTAGCTCCGGGCACACACCGGAACGATCAAGCGACCGAAACACTCTCGTCGTGCCGTCCTAGCAATGGCCCCGAGGCGCACCCGAACACTGACAATATCACTCTACAGGAAAGAATCATGAGCAAAGAAAAACCGAAGAAGAAGGCCCAAAAGAGTCTCAAGGAACGACGGCAGGAAAAACGGGAACGGAAAGATGAGCCATCCAAATCCTGACTGACCCGGACAATGGGAACCGCGCCGGGTCGCGCTTGCACTATGAACTCCACCGGTGAGGCGCAAGGACGCGCCATATCACCCGCCTGCAAGGGGCCATACCGGCCTCACCCACCTGCCGCAGGCCAGTCCGCTTCCCTAGATTCGCACTGTGTGATTCCAGACCCTGACAGGGTAACGCGCCACCGTTGCGCCCTTGTCTCAGGATCACCCGGACCCGCGCACACCACGAGCAAGGTGTAGATATGCTGCCGCTCGATGTCATGGGCCTGAACTCCGTCCTGCATCGCTTCACCAATCTTTCCGGAGTACAACCGCTTCTGTCCACCTTCGACTAGCTCGCACAGGGGTCCTAGGTCCAGCCCCACCACCTCCTGGACGTGGCCCTGGTCCAATGCCTTCGGTTCCAACATCAGACGTGCCCTGTAGAGGACCGTTTGCATCTCCTCACCAATCTGCCCCCTGCCCGCATTGCGCCTGACCTTGCTTGGTAGGCCCGCCTGAGGCAAGTAATCAAACCAAGTCAACTGTGCACCCATCCTCTCGTCGGTCAGCGGCTTCAGAATTTGCGTCCTCGCCAGAGGTCTTCCTTTGAGAAGCCACCCCGTGATCCTGTTGACCATTTCGTCATGAAGATAATCTCGAAGCGCGTGAATCAGCGCAATCATGATCAGCAGCGTAATTGTCAGCCTGTGCACTGCCCTTATCGTGTGGAATATAAGCACAGTAAATAAAGTCATTATCACCATCGTGTAGAGCGCCTTCACTGCCCTGTATGTGGCGCGCCACAAATCGGTGGTTCGGGTCTTCGTGACGACAGAGTGCTCCAGCAATTTGTGGTACAGCGCCATCCGGTGCCACACTTGCGTCGGTGAGCCCCGGAAATCCGCCAAATATCCCTGCCGCTCTCTGTATTGACGCTCCGCAGCCAGATAGGCTCGGACGCGTCCGCTGTATGGTTCTCCCAAATTGGAAAACTGGGGCTTGCTCGCGCATTCCAAGAAAAACTGTTCCGAGTACCATGAGAAATATATGTCCATTCGTCTGAAGTATGACAGCTGCGCTTTACTCTCAGGGGGAAACTGTCGCAATCTGCGCGCTAAGTTCTCGCTCAGCTTAAGTGCGCGTTTCACAATCTCCTCGGAATTATCGCTGTCTTCGAATCGCTGACGAAGGTGATCTATGGAAGCTTGGTAACGGGACAGCCAAGTGCCACATAAAACTTCGTAGTGCGGCGACAGCAGAGAAATTGATGTATCCGCTAGGCTTGCCTTATCTTCAGCAGGCAGGCCTAGCATCCGAAATCCATGACGCCAGCGGTCCGGTACCGCCTTCGTTCCGCCAAGAGCGCGTTCGAGAGTCCCGCGATCATGAGGCGTAAACAGGTAAAGGGTAACCTCGTGTGCGCCCCCCTTCTGCAGGACTCTCTCGAGCTGCAGCCCATGCTTTCCTTTTCGTCTCAGCGTGAACAACTAAAAACCCCTCGCGATGACGGTGCGCCTCCGCAGAAGCGCGGCATACACTCCTGAATAATCCGTACAGCTCCCCAATCTGGGGCTCGGGTGTCCGATTTGGCGAAGCGGCGCCCTCGCGCCGACCCGACATCTCGAAGCATGAGAAACCTCATCCTCCGTCCGATGCACCTAATCTTCACCTATTCCTAGGCTCCCATACCCGCAAGAAGGCCTCTTAAGCTCCCGGACGAATAGTCGAATGTCTATTGTGTCGACAGATTGAACTCACCATTCGCGTGTCCACGCGCAAGTTAAGGCCAAAATCTCGCGGTCAGCGGTCAGCGGGCATCGGCACCCTCAGCATCAAAGACGTGCGCTGTGTGTCCTTCCCAGCCAGCCCCTCCCATGGCCTTGAACAGAGTGGCCGTTGCGGTCAGGCGGTCCCGAGCGGCCTCAACTGCCGTCAGCTCCGCCTCAAGCAGAGCCCGTTCGGCGTCGAGCAGCTCGAACCGCCCGGTCAGCCCCTCGTCATACTGTAGCTGGGACATGTCACGGGTATCCTCGATGGCCTCGAGCTGGCGCCCCACGGCTTCTATGCGGTCACTGCTCATGTCGTAGGCGATCAGGGCGTCGCGGACCTCGCGAAACGCGGTGGTTACGGTAATGTTGTACTGGGTCTCCGCCTGCGCCCGTAGAGATTCCGCCGTCTCCACCTGCGCTCGACTGCGCCCAAAGTCGAACAACGGCCCACCGACCGATGCGCCCAGCCCCCAAGTCTCGGAGGGTCCGGTGAATAGGTCGCCGGTGGCCGTGGCGGCGGTGCCGAGAACGGCCGAGAGCCTGACCTGCGGAAGCCGGTTCGCCTCGGCGATGCCGATTTCGGCGGTGGATGCCATCAACCCCGCTTCGGCGGCGCGGATGTCCGGTCGACGGCGGAGGATGTCGGCGGGCGTGTCTTCGGGCATGGCATCCGGTAGGCCCAACTCGCGCAGACGGCCTTCGCCGAAGTCCAGCTCGCCGAGCAGCTCGCCCGGCTGCGCACCCACCAGCACGGCGAGCGCGCTCTCCAGGGTCATGACCTGTTCACGCATCGGCGGCAGGCTGGCGCGGGTGGCCTCCAGATCCGATCGGGCCTGGCGCACAGCCAGCGCATCGGCACTGCCCTCCTCGTAGCGCGCCTCCTCAATGTCCAGAGACCGCTGCCGTGAGCGGACCGTCTCCTGGGTCAGGACGAGCTGTTCCTCCGCGGCACGCAGGCTGATGTAGGTGGTCACTACGTCGGTAGCGACGTTCAGACGCACGGCATCGCGGCTGAAAGCGGACTCCAGCAGCATGGCCTCGGCGGCCTCCCGCTGGCTGGCGAGCCGGCCCCAGAGGTCCAACTCGTAACCGAGCATGCCCGAGACCGAAAACAGGTTGCCGGTGCCTGCAGTGCCCGGGAGCGGTGAGGTCGCCTCGGGCTGGCGTTCCCGCGCGGCTTCTGCCTGGGCATCCACCGTCGGCATGCGTTCGGCATCCGCCAAGCCAAGGCGGGCGTGGGCCTCCATCACCCGCTCGGCCTGCAACCGCACATCCAGGTTCTCTCCCAGGGCACGCTCCACCAGGTCGTCCAGTTCCGGATCGTCAAAGTGCGTCCACCACTCCTGCCAGTCGGCATCTTCGGCGGTGTCGAACAATTCGTGCTCCGGCCACTCATCGGGCAGGTCGGTTTCCGGCCGCTCGTACTCGGGTCCCACGGCGCAGCCCGTGATCAGGATCGTGGTGGCAGCCAGACTCAGTAGCTTACGCATGGGCTGCCTCCTTGCGTCGCCCGCGCCGCCCCTTCTGCCATGTGGCCAGGTCCTCCAGCAGTTTGTAGAACAGCGGCACGAACAGCAGCGCCAGGGTGCTGGCGGCGATCATGCCGCCCACCACCACGGTGCCAATCTCTTGGCGGCTGACTGCCCCGGCACCGGTGGCAAACACCAGCGGCAGGGTGCCGATGATGAACGTCAGCGCGGTCATCATGATGGCGCGGAAGCGCTGGCGGGCGGCCGCGAGTGCGGCGTCCAGAGACGACATGCCCTGGCTTCGGTTCTGGGCCGCGAACTCCACGATGAGAATGGCGTTCTTTGCCGCCAGACCGATTAGCACCAGCAGCCCGATCTGGAAGTAGATGTCGTTGGGGAACCCCCGCAGCGCCGAGGCAAGCGCCGCCCCGAACACAGCGAACGGAACTGCGGATGCGACGGCAATAGGCAGAGTCAGACGCTCATACTGGGCCACCAAAATGAGGAAGACCATGATCAGCCCCAAGGCGAAGGCAATGCCGCCGGCAGCCTCCGCCGCCTGGAGCTGGTAAGCCTCTCCGGTCCAACCGAGCAACTCATTGTCCGACAGCACCTCCGCTTCCACCGCCTGCATGGCGGCCAGGGCATCGCCGGTCGTATAACCCGGCGCCGGATCCGCCATGATCTTCGCCGCCGGATAGACGTTGAAGCGATCAATAATGTCGGGCCCGGTAGTGCGCTCCAGCGTCACCAGCGAGCTCACCGGCAGCATGTCACCATCGTCATTACGTACGAAGACCCGCCGGAGGTCGTCCGGGTGACTGCGGTAGGCGCTCTGGGCCTGCATGTTCACCTGCCAGTTACGCCCCTCAAAGGTGAAATCGTTGACGTAGTCGGCCCCAAACGTGCTCTGCAGGGCGCCGAACACCTGGTCGATGGGCACGCCCGCGGCGCGCGCCTTCTCCCGGTCAACCTCGGCGTGGTACCGCGGAATACTCGTATCCAAGGTAACGTTCACGTTGGCCAACTCCGGGCGTTCGTTGGCGGCGGCGACGAAGCGCTCGCCAATTGCTTGGATTTCTTCCGGTGACTCGTCACCACGCACTTGCAGAAATCCTTCTACGCCACCCGTCAGTGACAGACCCTGGATGGGAGGCGGTACAAAGGCGAGGATATTGCCCTCCTGCATCTGCGCCCCCATGCCCATGAACCGGTTTGCGAGGCCCTGAGCATCTTGTCCCTCGCCGGTGCGCTCGCTCCAATCCGCTAGCGTGAGAAATCCGACACCCGCATTGGGGCGCAAAGCGCCGGCGATCATGTCGAAGCCGGCAAAACTCACCACCTCGTCCACCTCATCCATGCCGACCAGCCGGTCGGTCACGGCGTCCCGGAAGGCCTCGGTACGCCCCAGTGACGCGCCGGCGGGCAGCATGGGAGCCACCAGCACGAAACCCTGATCCTCCTGTGGCACGAGGCCATCAGCCATGCGCGAGAGGGTGAAAAGAGCCACCCCGATCACGGCAACGAAAGCCAGTACGCCCACAACGGCATGACGCAGGAAGAAGTGCACGACACGGACGAACCCATTGGTTAAACGGTCGAACCCGGTATTGAACCAACGCAGCGGCGCCACCGGCTCCTTGAGCGGTTTGTCCAGCAAAATGGCGCACATGGCGGGGGTTAGGGTAAGGGCAACGACGGCAGAGATCACCACCGAGACCGCAATGGTGATAGCGAACTGCTGGTACAGCTCACCGGTCAAGCCACCGAGAAAAGCCACGGGAGCGAACACCGCCACCAGCACCAGGGTGGAAGCCACCACTGCCCCGGAGACCTGCTTCATGGTCTCCACGGACGCGTGGTAGGCCGACAAGGCCTTCTCCTTGATGAGCCGCTCGACGTTCTCCATGACGATTATGGCGTTATCCACCACCACGCCAATGGCCAGGATGAGCCCAAACAGCGTCAGCAGGTTGACCGAAAACCCAAGTGCCTGCATGCCTGCGAACGTGCCGATCAGGGAGACGGGTATCGCCGCCAGCGGGATAAGCGTGCTACGCAGGTGCTGCAGGAATAGAAACGTCACCGCCATCACTAGCAGCAGCGCGATGACCAGGGTTATCAACACCTCCTGGATGGAGGCCTCAATGAAATCGGTGGTGTCGTAGGGGACCTCGTACTCAAGGCCCTCGGGGAACCGCGGTTCCATCTCCTCCAGCACGTCACGGACCCGCGCCGCCGTATCCACCGCGTTGGCTCCCGGTTGCAGATACACGCCAATGGGAACAGTGGGCTGGCTGTTGTAGGTGGCGGAGAAATCGTAGCTCTGAGCGCCAAGCTGAACATTGGCCACCTGCCCCAAGCGCAGAGACTGCCCGTCGGCGTCGCTGCGAATGATGACGTCCTCGAAATCTTCAGGGTCGGTCAGCCTGCCTGGCGTGCTGACGCTGAAGGTAAAGGCTTGATCGCCCTCAGCGGGCTGAGCGCCAATGCGACCCGCAGCGAACTGCGCGTTTTGCTCCCGCAGGGCCGAGGCAATGTCCGACGAGGTAAGCTGGTACTGCGCCATGCGCTCCGGATCAAGCCACACGCGCATGGAGTAGTCTTGGGCACCGAACAGCGACGCGTTCCCCACACCCGGGAGACGGACCAGTTCGTCGATAACGTTGAGCAGCGCATAGTTGCTGATGTCCACGTCATCCATGCTGCCGTCCTTGGAGAATAGTGCTAGGACCTGCAGGATATCCGTGGAGCGGGCTTCAACTCGCACGCCCTGTTGCTGCACTTCTTCTGGCAGACGTGCCAGCGCGCGCTGGACCCGGTTGTTGACGTTGATCGCCGCCTGGTCTGGGTCGGTACCCATGTCAAAGGTCACTACCAGCTGGATCGTGCCGGCGTCGGTGCTACTCGATTCCATGTAGATCATGTCGTCGACGCCGTTGATCTCCTGCTCCAGAGGCGCAGCCACGGACTCGGCGATCACTTCGGCACTAGCGCCCGGGTAACTGGCCTCGACCACGATTTCCGGCGGCACCACGTCCGGGTACTGTTCCACGGGCAGCGTGGCCAATGCCGCGCCACCCATGATGAGTATGATGATGGAGACCACCGAGGCGAACAGCGGCCGGTCGATGAAGAAGCGGAACATCAGGTGCCCTCCTCATCGGTTATATCCACCGGTGCGCCGTCGCCGACAGAGGCGTGGCCGTTGATGATGACCCGGTCACCGTCGTCGAGACCGCTCAGCACGACCTGGTCACCGTCGACTACTCGCCCGAGCTCCACGGCGCGGGCACTGGCGTTGCCGTCGTCGTCCACCACATAGAGCAGGGGTCCGTCGGAACCTTCGCTGATGACCGTCTCCGGTACGCGGAACACGTCGTCCAGGGTCTCCAGAACCACGCGGATCCGCACGAACTGGCCGGGGATTATGGCGCCGTCCGGGTTGTCGAACACCGCTCGGGCGGTCACCGAACCGGTCCCGTGGTCGATGGTGCTGGCGGTGAAGTCCACTACTCCGTTCTGATCGTACTCACCCCCCTCGGGCAGCAGCAGCGCCACCTCACGGCGGTAGTCCTGGTCGTCACCGTCGGCGGCGCGGGCGCGCCGCGCGGTGCGCTGGATAGCGGCATCGTCCTCTGGGAGGGCAAAGCGCACATGCACCGGGTCGTGTTGCACAATTGTAGTAAGCTGCGTGCCTGGATCCAGCAAGCTGCCTTCCGGCACCGCTTCCAGGCTTGTGACACCGGAGACCGGTGCCTCCACCGTTGCGTAATCCAGTTGCAGGCGCGCTTGGGTGACATGCGCCTCCGCCAACGATACGCCAGCTCGTGCGAGTGTCACGGCGGATCGAGCTGAGTCGCGCTCCCGCTCGCTGATGGCATCACGTTCATACAGCCGCTCAATCCGGCGCCACTCACGCTCGGCTTCTTCCAGGTCGGCCCGGGCAGATTCCCGCTGAGCTGCTGCCTCCTCTAGCCGCGCTTCGAACGGCTCCGGGTCTATGCGGAATAGAGCGTCGCCCCGTTCAACCAACTGTCCCTCCTGGTACAGCCGCTGTTCGAGAATGCCCTCGACCCGGGCGCGAACCTCCACCTCTCGTGCCCCGTGGACGCGACCGGCGTAGTCCTGATGCACATCCACCGTCACTGGAGACACGGCGACGACGGTCACAGGCTGACGTGGCTGATCCGATTCGTCGGGACCCAGTTCGTCCCCAGAACAACCGCCCAGCAACAAAGCAGCAAACATTGGTACGCCAACGGCCACGATACGCCGGCCGTGGTTCTTTATTCGGAAGGTGGCCATCGCTGGCTTCTCCAGTTGTGTTCAGTCTTAGATGTGATGTGACCGCCGACCTGTCAGGGTCAGAGAGTGTCCGGCTCAGAATCGGGTATAAGCATGCCGTGGAGCATGATGTCGACGATTAAGTCCGTCCGCCCAACTAAGGAAGACGTTTCGCCCGTGAGCCTGTGGGCGATAACCGTTCCGTACATGGCGTACGAGAAGAATCGGCCAGCTTCGGCGGAGTCTATTTGTCGGAAGCGGCCTTGCTCCCTGAGCTGATCCATCAACACACTCCAGTCAGGCCGGTTACGCTCCCAGTGGACGAAGTACACCGGCTTTCCTCGATCCCTGAACTCGGCACGCTCCTGGATGAATAACTCGATGACTTCCGGGTGTTCATCGAAAAACTCCAGGTAAGACCGCACTGCAAGCCGCATCTTCACTACCGGATCCCGACCCCTCTGTGCCGCAACCGACGCACGGGTGTTGATCCTTTCAACCGCGCGTTCCACGCAAGCGACGAAAAGATCTTCCTTCGTCGGGAAGTAGCGGTAGATGGTCCCTTTGCCAACGCCGATGGCATCCGCGATATGCTGAATATCCGAGCATCGATACCCGTGCTCGGCAAAGTGCGGCCCGGCAGCGCCTAGGATCTGCTCCCGCCGCTCCTCCGCCGAGAGCCGCGTGCGCTTCGTCGTAACCTGCTGGTCATGCTGTGTCATTAACTAACGGCCTACCCTGTTTCTCCACTGTACGTAAGCGGAATACGATCACTGTGACTTCGCTTGGGGTCGAGCCGTGGAGGACCGATCCCAAGCGATGCTGACGGACTCGTCAGTCCGTACGATGGCAACAAACAGGACCCGAGTCAACTCCACGGGGCCGCCGATAAGCATATATTGCGGGACTGCGTCTCTCCAGGATCGGGGCTGCGGCGCCCCAGCTCCGACAAAACCCCAAGGGCACGGATGCAACCAGCTCAGAGGAACTTCGTGCCCAGTGCCGGTCCACCGGCCCACAGCGACTCGCCCAGCGGCTTTTAAAGATTCACGGGCAAAGCTACGCGTTGTGCCGAACATCCTTCGCACCTTAACGCAGAAACCCCGACGCAAAATGCATCCGACCATAGGAGCCCATGCCACACCAACAACGACTTCCGCTCCCGCTCCGAAGTCATCCACAACTTCGGCAACACCACAAGTTCTTTGCAACGTGCTCGAAACGTGTGCGACGCCCGCCTTGCTTCCATGCGCCATTTCGATAGCCCCAGAAAGGGTGGCGCTTCCTCTTGCAAGCTAGGCCTCCTCTTCTGCGTTACAGCCATGGAGACCTGGGAGGCATCGATATAGCAGGAATATGACTTCTGCGAGCCCGGCACAGCACCCAGCCATTGAAAGCGCCAGGAGGTCGAAAGGGCCCGTAAGGCCTGTGCCACACGCCGTGACAGGCGGCAGGCTTTAGAGGCCCTTTGTGACATCTCTAACCGGGCGCAATAGGGTTAATCCGTCAGATACGCACGGGCTTTTAGCGTTTAGTTTTCAGAGCGTTATGTTTTTTCCGTGTTCATTAATGCCGATCTATGCAGGCTTTGGCCTACCAGTGACGTGTAGGCTAATTCTGTCTACGAACCAGGTGGTCGGAGGTTCGAATCCTTCCGGGCGCGCCATATTCCTGAGAGAGGGCACCCACATTCGGGTGCCCTTTTTCGTTTCCAGTCCCCCAAAGGATTCGAACCTCCGTAGACAATCCGGTTCGATCCCGAGCGTAGCGAGGAACGTGTCGGCCCACGGCCGACACCCGGAAGGGCAAGACGCGCAGCGTCGTAGCCATCCTTCCGGGCGCGCCATATTCCTGAGAGAGGGCACCCACATTCGGGTGCCCTTTTTCGTTGATCCAAACCCCAGAAGATTCGAACCTCCATAGGCACTCCGATTCGAGCCCGAGCGCGGCCACGTAGGTTGCGGCTACCGGCCGCCATCCGAAAGGGCAAGACGCGCAGCGTCGCCGCCTTCCTTCCAGGGTCGCCATTATTCACCCGCTTGGACGGCCCGTTCACCGGATGCTGTCCCAAAGGTGGGCATCTGGCCCATTCAGACGGGACAACCGTACTCGCAAGCGCCCTCGGTCCTGACGGATCGGGGACGTTTTCGTTCGTAGGCAATCGGCCCGATTTCCGGCATGCGATCGTTGCACCTGCCCCCTCACGCCTGGTCCATATGGGAAACCGCATGTTTCCCTGCTACAGGGCCATAATTTAGACTCTTTCCAGGCCGGATCAGCCTCGCCCCTGATCCCGAATACAAGGATCCCTGCCGGTGCCAGACCAGAACCCGCCCCCCGCTGAAGACCGCCGTTTCTGGCTTCAGGCCATCATCGACAGCAGCAATCTCGGCACCTGGGAATGGAACGTGCAGACCGGCGAGGTCCGCGTGAACGAGCGCTGGGCCGGCATGCTGGGGTATCGGCTGGATGAGCTGCAGCCAGTCTCGATCGAGGCCTGGAGGGCGCTCGCGCACCCGGAGGATCTTCTCCACTGCGAGACCGCGCTCGAGGCGCACTTCCAGGGCGATACGGAGTTCTACCACTGCGATGCGCGCATGCGACACCGCGATGACTCCTGGATCTGGATCCGCGGACATGGCCGCGTGGTCACACGCAGCGACGACGGCCAGCCGGAATGGATGGCGGGCTCGCACGTCGAGATCACCGATATCCGCAAGACCAAAGCGGATCTCAGAGCGGCACTCGCCGAGTCGCAGGCACTCGCGCGGCAACTGGATCTGGTGCAGAGCATTGGCCGGCTCGGGTACTGGCGAGGGAGCCTGGTCACCGGCGAGCTGTACTGGTCGGATGTGGTCTACGAGATCTTCGGGGTCGACAAGGCCACCTTTACCCCTAGCGTGGAGGCCTTCAAGGCCGCGGTCCACCCGGATGATCTGCCGGCCGTGGAGGCCAGCGAACGCCGCGCCGACGAGACCGGCCTGCACGATGTCGTGCATCGCATTATCCGGCCGGGCGGCGAGATTCGCTGGGTGCACGAACTGGCGGACATGCACCCGCGGGGCGATCAGCGCATCCTGCTGGGGACGGTCCGCGATGTCACCGAGCAGAAGGAGCTGGAACAGCGCCTGCGCCGACTCTCCAACACCGATGCGCTGACCGGCCTGTACAGTCGCCGCTATTTCATCGAACAGCTGGAGGAGGCCTTTACCGACTTCCGCGCCACGGGAACGCCGGCCAGCGTGATCATGCTCGACTTCGACCACTTCAAGTCCATTAACGACCGCTACGGCCACGCCGCCGGAGACCTGGTGCTCCAGTTCGGTACGCGCTGTATCACCGAACACATCCGCACCAGTGACATACCGGCGAGGCTGGGCGGGGAGGAGTTCGCCGTACTCCTCCCCGAAGCCGATCAGGTCGTCACTGTCCGCCTGGCCCGGGACATCACCGCCGCCATCGCCGGCCTCGATCTGAGCGCAACCGGGACCGACCTGAGCACCAGCATCACCTGCGGGATCGCCACCTTTCGGCCGGATGACGAAGGCATCAACGACGTAATGAAACGGGCGGATCGCGCCCTGTATCAGGGGAAAGCCGCCGGCCGCAATCAGGTCATCAGCGCCGACTGAGCGCGCGGCGGCCATTCGTCGCCCGAGCCGCTTACCCCTGGGGCGCTCACCCCACGCCGGACAGCGGCTCTTGCCTGCACGTGAGTCGCGGCCTAGCGTCTTGTCTTCATCCTGTGATCCCGGAACCCCCTATGCGCCAGCTCTCCCCCGTCGAACTTCGCGACTACCTGCAGCAGACCGATACCCCGCCGCTGCTGCTGGATGTGCGTGAGCCATGGGAGTTCCAGCACTGCCACATCGAGGGCTCCCGGCTGCTCCCCATGGGACAGATCCCGAGCGCCAGCGGCGAACTCGACCCCGCGGCCGAGACCGTCGTGATCTGCCATCATGGTGTGCGCAGCCAGCAGGTCGCGTGGTTCCTGGAACGCAGCGGCTTTTCCAATGTGATCAACCTGACCGGCGGCATCGATGCCTGGGCGCGGGACGTCGACCCCGCCATGCCCACCTACTGATCACCGCCTTCCCGTGCGCCGTTCCGACCGCCCCCGGCTGTCGATCATCGTCCCCGCCTGGAACGAGGAGCGCCTGCTGCCGCGAACGCTGGACAACCTGCACGCGGTCGCCCAGGCCACCGCCAACGGGTACGAACTGATCGTCGTCGACAACGCCTCGACCGATGCCACCGCGCGCATTGCCGGCGAGCATGGCGCCCGCGTGGTAACGGAGCCGGAACGCCAGATCAGTCGCGCCCGCAATGCCGGCGCCCGTGCGGCAGGCGGCGAATGGCTGCTGTTCGTGGATGCCGATACCTGGCCGGACCGCGAGCTGCTGCAGGCCACCGTGGCGGCGCTGGCGGGCGGGCAGGTCTGTGGCGGTGGCACCGTGGTCGCCTTCGACGATCTGCCCCATCCGCTCTATCGCGCAGGGGCCAGGGCCTGGAACGCCCTGGCGCGGCGGTTACGGCTCGGCGCCGGCTGCTACCTGTTCTGCACCCGCCGGGCCTTCGCGGCGACCGGCGGCTTCAGCGAGCGCGTGTACGCCGGCGAGGAGGTCTGGCTGTCGCGCGCCCTGCGCCGCTGGGGGCGGCGCCACAACCAGCGCTTCGTGATCCTGGATGTGCCGGTAGCCACCTCCGGGCGCAAGGCCGAATGGTTCGGTCTGCTGCGCCAGGCGGGGCTGCTCGCCCAGGTTCTGCTGCTGCCCTGGACCCTGCGCTCGCGATGCGGTGCCTGGTTCTGGTACACCCGCCCCGACAAGTCGGAGTAGAGAGCACGGATCCCGCACACATACGCCGGCCGGACGGCGTGCCGCCGGCCGCCCGGCTTCGGTATACTGCGCGGTCTTTCGTTACGCGCCCCGTACAGGACCCGCCACCGCCATGAACCCCCGCCTCGACCGGCTGCAGCCTTATCCGTTCGAACGCCTGCGCGCACTGTTCGCGGATCTCGATCAGCCGCAGGGGCTGGAACCCATCGCCCTGTCGATCGGTGAGCCGCGCCACGCCCTTCCGGGGTTTGTGGAGCCGGTGCTGCGTGCATCCATCCAGGGCTACAACCACTACCCCAGCACCCGCGGGGAACCCGCGCTGCGCGAGGCCATCGCGACCTGGCTGCAGCGCCGCTTTCGCCTGGATGCGCTGGATGCGGGGCGTCAGGTTCTGCCCGTCAGCGGCACCCGCGAGGGCCTGTTTGCCATTGCCCAGGCGGTGGTCGCCGACACCCCCGGCGCGCGCGTGCTGATGCCCAATCCGTTCTACCAGATCTACGAGGGGGCGGCCCTGCTCGCCGGAGCCGAACCCGTGTTTTACGATCTCGCGCCGGAAAACGGCTACCTGCCGGATTTCTCGAACATCGACGCCACCACCTGGGATGCCGTGCAGCTGGTCTACATCTGCAACCCCGGCAATCCGGCGGGGGCCTGCATGTCCGAGACAGCCATGCAGGAACTGATTCGCCTCGCCGACCGGCACGACTTCGTGATCGCGGCCGACGAGTGCTACTCCGAGATCTATCACCCCAACGCCACGCCGCCGGCCGGGCTTCTGGGGGCCGCGGCGCGCATGGGCAACACCGCCTTCGAGCGCTGCATCGTGTTTCACAGCCTGTCCAAGCGCTCCAACCTGCCCGGCCTGCGCTCCGGGTTCGTCGCCGGCGATGGTGACCTGCTGGACCGCTTTGCACTCTATCGCACCTATCACGGCTGCACCCTGCCCCCGCCCACCCAGGCCGTCAGCCAGGCGGCCTGGGCCGACGAGAGCCACGTCGAGCACAACCGGGCACTGTACGCGGAAAAGTTCGCGGCGGTCGTGCCCCGGCTCGAAGGCGTGGTCGACGTCAGCATGCCCGCCGCCGGCTTCTACCTCTGGCCCCGGGTGCCGGACGGCGACGACGAGGCCTTCGCCCGCCGCCTGTATGCCGAGGCCGGCGTGACCGTGCTGCCCGGGCGCTATCTTTCGCGGACCGATCCGGCCACCGGGCACAATCCCGGCGCCGGCCACGTGCGCATGGCCCTGGTGGCCGAGCCCGCCGCCTGTATCGAGGCCGCCGAGCGCATCGCCGGCCTGTATGAATCCACAAACAATTAACGCCTTACAAGGAACTTCTCATGTCTGACATCCAAAGCACGATCGAAACCGCCTTTGAACGCCGCGCCGAGATCAACCCGCGCAATGTGGAAACCGGCGTGCGCGACGCCGTGAACCAGGCCATGGAGATGCTGGACAGCGGCCAGGCCCGCGTCGCCGAGAAAAAGGACGGCGACTGGGTCGTCAACGAGTGGCTGAAGAAGGCCGTGCTGCTGTCGTTCCGCATTGCCGAGAACGAGTTCATCAAGGGCGGTTTCACCAACTACTACGACAAGGTCCCGTCCAAGTACGCCGACACCTCCAGCCGCGACTTCCGCGAGGGCGGCGTGCGCGTGGTACCGCCGGCCACCGCCCGCCGCGGCAGCTACATCGCCCCCAACGTGGTGCTGATGCCCTCCTACGTGAACATCGGTGCCTACGTCGACGAGGGCACCATGGTCGACACCTGGGCCACCGTCGGCTCCTGCGCCCAGATCGGCAAGAACGTGCATCTGTCCGGCGGCGTCGGCATTGGCGGCGTTCTGGAGCCGCTGCAGGCCTCCCCGACCATCATCGAGGACAACTGCTTTATCGGCGCGCGCTCCGAGGTGGTCGAGGGCGTGATCGTCGAGGAAGGCGCGGTAATCTCCATGGGCGTGTACCTCGGCCAGTCCACCCGCATCTACGACCGCGAGAACGACGAGATCCTGTACGGCCGCGTACCGGCCGGCGCGGTGGTGGTGCCGGGCAACCTGCCGTCGAAGGACGGCAAGTACTCGCTGTACTGCGCGGTGATCGTGAAGCGCGTGGACGAAAAGACCAAGGCCAAGGTCGGCCTGAACGCCCTGCTGCGGGATGTCTGAGGTCACGCTCTACGGGATCGCCAACTGCGACACCGTGCGCAAGGCACGCCGGGCGCTGGATGCGGCCGGCGTGAGCGTGCGCTTCGTGGATCTGCGCAAGGACGGGCTGGAGCCGGCGCGCCTGCAGCGCTGGGTAGAGGTCGCTGGATGGGAGGCGCTGGTGAACCGTCGCGGCACCACCTGGCGTCAGCTCCCGGAAGACGAACGCTCGGACATGAACGCAGATCGCGCGCTCGCACTGATGCAGGCGCACCCGACACTGATCAAGCGCCCGGTCATCGAGCACGGCGCCAACGGAGAGGCCCTCGAGGTCGGCTGGAACACGGCGGTGGCAACCCGCCTCGGGGCGGCCTGAGCCCTCATCCTGCCGTCAGACGACGGCTGTACCCCGCTCCGCCCCAAACCGGGCGCGACTGTCAGGGATGCGCGCGCCCGGGGCCGGCCGACTCGCGGGATGCCCCATCCAGCGTGGTAGCCGCACCCGGGTCCTGCAACCAGGCCTCGCGCAGTTCGATCTCGCGCCCGCCCGGCTCCAGTGCCGGCACATCCGCATAGGGGTCCGGGTCCAGGCGTCCGTCATACCAGGCCCAGGTGAGATACCCGGCGTTCAGCAGCACCAGGGCCAGCACCACCCAGCGCATTCAGCCTCCCTCCCAGTGCGCCAGCTCCCACAGGCCGTCCAGCACCAGGTTCGGAAAGATCACCGACTCCGACCGCATCAGCGGCGCCAGCCAGTAGGCATCCCCCCCGGTCAGCCAGCATGCCGGGCTCGGCTGGATGCCGGCAGCCGCATGCGCAATCAGGCCGTCCAGCGCGGCGGCCAGCCCCAGCCCCCAGCCCCGTTCCAGGGCCTCGGTGCTGTTCAAGCCGGGCGCGGCGCCCAGGTCTTCCGGCCACTGGGTGGCGTCGCGCGGAGCAATACGGTCCGACAGGCGCCCCTGCAGGGCCTCCCAGCCCAGCTGCCGCCCGGGCAGCAGATAGCCCCCGGCATGACGTCCGTCCGCCTGCAGCATGTCGACGGTAACCGCCGTGCCCGCATCCACGACCACCACCGGCCCGGTGGCGTGGGCGCGGGCGGCCACCAGCGCACAGTAGCGATCCACCCCCAGCTGGTCCGCGGCATAACTACTGTGCAGGCCATGCGGCCCCTCCGCCGCGACGCGCACGACGTGAACCGATGCCGCCAACCCGCTGGCCGCAAGCTCCGAGCAGAATGCCCGCTCGCGCGACTCCGGCCCCACGCGCGATACCCATACCGCCCCGATCGTCACCTCCTGCGCCATGGAGCCGAGGGCCCGCGCGCAACCCTCCGGCTGCCGGTTCGCCCCGGAGCCCACGACTTCCCCGTCAGCGGCACGCACCTGCCACTTCACACGACTGCTGCCGATATCCACCAGCGCCACGTCAGGCATGTTCATCGCTCCGTACCGACACTTCTCCGGAATGCAGGTGGCGCACACCCTCACCCTCGAACTCGACCCGCAGGCAGCCACTGTCCGGGTCGATCCCGAGGGCGTGCCCCTGGCGACCGTCGTCCAGCACCTGGACGGCGCGGCCGCGGAGACTGTCCAGACGCTGCAGCTCGGATGCCAGCGGCCGGATCCCCCGCCGCAGCAGGCCCGGGTGGATCAGGCACTGGCGTGCGATGATCTGCGCGGCGATCGCCTCCTGCGCCGGGACCGGGTCCGCCATCTGTGCGGCAAGATCGGTGACCACCCGCCCAAGGCGCAGCGCCCCGGCCCCTTCATGGTTCAGACCGATCCCGACCACCAGCCACCCGGGGCGGCCGCTCTGTGCCTGCCGCTGTTCCACCAGGATACCCCCCAGCTTCGCAGGCCCGACGACCAGATCATTGGGCCACTTCAGCCGCACGCGGTCCACACCCAGTGCCTCCAGGGCCTGGATCACGCCCACCCCGACCCCCACCGGATAGCCTGACGAGACTGGCCCGGGCGGCAGCGGCCAGGCCAGCGACAGCGCAAGCCCCGCCCCGGGCAGTGACTGCCATACGCGGCCGCGCCGGCCACGCCCGGCGGTCTGCTCCAGTGCCATGCAGGCCCGAGCCGGGGCATCCAGGTCACCGCAGGTATCCAGCAGATAGCGATTGGTCGAGTCCACCGATGCCAGCACCTCGATGCTTGGCGCAATCACGCCGGTGCCGGCCAGCAGGCACCCCACGCGCTCTTCCAGCCGCGCGCTTTCCGGCGCCATAATGCACACTGTGGACGGGGTCTCGCTCATCGGGATCGGTACTCGGCTCGCGCACGAGCCTGGGAGACGGGGTTGAACGCAAGGCATCATGGTAAGCATTCCGCCGGCCGCATGCTGCGGCTAGCCGCCGCACTGGCAGGGCTGCTGCTCATCACCCCTGCCAGCGCAGAACTCTACACCTACCGGGATGCGTCGGGTGCACGGGTACTGACCGACGAACGCCCGCAGGGACATCCCTACGAAACCATCCGCTCCTCCGGTGCGGGTGCTGCTTCCCCAGGGTCCGGCCAGGCGGCGGGCGACTGGTCCCCCAGCCAGATCTTCGTGTTCCAGGGCCCCGGTGGCGAACGCCTGGTCACCAACCAGCGACGGCAGGATACGGGCATGGAGCTGATCGCGACCTTCGGCCGGCCCACCGCGCGCGCGCAGTGCGGCGAGCGCGCACGCCGGGCGCTGGCCAGCGGGGGCGGCGAATTTGCCGATCTCATCCATAACGCCGCCGCCCGGCAGGGCATGGACCCGACCCTGGTGCAGGCTGTCATCCATGTCGAATCCTGCTTTGATCCGCAGGCGGTTTCCCGCGTGGGCGCCCACGGGCTTATGCAGTTGATGCCGGCCACGGCCGCGGAGCTGGGGGTGTCCGACCGCTTTGATCCGGCGCAGAACATCGATGGCGGGACGCGCTATCTCGCGGCCATGCTGGAGCGCTTCGAAGGTGACCTGGATCTGGCCCTGGCAGCCTACAACGCGGGGCCAGGGGCAGTAGAACGCCACGGGGGCATCCCGCCATTTCGCGAGACACAGACCTATATCCAGCGGGTTCGTGCGCAATACGGCGGGGGCAACGGGCGCCCCGATTGAGCCTCCCCCGGCAGCGGGAGAGCCGAATGGCCCGGCCTGCGAAACGCCCGGGGACTCCCCTCGTCAGCGGCCCTGCGGCTTCTCGCGGCCACAGTTCCAGCACTGGGTAAACTGGGGTTCGATCACCTCGCCGCAGCGCGGGCACTTCCAGTCGCGGCCGTCATGTTCCGGCTCGCCCTCCAGGTACTCCAGTATGAGGGCCCGTGCCTCCTCGGCCTGCTCCTCGTGTACCACCATGATGCGCGCCCATATCTCGGTCGGCGGGACCTCCCCGGCGGCGCCCATGAGCCCGGCCTGGTTCACGTACGCCGGTATCCCGGCCTCTTTCAGCAGGTCCTCGATGAACCCGGCCATCACGGGGTCGGCGGCGGAATAGACGGTTCTCATGGCCGCGACCGTAGCACGGGGTCCGGATCCAGCGCAGGGAGAACGCGAGCTATTGCACAGTGCCCTGATTGGCCGCCTGGAAGTATTCCATCGCCTTCTGGATGGCGAAGAACGGGGCTTCGTCCAGGGCCTCCCGCGTGTGCGGCAGGTTGATGTCCGCGTGGTACTTGCGCATCGCCAGCACATGGATGGGCAGTTCGCGGGCGAACATCGGGTTCTCGAAATTGAAGTATTGCCCGAGCCCGAGCACCAGGGCCTTGCGCTCGCCGGCCTCCAGGTCGTCCGGCGCCACGCGCACGTCCGGGAGCTGCCCGGCCTGCCCGTCCACGCTCACCACTACCTGGCGGTCCGCGGCGCTGGCGGCGGGCACGGCATCACCCTTCACCAGCTCGAGGTCCTCGGACAGATCGAGGTAGCCCTTTGCGAGGATGTGGCCATGCGGCTGAAAGACCTTGCTGGACATGTTCACCGCCCACAGCTCCAGGGCCTCTTTCAGCTCCTGCGCCGCCTGGATCTCGCCAAGCGCGAACAACTGCTGGGCGTAGAGGATGTCCCACACCCAGACCTGCCCGTATTCAGGCAGCTCGCCTGCGGCCTCCACCGAGACCTTGCGCAGGTCCGGCTGCGAGGGGTCCGGGGCGTGCAGTGTCAGGGTAAACTCGGCCAAGCGACTTCTCCGAAAGGCAGCGAAAGGCGCTGCGTGAACAATACCTGCAAGTATAGCGTCAGGCTCCCCCGGCCCGCAGTTCAGCCACCCGGGCCGGGGCCTTCGGACGGCGGCGGCCTGCCAGCCACGTTCACGGAACTGACATAATGGCGCCATACACTCGCGGACCCACTTCTGCCGCGAGTCGTGCATGACGGATGCCGACGTGACCCAACCCGAGCTATTCCTGAATCGCGAACTGTCCCTGCTGGAATTCAACCGCCGGGTACTCGCCCTCGCCCAGGATCCCGCCTTTCCGCTGCTCGAGCGCCTGCGCTACCTCAGCATCTCCTCCACCAACCTGGACGAATTCTTCGAAGTCCGGGTGGGCTCCCTGCGCCAGCAGGTGGAGCTGAACGTCCAGGCCCCGGGCCCGGACGGCCTGTCGGCGACGGAACAGCTGCGCCAGATTGCCCCGCGCGCGCACGAGCTGGTGGCGGCGCAGTACCGCACGCTCAACGACGAACTGATCCCGGCGCTCGCCGCCGAGGGCATCCATTTCGTGCGCCGCTCGCACTGGGATGCCACCCAGCGCGACTGGGTGCGCCAGTACTTCCGCGAACAGCTGCAGCCAGTGCTCAGCCCGATCGGGCTCGACCCCGCGCATCCGTTCCCACGCATCCTGAACAAGAGCCTGAACTTCATCGTCACCCTGAAGGGCAAGGACGCCTTTGGGCGCGAATCGGGCCGCGCCGTGGTTCAGGCACCACGCTCCCTGCCGCGGCTGGTCCGCCTGCCGCGCGAGGTCGCCGGCGGCGATAACGACTTCGTGCTGCTGTCCTCGATCCTGCATGCGCATGTGGACGAACTGTTCAAGGGCATGAAGGTCACCGGCTGCTATCAGTTCCGGCTGACGCGCAACTCGGACCTGTTCGTACAGGAGGAGGAAATCGACGACCTCCTGAATGCCCTCGAGGGCGAGCTGCCGCAGCGCAACTATGGGGCCGGCGTACGCCTCGAGGTCGCAGACAACTGCCCGCAGGAGGCCGCCGAGTTCCTGCTGCGGCAGTTCAACCTGTCTCCCGAAGACCTGTATCAGGTCACCGGCCTGGTGAACCTGAACCGGCTGATGGCCGTGCACGAGCTGGTGGATCGGCCGGATCTCAAGTTCCCGCCGCTGCTGCCCGCACTCCCCCGGAGCGACGCCACCGGCTCCGGCATCTTCGCCTGCATTCGTGAGCAGGAACTGCTGCTTCACCACCCGTACCAGTCGTTCATGCCGGTGGTGGAGTTCCTGCGCCAGGCCGCGGCCGACCCGCGGGTGCTGGCCATCAAGCAGACGCTGTACCGCACCGGAACCCGGTCGCCATTGGTGGAAACCCTGATCGCGGCCGCCCAGGCCGGCAAGGAAGTCACCGTGGTGATCGAACTGCGCGCCCGCTTCGACGAGGCCGACAACATCGAACTGGCCAACCGCATGCAGGATGCCGGCGTCCACGTGACCTACGGCGTGGTGGGCTACAAAACGCATGCCAAGCTGGCCCTGGTCGTGCGCCGCGACGGCGACCGCATCACCCGCTATGCCCACCTGGGCACGGGCAATTACCATTCCGGCACCGCCAAGGCCTACACGGATTTCGGCCTGCTGACCGCGGATCCGGTACTCACCGAGGACGTCCACCGCGTGTTCCAGCAACTCACCGGCCTGGGCAAGGTCTCCCGGCTGCGCCAGCTGCTGCAGGCACCGTTCCACCTGCACGACGCGCTGCTGGAGAAGATCGACCGCGAGATCGAAAACGCCCGCGCCGGGCGACCCGCCCGCATCGTCGCACGCATGAATTCGCTTAACGAGACACGCGTCATTCAGGCCCTGTATCGCGCCTCCCAGGCCGGAGTGCCGATCCAGCTGATCGTACGCGGCATCTGCAGCCTGCGCCCCGGGGTCCCCGGCATATCGGAAACCATCGAAGTACGCTCGGTGCTGGGCCGCTTCCTCGAACACTCCCGGGTGTTCTACTTCGAGAACGCCGGCAACCCCGAGGTGTTCCTTTCCAGTGCCGACTGGATGCCGCGCAACTTCTTCCGCCGCGTCGAGGTGGCCTTCCCGGTGCGCGACCCGGAGCTGCGCGACCGCGTGGCCGAGGAATCCCTGTTCAACTACCTGCGCGACACCGCCACCGCATGGTCCCTGCAACCGGATGGCAGCTACACCCGCATTCGACCCGCCGATGACCAGGCGCCTTACTCCGCACAGGAGGCTCTGACAACCGGTCTGTCGGGGTCTAGCGCCGGCTGACGCGACACCCATGGCCGGGCGCGGGGACAGCCGGCCCCGCGCTTGACCCCATCCTTCGGACAACCGAATCTGAAAGTCACAAACTCCCTGCAGGCACGAGCATCCGGACCCCTATGAAGATCCTGATACTGGAAGACGAAGAACTCATGGCGGATCTTCTCGAGACACTCGTTCGTGGCCTTTATCCCGATTCTGACATTGTCCAGGCGAGTTCCATCACCGAGGCGCTGCAGCTCTGCAACGAGACGCACCACGATCTGGTGCTGTCGGACCTGTCACTGCCCGACGGCAATGGGCTGGACTTCCTGCGACGGGCGGCCATCGACGGCCGCGTCACACCCATTGTCATCATTACCGCGAACGCGGACCGTAACAGCGTCCAGCGTGCCGCTCGCTACGGCGTACGGGGTTTCATTTCCAAGCCCTTCGAAGCGGAACTGGTGCACGACCGCCTGCAACAGATACTGGCCGGGGGAACCACCACCGAGCCGCTATCCGAACAAAGCGGGGACGGCGCGGCGGTTCCCGCCCTGGAGGAAGCCCTGCATCTGGCCGAATCCGGGACCCTGAGGCTGCCTACACCGGTCGATCTCGACGCACTGCGGGAGCTGAGGGCGCGAGCCGACACACTCTCCCTGTCCGAACTGGAGAAGGCCTGGCAGGACATTCCGTCCCTGGTCACGCGCCTGATCGATGCATCCAACGGCAGTGCACTGCGGCGAACCGACACCCCCAACACCTCGCTACGCGACGCCCTGCAGGTTCTGGGCATCCCCACCGCCCTGAATCTGGCAATGGCCATGGCCCTCGATCTCACCACCACACTTCAGGACCCCACCCTCCAGACCCGCGCCCGGCATTACCAGGAACAGAGCGAACGCATGGCCCACCAGGCTGCGGCCCTGGGTCGCAGCCTGCGGGCGGACGCCAGCCTTTGCTTTACCGCCGGATTGATGCACCGCCTGGGCGAGCTAGCGGTCATCGCCACCGCACAGCGCTGCGTCCTTAAGGGCGGCACCCTCGACCCAGCCGCCCTGGATACCGCGCTCGCGGGGGCCTGGCCCGCTCGAATGGCCGTGGCGCTGAAGTCGCATCTGCGCCTTTCTCTACCGTTGAAGCAGATGATTGGGGCAGCCCACGGCTTCGGTCTGGGCAGCGGCCACATCCATCTGCCGATCATGCGCACTGCCTTTTTGCTGACCAATGGGGCAGCGGACTCCGCTGAATGCCAGAAACTTCTGAGGCGCCTTGGTTTGTCGGACTACGACACGACTGGCGAGACGCCCGGCCAACAGGTGTCGCCCCAGGGAAACGCCAATTAGTGAACAAGCTTAGGGAGACGCTGATTTAATCGCGCGTCCGCGTTGGTGCCCCCTGTTTTCCGAGACAAGGCGCGTCGTGCAGCGGGTAGTGGTTCTACCCGCAAGCGGCGCAACGCAGGATCGGGGAACCTGGGGTGCCAACCCCACAACCTATTGAGAGCAGGGGCTCGGCCGCTTTTGCGCGCGCACGGCGTTGCGGCTCCCTTGTGCAGAATGACTGCACGGCAGTCACCGCGCCTTGTTCGCACGCAAAAGCGACTCGAGCGCGGACGCGCGATTAAATCAGCGTCTCCTTAGGTCTGGCACCCCGGGGATCCGGGGCAGGACGCTCCCACAGCGAGTAGCGCCTCTACCCCTTACTCGCAGGACTCGGGGCGCAACGCCGGGTCAGTGAATCTGGAGTACCACTCCCGCACGTGACTGAAGACAGAGAGGCAGCCTCGTGATTAGATCATTAAGGAGACGCTGATTGAATCCCCACCCGGCCAGAAGTTCCCCGACAAGCGCTCAGACCAAGCGATAGTTCCTGTCGGCCCTTAGGCGAACTCGAGCTGCAGTGCATGGCGGGCCCATTCCTCGCGCTCGGCGTCGAGGTCGGCCCGCGTGAGGGGATGGGCATCCAGCCATCCCGTCGCGAAGCTCAGCGCGAGCCCGTCCGCGGTCGCCTCGATACGTTCCAGCGGCACCGGATCGGGTGCCCGCGAGCGGTGCAGCAGCACGGCCAGGCGCAACAGCACCGCCATATACCGAAACGCTCCCGCACGATCCTCCCGCACACCGCCCAGCAGTTTGGGTTTCAGGCTCCGCCGGTGCAGCCGCACCAGCAGCGCAAGCTCCGCCTGCTCCGGCTGCGAAAACCCGGGCAGGTCGGCCCACGTCAGGATGTATTCGCCGTGCTTGTGGTACTTGCTGTGGGCCAGGGCGAGGCCGATCTCGTGCAGCTCGGCAGCCCAGTCCAGGCGCTCGGCGTCGTCCTCGTCCAGCCCCCAGGCGGCGCGTACCGCGGTCACCAGGCGCGCTACCGTGGCCTGGACGCGTTCGGCCTGGGCCGCGTCCACCGCAAAGCGCCGGCGCAGATGATGAATGGTGCGCCCGCGCACGTCCTCGTGTCGGAAGCGCCCCAGCAGGTCATGCACCACGCCCTCGCGCAGCGCCCCGTCGGAGGGATGCAGGCGCTCGATGCCCAGCGCCTCGAACGCCCCCAGCAGCACCGCCAGGCCGCCGGCGATGACCGGCGCCCGCTCCGCCGCCAGGCCGGGGAACTCCAGCCCGTCGATCGAACCCTGCTCGATCAGTGCGTCCCGCAGACGCTCGAGGGCTTTCCGGTCCATACCCGGCGCCGGGTCCAGGCCCGACTCCTGCACCATGCGATCCAGCGCAAGGATCGTGCCCGAGGCCCCGAGCGCCTGGTCCCAGCCCGCCGCCCGGTAGGCGCTGGCAATCGGCTGCAGCTCCTGCTCCGCCCGCAGCCGGGCGGCATCGAAGGCCTTGCGATTCAGCTTGCCGTCGGCGAAGAAGCGCCGGGTAAAGGTCACGCACCCCATCTCCAGGCTCTCGGCCAGGACCGGCTCGAAGCGTTCCCCGATAATGAACTCGGTGCTCCCGCCGCCGATATCCATCACCAGGCGCCGGCCACTGTCATCCGCCAGCGTGTGGGCCACGCCAAGGTAGATCAGGCGTGCCTCCTCGCGCCCGGCGATGATCTCTACCGGATGCCCGAGCGCCTGTTCTGCCGACCGCAGAAAGGCCCGGCTGTCGTGCATCTGGCGCAGCGTGTTGGTTCCAACCACCCGCACATGGCCACGCGGCAGTTGGCGCAGCCGTTGGCCAAAACGATCCAGGCAGTCCAAAGCACGCTGGCCGACCTCCGGATCCAGCTGTCCCTGCTCGTCGAGGCCGCTGGCGAGCCGCACCATCTCCTTGAGCCGGTCGACCTTCAGGACCTCTCCGTCCTGACGCCGCGCCACGATCATGTGAAAGCTGTTGGACCCAAGGTCAACGGCGGCGACGGTCTCGCTCTGCTCTGCATCCTGCATCTCTAGCGCGCCTCCCGTTCACTCAGGCGTTCCAGTATCTTGCGGGGCAGATGCCACACAAGCGTCATTGGCCCGGGCAGCGAACCCGCCAGTCCGCAGGCATCGCCCTTGCCCATGCGTACCGGGCCCCGCCCGCCGGGCACCCCCAGCAGACAGCCGGCCAGCAGCGACAGGTCAGGCTCGTGGCCGACCAGCACCAGCCCGCCATTTTCCGGCAGTCTGCGTGTCAGGGCCTCGACCTCCAGCCCAGCAGGCTGTCCCGGCGCCAGCCATTTCTTGTGACGGACCGGGACATCCAGCGCCTGTGCCAGCGGGATCGCGGTCTGCCGGGCGCGCAGATACGGGCTGCTGAGCAGTTCCACGGATGCCGGCAGCAGGGCACCCAGCGCCTGCGCCATGCGCACCGCGCTGACCTGGCCCTTCGCGGTCAGGGGGCGATCGCGGTCCGGACCATCCCAGTCACCGGGGTTTCCCGCCTGCGCGTGCCGTACCAGCACCAGCCGCGGTTCCTGCATGTCATCAACCCGCCAGCGGTCGCAACAGGAACAGGGAATACCAGTCCTCCGCCGCGGACCACTCGGTCTCCTGTTCGAACCCCGCAAGCGCCAGCAGCCGGTCCACCGCCTCGCGGCTGAACTTGCGCGAGATCTCGGTACGGATGATCTCCCCCGCCGCAATCTCCAGACGCGCCTCCAGCTCGGTCACCTGGACCTGCTGATCACGGCGCGATACCAGATGCATCTCGATACGCGAGTGTTCCTCGACAAAGGGCGCGTGATGGTCGAAACCTTCGGGATCGAAGTCGGCCCCCAGCTCGCTGTTCAGTACCGATAGCAGGTTCAGATTGAACGCAGCCGTGACACCGGCCGCATCGTTGTAGGCCGCCTCCAGCACCGGGCGCGGCTTGACGCGATCAAGGCCCAGCAGCAGCCGGTCTTCCGGGTTCATGGCCGCGCGGATCCGGGTCAGCAGGGCGCCCGCCTCGTCATCCTCGAAGTTGCCCAGACTGCTGCCGAGAAAACAGAACAGTCGCGGACCGTCGGATGCAGCTGCCGGGCTCTCGTCCAGGTGCCCCAGGGCCGCGGCGTAGTCGCCACACAGGCTGTCCACCTGTAATGCGCCAAAGCGGCGCAGGAGGCGCGCCCCGGCCTCGTCCAGGATCTCGCCACACACATCGTTCGCGACATAACGAGGCGCAGGCACGCGGCGCTCGAGGGCCGCCAGCAGATATTCGGTCTTGCGCGAGGTGCCGCTGCCCAACTCAAACAGCGTGCGGGCACCGGAGGCCTCCAGGATCGCATCGGCATGGCGCTCCAGCAGCTCGGCCTCCAGGCGGGTGGGGTAGTATTCCGGCGTGTCGCAAATGGCATCGAACAGCTGCGAGCCGCGCGCATCGTAGAAATACTTGGGTGGCAGCGAGCGTGGCGGCTCGAGCATTCCGGCGCGGAAATCGGCCAGCAGTTCGGCGTGGGGATCGCGCTCTTCCACCACGCGGCGGCTGTAACGGGAGGCAACGGGTACAGCGCGAGCGTTGGCTGACATACGGGCTTCCGTATCTGGAGGGTTTGCGGCACGCTAGCACGAAACTTCTGACGCCCCAACTGCCCCCAGGGAAGCCCGGATCAATGTGCCGACACCTCGCTTATCTGGGTCCTCCGATCGCGCTGCGCAGCCTGATCCTGGACCCGCCCCACAACCTGATTGAACAGGCCATCGCGCCCAGGGAACTGGTGTACGCACGCGTCAATGCCGACGGCTTTGGCTTCGGCTGGTTCGGCGCGACGGGAACGGCGCGCCACTATCGCCGCGCCGACCCGCTCTGGCAGGACCCGAACCTGGAGGACCTGGCCAGCGACATGACCCAGCCGCTGTGGATTGCGGCCATCCGCAGCGCGACTCCCGGCTTCGGCGGTGACACGGTCAATGCCCAGCCCTTCGCCCGGGACGGTCTGCTGTACAGCCACAACGGCCTGATCAGTCGGTTCCGGCCCGACGTCCGGCGCCAGATCCAGAACATCCTCAGCCACGAGATGGAGTCGACGATCGAGGGCACCACCGACTCGGAACACCTTTTTGCCCTGATCCGGCAATACCTGGCGGATGACGAGAACGCCACGCTGGAGGGCGCCCTGGGCGAGGCCTTTTCGACCCTCGAGACCTGGCTTCGAGAGGACACCGCACTGCTGAACGTGCTCCTGTCCGACGGGCGTCGCATCATCGCCAGTCGCCACGCGATCAATGCGCCCTGCCCCAGCCTCTACTACACCACCGATGACGAGACGTTCCCCGAGGGCAGCGCGGTCGTGGCATCGGAACCGCTGACCGACCGCGAACAGTGGCGCCCGATCCCGCCGGGGCACCTGCTGATCCTTGATCCGGATGAACCGCCGGAACTCCTGGCCTTGTAACGCGCTCCACCGGATATGAACGCCATCCATCCGCTGTCAAACGCGTCTGAACCAGACCTCATGGAGTGCCTTTCCGTCCAGCACGACCGCCTGAACGCGGCCATGGAGGACACCCCGAAACATCAGTGGCGCAATCAGTACCACCCGGACCTGAGTCCCATGGCATGGCATTACGCCCACTGCCACTTCATCGAGGCCGTGTGGCTGCACGAACGCGTCCTGGGGCGCAGCCCCCTTGCGCGGCGGGACTGGCACGACCTTTACATTCCCGAGTTGAGCCCCAAGTGGCGCCGCGGCGGTCGGCTCCCGCCACCGGAAGAGCTGCTCGACTGGGGCCGGGCGTGCCAGACCCGCCACCTGGACTTGCTGCGCGACGCCCCGGGTGTGCGCAGCCACCCACTGCTTGCGCAGGACTACCTGACCGGCTTCCTCGCCCAGCATCATGCGATGCACCTGGAAAGTCTCGAACAGGTGCGCTGGTTCGCGCGTCTGCGGCGGCCTGCGACGCTGGATACACATACGCCGGATCCATGCACGTACAGCCCGGAAGAGTGGATCGAACACCCCGGAGGCGAGGCCGTGGTTGGCAGCGAGGCCATCACGGCCTTCGACAACGAACGCGCAGCACACCGTGTCCGTCTCGAACCCCATGCCGTTTGCGCCCGGCCGGTCACCAACGCCGAGATGCTGGCGTTCATCGAGGCCGGGGGTTACCGGCCCGGCCCCCACTGGGATACGGGAGGGGCGACCTGGCTGCAGAAAACCGGCGTCGCGGCTCCTCTTGGATGGCACTCGCTGCCGGACGGGACCCGCGTACAGACCCTGCCTGACGGCACCCGTCCCCTGGATCCACACGCCCCCGTGGTCGGGATTTCCTGGTTCGAGGCCAGCGCCTACGCCCGCTGGCGCGGGGCGCGCCTGCCGCACGAACACGAATGGGAACAGGCCCGCCGGGGCGGCCATCTGCGCGGCGCCGGGCAGGCATGGGAATGGTGCGGGAACACCTTTCATCCCTATCCGGGGTTCCGTCCCTACCCCTACGAGGAATATTCCAAGCCGTGGTTTGATAACCAGCACTATGTCCTGCGCGGCGGCAGCACCTGGAGCGACCCGCTCCTCAAGCGGCCCGCCATGCGCAACTTTTTCACCCCGGAAAAACGCCACGTCTTCGCCGGCGTACGCCTGGCGCGCAAGCTGTAGCGGGCCACTATATTCTTGTTGATGCAACGGTCCGCAGACCTCGACCACAACACCGCCAAGGCCTGTCACCCGACCCCTGGAGATTTTCGATCATGCGCCGCCAGACCCTGTCCTCCACCCCCGCCCGCTCCCGCTGGATTGCAGTACTGGGGTTCCTGTTCCTGGTGCTACCCGCAGCTGCGATGGCAAGCGACGGCAGCACCACCCTGACCCTGACCGGCAACAGCGAACGCCAGGTCGACAACGACCGCATGACCGTGCTGATGCAGACTGAAGCCCGTGCCCCGGAGGCCGCGGCGGCGGCCGCAAGCGTCAACCGCAGCATGGAGGCCGCGCTGGAACGCGTCACCAAGCTGGAGACCATCGAGGCGCGCACCATCGGGTACTCCACACGCGCGATCCACGCCAGCGATGACCGCAGCCGTATCAGCGCATGGCAGGTACAACAGAGCCTCGAGCTGACCAGTGGCGACTTCGACCGCCTCGGCGAACTTGTTGGCACCCTGCAGCAACAGGACCTGACCGTCAGCCAGATCCGTTTTTCCCTTAGTACCGAGGCGCGCCGGGAACACCGCGCCGCCATGATCGAGGAGGCCATGGCGGACCTGAAGGATCAGGCACGCGTGCTCGCGCACTCCCTGGGTGCCACGCATCTGCAGACGCTGGAAGTAGAGCTTCCGGATGACCGCTACAGCGGACCGCAGCCCATCATGGCCATGCGCGCAATGGACGAGTCCGCAAGCCAGCCCGCGCTGGAGGCCGGACACTCCACCCTGAGCCTCAGCCTGCGCGGTCGCCTGCGCGCACTCGGCGCCGAGACCCTGCGGGTCGATTCAGAGTAGGGCCAGACGGGTCAATGCACGCGTCGCGGCCAGGTCAGCCCCGAGCGGCCGCAACACACACACCCGGGCACAGCGTTCAGCGTGCGAGCTGCAGCGCCAGTTCGCCGTCGCGGACCTCGATCGACTCGATGCCGGCCCGCAGCTGCTGAAAGGGCTCCAGCGCCAGCAGGTCCTCGTCCTTCAGCCCGCCCAGCCAGGCATCCGGCAGGGGGATCCCGGCGACGCTGACGCCCACCAGACGCGCATGTACCCGATCGTCTTCGGTCTCGAAGCGCACGCCGGAACGTACATTCAGCACGCGCCCGCCCAGCAGCGGGATGTCCGCGGGCACGTCGATGCGAACCCGGGTACTGACCTGCCCCGGGGTCAGGCGGATCGCCACCCGCCCGGCGAGGTCCGGGTCCTGCGCGATCAGGGCATTCAGCTCGCGTTCGCTGAACCGCACCATGCGCGCCTCGGCGCGCTCCTCGTACAGCTCGGGGACCAGCGGCTCGGCCTCGGCATCGAGATCAATGATCGGATCGATTGCATCGGCATCCGGGCGCGGGGCCGCGTCGCGCGGGCCCAGCGCCCGCAGCTTGGCCTCCAGCTCGGCCTGCTCCTGCACATCCAGCGTGACCGCCTCGGGCTCACCCGACTGCAGGTGCACCACGCCCCAAAACCCGGCCCATAACGCCGCCAGGATCAGCAGGACAATCAGGTACCGCGGGGGACGCCCGGTGGAACGGTACTGGATGGGCGCGGAGGGTTCGTTGTTCTTTGCCATGCCGGACTCTCGCAGATCACAAAGGCGTCATGGTCGCACAAAGGCCGTACCCGTGAGCGCCCAGCCGGACCCGGCTCAGAGGAAGTCGAACAGGGACAGGCGGTTGACCTGGGTATAGGTCTGCTGGGCGGCCTGCAGGGCCACCTGCTGCTGATTGAAGCGGCTGATCGCCTCGGCATAGTCGAGATCACGGATCTCGGACACGGCGCTGTTCAGATCCACCAGGCGGTCCTCGTTCACATCCTTCTGCTGGTCGAAGGCCTTCAGGCGCGCGCCGACCTCGGCACGGATGTCGTTGAAGTTGCCCAGCACGGCATCCAGATCGGCGAAGGCGGTATTGCTGGCCGTGGCCAGGTTGGCCCGGCTTGAACCGGTCGCACCGCCCTCTTCCAGGGCTGCGATGATCGCATCCAGCGTCTCGAACACACTCTTGTTCTGCGCCGGGCGCGACTGTACCTCGTCGCCGATCTCGGGCGTGCCACTGAGCGTGATCGCACGCCCGTCGAAGGTGATCGCCTCACCCGGTACGTAGGGTCCCGAGGCGACCGTGGCACCCCCTTCGTCCTCGATCACATAGCCGAGCTCGCCGCCGCCCAGGTCCTCGAAGGAGATGGTATAGGTCTGGTCGGTCAGCGCCGCCGAGTCGTTGACCCCGGTCTGCTCGATCACCAGACGGCTGCCCGGCGCACGGTTGGTCACCTCGGCCCCGACGCGGCCATCGTTCTCCGGGATATCCATGAACACCCGGGCCCCGGTATCACCCACCGGCAGCTTGCGATTGGCCGAGATGGCCACCTCGCGCACACTGCCCGTCCCGGAGGCCCCCTCGTAGCGCACCGAACCCGCGCCATCCTGCTGGAAGGGCTGCTGCAGGGAACGGGTGCCGGCGAACAGGTATTCGCCGTTCGGATCCTTGGTATTGGCAATATCGAACAGTCCGTCGCGCAGCTGGCGCAGCTCGCCGGCGATATAGCGCCGGGTCTCGTTGGTCTGGCTGTCGTTGTTGCCGGCCACGACCAGTTCGCGCGCCCGCTGCAGCAGATCCGTCCCGCCTTGCAGGGCCGACTCCTCCTGCTGCAGACGCGGCTGGGTATTGTCGATATTGCGCTGGTACTGCTTGGTGGCCTGGATGATCCGCTCGAACTGGTTGACCTGGGTGGCCCCGCTGGGGTCATCCGAGGGCGACAGGATGCGCTCGCCGCGACCCATCTGCAGCGAGGTCCGGTTGAGATCCATCTGGCCGCGCTGAATCTGGTCGATTCCGGTCTGGAAGATCTGGGTGGTCGAGATGCGCATGGCCGTGTCTCCGGGCTAGCGGCGGAAGGCGCCGAGCAGTGAATCGAACAGCGAATTGCTGACCGAGATGACCTGGGCCGCGGCCTGGTAGGCCTGCTGGTAACGGATCAGATCCGCCGCCTCTTCGTCCAGGTTGACGCCGGATACCGCCTCGCGCTGGGCCCGAGCCTGTTCCAGTTGGGCATCGGCGGACTGCTGCGCGACCTGGGCCTGCCGCGTCCGCGTACCGACCTGCGCCAGCAGGCTGTTGTAGCCGTCGCCGAAGGTTCGATCCCCCCCCACCAGACGCTCGTCCGCAAGGTCGTTCATGGCCAGCATGTTGCGGTTATCCCCCGGGAAGCCCTCATTGCTGCTCACCTCGAAGGTATCGCCACCCGCGGGCGTGCCGCGGATCTCCATCTCCCAGCCGTTGAAACTGACCGTGGTCACCCCGTCCGCGCCCAGCGCGAACGATTCCCCGCCGACCTGGAATTCCTGCGTCGCGCCATCGAAGGTCACCACCGCATCGGCGAGCAAATCAGGAGCATCGGCATCGACCGCCCGTACCGATGCAATCGATGCGGTACCCGTGTTGTCCTCACCCCGATCGGCGCGGACGGCCGCGGCCGCCGCGATACCGGCAGGATCGGTCATCTCCACCGAGAGATCGCGCGCGCCATTACGGGTCGGCTGGATCAGCCACTGATCGCCATCCACGGCCCCGGCCAGCCCGTCCACATCGATGATCAGGCCGTCGACCGGTTCCGCGATGCCATCGCCATCGACGGTCAGGGTCGTCGTCTCGCCATCCGACAGTCGCGTCAGCTGATAATCGGTACCGTCGAAGCTCAGGCGGTAATCCGACGTGGTCAGGTCACGGGTATCGCCGAAGCTGACCGCGGGGTTGGCACTGAGGGAATTGCCCGGGAATGCACGCACCGCCGGCGCACCGATATCGAAGATGTCCGCACCCAGCGCGTCGTTCTGGTCCAGGCCCAGGTTGTTCTGCTGATTGAACTCCGCGCCGATACTGATGGCGAGCCGGCCGAGCGTGTTCTGGGCCTCGTCGATGATCCCCGTTCGTGTCTCCAGCAGCGCGCCCAGTTCGCCACCCTGGATGAAGCGGGAGATGTTCACCGGGTTCCCACTCGTGGCCAGCCCGATATCCGGGGCGCGCGGATCCCCGGTCAGCGACTGCGCCACCAGTTCGCGATTGTTGCCACCCAGCACCAGCGACTGGCCGTTACCCACAAACACGTTGACCGCACCATCATCCTGTTCGGTGATGCGCACATTGACCTTCTCGGCCAGCTGGTTGAGCACGCGGTCGCGCTGGTCCAGGAGGTCGTTCGGGGCCCCCTGTGTGGATTTCGCGACGATTTCGCGATTGAGCCCCGCGATCGCGCTGGTCAGCGAGTTGATCTCCTCGACGTTGGTGCGAATCTGGCCGTTGATGATGTCGCGCTGCTCCTCGATCCGCTTGTCGATGGAACTGAAGCGCTCGGCCAGGGATTCGGCCTCGGTCAGGAACACGGTGCGTGCGGCGCTGGAGGTGGGATCGTTCGCCAGGTCCTGGCCGGCATCGAAGAAGTCCTGCAGCACCGGGGTAAGGCCGGAGCTGGAGCTGCCCAGCAGATCGTCGATGCGGCCGGCCAGTGAGGCCCGCAGCTCCGCGTTCGACTGGTCCGAGATCGAGTTCCGCAACTGCGTGTTCACGAAGTCGTCGGAGATGCGGCGAATCGTGTCCACCTGCACGCCCTGCCCCTGGAAGCTGCCTCCGAGGAACTGCGGTGTCAGATTGGACAGCTCGGTGCGCTGGCGACTGTAGCCTTCGGTCGCGGAGTTCGCGATGTTGTTGCTGGTAGTGCCGATCGCGCGCTGAAACGCCAGCAGCGCGGAGGTGCCGATCCCGGACGCACTCATGCGCAAACCTCCCGGTGGCAGGCCTTTTCAGGAATTCGTTTGTGCCGCGTCTGGTTCATGCCCTACCCCTCGCTACGGGTAACGGCCGCATCGGCCGCAACTTGAGTCGATCCACTGCCCTGATGCGCGGCGAGCTGGTCGCGCACCCGCAGGACCTTGTCGGCATAGGCCGGGTCCGTCGCGTAGCCCGCCGCCTGCAGCTCGCGGATGTACTGGCTGTCGTCGCCCGCCTGCAGCGCCCGGTGGTAGCGCGGGTTGCTGCGAATGAAATCGACGTAGTCGGCGAACGACTCGGACGGATCGGCGTAGGCACGAAAACGTGCCTGTTCACGCTGCGCGACGCCGTCGCGAAACTCCAGCGTGCCCACGGAGACATGATCCCCGTCCCAGCGACTGTCCGCCTTGATCCCGAACAGATTGAAGCTCGGCTGGCCGTCGACACGCGAGGGCACGTGGCGCCCCCAGCCCGTCTCCAGCGCACTTTGCGCCAGCAGAATGCCCGGCTCGACACCAAGCTCCGCGGCGGCATCGCGCGCCAGGGGCTCCAGGGTCCGCACGAACTCGGCAGGGCCCTGCGGCGGCCAGGCGATCGGGGCCTGCTGCACCGCACCCGAACGACTGGACGGTTCAGTGATGGGCTCGGGTCGCTGCGGCCCGACCGGCTGCAGCTGCGGTTCGGCATCGCCCTGCAGAGCACGCAGGGTGTCCAGCTCCGAACGCCGCCGCGGAAGCTCGAGTGCGGCCTGCCGGTCGGGGTCGTTCAGTGCCTCGGGATCGGCCGGCTGCTGCGCGGAAAGCTGGCGCATCAGAGCATCCCGCAGGCCGATCCCCTCGCCCTGGCTCATCACCCGCGCGACCTCCTGATCCTGCATTTCGAGGTACATATTGGTCTGCTCGTTGTCGAACAGGCCGTCACCCAGCGAAGCGTCGCGCATCTGCTTGAGCATCTGCCCGATCAGCATCGCCTCGAATTCGCGCGCCACGGCCTCCAGGGCCTTTTGATCCCCCGAACGCGCCCCGCGGGCGAGATCCTGCAGTCCCGCAGGATCGGAGGCCATGGCCGCGCGCGCCTGCATCTGGGTATCGATGGCCGGGCCGATCATCAGATCACCACCAGCTCCGCCCGCAGGGCACCCGCCTCGCGCAGGGCCTCGAGGATCGCCACCAGGTCACCCGGGGCGGCACCGACGTTGTTCACGGCGCGGACAATCTCGTCCAGGGAGGTGCCCGGGTCGAACAGGAACATGGTGTTGTCACCCTCCTCGATGGCGATATCGGTATCCGGCTGGACCATCGTCTCGCCTTCGCCGAAGGGCGCGGGCTGCACCACCCGGGGGGCCTCGCTGATGGTCACCGTTAGGCTGCCGTGCGACACCGCCGCAGGGGTGACCTGCACGCTGGACCCGATCACCACGGTACCGGTGCGCGAATTCACGATGACCCGCGCCGGCGGCGCCCCGCGTTCGATCGGAAGGTTTTCGAGTTCGGCGACAAAGCCGACGCGGTGATCCGGATTGGACGGCGCGCGCACCCGGACCGAAGATCCGTCCAGCGCATGCGCCACGCCCTGCCCGAAGGTGTCGTTGACCGTCTGCACCAGGCGGTTGGCCGTAGTGAAGTCGGGGCGGTTCAGGTTCAGGGTCACGTGGTCGCCCTGGGCGAATGCCGTGGGGACTTCGCGCTCCACGGTCGCGCCGTTGGGGATGCGTCCGACGCTCGGTACGTTCACGGTGATCCGCGAGCCGTCGGTCCCTTCGGCACCAAAGCCCCCCACAACGAGGTTGCCCTGGGCGATGCTGTAGGTCTGGCCGTCGGCCCCCTTCAGCGGCGTCATCAGCAGCGTGCCGCCCCGCAGGCTGGTGGCGTTGCCCATGGAGGACACGGTGACATCGATCCGCTGCCCGGCCTTGGCGAAGGGCGGCAGTTCGGCCGTCACCATGACCGCCGCGACATTGCGCAGCTGCGGGTTCCCCGCATCCGGGGTCAGTCCCAGCTGTCCGAGCATGTTGTTCAGGCTCTGCACCGTGAACGGCGTCTGGGTGGTCTGGTCGCCGGTTCCATCCAGCCCGACCACCAGGCCATACCCGATCAGCTGGTTATCGCGCACCCCGGAGACACTGGCCACGTCCTTGACCCGCTCCATGTAGCTGCGCTCCTGCAGCGCGGCCTGCTGCTGGATGGCGGTCTGCGCGGATACCCCCGCACTGCCGAACCCGGCCACGAGCAGGACGGGCAGCAGGAGCCACAACAGCCAGCGCCCGTCGTGGGTCGATGCCTTTCCGTCTTGCTTCTTTCGTGCGTTATTCATGGGATACCTCGCCTCGGGGCGCGCTCAGAACGGCCAGATCGGGCTGTTGAAGAAGCGGGTGATCCAGCCGGGGGTGTTGCTGTCCGCCAGCACGCCGGAACCGCCGTAGTACACCCGTGCGTTCGCGACCTGAGTCGAGAGCACGGTGTTGTTGGTGGTCACGTCCACCGGGCGCACGATGCCGCGAAAGCGCACGTACTCCTCGCCCTGGTTGATGCCGAGCCACTTCTCGCCCTGGATCACCAGGTTCCCGTTCGGCAGCACCTCGGCCACGGTCACGGTGATCTCGCCGTCCAGCTGGTTGCTCTGGGAGGAATCCCCGGAGCCCCCGAAACTGCGCGAGCTGGAATTGCTGGCCCCGAACATCGGGCGCCCGTTGAAAGTGGCATCGCGCCCGAAGGCGGTGAGATTGCCCAGCTCCAGATCGGAATCCTTTGAGGTGGAGGTGGAAGCCGACTTCTGCGCCTGAGTGCTCTCGGCCAGGATCACGGTCAGGATGTCGCCGACGTTGCGCGCCTTGTAGTCCTCGAACAGGCCCTGCGAATGGGCCGCCTGGTAGATGCCGCCGTTGTTCTGGGACTGCGGGACCGGCTGCGCCGGCATCACCGGGTGGTAGTCGGGGTTGTCGCCCGGCTGGGTGGGCTGGGTGGCCGCGCAGGCCGACAGCAGCAGAGCCGCGGCAGCGGCGAGCGCGGGGCGGAGCAGGAGTCCGGGGCGGTTCATCGCGTCACCCGATGGTCTGGTTGACGAACTGCAGCGACTGGTCGGCCGCGGAGATCGCCTTGGAGTTGACCTCGTAGGCGCGCTGGGTCTCGATCATGTTCACCAGCTCCTCGGCGATGTTCACGTTCGAGGTCTCCAGCGAGCCCTGCACCACGGTGCCGGTGCCATTCAGCCCCGGCAGCGACTGCTGCGCGACACCCGAGGCCGCAGTCTCGCGGAACAGGTTCTCGCCCACCGCCTGCAGGCCCGCCGGGTTCACGAAGTCCGCCAGCTGGATGTTGCCCAGCTCCACCGGCGCCGCCTGGCCCGGGATCTGCGCCGTCACCGTGCCATCCTTGCCGATGGCGAGGGACTGGGTGTCCTCCGGGACGAACAGACCCGGCTGCAGCGGATAGCCGTTGGACATCACCACCTGGCCGTCCGAGTTCAGCTGGAAGCTGCCGTCGCGGGTGTAGCCGACGTTGCCGTCGGGCAGCAGGATCTGGAAGAACCCGCGACCCTCGATGGCAATATCCAGCGAGTTGTCCGTCTGCTGCAGGTTGCCCTGCTGGAACATCTTCTCGGTGGAGACGGCGCGCACGCCGGTACCGATCTGCAGGCCCGACGGCAGCTGCTGATCCTGGGTGGCCTGGGCGCCGGGCTGGCGCACGGTCTGATAGATCAGATCCTCGAATACCGCCCGGTCCTTCTTGAAGCCCGTGGTATTCACGTTGGCCAGGTTGTTCGAGACCGTCGACATGCGCGTGTGCTGCGCGTCGAGGCCGGTCTTGGCGATCCACAGTGCCTGGTTCATGGTGTTCTCCTGTTTGCTCTCAAGTGCCGCCCGAGCCCCGGGGAATTACCCGAGACCCAGCAAGCGGTTACTGCTCTGTTCCAGCGTGTTGGCGCTGTCCATCATCTTCACCTGCATCTCGAAGTGGCGGGACAGCTCGATCATCCGTGTCAGCGCCTCGATGGTGTTCACGTTGCTGCCCTCCAGCATCCCGGAGACCACCCGCACCTCGGCATCCGCCGGGGCCTCGCCGCCATCGGCAAGCCGGAACAGGCCGTCATCACCGCGCTGCAGGTCGTCCGTATCGGGATTGACCAGACGGATCCGTTCCACGGCTGCCAGGGCCTCGGGGCCCACACCCAGCGGCCGCACGCTGATCGTCCCGTCGGTGCCGATCTCGATCTGCTCCGCCGGCGGGATCGCAATCGGCCCGCCATCGCCCAGGACCTGGTGCCCCTGCGCCGTACGCAACAGGCCAAAGGCATCCACATGCAGCGAGCCGGCCCGGGTATAGCCCTCCTCCCCTTCCGGCCCCTGCACCGCGATGAACCCCTCGCCCTCGATGGCGATGTCCAGGTCGCGGCCGGTGCTCTGCATCTTGCCCTTGCTGAAATCCACCGCCTCGTTGCCCACCTGGGTGTAGTCCCGCGAGGCATAGCCCGGGCCACGTACTGGCACCGTATCCGCGGTGGCCAGGGCCTGACGGAAGCCGTCGGTATTGGCATTGGCCAGATTGTGGTTGTTGATGGCCTGTGCGTGCATCGTCTCCTTCGCACCGGACATCGCGATGTACAGAAATCGATCCATGCTCAGGCCCTCCTGCGTGCCCTGTCCCGCGCCTAGCGGATGTTGATGATGGTCTGGGTGACCTGATCAGCAGTGGAGATCGTCTGCGCATTCGCCTGGAAGTTGCGCTGCGCGGTGATCAGGTTCACCAGCTCCTGAGCGATATCCACATTCGAGGCCTCCAGCGCACCGGCCTGGATGGTGCCGAGGTTCCCGGTGCCGGGCGCGGCAAAGACCGGCTCGCCCGCGGCAAAGGTCTCGGCCCAGTTGTTGTTGCCCAGCTGCTCCAGCCCCTGCGGGTTGGTGAAGTTGGCCATCGCGACCTGACCGAGCACGGTCGACTGCCCATTGGTGAACCGGGCGAAGACCACACCCGAGTCGTCAATGTCCACGCCCGTCAGGCGCCCGGATGCGAAACCGTCCTGATTCAGATCGTTGACCGCAAAGTCACCGCCATACTGGGTGGTGCCGCCAAAATCCATCTCGAAGACTAGATCCAGCGCCCCGTTACCCAGATCCGCACTGGGCACCGTCACTTCTGCCGGGTCCGGGGCGACCGTGACCAGCGAACCACTGCCGTCGAAGGTCAGGTCAAAGGACTCGTATGCCTGCCCATCCACGCCCACGTGGGCCGTCCATTCCAGGTCATCCGCCCCCTTGACGAAGTAGATGCTTGCATCACGCGAGGTACCCAGCGAGTCGTACACCGTCAGCGATGTGGAAAAGTTGTAGGTATCGGGGTCGGTGAGATCGAAGGGCGCAACCGGCGGTTCTTCGGCATCGGAACGCAGGTTCAGCAATGCCTCCACCGAGGTCGTCGCATTGGGCGGTGCCGCACCCGTCTGCAGACGGATATCCTCCAGCTGCCCGGTATTGAAATTCGGGTCCGCCGTGTTCGGGTCCTGCGGCGGGTAGCCCTGCAGCTGCTGGCCCTGGTTGTTCACCAGAAAACCGTCGCGATTGACCTGAAATTCGCCAGCACGCGTGTACACCGTGCTTCCCTGATCGTTGAGGACAAAGAAGCCCTGGCCGTTGATCGCGAGGTCGAGACCGTTTTCGGTGAACTCGGTACGGCCCTGCGAGAACTGCTGGGTCACGGCCTGCAGCCGGGTCCCGGAACCAATCGCGGTCTGGCTGATGCCGCCGAAGCTCTGCGCGAACACGTCGCCGAATTCCGCACGCGAGCGCTTGAAACCGGTGGTCCCCGAGTTGGAGACGTTGTTGCCGGTCGTCTGCAGGTCGGCCTGGGCCGCGTTGAGTCCGCTCAATCCGATATTGAAGGGCATGGGGTGTTTCCTCCGTTAGGGTTCGTTCGCCGCCGGCCGTCAGCCGCCGATGCGCCGTACATCCGAAAAGCTGATCTCGCCAAGGCCCTGCACGGTCAGTGCCAGCCCGGCGTCACTGCCAACCGCGACGCTCTCCACGCGGGCATCCAGGAAGGTGTCCACGGCCTCGGACTGGGTCCCGGAGCGGGCCGTGGCCTTGAATTCGTAGACGCCCGGGGGGGCGAAGGTCCCGTCGTCGCGCAGACCGTTCCAGGTGAACTCCTGAAGACCGCGACCGGCGGCGCCCAGATTCATGCGGCGGATGCGTTCGCCATTGGGGCTGTACACATCGATCTGCAGCTCCTCCGTGGAGCGCTGGAGGTCGACGGCGCCGTTCACGAGTCCGTCCGGACGCAGTTCACCGAACTCCACCGGCACCAGGACATCCTTGCCGACCAGCGAAGCCGCCTGCAGCGTCTGGTTCTGACCCAGCGACTGCGCCAGCTTTTCGAACGATTTCGACAGCTGTTCGATGCCGGTCACGGTCGAGAACTGCGCCATCTGGCCCAGGAAATCCCCGTTGTCCATCGGCTCCATCGGGTCCTGGTTCTGCAACTGCGTCGTCATCAGCTTCAGGAAATCGGACTGCCCAAGGCGGTCCATCGCGCCCTCGGGCTTCTTGTCCGGCCGCGACAGGCCCAGGCGGTCCAGCAGTTCGGGGGAGATCTGTGTCATGGCTGGCTCCTGTGGAAAATGAAGGCGCTAGGCACCCGTTCGAATGCGTTGTGGCACTCCCGTGACCGCTGTGGCTTGCTCTGGCATACGGGCGCCCCGGCGCCAGCGGTCTGATAGCGCGCGTGCCGTCCGGCCCGTGGGTGCGTCGTCATCGACCCGCCCCCTAGCCCTGTCCGATCTGCAGGGTGCGCTGGAGCAGCTGACGCGAGGTTTCCATCACCTCCACGTTGGCCTCGTAGTTGCGCGAGGCGGACATCATGTTGGCCATTTCCTCCACCACACTGATCGCGGGCCGGAAGATATAGCCCTCCTCGTTGGCCTGCGGGTGATGCGGCTCATAGTGGGCATGCGGCGCGGCCTGCGACTCGGTCACCCCGGCCACGCGAACCGAGGTAGCCGAACCGTTGGGACGCGCCTGATCCATCACGCTCTGAAACAGCACCTGCTTCGCGCGGTAGGCCTCGTCGGGGCTGCTCGCAGCGGTGTTCGCGTTGGCCAGGTTCGAGGCGACGGTATTCAGGCGCACCGACTGCGCCGATAGTGCGGAGGCAGAGGTGTTGAACAGACTGAAAAGGTTACTCACGACATCAATCTCCTGATCCGTTCCGCGTTAGCGATCGCCCCGCAGGGCCTCGCGGATGCCGGACACCCGGCGATTGAGGAACTCAAGGCTGCTCTGGTACTGCACCGCGTTCTCGGCAAACGCGGCCCGTTCCATTTGAGGATCGACTGTGTTGCCATCCAGGGATGCCTGTGACGGCACCCGGTACAGCGCCTCGACCTGTCCACTCATGGCCCCGGCGCCGGGGTCGATGTGCGCCGCCTGGCTGCGGGCCATGGGCAAGGTGTTGCCGCCCCCGGCCGCGGTTTCGAGCACCGAGCGGAAATCGATGTCGCGCGCCTTGTAGTTCGGGGTATCGGCATTGGCGATATTGGACGCCAGCAGTTCCATGCGCTGGGCGCGCACGTTGATCGACTGCGGAAGAATCCCCATCGCCTTGTCCAGAGAAAGACTCATCGCTACCGTCCCGGCCGCCCCTGGCGGTCCCCTGCTGCAAACACGGGGCGCAACCACTGCGCTCCCTTGCGGGGGAACTCAAGCAAGGGTTATGCCATTCGACCAGAGGGAGGGAACGTTCCGGGCTGCGAGGGGCCCGGCCGGGTGCATGCCGGGCTCCGCGGGAGCCCGCTTGTACTGCCCGTTACGGTGTCATTGCGACACCGCTTGGCACGTTCAGGTTTTGACGCGCAGGACCGACCCGTATTCGGTACGGACCGTCTCGAAGGACTTGGTGTAGGGCCCCGCCGTCTCTGAAGCGCCAAGAAACAGATAACCACCAGGGTTCATCTGTCGCGCGATACCGTCAAGAACCTGGCGCTTGGTCTCGCCGGAGAAATAGATCAGCACATTGCGACAGAACACCAGGTCGAATTTACCCAACGCGGCGTAGCTGTCGATCAGGTTGAGTTTCTGAAAACGACAGCGCCGCTGCACTTCGGGGACGACCCGGTGCCCGTCCGCCACCGTCTCGAAGAAGCGCGCCCGGCGCGCCTCGCTCAGGCCGCGCACGATACTCAGCCCGTCATAGACGCCGCGACGCGCCTCCTCCAGCACCTTCTCGGACAGATCGGTACCGAGGATGGACACCGGCACCTTTCGCGGCGGGCGCGACTCCTCCCACTCGGAAACCACCATGGAGATACTGTAGGCCTCCTGGCCGCTGGAGCAGGCCGCCGACCAGACCTTGAGACTGCCGCCGCGGGCGGAGAGCTCGGGCAGCAGTACCTGACGCAGGATCTCGAACGGAAAGCCATCGCGAAACCACGAGGTCTCATTGGTGGTCATCGCATCAATCACGCGCGTGCGCAGCCGCGGATCGGGCGACTGGCGCATCGCCCGCAGCAGTTCCGGAACACTCTTGAAGTCGAACTCGTCCAGCAAGCGCGACAGTCGGCTGGACACCAGATACTGCCGACTGTCGCCCAGCACCAAGCCGCAGCAGTCCTGCAGGAAGCGGGAGAACTCCTCGTAGTCGCGGGAATCAATCACCAGTTCATCCCTGAGCGAAGTCCAACGTGGTTAGCATCCTGATGACGAATCCTTGACAGGCCTGGGCGAGGTGGCGATGCCGCCAGTATACGAGGTCCGGCGAGGTGCGACACGGCCTGGCCCACCGACCCTCCGGCGATGGAGCAAAACGGCCATTGGCCGCCGTCCGACCGGCACCCGGTGGCAATCCACTGCCGCTGGCCGCGCCCTCATTCGGGCTTCTGATTCTCGCGCCCGGTCTGGTCGAGCACCGCCGCGGCCAGTTCGTCGGGATTGAATTTCGACAGGAATGCATCGGCACCGGCGCGCCGGACCATGTCCGTGTTGAACTCCCCGCTCAGCGAGGAATGCAGCAGTATCTTCAGGTCTTTCAGTGCCGGATTGTCCCGGATGCGCGCAGTCAGGGTGTAACCATCCATGCGCGGCATCTCGATATCGGAGATCACCAGCTCAATGACATCCCGAACCGGCCCTTCAGCCGCTGTCTGCTCGAGAAACTCGAGGGCCTCCTGACCATCCTTGAAGACCAGATACTCGAAACCCAGCCCCTTGATGGCGCTCTCGATCTGCTTGCGGGCCACCATCGAATCATCGACGATGACCACCTTGCGTGCATTATCCGTCACCGCATCCTCGCGGAGCGACGCCGACACCTCCGTGGGCAGCGGGTTGACGATCGAGAGCACGCGCTCGACGTCGATGATCTCCACCAGCTTGTTGTCGATTTCCGTAACTGCGACCAGGAACGACTCCCTCCCGGTACCCCGCGGGGGCGACTTCACGTCCTGCCAGTTCACGTTGACGATACGGTCCACCGCAGACACCCAGAAACCCTGTACCGAACGATTGAATTCGGTCACCACCACCTTCTGGGCATCGCTGTCACCCGCGCCCGCCCCACCACGCAGCCCCATCGCCCGCGCCAGATCGATGATCGGTACCGTACCGCCGCGCAAGGTCGCCACCCCGCGCACTACGCTCATGGAGCCCGGGATCTGCCGCAGTGGCGGAGACGGGATCACCTCGCGAACCTTGAATACATTAATCCCGAAGGTCTGCGACCCGCCGAGGTGGAACAGCAGCAGCTCCATCCGGTTCTGGCCTACCAGCTGCGTGCGCTGATTCACATCGTCAATGAATTGACTCATCCTGCCGCTCTCCTTGTCCCGCGGTACCAACGGCGCAGGCCAACCTCAAAGGTCCAGTGTGCACCGCGCACGCCCTGCCTGTCATTGCGAAGCCCGTACCGGGCGGCTCACCGCCGCCTCATCCGGATAACGGCCATCCTCCCGTGGTCTTGAATCCGTGTCATCCGCACTTTATGGCATGACATCTGCATGTAATTGAGCAGACGGGTGGACGATGGGCTGGGCCAAATCCCCTCATCTCCACCGACACCAGGCCGCAGCACCTCCGCTACGGGCGGACAGGACCGGACATGAACGCAGCAAGTCTCGACCAACTGGCGACTGCGCCCCTGGCGGCCCTCGGGCTTTGCGCACTGCTGTTGCTGGCCGCGCCAGCCCACGCCCAGATTCACCCGGTGGCCGATATCCGTCAGGCCGCCGAACGTTTCCTGATCGAGGAACTGGACTCCGACACCGCCGAGGACATCAATATCGAGATCGGCCAGCTCGACAACCGCCTGCGCCTGGCCTACTGCAGTGACGGCCTTAACGCCCGCTTCCCGCCCGGCGGGCGCCGCGAAGGCAATACGGCCGTTCACCTCCAGTGCGCCGGCCCGGTGACTTGGCAGCTGTACGTACCGGCCACGGTGGAGCGCTACGCCCATGTCCTGGTCGCCAACCGCAGCCTGCCGCGCCAGCACATCCTGACCGCGGGCGATCTGCGCTTTCAGCGCATCGAGACATCACGCCACGCCGGCAGCTATCATGAAGACAAATCCGCGCTGGTGGGCCAGCAGACCCGCCGCAACATCCGTTCCGGCCAGATCATCGGCACCCAGCATGTGACCCAGCGCGAGGTCGTCAGTCGCGGCCAGCGCGTCACGATTCTGGCGGAAAACGGCTCCATCGCGATTCGCATGCAGGGCGAGGCACTGGAGAACGGCACCCTCGGCGACCGAATCCGGGTGAAGAACACTTCGTCCGGGCGCGTGGTCGAAGGCGAAATCCAGGCCTCGGGACACATCCGCGTGGCGCTCTGAACATTCACAGTGTGACGCCGGTTCCATCGCGGACTTCATCGGGGCTACAGTTTCAGTTCCCGTGGCCGTTAACACTTGCAGCACAGTTACAACGACAGGACGGCACAATGGATATCAAGGGCCTCAATTCGAACAACCTGCGCCCGGACAGCCAGAGCTCCGCGGTCAAGGGCCGCGAGCAGACGGAGCGGGCCTCCAGCCAGCCACAGGGCACGGGCAATGCCCCGGTCGCGGGCGACGACTCCGTCACCCTCACCGGCGCCGCCCAGGCCATGAACGCCGCCGGCAACAACGCCAGCGCACCGTTTGATGCCGCGCGCGTGGCCGAGCTGCGCGAGGCCATCGCGAACGGCAACTACCCGATCGACAACAAACAGCTGGCCGATCGCATGATCGACCTGGAACGGATGCTGCGCTAAACCGATGAATGCCGATACGCGCCAACGCCTGCAACACTCCCTGGAGGCCTCCATCCGCCTGGCCCACCAGCTTGAGGATGCCCTGCTCCAGGAGACCCGCGCGGTCGAGGCGCGCGAGCCCGAGGCCCTGCAGGCCGTCGTCAACAGCAAGCAGGCCCTTTTGCAGGCGCTCGAGGGCGAGACCCGCCAGCAGCAGCAGATCGCCGAGTCCGAGAACGAGGCGTTCACGCCCGCTGGCATGGCACGTCTGCTCTCGCGTCTCGACGACAGTGCCGTCCTCGACGACCACTGGCAGGCCCTGCGCCAGTCCATCGAACGCTGCAACACCCTGAATCAGGGCAATGCGCGCCTGATCGAGCGTGACCGCCGCCGTGTGGAACTGTCGATGCAGATCCTTCGGGGCGAGGACGTCGGCCCTGCCGCCACCTACGATCCCTACGGCCGCACGCGCCCCAACAGCCGGGGCGGGCGTCCGATCACCCATGCCTGATGCATTTTGTGCCGCGGGCGGCTGGCTTTCCGGGCCCCGCCCCAGTACCTTGCGTCCTCACACTCGACTAACGCCACGGACGCATGGACGAAACCGAATACACGGTCGACAACCCCGACCGCATTGCCGGCATCCTCAAGGACCTGGACCACAAGCTCACCCTGATCAGCGTGCGCCTGGATGAAGACGGCCCCCTGTTCGGATCCGCACTCGTCCGCCTGGATCCCACGGCCAGGGAAGTATTCCTCGACGAACTGACGCCGCCCCGGGCCCACGGCCTTGTGCACACCGGGAGCGGCCTGCGCGTGTTCGCGGCCCTGCGGGGGGTCGCCGTGCGCTTCTCAACCACCGTCACGCGAATCGAGCAGGAACAGCAGGGCGCACTCTACGTCTGTCCCTATCCGGAATCGTTGTACTACCTGCAAAGGCGCGAAACCTTTCGCGTGCATATCCCGATGGCCCAGCGCCCCAAGGTCGAACTGAACACCAAGGGCTGGTCGGAGCCCGTCATCGGCGAACTCACAGACCTGTCCGTCCGCGGCATGTGTATCGAGCTGCCCACCTCGACCCTGGACAGCCTCGAGATCGGGACCTTCCTGGCCTTTTCCAATCTGCTGCTGCCGGAAGTGCGTGAACGGCTGTCCGGCGACCTGCGTCTGGCCAACCGGCGCCGCAGCGCCCGCGACGGCTACGAGTACGCGGGATTCGAGGTCGCAGGGTCGGACCAGTGGCTGGAGCGTCAGACCAATATCGCTCTGCTGCACTATCAGCGCGAGGCGCGGCGCCGCTCCATGGAGTGAACCGGGACGGGTGCCGACGATCAGACGTCACGCATAAAAAAGGTTCATCGAGCATTACCGGGGAAGGCGGCGCGGATTTTGAGGAAGAAGTAGTCCTGGTCGCGGTAGCCGTAGGCGCGACGCTTGATGACTTTGATGGTGTTGTTGATGCCTTCGACAACGCTGGTATTCAGCCGATGCCGGCAGCGCGAGACGATGCCGGGCAGATAGGGCTCCAGCAACCGCGCGAAGCGCTGCAGGGCCTGGATGCCACTCTCCTGTGCCTGCTGTACCCAGTGTCGCCAGGCCTGCCAGGTCTGTTCCGGACGGCGCTGGAACCA
>NZ_KB898052.1 GCF_000377345.1 Thioalkalivibrio sp. ALJ16 | reverse complement strand
TCTCCCGCTCCAGCGCCTTCAGGCGTGCGCGCTCGCTGTCGGACAGCGCCGAGGCATCGTCCCGCTCGCGCTCCGCGCGGCGGACCCACAGCCGCAGCGTCTCCGGCGTGCAGCCGATCTTCGGCGCAATGGACTGCATCGCCGCATGCTGCGACGAATACTCCTCCTGGTGTTCCCACACCAGCCGCACCGCCCGTTCCCGGACCTCCGGGCTATACCGTGTCATCTCACTCATCGCTCTATCCTCCCAAGGATCAGAGCCTCCGGAAAAGTCGGTACGGTTCAAAAGGACCCAAAGAAGGGCACCCGGATTTCGCCCGGGAACCTTGCTCCAGGGCTCTCGGGCCGGCGGCGCTGAACTCGCTACGCTGCGCTTCGCTCAGACATCCAGCGCCTTCTCCCGGCCCGAGAACCCTTCCGCAAGGGGCTCCATACGGGAGACGAAGGTCAAAACAGAAGGACTTCCAGACCGGCGACAGCACAACGGGCACTGCAGCCTGAAAGCCCCCGGCGCCCGCTTGCGGGCGCGGCACGCAACGGCCAAAGGCCGAGCGTGCCCAGGATGTCCGAAGACCCAGCCTTCATCCACTGGCAATCTTGTTGGGATCGCCGTTGTTTGGACCTGCCTCCCCGTTGTCGTCGCGCCGAGCGGAGAGGGTTTTCGCGGGAGAAAAGGCGCTGGATGTCTGAGCGAAGCCGAAGGCGTAGCGAGTTCAGCACCGCCCGCGAAAAGCCTCGGAGCGAGGGAAACCCCGGCCCGCGAAGCGGGCCGGGGTCGCGGCCGTCGGGCGTGTTTCTTGGTGACTTCTTTGCACGAGCAAAGAAGTCACTCGGGGCGCGCTGGCGAGTCAGCGCCTGGCAGTATGCGGACCGGAGGCACGTAAACACCGGATCACGAACCAGGACCAGCCACCACGAGGCAGGCGGCCGGGCGAAGGCACCAGAAGGCCGGAGCAGCTCCGCCGCCGGTCGACGGAATCAGGCGTTGGCGCGCCAGCGGCAGGTGCCGCCGGCTGCCTCGTCGAGGGTCTGCAGGAGCGCCTCGTGCGCCGCCTGCTCCTCCGGCGTCGGCTCGATCACCGGAAGCGGCTTGCCCGAACGCCGCGCCTGCACGGGCCCGGCCGCGGCGTCGCCATCACCCCCGGCATCCAGCGTCAGCGCTACCTGCCCCCCGGTCATCGCCAGGTAGACATCCGCCAGCAGCTCGGCATCGAGCAGCGCCCCGTGCAGGGTGCGCCCGGAGCCGTCCACCTCGTAGCGCTTGCACAGCGCATCCAGGGAGTTGCGTGCCCCGGGGTGCATGCGCCGCGCCATCACCAGCGAATCCAGCACGGTGCAGACCTCGGCCACCTCGGTCGCCGGCGCCGCATCCCCCAGCAGACGCAGCTCGTGGTTGATGAAGCCGACATCGAACGGCGCGTTGTGGATGATCAGCTCGGCACCACGGATGAAATCGACGAACTCTCCCGCCACGTCGACAAAGCGTGGCTTGTCGGCGAGGAATTCGTTGGTGATCCCGTGCACCTCGATCGCACCGGCGTCGATCTCGCGGTCCGGCTGCAGGTACTCGTGCAGCTTGCGGCCGGTCGGCCGGCGGTTATCCAGCTCCAGGCAGCCGATCTCGATGATGCGGTGGCCATCGGAGGGCTCCAGGCCCGTGGTCTCGGTGTCCAGCACGATCTGGCGCATCGCGTTGCCTCTCAGTTCTCGATGGGTTCGCCGGCCAGCAGGGCATCAATACCGATGTTGGCCAGTTCGTCGGCGCGCTCGTTCTCCGGGTGGCCGCTGTGCCCACGCACCCAGTACCACTCGATGTCATGGCGTGCGGCCTCGGCATCGAGCGCTTCCCAGAGGTCGCGGTTCTTCACCGGGGAACCACTGGCGGACTTCCAGTTGCGGCGCTTCCAGCCCGGAAGCCACTCGGTCACGCCCTGCTTCACGTACTTGGAGTCCGTCACCAGCTCGACCTTGCAGGGGCGCTTCAGCGTCTCCAGGGCACGGATCGCGGCCGTCAGCTCCATGCGGTTGTTGGTGGTCTCGGCCTCGGCGCCGTAGAGCTCGCGCTCGGTCCCGCGATAGCGCAGGATTGCACCCCAGCCGCCCGGCCCGGGATTACCGCGACAGGCCCCGTCGGTATAGATGTAGACACGCTCGTCAGCCATTGGATCGGCGGACTCCGGAATGAGGGGAGCGCGAGGATACCAGTCCCGGCCGCGGGGCGGGATCAGGCAGCGCAAACCGGAAGCGCCGGGCCGGGCGCAGCGGCATGTCCACGCGTTTGTGGGCGACGGTCAGAATCATGCTGGCCAGCGGTGGCAGGCCGCGCAGGGTCCAGGCGTCCATGGTCGCCAGGCGCTTTTGCCAGGCGGCGGGTAGTCCCGGCGGCAGCAGGCTCAGACTCCACTGATCCAGCACATCGAGGTCCGCCGCCTCCAGCAGCTCGCGATACTGGCGCCGGCGCAGCCCCTCGGGCAGCGGCGAGGCGCGGACACCCTGACGCCCGGCATGCTGCAGGCGGTTGCCCTCCAGCAGGAACACGTACCCCTCGGGCGCCAGCACCCGTGCCGCCTCGGCGATCACCGCGCCCGGGTGGTCGCTCTGGGCGCAGGGGTGGGCGAGCACGATACGCCGGGCGCAGCCGGATTCCATCGGCCAGGCCTCCGGCGCCATGCGCAGTACCGGCTGGGCGGGGACAACACGCACCAGCGGCGCCTGCACGGCGTCCTTCTCCTCCAGGATCGGCACCGGCGCCAGCTCCACCGCCAGGTCGCCGGGGCCGGGATCGCCATAGCGCCGAATCCGTTCCAGGAAGCGCTCGCGGACCCTCCGCCCCTGCGGCTGGGCATACCAGTGCGCCAACCAGTTCAGGAACAGGCCTTGGTGATCCCCCATCTCTGGTTTATCCTCCAGCGCCATGACATCACGCCTCCGCAAGCGGCTGCAGGCCGCCCTGATCCTCAGCCTGACGGCCCTGTTCGCCTCTGCCTGTAGCCTACACGACTCCGGGCGCACGCTGGATACCGACCAGGCCGACCAGCCGATCGTCGAACCCCGCACGACCGAGGACGTGCAGGCGGCCATGCAGCGCCAGCGCCGCGATGCCGCGCAACGCGCCCTGGAGACTGACGACCTGTGGGAGCGGGCCCGACTCGGGTTCGGCTTCAACGAGGCGCTGGACCACGAGCGCGTGGGGCGCTACATCGACCACTACCGCGACCATCCGCGCATCATCGAGCATGCCACTCGGCGCGCGGAGCCGTTTGCCTACTTCATCCTGTCCGAGATCGAGGCGCGCGACATGCCCGCCGAACTCCTGCTGCTCCCAATCGTGGAGAGCGGCTTTGTCGCACAGGCGACCTCGGGCAGCCGCGCCGCCGGGATCTGGCAGTTCATGCCGGCGACCGGCGACTATTTCGACCTGACGCGCGACCACTGGTATGACGGCCGCCGCGACGTCTACAAGTCCACGCTCGCCGCCCTGGACTACCTGCAGGCGCTGCACCGCCGCTTCGACGACTGGTACCTGGCCCTGGCCGCCTACAACTACGGGCAGGGGAACATCCAGCGCGCGATCAACCGCAACGCAGCCCGCGGCGAGCCCACCGACTACTGGAGCCTGGATCTGCCGGCCGAGCCGACCGCGTACATCCCGCGCCTGCTCGCCCTGCGCCAGCTTTTCCTGGAACCGGACGCCCACGACATCGCGATTGCCCCCATCGCCAACCAGCCAGCCCTGGAGATGATCGAGCCCGGCCGTCAGGCGGACTTCTCGCTGATTGCCGAGCTGGTGGACATGGACACCGAGACCCTCAAGCAGCTCAACCCCGGCTACCACCGGCATGCCACCCATCCCGGGGGCGCACAGCACCTTTTCGTGCCGCGCGAGGTCGTGCCGATACTGGAGACGGCGCTGGACGCGCGCGAGGATGAACCGCTGATCCGGTTCCGCGAGTACACCGTGCGCAACGGGGACAACCTCGGGCGCATTGCCGAGCGCGCCGGGACCCGGGTCGCCGTGCTGCGCGACATGAACAACCTTGATGGCGACATGATCCGCGCCGGGCAGACCCTGCGCCTGCCCGCCAGCGCCCCCGAGGACGAGCCGCTGCGCGTGGCCAGCGTCGACACCGCCGCCGCCGAGGACTACGAGGTCCAGCCGGGCGACAGCCTGTGGCACATCAGTCAGCGCACCGGCATGTCGATCGGCGCGCTGCGCACCGCCAACGGGCTGGAACCGGACGCGATCCTGCGACCGGGCGACACCCTGAAGGTGGTGCGGGCCGACCCCGACCGCGGGCCCGACGGCCAGCGCATCGAATACGAAGTGCGTCCGGGCGACTCCCTGTCAGCCATCGCCCGCCGTCATCAGGTCAGCATCCGCGACCTGCGCCGCTGGAACAGCCTCAATGGCGACGGCATCCGCGCGGGCGAGACCCTGACCTTGTACCTGGCCAGCGCCGATCAGGAGGCCATCGCCCAGGGCGACGCCTGAATCGACACTCCCCACAAAGACACGAAACGGGCAAGGTCAGGGGACTTCACAGGAAGACAGGAAGGTCCGAAGGAATCCATGCCGCCAAGCGGCGCCGAGCTCGGACGGTAACCGGGCCAGCCCGGCCCATCCTGTCTAAAGCCTTCTATCCTTCCACCCTTCCTGTGAAATCCCTTGACCTTGCCCGTTTTCGTGCCTTCGCTGTGGCTCGCTGGCGATCCGCAGCCGGCGAAGCGCATGGCGACCGGCGGCAAAGACCGCGACTGGATTACACGGGGGTATCGGATTCCCGGGGTCTGGGGCGAGTGGCCTCCGGGTCCAGCCCCGCGGCCCGGAAAAGCTGCTCGAAGCGCCGCTGCGGCAGCTGCAGGCGCAGCTGGATACCCCCGTCCGGCGCGGTCTGCTCGGCCTCCACCGCCTTCTCCCCGTACAGCTGCGCGCGCAGCCGCCCCGCGGCGGCCGGGAGCTCCACCCAGCCCTCTACCATGGCCTCGGTGAAAGTCTCGGCCAGACGCTGCTCCAGCCGCTCGACCCCCTCGCCGGTGCGGGCCGACAACCAGAAGGCGTCGTCCGCGAGCCCGAAGCGCTGGTCCGGATCCTCGGCCGGGTTTTCCAGCTGGTCGATCTTGTTGTAGACCCGCCAGCACGGGACATCCTCGGCACCGATCTCCTTGAGCACCTCCTCGACCTGGCGGATGCGCGCCTCGCGCTCGGGATCGGCGGCATCGATCACATGCAGCAGCAGGGCCGCCTCGCGGGTCTCGGTCAGGGTGGCCTTGAAGGCCGCGACCAGCTCGTGCGGAAGATCGCGCACGAAACCGACCGTGTCCGCCAGGATCAGCGACTGGTGCGGCGCCAGGTCCAGCCGACGCAGGGTCGGGTCCAGGGTCGCGAACAGCTGGTCCGCCTGGTAGACACGGGAGTGCGTCAGGCGGTTGAACAGGGTGGACTTGCCGGCGTTGGTATAGCCCACCAGCGAGACCGTGGGGATCTCGTTGCGCAGGCGCGCCTGGCGGCCCTGCTCGCGGGTGCGCTCGACCTTCTCCAGACGCCGCTCGATGTGCTTGATGCGTCCGGCCAGCAGCCGGCGGTCAGTCTCCAGCTGGGTCTCCCCCGGGCCGCGCAGGCCGATGCCGCCCTTCTGCCGTTCCAGGTGGGTCCAGCCGCGCACCAGGCGCGTGGACATGTGCCGCAGCTGCGCCAGCTCCACCTGCAGCTTGCCCTCATGGGAACGCGCACGCTGGGCAAAGATATCGAGGATCAGGCCGGAGCGGTCCAGCACCCGGCACTGCAGGTGCTTCTCCAGATTGCGTTCCTGGCTGGGCGACAGCGCGTGGTTGAAGATCACCACGTCGGCCTCGAACGCCTGCACGGCCTCGCGGATCTCGTCCGCCTTGCCGGCCCCGACGAACAGCTTGGGATGCGGACGGTCACGCGACCCGCGCACCACCGCCCGGACCTCGGCGCCGGCCGAGCGCACCAGCTCGTCGAATTCCTGTACCTGGGCCTCGATATCGGGGTTGTCCCCGATGTTCAGCGCAACCAGGACCGCGGCATTGCCAACGGCGGCATCACCGCCACTCTCGGGACGTTCAAACAAGCTGGTGCAGACCTCCGCTCATGTTCAGGCGTCGTCCCCGGCCGAGGCCGCCTGCTCGTTCTCGTTGTTCATGTTCACCTGACGGGCCGGGACGATGGTGGAGATCGCATGCTTGTAGACCATCTGCGACACCGTGCTGCGCAGCAGAACCACGAACTGGTCGAAGGATTCGATCTGCCCCTGCAGCTTGATCCCGTTCACCAGGTAGATCGAGACCGGGATCCGGTCCCGACGCAGCGCATTCAGGAAAGGTTCCTGCAACATTTGCCCTTTGGCCATCGGTGCATTCCTTGATCGTTATTATTGGCGCCCGGCCCATCCGGCGTCTGCCCACTCGACGCTTTCCAAGCCTTTGTGAAGCGTAGCATACCGGCCGCCGCCCGCCGCCCGCCATGCCTGCCCGGCGTTAGCTGTGATCCCGCGACGGCGGGTCCGACGCAGCCGCCACCGCCCGGGTGCCCGCGGCCGTGCGAATCGCTGCCAGGGTCTGCGCCAGATCCACCCCCTCGGCCGCCAGACGGGCATGCAGCGGGAAGCGGCGCAACCCGGTGAGCTGGCGCTTGGCGAGCTGGCGGGTGGCCGCAATGGCGCGCTCGCGGAAGGTCGCGAAGTCGTACTCCCCGGCCAGCCATGCCCAGCCCTGGCGATAGCCGACTGCCCGCTGCGAGGGGTGTTCCGCGGTCAGGCCGGGACGCCGGGCGAGCGCCATCAGTTCGTCGACAAAGCCGGCCTCCAGCATCGTGTCGAAGCGTTGAGCGATGCGGCGGCGCAGGCGGTCGCGATCCTGCGGCCACAGCGCGAGCGAGACCCAGTCCGCGGGAACCTCCGGCGCCGCTCCACTCTGGAAGGAGGACAACGGCCGGCCGGAGGCGGCAAAGACCTCCAGGGCGCGCAGGATACGCTGCGGATCGTTCGGGTGGATCCGTGCCGCCGCATCCGGGTCGACACCCGCCAGCTCGGCGTGCAGGGCCGCGGAACCCGCATGGTCCAAACGCGCTCGCACCTCCGCGCGCACGGCCTCCGGCACTGGCGGGATCGGGTCGAACCCGTCCAGCAAGGCCCGCAGGTACAGCAATGTGCCTCCCGCCAGCAGGGCCACGCGGCCACGCGCGTGGATGGCGGCGATCGCGGCACGCGCATCCCGGGCAAAATCGGAGGCGTTGTAGGTGTCCTCCGGGTTGCGGACATCCAGCAGGTGATGCGGGACCCGGGCGCGCTCACCGGCATCCGGCTTGGCCGTGCCGATATCCATGCCGCGATAGACCAGTGCCGAATCGACGCTGACGATCTCCGCGTCCAGGGCCTCCGCCAGCGCCAGCGAGAGCGCCGTCTTGCCTGCCGCGGTCGGCCCGGCCAGCATTACCACCGGCGGCCGCTCGGGCCCGAACCCGTCCGGCGCGGACACGGCGTTCAATGCACGCGCCCGGGCCGCGCAGCGCGGCCGCACCGGGGCGCCAGCGCAGGTACAACCATGGCTCGGCGCTGCCTCACCGCCCGCGCAGGAACAGGCGATCCAGCGCCTGATGATCCAACTCGACCCAGGTGGGCCGGCCATGGTTGCACTGGCCGCTGCGTTCGGTGGCCTCCATATCGCGCAGCAGCTGGTTCATCTCGGGGAGGGTGAGACGGCGGCCGGAACGCACCGAGCCATGGCAGGCGATCGTGCCCAGCACGGCATTCATCGCGCCCTCGGCCCGGTGGCTGTAACCGACCGCCGCCAGGTCCGCCAGCACGTCGCGTACCAGCTGGGCGGTATCCTGACCGCGCAGCAGGGCGGGGGCCGCGCGCAGCACCAGCGTCTCGGGGCCCGCCCGGTCGAGTTCGAAGCCGAGCTCGCCCAGCACCTCGGCCTGGGTCTCGGCCAGTTCCGCCTCGGCCGGGGTAACCTCGAGGTTCTCCGGCACCAGCAACGGCTGCGAAGTGACGCGCGCGCCTTCCCATTCGCGCTTGAGGCGCTCGTAGGTGATGCGCTCGTGGGCAGCATGCATGTCCACCACGATCAGCCCGCGGGCATTCTCGGCGAGGATAAAGGTCTCGGCCACCTGCCCCAGGGCAAAGCCCAGCGGCGGCATCCCGTCGCCGTCCGGGCCCGGATCGGGCGAGGTCGCGGCAGCGCCGACCGCTCCCACGGCATAACGGTCCGGGCGGGCCTCGGCGACCGCGGGGGCGCCGCGAAACTCGGCCCAGGCCGCCTGAAAGTCCGGGTCACGAGACGGACGCGAAGACTCCCGGAATCCGGCCCCGGCACCGGAACCAGCCAGCCCCAGCCCGGACAGCCCGCGCTCCTGCCCGGGCGGCGGGGCCGCGATGCGCCCCCCGGGCACTCCCCCCGTCACCGGCACGGCCGTGGCATGCCCGGCATCACCCGGACGCAGGGCCGCCAGCGCCTTGTGCAGACTGTGGAAGATGAAGTCATGCACCATCCGCGATTCCCGGAAGCGGACCTCCTGCTTGGTGGGATGGGCATTGACATCCACCTGCGTCGGATCCAGCTCCAGCTCCAGCACGAACATCGGATGACGTCCGTGGTAGAGCACGTCCTGATAGGCCTTGCGCACCGCGGCAGCCAGCACGCGGTCACGAATCGCGCGGCCATTGACGAAGAAGTACTGCTGGTCGGGCTGCGCGCGGGACTGGGTCGGGGCGCCCAGCCAGCCGGACAGGGCGAGCCCGGCGCGCTGTTCGTCCACCGCAGTCGCGTGTTCCAGAAATGCCTCGCCAAGAAGGGCGCGCACCCGCTCCGCCGGGTCCCGGGCCGCCGGCAGGTCCAGGGTGACACGGTCGTTGTGACGCAGGCTGAAGGCTACCTCCGGACAGGCCGCCGCCTGGGTCCGGATGACGCCCTCGCAGTGGTTGTACTCGGTGCGTTCGGTACGCACGAACTTGCGCCGCGCGGGGACGTTGAAGAACAGATCCCGCACCTCGACCGTCGTGCCCACCGGATGCGCCGCCGGGGCAGCCTCGCGAAACACGTCGGAGCCATCTCCGGTCAGCCGCCAGCCGTTGCGCTCGCCGTCCACCATCGAGGTCAGGGACAACCGCGACACGGAGGCGATGGAGGGCAGGGCCTCGCCGCGAAACCCCAGCGTATGCAGGGCCTCGAGGTCATCCATGCAGGTGATCTTGCTGGTGGCGTGACGCGACAGCGCCAGGGGCATCTCGTCGCGATAGATCCCGCTGCCGTTGTCGCTGATCTGGATCAGCCGGACGCCACCCTGCTCTAGACGCACGTCCACCCGCGTCGCACCGGCATCCAGGGCATTCTCCAGCAGTTCCTTGACCACCGACGCCGGGCGCTCGATCACCTCGCCGGCCGCGATCTGGTTGATCAGTTGTTCGGAGAGCTTTGCAATCGCCACGGGCGACACCTGGAGACGGGAAACCGGGTGCCTAGCCTAACCGTGCCGGCGCCGCGGTGCCTAGAAAGCGAGCCCGGCAACGATGCAGGACGTGACCGGGTACCGGGCGGGAGTAGAAGTCCTCGGTGGACGCAGGCCTGTGCGCCCACCCACTGACCCCATTCAGGAATCGCGCGGGATCTGCAGGACCTGACCGGCGTAGATGCGGTCGTCGCTCACGTTGTTGGCCGAGCGCAGCTCCGCCAGAGACAGGCTGTAGCGATCGGCGATCCCGGAGAGGGTCTCGCCCGGGCGGATGATGTGCTGGTCCGGCTGCCCGTCCGCGATCAGCGTGCCCGGACGCGCATGGGTGGAGAAGTACGAACGCAGGCCAGTCAGCATCGCATCCGCCAGCGAACTCTGGAAGCTGGCACTGCGCAGCTTGCGTTCCTCCGATGGATTGGAGATGAACGCCGCCTCGACCAGGATGGACGGCACGTCCGGCGAGCGCAGCACCGCAAAGTTGGCGCGCTCCACCTCCGGCTTGCGCACCTTGCCCACCCGGTGCAGCTCGGAAATCATGCGCTCGGCCAGCGTGTTGCTGGCCTCCAGGCTGCCGCTTTGCGCAAGATCCAGCAGCACGTTGGTTAGGGAGTCGTCCTTGCCGTTGATCGGCACCCCGCCCAGGCTCAGGTCGGCCTGGTTCTCGCGCTGGGCAAGGAAACGCGCCGCCTCGCTCGAGGCCCCGCGCTCGGACAGCATATAGACCGAAGAGCCCTGCACGCTGCGGTTCGCGATCGCATCCGCATGGATGGACACGAAGACATCGGCATCCGCCTTGCGCGCACGCTCGATGCGTTCGCGCAGCGGCAGAAAATAGTCGCCGCTCCGGATCATCACCGCCTTCATGCCGCGTTCACTGTCGACGCGCTCGGCCAGGCGCCGCGCGATCTGCAGGACCACGTCCTTCTCGCGGGTGCCTGCCGGGCCGATCGCCCCCGGGTCGTGGCCGCCGTGGCCGGCATCGATGGCCACCACCACGTCGCGCAGATTCTCCTGCGAGCGTCCGCGACGGGCGCCGTTGCTGTTCTCGGCCACGCGCGGGGCGATGGCCTCGCCGGCGTTCAGGTCCAGCACCAGGCGGTGCGGGGCCCCCTGGGCCGGCATCAGCACAAAGCTGCGCGGCTCCACCGGCTTGCGCAGATCGAAGACCACGCGCAGGTCCGAACCATTGCGCGCTGCATGGCGCACGGCCTTGATCGCCGAGCGCGGGTTGTCGCTGATGGCAAGATCCTCGATCGCTCGGGCGTTCTCGAGGTCCACCACCAGGCGGTCGGGGGATTGCAGATGAAACATGGAGTAGTCGGCTTCGCCGTCCATGTCGAAGACCACGCGGGTGGTATCACCGTCCACCGACATGCGGACGCGCTGCACGCCGGTTCGAGCCAGGGCCGGCAGCGGCATACCGACCAGCCCGAGGGCAGTCATGGCGCGCAGCAGCTGACGGCGGCGCAGATTCGGCGATGTTGGTTGGCCCACGGCGATTCCCTTTGTAATCAGGGGGTCTGCCTACATTGTGGACGCTTTTTCTGGAAAAGCAATAGCGATTTTCTCGCCATATGAATTAGATACCACGCCTTTTGCGCGTGTCAGGCCAAGTCTTGGCAGCCCAGACCGGCCTGCTTGAGTGCCTGACGGTAGGGCGCGGCCTGCGGCCCCTCCAGGCGCAGCTCGCGCCCGGCAGCGGTATCCGCGCGGTGCGCCAGACGCACAACCAGATCCGGCGCGGGCAGCCAGCCGGCGCCGCGCTCCGGCCACTCCACCAGCCACAGGGCCCCGTCACCGAAGTCCTCGCGCACGCCCAGATACTCGAGCTCCTCCGGATCACCCAGGCGGTAGAGGTCGAAATGCAGCACCTGGCGCCCGTCCAGGGTGTAGGGCTCCACCAGGGTGTAGGTGGGGCTGCGCACCGCCCCGTGGTGCCCCAGTTGCCGCAGCAGGCCACGTACCCAGGTGGTCTTGCCGGCCCCCAGGTCACCCTCCAGGAACACGATGCGCGGGGCCTCCAGCCGCGCCAGCGCGGCACCGGCGGCCTCGGTGGCCTCAAGGTCGGCCAGTAACAACGGGGCAGGCGCGGCGGTCACGACACGGCCCCGGCCGCGGCCGGCAGGGCCGCGGCGAGATCCCCCGCCAGCATCCCGCGTTCACCGCCGATGCGGTCCCGCGCGATCCTGGCCGCTGCGCAGTGCCAGGCCGCCCCGGTCTCGGCGGCCTGGCGTGCCGCGGTGCCCTGTGCGCGCAGGGCACCAATGATGCCGGCCAGCACATCGCCGCTACCCGCGGTGGCCATGCCCGGATGACCACCCGTCACGCACGTGATCGGGTCTGCCCCGGGGCCGGCGACCAGGGTCCCCGCGCCCTTGAGCAGCACCACCCCGCCCAGACGCTCGGCCAGCGCGCGCACCTGTGCGGGTCGCGCGGCCTCGATACCGGACACGTCAGTTCCCTGCAGGCGGGCCGCCTCCCCGGGATGCGGGGTCAGCACCCAGTCCCGCCCCCGGCGCGGCGCGGCCGCGAGCAGGTTCAGGGCGTCGGCATCCACCACCGCCGGACAGGCGGCGTCCGCGACCGCCAGCCAGAGTTCCCGCCCCCAGGCGTCCTGCCCCAGCCCCGGCCCGACCACCACCGCGTCCACCCGGCGCAGCAGCGCCTGCAGCGGCGCGGCACCGGACACCCCCTGCACCATCAGTTCGGGGCGCTCCAGGTTGGCCCAGGCGGCATGTTCGGGGTGGGTGGCCAGGGTCACCCGACCGGCCCCGGCCCGCAGCGCGGCTGTGGCCGCCAGGCGCGCTGCGCCGGAATACCCCGGGGCCCCGCCCACCACCAGCACGTGACCGCAGTCACCCTTGTGCGCCCCCGGGCGCCGCGGCGGAAGCCCCTCCTGCCAGTCGTCAGGCCCCAGCCGGCGGGCGACCGGGGGTACCGCGGCAACAATCGCGGCGGGCAGCCCGAGGGTGTCGATCTCCACGGCACCGGTGTAGTCCACGGCGGCACCGGTATGCAGCCCCAGCTTGTCCGCGATCAGCGTCAGGGTACGGTCGGCGCGCACGGCGCGGGCGCACACCTGCCCGGTCTCGCTGTCCACGCCCGACGGGACATCGGCCGCAAGAATCGGGCATCCACTTGCGTTCAGGCGCTCCACCAGCTCGCCATAGGCATCGTCCAGCGGCCGCTCCAGACCGATCCCGAACAGGCAGTCCACCCAGACATCGGCCGCCTGCGGATCGAACGCCTCCAGCATCAGCACCTCGCCACCCGCTTCCTGCCAGCGCCGGCAGGCGCGGCGCCCGTCGGACTCGGGCCGCGCCCGCGAGGGCCCGCCATGGACCCGGACCACCAGACCCTCGGCCCGCGCGAGCCGGGCCAGCACGTAGCCATCGCCGCCGTTATTGCCGGGCCCGCAGAGGATCCCGAGGCGCCGCGCCTGCGGCCAGTACCGGCGCAGACCGTCCAGCAGGGCCCGCCCGGCGCGCTCCATCAGTTCGCCAGGGGCCATGCCCGGCAGGGCCATGCCGGCGGCATCCAGGGCGCGCATGCCCGCGTTGTCGAACAGTGCGCTGGTCAACGCTTGTGGGTCGGGTTCATGATTCACGCCATCACCTCCTCCGCGGAAGTCGAAATCGTGCCTGAGCGTCTCGATTCACGCCAATGTGCCGAACTGGCCGGCCGCATCCGGCAGCGCGCACGCGACCTGGGCTTCCAGGGCGTCGGCATCGCGCCCGCCGAGGTCCCGGTGCAGGATCGCCAGCACCTGGACGCCTGGCTGGAGCAGGGCAGCCACGGCGAGATGCACTGGATGGCCGCCCGCGCGGCCCTGCGCCACAAGCCGAATACGTTGTTTCCCGGGGTGCAGCGCATCATCAGCGTGCGCATGGATTACTTCCCCCCGGCCACGCGGCGCCCGGCCATCCAGCTCGCCGAGGGCGATGCCGCCTACGTGTCGCGCTACGCCCTTGGCCGCGACTACCACAAGCTGCTGCGCAAACGGCTGACTGCGCTGGGGCAGTGGATCGAGGGCGAAATCGGGCCGTTCGGCTATCGCGCCTTTACCGACAGCGCGCCGATCCTGGAGAAGGCCCTGGCGGCCCGTGCCGGGCTTGGCTGGATTGGCAAGAACACCAACCTGCTCGCACGCGAGAGTGGCTCGTGGTTCTTCCTCGGGGAGCTGTTCACCGACCTGCCGCTACCAACCGATACCGCCGCCACGGAACACTGCGGCCAGTGCACCGCCTGTCTCGAGGTCTGCCCCACGCAGGCCTTTCGCGGCCCCTACGACTTGGATGCGCGGCGCTGCATCTCCTATCTGACCATCGAGCTGAAGGGGCCCATACCGGAGGATCTGCGACCGTTGATAGGCAACCGCATCTACGGTTGCGACGACTGCCAGCTGGTCTGCCCCTGGAACCGTTTTGCCGAGGTCTCCGTGGAGCCGGACTTCAGCGCCCGGCACGGCCTGGACGCGGCGCGGCTGGTAGACCTTTTTGCCTGGGACGAGGCCGAGTTTCTTGCGCGCACCGAAGGCATGGCGATTCGGCGCATCGGGCATACCCAGTGGCTGCGCAACCTCGCGGTCGCCCTGGGCAATGGACCGGCGACGGTGGCGGCCAGCGCCGCCCTGAGCGCGCGCGCCGACCACCCCTCGGCGCTGGTGCGCGAACATGTCGCCTGGGCCCACCGCCGCCTGCGCAGCCAGGGGTCGCGGGACAACCAGACCGACACGCTCGACCGCCTGACCCACGCCCCCGGCGGGAACGCGACGAATTTCTGAGCGCGGCGGTTGCCACCCGGCGCCCCACGCGCGACACTCGAACGGCAGCCCGCCCACCCGAGCAACCTGCCAGCGGGGCACCACCCCGGCTCGAATCGCCAGGACACCCTCCCAACGCCATGCCCGAACAATCGGACGCCAAGCGCTACCAGCGGATCTTCGAACAGGCGCCCGAGGCCCATCTGGTCCTCAGCCGCAGCGGCGGCATCATCGCCGCCAACCGCGCGGCATGTGACCTGCTGGGCTACAGCGAGGCCGAGCTGATCGGCGGCATTCACGTCACCGACCTCGACCTGAACGCCACCCAGGAAGACGTGGAGCAGGCCCATTCCGCCCCCCGGCAACGCCTGCCGGCCCACTTCGAGAGCCGCTACCGGCGCCGCGATGGCAGCGAGTTCCCGGCCGAGGTGCACATCAATGCGATCCACACCGACGGGGAGCTCGAAGTATTCACCACGGTGCGCGACATCACCCGCGAGCGACAGTCGGTCCAGGCCCTGCGGACCGTCGAGGCCCGGCTAGGGGCGACCGTCCGGCATGCGCCACTGATCCTGTTCGCGCTCGATGCCGAAGGCCTGTTCACGCTGTCCGAGGGCAAGGGTCTCACTGCCCTGGGCCTGCGCCCCGGCGAGGTCGTCGGCCGTGATGTCCGCGAGGTCTATGCCCAGCATCCCGAGATCATCACCGCGGTGGAACGGGCCCTGCACGGCGAGACCTTCGAACTGGAGGTTGCGGTCAACGGTGCCCGCCTGAGCGTGTCCTGGATGCCGCTTCAGGATGCGGGCGGGGTGCTCGGCGTGGCCTGGGACATCACCTCCCTGCGCGCTGCCGAGGCAGCCACCGGGGCCGAGCGCGACCGCCTGCTGACGACCCTGCAGTCGATCGACGACGGGGTGATCACCGCGGATACCGAAGGCCACCTGACCTATCTCAACCCGGCGGCGGAGACCCTGCTGGGCCTGGATGCCGTCAGCGCCCAGGGCCAGCGGGTCGACGACCTGCTGGCCCTGGAAGACACCCGCACCGGCGCCAGCGTTCGGCGCCCGGTCGAGCAGTGCCTGGAGCACGGCGACACCATGGAGTCCCCGGAACGCGTGCTGCACAGGGCCGATGGCGGCACCCGGGTGGTGCGCGTGCTGGCGTCACCGTTGCGGCGCCCGGACAGCGCCCCGCAGGGTGTAGTAATCGTGCTGCACGACCACACCGAGCTGTGGCGTATGACCCAGCAGCTCAATCACCAGGCAACCCACGACGACCTGACCGGACTGTGCAACCGGCGCGAGTTCGAGCACCGCCTGGAGGCGGCACTGGACAACCTGGAGCCGGGACAGACGCCGCACGCGGTGTTCTACATGGATTTGGACCAGTTCAAGATCATCAACGACACCTGCGGACATCAGGCCGGCGACGAACTCCTGCGCGAGCTCTCCGAACGCCTGCGACACCAGATTCGCGAGGACGACACGCTGGCCCGCCTGGGCGGCGACGAGTTCGGGCTGCTGCTGCGTCATTGCCCGCTGGAACGCGCCAGGACCATCGCCGGGAACATCCTCGAAACCGTGCGTGACCTGCGCTTCGCGTGGGAGGGCCGCCGCTTCGATGTCGGGGTCAGTATCGGGCTGGTTCCGGTTGCCCCCCCGGTGCCCACGCTGCCCGAGGTCCTGAGCCAGGCAGACTCCGCCTGCTATGCGGCCAAGGAGGCCGGCCGCAACCGGATCTACGTGTGGCAACCCTCCGACCTGGGACTGCGGCGCCGCCGCGGCGAAATGGAATGGGTGGGACGCATCCGCGCGGCTCTGGAGGAGGAACGGTTCACCCTGTTCGGGCAGGCCGTGCACCCGCTGGCGAATACCGCCATGGATCTTGCCCATGTCGAGGTCCTGATGCGCCTGCGCGACGAGGACGGCCGCCTGGTACCACCCGGGACCTTCATCCCGGCCGCCGAACGCTACCACCTGATGCCCGACATCGACCGCCACGTGATCGACGCCACCTTTGCTCTGCTGGCCCGCCATCGCGCCACACACGGCGAGCGCCCTCAGGGCGAGCCCGCCGTCGCGATCAATCTCTCGGGACAGTCGCTGGCGCAGGAGAGCATGCTGGAGTTCGTGGTCGATCGCCTGCAGCACTACGCCATACCGCCACACAACATCGTCTTCGAGATCACCGAGACCGCCGCCATCAGCCATCACGAGCGCGCCCAGAGCCTGATCCGGGCACTGCGCTACATGGGCTGCCGCTTCTCCCTGGACGACTTCGGCAGCGGGCTGTCCTCTTTCGGCTACCTGAAGAACCTGCCGGTGGACTTCATCAAGATCGACGGCAGCTTCGTGCGCGACATCGCGCACAACGCAGTGGACACGGCCATGGTCACCGCCATCCACCGCGTGGGCCACGTGCTGGGCCTGCGCACCATCGCGGAGTGCGTGGAGTCGGAAGCCACCATGGAGCGCCTGCGTGAGATCGGCCTGGACTTCGTACAAGGGTTCTTCCTGTCGGAACCCACCCCCTTGGAACAGCTGTTGCCCCCGGCGCCCGCGAACGACCCTGCCTGAAGCCGCCACCAACCAATTTCTGAGTGTTTTCCTTGGTTTTTGCCGGCGCTTTCGCGCGCCGCGCAGGGACTTGCTAGCGTGCAGGCAAATCCCAATCGTGAAACCACGCACTCATGCCGTATTCGGAAGAACGTATCACCTCCACGCACCGCTGGTCGGACAAGACCTTCAGCTTCACCACGACGCGGCCGGAGGGCCTGGAGTTCAAGAACGGGCAGTTCGTGACGCTGGGGCTGCGCCCCGAGGGCAAGCTGATCCCGCGTGCCTACTCGATCGTCTCCGAACCCGAGGCCGAGGAACTGGAGTTCCTGAGCATCCACGTGCCCGATGGCGCACTGACCAGCCGCCTGGCCCAGGCCGGACCGGGCGACTCGATCTGGATCAACACCAAGGTCACCGGCTCGCTCACTTTCGACTACGTGCAGCCGGGCCGCACCCTGTACATGCTCGCTACCGGCACGGGGCTGGCCCCGTTCATTTCTCTGATCCGCAGTCCGGAGCTGTTCGAGCACTTCGACAATGCGGTACTGGTGCACAGCGTGCGTACCGTGGAGGAACTGGCCTACCGCGAGGAGATCGAGTCGCTCATCAGCAACCGCCTGCGCTACGTACCGACGGTGACCCGCGAGAACCACGACTTCGCCTGCCCGATCGCGCAGCAGCCGTACGACAACAATCAGCGCGGGGCCGACATGTTCCGCTCCGGCGAGCTCAGCCGCATCCTCAACCTGCCCCCGGCCGACCCGGAGCACGACCGCGTGATGCTCTGCGGCAACCCGGCGATGAACCGCGAGATGAGCGAGTGGCTGGTCGAACACGGCTGGACCCAGACCAACTACAAGGGGGTCGGCAACTTCACCGTGGAACAGGCCTTCGTGACCACGATGTCCGACGCCGACGACTGAGCCCGCTCAGCAGCGCTCAAGTTCCCGCCAGCAGGATCCAGCGCGCCTCGTTGATCCGCTGCAGGGTGGCCGTGTCGCCGCCCCGGTCCGGGTGGTGGCGCTGCGCCATCCGGCGGTACTGGCGGCGGACGCTGTCGGCATCCACGGGGTCGGTCAGCTCCAGCACCGCCAGCGCCTGATCGCGCCGCTGATCGCGCCCCATGCGGGCCCAGAACTCGCCCAGAAGCGCCTCCACCGCGGCCGCATCCATCCGCTCCAGCCGGGCCAGGTCCAGGTAGTAGGCGCGCAGCGGATCGTGTTGCGCCGGCAGGCCCGCCACGCCCGGCCGGGGTCCGCCCGTGACCGGTTCGATGCCGATATCCAGACAGTGAATACGCACCCACTCGCCTTGCGGCAGCAGCCTGTCGCGCAGCCGGTACAGGCAGTGAAACAGCAGGAAGTGGGTCTGGAACAAGCTCAACGGCTCCCGCAGCCGCGCGTCGGCAAAAAGTGCCACCCCGTCGTCGCGCAACTGCGCGATCAGGGCGTGTTCGCTCAGCCCGGATGGGCGCGCCCGCAGGCACCCCAGCACCGGTTCCAGCAGCGCCGCCACCGGCGCTCCGGCCGTGTCATCCGCCTCGATCATGCCTCCGGGAACTCCCCGTCGACATACACCCAGCGCCCGTCCTCGCGGCGAAAGCGGCTGCGCTCGTGCAGGCGCACCCCCTGCCCGCGCACCCGCGAGCGGGCGACGAACTCGACCCAGCCCTCCTGATCCTCCGGCCCGCCGGCCCCGGTCGCGCGGATCGCCAGTCCCAGCCAGCGCTGCTCCGGCTCCAGCGTCAGGGACTGCGGTCGCGTCGCCGCGGCCCAGGTGGCCAGCAGATAGTCCTCGCGCCCCTCGACGAAGGCGGCATAGCGCGAGCGCATCAATGCCTCCGCCGTCGGGGCCGCGGCTGCGCCGTCCAGAAACGGCCCGCAGCAGGCCGTCCGGTCCAGCCCGGACCCGCAGACGCATCCATCCCCCTTGCTGCAACTGGCCTTGCCCACGCGATACCTCCCCTCATCGAAGTCCCCGCCAGCATGCCCGAGCCATTGCCCCGGGTCGAACCCTTACTTTGGGGCTGGTCTTCCGCCCGTGGAAACGTTAGGTTGCGAAAGCACCCAGGGAGATACCGATTCATGGCCAACATCCTGATCATGGGCTGCGGCGATCTCGGCTGCGGCGTCGGAGAACGGCTCGCGGCGGCCGGACACACGGTCTGGGGCCTGCGCCGCCAGCCGGAACGCATCCCGGAACCGATCCAGCCACTGGCCGGCGACTTCGCCCGCGCCGACGCCCTGCCGGACCTGCCCCCGGCGCTGGATACCGTCTATTTCATCGCCACCCCGGGCGAGTTCACCGACGCCGCGTACCGCCGCGCCTACGTCGACGGCCTGCGCAACACCCTGGCCGCGCTGGAGCAGGCCCGCCAGCACCCGCGCCGCATCGTGTTCGTCTCCAGCACCTCGGTCTATGGCGCCGACGACGGGCGCTGGGTGGACGAGACCAGCCCGACCGAGCCCACCCGCTTCTCCGGGCGCTGTCTGCTGGAGGCCGAGCAGCTGCTGGCCGCCAGCCCGTTTGCCGGCGTGGTCGTGCGCTTTGGCGGGATCTACGGGCCGGGGCGCGAATACCACCTGCACAAGGTGCGCGAGGGTATTCGCGGCCAGCACGAGGCGCCGGTCTGGACCAACCGCATCCACCGCGAGGACTGCGTGGGGCTGCTGACCCATCTCTTCCACCTGGACGAGCCCGAGTCGCTCTATCTGGGCGTCGATGACGAACCGGCCCTGCGCCACGAGCTGCTCGGCTGGCTGGCGCAGGAGATGGAACTCGATCCCCCCGGGATGCCGCCGATGCCGGCCGGCGAGGTCTGCGGCAAGCGCTGCCGCAACGAGCGGCTGCATGCCAGCGGGTATCGCCTGCGCTACCCCGACTACCGCACCGGCTATCGCGCGCTGCTCGACCGGCTCGCTACCGCCTGAGTCAAGCCCTCACGCTCTCTGGCTGGACCGGGTTCGGGCCCCGATGTTTAGGTGGTTACGCCTAGCCGCGTGCCTTGTGGTGGCTGGCCATGGTTCGTCGCCTGGTGTTTACGGTGCCTCCGGTCCACATACTGCCGTGCGCTGACTCGCCAGCGCGCCCCGAGTGACTTCTTTGCTCGTGCAAAGAAGTCACCAAGAAACACGCCCGACTGCCGCGACCCCGGCCCGCTGTGCGGGCCGGGGTTTCCCTCGCTCCGAGGGTTTTCGCGGGCGGCGCTGAACTCGCTACGCCTTCGGCTCCGCTCAGACATCCAGCGCCTCTGATCCCGCGAAAACCCTCTCCACTCGGCGCGACGACAACGGGGGGCTCAAGGTCAAGACAACGGCCGCCCCGACGGTCTTACCAGTGGATGAAGGCTAGGTCTTCGAACATCTTGGGCACGCTCGGCCGTTGGCCGTTGCGTGCCGCGCCCGCGAGCGGGCGCCTGGGGCTTTCGGACGGCGATGCGCAAGGTTAGGCAGGTATATTGGGATGTCTCCTGTTTTGACCTTACTCCCCCGTATGGAGCCCCTCGCGGAGGGCGTGATGGGCCGGGAGAAGGCGCTGGATGTCTGAGCGGAGCCGAAGGCGCAGCGAGTTCAGCGCCGCCGGCCCAGCGCGCCCGGAGCGAGGTTCCCGGGCGGAATCCGGGTGCCCTTCTTTGGGTACTTTCTTGGGCAAGCAAGAAAGTACCTCGCGGCGCGCTGGCGAGTCAGCGCATGGCAGGCGGCGGACCGAAGGCACCGTAAACACCAGAGGACGAACCAGGGCCAGCCACTACTAGGCAGGCGGCCAGACATAACCAACGTAAACGCGATAGCGGACAGCGGGCGATGAGCGCGTCGCGCCGTTATAATGCGCGGCTTTCGCCCATTCCGACCCGAGCGCGCCCGCGATCATGGACAAGAGCTTCGACCCCAAGAGCATCGAGCAGACCCAGTACGAACGCTGGGAGGCCGCGAACATCTTCGCGCCGCCGGAGTCGGGCGAGGCCAGCTACTGCATCCTGCTGCCGCCGCCGAACGTGACCGGCACCCTGCACATGGGGCATGCGTTCCAGCACACGCTGATGGATACCCTGATCCGCTACCGGCGCATGCACGGCGACCGCACCCTGTGGCAGGGCGGCACCGACCACGCCGGGATCGCCACCCAGATGGTGGTCGAGCGCCAGCTCTCCGCCGACGGCAAGGGCCGCCACGACCTCGGACGCGAGAAGTTTCTCGAGGCGGTCTGGGACTGGAAGGACCAGTCCGGCGGCACCATCACCCGCCAGATGCGTCGCCTGGGCGACTCGGTGGACTGGTCGCGCGAGCGCTTCACCATGGACGACGGGCTGTCCGCGGCGGTGCGCGAGGTCTTCGTGCGCCTGCATGAAGAGGGCCTGATCTACCGCGGCAAGCGCCTGGTCAACTGGGACCCGGTGCTGCACACCGCGCTGTCCGACCTCGAGGTGCTGTCGGAGGAGGAAAACGGCCACCTGTGGCACTTCCGCTACCCGCTGGCCGACGGCTCCGGGCACCTGACCGTCGCGACCACGCGCCCCGAGACGATGCTGGGCGATACCGCCGTCGCGGTGCACCCGGAGGACGAGCGCTACCGCCACCTGATCGGCCAGACGATCAAGCTGCCGCTGGTCGGGCGCGAGATCCCGATCATCGCCGATGACTACGTCGAGGCCGAGTTCGGCTCCGGCTGCGTAAAGATCACCCCGGCGCATGACTTCAACGACTACGCGATGGGCCAGCGTCACGACCTGCCGGTGATCAACATCCTGACCATCGACGCCTGCCTGAACGACAACGTACCCGAGGCCTATCGCGGCCTGGACCGCTACCAGGCGCGGCAGAAGGTCGTCGACGACCTGGACGCCCTGGGGCTGCTGGAGAAGATCGACGACCACAAGCTGATGGTCCCGCGCGGCGACCGCTCCGGCACCGTGGTCGAGCCCTATCTGACCGACCAGTGGTACGTGAAGGCCGGCCCGCTGGCCGCGCCGGCGATCAAGGCGGTGGAAGACGGGCGCATCCGCTTCGTGCCGGAGAACTGGTCGAAGACCTACTTCGAGTGGATGCGCAACATCGAGGACTGGTGCATCTCGCGCCAGATCTGGTGGGGCCACCGCATCCCGGCCTGGTACGACAGCGATGGCAACGTGTACGTCGGGCGTTCCGAGGACGAGGTGCGCGAGAAGCACGGCCTGGGCGCCGAGGTGGCGCTGGAACAGGACGAGGACGTACTGGACACCTGGTTCTCCTCCGCGCTGTGGCCGTTCTCCACCCTCGGCTGGCCGGAACAGACGCCGGAACTGCGCGACTTCTACCCGACCAGCGTGCTGGTCACCGGCTTCGACATCATCTTCTTCTGGGTCGCCCGCATGATCATGATGGGCGAGCACTTCATGGGCGACGTGCCCTTCCGCGAGGTCTACGTCACCGGCCTGATCCGCGACTCGGAAGGCCAGAAGATGTCCAAGTCCAAGGGCAACGTGATCGACCCGATTGACCTGATCGACGGCATCAGCGCCGACGACCTGGTGGCCAAGCGCACCCAGGGCCTGATGCAGCCGCAGATGGCCGCGAAGATCGAGAAGACCACGCGCAAGGCCTTTCCCGACGGCTTCCCCGCGTTCGGCACCGATGCCCTGCGCTTTACCCTGGCGGCACTGGCCACCACCGGGCGCGACATCAAGTTCGACCTCGGCCGCATCGAGGGCTACCGCAACTTCTGCAACAAGCTGTGGAACGCCTCGCGCTTCGTGCTGATGAACGTCGAGGGCCACGACTGCTCGGCCGCCGCCGACCCCGCCGAACACCGCACCCTGGCCGATCGCTGGATCCTCGACCGCCTGGCCGAAACCGCCGCGACCGCCACGCAGCAGCTCGATGCCTACCGCTTCGACCTCGCCGCGCAGACGCTGTACGAGTTCACCTGGCACGACTACTGCGACTGGTACCTGGAGCTGACCAAGCCGGTCCTGAACGACGCGGCCACCCCGGACGCGGTCAAGCGCGCCACGCGTAATACGCTGGTCACCGTGCTCGAGGCCCTGCTGCGCCTGCTGCACCCGGTGATGCCGTTCATCACCGAGGCGATCTGGACCAGTGTGAAGCCGCATGCCGGCATCGGTGATGACGTCGAGTTCCTGGTGCAGTGCCGCTGGCCGGCGCAGGACGGCTTCCCGAATGACGCCACCGCCACCGCCGAACTCGACTGGGTGAAGGACTTCATCACCGGGCTGCGCCGCATCCGCGCGGAGATGGACATCGCCCCGGGCAAGCCGCTGCCGGTGCTGGTGAAGAACTGGAGCGAGGCCGACCAGGAGCGCTACACGCGCCACCGCGGTCTGCTGGAATTCCTCGCGAAACCCGAGAGCGTCACCTGGCTGGACGCCGGCGACGAGGCCCCGGAATCCGCGCTGGCGCTGGTCGACGAGATGCAGCTGCTGATCCCGCTGGCCGGGCTGATCGACAAGGATGCCGAGCTGGCACGACTGGACAAGGAGATCGGCAAGCTCGACAAGAACCTGGAGCAAAGCGAAAAGCGCCTTGCCAATGCAAGCTTCGTCGACCGTGCCCCGGTCGAGGTGGTGCAGAAGGAACGCGACCGCGTCGCCGAAATGCACGCCACCCGCGACCAGCTCGCCGCCCAGCGCGAACGCATCCGCGCGATGTAAGGGCAGGGTCAAAGGCGGTTAACAGGAAGATGGGAAGACAAGAAGTGGTTTTGGCTGACGGGTACAGATGAACGCCGGGTCGCACCCGAGGCAACTACTACTAGTGGGCGACCTTTAAGCCCCGTCCATCTTCCAAACTTCGCATCTTCCTGTGGACCGTCTTTGACCTTCGTCAGGTGATGCGTTCGAGCATGCCGCGGTGGCGGATCAGGCGGGCGAAGCCGCGACCCACGTGATACCAGTGCAGCATCCAGGCCTCCCGTGCCAGCCGGGCCGCGGACACACGCGAGTCCAACTCGGCCGGACAGGGGCAGACGCGCAATCCCATGCCACGCGCCATCGCCGTCGACCGGGCGAGATGGAAGCGGCTGGTAATCAGCACCAGCGGCTCGTCGTCATGCGGCTCCAGCGCCAGCAGGTCACGGGCGTTGCGCAGGTTCTCCAGGGTGTGCCGGGAGGCATCCTCCGTCTGGATACGCTCGGCAGCGATGCCATAGCGGCGCAGAAACGCGGCGCCCGCGGCGGCCTCGGTCGGGCCCTGCGGGGACGTCTGCCCGCCCAGTACGAGGATCCGGGCATCGGGGTTGCGCCGCGCCAGCCGCACCGCGCGCAACAGGCGCAGGCGGTACCCCGCCCCTGGCGCCCCGGCCTCCAGTTGCTGCCCCAGTACAAGGATGCACCGGCCCCCACCAGGACAGCGAAGCCGTCGCGACCAGCGCAGGGCATGGGTCCACAGCAGCAGCCAGGAGAGGCCGCCGGTCGCCAGGATGATCAGGTTCGACAGCGCGAAGGTCGCCAGGCCATCCGCGCCGATGCGTCCCAGTCCGACCCGTGCCGCGCCCACGCGAGCCTGCTCAGGCCTCGTCTTCGGGCGTGGTGCCACCGGTGAAATGCAGCCGCGCGTTGCGCCGGCGCCGCGCCCAGAAGTGCAGGGCCCGCGGCAGGTTCAGCGCCATCTGGGTGTAGTACACAGCCTTGAAGGCGCGCAGCGACCACTGCACGCGGGTATTGCGGTAGACATCGCCGGCCAGCAGGGAGATCACCGCCTGCTCCATGCCCAGCGTGTTGCGCGGCCCCATGAACAGCTTGCGCATCACCGGACTGTTGAAGCGGTAGATCAGCCAGGAGAAGCGGCGCACGCCGCGGCGCACGTCACGCTCGAAGGCGCGCAGGTAGCGTCCGGCACGCGCCGGGCGCTCCAGGCAGCGGTCCACCGCATCGGCGGCGCGGAAGGCGCCCGACATCGCGATATACACCCCGCTGGAGAATACCGGGTCAACGAAGGTAAAGGCATCGCCCACCAGCAGGTAGCCCGGCCCGTGGGCCTGACGCGAGCGGTAGGAGAAGTTGCCGGTGGCATTCACCGGGCCGGCCAGTTCCGCTCCCTGCATGCGTTCGAACGCCGGGGGGCACAGCTTCAGGGTCTCCCACAGGAACGCCTCCGGCTTGGTCCGGCGCGTCTTCAGGTATTCCGGAAAGCACACCGCGCCCACGCTCATCGCACCGTCACGCAGCGGGATCATCCAGATCCAGCCATGCTGGAACCAGTAGATGCTGATGTTGCCGGCGTCGCGGCCCGGGCGCCGCGGCACATGGTCGAAGTGTCCGAAGATGGCCGCGCTGTTGTGCTCGGGGTTGCGCATCTTCAGGTCCAGGCGCCGCGCCAGGAAGGTATCGCGCCCGGAGGCATCGATCACGAAGTCGGCCTCGAACTCCAGCGTATTGCCACCCGCATCACGTGCGGTGACCAGCTGAGTGCCCCCCTGCGCCGGGTCGGCCAGGGCCACGTCGGAGACGGTCACCTCCTCCAGCACCCGCACGCCCAGACGCGTACTGTTTTCCAGCAGCAGGTGATCGAACTCCGAACGCCGCACCTCGTAGGCCGAGGCCGGGGTGTCGTCGTTCAGGGCACGCTCGAAGTAGTAGGTGCGCGGCGCATCGGGCGCCTCGGGTATGGTGAACTCGGCCCCGTGCTTGGGGATGCCGATGGTCGCGATCGCCTCGGCGACCCCCAGTTCCTCGAACAGCGGCATGTTCATCGGCAGCAGGGATTCGCCGATATGGAAGCGAGGATGGCGGGCCTTTTCCAGCAGCACCACATCGCGGCCCTTCTGCGCCAGACGCGAGGCAACGGTGGAACCGGCAGGACCTCCCCCGATCACCAGCACCTGACAACGACCGTCCGTTGCCATCTTCTCTTCGGGTTGTCCCAAACTCCGCCTCCAGAATTCCCATCCAGCCCGCCAGAACGGCGACCCGAACTGGTCGCGAGGGTACCACGGCCCCCCGCGTGTGAGTATCATCGGCCCCCAGCAGGGTTACCGCCGCGTGAACCGGAAGTTCGACGGCGATCACGTAACCGCACCACACCATCATCCCGGGGGGGGGAACACGTGGCATCGCAAACAGCGTTCGAACAGGAAGTCGCCCGACTGATCGTCGACAGCCTCAATCTGGAGGACATCGCGCCCGAGGACATCGAACCCGAGGACGCCCTGTTCCGTGAGGGCCTGGGCCTGGACTCCATTGATGCCCTGGAGCTGGCCCTGGCGATCTCGCGTGCCTATGGCGTCCAGATCCGCTCGGACGACGAGAACAATCGCCAGATCTTTGCCTCCCTGCGCGCGCTGAGCGCCCATATCGAGGCCAACCGAGCCGCGTCGTGAACACACCCCTCGCCGCCAGCGTGGCCCTGGGCTATCCGGTTGCGGTGGTACTCGGCGTCACCCACGGCTGGCCCCTGCTGCCGCTGAGCATGCTGGCCGCCCTGATCCTGGTGGCCAGCTGGGGGGTCCTGGCGGCCACCGGCCGCGTGCTGCTGGCGACCGGCCTCGGCGCCGGCATTGCCCTGCTCCTGGCGTTCGATGCCGGCAGCTGGCTGCTGTACACCGTGCCGGTACTGGTCATGGGCCTGCTGAGCTACCTGTTCGCGCGCTCGCTGCGGCCCGGTTCGACCCCGCTGATCACCCGCTACGCCCTGGCCATGGGCGCCTCCGACACCGCGCCGGTCCATCGCTACACGCGTCGCCTGACCCTCGCCTGGGCCCTGCTGTGCGCCACCATGGCGCTCGCCTCCGTCGCCCTGGCGCTGTTCGCCCCGGCCGGCGCCTGGGCCCTGTTTGCCAACGGCGTCAACTACCTGCTGCTGGCCGCCCTGTTCCTGCTCGAGTATCCGCTGCGCCGCTGGCTGCTGCGCAACGAACCCCGTAACGGCTTCTTCGCCTACCTGATCGAGCTGGCGCGGGCGGATCACCAGCGCATCCTGAGGCACCCGTGACGGCCGCATCCTCCGCGGAAAAGGCCACCCGCCCCCTGATGACCAGCGCCCCGACGCCGCTGGCGTACATCGGGGAGCGACCCATTACGCGTGCCGCCTTCCTTGCCGACGTTCAGGCCCTGGCCGCACGCCTGCCTGCGGCGCGCGCCGCGTTCAACCTGTGTCAGGACCGCTACCACTTTGCGGTTGCCTTTGCGGCCCTGCTGCTGCGCGGCCAGACCAGCCTGCTCCCGCCGAACCGCGGGCGCACCACCCTGGCCGAGATCGCCAGCCAGCATCCGGATGCCCACGCCCTGGTGGACGGGCCGGACGCCGAGATCGATGTGCCGATCCTGCGGGTCTCCGCCAGCGGCGAGGCCGGCGTGGCCGCGAGTCCGATCCCCGAGATCCCGGCGGACCAGACCGCGGTCCTGGCCTTCTCCTCCGGCAGCACGGGTGCGCCCACGGCCCATGCCCGCTCCTGGGGCGCGCTCGACGCCGTCACCCGCCAGGCCGTGGCGTGTTTCGAGCTGCAGCAAGGCCCGGGCCCGGTACTGGTCGGGACCGTCCCGCCACAGCACATGTACGGGCTGGAATCGACCCTGCTGTACGCGCTGCTGGGGCATGCCAGCGTCCTAGCGGAGCGTCCGTTCTATCCGGCGGACGTTCGTGCGGCGCTGTCTGCGCATGCCCCGGCCGTGCTGGTCACCACCCCCTTCCATCTGGGTGCCTGCCTGCGCGCGGGCCTGGACTGGCCGCGGCCGCAGCGCATCCTCTGTGCCACCGCGCCGCTGCCCCCGGAGACCGCCGCACAGGCCGAGCGGGTGTTTGGATGCCGCCTGGACGAGATCTACGGCTGCACCGAGGCCGGGGCCATCGCCACCCGGCGCACGACGGCGGAGACCGACTGGACCGCCTACCCCGGTGTGCAGGTGTTCGGCACCGATGCGGGCCGGGTTCGGGCGCAGGGTCCCCAGCATCCCGAGCCCGTCCCGCTTCCGGACCATATCGAGGCCCGCGACCCGCACCACTTCCGCATGGAGGGCCGCCTGGCCGATCAGCTGAATATCGCCGGCAAGCGCGCATCCCTCGCCGACCTGAATCGACGCCTGAACGCCATCCCCGGCGTGCTGGACGGCGTGTTCATTCCGCCCGCGCAGGCTGCGGATGGCGCAGGCATCGCGCGCCTGGCGGCCCTGGTGGTCGCTCCCCGGCGCAGCTCGGCCGAGATCCAGGCCGAGCTGGCCCAGTGCATGGACCCGCTGTTCCTGCCGCGCCCCCTGGTCCGTGTCGATCACCTGCCACGCTCCGCCACCGGCAAACTGCCGCGCCAGGTCCTGCTGGATCTGCTCGCCAGGCACGGCGAATGCGCCTGAGCGCAGCCCCCTGATGGTCACCCCGGTCCAGTCCGGCACCCGCCGCATCGGCGCCGACCACCCGGCGCTGCCCGGTCACTTCCCCGGCCACCCGGTGGTCCCGGGCGTGGTTGTACTGGACCAGGTCGCGGCCGTCGCACAGGCACACGGCCTGGGCTCGATCAACGCGCTGCCGCAGGTCAAGTTCCTCGCGCCGCTGGCACCGGAGACCGATTTCCGCGTCGAGATCGACCCGCCCGGGCGCGGCGGCCGCCGGGCCTTTCGGGTCATCACCGTGGATGCCGCGCCCGAGATCACCCTCTGCGCGGGCCAGCTCGTCACCGCCACACCCGCGGCATGAGTCGGGCCTGGTTCCAGCAACAGGAGCGGGGATCCCCGCTGGCCCTGCGCATCATCCTGTGGGTGGCGTTGAACCTCGGGCGCCGGGCCAGCCGCGCGCTGCTGTACCCGATCACCGCCTATTTCCTGCTGTTCGCTCCCCGCTCGCGCCACCACAGCCGCCGCTACCTGCGCCGCGTCCTCGGCCGCGAACCCGGGCTCGGCGACCTCGCCCGGCATCTGCACTGTTTCGCCGCGGTCACCCTGGATCGAGTCTTCTTTCTGGCCGGCCGCGACGACCGCCTGGACGTGCGGGTGCATCACCGCGAGGTCTTCCTGCGCCATGTCGAGAGTGGCCGCGGCGCCATCCTGCTCGGCGCCCACCTGGGCAGCTTCGAGGCCCTGCGGGCACTGGCCGTCGGCAAGCATGACTTTCCGGTCCGGGTGCTGATGTACCCGAACCACAACGAGGGCATCACGCGCCTGCTGGAGAGCCTCAATCCGGACGTCGCCGCCGCGGTCATCCCGCTGGGACGCACCGAGACCCTGATCCAGGCCCGCGAATGTCTGGACCGGGGCGAACTGGTGGCCACCCTGGGCGACCGCGTCGCGGAGAGCGACAAGATGGTCGCCTGCCGCTTCCTCGGCGACACCGCCCTGTTCCCGCAGGGCCCCCTGCTGCTCGCCGCCGTGCTCAAGGTCCCGGTGATCCTCTGCTTCGGGCTCTACCGTGGCGGCAACCGCTACGATATCGTCTTCGAACCCTTCGCCGAGACCATCGAGGCCCCGCGCGGCCAGCGCGACGAGGCCCTCGCACAATGGGTACAGCGCTACGCCGACCGCCTGGAGTCCCGGGTGCGCGAGGCCCCCTACAACTGGTTCAATTTCTATGATTTCTGGGATGAAGGCGCCCGCCGGGGGGAAACCGATCAATGAACAGGCTCGCATGGATACCCCGGCTTTCCCGCGACCCGGCGCGGCGTGCAGTGAAGGCGAGGCCTGACCTTCGTCGTGTCGCGGCCGCCCTGGCCCTCGCCACAGGCATGTGCCTGCCCATTGCCGCCCCAGCGGATGACCGTCTCGGGACGATCCTGGATACGCTCGCCCGGGACGAACCCGCGACCCTGGTGTTCGAGGAACGCCGCGACGACCCAATGCTGGAGTTCGCCGAGACCCGCACGGGCACACTGGCCTTCGAGCCCCCCGACCGACTGACCCGAGCGGTGGAGGGTCCGCGCGGCGAGACCGTGCGTATCGAGGGCAACACCCTCACCCTCGAGCGTCGCGGCTCCAGCCGCGAGATCGATCTCGACGAACAGCCGGCTCTGGCCACCCTGACCGGCCTGTTTCGGTCCCTGCTGAACGGTGACCGCGAGACGCTGGAGACGGATTTCGAGATCGAACGCACGGGAGATGCCGCCGACTGGACCCTGGAACTGACGCCGCGCGACCGCGCGCTGCGGCGCATGGTCCCCGAGCTGACCCTGAGCGGGGCCGACGGCGAACTCCGCGAACTGATCACCATCGAGGCCGGCGGCCACCACAGCCGGATGCGGTTCGAGCCACCGCAGGCCGCGGACTGAAGCATGCCGCCGCGCTCCCGGGCCGCTCTGGCGCTGTGGCTGGTCGCGCTGCTGCTGGCGGCCCTGACCCTCGGCCTGCGCGGCGAAGTGGTCACCGACCTCCAGGGCTTTGCCCCGGACCCCGTCAGCGCCAGCGGCATCCCGCTGGATGCGGGTGCCGGCCCGGCCGGGCGTACCCTGCTGCTGGCCATCGAGGGGGGTGATGCCAGAGCCCGCGCCGATGCCAGCGATGCCCTGGTGGCCGCACTGGAGGCCGCACCCGGCGTCGCGGGCATCCACAACGGCCGTCCGGACCCGGACGCGCCAAGCCTGGAACTCCTGATCGAATACCGCTACCTGCTGAGCCCCGAGATCGACGCCGGGCACTTCGAGCCGGAACGCCTGGGCAAGGAGCTGGAGGCCCGGCGCGACGATCTCTCCAGTAGCGTTCCGGCACTGCCGCGCGAGCTGATCCCGCGCGACCCCACCGGCCAGACAGCGGTTGTGCTGGAACAGCTCGGCAGCGGTGGCGGGCGCGCCGCGACCGGCCCCGGCGGCGTCTGGGTCGATCGCGACGCCGGCCGGGCGCTGCTGGTCCTGCACAGCCACGCCGAGGGCATGGATCTGGATGCCCAGGCCGAACTGATCGCGCGCACACGCGCGGCGTTCACACGTATGGCCGCGCCCGACCTGCAACTGCGCATCGCGGGGCCGGCGCAGATCGCCGTCGAATCCCGCGCCACCATCCGCACCGAGGTGGTCTGGATCACCAGCGCGGCCAGCCTGGCCCTGGCCCTGCTGCTGGCCCTGGTGTTTCGCCATCCGCACCCGGTGTGGCTGGCCGCGGTACCGCTGGCCAGCGGCATCCTGGTGGCCGCGGCGGTCGTGACCCTGGTGTTCGGTCATCTGCACGGGATCGCGCTGGCCTTCGGCATCACCGTGCTCGGGATCGCGCTGGACTATCCCCTGCACCTGTTCAGCCATGCCCAGCGTCCGCGCAGCGCCGATATCCATCAGGTGGCCCGCGAGCTGTGGCCCGCGATCGCACTCGGAGCGGGCAGCACGATACTGGTCTACGCGCTGATGGCCATGACCGGTTTTTCCGGCATGGCCCAGCTGGGCCTGTTCGTGCTCACCGGGGTCGCGGTGGCGGCCCTGGTCACACGCTGGGTTCTGCCTCCGCTGCTGCCGGCACGCCTGCGCCGCGAGGGCCTGCCCCCGCTGCGCCTGCCCCTGCCCGCCGCCCTCGCGGCGCCAGCGCCGACCGCCCGCTGGGGCCTTGCCGCGCTGGCGCTGGGCGCCCTCGGCGTGATCGCGACCGCAGACCCCTTCCCCTGGGAGGATCGCCTGTCCGCGCTGCACCCGGTGCCGGAGGATCAGGCCGCGCTTGACCAGGAGCTGCGCAGTGCGCTCGGACTCGCCGACGTGCGCCATGCCCTGCTGGTCCACGGCGACACGCCGGAGCAGGCGCTGCAGGCCAGCGAGGCGCTGACACCGGAACTGCAGGCCCTGCGGGCCGCCAGGATCCTCGACGGTTACCACCACGCCGCGCAGATCCTGCCCAGCCAGGCCCTGCAGCGCAGCCGCCAGGACGCGCTGCCGACCGCCGCCACCCTGCGCGAGCGGGTCGATGCAGCCGCAGCGGGGCTGGGCTTTCGCGCGGGCGCCTTCGAACCGTTCGTGGCCGACGTGGAGCGCGCCCGTCAGCAGACCCCGCTGGCCCCGGAAACCCTGCCCGAGGGCCTGCTGCGCAACGCCCTGGCGCCCCTGCTGCAGCCGCGCGCCGACGGGCCCGGCTGGATCGCCTGGGTGCGCCTGCGCGGGGTGCAGGATCCGGACGCCCTGGCGCGCTGGGCCGACACCCTTGCGCTGGACGGGGATCGCGTGCAGTACGTCGACTTTTTCCGCGCCTCCGCGGACCTGGTCATCGACTTTCGCAACGAGGCCCTGCAGCGTCTGGCCCTGGGCATCCTGGCCGTAGCTCTGCTCCTGCTGCTGGTGACACGAGCCCCGGGACGCAGCCTGCGCATCCTGGCCGCGGTGGGCACCGGCCTGGTGCTGACGGTCGCAACCCTGATCCTGCTGGGGGTGTCGCTGTCGCTGTTCCACCTGATCGCGCTGCTGCTGATTACCGGCCTGTGCCTGGACTACGCGGTGTTTTTCAGTCGTCCGCTCGCGGATGCCACCGCGCGCCTGCGCAACCTGCGCTCGGTCAGCGTCTGCGCCCTGTCCACACTGGTCGTATTCGGGCTGCTGGCGCTCTCCAGCCTGCCGGTGCTGCAGGCCATGGGTCTCACTGTGGTGCTGGGCGTGGTATTTTCCTTCCTCGCAGCGGCCCTGCTGGCCCCCGAGGGCCCGCCACGCGACTGATCCGACCGGCTGTCCGTTCGGCCCATCCAGCCGGTGCTGCCTCCGGCCACAACCCGCAGAAAGCCGCTTCATGGATCCCCTGGTTATCACCGCCCACACCCTGACCAGCGCCGCCGGCACCGGCCGCGCCGCCAATGCCGAGGCGCTGCGGCGATCCGCGAGCGGGCTGCGGCCCTGCGACCTGCCCGCGATCCACCTGGACACCCATATCGGTCGCGTACCCGGCGTGGAGGCGATCACCCTGGAAGGGGCACTGGCACCGTTTCTCTGTCGCAACAACCAGCTCGCCGAACTGGGGCTGCGCCAGGATGGATTCGCCGAGGCCGTGGCGGCGGCAGCCGCCCGTCACGGGCCCGACCGCGTGGCGGTCCTGCTCGGGACCAGCACCTCCGGTATCGCGGCCACCGAGGCCGCCTACCACCAACGCGACCCGCAGACCGGTGCCCTGCCGCCGGACTACGACTACCAGCACACCCAGAACATGTTCTCGCTGGCGGATTTCGTGGCCACCCGCCTCGGTCTGAACGGCCCGGCCATGGTCGTGTCCACCGCCTGTTCGTCCAGCGCCAAGGTATTTGCCGACGCCCAGCGCTTCATCGCGGCGGGGCTCTGCGATGCCGCCGTGGTGGGCGGCGTCGACAGCCTGTGCAGCATGACCCTGTATGGTTTCAACGCCCTGCAGCTGGTCGCCGCTCGGCCCTGCACACCGCTGGACCGCGACCGTGCGGGGATCTCCATCGGCGAGGCCGCGGGCTACTTTCTGCTGGAACGGGCAGGCAGCAGCCGCCATGGCCCGCGCCTGATCGGTCACGGCGAATCCAGCGATGCCCATCACATGTCCGCGCCGCACCCGGAGGGCCGCGGGGCCGCCGCCGCCCTGAACCAGGCGCTGGCACGGGCCGGCTGCCGTGCTGAAGATGTCGATTATGTGCTGATGCACGCGACCGCCACGCCGGCCAATGACCGTGCCGAGGCCCGCGCCCTGAACGCCGGCCTGGGACCGAACTGCCGGGTCGCCGGCAGCAAGGGCCTGACCGGCCATACCCTGGGTGCCGCCGGGGCCGTCGGGGTCGCGCAGGCCCTGGCCAGCCTGGACGGCCAGTTCGTGCCCCCGACGGCCGGCCTGCGCACACCGGACCCGGAACTCGGGCTGGACGCCCGCACCGAGGCCGAAGAACGCCCGGTGACCCGCGTGCTGGTCAATGCCTTCGGTTTCGGCGGCAACAACTGCAGCCTGCTCCTGGAGACCACCGCATGAACCCGATCGGCCTGTATGCCGTGGGTCTGCTGGGCCCGGGGCTGGAAGACTTCGCCAGTGCCCGTGCCGTGCTCGCGGGCGATGCCGTCCTCACCCCGGACGCGGTACGCGCCCCGCCGCCCGGTCTGCTCCCCGCCAACGAACGACGCCGTACCACCGCCACCATCCGGCTGGCGCTGAAGGTCGCGGAGGAGGCGACCGCGGACGCAGATCGCAGCCAGCTGCGCAGCGTATTTGCCTCGTCCTCCGGCGACATGGACATCATCGACCGGATCTGTGACGCCCTGACCCAGCCCGACCCGGTCGTGTCGCCGGTGCAGTTTCACAATTCGGTGCACAACGCCCCTGCCGGCAACTGGTCGATTGCGACCCGTAACCCGGCCCCGGCGACGGCCCTCTCGGGATACAACGCAAGCTTTGCCACTGGCCTGCTGGAGGCCGCGACACTGCAGCTGGCCGAGGGCGGCGAGGTCCTGCTGGCCTGTTACGACGTGCCGTCGATGGATACCTTCATCCGGGTGCGGCCCATCACCCATCCGTTCGCGGTCGCGCTGCGGCTGGGGCCGGCCTCCGGAGCCCCATGGCGCCTGACGCTGGATTTCGCACAGGGCGCCCCGGAGGACCGCTGCCTGAGCGATGACCTCGAGACCCTGCGCGACAGCAACCCGGCCGCGCGCGCGCTGCCCCTGCTGGAACAGCTGGTCCGGGGCCACGGCGGACATGTTAGGCTAAAGGCACCATTGGGCCGCTCTCTGGGTATCCGGATCGAGCCCTGACCATCCGCCCGGATCAGGAAGATCCCGCGTATGTCGCTCCAGCCCGACACCCTCAATCACGACGCCATCTGCCAGCGGCTGCCGCACGCCGGCGCGATGTGCCTGCTGGACACGGTGGAGGCCTGGTCCGACAGCCGCATCCACTGTCGTGCCAGCAGCCACCGCGACCCGCACAACCCGCTGCGCAGCGAGGACGGGCTGCCGGCCCTGGCCGCCCTGGAATACGGCGCCCAGGGCATGGCGGTGCACGGGGCCCTGCTGGCCGCTTCCGGGCCTGCCCGCGCCGGCTACCTGGCGGCCGTGCGGGACCTGCAGGTACAGCCCGCCCCACTGGATGGGCTCGAACACCCCCTGGACATACACGCCGAACGCCTGCTGTCGGATGCCGGCAGTTCCATCTACCTGCTGGAGATCACCGCCGGCGGGCGGGCGGTGCTCAGTGCCCGTGCAACCGTGATCCTGCAACCCGCCGACGAGGAACCCGCCCCATGAACCCGCGCGCCCTGATAACCGGTGCCAGTGGCGCTATCGGCACCGCCATCGCCCACACCCTGGCCGCCGCCGGTCACGAGGTGATCCTGCACGCCCACCGCAACCGCGACACCGCCGAAGCCGTCGCCACGACGATCCGGGACGCGGGCGGCAGGGCCCGGGTCGTCGTATTCGACATCACCGATGGCAGTGCCTGCCGAGAGGCCCTGGAGCCGCTTGCCGCCGAGCAGCCCGTGCAGATTCTGGTACACAACGCGGGCGTACACGACGATGCCCCGCTGGCCGGCATGAACCCGGGGCAGTGGGCCCACCCGATCGAGGTCGGACTCAACGGCTTCTACAACGTAACCCAGCCCCTGCTGCTGCCGATGATCACCACCCGCTGGGGCCGCGTCATCGCCATCACATCGGTAGCCGGTCAGCTCGGCAACCGCGGCCAGTCCAATTACGCGGCGGCCAAGTCCGGACTGCACGGGGCCATCCGTTCGCTCGCCCAGGAAGTCGCCTCGCGCGGCATCACTGCCAATGCCGTGGCCCCGGGCATCATCGAGAGTCCGATGAGCGCCTCCAGTTTCGACACCGAGGCCATCCGCTCCATGGTGCCGATGCGGCGCGCCGGGCAGCCGGAGGAAGTCGCCAGCGTGGTGGGCTTCCTCGCCAGCGCCGCGTCGAGCTATGTCTCGGCGCAGGTCATCGGCGTCAACGGCGCCCTGGCCTGACCCTGCCATGTCCGAGATTGTTGCCCTGATCCCGGCCCATAACGAGGCCGCCACCATCGAGGCCGTCATCGCCGGGGCCCGGGTGGATCGGGTGATCGTGATCGACGACGGATCCGACGACGCCACCGCAAGCCTCGCCAAGCGGCAGGCCGAAGTCCTGCGCCAGGGCTGCAACCAGGGCAAGGCCGCCGCGCTGTGGGCCGGTATGCAGCACGCCCTGACCAGTGGCGCCAGCGCCGTGGTGACCCTGGACGCCGATGGCCAGCACGACACCACGGAGATCCCGGCCCTGCTAGCCGCCTGGCGCGAAACCCCGGATCGCCTGATCCTCGGTGCCCGACTCAAGGGGCGCGAACACACCCCGCCGCTGCGGCTGTTCGGCAACCGCATGGCGGATTTCTGGATCGCCTGGGCCTCGGGGCAGCCGCTGCAGGACTCCCAGTCCGGGTTCCGGCTGTATCCGGCAGCGCTGCTACGGCAGCTCGACCTGCCCCACCACCGGGGACGCAGCTTCGTGTTTGAAAGCGAGGTCCTGATTGCCGCCGAACGCCTGGGCTTTCCGGTCCGGGTGGTGCCGGTCCGCTGCATCTATCCGGAGAACCACCGCCCCAGTCACTACCGCCCCACCGCGGACACCCTGCGCATCATTGCCATGGTGGCCGGCCACCTGCTGCGCCGCGGCATGCGGCCGCTGGGACTCGTGCGTTCGCTGGGCGTGATCCCGCGCTAGCAGGAGTCCGCCAGAACCAGGCAGGCGATCCTGGAATTGGCGAACCCGCGGGGCTACACTCGCGGCGCATGCAAAAGGGAGAAAACACCATGAATACCAGGACGTTGCTGATCATCCTCTTCACCGCACTGATCGCGCTGGCCGGCTGCCGTGGCACGGTCCCGGTGCATGACATCAGCGATACCACGGTCCGGAATGTCGATGGCGATCAGCCCAGCGCGGAACAGATGGAACGCGCCATCCGCACCGCGGGCGTCGCGCTGGGCTGGCGCATGGAAGAGACCGAACCGGGTCTGATCGAGGGGCGCCTCAATCTGCGCGAGCACGTGGCGGTGGTGGAGATCCCGTACGCCGCAGGGCAGTACAGCATCCGCTACAAGGACAGCAGCAACCTGAATTACGCGGACGGGCAGATCCACCCCAACTACAACAACTGGGTCCAGAACCTGGACGACCAGATTCGGGCCCAGATCTCCGCTCTCTGAGCCTCGGAGCCAGCGCGGAAAAAGAGCCGCTACAGGAAGACGGGAAGACCGGAAGGGATGCAGGGGGCGTAATCCGGACGGATTCCCCAACGCCATGATCAACTTCCGGTCTTCCAGCCTTCCTTTCAGCGCTTTTCAGCTTTTCCCCTGGGCTTCGTGGCGGTAACGGTCGGTTCCGCCGCGGCGGTCAGTCAGTCAGTCGGGACGCGGGCGTTCGTCCGGCTTGCGGTTCTCGCCGCCCGTGGCCTTGTGCGCCGGTTCGTCGTCCTGGGCATCCGACTCGTTGGCACCCCCGGCCGCCTCGCCGGGGCCCGCGCCATAGTCACGGCGCGTCATGTGTGACAGCAGCTGGCCGGCCCGGTCCTCCAGACGCTCGCGCGTGGGCTTGTCAGCCAGTTCCTCCGCGCTCTGCGCCAGATGGTGGTAGAGGTCGCGGTAGGATCCCGCCATGGTCGCGAACAACGTGGCCGTGCGATCGAAGTGGTCATTGACCTGGCCCCGGTAGCGCGTCAGTTCCTGCATGCGCCGGTCCAGTTCCTCTTCCAGCTCGCGGATCAGCTTGCGTTCGTCACTGGTCACACGCCCCACCCAGAAGCCCACCAGCGCCGCCACCACGATGGCCAGAATCCCGAGGGCCATCCACAGCCCTGTTGCTGTCTGCTCTTCCACCACGACATCCTCTGCAAATGGAGCCGCCATTGTGCCGCAGGCCCACGCCGAACGCACTGTCAGGGCCGCACGCATGTCGCCAGACGCGTGTGGCGGCATCGCTTTTGCGAGCCGGGGCGCAGGATCGGGGCCCGGTAAACACCGCCCCATACGGCCGCGCCCGGTGCCCGCCGGATCCGGGTGGTCGACACAAGCGTGCCCGGAGCGCGCGCCCTGGCCATGCTACCCTCGCCACAGCCCGTCAGAATACCGTCCGGAACGCAACACAAAGAGCCCGTCACGCCATGATCGATCCGCAACACGCACAGCAGATCCGCCAGGCCCAGGCCGGCCTGATCCATCTCGTGGTTCAGGCCACGCAGAACCCGGAGACCCGCCGCGAACTGGAACCGGTCCTGAACCAGGCCCACGAGGCCGGCTGGGGTGAACTGATCAAGCGCATCCGCCGCGTCCTCGAGGGGGAACGCGATGCGTCCCTGCTGCACGGCCTGGATGACGAAGACACGGTGATCCTGACCGCGATCCTGTCCGGCCTGCAGGACCCATCCACCCTGCCCGATCCGGACCAGAGCGGAGACCCGACCCAGGCCGCGCCGGGGCTGGCCCAGATGATCCATGGCGCCGCCCGGGGCGATGCCCAGTCGCTGCACTGGCTGTCCCAGATGGCCGAGCAGATGAGTCGCGCCGGGGGTGACATGGCGCGGCTGGGCGGTATCACCAAGCGCCTGGTGGATGGCGAGCGCGATCCCGACGTACTGTGTCGTGGCATGGGATCGCAGGGGGAATCACTGGTGCTGTCGATCCTTGCGGAGCTGGGCAAGCTGGAGCATCACTGAGGCCATCATGCTGCCCACCGCCTCGCGATCACGCCGGTACCGCACAGGGTGGCCCGGGCCGCGTCTGATCCTGATCGCGATGGCCCTGTGGCTGTTGCAGGGCTGTGCCGCGGTCACGCTGCAGCCTCCTCCGGCACCGGACGACCCGGTCACCGTCGCCGTGCTGGATCACGGCCGCCATGCCAGCCTGGTCCTGCCGGCTGCAACCCCGAACACCTGGATGCGCTACTCCTACGGCGACTGGAATTACTACGTCGAACGCCGCACCAACCTCTCCGTGGGGCTGGCCGGCCTGATTACGCCCACCCGGGCCGGGCTCGGCCGCCAGATCCTGGGCGGCGCGGACCTGCCGGCCGCGATCCGCGACCAACTGCGGGTTCCCCTGGAGGCCTCGCATCTGCTGATCGTGTCCGGCGCCCGGGCAACCGCCCTGCGCGAGGAACTGGAGGCCATCTGGCTGGACGGGCATGACGATCGTCAGGTCACGGCCGAATGGGGCATGGCCTTCGTCGAGCACCCGGAGGCCTACACCCTGCGCAACAACTCCAACCGCATGGTCGCGCGCTGGCTGACCCGGCTGGATGTCGAGGTCTCGCGCGCCCCGATCCTGTCGAACTGGCAGGTCGAATCTCCCTGAGACCCGCGGACGCACCACCACTTCGAACCAACCCCGAAAGGCGTGCACAGGAAGACGGGAAGAATGGAAGCTTCCTGAAAAGCCGGGCCCACCAGCTCCGCGCGCGATGACAGGACAGGGCGATGGCTCCCCGGCCGCACAGACCCCGGGCCAGAGGGACTGCACCCCTTCCTACCTTCGCATCTTCCTGTGCATGCTTTTTGGATGGGTTGTCCCTGCCGGGCTTCGCGGTTCACGGGCGGCGACCGGTCAGAGGCCGTGGGCCCACTCGAGCACCGCGTCCTGCAGGTTTTGCCCCATGCCGCGGTGGGCCCGGGGGTCGTTCACCAGCACCACCACGGCCAGGTCTTCTCCGCCCCGGGTGCGCACATAGCCCGCCACCGCGGACACCTCGTTGAGGTGCCCGGTCTTCAGGTGCATCCGCCCGCGCAGTTCCCGCTGGCTGCCATTGCGGAAGCGATTGCGCAGCGTCCCGTCGAGCCCGGCCAGCGCCAGCGAGGACTGGAACTCCGGGCGCTGCGGATGCTCCCAGCCGGCGCGCAGGATCGCCCCCAGCTGCGCGGCGCTCATGCGGACGTCGCGACTCAGGCCGGCCCCGTTGTCGACCACCATGCCGTCGACCCCGACCCCAAGCCCGTGCAGCGTCTCCACCAGCGCCGCGCGCCCCTTTTCCATGGTCGCAGGCGGCGTGGAATGCCGGGCTCCCAGGGTCAGGAGCAGGTGGCGCGTCATCACGTTCGAGCTCCATTTGTTGGAGACCCGGATCAGGTCCGAAAGCGGCCGCGAGGTGTGGCGCAGGATCGGCTCGTCATACAGCACCGGAAGCACGCCGGGGCGGATGTCGCCGGTCAGCTCGCCGCCCCACTGCGCCCAGTGCAGGCGGAACATCTCGGCATGATTGGCCTCGGGCGTGACGACCGAACGCAGCAGCTCGTAATCGCCGCAATTGACCGGGTACTCGCCCGCCAGCGTCACGCGCTGTGCCTCGGGATCGGCATGAAAACGGATACCGCGCTGCCAGCCCCCGCAGCTGCCCCGCGTTGGCTGCAGGCGGTTGACCACATCCAGCCCCGGCAGGGGTGGGTCCACGGTCACGTCGATCCCGTTGCCGCGGCGCTCCGGACGCACGCGAAAGCGCTGGGCATTGGCATTCACATGCAGGGCGTAGGGCAGCTGATTGTAGGCCCGCAGTGGCTGATCGTTGAAATCGGACGGGCTGCCCGCGGTCAGCTCGAAATGCGAGGCATCGAGGATCACGTTGCCCTCGATCCGCCTGAGCCCGGTCTGGCGCAGCTGTCCCAGCATGCGCCAGTGTTCCTCGCTCACCATGCCGGGGTCCCCGGTGCCCCGGATCACCAGGTCTCCGCGCAGGACGCCGTCGCGCACAGGGCGCGTGACCCAGATCTCGGTCGTCCAGGTGTAGTCCGGCCCCAGCGCGTGCAGCGCCGCCAGCGAGGTCGCCAGCTTCATGGTGGACGCGGGGTTATACAACCGGTCGGTATTCAGGCGCGCAAGCACCTCGCCATCCGACATCCGCTGCACCCAGAGGCCGACGTTGTCCGGCGGCAGACGCTGACTCTCGATGGCCCGCTGCAGGGCATCGGGCAGATGCTCGAACTGCGCCTGAGCTTTCGCTGGCACCAGCGCCGCCAGCAGGAGCAGCCCCGCCGCCACGCCCGCAAACCCGAGCCGAGCGCACACCCGGGCGCGGGAGAAGATGCAACATCGAGACATACGACTGGCCATCCTGCACGAAACCAACATGAAGGCTTCTATAGTGTGCCGCGGCCCGCCCCGGAACAAGCCCCGGCCGCGGCCGGATTCACGCCCGGGGCCAGGGGAAGTCGAGCACGTCCTCGATATGCGCGCACCCCAGCAGCTGCATCAGCAGACGATCCACCCCGAGCGCCACGCCTGCGCAGTCGGGCAGTCCGGCGTCCAGGGCCGCCTCCAGGTGATGGTCCAGGGGTGGAAGGGGCTGCCCTCGCGCCCGTCGCATTGCGATGTCGCGCTCACGGCGCTGGCGAAACACGTCCACGTCGATCAGCTCATGGTAGCCGTTGGCCAGTTCCAGCCCGCCCCAGTACAGCTCGAACCGGGCGGCGTACCCGGGTCGCTGCGGACAGGGCCGCGCCAGCACCGCCTGGCTCTCCGGGTAATCCACCAGGATCGTCAGCCGGTCCGAAGGGAAATCGGGCGCCAGCACCAGGCTGATCAGGGCATCCAGCCAGCCGTCGCGGTCCAGTTCACCGCCGATGCTGAGACCCCGTGCCGCCGCGACCCGCTCCAATTCCGCGGCGTCCGCGGTGACCGGATCCAGCCCCAGGGCAGACCGGAACAGGTCGGCATACGCCACCTCCTCGCAGCCCCGGGGCGCGCGCCACTCGGGCACTTGCGCCGCCAGGTCCGCGATCAGGGCGACCACCTCGCGCGCCAGCGCGTGGTGGTCCAGATCGTGGCGATACCATTCCAGCAGGGTGAATTCAGGGTTGTGCCGGGGCCCGGATTCGCCGCCACGAAAGACCCGGGCGATCTGATAGATATCCGGCGCGCCCGCAGCGAGCAGACGCTTCATCGGGTATTCGGGCGAGGTCTGGAGGTAGCCACATGCGCCGTCGGGCGCCTGAGCCACCCAGCTTTCCAGCATCGGGTCCTGGGGTGCCCCCTGGCTCAGGATCGGGGTCTCGACCTCGAGCACCCCGCGCGCCGCGAAGAACGCGCGCAGGCCAGCCAGCAGGCGGGCCCGCGCGCTGCGGGCCACGCCCGGCGCCGCCGGGCGCCAGTCACTCATGGCGGCCGACGCCGATCAGACGCGCGAGACGTACTCGCCGGAGCGGGTATCGACCTTGACCGTCTCGCCTTCCTCCACAAACAGCGGGACCTTCACCACCGCGCCGGTCTCCAGGGTGGCCGGCTTGGTACCGCCCTGCGCGGTATCGCCCCGCAAGCCCGGATCACACTGGGTGATTTTCAGCTCGGTGAAGGACGGCGGCACCACCGACAACGGCTCGCCGTTCCACAGCGTCACGGTGCAGACATCCTGCTCCTTCAGCCACTGCCCGGAATCCCCCAGTGCGGCTTCAGTCACGGCGTACTGCTCGAAGGTATCCGGCACCATGAAGTGCCAGAACTCGCCGTCGGTGTAGAGGTACTGCATCTCGGTATCCATCACGTCGGCGGCCTCCACCGACTCGCCGGACTTGAAGGTCTTCTCCAGCACCCGACCGGTACGCAGGTTGCGCAGCTTGACCCGGTTGAAGGCCTGGCCCTTGCCCGGCTTCACGAACTCGTTTTCCACGATGGACTGCGGGTCCCCGTCCAGCAGGAGCTTGAGCCCGGCCTTGAATTCGTTGGTACTGTAGGTTGCCATTGCGTGCTGTTCCTCGATGATTCGTGGCGCGGGCATACGGCCCCGTCCGGAAACGATCCATGCCCACAAAGCCCGTCATGATAACGCGCGAACCGCGCGGAACCCAGCCACCCGCGCCGCGCCCGACGCCGGCCTGGCAGCAGGCGCTGGCCAGTGCCATCCGCGACCCGGAGATCCTCCTGCGACGCCTGGGCCTGGCGCCGGACGCCGTACCCGGGATGCAGGAAGCAGACCGGCTGTTCCGCACCCGCGTCCCGGAGAGCTACCTGGCGCGCATGCAGCCGGGCGATCCGCGTGACCCGCTGCTGCTGCAGGCCCTGCCCCGCGGCGAGGAGACGCACGAACAGCCCGGGTTCGTCAGCGACCCGGTCGGCGACCACGACGCCCTGGCCGCGCCGGGGCTGGTGCACAAGTATCACGGCCGCGTCCTGCTGCTGACCACGGGGGCTTGCGCCATTCACTGCCGCTACTGTTTTCGCCGCGAGTTCGACTACGCCGACCACAGCCCCGCGCGCGATGACTGGGATGCCGCGCTCGCCTATATCGCCGGGCACCAGGAGATCCGCGAGGTCATCCTCAGCGGGGGGGACCCGCTGGCACTGGGCGACCACCGCCTGGCCCGGCTCGCCGAACGCCTGGCGGATATCCCGCACCTGCAGCGCCTGCGCATCCACACCCGGCTCCCGGTCATCCTGCCGGAGCGGGTCGACGCGGCCCTGCTGGGCTGGCTCGGGCAGGGCCGACTGCAGCACATCATGGTCCTGCACGCGAACCACCCGCGCGAATTTGCGGCACCGGCCGACCAGGCCCTGCGCCGGCTGGCCGCCGCCGGGGTCACCCTGCTCAACCAGGCCGTGCTGCTGGCCGGCATCAACGACGACGCCGATACGCTGGCCGAACTGCAGGAGACCGGGTTCCACCTGGGTGTACTGCCCTACTACCTGCACCAGCTCGACCGCACCCGGGGTACCGCGCACTTCGAGGTATCCGCCCATCGTGCCCGGGCCCTCTATCGCGAACTGCATGCGCGCCTGCCCGGCTACCTGGTGCCGCGGCTGGCCCGCGAAATCCCCGGCGAACCCGGGAAAACCCTGCTGGCGCCGTTTCCCGCTCGTGAATGAGGCGCGCGAGCACCCGCACCAAATACACGGTTTGCTGCTAAAGTAATGGCGTGATCCCGAATTCCCCGGGGGGCGCGCCGCAAGCCGCGCCGCCCGGATTCCGAACCTGTACGCAACCGGCCCTGCGACCACTGGACACCTCATGCTGCAAAGCCTGCCCGATCTGCCTGTCCAACCGGCCGGTCCCGGCAGTTTTCCGCATCAGACCCCGCAGGCCCTGCGAGCATGGTGCGCGGAGCTTCCCGGCAGCGAGCCCGAACTCGCCATCCGCCAGCTTGGCGAAGCCCTGGGCGACCTCAACACGGTCGCCCTGCGGCCCGGGCGGCGCGCCGAATTCCTCGACATCCTGGAGCAGCACCTGCTGCCCCTGCTCCCGACCGTTGAACGTCTGCTGCGCCAGCGACCGCTGCCCCTGGGGGCCCGCAGCCGCGAACGCGCGGAGCTCTTCGGCAGCGTACTGCGCCAGCTCGCCCAGGCCGAGCTGCTGGTCGTTCGCGAACGGCTGGACACCGAAGACCCGCGCCACGGCAACCGCCTGACGCGCCCCCTGCAGGCGGCCGTGGCCCTGCTCGGGGCCCTGAGCCTGCACTACTGGCGTCTGTACCGCAGCGTGCCCGCGGGCCACTGGCAACAGACGTTCGACCTGCTGCGCCTGGCCCGCAACCAGGGCATCTCCGGCCAGCCCGCCACCAGCGAGCAGCGCTTCGGCCCGCTCCAGGTCGACAGCATCGAACGCATGGCGGCGCGGCTGATCGTGCTGGGCAGTACCGATACCAACGCGCTCAAGATGGGGGAGATCGATCTGCTGGTGCGCTGGATCAATGATCTGGCGGTGGAGTGCCGCGCGGCCCCCGACTCCAGCGCCCACCCGGACCTCCCGGTCCTGCGCTGCGATCTGGATCGCGACCATGCGCCGGGACTGGTCCTGCGCGGCAGCCCGGATGGCGACTCCGCCTGCTTTGTCGAGCTCGGTCCGGTGCTGGAGGCCCTGCGCGAGCATCCCGAGCGCCTGGAGCCCGGCTCCCGGCGCGAGCCCAGCCAGCTGGCCGAGCACCTGCTGCGCCTGTGGTCGCATCTGCCGACCCGCCGCCACAGCCGCGAAACCGCGCGCGACCAGCAGCGCATCTGTGTGCTAGGGCTGGAGCGCATCCACGATTTTCTGCAGTCCGAACTGGAGGCCGCCCGTCGGGCGCACGAGGCAGCCGCGGAGGACGGCCCGGAAGGCCCCGGGCCACGCCCCCTGCAGAAGCGCGACCGCGGCGTCAGCGTCTTCGAGATGTCCAGTGCCGCGCGCCGCGGGTCCGATCTGGCCCTGGTCGACGGCCCGCGCACCGCCGGGCGCAGCCAGGATCTCCAGCCGCTGGCCGACGACACCCCGGACAGCGGCGCCATGGCCTGGGAAGACATCAGTCACGGGCTGGAAATCGCCTCGCATGAGGAACCCCGCGGCCCTATTACCAAGCGCCACCCGCCGGAACACTGGAAGGTGGACGACATCGGTGCCGGCGGCGTGCGCCTGCGCCTGGACAACCCGCAGCAGCCATTGCTGATCGGCGACCTGGTCGGCCTGCGCGCGGTGGATGGCCATCGCTGGACGGTCGGTGTGCTGCGCTGGATCCGCTACGAGGATCCACCGGATGCGGCAGGGGATGGCGCCACCAGTATCGGCGTGGAGTTTCTAGCCAACCGCTGCCTGCCCATGCAGATCCAGGATTTCCGCAACGGGCTCGCCGCCGGGACCCCGCAACCGGGCCTGTTCGCGCCGCAACGCACCGATACCGAGGGCGCAGCGCTGTTCCTGCCGGCACAGGTATTCGATCACGAAAAACGGGTGGTCTGCTGGCTGAACGGCCGCGCCCGGGTGCTCGAACTGGACAGCGAGCGCACAGGCACTACGCTGTTCACCGAGGTCGGGTGCCGGATGACCGCGCGCGAGGTGTCGCAACCGTCCGCCGACACCGCCGAACCCGACGATGGCCCGTCACTCACGACCCGCAACCCCGAAGATTGGTCTCCATGAACGAAACCATCCGCACCCTCTTCGTCACCAACAACCCCAACCGCGCCGAAGAGGTCATCAGCAGCATCCGGACCCACGGCAGCGCGATCCGTCCGGAACAGGTCGCCACCAGCGACGCGCTGGCCGCGGCCCTGGAGGAACGCCGCTTTGACGTGATCGTGCTGATCGAACCGGACTTCGGGCTCAGCCGCGAACACGTCGACGAGGCCCTGCACGCCTCGGGCCGGCGCACCCCGCTGGTCATCCTGACCGAGCGCCCGGAGGGCGAACGCCTGGAGGATTACGTCGCCGGCGCCCACGCCGTGGTCGACCACGAGCTGCACGAGTTGGCCGGCATCCTCACCGTGCGCGCGGCCGAACAGTTCCAGCTGCGCCAGCGCATGGGGCGCATGGACGCCTCGCTGCAGGAGTCCGAACGCCGCTGCCAGCTGCTGCTGGACAACTCGCGCGACGCGATCGCCTACGTCCACGAGGGGATGCACATCTACGCCAATGCCTCCTGGCGCGAACGCTTCGGGATTGCCGATCCCGAGGATGTCGAGGGTCTGCCGCTGATGGACCTGATCGCGCCGGAAAGCCGCGACGAACTGAAGGCGCTGCTGCGCCGCTTCCAGAACGGCGAAGAGGGTGAGCAGGCCCATCAGGCGTTCCAGCTGCAGTCATTCGACGGCAGCCCGTTCGAGGCCAACCTGCGTCTGTCCACCGCCAGCGTCGAGGGCGAGGCCTGCACCCAGGTCCTGCTGGATTCCACCCAGGAAGATCCGGAGCTCGCGGAAAAGATCGATTACCTGTCGCAGCGCGACCTGGTCACCGGGCTGTACAACCGCCAGCACTTCACCGGGATGATCGAGACCGTGCAGGGCCAGGCCGCGCAGACGGAGAAGCCCTTCGCGCTGATCACCCTGGCGGTGGACCGCTTCACCGACATCCGAGCCACCGTCGGCATGTCCGCCAGCGACCTGCTGCTCGCCGACATCGGCAAGTTGATCGAGGATCACTTCCCCGAACCGGCCATCGCCGCCCGGCTGGAGGCCGAGCATTTCGGCATCCTGGTCCCGGATACCCGCCGCAACGAGGTCGAGTCGCGCATCCACGGCCTGATGGAAGCGGTAACCGGCCGCGTCTTCGAGCTCAGCAATGCCTCCACCAACTGCACCCTGTCGATCGGCGTTGTGATCGCCGACGAAACCGCGGTCGACACCGAAGAGCTGGTGTCGCAGGCGGACCGTGCGCTGCAGGAGGCGGTGGAGGCCGGTGGTGGCGCCCATCGCTTCTTCCGCCCGGCCGAGGGCGAAATGACCCAGGGCCAGCTCGACCAGCAATGGAAGCTGCGCATCCAGGATGCCCTTGACCATGACCGCCTGCAGCTGCTGTACCAGCCGATCGTGAACCTGCACGGCAACGACCGTCCGCGCTATTCCGTCTTCGTGCGCCTGCAGGACAGCGAGGGCCACATCCACGAGCCGGAGGCCTTCCTGCCCAGCGCCGAGCGCACGGACATGGCCCAGCCCATCGACCGCTGGATCCTCAAGGCCGCGCTGGGTGTACTCGCAGAACAGCTGAAGCAGGACCCCGGCACCCAGTTCTTCCTCAAGCTGACCACCGGCTCCCTCGGCGATCCGTCCGTGGTGACCTGGCTGCACGACGACCTGCACGCACTGCGCATCCCGGCCGACAACGTGGTGGTGGAGCTGAAGGAACCCACCGTGGTGACCCACCTGAAGCCCGCCATTCACGTTGGCCGCGGGCTGCAGGAGATGCACGGCCACCTGTGCATCGACGACTTCGGCAATGGCCTGAACCCGTTTCAGCTGCTGCAGCACCTGGAGGCCGACCACATCAAGCTGGACCCCTCCTATGTGAAGAACCTGGCGGAGAGCGAGGAGAACCAGCAGCTGATCCGCGAACACATCGAGACCGCGCATGCCAAGGGCAAGCAGGTGATCGTCCCGTATGTGGAAGACGCCAGCGTGCTCGCCGTGCTCTACAGCCTGAACGCGAACCTGGTCCAGGGGTACTTCCTGCAGGCACCGATGCCCGCCCCCACCTTCGACTTCACCTCGACCTGAGCCCCGCGCGCCCGCGCTCCACTTTTCACCACAGAGCGCACGGAGAACACAGAGAAAAGCGGTCTACAGGAAGACGGGAAGATCGGAAGAGGGATGATGTGGGCGGTTGCGTGGGCACTATCGGTGCCGTGCCACGTGGCGGTCAACGGTCCATCCCTTCACCCAAAAAACCTCCCTGTCTTCCAAACTTCCTGTAAATCGCCCTTGCCCTTGCCCGTTTTTTCTCCGTGGCCTCTGTGCACTCTGTGGTGCAACAAACACGAGCGGCCACAGGCACGACGATGGCGGGGCTACCTGGACCAGAACTTCAGGTCCTCGAAAAAGCCCTTCACCCCGTCCAGCCAGGACTGCGCCTGCGGGCTGTGCTTGGTCCCGCCGGCCTGAGTGGATTCTTCGAACTGGCGCAGGAGCTGTTTCTGCTCCTTGGTCAGATTGATCGGCGTCTCCACCACCACGCGGCAAATCAGGTCGCCGACCGCACCGCCGTGGACCGACTTCACGCCCTTGCCCGCCACGCGGAACTGCTTGCCGGTCTGCGTCTCCGCGGGAACCTTCAGCTTGACCCGACCATCCAGCGACGGGACCTCCAGATCCCCACCCAGCGCGGCGGTTGCAAAGGACACCGGCACCTCGCAGTGCAGGTCCGAGCCCTCGCGCCGGAACAGCTTGTGCGGCTTCACCCGCACCTGCACGTAGAGATCGCCGGGCGGGCCACCGTTCATGCCCGCCTCGCCCTGGCCGGCCAGGCGGATACGGTCGCCATTGTCCACTCCGGCCGGGATCTTCACATCCAGGGTGTTCTGCTCCTGCACCCGGCCCTTGCCGTGGCAGGACTTGCAGGGGCTGGAGACGATCTTGCCGGCGCCCTCGCAGCGCGGGCAGGTCTGCTGCACCGAGAAGAAACCCTGCTGGATGCGCACCTGCCCCACACCGTTGCAGGTCGGGCAGGTCTCCGGCGAGGTCCCCGGTTCGGCGCCGGAGCCGTCGCAGGCCTCGCAGGAGACGGTGGTCGGGATGCGGATCTTGACCTCGGTGCCGAACACGGCCTCCTCGAGCGTCAGGTCCAGGTTGTACTGCAGGTCGGAGCCGCGGTAGGCCCGCTGCCCGCGGCCGCCTCCGCCACCCCCGAAGATATCGCCAAAGATATCCTCGAAGATGTCGCTGAAGTTGGAGCCCCCGGCCCCACCACCGAAGCCCCCGGCTCCGCCGTCCACACCCGCGTGGCCGTAGCGGTCGTAGGCCGCCCGCTTCTGGTCGTCGCTGAGGACATCATAGGCGGCGCGCGCCTCCTTGAACTTGGCCTCGGCCTCGTCGTCCCCCGGGTTGCGGTCGGGGTGATACTTCATCGCGAGGCGGCGAAAGGCCTTCTTGATGTCGGCGGCCGAGGCGTCCTTGGAGACGCCCAGCACCTCGTAGTAGTCGCGTTGTGACATGGTCATTCCCGGCTAGCCCGAATGTTCGCGTGAACGCGGAGTACCTTCACGCAAACGCCCGGAGTCACGAGTACCCCGGGCGCGGCGTTAATTCAAAAGGGAAACGCAGATCTCCCTGGCGGTGGGGCGCCAGGCCCCACCGGGTGTGGCGTCAGCCCTGCTTCTTCTGGTCGTCGTCGACTTCCTCGAACTCGGCGTCCACGACATCATCCACCGGCTGCTCGCCACCGGCCTGCTCGGCCCCGGCCTCGCCCGCGGCATCCGCGCCCTGGGCATAGGCCTTCTCGGCCAGCTTGCCGGAGGCCTCGGCCAGCTTCTGGGTGGACTGTTCGATGGCCTCGACGTCATCCCCCTCCATGGCCTTCTTCACCTCGGCGACGGCCGCCTCGATCGCGGTGCGCTCGTCGTCGGAGACCTGATCGCTCAGATCCTTCAGCGACTTCTCGGCCGAGTGCACCAGGGCGTCGGCCTGGTTGCGCGCGCCGACCAACTGCTGGAACTTCTTGTCTTCCTCGGCGTGGGCCTCGGCATCCTTGACCATCTGTTCGACTTCCTCGTCGGACAGGCCGGAGGAGGCCTTGATCACGATCTTGTTCTCCTTGCCGGTCGCCTTGTCCTTGGCCGAGACGTTCAGGATGCCGTTGGAGTCGATGTCGAAGGTGACCTCGATCTGCGGCACACCGCGCGGCGCGGCCGGGATGTCCTGCAGGTCAAAACGGCCCAGCGACTTGTTGGCGCTGGCCATCTCGCGCTCGCCCTGCAGCACGTGCACGGTCACCGCGGTCTGGTTGTCGTCGGCGGTGGAGAACACCTGGTTGGCCCGGGTCGGGATGGTGGTGTTCTTCTCGATCAGCTTGGTCATCACGCCGCCCATGGTCTCGATACCGAGCGACAGCGGGGTCACGTCCAGCAGCAGCACGTCCTTGACGTCACCACCCAGCACACCGCCCTGCACCGCGGCGCCGACCGCGACGGCCTCATCCGGGTTCACGTCCTTGCGCGGCTCCTTGCCGAAGAACGCCTGCACCGCTTCCTGCACCTTGGGCATACGGGTCTGGCCACCCACCAGGATCACGTCGTCCACCTCTGAGGCGGACAGGCCGGCATCCTTCAGCGCGACCTTGCAGGGCTCGATGGAGCGCTTGACCAGGTCGTCGACCAGACTCTCCAGCTTGGCGCGGGTAATCTTCAGCGCCAGGTGCTTCGGCCCGGTGTTGTCGGCCGTGATGTACGGCAGGTTGACCTCGGTCTGCTGGCTGGAGGACAGCTCGATCTTGGCCTTCTCGGCGGCCTCCTTCACGCGCTGCATCGCCAGCGGATCGCCCTTGATGTCGATGCCCTGGTCCTTCTTGAACTCCTCGACCAGGTAGTCGATCAGGCGGTTGTCGAAGTCCTCGCCACCCAGGAAGGTATCGCCGTTGGTCGCCAGCACCTCGAACTGGTGCTCACCGTCGACCTCGGCGATCTCGATGATCGAGACGTCAAAGGTACCGCCACCCAGGTCATACACGGCGATCTTGCGATCCCCGCGCTGCTTGTCCATGCCGTAGGCCAGCGCGGCCGCGGTCGGTTCGTTGATAATACGCTTGACCTCGAGCCCGGCGATCTTGCCGGCGTCCTTGGTCGCCTGGCGCTGGGAGTCGTTGAAGTAGGCCGGGACGGTGATCACCGCCTCGGTCACGGTCTCGCCCAGGTAGTCCTCGGCGGTCTTCTTCATCTTCTGCAACACCCGCGCGGAGATCTCCGGCGGGGCCATCTTCTTGCCCTGCACCTCAATCCACGCATCGCCGTTGTCGGCCTTTACGATGCTGTAGGAGACCAGCTTGATGTCCTTCTGGACCTCGCCCTCGTCGAACTTGCGGCCAATCAGTCGCTTGGCCGCGAACACGGTGTTCTGCGGATTGGTAACCGCCTGGCGCTTCGCGGACTGACCGACCAGCACCTCGCCGTCGTCACTGAACGCGACGATGGACGGGGTGGTGCGAGTGCCTTCCGCGTTCTCGATGACCTTGGCCTGGTCGCCTTCCATCACGGCGACGCAGGAGTTGGTGGTCCCGAGGTCGATACCGATGATCTTGCCCATGATTGAAATCTCCTGATACGAAAAAGTGGCGCTGCAGAGCGTCGTGACTCTGCCAACTTGTACGGGAATCTGGGGGCCCGGTCCGGGTTTTCAAGGGACGGCATCCAGACGCCCCCCGACCCGACCGGGCGGGCCGGTCAGGCGCTCTCGTCGATGTTCGGCGAGGTCGGTGCCTTGGAGACCACCACCATGGCCGGGCGCAGTACGCGATCCTGCAGCATGTAGCCCTTCTGCATGGTCGCCACCACGGTGTTCGGCGGGTTCTCCGGGTCTTCCTGCATGGACATCGCCTGATGGCGCTCCGGGTCGAAGCGCTGGCCGGTCGGGTCCTCGGCCTGGATGCCGAACTTGTCGAAGACCTTGGTCAGGTTCTTCAGGGTCAGCTCGGCCCCCTCGATGATGCGCTCGACATCCTGGGTCTCGCGGGCCGCCTTCAGCCCCATCTCCAGCGAGTCGCCCACCTCCAGCATCTCGGAGGCGAACTTCTCCATCGCGTACTTGTGCGCGTTCTCCAGCTCGCGCTCGAAGCGCCGGCGCTGATTTTCCAGTTCGGCCTGCGCGCGCAGGGCCTGGTCGCGACGCTCCTCGGCCAGGGCCTCGAGCTCCTGCAGCCGTGCCTCGGTATCGCCCTCGCCGGGGTGGTCGCCATGGGCCTCGGGGGCCGCCTCGTTCCCGGTCTCGAGCTCTTCCGGTTGTTCCTGGGGTTCCCGCTGTTCCGACATGCTGGCCTCGCGAATCAATGAAAAGTGGAACCGCCCGCCGGGTCGCCAGCCGGCAGGCGGGGTATTCGGGTTGACTACGGGGACTGTGGGGGCACCCGTCCGGGTTTCAAGGGTGGCCCGCTACTTCGGGTCGCCCGGCGGCTGCTCGCCCAGCGCCGAGCCGAGCAGGCGCGCGGTCACGTCCACAATCGGGATCACCCGGTCGTAGGACATGCGCGTGGGTCCGATGACCCCCAACACGCCGACCACCTCGCCATCCACACTGTACGGCGCAGTCACCACCGAGCAGTTCTCGAACCAGTCCAGTCCGGACTCGCGGCCGATGAAGATCTGCACGCGGTCGCTACGAATGCACTGGTCGAGAATCCCGAGAATCTCCTGCTTCTCGTTGAAGGCCTCCAGCAGCTGGCGCAGGCGCTCCATGTCCGCCAGCTCCTCGTAGCCGAGCAGATGGGTCTGGCCGGCCACGACCACGTCGTCCGGGTCCTCGTCGCCGACCGCCTTCTCGCCCAGATCGATCGCCGCCAGCATCATCGCGTCGAGGTCGTCGCGCACGTCGCGCATCTCGCGCAGCAGCTCGGCCCGCACGGCGTGCAGGCTCTTGCCCGCCAGGTGGGCGTTCAGATAGTTAGCCATGCGCTGCAGCTCGTCCTGGCCAAAGTCGCGCTCCAGCTCCAGCACGCGGTTCTGCACTTCCTTGCCGTCGATGACCAGGATCGCGAGGATGCGGCCCTCGCCCAGGCGCAGAAACTCGATCTGGCTCAGCGCGACGTTGCGATGCCGCGGCAGGCGCACCATCCCGGCCATGCGCGTAACCCGCGACAACAGATTGCTGGTGGTGTCCATCAGATCCTGGGTACTGGCGTTCGGGTCGAAGCCGGACTGGATCGCGCGCACCTCATCCGGAGAGGGATTGCGCACCTCCAACAGGCTGTCCACAAACAGCCGGTATCCGGCCGGCGTCGGGATGCGACCGGCCGAGGTATGCGGCGAATGGATCAGACCCATGTCCTCGAGATCCGCCATCACGTTGCGTACAGTGGCCGCACTGACACTGAGTCCCGAGGTGCGCGCAAGGGTGCGCGAACCCACCGGCTGGCCGTCCCGGATGTAGCTCTCGATCAGGGTCCGCAACAGGGTACGGGCCCTGGCGTCCAGATTGATCGTTGCGTGATCCATGGGTCGTCAGCGCTCCACTCGGTCGAGTGCCAGGAAACTACAGTCTTCGGTTACACCCGATACAGGTCAAGAAACCCCGGGTGCAGTCGCAGTCCCTTTTCCGGATAATGCCGGCATGATGCCAGACTTCAACAAGGTCGGACTGGTCGGCAAGACCAGCGATTCGCGCACCGCCCCGCTGGTCGCGACGCTGGTCGGTCTGCTCCAGGAGCGCGGCCGCCAGGTCTTCATGGAACAGGAGATCGACGGCTTCGAGCGGCCGGAGAGCGTCGGCCTCCTGCCGCTGGACGAACTCGCCCGCACAGTCGACCTGCTGATCGTGATCGGTGGCGACGGCACCCTGCTGGCCACCGCCCGCCAGGTTGCCGATGCCGATACCCCGCTGCTCGGGATCAACCTGGGTCGCCTGGGATTCCTCGTGGATGTCTCCCCGGACACCGCCCCGGAGGAACTGGGCGAGGTCCTGGACGGGGCCTTCGAGCGCGAGCCGCGGGCGATGCTGGAGGCCGAGCTGATCCGCGACGGGGTCACCATCCACCACGGGATCGCGCTGAACGACGTCGTGGTCCATGTGCTGAGCGTGGTACGCATCATCGAGTTCGACACCGCGATCGACGGCATGGACATCGGCCGTTTGCGCGCCGATGGGCTGGTGGTGGCCACACCCACCGGCTCCACCGCCTACGCCCTGTCCGCCGGCGGGCCGATCCTGACGCCGCAGCTGGACGCGATGGTCATGGTCCCGGTCTGCCCGCACAGCCTGAACCACCGCCCGCTGGTGGTCAGCGGCCGCTCCACGGTGGAGATCCGCCTGTCCAGTGGCAGCCGTTCCCCGGCCCAGGTCGCGCTGGACGGTCAGGAGAACGTGGACTTCGCCCCGGGCGACCTGCTGCGCATCCACCGTCGCGAACAGGCCCTGACCCTGATCCATCCCCGCGAACATCACTTCCTGCGCGTGCTGCGGACCAAGCTGCGCTGGGGCGAGCAGCCCTGACCCCGCCATGCTGCGACTGATCAGCATCCGCGACTTCGCCATCATCGACCAGCTGGAACTGGAGCTGGACACGGGCCTGAGCGCCCTGACCGGCGAGACCGGGGCCGGCAAGTCCATCCTGATCGACGTGATCGGCCAGCTGCTGGGCGACCGTGCGGATGCGGGCATGGTGCGCGAGGGGGCCGAGCAGGCCGATCTGTCCGCGGAGTTCGCCCTGCCCGGGCAGGGCTCGGCCAGCACGTGGCTGGCCGAGCAAGATCTGGCGGACCCCGATGACGACGCGGTGCTCCTGCGGCGGGTCCTGACCCGCCAGGGCAAAAGCCGCGCCTGGATCAACGGCCGCCCGGTCGCGGTCGGCCAGCTGCGCACGCTGGGCGAGTGGCTGGTGGACATCCACGGCCAGCACGCCCATCAGCAGCTATTGCAGCGCGACACCCAGCGCCTCTGGCTGGACGGCTTCCTCGAAGGCGACCAGGTCTCCCGCGTGCGCGAGGCCCACAAGGCCTGGCGCGAGGCCGCCCGCGCGCTGGAGCAGGCCCGCGAGAGCCAGGCCGACACCTCCGACCGCCTCGACCTGCTGCGTTTCCAGACCACCGAGCTGGCCGAACTGGCCCCGGTACAGGACGAATACCCGCAACTGCTGGTCGAGCAGAACCAGCTCGCCCACGGCACCGAAGTGCTGAGCGCGCTGCAGACCGCCAGCCGGCAGATCGAGGACGACGCCGGTGTCGATGCCCAGATCGGCCATGTGCTGCACGCGCTGCAGGACGCCGCGCAGCACGACGAACGGGTCAACCCGGCTGTGGAGCTGCTGGAATCGGCGCGCATCCAGATCGACGAGGCCGGCGACACCCTGCGCCGGCTGGCCGACGGCATCGAACTGGACCCGGAACGCCTGGCCGAACTGGACCAGCGCGTCGGCGAGTACCTGCGCCTGGCGCGCAAGCACCGGGTCGATCCCGAGGCCCTCCCGGGCCTGCACGACGAACTGCAGACCGAGCGGGACGCCCTGGAAAACGGCGACCAGACCCTCGAGGCCCTGGAGGCTCGCGAACAGGAGACCCGTACCGCCTTCGACAAGGCTGCCAAGGCGCTCAGCAAGGCCCGCCAGCAGACCGCCAGGCGCATCGGTCAGGCAGTTACCGACACCATGCAGGAGCTGGGCATGGCCGGCGGCCACTTCGAGATCGCGATCGAGCCCGCCGACAAGCCGCAGGCGCACGGTGTGGATCAGATCGAGTTCCGCGTCGCCGCGAACCCCGGCGCCGCCCCGCAGCCGATGGCCAAGGTCGCCTCCGGCGGCGAGCTCTCGCGGATCGGGCTCGCGCTACAGGTGCTGGCCAGCCAGCAGCAGACCGTGCCCACGCTGATCTTCGACGAGGTCGACAGCGGCATCAGCGGCGCGGTCGCCGAGGTCGTCGGGCGCAAGCTGCGCACCCTGGGCGAGCGCCATCAGGTCCTGTGCGTGACGCACCTGGCGCAGGTCGCCGCCCAGGCCCACCAGCAGCTGGAGGTGCAGAAGTCGCACGGCAAGGACGGCACCCGCACTGCCATCCAGCCGCTGGACGACGAACGCCGCGTGGAGGCCCTGGCCCGCCTGATCGGCGGCACCCAGCTCACCGAGACCACCCGCACCCACGCCCGCGAGCTCCTCGCCTCTGCTGGCTAGTCCTGCACGAAGACCACAAGGCCCTGCGGTTCAGGGCTGTGCCGGCCAGGCGCCATCCGCCAGATGGCGTGCGCCGGGCGGCAGACGCGGCATCCAGTAGATCCAGAGGGCCGCCGGGCCCTCCTCGGTCCAGGCAGGCACCAGGGCCCGGCGGTACTCCCCGCGGCCGTCCGGGCGCACACCCTCCAGGGCATCGACGCGCGGCAGCGTCCGCGCCGGGTCGGGCAGGCGAATCCACTCGCCGTGCACCCGCCCCTGTGCCGCCTCCGGGGCGGGCGGCGCGAGCCCCCGAAAACGGCGCTGACGCCCCGCGTCGCGGGCCGGGTCCTGCCCGGCCCTCAGGAGAATACTGCGGTCGGGGATCTGCACGGCGGGATAGCCCACGGGCAGGTCATAAAGCGACCCCGCGATGGTGGCCGTTCGAACCCGTAGGGCCCGCGCACAGAATGCGCGGTGGTTGGCGCAGCCTCGTTTCAGCGTCCCGTATACGAACAGGTCGATGTAGCCCGACATCGCTACTCCTGCGGGAGCTTTACCACCGGGCGCCACAGGCGTGCGGACTCCGGCACCTGGCCGGGCCAGTCGACCACGTAGTCGATCAGGGGAAGGTCCGGGGCATCACACTCGCGGATGACCCGGCCGGCCACCGAGACGCGGGCGCGCTTGACCGTCTCCGGATCGCCCGTCAGAAGGGGGTGCCAGGTAGGTAGCGGCTGGCCCTCGAAGCGCAGCCGGTAGGCGCAGGTCGGCGGCAGCCAGTGGTAGTTGGGCAGGTCTTCCAGGGTGAGCTGGATGCAGTCGGGCACGAAGTTGCGGCGGTTCGCGTAGTCCGAGCAGAAACCGGTCTCGCAGTCGAGCAGGTCGCAGGCCAGCCAGGTAAAGGCCAGCTCGCCCGAGTCCTCGTCTTCCAGCTTGTGCAGGCAGCAGCGCCCGCAGCCGTCGCACAGGGCCTCCCACTCCTCGTGGCTCAGCGTCTCGAGCGGGCGCTCCCAGAACGGGACCGGCTGCGGCGCATCGGGTTCAGTCATGCGCTCCCGGCTCCGGGTCCCCATGGTCCTCGCCCAGCCGGCGCCGGCCCTCGTCGCGCAGACGCTCCACAGTCTGTCCCCAGCGCTCCTGGGTCACGTAGTGCATCAGCACGCGCCCGCGGCGCGGCACCAGGATCGCCAGTCCCGCCTCGGGATAGAGCCAGTAGCCGTGATCGGAATCGATGCGCATGCGCTCGCGCGGCTCGCCAAAGCGCTCGACAATCAGATCTTCGTTCCAGCGGGCCCGCGGGACGTAGCTCAGCTCCACGATCGGCACGTTGCCGAGCGAGACCAGGGCGTCGTCACTGAGGCCATAGCGGCGCGCCCCGCTGGGCATCGGGCGTTCGGAAGTGACCTGGGCCTCGATCCGGTCCAGCGCGGCCGTGTCCAGATCCGGGCGCAGGATCAGGTTCGCCTCGAATGGCGGGATCCGGGCGTTCACGTAATACGCCTCGACCGAACGCGAACCGTCAGCATCCACAAACAGACGGATATCCGGCACCGGCAGCCGGTACATCAGGTCGGCCATCGTAGTCTCGCCCAGCACGATCCCGAGCACGCGCGTGCGCTGGCGATCACCCACCTCGATCTGCCAGGGCAGGTCGGTGAACTGCTGACTGCGCATGCCACCCGGGTTGGAATACACCCACATAGCCAGAGCCAGGATCGCCACCATCGCGCCCATACCCACAATCCAGCGTACCTGCATGCCCTGCGCCCTCGTGCGTCTTCGGAAAACCGCGTCTCCCGGGGCCGGCCCCGCGGCGCCGGCATTCCGTATAATGCCGGCCTCCCGCTGGCCACCGGATGACAGCCCACCATGTTCTCACGTTTATCCGCCTGGATCACCGCCCGTTCCGTGCCCGGCGCCGCCCGCGGACGCATGGTCGTACTCGGCCCTCACGCCACGCTTGCGGCCGCCGGCGACTGGCTGCAGGAACTCGCCGCGACGACGGGCGCGATTACCATTGGCGTAACGGATGTCCAGCAGGACAGCGCGGCCCCCGTGCCGGGGCTTGAGGTTCCGGCGCTTGCCCTGCCTCCGGCCCTGGCTGAGGAGCGCCTGCCGCGCCTGCAACCGCGCGCGGTGCTGGTCATCGGGGCCGCCAGCGATCTGGGTTCTGCCCTTGCGCGACTGGAGGCGCCTCGCATCTGGGTAAACGCTGCGGGCGAGGCACCGGCCGGCGTGGACTGGGCGCTGATACTTGCGGCGCGTGCAGATGCCGCCCCGGCTTCGGCCGAGGTGATCGGGGACCCGATCGCCGGGGCGGTCACACTGCCGGAGATGCCGGCGTGCGATCCCGCCTTCTGTGAACGTTTTCGCGAGTACCACGAAAAAGGCTGGCCCATCCTGCTGGCCCCGAACACGGGTCCCGGCGAGGAGGCCTTCGCCTTTGCCGTCCTGTTTGCCGTCCTGCAGAAGACCGCCGCGATCCTGATGCTCGCCCCAGCGGACCCGGCCCGGCACGAGCCGGTCTATCGCGACGCGATCAAGTACTCGCTGCCCATCATCCGTCATAACCGTTTCATGACATCGTTCGTGCCGCGCAAGAACCGGGTGTACTACATCGAGGACGCCGAGACCTTGCAGGCGGCCTACAACTGCGCCGACATCACCCTCCCCGGGGGCACCCTGGCCGCCAGCGAGACACCACCGGACCTGGGGCTTCCTCTGGTGCATGGCAGTGCCGTCATTTGCGGCCCGGCGGCACACGAGCAGCACCCGGATGCCGCCACCCGCCTGCGCATGGCCGCCGAACACACCGGACTGGTCGCCCGCGGCGAGGACCCGGAACAGGTCGCCAGGGAAGTCCTGGCCCGACTGTCAGAAGGGGTTGACCGCGAGGCGCGGCGCCAGGCGCTTGCGGCGTGGCAGGCCCGCCAGGCCGGCGCCCGGGCATCCATCCAGACCCGCCTGCAGGCCGTGCTCGGCGCAACCGGGGAAGGCCGGACGGGGACTTCTCGGTAGACTGCAACTAATTGATCTATAATCAGGTCTACAGGCAGTGAACGCTGAACGAAACGGGTTCCACACATGATTGATGGAAGCGCCGCCCTGAAGGGCATCCAGAACGGCATGACCAGCATGCGCCAGCAGGCGCATACGGTGGCGACCGAACAGGCCGGATCCCGTGACAGCACCAGCGCGCAGGTGGGCATGATTGCAAGCCAGAACCAGATCGAGGCCGCAGTGAAGTCCCTGCAGGCCGAAGACCGCATGATCGGCTCACTGCTGGATATACGCGCCTGACCGCACACCACAGGAGGCTCGTCGAGACACGCGATGGAAGTCCCGGTCACCAATCCCTCAGCCGCGGTACCGCTCGGCACACGCCCGACTGGCAGCGACCGGCTGGGCCTCGGGCAGCTTGCCACCCCGGCGGATTTCGACCGCCCGCTGAATGACCCCGAGGCCGGCGCGCCCCGGCGCGCCATCGAGGACCGCCCGGAACAGGATCAGAACCGGCGCGGGGAGGGCGAACAGCAGGAGTCAGGGCTCGGGTTTCCCCCGCGTTCGGAACAGGAAATGGCTTCCCGGGCCCGGGTCGCGGCCCAGATCGAGGCGTTTCGCAACGGCGACGACACCCGCGAGACCGCAGCGCCGGACGGCGGGGCATTGTCGGGCGTTGGCGTCGAGGCCCTGCGTCGCCGCGTGGAGCTCGCGGTCAGCCTGGCAGGCCCGAGCGAAGAGCCGCGGCGCGAACTGAACGTGGTGATCTGAGCCCGGCGCCTGCGTTGCCACGGGCCTGCGCTACTGCAGGCGGCCCGCCCCCGCCGCAGCATGACTCCCCAGCCATTCCCGGGCACGTTCGCCCGCGTGCAGCCGCTGCTCCGGACTCAACTCGCGGGCCACCCGCTCGCGATAGCGCGCCGCACTGGCCACCCCCATTTCGGCCGCGATGGCGTACCACTTGAACGCCGAGACATCGGAGCGCTCCACACCCTCGCCCATGGCGAACAGCCGCCCGAGATTCGCGGCCCCGCGGCCTTCACCCGCCTCGGCCGCCAGCAGATACCACTGCGCCGCCTGCTCCGCATCCTGCGGCAGACCACGCCCCTCGTCGAACTTGAGCCCCAGGTTGAACATCGCCTGGGCGTTGCCCCGCTCGGCCGCGAAATGAAACCAGCGCGCGGCCTCGTTGGCATCCTGAACCACGCCGTCCCCCTGCTCGTGCAGCACGGCCAGGTTGAACGCCGCATCCGGAAAGCCGGCATTCGCCGCCTGCAGGTACCAGTGCGCGGCCCCGGCGGCATCGCGCGACAGGTGCTGCCCTTCGTCCAGCAGCACGCCGAGGTTGTAGGCGCACTGGGCATCCCCCATACGCGCGCCCTGCTGCCAGTAACGGATAGCCGCCCCGGTGTCGCCGGCCGCCCACGCCTGCTGCGCCTGCCCGATCAGCTTGTCGGTGTCGGAAGATTCGCTCATGTCGGTCCAGTAGTGGGATCACTCAATCGCCTGTCCACACCGCGACTCTACCGACGGCGATCACGGCCGTCGATCAACCCCTGCCGAAAGCGTGATGCTCCACCAGCCACCCGGCCCGGGGTGGACAACAAGCCCCGGGAAACGGGCGCCCTTGAAAGCGTGCATGAATCACAAAGTGTACCCGCGGGTGTGAACACGCCCCGGGATAATCCTGTCCCCTGCCCCGAACGCGCAATTCATTTTTCTTTCGCAAACCTGAATAAGGAGCGCATGCAATGAAACGATCCACCGCCATCATGGCCACCCTCGCGATCGCCCCGTTTGCCCTGCTGGTCGGCTGCGCCGACGACGGGATGGACATGGACGAATTCGAGCAGCAGCAGATGGAACAGCAGGAGATGCAGCAGGACGGTGGCATGCAGGCACCGCCGGCCGAAGGCGAGATGCAAGAACCGCCGGAGGGCGACCCGATGCCCGAGCCGGAGGGCAGCATGGAGCCGCAGGAAGGCCAGGAGGGTGGCGGCGCCGAATTCTGACCTGGCCGTACCCAGGAACGATCGTCTCGCGGGCAGGCATGAGGCCGCCCGCAACAAAAAGGCCCGGGCGGGTTCCCCCGTCCGGGCCTTTCTGTGCACAGGGACGGCCTAGGGAGACGCTGATTGAATCGCACGTCCGCGCTCGAGTCGCTTTTGCGTGCGAACAAGGCGCGGTGACTGCCGTGCAGTCATTCTGCACAAGGGAACCGCAACGCCGTTCCC
>NZ_KB898051.1 GCF_000377345.1 Thioalkalivibrio sp. ALJ16 | reverse complement strand
GCGGTTCCCTTGTGCAGAATGACTGCACGGCAGTCACCGCGCCTTGTTCGCACGCAAAAGCGACTCGAGCGCGGACGTGCGATTCAATCAGCGTCTCCCTAGTGAGGCCGATGCAGCAGCGGCATCTCGCCGCGCTCCATCATGTGACGAATCAGGGCGGCCCGACCGGGCTCCTCCTGCTCCAGATCGTCGGCGCACTGGGACGGCTGGTGTGCCGCCTCGGACAGCATCACCTCCAGCTCGCGCAGGTCCACCTTCGGCTCCTGCAGGTCTTCCGGCTTCGGGTTCTCCAGCATGTGGGTCTCCCAGAACATGCGCGGGTGCCAGCAATGCAGCTTGGCATCCGGGTGATGGAAGAGCTCGACACAGCGGCGGTTCAGTTCCTGAGCGTTCATGTGAAGTCCTCCTCTGCGGTGCATTCACCCTGAACCTATAGACCGGGCAATAACCAAGTGCAAGAGTCGAGATTTCATCGGGGGCTTATTCGGGGACCTCCGCGCGCGCCGACTCCAGGGCCTCCAGCGCCTCTATCCATTCACCCTCCAGGGCCTCCAGGCGCGCGCGCAGCTCGCCCTGTTCGCGGGTCAGCGCCGCGAGCCGCTCGGCATTGTCGCCGGCATACAGGTCCGGATCGGCCAGTTCCGACTCCAGCGCCTGCAGACGCTCCTGCGTCTGGCTGCAGTCGCGTTCGGCCCGGTCCGCGCGCTGCTGCAGGGGCCGCAGTGCCGCGCGCGCCTGCGCGGCCTGCTGCCGCCGTTCCTTCTGGGTCCGGGCGGGCCCGCCCGCCGACACCTCCGACGCCGTCCCCGCCGCCGACCGCACGGCCTCGCGCTGACGCGCCTGCAGCTCGCGGGCGTAGTCGTCGAGGTCGCCATCGAAGTCACTCAGCCGCCCCGCCTCCACCGTCCAGAAACGATCACAGACCCGCGCCAGCAGTTCGCGATCATGGGCCACCACCACCAGCCCCCCGGCGTAGTTCTCCAGCGCCTCGGCAAGGGCCTCGCGCATATCGAGGTCAAGATGGTTGGTCGGCTCGTCCAGCAGCAGCAGGGATGGCGCCTGCCAGATCAGCAGCGCCAGCACCAGACGCACGCGCTCCCCGCCCGAGCACTGCCCCACCGGACCATCCGCCTTCTCGCCGGGAAAGCCCATGCCCCCCAGGAAATTGCGCAGCCGCTGCTCCTCGGCGCGCGGACCCTGACGCTGCAGGTGCATCAGCGGCGAGGCCGCGAGATCCAGCTGCTCGCTCTGGTGCTGGGCGAAATAGCCGACCTGGAGAGCGGGATCGACCCGGCGCTCGCCCGCCGTCGGCCGCAATTCGCCCGCCAGCAGGGTCAGGAGTGTCGACTTTCCGGCACCATTCGGCCCCAAAACCCCGATTCGGTCTTCGGGACGCAGTCGTAAAGTCGTCGCCTGCAGCCGCACGCGGTCACCCGTGCGGACCTCGGCATGGTCCAGCGCCAGCAGCGGATCCGGCAGGCGCACCGGCGTCGGGATCTCCAGATGAATGGGCCGCGCGGCGCGGATTACCGCCACCTCGTCCATCCGATCCAGACGCTTGAGCCGGCTCTGGGCCTGGCGCGCTTTGCTCGCCTTGGCGCGAAAGCGGCGCACGAAGTCCTCGAGGTGAGCGCGCTCGGCGGCCACCCGCGCTGCCGCCGCCTCGCTCTGGACAATCGCCTCCGCACGCTTGGACTCGGCATGGGTGTAGCTGCCGGCATACAGCGCGATCGTGCCGCGTTCGATATGTGCGATATGGGTACAGACCGAGTCGAGAAAACGACGATCATGCGCGATCACGATGACCGTGCCCGGATACCGCGCCAGCCAGTCCTCCAGCCACAGGATGGTCTCTACATCCAGGTGGTTGGTGGGCTCGTCCAGCAGCAACAGATCGGAACGGGTCATCAGCGTGCGCGCCAGGCCCAGGCGCATGCGCCAGCCCCCGGAGAAATCACGCATCGGCCGTTCCGCATCGGCGGGCGCGAACCCGAGGCCCGCCAGCAGACGGCGGGCGCGGGCATCCGCGGACCAGCCGTCGATGGCCTCCAGCGCCGCGTACAGCCGCGCCTGCTCCGCGCCATCAGTCGCCTGTTCCAGGCGCCGCTGCAACTCCCGCAGCTCGGCATCGCCATCAAGGACGTAGTCCACCGCGCGGCGATCGGAGCCTGGGACCTCCTGCGGCAGGTGCGCCACCACCCATTCCGGCGGCTGCTCGATCTCCCCGGCGTCCAGCCCCAACTCGCCCTGCAGGGCCGCCAGCAGGCTGGACTTGCCGGACCCGTTGGCGCCGGTTAGACCGACCCGCCAGCCGGCATGGACGGTCAGGCTGGCATGCTGCAGCAATATCTGTCGACCACGGCGCAGCTCGATGTCTTGCATTCGAATCATGGCGCGCAGTGTAGGCCATCGCGGCCCTCCGGCTCATGTGGCCGGCCGGAAACCGGGACGCACGGGGTGTCAACAATTTGCCGCCAGCAACGGTAACGGCGGCCCAAGGCTGCCGCTCGCGGCGAAAAGCTGCCGATTTTCCGACGATCCATCCCGCGCATGCGCACACAGACCATTGATAAAATGAAGATTTTCATCATTGGCACACTTATCGCTTTATCCCGATCCCAACGATCTTTGCAAGCGAGGCGGCCATGAACCGCGACGGGAATGCCCAGAATCTGCGACTGGTATCCGGCAAGGGGAAAACCACCACCGGCCGGTCGGGAACCCCCTTCGATGCCCTGGAATTCGTGCAGTCCCTGTCATCCAGCCTGGAGCTGGGGACGGTGCTGGAACGTCTGCATGAGCACCTGCATGCGCAGATCGGTCACAGCGGCTGGTTCTTCATCCTGCAGGAAAGCGACGCGACCTGGTCCGGGGGCGAGGAGGACCGCCACCGCATCGAATACGGCATGAGCTTCAACGGCGAGGCCATGGGCTCCCTGATCCTGATGCGCGGCCGCCGTTTTGGCGATCACGAGCAGGAACGCATCGAGGCCCTGCTGGGACTCGCGGCACCGGCCCTGGCCAACGCGCTGCGTTTCCAGAACCTGTCGACCTGCCTGGAGACCGACGAACTGACCGGCCTGGGCAACCGTCGCGCATTCGAAAAACAGGGTGCCCAGTGGCTGGCCGACTGCCGCCGCCAGGACCGTCCGATGTCGGTGCTGGCGATCGATCTCGACCACTTCAAGCGGATCAACGACGACTTCGGCCACACCGTGGGCGACGAACTCCTGCGCCGCGTCGCGGATGCACTGCGCAACTCGACCCGCGAATCCGACCTGTGCATCCGCATGGGCGGCGAGGAGTTCCTCGTCCTGCTGCCGGGGGCCGATCTCAACTGCGCGATGGAATGCGCCGAACGCATCCGCCTTGCGATCGCCGCCTTGCGTATCCCGGCGGCGGCCGGCGACGAGTCCGGACTGGAGAGCGACGGCCCGGTCAAGGCAACGGCCAGTGTGGGCGTGGCCGCGATCGGACGTCACTCCTCGCTGCACACGGCCTACCAGGCCGCAGACGAGGCCCTGTACGCCGCCAAACAGGCCGGCCGCAACCGCGTGCTCGCCGGAAACGGCTAGGGAGACATTGATTGAATCGCACGTCCGCGCTCGAGTCACTTTTGCGTGCGAACAAGGCACGGTGACTGCCGTGCAGTCACTCTGCACAAGGGAACCGCAACGCCGTGCGCGCGCCCGCTTTTGATCAACAACGGGCGGCCGAGCCTCTGTTTTCAATGGCTTGTGGGGTTGGTGCCCCCCCCCCTGATTCTGAATGAATATGGCCCAATCCTGCGTTGCGCCCCGAATCCTTCAGAAACGGGCGGGTAGAACCACTACCCGCTGTACGGCGGGCTCAGCCCGCCCCGGGGCGCACGAAATCAACGCAGGTCAGCGGGGTGGCGAGCACCGCCTGACGCAGGGCCTCGATCGCTTCCGGACGCGGGAAGCTGGCCCGCCAGGCCAGTGCCACGCGCCGGCTGGGGGCCGGCTCCTGAAAACGCCGCACCGCCAGCAGACGCTGGGCATAGCGGTCCGCACCCACCGCCGTACACGGCAGTATGGTCACCCCCATGCCGGAGGCCACCATGTGGCGAATGGTCTCCAGCGAAGACCCTTCCAGGTTGCGCGGCGTGCTGCCGTCGGCGGTCACGGTACGCTGACAGTCCGGGCAGCGCTCGAGCACCTGATCGCGGAAACAGTGCCCGGCGCCCAGCATCAGCAGGGTCGCATCGGCCATGTCTTCCAGACGCAACGGATCCTTGTCCTTGAGCGGGTGCGCGGCCGGCAGCACGGCCATGAAGGGCTCGTCATAGAGCGGCAGCGTGACCACGCCCGGCTCCTCGAACGGCAGCGAGATGATGATGGCATCCAGCTCGCCCTGCTTGAGCCGTTCGCGCAACCGGCCGGTGTAGTTTTCCTCGATCACCAGCGGCATGTTCGGGGCACGTTCGCGCAACGCCGGGATCAACTCCGGAAGCAGGTACGGTCCGATGGTGTAGATCGCACCCAGCCGCAGGGGCCCGGACAGCTGGTCCTGGCTCTGCACCGCCACCGAGCGCAGCTGCTCGACCTCGGCCAGCACCCGCCGCGCCTGCGCGATGACCTGCTCGCCGGCAGGCGTTACGCTGACTTCGCCACGGCCGCGTTCGAACAGCGTCACGCCCAGTTCGTCCTCGAACTTGCGCACCGCCACCGACAACGACGGCTGGCTGACATGGCATGCCTCTGCGGCCCGACCAAAATGGCGGGCATCGGCGACCGCCACCACATAACGCAACTCGGCGAGCGTCACCGCTCGGGCCCTCCACCGCGATCAGCCGGGTCGGGCCCCTGAAACTCGCGCCCGCCGTCCGGCCAGTCCAGGGTCACCCGCTGCAACTGCTGCCCCTCCAGCGAGATCTCTCCAGGATGCCGCCCGGCACCATCGGCGGAAAACTCGAAGCGGTAGCGCCGCCGCAGCGCGAGACCCCGCGCGCCCCACACCGGGCGCTGACCAATACGCACCACGGTCGCATCCAGCAACTGCACACCGGCGCGTTTGCAGGCCTGACGCCCCACGCGCCGGGCCCGTTCGTTGGCGCGCCAGGTGTCGTTCACGTAAAACGCGACCAGCGCAAGGGAGAGGATTATCATCAAGCCCGTCATGGACCGGTATGATACGGCTATCGGGGCCCGAGTTCGCCCGCGTGCCCAAGTGGCCGCCTCGAGCCGGCCCACTCAATCCTCAAAGTGTCCCCCAGGCCCTCATGACCGCCAACAGCATCCCATTCTCCGATCTCGCCCAGGGCCTGCGCGAGATCGGCCGGCAGGAACTGCTGCCCCGCTTCGAGGCCAACATCGCCGTGGACTACAAGGCCGATGGCAGCGTGATCACCCAGGCCGACCACGCGGTGGATGCGCGGGTGCGCCAACTGCTGCCCGAGCACGGCCAGCACGAACCGATCCTGAGCGAGGAACAGGCCCGGGGCGAGCAGGCGCGGGTCCTGGAGACGGCCCCGGCGTTCTGGCTGGTGGACCCGCTGGACGGGACCTCCAACTTCGCCGGCGGCATGCCGTTCTTTGCCATCTCCATCGCGCGCATCGAGGGCGACCAGGTCACGCACGGGGCCACCTACGACCCCGTACGTGACGAGCTCTTCACCGCCACCACGGCGAGCGCACTGGAGCTCAACGGGGCCCCGGCCGCCGCGCGCCGCCGCCCGCCAGTCACGGAACTGGGGCACGCGATCGCACTGGTGGACTACAAGCGCCTGCGCGCGCCGCTGGCACAACAGCTGGCCAGCGCCGCCCCGTTCCGGTCGCAGCGTAACCTCGGGGCCTGCGCGCTGGAGTGGGCCTGGCTGGCCGCCGGCCGCGCCGATCTCTACCTGCACGGCGGCCAGGCCCCGTGGGACAGTGCCGCCGGCGGCCTGCTGCTGGCGCAGGCCGGGGGCGCAATGTGCAGCCTCGACGGCGGGCCGGTGTTCGCGCGCTCCCTGGCCAAGCGCTCCGCCGTCGCGGCCCGTTCCGCAGCCCTACTCGCGGACTGGCGGCAGTGGCTGGCACCGTGGCTCGAACCCGCAGGGACGGCCCGGTGATGCGCCGCCGCCAGCCCGGCCGCGGCACCCGCCTGAACCGGGCCGGTGCCGATTTCACGCCCCGCTATCTCCCGATCGCGTGGAAGATCGTCGCCGCGATCGCCGGGCTGACCCTGGCCGGCATCGTCACCCTGTCCGCCGTGGTCCTGAACCAGGTCAGCAACGTGCTGGACAACCAGATCCGCGCCCAGGCCGAGAGCACCATCGCGCCGGTGGCGCGTACATCGGCCGAACTGATGCTGGCCGAGGACTACCTGACCCTGGAGACCCTGCTGAACTCGCTGGTGGAGGAGGGCCGGGTCGAATCCATCGCCGCCTATGCGATCGACCGCGGGCAGGTCGCCAGCGCCGGGACACCCCCGGAGCAGTCCCTCACGGACGGCGTGTGGCCGCTGGCCCCCACCGTCGAGCCCTACCTGCGCAACGTGCGCTTCCAGGATGTGCAGGTGGGCTACATCGAGGCGTACATCGACACCTCGCCCATGCAGGAACTGATCCGCAACACCCTCAATGCCGGGATTGCCACCGCCATCGGGGTCTTCCTGCTGAGTCTGGTGCTCGCCATCGACATCAGCAAGCGCCTGGTGCGCCCGTTGGAACGCCTGGCGGAGAGCATGCGCGCCCGCATCCAGCCGACCGATGACCAGGGCAACCCGCTGCCGATGGTGCGCCAGGACGAGATCGCCCAGCTCACCGATGCCTTCAACGACATGGCCCGCGACCTGCTGCGCAAGGACCAGGTCGAGGCCGCCCTGCGCCGCTACGTATCGGATGCCATCGCCCAGGACATCCTGGAAAACCTGGACCGGGTGGAACTGGGGGGGCGCGCGGTGGAGGGCTCGGTGCTGTTCGCCGACATCCAGGGCTACACCGCCCTGTCGGAGCGCTGCACCCCGGAGGCGCTGGGGCGGATGCTCAACGAATTCTTCGGCCCGATGTCGGAGTGCATCGCCCGTCACGGCGGCATGGTGGACAAGTACATGGGCGACTGTACCATGGCGGTTTTCGGGCTCGGGACCGAGCCGGGCGCGCACCGCTTGTCTGCCGTGCAGACGGGCCTCGCCTTGCTCGAGACCGTGGCCGCGATCAACGCCGAACGCGAGCGCCGCGGCGAGCCGCGGGTGGAGTTCCGCATCGGCCTCAACGCCGGCGAGATGCTGGCCGGCAACATGGGGGCCGAGGACCGCATGCAATTCACCGTGGTCGGTGACACCGTCAACCTCGCCGCCCGCCTGGTCACCGTCGCGCCACCGGGGGGACTGGTCACCACCCGCGCATTCATGGAGCACGAACAGGTGAAAGGGCACTTCCGCACCGAGGACTGGGGCACCCACGAGCTCCACGGCGTCAGCGAGGCCGTACCGGCGATCCGCGTACTGACGGCCTCGGATCGCGTATGAGTACCCGGTTGGTCCGGCGGCTGCGCCGCGCGCGCCGCGGCCCGGGCCCCCTGCTCGCGGCACTGATGCTGGCCGTGCTGCTTCAGGGCTGTGCGTTCCTCGATCCGCTGGTCACGCCGGAGCTGCGCATCGAACGCGCAGTTGCCGACGGTGACTACCGGCGCGCACTCGACCTGATCGACCAGCACGATCCCGAACCCCGAGCGGAGTGGGACGAACGCCGCGAGGCCATCGCGGCACAGGCGGATGCGGCCGCCGAGGACGCCATGCGCCAGGCCCGCGCGGCATCGGCCGAGGGCGCGGTGGCACAGGCCCTGGAGATCCTCGAACAGGCCGAACGGCAGCTTCCGGCCGACCGCGAGCGGCGCCAGTTCATCGAGCAGCTCGAACGCCAGCGGCTGGTCGGCCTGCGCACCCTGGAGCAGCGCCACGACATCCTCGAGGCCCAGGCGCTGGTCCAGCAACTGCGGCTGCTGGAGGTCATGCGCCCACTGGTGCGCCGCAGCGAACAGCTCCCGGATGACCCCGACCGACTCGCCGCCCGCAGCGAGCCCCTGGCCCGCTCCATGGACCACTATGCCGAGCGCGCCGAGGGCGAGGAACGCCTGCAGCTGCTGCGGCTGGCCCAGGGCCTGAACGCCAGCCCGGAGCGCGCAGAGCGCATCGCGGCGCTGGAACGCGAACTGCGTGCAACCGAATCCTCCGTGATCGAAGACGAGGTCCCGCGGTCCACGGTGAACGCCCGGCTGCGCCAGGCCCTGGAGGCCGACGACCTGATGGCGGCGGCGCGCTGGTGCCGCAGCGAGATCATCCCCGATGCCGACGCCTCCGGGCCCGACCAGGCGGCCCTGCGCGCACACCGCGTGCTGTGCGAGGAATGGCGCGAGCGGCGCGACACCCGCGTCGAGCACCTGCTCGAGGAAGGCCGCCATCACTACTCGGCCGGGCGCATCGAGGAGGCCCAGGAACACTGGGCGGAGGGGCTCGAGCTGGCCCCCGACCATGCCGGGCTGATTGCCGCCCACGAGCGCGCCCTGCGCGTGATCGAGCGCCTGGAAAGCCTGCGTGTGCCGGAGCCACTGCCGGAGGAGCAGGAGGGTCCGCCGCCGGATGTCCCACAGGCCGGACCGGACGCCCCGTGACCGGCCCCGGCCGGAGCCCGGCACCCGGGAGTACCCGGCGCTGCGGGGCCCGCCCATTCGCCGTAGAATGGCGCCGCCGCTCCGGAGCAAGAGCCCACCGCAGATGAATCCAGCCGTACAGGAACTGATTGCCGACGAACCCCACCGCGTCCTGCAACTGGGCGACACGGAGGTCGTGGTGCTGGGCACCGCCCACGTGTCCCGTGCCAGTGCCGAGAAGGTGCGCGCCCTGGTGGACACCGGCGCCTTCGATACCGTGGCCATCGAGCTGTGCGAAAGCCGCCAGCGCGCGATGCTCGACCCGGACGCGATCGGCCGCATGGACCTGTTCAGCGTGATGCGCCAGGGGCAGGCCCCGATGATCGCCGCGAGCCTCGCGCTGGGTGCCTATCAGCAGCGCCTGGCCGACCAGTACGGGATCGAGCCGGGCGCGGAGATGCGCGCGGCGATGGACGTCGCGCTGGATCGCGGCCTGCCGCTGGCACTGATCGACCGCGACCTCGGCCTGACGCTGCGCCGGACCTATCGCGCCGTGCCCTGGTGGCAACGCATGGGGCTGATCGGCGGGCTGTTCGGCTCGGTCCTGTCGCGCGAGAAGATCGACGAATCGGAGATCGAACGGCTGAAGGAAGGCGACATGCTGGAGTCCACCTTCAGCGAGTTCGCCGAACAGTCGGAGGACCTCTACCGCACGCTGATCCACGAGCGCGACCAGTACATGGCCGCCCACCTGCGGCGTCTGGCCGAGTCCGGCCAGCACCGCCGCATCCTCGCCGTGGTCGGCGCCGGACACCTGTCCGGGATCGCGACCCAGGCCGAGGACGAGCTGACCCCGCCCGATGCCATCCTCGACTCCCTCGACCAGCCGCCACCGAAGGCGCGCTGGCCGAAGATCCTGCCGTGGGTCATCGTCGGCGTGATCCTGACCGGCTTCGTGATCGGCTTCCTGCGCAATCCGGACATCGGCCTGCAGATGGTGATGGACTGGGTCATGATCAATGGCGGCCTGGCCGCCATTGGCGCGATCATCGCGCTGGCGCACCCGCTGACCGTGGTCACGGCGGCGCTGGCCGCGCCGCTGACCTCTCTGAACCCGACCATCGGCGTGGGCTTCGTCGCGGCCGCGGCCGAGCTGTTCCTGCGCAAGCCGCGCGTGGACGACTTTGCCCGCCTGCGCCAGGACACCACGACCCCGCGGGGCTGGTGGCGCAACCGGGTCTCGCGCGTACTGCTGGTCTTCATCCTGACAACGCTCGGCTCCGCAGCCGGCACCTATATCGGTGGTGCCCGCGTCTTCAGCCATCTCTTCGGCGCCTAACAAGTCCCTTGGTGTCACCACGGGAAAAAGCGCATCACAGGAAGACGGGAAGTTTGGAAGGGGGCTAATTGGGGAGCTTTCGTAGCACCCCAACGAACAACCGAGCCTCCAACGTGGGATCAGCCCCAAGCAACCATGAAACCTTCCGATCTTCCAGTCTTCCTGTAAACCGCCCTTGACCTTGTTCGTGGCGGCGTGACTACAGGCTTACTCGGGGATGCGCAGGACGAGCTTGCCGCTGCGGCCGCCGGCCTCGATGCGGCGGTGGGCCTCGGCGGCCTCCGCCAGTGGCAGGCTGTCCTCGACGTTAACCTGCAGGCGGCCACTGGCCAGGCGCGCAAGACCTTCGGCCACCAGCGTGGCCTGATGTCTCAGGCGCCGGCGGTCGCCTTCCAGCATCGGGGTCAGCATCAGCTCCAGGCTGATGCTCGGGTTGCGCAGGCGTGCCGGGTTCCAGTCGGTATCCGCCGGGGGCGCGAGCAGGGTCACCAGGTCCCCGCCATAGGCCACCTGGGTCAGCCCCTCGCGAAAGACATCGCCACCGACGGTGTCGAGCACGATGTCGAAACCACGACCGTCGGTGTAGGCCCGGATCGACGCCTCGGCATCGGGCCGGGTCAGGTCGACCACGTCGCCGCCAAGCCCGGTCACCAGGCGCCGCGCCTCCTCGCGCCGGACCAGCCCCAGGACCCGGGCCCCGGCCGCGCGCGCGATCTGCACGGCCATCTGCCCCACCCCGCCGGCGGCGGCGTGCACCAGCACGCTCTGGCCGCGCTGCAGCTCGGCCCGCTCGAACAGGGACTCCCAGGCGGTCAGCCAGGTCAGCGGGAGGGCCGCCGCCTGCAGGTCAGTCACCGCGGCCGGCACCGGAACCACGGCGGCTTCGGGCACGACCACCTGTTCCGCATAGGTGCCGGGGTCGGCCCCGACCCCGCCAAAACAGAACGCCACCCGCTGCCCGGGACGCGCATGATGCACGTCACTGCCACAGGCCTCGATCACGCCCACGCCATCGCAACCGGGCGTGTTGCGCGGCGCGCCGGGGACGATCATCCCGCCTGTGCGCACCTTGGTGTCCACCGGGTTGACGCCCGCGGCCAGCATTCGGATGCGGACCTGGTCGGCAGCCACCAGAGGCGGCTCGGGTACTTCCTCCAGGCGCAGGACATCGGGATCACCGGGTTGGTCAAACACGACTGCTCGCATGGCAACTCCAGGGTTTCGGGAAACGTGCGTGCGAGCCGGGGAACGACGCCCCGCCTCAGAGACCGATGCCGATACCGATCCCAAAGCGCACACCACCGGAGGAACGCGGCGGCTCCGGCAGCGGCCACAGGTGCACGGAGCGGGCCTCCAGCACCGGGAAGCTGTAGTCGGACTGGCCAATCTGGCCCTCCTCGACGCCGCTGACCGTACCCACCGCGGTGATCCGGCGACCGCTACTGTAGTCGACCGGATCGGCAAACCCCTCTACGCGCAGGCGGAAGCGGCCGGTGGTGGACTGCCGGGTCTGGGGCTCCTGCCGGCTGAGGGGGTAGCCGACGACCTCGATCACGGTCGCATCGGCGCGATTGTCGACCCGTGCGATCACCCCGCCCCACACCTGCTCGTCGGCCGGCAGCCGGTCCGCCGTCACCGCCCGCGGCTCGACCTGACCGGCCGAATCGGCCGGGGCCTCGAGCGGACCCGTTGCACAGGCCGCGAGCACGAACGGGAGCAGGACCCCCAGCAACGGAATCAGGACACGGGATCGTTTCATCAGTACCACGGATAGGGGTAGTAACGTCCGTACGGGCCAAACCGCGGACCCCACGGGCTGTAGAACGGATCGTAAAACGGGTCATAGAACGGGTCGCGCAGGTGGCGCTCCGCCGGCGGCGGTCGCCGCGGCCAGAGGTGCACGGCATCGGCCTGCAGCGTCACGAAGGTGTAGGCGTAGTCCCCGATGCTGCCGTCCTCTGTGCCCTGGATCGTGCCGCGTACCGTGACCTCGCGCCCTTCCTTGTAGATCTGCGGATCCAGGAAGCCGGGACTGATCACCCGGAACCGTCCCGGCGAGCGATCCGACTCCCGCGGCCGGCCTTCGCGGTCGAGCTCGCGCGCGACCACCTCCAGCCGAGTGCCCCCGGAGGTGTTCTCGATATCCGCGATCACCCCGCCCCAGACCACGGTTTCGCCACGGGCCGCCTCGGGGTCCGCCAGCACCTGCTCGCGATCCGGCGCCGCGTCGGGCAGCGGTGCCAGGTCGGCCGGGACACCGGCGCAACCCGCCAGCAGCCATAGCAGGCCGACGGCGAGCAGCCCGCGCAGGGCAATGGTGAACAGGCGTGGCTTCATGAAGGCTACGACCACCGGAACCCGCCGCGGTTCGACGCTCGCCTCATGCCTACGGCGCCCGGTCATGCGCGGGGTCGCAGAAGTCCTGCACCGCCAGCACTTCGTGCTGCGCCTCCTCGACCGCCGACAGCAGGACCTCGGGCGCCATGTGCAGGGCATCCCAGACGGCCGGGTCCACCGGCGGGGCATCGGCCCAGTCGCGCGAGTCGATTTCGGCCAGGTGGGCCCCGGTATTGGCGAGGTGAACCAGCATGACCGCGGTGCGGTTGCGCTCGGGGGCCACCATGGGCTGATGGTGACCCGTCAGGCAGTCGACCAGCAGTTCCGGCAGCCCCCAGTGCTCGGCGAGCGCACCCCCCAGTTGTGCGTGATCGAACCCCAGCTGGGCTCGCTCCGCGCCCTGCGGACTCAGGCCGTCGCCGGTATCCAGGCTGGAGAGAAAGGCCCGGTGCGCGGACTCCGGCGACTGCGAAAACAGCAGCAGCTTGCCGAGGTCGTGCAGCAGACCAGCCAGAAAGATGCCGCTGGCCTGACGCGGCAGCACCCGCATGGCCAGCTGGCGTGCGATCACGGCGCAGTAGGCGGAATGCCGCCAGAACACCTCCAGCGGCAGGCGCTCCTGGTCGGGGATGGAGGCCGTGGCGCGGGTAATCGCACTGGCCACGACCAGGCGCTGCAGGGCATCCCGGCCGAGCATGGTGATCGCCCGGTCCACCGAATCCACGGTGCGGGCCGGGGCATACGCGGGGCTGTTCGCGATCCGCAGGACGAGGGCGACCAGCCCCGGGTCCCGACCCAGGCTCGCGGCGATCTGGGTGGCCGTGGCTTTATCGTCCTCCAGCAGGCGCGCAACCTCGAACACGACCTGAGGCATGGCCAGGAGCTTGTCGGCCGACTGGACCCGGGCCTCGAGTGAATCTGCGGCGGGGTTTTCGGACATTGATCGATCCTCTTGCCCGAGGCGGGCCAGGCTGGCGCCACCTCACTTGTCCTGCGTCGGGCTGGCCCGTGGCTCGCCCGTTCGCGCATTCCTACTGTAGCCGCTGGCCACGATGATGTAACCCGGCGCACCCGAGAACCCGGCTGCGGCGGGTATGTCAAACTCGCGTTGTCACAACCACCCAGGAGGTGTTCGATGTCTGCAAGACCCGCTTTTGCCCCGCTCGCCGTGCTGCTGGCGAGCCTGCTTCCCGGGCTGGCCCTGGCCGGCATTCAGACCGAAGAGGTCACCTACGAACACGACGGCGCAGAACTGACTGGCTATCTCGCCTACCCCGAGGCCGGCGGGCCCCACCCCGCGGTGCTCGTGATCCACGAGTGGTGGGGGCACAACGACTATGCCCGCGACCGTGCCGAGCAGCTCGCCCGCGAGGGCTACGCGGCGTTTGCGCTGGACATGTATGGCAGCGGGAAACTGGCGGGCCACCCGTCCACCGCGGGCGACTTTGCTGGCGAGATCCGTGCCAATCGTGACCTGATGCTGGGCCGCTTTCAGGCCGCCTACGACTGGCTGAGGGCACATGATGCCAGTGTCGACGCGGCACCGTCTGCGGTCGGGTACTGCTTTGGCGGGACCGTGGCCCTGGAGGCGGCCCGCGCCGGGATGGACCTCACCGTCGCGGCCAGCTTCCACGGCGCACTGGGCACCGACCACCCGGCCGAGGCCGACCAGGTCACCGCAGAGCTGCTGTCATTCACCGGCACCGCGGACCCCATGATCCCGCCGGAACAGATCGCCGGGTTCCAGGAAGAGATGCAGGCCGCGGGGGTTCGCTACACCGTGGTGGAGTTCTCCGACGTCCTGCACAGCTTCACCAATCCCGGTGCCGACGCCATCGCCGAGGAGTTCAACATGCCGGTAGGCTATGACGCCCGCGCCGACCACGACTCCTGGCAGCACCTGCTGAGTGTGCTGCGCGACCGCCACTAGGAACAGGGACCAATGCCGGGGCCGCGGGCGCCACAACCGGCCCCCGCGGCCCCGCGCGCTAGTGTTGCGTCAGAATCCGCGCAGGTAGATCGCGACCGCCAGGGCCGCGATCACTGCCAGCACGCCGACAAACACCAGCCGGAACCAGCGCCGCCGCCGCAGCGGCAGCATCGTCCCGCCCGGGGTGCCAACCGCGCCGGCCTGCAGGCGGTCTTCCGGCTGGGCACTGACCGATCCGCCGCTGTCCGGGGCGGGTTCAGGCTCCGCGGCAGCCGTCGTGCTGTGCCCGGTCAGGGCATGTTCCAGGTCGCGGATGCGCCCGCGCAGGTCCTGGTTGCGCTGCTGCGCCTCTTCCAGTTCGCGTTCACGCGTGACCAGGCGCTGACTGATCTCGGCGGCCGAGTCCTGGCTCTCGGTACAACGGCGCTCGGCCTCCGCCTGGGCCTTTTCGGCGGCGGCCGCACGTTCGTTCTGCTGATTGCGCTCGCGGCGCAGGCGGTCGGCCTCGGCCCGCGCCTCTTTCAGCTCCTGCTGCACCGCCTCGCGCTGGCGTTCCATGTCCACGAGGTCGTGGTCCAGGCGCACGTTCTCGCCCTCGAGTTCGCGCAGGCGGGTGCGCAGCTGGTCGAGCTCCGCGTCGGGGGACGCGTCCGTCTCGGCCGCTGCAGCCGCCGCCTCCAGCTCGTCGACGCGGGCGCGCAGCATGACCACCTCGGCCTCGCGGTCGGCGGCCTGCTCGCCGGCGGTCGCCAGCTCCGCGGCTCGGGCCTGCGCCGCGGCCAGTTCGGTTTCGGCCGCCTGCAGCCGCTCCTGCAGCTGCTCGATCTCGCGCTCGCGCTCCTCGGTGCGCTGGAACGCGGCCGTGGACTCATCACGGGCCTCGCCCAAGGCCGTACGCAGGCGCTCCAGTTCCTTCTGTGCCTCGCGTTCGTTGGAAGACTGCTGGCGCAGCATCAGTTCCCGGCGCAGACGCTCCACTTCGTCGCGCAGCGCCTGGGATTCGGCGGAATCGGCGCCGCTGGCCACGATGGCCGGCTCCGGTTCGGGCGGGGGCGGCAGCAGCTCGGCGACGACCTCGCGCACACGGGTGGGGACAAACGGTTTCATCAGGACCGCACTGGCCCCCAGCGAACGCCATTCGTCGGTCGCGGCCTCGTCGCTCTCCTGGCCGGTCACGATGACCACCGGGAGATCGGTCGGCACATCGTCCAGCCCGTCGCGCACACGCAGCAGGAGATCCTGCCCGTCGATGCCGGGCATGGAGAGGTCCGTCAGGATCAAGCCGATGTCGGGGTATTGCTGCAACAGCTCCAGGGCCTGCTCGCCGTCGGAGGCCTCGTAGACGGTGTTCTGGCCCTGCAGGATGCGCTGCAGCGCAACCCGGATGACCTTGGAGTCATCCACCACGAGGATCGCGCTGCGTTGCGGGTCCGATATCTGATTGCTCATGCTTCCCCCTGGCGGACACCCACCCGCCTGGGCAACGGGTTGGCCATCGACCGCACGAACCATCGCGCGGATTTCATCCTTGTTCCTGCAAGACTACGGGGCCTTGCCCACGGATGCCAGAGGGGCGCGGGTCAACCGGATGGGGTTCACGCTTTTGTGACCTGCGACCGCGGGACTACACCGGCTTGGATTTCCACTTGACCGAATACAGGTCGCGGCGGCGATCACGCAGGTTGCGCACGGAACCGTGGCTGCGCAGTTCCTTCAGGTTGTCGAGGTCGAGATCGACGATCAGGGTCATCTCGGTGTTCGGGGTCGCCTCGGCCGCCACCGCATCGTGCGGGAAGGCGAAGTCAGACGGGGTGAACACCGCAGCCTGAGAATACTGCATGTCCATGTTCTCGACCTTGGGCAGGTTACCCACCGAGCCGGACATCACCACGTAGCACTCGTTCTCGATGGCCCGCGCCTGGGCACAGCGCCGCACCCGCAGGTAGGCGTTCTTGGTATCGGTCCAGTAGGGGACGAACAGGATCTGCAGTCCATGGTCCGCCATCACCCGGGGCAGTTCGGGGAACTCCACGTCGTAGCAGATCAGGATCCCGATCTTGCCGAAGTCGGTATCGAAGACATGCACCTCATCGCCGCCCTGCAGACCCCAGTAGGAGACCTCGTCCGGCGTCACATGGATCTTGTACTGGCGATCCCAGGTGCCGTCGCGGCGGCACAGGTAGGAGACATTGCGCAGCACGTCGTCGGTATATTCGGGCATTGAGCCCGCCACGATGTTGATGTTGTAGGCCAGCGCCAGGCGCACCATCTCCTCGCGCACCGCATCGGTGTACTCGGCGAGACGGCGCACGGCCTCGGCCGGGTAGTCCTGGTTGAACGCCCCCATCAGCGGGCCGTTGAAGAACTCCGGAAACAGCACGCAATCGGAGCGGTAGCCGGAAACGGCGTCCACGAAGTACTCGACCTGCTGGAACAGGGCGTCCAGGTCCACGGTCGGGCGCATCTGCCACTGAACCACGCCGATGCGTACGTCCGAGCGGCTGCCACCAATCAGCTTTTCCTTCTCCTCGTAGTAGATGTTGAGCCACTCGATCAGGGTGGCGTAGGCCCCGGACTTCTCGTCGTCCGGCAGGTAGTTGGTGATGATCTTGCGGACGTGGAAGTCGTTGGCGAGCTGGAAGGTCAGGATCGGATCGGTGATCTCGTGATTCTTCACCCGACGCACGTACTGCTGCGGGGTCAGCTCGTCGCGGTACTGTTCGTAGCCGGGGATGCGCCCGCCGGCGACGATCGCCCGCAGGTTCAGCTTCTCGCACAGCTCCTTGCGGGCGTCGTACAGGCGCCGCCCCAGACGCAGGCCGCGGTAGTCCGGGTGCACGAAGACGTCCACGCCGTACAGGGTGTCGCCATCCGGGTCGTGCGTGGTCAGGAAGCCGTTGCCGGTGATCTGCCAGTAGTTGTGCTGGTCGCCAAAGCGCTTGTACTCGACGATCAGGCTGATGGCCGCGGCCACTACCTTGCCGTTGTCCTCGATGCAGATCTGGCCCTCGGGGAAGCGCATCACCTGCGAGCGGAACTGCGCCTCGCTCCAGGCGCCGTCCAGGTCGTGATAGACCCGCTCCATAATCTCGCGGATATCCTCGTAGTCCTCAATCCGTGTCGGGCGCAGGGTCAGATGGTGCTGGGGATTCGCGTCGTTGTCCGCGTCGGTCGTCACGGTCAGGGCTCCGGGGGTTGAGAGGGAAACGCAGGATGCACGGTGCGCTGGCCTGGATCAAAAGACCCAGGCCAGCAGCAGCCAGAAAAAGACGAAGAACAGGAAGAATCCAGGGATCATGAACTGCAGCTCCCCGAGCAGACCCTCGCCGGCGGCCAGCGCGAACACGATGGACACCAGCACCGACACGATGAGCGCGACCAGGGCCGCGTTCTTCAGCCCCATGCCATCGTCGAAGGTGACCGCCACCCAGTCGGACAGCCCCGGCAGGGAGACTGCGGCGGCCAGCACCAGGAGCGCGACCAGCAGGGCCACTAGCGCCGAGGTGCCGAGCAGGACCCGCAGCGCCAGGCGGCTGTCGCGGTGGTCCGCGTCACTCATGCCACGGCCTCGCGACGCGCGCGTACATACTCGCGCACGCGGTTCGGATCGGGGATGCCGGCAACCCTGAATTCCGGGTTGTCGCCGGTGGTGTACACCGCAATACGGCCGACCCGGAAGATGCGATCGAAGAAGCTCTGGTCCACCTTCACCGTGCGGATCTGGGCGATATCCAGATCCACATGCGATTTCGACAGCAGGCCGCGTTCCAGATGCACCTGGTCGGCATCGATACGCAGACGCATCGAGCGCGTCTGCAGGTACCACCAGAGCAGGATGAGGATGCCCAGGCCGAAGGCCGGGATCAGCAGCAGGCTCAGGAGGAAGCCAAACGGGTGATTGCGGAACATCGCCGGTCGGGCATCGATCGCGGGTTCACGGGCGGACATGCACGAGCTCCGGTTGCGGGCGGACCTGAACAGTTTGGCGCGGCCACCCAGACAAAGCGAGCCCCGCACCTGGGATTCCCTGATGCGGGGCTCGCAGTTCGCCGGGCCCACGCGCTCGCACGGGTCGGCCCGGAGACGGGACCGGGGGTTACGCGGTCCGGGCCTCGCGCTCGGCGCGGGCTTCCGCCTTGGCCTCGTCGCTGTCGTCGTAGCCGATGTTCGGCGCGAGCCAGCGCTCAGCCTCCTCGAACGACATGCCCTTGCGCTTCGCGTAGTCCTCGACCTGGTCGCGGTTGACCTTGCCGAGACCGAAGTAGCGCGACTCGGGATGCGCGAAGTACCAACCGGACACGGCCGAGACCGGCAGCATCGCGTAGCTCTCGGTGAGCGTCATGTCCGCGTGCTCTTCGGGCTGCAGAAGCTCCCAGAGCGTGCCCTTCTCGGTGTGCTCGGGGCAGGCCGGGTAGCCCGGGGCCGGACGAATGCCCTGGTACTTCTCATCGATCAGGTCCTCGTTCGGCAGCGCCTCGTCCGGGACATAGCCCCAGTAGTGCTTGCGTACGTACTGGTGCATGCACTCGGCAAAGGCCTCGGCCAGACGGTCCGCCAGGCTCTTCACGAGGATCGCGTGGTAGTCGTCGTTGGCCTTCTCGTATTCCTCGGCCTTGGCGTCGACGTCGCCCCCGGCGCTGACCGCAAACGCACCCAGGTAGTCCGGACCGCCGGCCTCCTTCGGCATCAGGAAGTCGGCCAGCGAGTGGCTCGGCTGCCCGCGGCGCTTCTCGGTCTGCTGACGCAGGTGGTGCAGCTTCTTCAGCACCTTGGAGCGGCTCTCGTCGGTGTAGACCTCGATGTCGTCATCATTGACGGTGTTCGCCGGGAAGAAGCCGACCACGCCGCGGCAGGTAACCCACTTCTCCTCGATCATGCGATCGAGCATCTCCTGGGCATCCTTGAACAGCTTGCGCGCCTCTTCGCCCACGACCTCGTCCTCGAGGATGCGCGGGTAGGCCGCGTGCAGCTGCCAGGAGTGGAAGAACGGCGTCCAGTCGATGAAGTTCCGGACCTCGTTCAGGTCGAAGTCATCGAAGCGCAGCAGCACGGAGCCGTCGCCATGCGGGTGCAGCACGGTCGGCTCGCCCGGCAGCTTGTCGGTCTCCAGCGCCTTCGGCCGGGTCGGGGTATAGCTCGACCAGTCGATCTGCGGCTTGTTGGACCGCGCCTTCTCCAGGGTGACCCACTGGGTCTTCTTCTTGCGTCCGGCGTTCTGCACGCGCAGCTTTTCGTACTCCTCGCGGATCTCGGCGGCGTACTTCTCGCGCAGTTCGGGGCTGATCAGGCTCTGGGCCACGCCCACCGCACGCGAGGCGTCCTTCACCCAGACCACCGGGCCGGAGTAGTTCGGCTCGATCTTGACGGCGGTGTGGGCGCGCGAGGTGGTCGCGCCCCCGATCATCAGCGGCGTGGTCATGCCTTCGCGCTCGAGATCGGCGGCGAAGTTGGCCATCTCCTCCAGCGACGGGGTGATCAGGCCGGACAGCCCGATGACGTCGACGTCATGCTCCTTGGCGGCCTTCAAGATGTCCGCGCCCGGCACCATCACCCCGATGTCGATCACCTCGAAGTTGTTGCACTGCAGCACGACGCCGACGATGTTCTTGCCGATGTCGTGGACGTCGCCCTTCACCGTGGCCATCAGGATCTTGCCGTTGTTCTCGGTGCCGGTCTTCTCGGCCTCGATGTACGGGATCAGGTGGGCCACGGCCTTCTTCATCACGCGGGCGGACTTGACCACCTGCGGCAGGAACATCTTGCCCTCGCCGAACAGGTCGCCGACCACGTTCATGCCGTCCATCAGCGGACCCTCGATCACCTGGATCGGGCGGTCGTACTGCTGACGCGCCTCTTCGGTGTCCTCGACCACATAGGTGTCGATGCCCTTGACCAGCGAGTGCTCGAGGCGCTTGGTGACGTCCCATTCGCGCCACTCGAGGTTTTCTTCCTTCTTGCCGCCGCCCTGGCCCTTGTACTCCTCGGACAGGTCAAGCAGCCGCTCCGTCGCGTCATCGCGACGGTTCAGGACCACGTCCTCGACCGCTTCCTTCAGCTTCTCGTCGATGTCGTCGTAGACCGCCAGCTGGCCGGCGTTCACGATCCCCATGTCCATGCCCGCCTTGATGGCGTGGTACAGGAACACCGCGTGGATCGCCTCGCGCACCGGCTCGTTACCGCGGAAGGAGAACGACACGTTGGACACGCCGCCGGAGACCAGCGCGTGCGGCAGGTCGTTCTTGATGCGGCGGGTGGCCTCGATGAAGTCCACGCCGTAGTTGTTGTGTTCCTCGATACCGGTCGCGACCGCGAAGATGTTCGGGTCGAAGATGATGTCCTCGGCCGGGAAGCCGACCTTCTCGGTCAGCAGCTTGTAGGCACGGGTGCAGATCTCGACACGGCGGTCCTCGTTGTCGGCCTGGCCGTCCTCGTCGAAGGCCATGACCACGATCGCGGCGCCGTAGCGGCGACACAGTTCGGCCTGCTTGATGAAGTTCTCCTCGCCCTCCTTCATGGAGATCGAGTTGACCACCGGCTTGCCCTGCACGCACTTCAGGCCGGCCTCGATGATCTCGAACTTGGAGGAGTCGATCATCACCGGCACACGGGCGATGTCCGGCTCGCCGGCCAGCAGGTTGAGGAAGCGGACCATCGCGTCCTGCGACTCCAGCATGCCCTCGTCCATGTTGACGTCGATGATCTGGGCGCCGCCCTCGACCTGGTTGAGCGCGACTTCCAGCGCGACGTCGTATTCCTCGTTCTGGATCAGACGCAGGAACTTGCGCGAGCCGGTCACGTTGGTGCGCTCGCCGACGTTCACGAACAGCGAGTCGCCGGTGATGTTGCACGGCTCGAGGCCCGACAGGCGGCAGGCCGGGGCAATCTCCGGCACCTTGCGCGGGGCGTGCTTCTCGACCGCCTCGCGCATCGCGCGGATGTGCTCCGGCAGCGTGCCGCAGCAGCCGCCGATGATGTTCAGCATGCCCTGCTCGGCCCAGGGGCCGACGTCCTCGGCCATCTGCTCCGGGGATTCGTCGTAGTCACCGAACTCGTTCGGCAGACCGGCGTTCGGGTGCGCAGAGACGTGGGTGTCGGCGATGCGCGACAGCTCTTCCACGTACTGGCGCATCTCTTTCGCGCCCAGCGCGCAGTTCAGGCCGATGGAGACCGGGTTCGCGTGACGCACCGAGTTCCAGAAGGCCTCGGTGGTCTGGCCGGACAGGGTACGGCCGGAGGCGTCGGTGATGGTGCCGGAGATCATGATCGGGAGTTCCTTCCCGAGCTCGTCTTCCAGCGTCTTCACCGCAAAGATCGCCGCCTTGGCGTTCAGGGTATCGAAGACCGTCTCGATCAGCAGGATATCCACCCCGCCCTCGACCAGGGCCTCGGCGGCCTCCTTGTAGGACTCGACCAGGGTGTCGAAATCGACATTACGCGCACCCGGGTCGTTCACGTCCGGCGAGATCGACGCGGTGCGGTTGGTCGGGCCAAGGATGCCGGCGACGTAACGCGGCTTGTCCGGGGTCTTCTCGGTCCAGGCGTCGGCGGCCTTGCGCGCGAGCTTCGCGGATTCGCGGTTCAACTCGGGGACCAGGTCCTCCATGTGGTAGTCCGCCATCGCGATGCGGGTACCGTTGAAAGTGTTGGCCTCGATGATGTCGGCACCGGCCTCGAGATAGTCGTTGTGGATCTGCTCGATGATGTCCGGGCGGGTCAGCGACAGCAGGTCGTTGTTGCCCTTCAGGTCGGACTCCCAGTCCTTGAAGCGCTCGCCGCGATAGTCGGCCTCCTCAAGCTTGTACAGCTGGATGGTGGTCCCCATACCGCCGTCCAGGATCAGGATGCGCTCTTTCAGCGCCTTCTCGATGTCGTTTCGCGTTGCCGTCATGTGCGGTACACCATTGTGTTGAATGGATTCATGGTCATCGCCAGGCATCCGGGCCCGGCGGGGAACCCGCCTCCAGGGCGCGTTCCGGATTGTGCTGTACGGGCGCGGACACCCGGTTTGCGGAGCGCGCGAGCCGTGTCACGATAGCGGCATGCAGGAACACCCGCTCCGCTGGTTCATCACCGCCCCGCAGGCCTGTCCTTATCTGGACGACCGCGAGATGCAGAGCCTGCTGGTCGATCCCGCGGTCAGCCTCGGCGGGCACCGCTACGGCCAGCTCCTGGGCGAGGGCTTTCGCCGCAGCGGGCAGTATGTCTACCGACATCATTGCCCGAACTGCACCGCCTGCGTACCCGTCCGCATCCCGGTTCGGGTCTTTCGGCCGAACCGCAGCCAGCGCCGCTGCCTGACACTCAATCACGACGTCACGGTCACGTTGACCCGACCACCGGACCAGGCCGGGCCCGGTCCGGCCGCGGATCTCGACGAGCACATGCCGCTGTTCTCGCGCTACCTGTCCAGTCGCCACGCAGGCGGCGGCATGGAACAGATGGGGCGCGAGGATTACGCGGGGATGCTTTCCCACCGCAACGGCCCGGTCGACCTGATCGAGTTCCGTCACACCGACCGGCTCATAGCGGTGGCGATCACCGACCGCACGCCGCAGGGGCTGTCGGCGATGTACAGCTTCTTCGACCCGGACCAGCCCCGCCGCGGCCTGGGCACCCTCGCGGTCCTGACCCAGATCGCGCATGCGCGCCGTCTGGGCCTGCCCTATGTCTACCTCGGCTACTGGATCGACCAGGCGCCGAAGATGGAGTACAAGACCCGGTTCCAGCCCCTCGAGGGGCGCGTGGACGGGGCCTGGGAACGGCTGGCGGCCAGCCGGTAACCGCCGCCAGCCGCTTCCCCGACCGGCCTATTCAGCCGGCTTGCGGAAGCGGAAGATGCCCCAGGTCAGATATCCGGAGTTGCCGCCGTCGACCCAGTGCTGCAGACCCTGCTTCATGCGGTCGATGTAGTCCTGGGAGATGTAGCCACGCAGCTCTTCTTCGCGCGACTCCAGCTCCTGCTTCACGCGGCCGTAATGCGTCGCGATCTGGTTGGAGTGCTCCTCGAAGGAAACCTCGTAGAGCCCCGCTTCCTTGGCCGCCTCGCGATACAGCGAGGGGCTGGCCAGCGAGTCGAGGTGGATGCGGGCCAGGATCGGATCGAGCACGCCATCCGGGCAGTTGTCGGTCTGCATCGGATCGGTAAAGATCAGCCAGCCACCCGGCTTCAGCACGCGCGCGGCCTCCTTGATCACTTCCTTCTTCTTGTCGTTCTGGCTGTGCAGGAACGAGTCCTCGGACCAGACGACATCGTAGGAGGCATCCGGCTCGTCGACTTTCTCGAAGGAGCCGTCGACCACGGTGATCTTGTGATCGAGATGACGCGCCTTGTTGATCTCGCGATCCCGCTCGTTCTCCCTCTCGGAGAGGTTGAGCGCGGTCACGTCACAGCCGTAGTTCTCGACCAGGTAGCGGGCCACGCCGCCGTACCCGGCGCCCATGTCGAGCACGCGCCATTCCGGCTGCGGCTCGCCGAGCAGGTCGGACATGTGCGCGACGGTGCGCCGGCTGGCGTCACCGATCGGCTCGCCCTGGTACTCGTACATGCCGATGTGCAGGTCTTCGCCACCCCACACCAGCTTGTAGAAGGTATCGGCGTCTTCGCTGTTGTAGTAGTCGCGCGCCGTCTCGACGACGTCGGAATACTGGTTGCTCATCGGTTCTCGTCCTCGATGTAACGCTTGTCGGCGACGTGAATAAAGAAGTCCGGATCCGTCTCGCGATAGGTCTCCTGGAAGTCACCGTAGGTCTCGATCTTCTGGAAGCCGACCTCGCGCATCAGGCGACGCACATAGGCCTTGCGCAGCGGGAACATGTTCAGAAAGTACTCGGAGCCATCCGGGAAGCGGTACTGGAAGCGGGCCAGACCCTCATCCACATGCGCCGGCTGCACCTGAACGTCGTCGCCGCAGTAGTAGTACGTATGCTTGGACGAGTAGCCGTGGTCCATAATGGTGTCGTAGTTGCGCTGGTCGAGGATCAGCACACCATCGTGGTTCAGGGCGGAGTAGAACTCGGCCAGGGCCTTGCGGCGGTCGTGTTCGTTGAACAGGTGGGTAAAGGAGTTACCCAGGCAGACCACCGCGTCGTAGCGGCCGTAGATGTCGCGGTTCAGCATGCGCCAGTCGGCCTGCACGGTGCGCAGGATGTGACCCCGCTTGCGACCGTTCTCGAACGCCTTGGCCAACATCTCCGGGCTGCCGTCGGCCGTGACCACGTCGAAGCCCGCCTCGCGCAGCTGCACGGAATGGAAGCCGGTACCGGCCGCCACATCCAGCACTCGCTTGGCACCGCGCTTCTTCAGTTCTTCGATGAAGAAGGTGCCTTCGCTCTTGGCGCGGTTGTCCCAGTCGATCAGGTCATCCCACTTGTCGACGAAACCGGTGGTGTACTCGTTGCGATAGTTCTCGGTATCGCGACGCTCGGTCGGCTTCTCGCCGAAATCCTGATCGTTCTTGATGTTCGCGGACATGCTGATTCCTCTTGGCTTTTTGCTGCTGTCGTAAGCGTGAACGGACGGCCCGGGGCCGATCCGTCGGCACAACACCGCGCAAACGCAGAGAACCGCGACCCCCGCATATCCCGGCGGTCTCGCCATTCGCCCGATCCGCCCAGGCCAGGCCTGGTGTTCGGGAAGCAATGCAACGGGCGCGTTGTAATAGCGCCCGGCACCGGCATGGCCGGTTCATCCTGTACATCCGGAGGGTCATTCGTTACCCGGATGCCGAGCCGTGGTCTGGCGGGCCCATCCCGCCTGGCTCGGGGATCGTTTACGGCGCCTCGCGCTGCGTCTGAACGCGGGCGTTGTGTCCGAAATCGTTTCTATACCCTGAAGGTTTTGCGCAAAAATTACAAGCTGAGGCCAGGTGCGCCGGCCCGGGCTCGGGCCGGGCCACCGGCCACGAACGTTCGATATAATGATCGTTTTGACGCGATTTCGAGGCCCCGCATGACCCCCAGCCGACCCCTTCAGCGCGCCCTTTTGTCGGTCTCCGAGAAGACCGGTGTCGTGGAGCTTGCCCGCGCCCTGCACGAACACGGCGTGGAACTCCTTTCCACCGGCGGGACCGCCCGCCTGCTGGCCGAAAACAACCTTCCGGTTATCGAGGTTTCCGCGCACACGGGCTTCCCCGAGATCATGGATGGAAGGGTCAAAACCCTGCATCCGCGCATCCATGGGGGGCTTCTGGGGCGGCGCGACATCGACGCCGACGTGATGGCCGAGCAGGACATCCCGCCGATCGACCTGCTGGTGGTGAACCTCTACCCGTTCGAGGCCACGGTCGCGCGCCCGGGCTGCAGCCTGGAGGAGGCCATCGAGAACATCGACATCGGCGGACCGGCTATGCTGCGCGCCGCGGCCAAGAACTACCGGGACGTGGCCGTGGCCACCAGCCCGGACCAGTACAGCGAGCTGCTGGCCGCGATCGGCGAGGCCGGCGAGGTGCCGCAGTCCCTGCGCTTTCGTCTGGCGGTCGCGGCGTTCGACCACGTGGCGCGCTACGACGCCGCCATCAGCAATTACCTGTCGGCGCTCACCGAGGATGGCGAGGCCGAGCCGTTCCCCGGCCAGCTGAACGCGACCTTCCAGCGTGTCGAGTCCCTGCGCTACGGCGAGAACCCGCACCAGCGCGCGGCGTTCTATCGCGACCCGCAACCGGCACCGGGGAGTCTGGCCAGCTATCGCCAGCACCAGGGCAAGGCCCTGTCCTACAACAACCTGGCGGATGCCGACGCCGCCTGGGAATGCGTGCGCCAGTTCGAGCAGAACGCCTGCGTGATCGTGAAACACGCCAATCCCTGTGGCGTGGCTGCGGCCCCAACCCAGCTGATGGCCTACGAACGCGCCTTTCAGACCGACCCCACCTCGGCCTTCGGCGGCATCATCGCCTTCAACCGGCCGCTGGACGGCGACACCGCACACGCGATCGTCAGCCGCCAGTTCGTGGAGGTCGTGATCGCCCCGGAGATCACGGCGGGGGCGCTGCGCGCCCTGGCCGCCAAGAAGAACGTGCGCGTACTGGAGATCCCGCCCGCGGGAAGCGCGCCGGGCCTCGACTACAAGCGCATCGGCGGGGGGCTGCTGGTGCAGGATGCCGACCGCGGCTCGCTGGCCGATGTCGAGCTGAAGACGGTCACCGCACGCGCGCCTTCGGAACAGGAACTCAAGGACCTCCGCTTCGCCTGGCAGGTGGCGAAGTACGTGAAATCAAACGCGATCGTCTATGCGCGTGACGAACAGACCATCGGGGTGGGTGCGGGCCAGATGAGCCGCGTGTACTCCGCGCGCATCGCCGGCATCAAGGCGGCCGACGAGGGCCTGCAGGTGGCCGGCTCGGTCATGGCCTCGGATGCCTTCTTCCCGTTCCGGGACGGCATCGATGCGGCCGCCGAGGCCGGCATCACCGCCGTGATCCAGCCCGGCGGCTCGATGCGCGACGACGAGGTGATCACCGCCGCCGACGAACACGGAATCGCCATGCTGTTCACCGGCATGCGCCACTTCCGCCATTGATTCGGGACCCATCATGAACGTACTCGTTATCGGCAACGGCGGACGCGAACACGCCCTGGCCTGGAAGCTCGCCCAGTCCCCGCGTGTCCAGCGCGTGCTGGTCGCCCCCGGCAATGCCGGCACCGCGCGTACCGCGAAGTGCGAAAACGTCGAGATCGGCGTCACCGACATCGACGGCCTGCTGGCCCTGGCCCAACGCGAGGACGTCGCGTTCACCGTGGTCGGCCCGGAGGCGCCGCTGGTCGCCGGCGTGGTAGACGCCTTCCGCACCGCCGGACGGCGCTGCTTCGGCCCGACGGCGAAGGCCGCACAGCTCGAGGGCTCCAAGAGCTTCGCGAAGGACTTCATGCAGCGCCACGGCATCCCCACCGCCGCCTACGGCAGCTTCGAGGACGAGGCCGCCGCGCTGGATTTCATCAAGGCCCACGGGGCCCCGATCGTGGTCAAGGCCGACGGCCTGGCCGCGGGCAAGGGCGTGATCCTGGCTCAGACCGAAGACGAGGCCTGCGCCGCGGTGCGCGACATGCTGGCCGGCAATGCCTTTGGCGAGGCCGGGCATCGCGTGGTGATCGAGGAGTTCCTGCGCGGCGAGGAGGCGAGCTTCATCTGCATGGTAGACGGCGAGCATGTCTTGCCGCTGGCCTCCTCGCAGGACCACAAGGCCCGCGATGACGGCGACCAGGGCCCGAACACCGGCGGCATGGGCGCCTACTCGCCGGCCCCGGTGGTCACGGATGCGCTGCATGCGCGCATCCTGCGCGAGGTCATCGAGCCGACCGTGCGCGGCATGGCCGCCGACGGCGAACGCTACACCGGCTTCCTGTATGCCGGCGTGATGATCGACGCCGAGGGCAACCCGAAGGTGCTGGAGTTCAACTGTCGCTTCGGCGATCCGGAGACCCAGCCGATCCTGAGCCGCCTGGAGTCGGACCTGACCGAGCTGGTCGAGGCCGCGCTGGACGACCGCCTGGACCAGATCGAGGCCCGCTGGGATGCGCGCGTGGCCCTGGGCGTGGTACTGGCCGCCGGCGGCTACCCGGGCGCCTATCGCAAGGGCGACGTGATCACCGGCCTCGAGACGGTGGAGCGTGACCCCCAGGCGCATGTCTTCCATGCCGGTACCGCGACCCGCGAAGACGGCGCGGTGGTGACCGCGGGCGGCCGCGTGCTGTGTGTTGTGGGCCTCGGCCGCGACGTGAAATCGGCGCAAAAAAAGGCCTACGAGGCCGTGCAACAGATTCACTTCGACGATATATACTGCAGGTCAGATATCGGCTATCGCGCCGTCGCCCGCGAGGGGTAAACCCTCGGCGGCGGCCCCTACCATACCCCTGGAGACCGCCTGATGGCCGCCCCCGAAGTCACGCAACTGCCCAACCTCCCCAACGACGTGGAGGGCCTGCGGCAATCCATCCGTGATGCCATGGTCCGCGTGGTCGGCGAGGATCCGAAACAGGCCACCCAGCGCGACTGGCTGGAGGCCCTCTCGTTCGCGATCCGCGAACGCATGGTGGAGCGGCGACTGCTGACCCGCCGCCAGTTCGCCGAGGAAGACGTCAAGCGCGTCTATTACCTGTCGATGGAGTACCTGATCGGGCGCATGCTCGAGGCAAACCTGCGCAACATGGGCATCCTCGACGAGGCCCGCCAGGCGCTCGCCGATCTCGGTCAGGATCTCGATACCATCCTCGATCTCGAGGACGACGCGGCACTGGGTAACGGCGGCCTCGGCCGCCTTGCCGCCTGCATCCTGGAATCCCTGGCGACCCAGGGCTACCCCGGGTACGGCTACGGCATCCGCTACGAGTTCGGCATGTTCCGCCAGCAGTTCGAGCCCTACCACCAGGTGGAACACCCGGACAACTGGCTGCGCTATGGCAACCCCTGGGAGTTCCCGCGCTCGGACCGCAAGTACCCGATCCATTTCTACGGCTACGTGGTCGAGCACCATCATCCCGGTGGCGAGGCCCGCTACACCTGGGAAGACGGCGAGGAAGTCATGGCCATGGCCTACGACTATCCGACCGCGGGCTATGGGCGGCGCAATGTGAACAACCTGCGCCTGTGGGCCGCCAAAGCGACCCGTGACTTTGACCTGCGCTACTTCAACGAGGGCGACTACATCCGGGCGGTGGCGGACAAGGCCGAGTCCGAGACCATCTCCATGGTGCTGTACCCCAACGACGCCACGGCGATCGGCAAGGAGCTGCGCCTGAAGCAGGAGTACTTCTTCGTCTCCGCGTCGCTGCAGGACATCATGGAGCGGCACCTGGCCCTGGGCTACGACCTCGACGCCCTGCCCGACAAGGTCGCGATCCAGTTGAACGACACCCACCCGGCGATCGCGGTCGCCGAGCTGATGCGCCTGCTGATCGACCACCACGAGGTGAGCTGGGAACGCGCCTGGGACCTGACCCGGCGCACCTTCGCCTATACCAACCACACCCTGATGCCCGAGGCCCTGGAAACCTGGCCTGTGGAGCTGATGGAGCAGGTGCTGCCACGCCACATGGGGATCATCTACCAGATCAACCATGCCTTTCTCGAGGAGGTGCGCCACCGTTACCCCGGCGACAACGACCGCCTGGCTCGGCTGTCGATCATCGACGAGGCCAACGGCCGCCGCGTGCGCATGGCACACCTGGCCGTGGTCGGCTCTCACCACATCAATGGCGTGGCGGCACTGCATACCCAGCTGCTGCAGGAAACCCTGTTCGAGGATTTCTACACCCTGTGGCCGGAACGTTTCATCAATGTCACCAACGGTGTGACCCCGCGCCTGTGGATGATTCAGTCCAACCCGGCCCTCACCGCCCTGCTGGGCCAGCACATCGGCGATGACTGGCAGTACAACCTGGACGGCCTGCGCGCCCTCGAGCCCTACGCCCACGATGCCGGGGTGCAGCAGGCCTTTATGGACGTGAAGCGCGCCAACAAGCAGCGCCTGGCCGACCTGGTGCGCGAACGCACCGGCGTGGAACTGAACCCGGACGTCCTGTTCGACGTGCAGATCAAGCGCATCCACGAATACAAGCGCCAGCTGCTGAAGCTCCTGCACGTGGTGGATCTCTATCGCCGCATCCGCGCCGGCGAGGACGTCCCGCCGCGCGTGGTGCTGTTCGGCGGCAAGGCCGCGCCGGGCTATGCCCGCGCCAAGGCGATCATCCAGGTGATCAACGAAGTGGCCGACATCGTCAACCACGACCCGGCCATTGGGGATCGCCTGAAGTGCGTGTTCTTCCCGAACTACGAGGTCAGCTCCGCCAGCATCATCATCCCCGCCGCCGATATCTCCGAGCAGATCTCCACCGCCGGCTTCGAGGCCTCCGGCACCGGCAACATGAAACTGGCCCTGAACGGGGCGCTGACCGTTGGCACCCTGGATGGCGCCAACATCGAGATCCGCGACGCCGTGGGCGAGGACGCGATCTTCATCTTCGGCATGACCACCGACGAGGTCGTCGAGCACCGCCGCCACGGCCCGAGCCCCGAGGCCATCCTGGCTGGGCAGCCGGGGCTGAACGCGGCGGTCGAGATGATCGAGTCCGGATTCTTCACCTGCAACGACCCGGGGACGCATGCCGATCTCGGTCGCTACCTGCGCCAGGAGGATCCGTTCTTCGTCATCGCCGACTACGCGGCCTACGCCGAGGCCTGCGAACGCGCAGACACCCTGTACGCCGACCGCAGCGCCTGGGCCGAGGCCGCGATCCTGAACGTCGCGCGCATGGGCTACTTCTCGATCGACCGCACAGTGCGTGACTACGCCGGCAATATCTGGGATATCACGCCGGAGCCGGTCGCGCCGTCGCGCACCAACGGCGCCGCCTGAGCGCGCGCCTGCCGGGGCCTCAGGCCTGCGGCAGGCCCAGCCGGCGCAGCCAGCCGGCGGGGTTGCCGGCGCACACCAGAAATTCGGGGTTGAGCAGGCTCTCGCGCGCGTTGTAGCGCAGCTCCTGGCCGTGCAGGTCGGTTACCCGGCCGCCGGCAGCGCGCACCACCGCATGCGCGGCGGCGGTATCCCATTCGCTGGTCGGACCGAGACGGGGGTAGATATCAGCCGCCCCCTCGGCTACCAGACACAGCTTCAGCGAACTCCCCATGCTCACCAGCTCGTGCGGCCCCAGCCGTTCCAGCGCAACCTTCAGACGCTCGGCCCCGAACGAACGGCTACCCGCCACCAGCGGGTGCTCCGTTCCGATCCGCTCCCGGGCGACCGCGATCTCCCGCGCGGGCTGACCGGCATCCCGGCGCAGCGCCACGCCGTCACGGTGGCCCGCGTACAGGCGCCCGAGCACCGGACACCAGACCACCCCCAGGACCGGTTCGTGATCGTGAATCAGTGCCACGTTGACGGTGAATTCGCCGCTGCGCTTGACGAACTCGCGGGTACCGTCGAGGGGATCAATCAGCCAGTAGGTGCGCCACTGGCGGCGGCGTTCGAAGGGCACCCCCTGGCCCTCCTCGGACAGAACCGGCCAGTCTGGATCGATGTCCGCCAGTCCCTGACTGAGGATGCGGTGAGCGGCGAGATCGGCCTCGGTCAAAGGCGAGTGATCGGCCTTCTCGGTCACCGTAAAGCGTGTCTCGTAGAGCTCGAGAATGGCGTGGCCAGCCTGGTCGGCCAGGGTGGATACCTCGTGCATCAGGGCGGTGAGGGCCGCGTCCTTCGGCGGAGCATGCATGGGGAACTCCCGTTTTCCCGGACCGTCAGCTTGGCAGGGTTGAGCTCAGACGTCGAGGTAGTCGCGCACCATGTACAGGGCCGCAATGGAGCGCGCCTCGGTGAGATCGTCGCGGGCCACCAGCTCGGTCAGGCGATCCAGCGACCACGGCACTACTTCGATCGCCTCGGGCTCGTCGCCCTCCGCAGCCTCCGGGTAGAGGTCCTCGGCCAGCACCAGGTGGGTCTGATGCGCCATGTAACCCGGTGCCACGGTCAGCGCGCCGAGATGGGTCAGGCGGTGACCGCCATGCCCGACCTCTTCCATGATCTCGCGGTTGGCGGCGGCCAGGATGTCCTCGCCCGCCTCGATACGTCCTTTCGGCAGGCCCAGCTCGTAGCGATGGGTACCCGCGGCATATTCGCGGATCAGCAGCACGGTCCGGTCCGCCTGCACCGGCGCGATGATTACCGCTCCGTGCCCGCGACTGACCAGGCGCTCGAAGCAGGTGCGCGTCCCGTTGCTGAACTCGAGGTCCAGTTCCTCCACCTCGAACAGACGGCTGCTGGCCACCGTTCGCCGCCCCTGGACATCCGGCTTGTTACGACTCATGTCTGCACCCCCCGGGGACACACCGATCGATACAACCGCGCGACGCACCGGGTCGCGGAAAGTCTGGAGTGGCCGTCTCGAGTGTGAACATGGATCAGCGCTTCCCTACTGGCTGTTGCGCAGGCGAATCCGGGTACGCAGCTCGCCCTCGAACAGGGTATCGAACATCAGGCCGTGATCGGAGGTGGCGACTCGAAAGCCTTCCTGCTCCGCCGGCTCGGTATCCTCCAGCCGCAGGTCGAGATCGCCCCAGCTCACCGCCATGGTGACCCGCATCGGAAAGTACCCGTCGAGAAAGCGGCGCACGAACGGTCCGTTGTCCAGCCGATAGACACCATTGCCCTCGGACTCGACCAGCTTCATGCGGGCGGTCACGCAGACCTCGGCGTCGCGCTCCACCCCGCGCAGATCCACGCGGTCGCCGTCCACCACCAGCGCGGAGTCGATGTTGCGGGTGGATTCGATCTGGAGATCATCGATGGTCTGCTCGTTGTACACGATGACCATGCGCCGGATCGCGGCCACGTCATTGTGGCACTGGCGCAGGTCGGCCCAGCCGTCCTCCAGCGAGGAGGCCGTCAGCCGGATCTGGTTCTGGTGGTGATGCGGGGTACGCTCTGGCTCCTGCAGCAGGAAGGTCAGCTCCGGGCTGGTTGTCTGGGCATCCTCGGGGGAGACGGTCGCCGCCTCGCCCCACAGGCGGTCATCTTCCAGCGGGTCGTAGTCGGGATCGCCCGGCTCTGGGCCCTGTGCCGCCAGCGGCAAGACCCAGAGCGCCAGCAGCAGGGGAAGAAACCGTGGTTGCGTTACCATGGGCGCCATCGTATTCACCCTCTCTCGTGTTGCGCTCTGCTGTGGACCTGCAAAACCCCGAAAAAAATCCGCGCGGCCGCCCGGGCACGCCCGCGGTCGACTGGGCCGGGATCGACACCGTGCTGTTCGACATGGACGGCACGCTGCTGGACCTGCACTTCGACAACCGCTTCTGGCGCGAGCTGATCCCGGAAGAATACATCCGTTGCCAGCCGGACGACCCGGAATGCGCCCGGCGCCGGCTCGAAGACGAGATGCAGCGGGTACGCGGCAAGCTGGAATGGTATTGCGTGGATCACTGGACCCGCTTTACCGGCCTCGACATCCTCGGCCTCAAGCGCGAGCTGGCTCACCACATCGCCATCAAGCCCCACGCCCGCGACCTGCTGGACCTGCTACAGCGTTCCGGGCGCCGCCGCGTGCTGGTGACCAACGCGCATCCGAAGGTCTACGCCTTCAAGCACCGACTCACCCGCATTGGCGATCACCTGGACACCATCGTCTCTGCACACGATCTGGATTGCGCCAAGGAGGAAGGGGCATTCTGGGAGCGGCTGCAACGCGTCGCCCCGTACGACCCGGCGCGCACCCTGCTGGTCGACGACAACCTGCTGGCCCTGGCCAGTGCGGCCGCGGCCGGGCTGGGCGCGCTGCGCGGCATGCGCTACCCGGACGAACGCGGCGCAGCAATGACGTCGGAGCGCTTTGTACTGCTGGAGTCGCTGGCCGATCTGCTCCCCGGCCTGCCTGCCGCGGACGTGACCGCTACTTGACCGGTGTCGGCAGGTTACGGATGCGATCCAGACGGATCTGCACCGACCGCCCCTCGCACTCGCCATCCAGCCAGGCGTAGCCATCGGCCTCGCGCAGCGCCTGCGGGACCACCTTGCCCCACCAGGCCTGGTTCGAGTCCGGCTCGGCCCAGTTCAGCTGCAGGGTCTCGCCGGTGAGGATGGCAATCTCCAGACGTTCGGTCACATGCTTGGGGATAGCGGTCATCGGGGGGCTTCGCGGTAGTCGGTTGGATCGGGAATGCCGGCGGCGGCGAAGGCCGCCTGACGCGCCTGGCACTGCGGACAGCGTCCGCACTGGCGGGATTGTGCCAGAAGGCAGCTCCAGGTGCGGCTCCAGTCGATCCCCAGCGGGTCGGCCGCCGCGATCACCGCGGCCTTGGACTGCTCGATCAGCGGCGCCTCGATCCGCAGGCCCGGCACCAGGGTCGCGGCGAGATCCGCGATCTGGCGCACGAAGCCCGGCTGCGATCCGGGGCCGTGCCCGCGGTCCTCGCGGTTCAGCGCCAGCAGGATGCGCCTGGCGCCATGATGCTGCGCGAGATTGACCGCAAGCGCCAGCACCAGCAGATTACGCTGGGGCAGGGGCACGTGCCCGACCCAGTCGTTGCGCCGGGTGAAGGCCGCGCGCAGGGAGCGCAGATCAATGGCCAGCGGCGCGCTGTCGTAGACCGTGGCCAGGTACTCCACTGCGGCCCACTCGCGCGCGGCGTTGCGCTGTCCGTAGTCGACCCAGACCGCGCGCGTGCGGTGTTCGGCCGCGTGCCGCTGGGCCAGCAGGGCGCTGCTCTCGATACCACCGGAGAGCAGAAGCAGATCGGGGGTTTCGGACTGGCCGGATTCCATTCGGGCACCATACGCCAGACTCGGCCACGCGCAACACCACGGAGACCCGCCACTTGATCGAACAACTACGCAACCACTGGCAGCGCCTGCTGGGCGGCGAACGCAGCGACACCCCCGCCGCAGCCCCCGGGGACCGCCTGCAGCGCGCGGCCGCCGCCCTGATCATGGAAGTCTGCCGCGCCGATTTTCAGCTTCGCCCCGAAGAACTGGAATCGGTGCGCGCGAGCCTGATCGACCTGTTTCACCTGGATGCCGAGACCGCCGACGCCATGCTCGAGATCGCGCGCGAGGAGAGTGACGCCCTGATCTCCATCCATCCGATGGTGCGCGAGGTCAACGCGGCCTTCGATGCCGAGCAGAAGGCCGCGATCATGCGTGCGCTGTGGCGAGCCGCCTGGGCCAACGCAGACCTGCACAAGCGCCAGGAGGCGGTGATCCGGCACCTGGCGGACCTGCTCTACGTCCCGCATGCGACCTTTATCCGCACCAAGCACGAGATACTCGGCGATGCCGCCAATCCGGACTGAGCGGGAGGCATGCTGATGGGTGATCCGGGGACCCTGCTGGCCGCGCTGGCAGTGGGCATTCTTGGCGGCGTGCACTGCCTGGGGATGTGTGGCGGTATCGTCGGGGCCATTTCCATGGGTCACGGCCGGCGCGGGCCGGGGCTGGATCTGCTGCTGGCCTACAACCTCGGGCGCATGGCGAGCTATGTGATCGCCGGCGCCCTGGCCGGGTGGCTGGGGGCCAGCCTGCTGGGTGGACTGCCGGCCGGCCAGGCCCTGCTGCAGGCCATTGCGGCCCTGTTCCTGATCCTGCTGGGGCTTTATCTCGGGGGCTGGTGGCCGCTGCTCGCGCGGCTGGAGCAGGCCGGCGGGGTGGTCTGGCGGCGGATCGAGCCCCTGGGGCGGCGCTTCCTGCCGGTGCGCCACGCAGGCCACGCCCTGCTGGTGGGCGGCCTCTGGGGCTGGCTGCCCTGCGGCCTGGTATACAGCGTGCTGGCCTGGTCGCTGAGCGCAGGCGGGGCGCTGGAGGGGGCCGCGCTAATGGGCGCGTTTGCCCTTGGCACGCTGCCGAATCTGCTGCTGATGGGGGTGTTTGCCGCGCGCCTTGCGGCCTTTGTGCGCCAGCCCTGGGTACGCCGGGTGGCCGGGGGCGGCATCGCGCTGTACGGCGCGTGGATGCTGTTGCGCCTGGTGCTGTAGCACCCCGCCCGCAACGGGCGGGGTAGCGGCGTGGCCGGATGGCCCCTGCTCAGTCGACGTAGAAATCGCGCACGAAACGCACCGGCAGCTCGCGCTCACTGTCGGCGGGGGTGATGTCGATCGCGAAGTCGAGGGTCTCGCCGCTGCGCACGGTGACCTCGGACAGGTAATAGATGGCATCGCCATCGCGCACCTCGCGGAAACGCAGGCTGCGCATCTGGTCGTTCATGTTGGTCGCGCTGCCGGATACCTCGGCAGCCACCGCTTCCAGGCCGTTGTCACCGCGCTCCATCACGCTGATGTTGACCATGGCGCGGTTGGAACTGCGGCGCACGTCATAGGCCCGTGCCACCTCCGGGGACAGGAAGGTCGTGTTGATCACGTTGTAGTGGACGACGTAGTTGTCGAACTCCGCCTCGTTGGCGGATGCGATCGAGCTTCCGAGAGCAACCGCCGCCAAAGCGACGAGAAAGCCGGTGATGACCCGATGCACTCTTGCCATGGCTGACTCCTCTTCCGTGTTGGGGATCAGGGCCGGCGGCCCCATTGCCGCACGCGCCCTCAGCTTCGAGTCTAGCCGCTTTTGCGCCGGAAGAAACACGGGGCCCGGCCGCGCCCCGTGGCGGCGCCGGTGAGGTTCAGAAAGAGCGGACGATAATCAGCAAGATATAGAGCCCGACCAGGGCAATCATCGGCGAAAAATCGATCGCGCCGGTGTTGGGCAGGGCCCGGCGCAGCGGGCCCAGGATAGGGCGATTGACCGCACCGGCAAGCCGCATGACGGGGTTGTTCGCGGCGCCGCCACCCCCGGCCTGGATCCAGCTCATCACCACCTCCACGATCAGCGCGATGATGAACACCCAGATCACCGTGGTCAGCAACTCGCGGATCGCCACCACGAGGATGACACCGAAGCCGACATCGACGCCGACGATCAGCACACGCAGCCAGAGTTCGATGCACTTGAGCACAATCATCAGCACGATCGCGGCAAGATCGACTCGGCCGAGCGACGGAAGCACGGGCCGCAGCAGCCGCAGCGGCGGATCGGTGAGCATGACAATGGTCTGCGAGATCGGGTTGTAGTAGTCGGCCCGCACCAGACCGAAGATCGTGCGCAGGATCAGCAGGATGATGTAGATCCCGAAGACGACACTAACGAGAAAGATGGCGATCTCTTGTCCGGTTCCGGCGGCGGGCATGCGAGCTCCTCGGGAGACACTGAATACGGTGGCAGTCGGCACCGGACCCCGCGGGACACGCGCCCCGTTCGATCCGGTCAGTCAGGGCTTCCATTCTCGGGCAAGCCTGGCGGGATTCCAAGGAAAACACGGATTCATGTCGAGCTCGGGCACGCCCATGAAGCCGTGTTTCCCGGACCTGGCGGCGCCTCAGCGCCGGGCATCCATGCAGTCGCGCACGCGGGTCGCGATCTCTTCGATCGACAGCTCGGTCACGTCCAGATGCGGGATCTGCCAGCTGTCGAAGAATTCCTGGATGGCCGCGCACTCGGCGCGGCACTGGGCCAGGCTGGCATAACGGCTGTCGGGACGGCGACCCTCGCGGATCTGCGCGAGGCGCTGCGGGGTGATGGTCAGGCCCACCAGGCGCCCGCCCAGACCACGCAGGCCCTCGGGCATGTGCGGGATGTCGCCCTGGTTCAGGTCCTCCGGGACCAGCGGGTAATTGGCCGCGAACAGGCCGTAATTCATCGCCAGATAGAGGCTGGTCGGGGTCTTGCCGGAGCGCGATGCCCCGAGCAGCACCACGTCGGCCACCGACAGGTCCTGAACGGCCAGCCCGTCATCATGGGCCAGGCTGTAGTTCAGGGCCTCGATGCGGCGGTCGTAGAGGCTGACATCGCCCATGCCGTGCGCACGGCCGGACACCGACTGCGCCGACAGGCCCAGCATCCCCTCCAGGCGCTCGACCTGCTCGCCAAACACGTCGATCACCGGCACCGGACAGTGCCGCAGATCCGCCCGCAGGTCGGCATTGGCCAGCGTGGCCACCAGCAGCGCCGGCTGCGGGCCGGCCTCCGCGCGCGCGAAGACCCCGGACAGACGCCCGGGCGTCTGCACGAACGGCAGCCGGTGCCAGGCCGGGTCCACGTCCGGGAACTGGGTAAAGAGTGAACGCGCCAGGGTCTCCGCGGTAATCCCGGTTCCGTCCGAGACCAGGTACACCTGCGGACACCGGTTCGGGTCAGTCATCGTCTTGCCCGGCGGACCGGGCCAGACGCTCCCAGGTCGACAGCAGGGAATCGGGGTTGAGCGACAGCGAATCGATGCCCTCGTGCACCAGCCACGCCGCCAGCTCCGGGTAGTCCGACGGCGCCTGACCACAGATCCCGACATACTTGTCGGCGCGACGGGCCGCCCGGATCGCCATACTCAGCAGGGCCTTCACCGCATCGTTGCGTTCGTCGAAGGAGTCCGCCACCAGCCCGGAGTCGCGATCCACCCCCAGGGTCAGCTGGGTGAGGTCGTTGGAGCCGATCGAGAAGCCGTCGAAGTGTTCGAGGAAGCGCGCCGCCAGCAGGGCATTCGACGGGATCTCGCACATCATCACAATTTTCAGGCCGTTCTCGCCCCGGCGCAGACCCTCCTCGCCGAGCACGCGGATCACGTCCTCGGCCTCGGTCAGCGTGCGCACGAACGGGACCATGATCTGCACGTTCTCGAGCCCCATCGCGTCGCGCACCCGGCGCAGGGCCTCGCACTCCATCGCGAACGCGGGGCGGAAGCTGTCGGAGCGGTAGCGCGAGGCACCGCGGAACCCGAGCATCGGGTTCTCCTCCTCCGGCTCGTAGCCCGCGCCCCCGATCAGGTGCGCATACTCGTTGGACTTGAAGTCCGACAGGCGCACGATCACCGGCTCCGGCGCGAAGGCCGCCGCCAGCGTGGCGATGCCCTCGGCGAGCTTGCGCACGAAGAACTCGCGCGGGCCGTCATCGAACCCGCGCAGGCGTTCGGCAATGCGCTCCTGTACCTCGGCATCCAGGCGGCCCGGGTCCTCGGCGTAGTCCAGCAGCGCCAGCGGGTGCACGCCGATGGTCCCGTTGATGATGAATTCCAGCCGTGCCAGCCCGATCCCGGCATGCGGCAATTGCGCGAAGGCATAGGCACGACCCGGGTTGGCCACGTTCAGCATCAGTTTGACCGGCAGCTCCGGCAGTTCGCCGATGTCGGTCTTCTTTACCGTGTACTCGAGCGTGCCCGGATACACATGGCCGTCATCGCCCTCGGCACAGGAGACGGTCGCCTGCATGCCGTCGGAGAGCACCTCGGTCGCATTGCCGCAGCCCACCACCGCCGCGATGCCCATCTCGCGCGCGATGATCGCAGCGTGACAGGTGCGCCCGCCGCGGTTGGTCACGATCGCCGCGGCGCGCTTCATCACCGGCTCCCAGTCGGGGTCGGTCATGTCGGCCACCAGGATGTCGCCGGCCTCCATGGTGTGCATGGCATCCGGCGAGTCCAGCACCCGCACGACCCCGGCGCCGATCTTTGCGCCGATCGCGCGGCCGGTCACCAGCGGCTCGGCATCATGCGGCGCCAGCTCGTAACGCTCGCCGCCCCCCAGCTCGACCCGGCTCTCCACCGTCTCCGGGCGCGCCTGCACGATGAACAGTTCGCCGGTCTCGCCGTCCTGGGCCCACTCGATGTCCATCGGACGGCCATAGTGCTGTTCGATCGCGACCGCGTAGCGGCCGAGCTGTTCGGCATCGGCATCCGACAGGCAGAACCGGTGGCGCAGGTCTTTCGGGGTGTCTTCGGTGCGGGTGCCGGCCGCATCCAGCACCATGCGGACCGCCTTGGTGCCCAGGGTGCGGCCGATGATCGCGCGCTTGCCGGCCGCCAGCGCCGGCTTGTACACCTGATACTCGTCCGGATTGACCGCCCCCTGCACCACCGTCTCGCCCAGCCCCCAGGCCCCGGTGATGAACACCGCATCGCGAAAACCACTCTCGGTGTCCAGGGTGAAGATCACCCCGCTGGCCCCGATATCGGAGCGCACCATGCGCTGCACCCCGGCCGACAGCGCCACCTCGTCATGGGCGAAGCCGTTGTGAACGCGGTAGGCGATCGCGCGATCGTTGTAGAGGCTCGCAAAGCACTCGCGCAGGCGCTGCAGCAGCGCGTCAATGCCGCGCACGTTCAGGAAGGTCTCCTGCTGGCCCGCAAACGAGGCCTCGGGCAGATCCTCCGCAGTCGCGGAGGAACGCACGGCGACCGGGACATCCGCGCCCAGCTGGGCGTAGTGCTCGCGCACGGACTGTTCCAGCTCCGGCGGCAGCTCGGCCTGTTCGATCCACTCCCGAACCTCGCGCCCCGCGGCCCGCAGGGCCTCGATATCGTCAATATCCAGATCCGCCAGCCGCGCCTTGATGCGCGCATCCAGCCCGCCCTTCGACAACAGGGCGCGGTAGGCGTCTGCCGTGGTGGCAAAGCCCCCGGGCACCTGCACACCCGCCTGCCCGAGCTGGCCGAGCAGCTCGCCCAGCGAGGCGTTCTTGCCGCCCACCCGGGCGACATCGTTCATGGTCAGGTCGGCGAGATCGACTACCCAGCGCATCATAAATCCTCTTCTTGAATGTTATCCCGGGCTTTGTGACCCCTTTAACACGGGGCCGCGCCCTGGTCCGCTAAACTTCAACGGATTTGTCTACTAGGGAGATTGTGTGACCACCTCTGCCACCCGCCGTTTCAGCCTACTCTATTCAGTCTTGCCGACCATGCTGCTGGGCATGGCGCTGCTGATGCAAGCAGCCGCGGCCCACGAATCGGGGGCCTCCATGGCCATCCTCGGCACGGTCGAGAACGTCCGCATCGTCCAGGAGGACGTGGTGCTGGAGGCGCGCATGGATACCGGCGCCACCTCCTCCTCGCTAAACGCCCTGAACAAGGAGCGTTTCGAGAAAGATGGCGAGGACTGGATCCGCTTCGAAATCATCGACCCCGACGACGAAGACAAGCGCGTCACCCTGGAGCGCCCGATCGAACGCATCGTGAGCATCCGGCGCCACAGCGGTGACTCACAGGAGCGCCCAGTGGTGCGCATGGAATTCTGCATCGGCGACCAGCTCCTGACCGCGGACACCAGCCTGATCGACCGCACCGCCCTGACCTACCAGGCCCTGATCGGGCGCAGCCACATGGCGGGCCACATCCTGGTGGATTCCGGCGCCGAGCACCTGCGCGCGCCCGACTGCGCGGCGGATGCGCAGTGAAGCGTTTCCACCTGCCGATCCTGATCGTACTGCTAAGCACGATCGGGCTCGGGGTCTTCGCCTACAAGGCGCTCGCCCTGAACCTGCCGGTTGCGCCGGGCGCGTCGGCCGAGACCTGGCTGGTCGAGGCCCGGGTGCGCTACCAGCCCACCGGCGGAGCCACCAATGTCCAGCTGCGCATCCCCGAACGCCTGCCCAACTTTGCACTGCTGGACGAGGGCTTCGTCTCGCGCGGCTACGGCCTGAACACGCTATCCGCCGGCGATGACCGGATCGCGCAGTGGACCACCCGCCAGCCCCGCGGCGAGCAGGTGCTGTACTACCGCGCCACGCTGTACCGCATGGGCGATGACGGCTCCGAGGCCGAATACCCGGGGCCGGTTTCGGTGCCCGACTGGATGGAACCGCAGCGCTCTGCGGCCGAGGCCCTGATCGAGGACGTCCGCGCCCGCTCCTCGGATATCCAGACCTTTGCCTCGGTCCTGGTGAACGACCTGACGGAGGCCTCCGCGGCCTCCAATGCCGCAGTATTTGTCGCCGACAATGGCGACCAGCGCACCCGTACCGAGACCCTGATCGACCTGCTGGCCACCGCGCGCATCCCGGCGCGCATGGTAACCACCCTGCCGCTGCGCGACGGCCGCCGCGACCTTGATCCCGAGGTCTGGCTGGAGGTCCACAACACCCGCCGCTGGGTGCCGATCCACCCGATCAGCGGCGACATCGAATACCCGCAGGACGTGGTCGTATGGGCCCATGGGACCGACCCCCTGCTGGAGGTCAGCAATGGCCGCGAGGCCGAAATCCGCTTCGCCGTGTCGCGCAGTGTGCAGGATGCGCTGGCCACCGCGGAACGCTTTGGCGAGACGGTCAACGCCCGCATCCTCGACTTCTCCACGCTGGCCCTGCCGCTGGGCACGCAGAACACCTACCGCGTGCTGCTGATGGTGCCGCTGGGGGCGATGATCATCGTATTCCTGCGCAACGTGATCGGCATCCAGACCTTCGGGACCTTCATGCCGGTGCTGATCGCACTGTCCTTCCGCGAGACCCAGCTGCTGGCGGGCATCATCCTGTTCACACTGATCGTCTCGCTGGGTCTCGCCGTGCGTTTCTATCTGGAACACCTCCGCCTGCTGCTGGTGCCGCGACTGGCGGCCGTCGTCAGCGTGGTGATCATGCTGATGCTGGCTATCAGCATCCTGTCGCACCACCTCGGTTTCGAACGGGCCCTGGCCCTGTCGCTGTTCCCGATGGTGATCCTGGCCATGACCATCGAGCGCATGTCGGTGGTCTGGGAGGAGCATGGCCCATCGGATGCGATCACCCAGGGCATCGGCAGTCTCGTGGTCGCGGCCGCCGCCTACGGGCTGATGGCAAATCGCCAGCTGGAACACCTGCTGTTCGTATTCCCCGAACTGCTGCTGGTACTGCTGGCCATGACCCTGCTGCTGGGACGCTACACCGGCTACCGCCTGACCGAGCTGTTCCGCTTCGGCCGCATCCAGGAAGCCATGCGGAGGGACGGCTGATGCCCGGCTGGCTGCCCCGGTTCGTACGTCCGCGACTGCTGAAGGAACAGGGCATCGTGGGTATGAATGCACGCAACGCCCGTTACATCGCGGCCTGGAACGCACGCCGCTTCTACCCGCGCGTGGACGACAAGCTGCAGACCAAGCAGCTGGCGCTGGATGCCGGCCTGTCGGTGCCCGAGCTCTACGGAGTGGTGCGCACCCACCGCCAGATCCGCGAGGTCCGCCGCGAGCTGGGCCGGCACGAGGAGGGCTTTGTGATCAAGCCCGCCCACGGGGCCGCCGGTGACGGCATCCTGGTCATCGACGGCTGGCGCGGCGACCGGCCGCGCCGAGCGAACGGGCGCACGCTGGAACTCTCGGAACTGGACGACCACATCTCCAACATCCTGTCCGGCATGTACAGCCTGGGCGGCCGTCCGGATGTCGCGATGATCGAACAGCGGGTGCGCTTTTCGTCGGTGTTCGATGCCGTGGCGCATCAGGGCGTTCCGGATATCCGCACCGTGGTCTACCGCGGCTACCCGGTCATGGCGATGATGCGCCTGCCCACCCAGGACTCCGACGGCAAGGCCAACCTGCATCAGGGTGCGGTTGGTACCGGGATCGATCTTGGTTCGGGCTGCACCATTGGCGGGGTACGCTACAACCGGCCCTGCCACGAACACCCGGACAGCGAACACAGCATCGTCGGCCTGCAGATACCGGGCTGGGAGCAGCTGATGGAGCTGGCCGCCGGTTGCTTTGAACTGAGCCAGCTGGGCTACCTGGGGGTGGATGTGGTCATCGATGCCGAGCGCGGCCCGCTGATCCTCGAGTTGAATGCGCGCCCGGGGCTCGCCATCCAGATTGCCAACGGCGAGGGCCTGGATCACCGCATCACCGCCGTGGATGCGCACATGGTCGCGCGCGCGACCGAAACAGCCGCCGACCGTGCCCGCTGGTCCGGCGAGGTCTTCGCCCGCCCCATCACGAGGGATGGCACCCCGGCTGCGAACCACCATCCCGACGCCGCCCCCGCCTGACGGAAACCCGCACGCGGCCATGCGTCCGGGTGCCCGGGCTGACAACATCGCGACCGGCGCCCGCGCCGAGAAGGCCCCCGGCACCGGCACGAACGTGGTTTGGGCTATCCTACGCGCATGACTGCCGCCGCCGAGACCCAGACGCCGGACATCGAACAGGCCCTCGCCGACGCCGAGCGCGTGTGCGCCCGCCATGGGGCGCGCCTGACCGAACAGCGCCGACGCATCCTGGAACAGATCCTGCGCACCGACGGCGTGATCAAGGCCTACGACCTGATCCACGCCCTGTCCTCCGACGATCACAGCATCAAGCCGCCCACGGTCTACCGCACGCTGTCCTTCCTGCTGGAGCAGGGCCTGATCCACCGCATCGAGAGCCTGAACGGCTTCGTTGCCTGCTCGCATCCGGGCGAACGCCACGAATCCGCGCTGATGATCTGCGACGGCTGCGGCCAGATCACCGAATTCCACACCCCGGAATCGGCCAGCCGCGCACTCGACAGCGCCGCTGAGCAACAGGACTTCGCCATCGACTCGCGCATGGTGGAACTGCACGGCCAGTGTGGCGACTGCCGCCGGGCACAAGACCGGGCCTGAGGGAAACACGGAAGACACGGCAACCGACACGCACCTGATGGCCGCCACCCCCCTGGAGTCCTTTCCGCCGCTGCTGCGGGGCGATACCCGGCTGGTCGTGCTGGGCAGTTTTCCGGGCGTCGCCTCGCTGGAGGCGCAGGCCTACTATGCCCATCCACGCAATCAGTTCTGGCCGATTGTCGGCCAGATCCTGGACACCCCCCTCGCCGAGATGGACTACCCCGAACGGATCGAGCGCCTGCTCGATCATGGTGTCGGACTCTGGGATGTCTACGGCCGCTGCACACGCAAGGGGAGCCTGGACAGCGCCATCCGCGATGCAGTCCCCAACGACCTCGCGCGCCTGACCCGCGAGGCCCCGAGTCTGCGCGTGATCATCCACAACGGTGCCGAGAGCGCACGCCGCATCCACGAGAGCCGCGCCCTGGGCGTGGAGGCGCTACGCCTGCCCTCCACCAGTCCGGCCAATGCACGCCTGAGCCTGTCCGCAAAGCAGGAGGCCTGGCGCGAGGCCTTCGCCCGCGCGGGCCTGCCGCGCGCCTGACGGCAACCACGCGTAGCGCTGCGCTTGAATCAAGAATAGTTATGATATAACGTCTCTTTCATAGAACGTTACGATATAACAAATCATCTTGATTGATCGGCAGCGCCGCCAGCGGCACAGTGCCGCCCAGAAAGGAGCCCAGAATGCCCCGTTTCGCACTCACCCGACCCGCACTCGCCGGCCTGACGGCGTTAACCCTCGCCACGCCCGGTGCCGCGGCGGCACAGTGGACGGCCCCTCCCAATGACGCGTCCTGGGGCCTGGATGTATCGCTGATCCTTGAGGGCGTTTACTACAACGAGATGTCCAGGGGAAACCGTGATCCGGCGGGCTTCGACGACGGCCATGATCATGGTCACGATCACGACCATGGACATGGCCATGACCATGGCTTCGACAACGGCTTCAACCTGGGCCACAGCGAGCTGGTTTTCGAGGCCAGCCTCGGCGACCTGTTCGACGGCGTACTGACCATCGGCTTTGACGAAGACCACGTCGAGGTCGAGGAGGCCTACCTGGTGACCCGGGCCCTCCCCGGCGGCTTTCAGGTCAAGGCCGGCAAGTTCCTGTCCGACATCGGCTACATCAACAGCCGCCACGGCCACGACTGGGACTTCGTTGATCGCCCGCTGGTGAACGAATACCTGTTCGGCGACCATGGGCTGCAGGAAACCGGGGTCCAGGCCACCTGGGTTGCCCCGACCGAGACCTACACCCAGCTAGGGGTCGAACTGCTGCAGGGCGAGACCGGTGGCATCGCAAACTACGAGGGCGGCCAGTCCGCGCTGAATGGTCAGGATCGCATTCTGCGCGACCGCTCCGGGCCACGCCTGATCACCGCTTTCGCCAAGTTCGGACCGGATCTGGGCCCGGATCATGCCGCGCAGTTCGGCGTATCTGGCGGCTACGCACGCAGCTTCCAGCAGACAGACGAACATTCCACTCGCTTTGAGGACTGGGACGGCAGCGCCTGGTTTGCCGGGCTGGATGCGGTCTACAAGTACAGCTCTGGCCGCGCCTACGGTCACGGTGACTGGCGACTGCAGGGCGAATACTTCTACCGCGAGATCGATGTCGACCGCCGCGACGTCAATTTTGAGGCGGACGGCAATGGCCCGATCGGGTTCGTCCGCAATGAGCAGTCCTTCAAGAACCAGCAGGATGGGATCTATGTTCAGGGCGTCTACGGCTTCGCCCCACGCTGGGAGGCCGGCCTGCGTACAGAGGCCCTGGGCCTGACCAACGATGTCGGTCGCGGCAGCGGCAGCTCCTTCGGCGCCTCCTACCGGCATACGGCCCAGGTAACCTTCCGTCCGGTAGAGCCGGTATTTCTGCGCGCCCAGCTGTCGCAGAGCGACTTCATCGACGAAGACGACCGCCGCGATCGCGGGCTCGAGTTCATGCTGCAGCTGAACGTGGCCCTCGGCGCACACGGCGCCCATCGCTTCTGACGCTGACTCGCGCGGGCCCGGCCGGGCCCGCGCGCTTCCCGTGTCGGCTGATCAGACCGGCATCGGTACCCTGCTAGCACACATCATTCCCCAAGGAGTCCCGCATGTTCTTTCGCAAGACTCGCACCCGCAGCACACGGTGGCTGATTGCCATCGGCGCCCTTGCCCTGAACGCGCTGATCCTGGCACCCGCCCAGGCCGCGGCCGGCCTTAACGTCGTCGCCACGACCTCCACCCTGGGCGCGCTCGCCCGCGAGATCGGCGGCGATCAGGCCGAGGTCCGCGTCCTCGCGCCACCGGACCGCGACGCACACTATCTCGACGCCCGCCCCAGCTTTATGGCCGCCCTGCGCCGCGCCGACATGCTGCTGGAGATCGGCGCCGGGCTCGAGGAAGGCTGGCTACCGGCCGCGCAGCGCGGCGCCAGCAACCGCGCCATCAACTCCGGACAACCGGGGCACTTCCGCGCTGCGGACATGATCGAACTGCGCCGCTCCATCACCATGGACGGGCCGAACATGGGGCATGTCCACGAGGAAGGGAATCCGCACTTCAACACCGACCCGCGACGCCTGGCCGAGATCGCCATCGCCCTCGGTGAACGCATGGGCCAGTTGCATTCGGACCATGCCGACACCTTCATGGAACGCGCCGAACGCACGGCCAATCGCCTGCGCGAACACGCCGAGGCCCTGGCCGACCGGGTCGAGCCGGGCCAGCACATCGTGGTCTACCATGAAGATCTCGACTATCTGGAAGAGTGGCTGCCGGTCGAGATTGTCGGCTATCTGGAACCGGCCCCGGGCATCCCGCCCACCGCGCGTCACCTGCGCAGCCTGGTTAGTGATCTGGAAGGCACCGAGGGCACCGTCCTGTACGCCGAATTCCAGCCACCGCGCGGCGCCGAGTTCCTTGAACGCAACCTCGGCTGGCCGACGCATGCCGTACCGCTGGACCCGCCCGCCGACTCCGGTCTGGAGGGCTACCTGGAACTGATGACCACCTGGGCCGAGAGCCTGCCGCAACGCTGAACCGATCCCGGCCACCCGCCATGCCCGCAATCCTCGACGCACGCTCCGTCTGCCTTGGCTTCGACCGTCCGGTTCTGGGCCCGCTTTCCCTGGCCATCCCTCAGGGGACGCGCTGGGCCCTGACCGGCCCCAACGGGTCCGGCAAGTCCCTGCTGCTCAAGGCGGTCACCGGACAGGCGCGGGTGCATCGCGGACAACTCGCACTCGCCCCGCGCACACGCACCAGCCTGCTGGCCCAGGATCACGCCCGCCCACGGCTCTGGCCCCTGTCGGGCGCGGACTGGTTGCACGCGATGGGCGCGCGCCCACCCCAGCACCAGGGCATCCAGCGCCTGCTGCGCCAGCGCCTGGATCAAATGAGCGGCGGGCAGTGGCAGCTGCTGCGCCTGGCCGCCGCATTGTCCAGCGCAGACACCGATCCACCGGAGCAGCGTCTGATCCTGCTGGATGAACCGGCCAATCACCTGGACGCCGCGGTGCGCGCCGACGCGATCGAACTGATTGCCGCGCTCCCGCCCGGGGCCACGCTGCTGATGACCAGTCACGATGACGAGTTCCTGCAGGCATTGCAGCTCGAGCGCCATGCCCTCGCGGAGTATCTCGATGCCGGGTGACCTGCTGCTGATTCCGTTCGGCGCCGGCCTGCTGGTCACCATGGTGATGGCGCTCGCCGGGGCCGGGCTGTTCCTGCGCGGTTCCGTCTGGCAGGCACTCGCCCTGGGGCAGTGGGCCGCTGCGGGCGGTGTGCTGGCCTCGGTGCTGCACTGGCCGGTACTGCCCGTAGCCCTGCTGCTGGGAGGCGCGGTCATGGCGCTGCTGCAACGCAGCCGGGACCGGGAGCGCCTGCCACTGGCCGTTTTTCTCGCCGGCCTGGCGGCGATCACCCTGCTGGCCGCCAATTTTTCCCGAGCCAGCCTGGCCGCGGCCGCCTGGGCCGAGGGTCAACTCTACTTCGCCGGCCCGGCCGAGCTCTGGGCCGCGGCGGGGTTCGGGCTCATCAGCTTGCTGCTCGCGTCACGGCTGCTCCGTGTGTGGCGGCATGCGCAGCTCGCACCGGATGTCGCGGCCACACCGGGCCCGAGCGTCCGGATCCGCCTGACGGAGGTCGCCTGGCTGGTGGCCGCAATCGTGCTGGGCAGCATGGTGCTTGGTCTGCCCGCCGCACTGGCGACGCTGCTGCTGCCGGCATGGGGTGCCGCCCACCTCGCCCGCAGCCTTCGCGGCCACCTGCTGTGGTCCCAGGGCCTGGCCGTGGCGGGCTTCCTGATCGCCTGGGGCATCAGCCTGCCGCTGGACCAGCCCTTCGCGCCGGTGCTGGTACTGGTCGCGATTGCCCTGGCCGGGCTCGCCCGTCTGAGCACGCGCTACCGTCCGGGCTGAGGAGACACGAAACCGGGTTTCCCTTGCAGCGGGGCGGGGCGCCCGCTAGCGTCGCAGACATGAATCGCGCCGAACGCATCTTCCACCTGCATCGCCTGCTGCAGTCGCGGCAGCCGCCTTCGCTCGCTCGGCTGATGGAGGAACTCGAGGTCTCGCGCGCCACCATCAAGCGCGACATCGAATACATGCGCGACTTCATGCGGGCGCCGATTGCGTACGACCCGCAGTCCAACGGCTACCAATATGCGCAGGATGCCCCGGCGTTCGAATTGCCGGGGCTGTGGTTCAACGAATCCGAACTCCTGGCCCTGCTGACCATGGAGCAGCTCCTGGAGGACGTTCAGCCCGGCCTGCTGGCACCGACCATCGGACCGCTGAAGACCCGTATCCGCGCACTGCTGGAGAGCGGCGGTCAGCGCATGGACACCCTGCGTCGACGTATCCAGATCCAGCCGCTGGCGCAGCGCGGCAGCCACAGCAACACCTTTCAGGCCATCGCCGAGGCCACCCTGGGCGAGCACCCCGTCCGCATCGAGTACCACGGCCGGGCGCGCAACACCGCCACCCACCGCATCGTGCATCCGCAGCGACTGCTGTACTACCGCGACAACTGGTACCTGGTCGCCTGGTGCGAACAGGCCGGCGCCCTGCGCACCTTCGCGCTGGAGCGCATCCGCTCCAGCGCGGCGATCGCGGGCACCTGCCACGCGCTGGACGACGCCACACTGGACACCCACATTGGCGCAGCCTTCGGCATTTTCACCGGCCCGGCCGAGCAATGGGCCGATCTGCGCTTCACCCCGGAACACGCGCGCTGGGTGGCCGACGAGCGCTGGCACCCGGACCAGGTCGGCCACTTCGAGGGCGAGTACTACCGCCTGCGGGTGCCCTATGCCGATCCCACCGAGCTGGTCCAGGAGATCCTGCGCCACGGGCCGGGCGTCGAGGTCCTGGCCCCGGAGGCCCTGCGCCAGCGGGTGGCTGCCACCCTGCGTGCGGCGGCCGCGCAGTACCCGGCCCCGGCGTGATGCTGCGGCGCTGGCTGCAAACCCTGCGCCGGGGCAACACCAGCGGCCGGCTGGAGGCGATCTGGAGTGCTTCGCATGCCGGCGCCCCGATGTGCGCGCATGCCAGCATGAACGTGACCGCGCAGGGCCTGTCCGGCGACCGTTACGCCACGGGGCGGGGCCACTGGCACACAGTGGAGTCCTGCCCGGTCACGCTGATCACCGCAGGCGAACTGGAACGTGCCGCACGGCGCGGCCGACGCCTGCGCGCGCCGGCCACACCCGCGCCCGGCGACCACCGCCGCAACCTGGTCGTCAGCGGCCTCGGCCGCAGCCCGCGCACGGGTACCCTGCGCATCGGCAGCGTGCGCTTTGCCATCACCCGGCCCCGGCCACCCTGCGGCTGGCTCAACCAGGTGGTGGGCTACAACCTCGCCGGCGCCCTGCGCCAGGACAGCGGCATCTGCCTGCAGCCGCTGGACTCCGGAGTCCTCCACTGCGGCGATCGCGTGCATTGGGAACCGGACGCGGACATACGCTGATCGGGGGTGGCTCATTCTGTGAGCCACCCCCGGTGCTAAAACAGTCGCAACCCCCAACAGGAGCGCGACCATGCGACCGAACAACCGCACCGGACAGGCCCGCCGCATCCCCGTACTGCGCGGCTATTACGCGCGCCGCGGCACCTTCAATGCGACCGCCACCACCGAGGAACTGCTGCAGACCATCCCCCTGGCCGGCTACCGCCACCACGAGGCCCCGCGACTGTGGGGCACACTCAAGCGCGGACAGGCCCTGACCCTGCGCCGCGAGCGCCTGAACCCGCATGACGAAAAGGCGGTTGCCATCGACTGGGTCGGCCACCAGCTCGGCTACCTCCCGCGCGCGCAGAACCGGCTCGCCGCCGACCTGCTGGACCGCGACGAGACCCTGGTCGCCCGCATCATCACCAAGCGCGACCACGGCGATCACCACAACCGCCTGGAACTCGGCCTGTACCGCGCCCGCCCTCGTGGCACAGCGCGGCCGTAACCGGCGCCCTGCCCGCATCGCCACAAAAAAGGGCGGCCCTCGAAGAGGACCGCCCTGACAGCCCGTACAGGACCGCTATCAGGCCGAAGCACGCGCCTGCGCGCTGGACCGGCCCACCAGCTTCCAGCCCGCGAACAGCGCGCCGCCGCCCACGATCAGCGCCAGCAGCGAACCCACATAGCCGGCCTTGGCATCGCCCATCATCGCGCCCGCTTCGGCGCCCGCGATCTGGCCCATCGCACTGGCGGCCTGCGCCACCTCGGCGTTGTGCGAATACACGGCCAGCATCGAGTACAGGGCCCAGAGCACCACGATGGCACCCGTGGCAAGCAGGACAATCCCGGCAATCTTGGCTTGTTCAGCAGTCATTACATCGCTCCTTCCATGGTTAAGTGTTGCGGAGACAGGGGGTCTCCGGCGTGCTTCCTGCACATAAGGCCCGAAGGGTCGCAAGCGCTCCTGATCTGGAGCGCGATACGGTTTCGGTCAGGCCATGCTAGCGCGAGCGACTGAACCGGGCATGAACCGTCGCTACCGTACCCAGATGGTCTTGGCGTTCTGGAATTCGCGGATGCCGAGTTCGGAGAGTTCGCGGCCGTAGCCGGAGTCCTTGACCCCCCCGAAGGGCAGGCGCGGATCGCTCTTGACGATACCGTTCACGAAGGCGCAGCCGCACTCCAGACGCCGGGCCAGGGCCTCGCCGCGGGCCGGGTCCGCGGTCCAGACACTGCCGCCCAGACCGAAGCGCGACCGGTTGGCAAGCTCGATGGCATGATCCGCGTCGCGCGCCCGGGTGACCGCGGCGACCGGGCCGAAGGTCTCCTCGTCGAAGGCGGGCATTCCCGGTTCAACGGCATCCAGCAGGGTGGGCGGGTAGAAGTAGCCGGCCCCGGCACGCGGCTCGCCGCCGGTGACCAGGCGCGCACCGGCGGCCACGCTGCGGGTGACCTGATCGTGCAGTTCGCCGCGCAGGTCGTCGCGCGCCAGCGGGCCGATGTTCGTGCCCTCGTGCATCGGGTCGCCGATGACCAGGGCCTCGATGGCCACACGGAAGCGCTCGACAAAGGCATCCGCCACCGCCGCCTCGACGATAAAGCGCTTGGCGGCGATGCAGGTCTCGCCGTTGTTCTGAAAACGGCCGCGCACGGCCTGTTCCACCGTGTCATCCAGGTCGGCGTCCGCCAGCACGACAAAGGCGTCCGAGCCCCCGAGTTCCAGCACCGAGCTCTTGAGCGCCTTGCCCGCGGCAGCGCCCACCGCACGTCCGGCCCCCTCGGAGCCGGTCAGGCTTACACCCTGGATGCGCGCATCGGCGATGATGTCGGCCACCGCCTCGGAGCCCACCGGCAGGTTCTGGAACACGCCCGCGGGGAAACCGGCCTCGACAAACACCCGCTCTAGGTGCTCGGCACAGCCAGGGACATTCGAGGCGTGCTTGAGCAGCACCGTGTTGCCGGCCAGGGTCGCCGGCACCGCCTGGCGGAAGGCCTGCCAGTAGGGGAAATTCCACGGCATCACCAGCAGCACCGTCCCCAGCGGCTGCCAGGCGATGAAGGAACGGCTGGCATCCGAGGCGATCATCGTGTCCTGCAGGTAATCCGGACCGTGCTCGGCGTAGAACTCACAGGCGGCGGCGCACTTGTCGATCTCGGCACGCGCCTCTACCACGCGCTTGCCCATCTCCTGCGTGGCCGTGCGCGCCAGATCCTCGCGCCGGGCCCGCAGGACGGCGGCGAGATCCCGCAGCCGCGCGCAACGCTCGGCCACCGCGCAGGCGGCCCAGTCGGGTGCTGCGCTCGCGGCCCGGTCCAGCGCCGCCTCCAGCTGCTGTGCGGTCATGCGCGGATAGCGTGCCAGGGTCTCGCCGGTGGCGGGATTGATTGCGTTCAATTCGGTCATATCGTTGCCTCGGCTTGGGACCCCGGAAACAGGCCTTGTTTGAACAATGCAGGTCAGCCGAGTATAAGACCACCCGCATTCGCTTTCGGAAGGACCTTGCCACCATGTCGATCGAATCGATCCGCAATGTCTGCCTGCTCGGCGGCACGGGCTTTGTCGGCCACCACATCATCCGCCGGCTGATAGACCGCGGTCTCAAGGTGCGCGTGCTCTCGCGCCGCCCGCACCGCCACCGTGACCTGCTGGTCAATCCCGAGGTGCACCTGGTCGAGGGCAGCGCCCACGATCCGGCCACACTGGAACGCGTATTCGAAGGCCAGGATGCGGTCATCAATCTGGTCGGCATCCTCAACGAGCGCGGGCACAGTGGCGCCGGATTCCGCGCCGCCCATACCGAGCTGACCGAAAAGGCCCTCGCCGCCGCCGAGGCCCGGGGCGTGCGCCGCTTCCTGCAAATGAGTGCCCTGAAGGCGGACATGGACGACGCCCCCAGCCACTACCTGCGCAGCAAGGGTGCGGCGGAACAGGCGGTGTTCGCCAGCCAGTCGCTTGCGGTCACGGTATTCCGGCCCTCGGTGATCTTCGGGCCGGAGGACTCCTTCCTGAACCGCTTCGCGGACCTGCTGCGCTTCGCGCCGGTGATGCCGCTGGCGCGGGCCGAGGCCCGCTTCGCCCCGGTATTCGTGGGCGATGTCGCCGAGCACTTCGTCGAGGCCCTGGAAGATGCCGACAGCGTCGGCCAGGGCTTTGAACTGTGCGGGCCGAGGATCTACACCCTTGGCGAACTGGTGCGCTATGTCGGCCGCGTATCCGGCCACCGGCGACCGGTGATCGGCCTGCCGGACTGGGCCGGCAAGCTGCAGGCCAGCGTGCTCGAGTTCGTGCCGGGCAAACCGCTCTCGCGCGACAACTTCGCCTCGCTGACCATCGACAGCGTCTGCGACGGCGAGCAGCGCCTGCCCTGCCCCACGCGCCTGGAGTCGATCGCCCCGTCCTATCTGGGCGGCGGAGGGGCCGGCCGCGAGGCGCGCATGCAGCGCCTGCGCACCCTCAACCGCGGGGCCAGCCGCGGCTGAGCCGGGACGCGAACCGGCAGCCGCCATGCAGACCTATCTCGTCGGCGGGGCCGTTCGCGACCGCCTTCTGGGCCGACCGGTCGCGGAACGCGACTACGTCGTGGTCGGCAGTACCCCCGAGGCTATGGAGGCCGCCGGCTTCCGCCCGGTCGGGCGCGACTTTCCCGTCTTCCTGCACCCGCGCACTCACGAGGAGTACGCCCTGGCGCGTACCGAGCGCAAGACCGCGCGGGGCTATCACGGCTTCCAGTTCAATGCCGCGCCCGAGGTCACCCTGGAGGAGGATCTGGAGCGCCGCGACCTCACCATCAACGCGATGGCGGAGAGCGCCGACGGCACCCTGATCGACCCCTACGGCGGTCAGGCCGACCTCGCCGCACGCCAGTTGCGGCATGTCTCCCCGGCCTTTGCAGAAGACCCGGTGCGGCTGCTGCGGGTGGCGCGCTTCGCGGCCCAGCTCGCCCCCTGGGGCTTTCGGGTCGCGCCGGACACCCAGGAGTTGATGCACGAGCTGGTCCGTTCGGGCGAGGTGGATGCGCTGGTGCCGGAACGCGTATGGGCGGAGTGCGAGAAGGCGCTGCGCAGCCCCGCGCCGCGCCGTTTCCTGGAGGAACTGCGCGCCGCCGGAGCGCTCGCCATCCTGTTCCCCGAGATCGAACGCCTGTTCGGCGTGCCACAGCCGCCGCGCTATCACCCCGAGGTCGATACCGGCGTCCACACCCTGATGGTGCTGGATCAGGCGACCGCGCTGTCCGAGGCCCCCGAGGTCCGCTTCGCCGCGCTGGTGCATGACCTTGGCAAGGGCACGACCGACCCCGCGATCCTGCCCAGCCATCACGGCCACGAGGAGCGCGGCGTGGAGCTGATCCGCGCCCTCGCCGAGCGCCTGCGCATACCCAATCGCTACCGCGACCTGGCGGTGCGTGTGGCGCGCTATCACGGCCTGGTCCATCGCGTGTTCGAACTACGCCCGAAGACGGTGATGAAGCTGGTCGACGGCCTCGACGTCCTGCGCCGCCCGGAGAACGTGGAGCCCTTCCTGCTCGCGGTAGAGGCGGACTTTCGCGGGCGCACCGGCTGGGAAGACAAGCCGTACCCGCAGGCCGATGCCGTACGCCGCGCGGTGGCCGCCGCGCAGGCCGTGCAACCGCAGGCCCTGATGGCCGAAGGCTACAAGGGCAAGGCCCTGGGCGAGGCATTGCAGCGCGAACGCATCCGGGCGATTGCCAAGGTCCTCGACGAGCACCCCGACGCGTAGGAGCCTGCTTGCAGGCGAAGCCCCTGCCCGCGTCCGACTTTGGCAGGGGCATTCGCCTGCAAGCAGGCTCCCACGGGGCTCGACGAGCGCAGGAGTGCACCACCTGGGCGCTGCCTGCCCGACATCCAGGCGCTCAGGGGACCGGGCTCCTACTTGCCTGTTTCGGCCCGCGAACGTACTCTTTCGCGGCTCTTTAGCGTACAGAGGAAACCGCGATGGATTTCGCCAAGGCCCGGATCAACATGGTCGAACAGCAGGTCCGCCCCTGGGACGTGCTGGACACGCGCGTGCTGGACGTGATGGAGACGCTGCCACGCGAGCGCTTCATGCCCGAGCCCTACCAGGCCCTGGCATACGCCGATTCCGAGATCCCGCTGGGGCATGGCGAGAACACCCTGGCCCCGGTCGTGGTCGGCCGCCTGCTGCAGGCGGTGTCGCCGCAGCCCACCGAGACCGTGCTGGAGATCGGCACCGGTTCCGGCTACGTCACCGCCTGCCTGGCCCACCTGTGCGCCCGGGTCGACAGCATCGAGCGCATCGACGAGCTGCGCCTGACCGCGCGCAACTGCCTGACCGACCTCGGGATCGACAACGCCCAACTGCGCACCGACACGGTCACCCCGGACTGGGCCCCACCGCGCCCGCGCTACGATGCCATCGTCGTCACCGGCGGCATGACCGAGTACGACGACTTCCTGGAAGCCTACCTGACCCTCGGCGGCCGCCTGTTCGTGATCACCGGTGACGGGCCGATCATGGAGGCCCAGCTGATGACCCGCACCACCGAAGACAACGTCCACCGCGAGGGACTGTTTGAGACCCGCGTGAAGCCGCTGGTCGGCTTCGAACCCCGGCCCGCCTTCGAATTCTGAGGCGGGGCTTCCTGCCCCGCTCCCACCCCGCAGCGCGGCTCGCGAGCCGCCCATGCGCGAGCGTGCATATTTGCCAGTGTTTCCCTAGGATAAGGCTTTCCTTTTATCCCCCCCGGAGTCAGGTTGATGAAACGTCTGCCGTCGCTTTTGGCCGCCGCCGGGCTGGCCTTCCTGGTCGTCGCCCCCGCCGCTGCCTCCAGCCTGATGGAGGTGTACGACCGCGCAGCCGCGGAAGACGCCGAACTGCGCACCGCCGAGGCAGAATACCGCAGCGTGCTGGAGAACCGGCCGCTGGCGCGCTCCGCCCTGCTGCCGCAGATCTCCGGGCAGGCCGAGGCTGGCGCGTTCTACCGCGACGACCGCAATCAGCCCGGCAGCCTCGACGGTCGTCAGACGAGCTTCGGGCTCAACCTGTCGCAAAGCATCTACGACCGCCGCAACTACATCGAGCTGGCCCAGGTCGATCTCCAGATCGCACGCGCCGCGGCCGAGCTGGATGCTGCCCGCCAGGACCTGATTCTGCGCGTGGCCCAGGCCTATTTCGATGTGCTGATCGCACAGGAAACCCTGGCCTTTCGCGAGGCCGAGCTGGAGGCGATCGAGCGCCAGCTGGAACAGACCGAGCGCCGCTTCGACGTCGGCCTGGTAGCCCGCACCGACGTGACCGAGGCCCAAGCCCAGCGCGACATTGCCGAGGCCGAACGCATCGCCGCCGAAAATCAGCTGGATCTGACCCGGGAACAGCTCGCGGTCATCACGAACACCTACTGGGATCAGCTGAATACGCTCGGGGCGGATGCCAAACTCGCACCGCCGGAACCCGCCGATCCGCAGGCCTGGGTCGACATCGCCCTGGCCAACAATCTGGAACTGGTCGCTCAGCGGCTGGGCACCGAGACCGCGCGCGAGCAGATCCAGCGCCAGCGCGCCGAAGGCCTGCCGCGCGTCAACCTGAACGCCGGGGTCAACGAGAACCGCTACCACGGCCTGGATGCCGGGGCTGCCGGCGGCATGTTCTTCGAGGGCACCGAGGCCCAGGTCGGACTGCAGCTGGAGATCCCGCTGTACACCGGTGGCCGCGTCAGTGCCCTGACGCGCCAGGCGCGCGAGGATTTCCAGGCCGCGCAGGAAGGCCAGTCACTGGTGGAGCGCAGGACCACCCAGGACACCCGTAGCGCCTACCTGTCGGTGATCTCCAACAGCTCGCGCGTGCGGGCCCTGGAACAGGCTCTGGTCTCCACGCAGTCCGCGTTCGAGGCGGCCGAGGCTGGCTTCGAGGTGGGCACCCGGACCCAGGTAGACGTCCTGCTTGCGCTGCGTGAGGTCTTTCGCGCCGAGCGTGACTACGCCGAGGCCCGCTACGGCTTCCTCGGCGAATCGCTGCGCCTGCAGCGCGCTGCAGGCCGCCTGAGCGTCGCTGACCTCGAGGCCATCGACGACCTGCTGGAGTAATGGCAGCCGCCACGCACAACCTCCGGGCCCGCTGTGACCGCCGCCATTCGCGTCTGGTCCTGATTGACCTGCAGGAGCGCCTGCTGGCCGCTATGCCGGAGGACGCCCGCCTCGAGGTCGAGCGCCATTCCGCGCGCCTGATCGAAGCGGCACGCAAACTGGGCGTACCCATCGAGGTCTCGCGCCAGTATCCCGAAGGTCTCGGCGATCTCACCGAGACCCTGCAGCAGGCCCTGGGCGGCGACGGCCGCGTAAGCGACAAGACCGCCTTTTCCTGCTGTGCCGAACCGGAGCTGCGGGCACATCTGACCGCGGGCGAGCAGATCATTCTGACCGGCTCGGAGACCCACATCTGCGTGACCCAGACGGCGCTGGAGCTGCTCGAGGCCGGCGTGAGCGTGTTCGTAGTCGAGGACGCGGTCTGCTCGCGCGATGCTACGCGCAAGCGCAACGGGCTGGAGCGCCTGCGCGCCGCCGGCGCCATCATCACCAACCATGAATCGGTACTGTTCGAGTGGCTGCGCGACGCGGCCGACCCGCAGTTCCGCGAACTGAGCCGGCTGATCCGCTAGCCAACGACAAGGAGATCCGCACGGATGCGCATGCTTGGAAACCTACTGCTGGGTGCGTGGCTGATCCTGTTCGGCCTGCGCGGCCTGCTGGGGCTGCAGTTTCAGTACGACCACTATGTGATCAGCGGCCTGGCGGTAATCGCCGGTATCCTGTTCATCCTGCGACGTTAATCGAGCCGCCATGCGCCTTTCGCCCGAAGAATACCGCCAACTGGACCACCGCCGGATCACCCTGCTGGGGATGTCCGGTGTCGGCAAGACGCGCCTGTCCAATATGCTGCGGCGCGAGGAGTGGTTCCACTATTCGGGTGACTACCGGATCGGCACGCGCTATCTGAGCGAGCCGATCCTGGACAATATCAAGGCGCAGGCGATGGCCGTGCCGTTTCTGCGCGACCTGCTGCGCTCGGATTCGATCCAGATCATCAACAACATCACGGTGGACAACCTGCACCCGGTGGCGAGCTTCCTCGGCAAGCTCGGCAACCCGGAACAGGGCGGCCTGCCACTGACCGAGTTCAAGCGCCGCCAGAGCCTGCACCACAAGGCCGAGGTGCAGGCGATGCTCGACGTGCCGGACTTCATCCACAAGGCGCAGACGCTGTTCGGCTATCCGCACTTCGTCAACGACGCCGGCGGCTCGGTCTGCGAGCTGGACAGCCCCGGCGTGCTGGAAACGCTCGCGGAGCACACGCTGATCCTCTACATCAAGGCAACCGACGAGGACGAGCGCCAACTGATCGAGCGTGCTGAGAGCGACCCCAAGCCGCTGTACTACCGCGAGGCCTTTCTCGACCAGCAGCTCGCCGAATACATGCGCGACGAGGGGCTGGACTATGTCGCCCAGATCGACCCGGACGCCTTTGTGCGCTGGGTGTTCTCGCGCCTGTTCCGGGCGCGCCTGCCGCGCTACGAGGCGATCGCCGAGGCCCATGGCTACACCATCAGCACCACCGAGCTGGCCCGTGTGCGCAATGCCGGGGAATTCGATGACCTGGTCTGCATGGCCCTGGAACGGGAGGCCCGTCTCTAATGCCGCTCGTTGCGCACTCCGACCTGCCCACCTTCGCCCGCCTGAAGAGCGAGGGCGAGACCGTACTGCCCAGCGACTTCGCCCAGCAGCAGGAGATCCGCGCGCTGCACATCGGGCTGTTGAACATGATGCCGGACGCCGCCCTGGCGGCCACCGAGCGCCAGTTCTTCCGCCTGATCGGCGAGAGCAACCAGATCGCGCAGTTCTACATCCACCCCTTCACCCTGCCGCAGCTCAAGCGCGGGCCGAAGGGGCGCGATCACATCCAGCAGTACTACGAGGACTTCGAGGACCTGAAGCAGGAAGGCCTCGACGCGCTGATCATCACCGGCGCCAACGTGACTCAACCCGATCTGGCGCTGGAACCCTTCTGGGAGCCCCTGGCCGAGGTGGTCGACTGGGCCTGGGACAACGTGACCTCCACGCTGTGCTCCTGCCTGGCCACCCACGCCGTGCTCCAGGCGCGCTACGGCGAGCATCGCGTGCACATGGGCGAGAAGCTGTGGGGCGTATTCCCGCACCGTGTGGTGGACCGCGGCCACCCGCTGGTCACCGGCGTGAACACGCGGTTCGATGTGCCGCACTCACGCTACAACGACGTCTCGCGCCAGCAGTTCGAGCGCCACGGCCTGCGCGTACTGGTCGAGAGCGAGGACGCCGGTATTCACCTGGGCGCGTCGCCGGACGGCTTTCGCATGGTCTTCTTTCAGGGGCACCCGGAGTACGACTCGATCAGCCTGCTCAAGGAATACAAGCGCGAGGTGGTGCGCTACATCCAGGGCGAACGCGACGCCTATCCCCCGCTGCCGGAGAACTACCTGCTGCCACAGGCGGCGGCGATCCTCGACGAGCACCGCGAGCACGTCGAGGCCGCGCTGGAACACTGCACGGAAATCCCGGCCCTGCCCGAGGCGCTGCTGCTCGATCGCCTGGACAATACCTGGCACGACACCGCGCTGGCCGTGATGAACAACTGGCTGGGCAACGTCTACCAGCTCACCAACCTGGACCGGCGCCGCCCCTTCCGCGACAGCGTCGACCCGACCGACCCGCTCGCCGGCCGGCGCTGACGCGCCACGTGCGGCGGCGGTTACTGCCGCCGCCGCGTCGGTGTCATTACGCAGCGTGCGGCAACGCCGCTACCGCCCGCACCGAAGCCCACCGCCCCGCGCGCAGCTGAAATGCGCCGCCGCGCGGGGCCGGGACCGGCACCCTATGCGCACTGGAATAAACCGATGACCGAAAACGCCCCGGACAAGCTGCCGCGACCGATCCTCTCGCTGTACGAAACCATCGCCGGTGACGAAGACGCGCGGATCTGCAAGGACATCCCCGAGGAGGCCTGCCGCGCGCAACCGGTCAACTTCTTTGTTCATCTGGTCGCGAACACCCTGAGCAAGATCGGCGACGAGCTGGCCTCTGCCCGACTGGTACTCGCCTGGCTGCTCGGGGCACTCGGGGCCCCGGCCGCGTTCGCCGGCTTCCTGGTGCCAATCCGCGAGTCCGGCTCGCTGCTGCCGCAGCTGTTTGTGGCCGCCTCGATCCGCCGACGCGCCATCCGCAAGGGCTTCTGGATTCTGGGCAGCGTGCTGTCCGGGCTGGCCGTAGCAGGGATGGCCATCGTCGCCGTGACGCTGGAGGGGGCCGCCGCCGGCTGGGCCATCCTCGGCCTGCTGACCCTGTTCGCCCTGGCGCGCGGCATCAATTCGGTCGCCTCCAAGGATGTGCTGGGCAAGACCATCGCCAAGCACCAGCGCGGCACCGTGATGGGCTACGCCGCCTCCGCCGCGGGTTTCTTCACCCTCGGGCTCGGCGTCTATCTGACGCTGGCCAGCCTCGAGGAGGCCGGGGTTGGCGTATTCGTCGCCCTGCTGCTGGCCTCGGCCGGGGCCTGGTGGGTCGCAGCCGCCACCTTCTCGCGCCTGCACGAGGCCCCCGGTTCCACCGAGGGCGGCGGGAACGCCGTGGTCGAGGCCCTGCGCTCCATCCGTCTGCTATGGACAGACCGCCCGTTCGCGCATTTCGTCTTCACCCGCGCCCTGCTGATGAGTACCGCCCTGGCGCTCCCCTTCTACGTGCTGCTGGCGGAGGACGCCACCGCGGGCGACCTCGGCACCCTCGGCCTGCTGATCCTGGCCAGCGGCCTAGCCTCGGCGGTCTCCGCGCCGATCTGGGGCCGTCTGTCCGATCGTTCCGCGCGCTGGGTCCTGATCCTGTCCGGTCTGCTGGCGGCCGGGCTCGGTATCGTGGTCGCGCTGGGGGTCTGGTTCGCACCGGTGGATACCGACCATGCGCTGGTGCCCGGTGGCTGGGTCTTCGCCGCGCTGTTCTTTCTGCTCGGTGTCAGCCATGCCGGCGTTCGGCTGGGGCGCAAGACCTACCTAGTGGACATGGCGACGCAGGAGACGCGCGCGGCCTTCACCGCCGTCAGTAATACGGTGATCGGCGCGCTGCTGCTGGTCGGCGGTCTGTTCGGGCTGCTGGCGCAGCTCGCCGGCACCGAGTTCGCGATCTTCGTCCTCGCGCTGATGAGCCTGGCCGGCGCCGCCAGCGCCTGGCTCATGGGCGAGGCCTGACACCCGCCCTCGCCCCCAGCTGCCTGCCCTGGGTGGTTGGTCCCGGTTCAGCCCTTTTGCTTAAGTGCCTCCGGCCTGCCGCCTGCCTTGTAGTGGCTGGTCCTGGTTCTGCATCCGGTGTTTACGGTGGCTTCGGTCCACATACTGCCCGGCGCTGACTCGCCAGCGCGCCCCGAGTGACTTCTTTGCTCGTGCAAAGAAGTCACCAAGAAACACGCCCGACTGCCGCGACCCCGGCCCGCTGTGCGGGCCGGGGTTTCCCTCGCTCCGAGG
>NZ_KB898050.1 GCF_000377345.1 Thioalkalivibrio sp. ALJ16 | reverse complement strand
GCCGTGCCCTCGTCAGAGGTGTTGCCCGCAGCATCGGTGATCGTGGCCACAACCTCGAGGGTCTCGCCCTCGTCCGGGGCGGCCACCGCAGTCACGACTTGGCCGGCGTTAATGTGGTCCTCGGTCAGCGTGATCTCGTTACCGTTGACCGTCAGGATGTCATCGGCCTCGGCGTTGGTGTCAGTCAGGTCGATGGTCACCGCCACGTTGCCGTCTTCATCCACCTCGTCGGCATTGATGAAGCCGTCGCCGTTGGCGATGGTCACGCCCGGGGCGTTCGGCAGTTCGAAAGACGCATCTAATGCATCGGATACAGCGATAAAACCAAGATCATCCGAAGCTACCGCCGAGACGGTGTAATCAACTCCACCCTCAAAATTCAGACTGGCAAGGTCAACCACCCACACCCCATTGTCCAAGGTCGCTTTCACTTCCTCGGTACTGCCATCCGATCCGGTTACGGACACGGTGACACTGGTCGCATTAGATGCACCGATAACCAGAGACGCATTGGGTTGGCCTTCTTCGCCACCCACAAAGCCTTCCGGCGCAAATTCAAAATCGCTTATCTCGACAAACGGCAGAGTGAATTCGACGTTCAGCTCACTGGACTGTTCGTCACCATTCTGATCGACAACGAAACCCTCAATCAGGAGACTGCCTGGGTTCAGGCCCGTGATATCGACATTGGTCGCAGTCCAGGAACCGTCCTCCTCGACAACAATCTCGCCGCCATCCGTACTGCCATGCTGGACTCTGTTTTCATCGGCGTCAGTAATTGCCAGCGCGATGAATGCGCCAGGCGAAATTTCTTCGGTTGAACCGGAAATCGTCGCGATAACGCCCTGACCACTATCACTTTCCACAATGCTTCCGGAGACCTCCGCATCAATCTGAGCATCGAGTGGTATTTCTTCGCTTGGAATGTCGGAAAAACCAGGGGCATAGAAGAAGGACGAGACAATGATCGAACCTGAGGGGATTTCTGCAACGGGCTCGGGATCTTCTTCCAGACCGGCCGCAGGCCCTTCTCCCAAAGTGCCAACATCGCCGACTTCGGCCCCGACTGCGCCGCGCAACGCGTTCGCGTCGTAGGCATAGCTAACCGGGTCTACCTCTTCGGCACTACGAGCGACGCGAACAAAGCCGCCGCCCTCTCCAGCACCACCGCCATCGACACCGGCAGCCGGGGCTTCGAGCAGGTCGGTGATGTCTTCACCGCGATCGAGGGCGGCGATGATCTCTTCGACGGTGGCCTCGGCAATTTCGCCGTCTTCCGGTGACGATTCGGCAGAGTCCGCCAGATCCGCGGTGATGGTGGCGGATTCGTTGCCCGCCAGGGACATGGTGGAGCCGTCCTCGAAGGCCATCTCGATGAAGGCACCGTCTTCGGCAATCACTTCCTCGCCGTAGAAGATCTGGTCTCCGGGCTGCAGGACGCGGGTGTTGCCGTCCTCGTCCCGGGCAATAACGGTACCCACCACGGATTCGACGGTAGCGACGACAACTTCAGACATGACCTTCTCCTTGAATTCGGAAGCACTTCACAATTTTCGATGGGTACAAGCCTAGGGAAGTCGCCGTTGGCACGACAGGTGTACCGAAGTACAGGGTTGGCGGGCCGACTGGAGGCACGTCGATGGAATCATCGGGCGGGGCCTGGATGGAGGCACTTTGCTGCGCTCACTGGCGGCGAAGACCGCCGCAAGGCGCATACCGCCGCTGACGAGGCAGCCCGCGGCGGGAACGTGACTCAGACGGTGGGCTGAGCCTCGCGCAGACGGGTCAGGTGGAGCACGAGCTGCACGCGGTCATCCACGTTGAGCTTCTTGAAGACAGCGCCCAGGTGCATCTTGACGGTCCGTTCGGTCATGCCGAGCTGGCGCGCGATTTCCTTGTTGTGCGCCCCGGTGGTAACCGCCAGCGCGACCTGACGCTCGCGCGGGGTCAGGTTCTCGAAGCCCTCGGGCGGTGTTTCCGGGTCGCGGGGCTGGGCGCTGCGCACCGTGCGGATCATGCGGGTCATCAGGTCCGGGCCCACCCACAGACCACCACCGGTGACGGTGGCCGCGATGGTTCGCAGCTGGGCGGCGTTGGCCAGCGCATGGCAGTACCCGTGAGCCCCGGCATCGAACGCGCGAATGCCTTCCTCGTCGTGCGGGTGGCGCGAGTGCACGATGACCCGATGCACCCGGGTCCTTTGCTCGACGTGCATCTCCCAGTCGGCCAGATCCGTGCCGATCCAGCAGGCCTCGGCGCCCTCCGCCAGCGTTGCCGGGAACGGTGGGCGCAGCACCTGGGCATCCGGGAAGGCCTCTTCCCAGCGCGGTGAAGGCCGCAACGCCCGATCAATCATGAAGATCTGCATATCGCTCAGCGCTCCGTAAAAGCCAGCTCGCCCGCGCGCAGGACCGGCTTGAGCAGGTACTGCAGGATGGTACGACGCCCGGTGATGATATCCACCTCCGTCACCATCCCGGTCATGATCGGGTGTTCCTCGTCAAACCCGGTTTCCTCGGTACGCACGCGCACCTTGTAGTAGGTGTTGCCGTCGTCGTCGGTGATCGTGTCCGGGCTGATGTGCTCAACGGTCGCATCCAGGCCGCCGTAGATGGCGAAGTCATAGGCCGTGAATTTCACCTTGGCGCTTAGGCCCGGGCGCAGATAGGCAATATCACGTGGCGACACGCGCGCCTCGATCAGCAGTTCGTCCTCCAGCGGCACCACTTCGGCCACCTCGCGCCCGGGCGAGATCACGCCGCCGCGCGTGGTGATGAACATCCGCTGCACGATCCCCGCCATCGGCGAACGCACCTCGGACAGCCGCACCCGGTCCTCCAGGCCCTCAGTGCCCTCGGCCAGTTCCTGCAAACGCCCGAGGGTATCGGCCAGATCCGAGCGCCACTGGTTGCGGAAGTTCAGCCGCACCTCGCGGATCTTCTCTTCCGCCTCCTCGATCGCGGCCTCCAGCCGGGCGATCTGTGCGGTCGCCTGATCACGATCGCCACGCGCATTGGAGACTTCTCGGCGCAGGCGCAGGACCTCCACTTCGGATATTGCCCCGCTTTGCACCAGCGGTTCGGTCACCTCGAGCTCCCGGCTGGCCAGTTCCAGCGCGCGGATCGCCTGGCTGCGCCGCGCCCTTACTTCGTTCAGCTCTTCGCGGCGCTGGCGCATCTGCTCCTCGGCAATACGAATCCGCGAGCGCATCTCTTCCAGGCTTTCCTCGTAGAGCTGCTGCTCCTGCTCGACGATGGCCACCGGGCCCGACTGCAGTTCGGGGGTAATCAGGAACGGGGTCTCCGTCAGCAGTGCCATCAGCCGCGCGCGCCGCGCCTTCAACGCGAACTCGCTGGCCCTCGCCTCCCCCAGGTCCGACAGGAACCGCGTCGGGTCCACCCGCACGAGCACATCGCCCCGCTCGACGACATCCCCTTCGCGCACCAGTACCTCGGAGACTACGCCACCATCCATGGACTGCAGGACCTGAAGGTTCTGCGAGGGGATCACGCGCCCATCCGCGCGCGCCACCTCGTCGATCTCGGCAATCGAGGCCCAGTAAACCAACAGACCCAGCGTAATCAGGATCCCGTAGAGAAGCGCGCGGGCGCGTACCGGGCGCTCCTGTATCTGCGTCCAGTCGGCGTCCGAGGCCCAGTTGCGATGATCGCCGCCCCCCTTGGTCAGCCAGGGGCGAAAAATCCTGTCCACCATCGGGGCGCCGACCTTCCCGGCCTGATCCATACCGCGGCCCAGCGTCTCGAACCCCTGGCCGTCCTTGCGCTTGCGCCCGCTCATGCCTGCGCCTTGCCTACGCGGCCTTCCCGCAGGGCCTGGATCACCTGATCCTTCGGCCCGTCGGCCACCACACGGCCCTGGTCCAGCACAATAATCCGGTCCACCAGCTCCAGCAGCGAGGTGCGGTGAGTGACGATCACGGTGGTGCGCCCCTGAATGAATTCCGCCAGACGGCGCTTCATCCCCTGCTCGGTGGAGTTGTCCATGGAGCTGGTCGGTTCGTCCAACAGCAGCATGCTGGGCTCGTGCAGCACGGCCCGCGCCACGCCGACACTCTGCTTCTGTCCGCCCGAAAGCCGGCTACCGCGCTCCCCGACCTGCAGATCAACGCCTTCCGGATGGGTGTTGATCAGATCCTCGATCCCGGAGATCGCGATCGCCTTGCGGATGGCCTCGTCGCTGGCCAGCGGATCGGCCGCCACCAGGTTCTCGCGCAGGCTCCCGTAGAACAGCGTGACCTCCTGCCCCACGTAGCCCAGCGACCGCCTCAGCTCGGCCGGGTCCAGCTGGCGCACGTCAATTCCGTCCACCAGCACCGCGCCGGAGGTCGGCTGATAAAGCCCCATGATCAGCTTGGCCAGCGTGCTCTTACCCGAACCCACGCGTCCTAGCACGGCGACGTGTTCGCCCGGCTCAATCTTCAGCGAAACCCCCTGCAGGGCCGGGGTGGCGGATTCGGGATAGGCGAAGCCGACGTTGCGGAACTCGATCGCGCCCTCGAACCGGTCGCGGCTCAGGAAGTGCGAGTCCGCCGGACGCTCGATCGGCAGCGCCATGATCTCGTTCAGTGAACCGAGCGCGGTCGAGGCCTGGTGATACTGCATCAGCAGCCCGGCGGTCTGGCTGATGGGCGCCATCGCGCGCGAGGAGATCAGGTAGGCCGCGATCAGCCCGCCCATGGAGAGGTCCCCCTCCATGAGCAAGAACACGCCGAGCACGATGATCGCGACGCCGACCGTGTGCTGCGCCCACATCGCCGTGTGCGTCACGCTTGCGGTCAGTAGTCGATTCTGCGCGCTGGTCCGGGCCAGGTGCGTCGTGGCGCGTTCCCAGGTCGCCTGCACCCGCCCCTCCGCCCCCAGGGCCTTGACCGTCTCGGCACCGGTGAGGCTCTCGACCAGGGTGGAGTTGCGCTGCGCCGCCACGCGGTAGCTCTCCTCTGCCAGTCCGTGCAGCTTGCGATGGATCGCGGTGGCATAGAACAGCAGCAGCAACGCGCCAATGGCCACGGGGATCGCCAGCGGCCAGGCGATCAACGCGATGATGGCGATGAACATGAAGGCGAACGGCAGATCCACGAAGGCGATGATCGTCGCCGACGATATAAAGCTGCGCACCGACTCGAACGCGCCAATGTTCGACGCAAACGAACCCACCGAGGCCGGGCGGTTCTCCATGCGCAGCCCGAGCACACGCTCCATGATGTGCGAGGAGAGCTTTACGTCCGCGCGCATCGCCGCCTTGTCGACGAAGTGGCTGCGCATGGTGCGCAGGATCAGGTCCGCGATCAGCACGATCACGACACCCGCCGCGAACATGAACAGCGTCTCGGTCGCGTGGTTCGGGACCACGCGGTCGTACACGTTCAGCACGAACAGCGGCATCGCCAGCGCGAACAGGTTGATCATCACCGCCGCGATCAGCACATCGCGATACAGCGGCCGGTTCTCGCGAATGACCCGCCAGAACCAGTGCCCCTTGCTCTCCTTCGAGACCCGCGGCGCGCGGGCATCCATGCGGAACTCGGGCCGTACGTAGATGGCCCGTCCCACGTAGCGCTCTTTCAGCCGCTTCAGTGGCACATCGATGACCGCATCACCCAGCTCGGGGTCGATCACCCGGGCCACGCTCTTGTCTTCGTTCCAGCCGACCAGCACCCAGGCCTCGTTCTGGTCCAGCAGCAGCAGCGCAGGCAGCAGGTCGTCCTTCAGCCCGCGGGCATCGCGAGTAACGGTACGCGTGGTCAGGCCGGCGCGCTGTGCCGCACGCGGGACCAGGGACGGGCAAAGCCGTCCGTCGTCCAGCGGCAGTCCCGCAAGCGCGGAATCCGGGGTCAGGCGCAGCCCGTGCATACGGGCGATCAGGATCAGCCCGCCGAGCAGGCTGTCGGGGCGGCCCTCCTGATCCAGGACCGGCACCTCCGGTGCACCGTGATCCTCATTGCCGATGGACTCCGCTTTGGCAGCGCCGGTGGCCGATTCCGGGACTGAATCCCCGCGATCGTCTTTGGAAGGAGGCTGGCTAATTGAAACACCCCAACGGCTGGGCACAAAATCCCAATCGACCCGCGCGCATCTGCGGGCGATAACGTGAACAACATCTCATTTCACTCGATTTTGCGCCACAACGCACCGTCAGCGCTACACCGATGCGTCACGCGGCTTTAACGCTTTCGGCGTGACCGAAAGAAATTCCGCAGCAGCTCGCTGGAACGCTCCGCCGCAATGCCATCGATGCATTCCAGACGGTGGTTATGCGCAGGGTGATGCAGCAGGTCGATCGCACCCCCGGTGGCGCCGGTGCGAGGGTCCGATGCCGCGAAGACCAGCCGCCCCACCCGCGCATGGATGATGGCGCCCACACACATGGAACAGGGTTCCAGCGTCACGTACAGCGTAGTGCCGGTCAGCCGGTAATTGGAGCAGCGCTGGCCCGCCGCGCGCAGCACCCTGATCTCGGCATGCGCCGTCGCGTCATGCAGGCCGATCGGCGCGTTGTGCGCGGCGGCCAGGCAATGACCCTCGGCATCGACCAGCACGGCCCCGACGGGCACCTCGCCGGTCGCGGCCGCCCGTTCCGCCTGCGCGAGCGCGAGCTCCATCCAGAAGGCATGCGCGCCCGCCTCCGTGGGTATCGGACCGCGATCACCGGGCCCCAGTGTCCGCGGGTCGTGTTCGAACTCAGCGGACATCGTCCGGGCGCGCGGCGGCAAGCGCCTGTTCGATGGCGCCGGCCAGGTCCTGCGGCTTGCGCTGGGGCGCGAAGCGCTCGAGCACGGCGCCATCACGCCCGACCAGGAACTTGGTGAAATTCCACTTGATCGCGCGGGTGCCCAGCGCGCCCGGGGCCTGCTCTTTCAGGTAACGGTACAGGGGGTGCGCGCCCGCACCATTCACCTCGATGCGCGCAAACACGGGAAACGTAACCCCGTAGTTCAGCCCGCAGGCGCGTATCTGTTCCGCGTCGCCCGGCTCCTGGCCGCCGAACTGGTTGCATGGAAAGCCGAGCACGCGAAGGCCCTGCGCGGCGTAGCGTTCGTGGAGGGTCTGCAGGCCCGCATACTGGGGGGTAAAGCCGCATTCGCTGGCCACATTCACCATCAGCAGCACATCGCCCCGCCAGTCGGCCAAAGGCTGTACCCCACCCCCTGGCAGCGGGGCCTCGAAGTCGAAGACGCCGGTCATGGGCGATCCCCCGTGCCGGTATCGCCCTCGCGCAGCAGTTGCTCCTCCAGCTCGGCCAGCACGTCGGCCGTTGCCTGCGAGAGCGCCGCAACAAGGCGTGCCGCGGACCGGCGGTCGATGCCGTGCTCCGACTCCATGTGGGCAAGACGCGCGTGGCCATCGCCGCGAATCTGCGTGCGCAGGCCCACTCGCCCCACCCCGCGCAGCGGCGTGCCCGGGTCGGTTGCCGCCTGCCCCTCCAGACGTGTGGCGTCCAGATCGCCGTACAGCGCCGTCACCAGCACGTGCAGCTGCACGGCCGTACGGCCCTCGGCCCGCGCGGCCTCGGCATTGTCCACCAGCTCGAGGGCGGAACCACTGCGCGTCCAGCGTTCCCGCAGCAGTTGTTCCACCTGCTCGGCCGGGCGCAGGAACCACTCGTTGTAATAGTCGGACTCGTAGCGGTGATCGCCCAGGCGATACACCAGCCCCTTGCCGGAATAGGCCGGCGCCACGCGCACCGAGCCCAGTTCCACTGCCAGGGGTTGGTCGCCTTCCGCCAGGCGCGGGGCGGGCTCGGCCGGCAGCTCCAGCAGGAACCACGAGCGGTCCACCGGCTCGCGCTCGGGCACCAGGGTACAGCCACCCAGCAGGCCGACGATCAACAGCAGGACAATGGCGCTCCATCGGGTCATCGGTCTACTCCTCGTCCATGGTGCTGCGGGGCGGTGGCGCGCCGAACAGTGCACCACCCGGGTTGCGGCGCACGTCGTCCGACAGGCTGCGCAGACCGGAGATCGCGGCCTGCAGTTCGTCGAGGGTCTCCAGCAGCTTGGCCTCGCTCACATCCATCCCCCGATCCAGGCGTTCGACCATCGAGTCCATGCGATCCACCAGACGCCCGACATCGGCGGCCTCGGCGGTCTGGCGCAGTTCGCGCAGGGCCGCGCGGGTCTCGCTTGGCAGTGCCTGGGTGTCCGGGTGTTCGATCAGGCGCTCCACGGAGGCCATCACTCGCGTGGCGGTGCGCGTGGTCGTCTCCAGCTCCTCGATCATGCGATCCGCGCGGGTTCCGAGCGCACCCACGTCGAGCGCGTCGATACTGCTCTCCACGGTCACCAGCAGGCGGGTCAGGTTGTCCACCACGCCCTCGATGTCCAGATCGTCGATGCGCATGAGCAGGTTTTCCGCGTATTCGAGGAACTGCATCGCGGTGCTCGGCGAGGACGGGATGTAGATCGCCTCCGGTTCCCAGCCGTGATCCAGCGGCGGATGCGCCGCAGGGTCGGTGAAGTCCGTTTCCAGGTAGTTCATCCCGGTAATGCCCTGAGCCGCCATGCGCACCCGCAGGCCGGCCTCGATCAGGTTCTCCAGGACCCCGGCATGGAAGTCCCCCTGCTGGGCGCTGGCGGCAAAGCGATCCGGATACAGGCGCGCACGGACCATCACATACCGCTTGCGATCCGCGGGCGGGATATCGGATTCGTAGACCACGGAGGTAAAGGTCAGGTCAGTCACCTCCCCGATCGTGACCCCGCGAAACTTCACCGGCGCCCCGATCTCGAGCCCCTGCACCGAGGCATCCATGTAGGTCTCGATCTGGATGGACGGTCGCAGCAGATTGCCTGCGGTCAGGATCAGCAGCGCGACCACCAGGGCCGCCAGGCCGCCCAGGATAAACAGCCCCAGGCGGAAATGATGTCGCGCACTCATGCGGGCCTCTCGTCGTCGGATTCCGTCCGCCGCAGGAACCTCTGCACCCACGGATGATTCGATGTATCACGCAGGGCGGCCGGGTCACCTTCGGCCACGATCCCCTGACTCTCCCTGTCGAGCATAATGACCCGGTCCGCGATCGCAAAAATGCTGGCCAGCTCGTGGCTCACGATCACGATGGTCATATCCAGGGTCCGTGCCAGCCGCTGGATCAGGCGGTCCAGGTCGGCCGAGGTGATCGGATCCAGGCCCGCGGAGGGCTCGTCCAGAAACAGCACTTCCGGGTCGAGCACCATGGCGCGCGCGATCGCCGCACGTTTCTGCATGCCGCCACTGATCTCCGCGGGCATGAAGTCCTTGAAGCTCCCCAGTCCCACCAGCTGCAGCCGCGACCAGGCGATGGCATCCATCGCCTCGCGCGGCAGGTCGGTGTGCGCCTCCAGCGGCAGACGCACGTTTTCCAGCAGCGTCATCGACCCGAACAGCGCCCCCATCTGGTACATCACCCCGACCCGGCGCAGGATGGCCTCCAGCTCCGCGCCGTCCGCCACCGCGACATCGGCACCGCCCACAAAGATGTGACCGGCCTGCGGTCGGTACAGCCCGATCATGTGCTTGAGCAGGGTGCTCTTGCCGCTGCCGGAGCCGCCCAGAATCACGAAGATCTCGCCCCGGCATATATCGAAGTCGAGATCGCGCATCAGCACCAGGTCATCAAAGCCCATGGTCAGACCGCGCACGCGGATCACCACGTCGCTGTCCGCGCATGCCTGTGTCCGGGCGCCGTCCTCGACCATGCCTCAGACCCCCATGTGATAGAACAGGACCGCGAACAGGCCGTCCAGCACCACGATCAGGATGATGGACGTGACCACGGCGCTGGTGGTCGCAAGCCCCACCGACGCCGCTCCGCTGCCTGTCTGCAGACCGCGCAGGCAGCCGACACCCGCCACCACCAGGCCGAATACCACGGCCTTCGCCAGACCGGAGAACAGATCGGAAGGCGTCAGCGCGGCCGCTACCTGGTTAAAATAGGCGACCCAGGGGATGCCGAAGCCCTGCATCACGACCGCGCCACCAATCAGCCCGATCATGTTCGCGTACAGCGCCAGCAACGGCGCCACCAGCAGCCCCGCCAGTACCTTCGGGAGCACCAGGAAGCGCACCGGATCCAGACCCATGGTCTTGAGGGCATTCACCTCCTCGTTCACCTTCATGGTCCCGATCTCGGCCGCGAAGGCCGCCCCCGAACGGCCCGCCAGCAGGATCGCCATCATCAGCGGCCCCAGTTCGCGGAACAGCGAGACCGCAACCAGATTGGCCACGAAGATCTCACCGCCGAACTGACGCATCGCGATCGCGGACTGAAAGGCGAGGATCACGCCCAGCAGAAAGGCAATCAGCGACACGATCGGGAGCGCCTGGAAGCCAGCCGCCTCCGCCACCCGCAGGGTATCGCCCCAGCGCACCTGCCGCGGATGACGCAGACCACTGCCGACCGCGCGGGTGAGCTCGCCGACAAAGGTAGCCTGCGAGTACGCCGCGCGCCCGACTCGGTCCACCGCGTCGAGCAGGCCCGGCCACCAGCCGTGCCCGCGCCCGGCCCGTGCCGGCTGTACGGCATCAAGCTCGCGATACGGCTTGATCTGGTCCGCGACCATACGCGCCATGCCCTCAAGCCGCAGCTCGGCACCGGCCCGCTGCAGGTCCTGCTCCAGGGCATGCAGCAGGGCCGCGCCCGCGCCGTCGCAGTAGTCGACCGCGGACAGGTCCACGATCACCGTGGCGCCCGCCCCGCCCAGCCCGCGCGCCGCGCGCCGCAGGGGCCCCCAGGCGCGCTCCACCGCGCGCACGTCCAGCCGCCCGCGCAGGCGCAGTCGGGCCGGCGATCCGGCTGTGGCATCATATTCAAACGGTTGGCCGGAACCGGCGGCAGCAGAGTCCATCCATTCACCCGCGGGACAATTGCGGCCATGGTAGCCGCAACCTGCCCCCGGGAACCATTCGCCCCGGACAAACTCTTCCACCGGGGCCTGCGCAAAACAGCCCCCGGCCCATTCGCACCAGGAGATCGGCATGGCATCGGCATCGGAGGCCCTGCAGCGGGTCGAAAACGCCCTGAACGAAGTCCTTCTGGGCAAACCGGAGCCGATACGGCTGGCGCTGGCCTGCCTGCTTGCCAATGGCCACCTGCTGATCGAAGACCAGCCGGGGGTTGGCAAGACCACTCTGGCGCATGCGCTGGCCAACGCGATGGGCCTCGAATACCGCCGAGTGCAATTCACCAGCGACCTGCTGCCCGGTGACGTCCTCGGCGTCTCCGTATTCGAGCAGGGTACCGGCGAGTTCCGTTTCCACCCGGGGCCAATCTTTACCCAGGTACTGCTGGCCGACGAGATCAATCGCGCGCCGCCCAAGACCCAGAGCGCCCTCCTCGAGGCCATGGAAGAACGCCAGGCCAGTGTCGAGGGAGCCACCCGCGAACTGCCGGTGCCCTTCTTCGTGATCGCCACACAGAACCCGGAGGAACAGGTCGGCACCCATCCCCTCCCGGAATCCCAGCTGGATCGATTCCTGATGCGCATCCAGCTCGGCTACCCGGACGCCCGCGCCGAGCGCGCACTGCTGGAACGCACGGCCCCGGCCAGCGGCACGCCACTGGCCGCCGAGACGCACCCGATCCTGCCGCACCTGGCCGTTCCGCATCAGCTGAGGGCATGGCAGGACCGGGTCGGCGAGGTGCATGCCGAGGGCGCGGTGCTGGACTACCTCCAGGGCCTGCTCGCCGCCAGCCGCGATCGTGCCCGCTTCGCCCACGGCCTGTCCCCGCGCGCCGGCCTCGGCCTGCTGCGCGCCGCCCGCGCCCATGCCTTTCTCGATGGCCGCGACTACACGACGCCGGACGACATCGCCCGCGTACTCCCCGCCGTCGCCGGCCACCGCCTGCGCACGCGCGAGCCGGAAACCCCGGAACGCAGCGTTGCCCGCCTGATGGAATGCGTGCCGATCCCGTGAGCGGGTCCGCCCGCCAGCGCATCAACCGGCTGCGCGACGATGCCATCCGCTGGATCACTCGGCGCCACGCGCAGGATGGCCAGGCTGCCCGGCTCGGCCGCGACCGCGTCTACATCCTGCCCACGCGCGCCGGCTATACCCTGGTCGCGATCCTGCTAGTCATGCTCCTGGGTTCCATCAATTACTCCAACAACATGGCCTTCCTGCTGACCTTCCTGCTGGTCGGCATCGGCCACAACGCCATGTGGTACACCCATCGCAACCTGCTGGGACTGCGTATCCACTCTCTGCCCGTGGCACCGGTGTTCGCCGGCGCCACCCTGAGCATTGCGTTCCGGCTGGAGGAGCCATCCGGGCGCCCCCGCGAGGCCCTGACCCTGAGTATCGGCGCGCGCGCCAGCGCCCCGGTGGCTGTCCCCGCCGAGGCCTCAACCCATGTCGAGCTGACGCTCCCCGCGCCGGCCCGCGGCGTCTACCAACTGCCACGCCAGCGCCTGCACACACGCTACCCGCTGGGCATCCTGGAGGCCTGGACCTGGCTGACCCTGAGCCCCGAGATCCTGGTCTATCCGGCCCCCATCGACCCCGGAAACGTCCTCGGGGGTCCCGAGGGGCACGCGACCCAGCCCCAGGCGCAGTCCCGCAACAGCGGCGAGACACCCGACCACCTGCGCCCCTATCGCCCCGGAGATCCGCCCGGCCGTATCGTCTGGAAGGCCTTTGCCCGCAGCGGCAAACTGCATGTGCGCGAATCCGTCAGCGGGCACGGCGACCACCTCTGGCTCGACTGGGAGTCCATGCCGGCCGCCGACACCGAGACCCGCCTGGCGATGCTTTGCCACCAGGTCCTCGCCGCCCACGAAGAGGGTCGACTCTTCGGCATGCGCCTGCCCGACCAGACCGTGGAGCTCGGACAGGGCGCCCGGCACCGCGACCTCTGCCTGCGTAGCCTGGCCCAGTTTCGCAGCGAGCCCCGGATCCTCGATCCAGAGGGTTCGCGCGCATGAAGCCACGCACCCATACGGTCGCCGCCGACCCCGGCCTGCGCGGCCTGGAGCTCGCTCTCATTGCCCTGCCGGTGGCTGCGCTGCCCCATGTCGCGCACCAGCCGCCCTGGATCACCCTGCTGGTGGTGCTGGCGATCGCCACGCGCGCCTGGCTCCTCGCCAGCGGCCGGCCGGCCCCGTCGATGGGCATCATGGCCATCCTGGCCGTACTTGCAGGCGGCCTCACCCTGACCCAGTACGGGACGATCTTCGGGCAGGAGGCCGGTACCGCCCTGCTGCTGGTGATGATCGCCTTCAAACTGCTGGAAACCCGCAATCGGCGGGACATTGTGATCGCCCTGTTCCTGGGCTATTTCGTGGTCGTCACCACCTATTTCTTCGATCAGTCCATCCTGATCGCGGCCTATTCGCTGCTGGCCACCTGGCTGCTCACCGCCGCGCTGGTCCAGGTCCATGCCGAACGCCGCATCGAGCGCCGCCGCCTCGCCCGCCAGGCGGGCGCCATGCTGCTGCATGCTATGCCCTTCATGCTGGTGCTGTTCCTCGCCTTTCCGCGCATCCAGGGCCCACTGTGGGGCGACCCGCAGCGCGAAGAGGCCGCCCGCACCGGACTCTCCGACGAACTCAATCCGGGCGACATTGCCGAGCTGCTGCAGGACGAATCCACCGCGTTGCGGGTGGAATTCGACGACACGGTGCCCCCCCTGCGGGCCCAGTACTGGCGCGCCTTGGTCATGACCGACTTCGACGGCCGCCGCTGGTCGGCCGACCGCGACCGCGAGACCATCCAGCCACCGGACACCGATGACCGCGTGGTGCATTACACCGTCACCCTGGAACCCACGCGCGGACGCTACCTGCCGGTCCTGGACTACCCCGTCGCACTACCCGACGACGCAGAGCTGCGCGCGAACTACCAAGTCCTTCGGGATCGCCGCATCACCAGCCGCATCCAGTACCGCGCAGCCGCCCACCTGACCACACCGCCCGGGGTCGCCGAACCGCATCTGGATCCCGCGGAACGGGAACGGGCTCTCGCCCTGCCCGCCGGAGCGGCACCGCGCGCGCGGACCGAGGTCGCGCTGTGGCGGGCCACCCATGGCAACGACGATCACGCCGTGATCGAAGCCGCCCTGCAGCGCTTCGCCGGCGAGCCCTATCGCTATACGCTGCGGCCGCCACGCCTTGCCGGCGACACCACCGACCACTTCCTGTTCGAGACCCAGGCCGGCTACTGCGAACACTACGCATCGGCCTTCGCGGTGCTGATGCGCGCCGCCGGCATCCCCACCCGGGTGGTCACCGGCTACCAGGGCGGCTCCTGGCAAACCCGCGGCGAGTACCTGCGTCTGCGCAATGCCGATGCCCACGCCTGGAACGAGGTCTGGCTGGACGGCGAAGGCTGGGTACGGGTGGACCCCACCGCCGCGATCGCGCCGGAGCGAATCGAACAGGGCCTGCCGGGACTGGCCAGCGACACCGGCGAGTCGATCCCCGACTTCCTGCGCCGCGGCGAGGGCCTGTCGTGGCTGCAACGTGCCCGGTTCGGGCTCGAGGACTGGCGGGATTTCGCCCGTTTCCGCTGGGAAAGCTGGGTCCTGGCCTTCGACCCCGAACGCCAGCGCGAGCTGTTCGCGCGGCTCGGCCTGGACCCGGGAGACTGGCGTTCGGTGCTCATCGCCCTGGGGGTCGGCTTCGGTACGATCGGCCTGGTCGCGCTGGCCTGGATGTGGCTGCGCACCCTCCGGCGCCGGCATCCCCCGGCCGACCGCGTGCTGCGGCGCCTGTCGCGCCGCCTGGCCCGTCACGACCCAGCACTGGCGCGGGCGCCGCACGAACCCGTAGACGCCTGGTCGCGGCGGGTCGCAGACGCGCGCCCGGAGCTCGCCACTGCTATGGAGACCTTCTCCCGGACCTACAACCGGCAACGTTTCGGCCGCCTGACGCCCGCCCAGCGCGCGGCGGATCTGGACCACCTGCGCGCACTGCTGCAGGCCGTGCCACGCGCCCGCCTGGCCTTCGCGCCACGCCCTTCGCGTGCGGCCAACTAGGAGGATGCGGGTCTAAATCACACGGCGCCGATACCGGCTGCACGCAGTCTCGGGTTGCGCCCCCGCCTTCCGGGACGGTCTGGTACCCCTACCCGCGTAAACACCGCCTCGCCTCGAAAAACGGTCCCCCGCGGCCACGCGCCACTGGTAGCGGACCCACAAACAAAAAAGGCCGCCCGGTCATATTGACCGGGCGGCCCGTTCCGGGTCCGTAGCCGCAAGTGCGGTTACGCCGCGTCGTTACGGAAGATGAAGTGGTGACGAGCACCGCGGCGCTCGTCCTGGCGCCGGGCCACCTTCTGCACCTCCGGACGGTTGGCAAACTGCGCCAGCGTAATGCCGTCCAAGAAATCATAGAGCTGCTGGCTCAGGTCGTCCCACAGCTCGTGCGTCAGGCAGCGACTGCCGTCCTGGCAATCCTTGTGACCCTTGCACCGGGTGACGTCCACCGACTCATCGACCGCAGTGATGATGTTGGCGATGCTGATCTGATCCGCACGCTTGGCCAGGCGATAACCACCACCCGGGCCCCGCACGCCTTCGACCAGATCGGCCTTGCGCAGCTTGGCGAACAACTGCTCCAGGTAGGAGAGTGAAATGCCCTGGCACTGCGAGATGTCGGCAAGCGTCACCGGCCCGATCCGGTCATGGATGGCCAGATCCATCATCGCGGTCACCGCGTAGCGGCCCTTGGTTGAGAGTTTCATATGCGTTGCCTCCGAAAAACGTAGCTATGTGTCCTGCTCGACATCCGTTCGCAGGCTGGAATCCGTTCTCCATTTCCTGACAACACTTATCAGGAATAATTCCCTTCTTACCTGACAAGAGTAGTCGGGAATAATTCCCTTATTCTAGCAAGCGAATGCATAAAAATCACGAATTGCTAACGTAGACCCCTGCGCGGCACCCGCGCACAGCCGGATACGCCCGCTCGGACCGTGTCCGGGCACGCGTGCAACGGGTTTGTGAGAAGGTTCCCCGAGGTACGGGACGGGCACGGCGTCAGCCGAGCTCCGGGACCTGCGGGCCGTCCAGGATCAGGACCGGGGTGCCGACGGGGAGACGCGGGAACAGCTCGATCACCTCGTCGTTGCGCATGCGTACACAACCCTCGGAGGCGGGCTCGCCAATGCGTCCCTCCTCGTCGGTCCCGTGGATGTAGATATAACGGCGCAGCGAGTCCACCGAGCCACCGCGATTGATGCCCGGCTCGAGGCCGTCCAGCCACAGGATGCGCGAAGTGATGTTGTCGCGCGGGCTGCGCGCACCGGGCTCGGTCAGGATGTCCGCGATCTCGCCGGTATTGCCGCGGGCGCGGAAGATCGTGCCCCGCGGGGCACCCTCGCCAAAACGCTCGGCGATGCGATGCAGGCCCAGCGGCGTGGTGAACGACCCTTCCTCGAAACCGACGCCGCGCGCGGCCGTGGAGACATCATAGATGTCGGTCACCCGGCCCTGTTCCCAGACATAGAGTCGCTGCTGATCCACCCGCACCAGCACGACCGGCAGGCCATCCGCATCGGGGGCCCGGCGGCGCGCATCCGCCACCACGGGATCAATCCATTCGAGACTGGGCAAGGGCACCTCGCGTCTACTTCTTGTTGGCCAGATCCAGCACCTCGCCCGCCACCGGCGTATTCACCAGCCCGTCGCCGCGCAAGGCGGCCAGATGCTCGAGGTAGCCGGGCGGCAGCCCGGTCACGTATTCGCCGGTAAACACCGAGCAGTCGAACTCCTGAATGCTCTTGTTGCCACGGCGCACCGCCTTTTGCAGATCATCCAGGTCCTGGTAGATCAGCCGGTCGGCCGCAATCGCTTCGCATACCTGCGCCTCGTCACGCCCGTGGGCAATCAGCTCCTCGGCGGCTGGCATGTCGATTCCATACACATTGGGGTAGCGCACCGGCGGCGCCGCAGAGGCGAAATAGACCTTCTTCGCACCCGCCTCGCGCGCCATCATCACGATCTCGCGCGAAGTGGTACCGCGCACAATGGAGTCGTCGACCAGCATCACGTTCTTGCCGCGAAACTCGAGCGAGATCGCATTGAGCTTCTGGCGAACCGATTTTCGCCGCTTGGTCTGGCCGGGCATGATGAAGGTGCGGCCGATATAGCGGTTCTTGATGAACCCCTCGCGGTACTTGATGTTCAGTTCATGCGCCATCTCCAGCGCGACGGTGCGGCCGGTGTCGGGGATGGGCACGATCACGTCGATGTCGTGATCCGGCCAGGTACGGCGGATCTTCTCGCCCAGCGCCGTACCCATGCGCATGCGGGCGCGATGCACGAACACGTTATCGATAACCGAATCCGGCCGGGCGAAGTACACGTGCTCGAAGATGCAGGGGTTGAGCCGGGTGTCCGCCGCGCAGACCCGGGTCGAGACCTCGCCTTCGGGCGTAATGAACAGCGCCTCCCCCGGCGCCAGGTCGCGTTCCAGCTCGAAGCCCTGGGAATCCAGCGCAGCGCTTTCCGAGGCCACCATCCACTCGACCCCGCCCTCCTCCGCCTGGCGCGAACCGTAGACGATCGGGCGGATGCCGTACGGGTCACGGAACGCCAGCAGCCCGCGCCCGGCGATCATGGCCACCACGGCGTAGGCCCCGTCCGCGCGCTGGTGCACACGCTCCACGGCATCGAACACCGAGTCCGGCGTCAGACCGTTGTCGAGGAAACGCATCAGCTCCTGCGCAAACACGTTCAGGAGGATCTCGGAATCCGAATCCGTGTTGATGTGTCGACGATCGGTGGCGAACAGCGCCTGTTTCAACTCGCGCGCATTGGTGAGATTGCCGTTGTGCCCGAGGGTGATGCCGAAGGGCGAATTCACGTAGAACGGCTGCGCCTCGGCGGAGCTCGAGGAACCGGCCGTGGGATAGCGCACGTGGCCGATCCCCATGTTCCCGGTCAGGGTCTGCATGTGCTGGTTGTTGAACACATCCCGCACCAGACCGTTGTCCTTGCGCAGATGCAGGCGCCCGTCGTCGTCACAGGTCACGATGCCCGCAGCGTCCTGACCGCGGTGCTGCAGCACCAGCAGGGCATCATAAAGGGGCTGGTTCACCGGGCTGCGCCCGACGATTCCGACAACTCCACACATACGGTTTCTGGCTCCAGGTTTACGGCGAGGGTTCGGCGCCGTCGGGGATCACTTCTTCGACCGGTTCGTCACTCGCCAGCAGGTCGCGAATCTGCTCCTGCCAGCCCTCCGGCAACTGCGCAATCAGCCAGTCCACCAGGCGTTCGAATTCGGGTATCAGGCGGCTGTTCTCCCACCATGCCTCTTCCGGCATCAGGGTCAGCGATGCCAGGAACACCAGCACCGCCACCAGCAATGCGCCGCGCAGCAGCCCGAAGATCACGCCCAGGGAGCGATCCGTTCCGGTCAGGCCGGTGCCACGCACCAGACGATTGGCGAGTGCGCCGAGGAGCCCGCCCACAATCAGCACGGCGATGAAGATCACGGCGAAACCGATCCCCAGACGCAGGGTGGCATCGGCGATCGCCTGCGGCAGCTGGTCGGCCACCGGGGCGGCATAGCGAATACCCAGCCACACCCCGATGATCCACGTGGCGAGCGAAAACGACTCGCGCACGAAACCGCGGAAAAGGCTGATCAGCCCCGATACGACGATCAGGGCGATGATGACGAGGTCGATCCAGTTCACGGAGCGGGCATCGTGGGCTGAAGGGGGGCGTAGTTTACCGCAGGCGCCGGTCGCGCGCAGGCCCGGATCGCCATCACGGGTGTGCCACCACGATGCCGGAAAGCTCGAATTCCTCCTTCAGCCGCGCACCCAGTTCCACCGCCTCGTCGCGCTGGGCCAGCGGCCCGACCTTGACCCGGTAGATCGGGCGCCCGTCCGCCATCGAATCATCCACGAAGGCGGCCCAGCCGGCCTCGCGCAGCCGTGCGAGCTGCTCGCGGGCATTGGCCTCGTCGCGGAAACTGCCCACCTGCACCGCCCAGCCCGCCTGCACCGGCTGATCCGCCTCGGCCGGCACCGTTGGCGGCGCGGGCACGGCGGCGGCCTCGGAATCGCGGCCGTTGGCGTCGGCTGCGGTGTCCGCGTCGCCTTCGAGACTGTGGAGTTCGGCGACCGGTCCCTCGCGTTCGGGCGCCGGCGCTGCAGGCGCGGCATCCCGGCGCGGTTCCGGGCGTTCCGACGGCAGGGCGATATCCGGCTCGGCAAAGGTCGGGACCGTGGGTACCGGGTCGTCGATACCGCTCATGTGTTCGTAGCCCGCCCCGTCGAACAGCCAGGGCAGGAAGATCACGGCCAGCACGATCAGGATCACGGCGCCGACCAGACGGAAGCGGATTGGATTGTCAGCGTTCATGCAAGCACCCGTGACCGCGAGGAAAGGAAACCCGGCCAGACTACACGGAAACTACGCCCCAGCCCCGCCCCGCCGCAAGCGCCAGCGCCGCGTCCGCGCTCAGCCCGCACGCCGGGCCTCCACCGTGGGCGTGCCGGCCCCGTCCACCCGCGCAGCGGCCGCGAGCGTGGGGGATGCCTCCAGCACGGCGGCCACGGTATGGAACGACCCGAACACCACAATGCGGCCCTGCGGACCCGCGAGGGCTTCGGCGCGCCGGATACAGGCCTGCGTATCGCCCGCAAGCTCCACAGCCGTCTGGCCGCCGGCCGCAAGCTCCTCGGCCAGCGCATCCGCCGGCAACGCACGTGGCAGCTCCAGGGGCAATGGCAGCCAGGCGGCGATGTGGCCAGCAAGCTGCTCCCACATGGCGGCGCGCTCCTTGTCCGCCATCACACCCACCAGGGCAATCACCGGGCCCGGCACCGGATGCGCCTCCAGCCAGCGCGCCAGTTCACCCACCGCGTGCACGTTGTGGGCGACGTCCAGCAACCATTGTGGGGCCCCCGGCAGCACCTGCAGGCGCCCGGGTGCGGAGGTGCCCAGGGCCTGGCTGATGGCCGCGTCATTCAGGTCCGCCTCGGCGCCCAGTGCCTCGACCACGGCCAGGGCCGTGGCGGAGTTCAGCAGGCCGGCCCCGTCCAGCGCTGCCGCAGGGCCCTCCACCCGCCACTCGCGCGTGGCACCCCCGTAATGCCAGTCGAGCCGATTGCCCGTACGTTCGAGTCGAAAATCCCGCCCGCTACGCAGGACTCGCGCCGCCAATTGTTCGGCGTGTTCCAGCACGCTGGCGGGCGGTTCGGGCTCGCCCAGCACCACCGGACGGCCCGCGCGCATGATCCCGGCCTTCTCGCGCCCGATCGCCTCGCGGGTGTCGCCCAGCCAGGTCTGATGATCCAGATCCACTGCGGTGATCGCGGCCACGTCGGCATCCCAGATATTCACGGCGTCCAGGCGTCCGCCCAGTCCGACTTCCAGCACCTGCACCGAGACGCCACTCTCGCGGAACCACCAGGCCGCAGCCAGTGCGCCAAACTCGAAGTAGGTCAGGGAATCGTTACCGCGTGCCTGGTCGATGGCCTCGAATGCGCGGCAGAGATCGGCATCCGCAGCCGGGGTACCGTTCACGCGGATGCGTTCGTTGTACCGGAGCAGATGCGGCGAGGTGAACAGCCCGGTCTTCACGCCACCCGTCTGCAGCAGGGCGGCGGTCCGGGTCGCGACCGTACCCTTGCCGTTGGTGCCCGCGATCACCACGCTGCGGGGGCCTTGCCCGTCGCGCAGGCCGAGCCGATCGGCGACCAGCGCGATCCGCTCCAGGGTCAGATCCATGCCAACCGGATGCAGCCGCTCCTGGAAGGCCAGCCACTGCGCCAGGGTGGAGAAACGCACGGGCGCCTAGCTGCGCGGCGGCGGCGCGTCCGCGGCCTCGTCACTGCTGTCGGCGGCGATGACATCCACTTCGTCCGCAGCCGCCCCAGTTGCGTCCTCCACGTTGCCCGGGGCGGGCCCATGCGTGAGCATGCCCAGTACCGAGGCGAGGCGGCTGCGCATGTCGCGGCGATCCACGATCATGTCGATCGCGCCGTGCTCGAGCAGGAATTCGGAGCGCTGGAAGCCCTCCGGCAGGGTCTCGCGCACCGTCTGCTGGATCACGCGCGGCCCGGCAAAGCCAATCAGCGCGTTGGGCTCGGCCACGTTGAGATCGCCCAGCATGGCCAGGCTGGCCGAGACGCCACCCATGGTCGGGTCCGTCATCACCGAGATGAACGGGATGCGTTCTTCCTGCAGACGTGCCAGGACCGCGCTGGTCTTGGCCATCTGCAGCAGCGAGAACAGTGCTTCCTGCATGCGCGCCCCGCCCGAGGCGCTGAAACAGACCAGCGGGATGCCCTTTTCCAGCGAACGATTGGCCCCACGCACGAAGCGCTCGCCCACCGCAGACCCCATGGACCCCCCCATGAAGCGGAAGTCGAACGCCGACGCCACCAGTGGGCGGCCCAGCAGCTGCCCCTGCATGACTACCAGGGCATCCCGCTCACCCGTCGCCTTCTGCGCAGCAATCAGGCGGTCCTTGTACTTCTTGGAGTCGCGAAACTTCAGGACATCCGACGATTCGATATCGGCCGCGATCTCCTCGCGGCCCTCCGAATCCAGGAAGGTCTCCAGGCGCCGGCGCGCGCTCATGCGCCGGTGGTGGCTGCACTTCGGGCAGACATCGAGATTGCGCTCCACCTCCGGCCGGTACAGCGTCGCGTCACAGCCCTCGCAGCGCACCCACAACCCCTCGGGCACGCCCCGCTTGGTCGCGTTGTCGGTGCGAATGCGCGAAGGCATCAACTTCTCGAACCAGCTCATGCCGTCTCCCTGTAATCCGAATCGGCGCCGCGCATTCTACACCGAGGCCGCCACACCGGTGGAACGCGCGGCGTCCATGGCGTCACGCATTTCGCGCACCACCGCGGCCGCGGCCCGCGCAAAACCGTCGGCATCGCCGTCGTGATCCTCGGCCAGCCGGACGATCGCGCTGCCCACCACCACGGCATCCGCGACCGCGGCCACCTGCGCGGCCGTGCGCGCGTCGCGAACCCCGAAACCGACGCCCAGCGGCAGCCCGGTATGCCGCCGCAGCCCTTCCAGACGTTCGGCCAGGGCCGAGGTATCCAGGGACTGCGAGCCGGTCACGCCCTTCAGCGAGACGTAGTACACGAACCCGCGCGCGGCGCGCGCCACGTGATCGATGCGCTTCTCCGAGGTGGTCGGCGCGACCAGAAAGATCGGATCGATCCCGGCCGACTCCAGCAGCCCGACCACATCCTCGCTTTCCTCCGGCGGCAGGTCGACCGTCAGCAGGCCGTCCAGCCCGGCTGCCCGGGCGCTGGAGGCGAAGGCCTCGTAGCCCATCCGCTCCACCGGGTTCAGATAGCCCATCAGCACCACCGGCGTGCGGCTGTCGGTCTTGCGAAATTCCGCCACCATGCCCAGCACGTCACGCAGCCCGGTACCGAAGCGCAGCGCGCGCTCACAGGCCTTCTGAATGACAGGGCCGTCCGCCATCGGGTCGGAGAACGGCACGCCCAGTTCGATCAGGTCCGCACCGGCCGCGACCAGCGCATGCATCAGCGGAACGGTGGCACCAGGCTCCGGGTCGCCGGCCGTTACATACGGGATCAAGGCCGCCCGGTTCTGCTCGCGCAGTTCGGCAAAGCGCTGTTCGATACGGCTCATAGCGTGATCCCCTCGCGTTCGGCCACGGTATTCAGGTCCTTGTCACCACGGCCGGACAGATTCATGACGATGCTCTGATCCGGGCGCATCTGCGGCGCCAGCTCCAGCACGTGCGCCACCGCGTGGCTGGTCTCCAGCGCCGGGATGATGCCCTCGGTCCGCGTCAGGCGGTGGAAGCCGGCCAGTGCCTGATCATCGGTGACCGACACATAACGGACCCGGCCGATGTCCTTGAGCCAGGCATGCTCCGGGCCCACCCCCGGGTAATCCAGCCCGGCAGACACCGAGTGGGTGCCGATGATCTGTCCGTTCTCGTCTTCCATCAGATAGGTGCGATTTCCATGCAGCACGCCCGGCTGCCCCGCACACAGCGGCGCCGAATGCCGACCGGTCTCGACGCCCTCGCCCCCTGCCTCGACCCCGATCATCTCTACCGATTCGTCCGCCAGGAACGGGTGGAACAGGCCGATCGCATTGGAACCGCCGCCCACACAGGCGACCAGCGCATCGGGCAGACGTCCGGTCATCTCCAGGTGCTGCTCCCGCGCCTCGCGGCCAATCACCGCCTGGAAATCACGGACCATCGCCGGATACGGGTGCGGGCCGGCTACGGTACCGATGATGTAGAAGGTGTCGTCGACGTTGGTCACCCAGTCGCGCATCGCCTCGTTCAGGGCATCCTTCAGGGTACGGGTGCCGGACTTCACCGCCACCACCTCGGCACCCAGCAGGCGCATGCGATAGACATTCGGCGTCTGCCGCCGCGTGTCTTCCTCGCCCATGTAGATCACGCATTCCAGGCCCAGACGTGCCGCCACCGTCGCGGTCGCGACCCCGTGCTGGCCGGCGCCGGTCTCGGCAATGATCCGGGTCTTGCCCAGGCGCTTCGCCAGCAGGGCCTGACCGATGGTGTTGTTCACCTTGTGGGCGCCGGTATGGTTCAGATCCTCGCGTTTCAGGTAGATCTGCGCGCCACCCAGCTCCCGCGACAGGCGCTCCGCGTGATACAGCGGATTCGGCCGGCCGACGAACTGTTTCAGGTCATGATCCAGTTCCGCCATGAAATCCGGATCCCCCATGTACTGCTCGTACACGGCCTGGAGCTCATCCAGCGCGCCCATCAGCGTCTCGGATACAAAGCGCCCGCCATACGGCCCGAAGTGCCCGCGGGCATCCGGAAATGCGGCCCAGTCAATCTTGCTCATCAGTCTCCACCTCGCATTGGCGCACGGCCTGCACAAAGGCCCGCATACGCCGTGCATCCTTGATCCCGGGTGCGGACTCCACCCCGGAACTCACATCGACTCCATAAGGCCGCAGGTGTTCCAGCGCCCCGCGCACAGAGGCCGCATCCAGCCCACCCGCCAGCAACCACGGCCGGCCCAGGTCCGCGGGCACCCGCTGCCAGTCAAAGCGATGCCCGGAGCCTCCGGACTGCGCCCCGCCGTGACTGTCCAGCAAGAAGCCCTGCGCCCCCGGATAGCGGTCCATCTCGCGACGCGGATCGGCCCCGGCGCCCATCGCAATCGCCTTCAGGTACGGCCTCCCGAAACCCGCACAGAACGCCGCCGACTCCTCGCCGTGGAACTGCAGGCAGTCAAGTGCAACCCGACCCAGCACCGACTCCACCCGCGACGCGTCGGGATCCACAAACAGCCCCACCGTGGTAACGAAGGGCGGCAGTGCCGCCGCGATCGAGGCCGCTTGTTCCGGGTCCACACAACGCCGACTCGGCGCATGGAACACCAACCCGATCGCATCGGCCCCGGCTGCGGCCGCGGCACAGGCCTGTTCCGGGGTCGTCACACCGCAAATCTTCACCCGATACCGCATGCACCCTGACCTCGTCTAGTGGCGGCAAGCCTACCAGAAGCTGACAGCACGCCCGCCTTTCCCGCAATCAGCCCGCTCCATTGCCCGGAACACCGTCGTACACCGGCCCCGCCGTCACCGGCAGCTCGAACTCGGCCGGGTAATCGACGTGCACGAAATACAGCCCACCAGCCGGTGCCGTAATCCCGGAGGCGCGGCGATCGCGCGCCGCCAGCACCTGCTGCGGCCAGTCCGTGTCCATCCGCCCGTCACCCACGGCCAGCAGTACCCCGGCAATGTTGCGCACCATGTGATGCAGAAACGCGTTCGCGTGAATATCCAGAACCACCAGCGAGCCGTGTCGCCGCACGGACAGCGAATGCACCCGCCGCATCGGCGACTTGGCCTGGCAGGCGGCCGCCCGCAGGCTGGTGAAGTCGTGCTCGCCCACAAAGGCCTGACCGGCATAATGCATGCGCTCGGCATCCAGGGGGCGGCGCCACCAGGACACCCGCCCCGCATCCAGCGCCGGGCGTACGGCCCGGTTCAGGATCACATACCGGTAGCGGCGCCCGAATGCACCGAAACGGGCATGAAAGCGGGTGGGCACCGCCCGCGCCCAGGTCACTGCGATACCGTCCGGCAATCGGCTGTTGCTCCCCAGCACCCATGCACCTGCCTCGCGGCGGGACGGCGAATCGAAGTGCACCACCTGGGCCGTCGCATGCACCCCGGCATCGGTACGGCCTGCGCAGCCCAGCTCAACCGGATGGTTGGCCACATAGCCCAGCGCCGCCTCCAGGTGCTCCTGCACGCTGGGCCCGTCCTTCTGACGCTGCCATCCGAGCAGGCCCCGCCCGTCGTACTCGACCCCCAGGGCCCACCGCTGCAGGCCGCCCCCGGGGACCCGGCGCAGGGCCGCATCCTGCTGTTCTGTTTCGCCGCCCATCAAATCCCGACCCTCACAGCCACCACCACAACAGCCAGGCCACCGCCACGCCCAGCCACAGCACCACCACCGGCCACCGGGAACCCGCACGCGGTGCCGCCGAGCCGTGCCCCCCGGATGCCAGAGGTGGCTCCTCCCATGCGCCCGCAAGGGCCTGATCCAGGCGAACGACCAGCCACTCGCGCACGGCGGCAAGACGCGCCTTGCGTGATCCGGAAAGTGCGTGCCGCTTGCGCTGCAGCGCCTCCTGCTCCGACTCGAAATAGGCCAGGGCGAGAAACAGCCGGCGCGCGAAACGCTCGCCCCTGTTTCCGGGCCCTCGCCAGGCCGCCCCCAGAATCGCTCCCAGGGCGCGCACCAAAACCGGTCTTGCCGCATATTCGGTGAGCCAGACCACCAGCAGTACCACCACCATCAGCGCCAGAATGCGGACAATCGCCTCCCCCATACCGGACACCATGCCAGCGGCACCGGTCGGCCACAGGCCGTAAAACACCAGCAGCGACAGATAGAACCACTTCATCCGCAGCAGCAGGCGCCCTGCCCGGCGCCAGGAGAAGGCACTGCCAAAAGCCAGCAACAGCGCCAGCGTCGCCGTGACCCCCACCACCAGTACCTGGGCCGATACCAGCGCCAGCGACGCCGCCAGCACCCCCAGCAGGGCCCACACCGCCTGCGCGACCTCCCGCGGGGCCGGGGCCGTTTGCAACTGCCCTCCCGGAGTATCGATCACCCGCCTGCCACCCTGCTCAAGCCATCCACATGAAAAGGCCCCGACCGGGACATACCCCCGGCGGGGCCCTGCACTGCTCCAGCTGAAAGACCGCCGGGCGGCATCTTCCGCCCGGCCCGCGCCGAGGCGGAAGGTCACGAACCCTTGATCTGCTCCCGGATCGCTTCGGCCTCGCGCTTCTGCTCATCAGTACCGGACGCCAGCACCTCGTCGATCAGCTCCTGGGCACCTTCCTGATCACCCATGTCGGCGTAGGCCTGGGCCAGACTCAGACGCGTGACGTTCTCGTCCGTCTCGGCATCCTCTCCACCCGCGGCAGCCGTCTCGGACCCGAGCAGGGTCTCGTCCAGATCCAGTCCCGCGTCCTCGGAACCGGCGTCGCCACCACTGGCCTCCGCGTCCTCGTCCGGCAGCTCGCTCTCGTCCAGATCGAACGACAGGTTGTTCAGGTCGTCGGTGATCGCATCACCGGCGTCGTCATCGGCCGCCTTCGCCAGATCCGATTCGAGGTTCTCGTCGATATCAAACGACAGGCCCTGCTCGTCCTCATCCGTGCTGGCAGCAGCCGTCTCCGGTCCGATCTCGCTGTCGGTCTCCGGCAACTCCAGCCCGGAGAAATCGATCTCGTTGCTGTCGCCGTCGGCATCCGCACTCGCGTCTGCTGCAGACGGCAGATCCAGATCGGATGCGGGCATCTCATCGGCTTCCGCAGCCCCGTCACCCCCGGACGCCCCCATACGCGATTCCAGCTCGGACAGCTGATCGCGGATGTCGCTGTCGCCCTCATCCAGCAGATCACGCAGCCCGCTGGCCGCCTGACGTGCGCTGGCTTCGTCTTCCAGCGCCAGATGCGCCTCGACCAGCTTCAGGCGGTACTGCTTGTTCTCGGGGTTGCCTTCGATCGCGGCATTCAGCGTTTCCACCGCCTGATCGTTCATGCCATACGCCAGGCACACATCGACCTCGGCCAGAACGTCGTCCGACCCTTCGCCTTCCTGCGGGCCGGTGCTGGCCACGACAACCTCGCCGAGGTCTTCATCGTGCTCATCGGTGCGTGCGACCGCGTCCTCCGGCTGCGACTCACCGTCCTCTTCCTCTCGCGTGCCGGCCGCGGCAGCACCTGCCACGACACCCGCTGCGGCGCCCGCGGCAACGGAGGGGGCCTGGGATCGGTCGTCAGCGGTCACATCCCGCGCCTCGTAGCCCGCGGTTTCGGACTCGCTGGCCTGAACCTTGCTGTTGTCCGCGCGGGGCTTCAGCCCGGCAGCCTGTTCATCAACCAGCATCTCGCGGCGCCCACCGCGGGCAAAGGCCAGCAGCACCAGCAGCAGCAGGATCACAAGCGCAATCGCCATCATCAGCAACAGCGGGTCGTTCATGATCCGTTCGTGCAGCGGAGCGTTGCGCTCGGCGTCCGCGCGATCCAGCCGGGCTCGCAGCTGCTCGCGTTCGGACCGCAGCTGGCTCAGCTGCGCCTCCAGTTCGGCCATGTTCTCGCTGGAGATATCGGCCAGGCGGCCGCGCTCGCCCAGTTCTTCGCGCAGTTCGGAGAGTTGCTCGCGCATCCCCTCCATTTCCGCGCGCTGGGACAGCAGGGCCTCCTGCAACAGATCTTCGGAACCGGCCGCGTCCGCGCCCGCCGCCACGTCTTCGGGCAGCAGGTCCGCGACGATCTCGAGGCGATCTTCGGCCACCGCGGCTTCCTCTTCCGCGGCCACTTCGGCCTCGGCCGCCGCTGCTTCATCCTCGGCGGCCACGGCTTCGTCTTCGTCTTCCTCACGCGCGGCCGCTTCGGCTTCGGCTACCGCCTCGGCCGCCTCGTCTTCCGCTGCAGCGGCGTCGTCCGCGGCGACCGCATCGGCGTCCTCCGGTGCGGGCTCCGGCTCTTCCCGCGCGGTGCGGACCGATTCCTGCCAGGAGCGTGTCTGTTCCGCCACTTCGGCACGGGCCTCGGCCGCACTGCGCGCCTCGAGCTGGGCGCGCGAGGGCGTGCGCAGCTCGGCATCGGCGCGCAGCGTATTGATGTTGTTGCCGATAAAGGCGCGGGGGTTCGCTTCCAGGAAGGCCAGCATGGCCTGCTCGTCGCTGTAACCCGAGATCCCGCTGCGACGCACGACGGCGTACAGCGTGTCCCCGCTGCGCACCCGAATCGTGTCGCCTTCGCGCGGTGCCCGCCGCACGTCGTCCGCTTCCGCCGCGCTCACCGCCGGGGCACCCACACCGGAAGGCATGGTGCCGGGCGGGTCCAGCAGCAGCGAGACTTCACGCAAGGCACGGCCACCATCCCAGCGGGCCTCCAGCAGGATGCCCACGTAGGGCTCACGCACCGGACGCCGCGTGGTCAGGATCACGCGATCATCCTCCACCGAGATCTCGAGGTCCCCTGGCACTCCGCCGCGGTTGAGACCGGCACGGCGGTAAGCGTCCTCTGAGGCCTGGCGGACTCGCAGGGAGTCCGCGACGGCGGATACGCCGCGCAGGGGAATCTCGGCCCGCAAGGGCTGATTCAGGAAGGATTGAAGGTCTACTTCACCGAAGCCCACGGAGTTCGAGGACACCGGGGCCACCAGCAGCAAGAACAAAAGCCCGACCATTAACTTGCGCACGAATTCCCCCTGAATGTGCCGCGTGGCCCATACACCCCTGGCCACGGATATGCCGAACACAAAGCCCGGCGTTTTCCCGGATTAAATCACAGGTAATCGCGGATCAAAACCTCCGCGATCTGGATTGTGTTCAGCGCGGCTCCCTTGCGCACGTTGTCGGAGACCACCCAGAGGTCCAGCCCGCGGGGATGCGAGATGTCCTCGCGGATGCGGCCGACGAACACCGCGTCCTTGCCGGAACCCTCGGTCACGGCGGTCGGATAGCCGCCGTCCTCGTGCTTGTCCAGCACCGTCACCCCGGGTGCAGCGGACAGGATCTCGCGCGCCTTCTCGGCACTGATCTTCTCGCGGGTCTCGATGTGCAGGGCCTCGGAATGCCCGTAGAACACCGGGATGCGCACGGCGGTCGGGTTCACCAGGATGGACTCGTCACCCATGATCTTGCGGGTCTCCCAGACCATCTTCATCTCTTCCTTGGTGTAGCCGTTGTCCTGGAAGACGTCGATGTGCGGCAGCGCGTTGAACGCGATCTGCTTGGGATACACGTTGCACTCGACCGGGCGGCCGTTCAGCAGTGCCGCCGTCTGGTGCGCCAGTTCCTCGATCGCATCCTTGCCGGTGCCGGAGACGGCCTGGTAGGTCGCGACGTTGATCCGCTCGACGCCGACCGCGTCGTGCAGCGGCTTCAGCGCCACCAGCATCTGGATGGTGGAGCAGTTCGGGTTCGCGATGATCCCGTGCTTCTTGTATCCGGCGACGGCCTCGGGGTTGACCTCCGGCACCACCAGCGGGATCTCCGGGTCGTAGCGAAACTGCGAGGTGTTGTCGATCACCACGCAGCCGGCCGCGGCCGCCTTGGGCGCGTATTCCGCGGACACCGGGGCCCCCGGCGAGAACAGCCCGATCTGCACGGTGGAGAAATCGAAGGTGGCCAGATCCTCCACCTCCAGCTCGCGGCGGCCGAAGGCGACCGTCTTGCCGACCGAGCGCGAACTGGCCAGCGCATGCACCCGGCCCAGCGGCAGGTCGCGCTCCGCCAGGATGGAGAGCAGGGTCTCGCCGACGGCGCCGGTTGCGCCCACCACGGCCACGTCAAACTTGCGGTCACTCATCGTTCATTCCCGGTTTAATTTTAATCTTCAAGCTACTGATATTTGGTTAGTCGTCCAGCGCGGCCACCAGGGCATCTCCCATCCCCTGGGTGCCCACCAGCGTCATGCCCTCGCCGAAGATGTCCGGCGTACGCAGGCCCTGATCCAGCACCCGACCCACGGCCTGTTCGATGCGCTCGGCCAGGTCATTGCGGTTCAGGCTGTGACGCAGCAGCATCGCCACGGACAGCACGGTTGCCATCGGATTGGCCTTGCCCTGCCCGGCGATATCCGGCGCGGACCCGTGGATCGGCTCGTACAGACCGACCCCTTCGCTGTTCAGCGAGGCCGAGGGCAGCATGCCGATGGAGCCGGTCAGCATGGCCGCGGCATCGGACAGGATGTCGCCGAACATGTTGCCGGTGACCATCACGTCGAACTGCTTCGGGTCACGCACGAGCTGCATGGCCGCGTTGTCCACATACATGTGAGACAGCTCGACCTCGGGGAATTCCTTCCCGACGCGCTCGACCACCTCGCGCCACAGTTCCGAGACCTCGAGCACATTGGCCTTGTCCACCGAGCACAGGCGTTTGCCGCGCTTCATCGCCGCCTCGAACCCAACCCGCGCGATGCGTTCGATCTCCGATTCGCTGTAGGCGGCCGTATTGAAGCCGTAGCGTTCGCCGTTGCGTTCCTCGATCCCGCGCGGCTGGCCGAAGTAGATCCCGCCGGTCAGCTCGCGCACGATCAGGATATCCAGCCCGCTGACGACCTCCGGCTTCAGCGTGGAGGCCGAGGCCAGCTGCGGATACAGGATCGCCGGGCGCAGGTTTGCGAACAGGCCCAGGTCCGAACGGATACCCAGCAGGCCACGCTCGGGGCGCAGGTCGCGCTCCAGCGATTCGTATTGCGGGCCGCCGACCGCGCCCAGCAGGATCGCGTCGGCGCGGCGCGCCGCCTCGCGGGTGGCCTCCGGATACGGGTGACCTGCCGCATCGTGCGCCGCGCCCCCGATCAGGCCCTGCTCGATCTCCAGATCCAGGCCCCCGATCTCGCCCACGCGCTCCAGCACCTTCAGCGCCTCGGCCACGATCTCGGGCCCGATCCCGTCCCCGGGCAATACCAGAATTCGGCTCACAAACCTCTCCTAACCATCAGATCAATCGAATTTCTTCTCTACCTGTAGGAGGCCAGCCCCCAGGCCGATTGGGCCTGTCCTGGCGCCCAATCGGCCAGAGCGCTGGCCTCCTACAAGGGGAAGCATTCAGCCCTGCGAGTGCTCCGCCATCCAGGGCCACTCGCGGCGCTGGCGCTCCTCATAGGCGCGGATGTCATCGGCGTACTGCAGTGTCAGGGCGATATCGTCCAGGCCGTTCAGCAGGCGGTGGCGCCGGTCCTCGTCGAGCGTAAAACGGAACACCGTACCGTCCGGCGCCGTTACGGTCATCTCTTCCAGGTTCACCGCGACCTGCGCGCCCGGGTTCGCCTGGACCTGATCGAACAGCGTCTGCACCTCGTCCTCGGCCAGCACCACCGGCAGCAGGCCGTTCTTGCAGCTGTTGGAGAAAAAGATGTCCGCGAACGACGGCGCGATCACCGCGCGAAAGCCGAAGTCGGTCAGCGCCCACACCGCGTGTTCGCGCGAGGAGCCGCAGCCGAAGTTCTTGCGCGCCAGCAGGATGCTCGCCTGGTCGAACGGCGCCTGGTTGAGCACGAAATCCGGGTTCATGCGGCGCTGGGAGCTGTCCATGCCGGGCTCGCCCGGGTCCAGGTAGCGCCAGTCGTCAAAGGCGTTCGGGCCAAAGCCCGTGCGCTTGACCGATTTCAGGTACTGCTTCGGGATGATCGCGTCGGTGTCGACATTGGATCGATCCAGCGGCGCGACAATCCCCTTGTGTACGGTAAAGGCCTGCATCGCTTACGCCTCCTTCAGCGCCGACGGTTCGACGAAGTGCCCGGCCACGGCGGCCGCGGCGGCCAGCGCCGGACTGACCAGATGGGTACGTCCGCCCTGCCCCTGACGGCCCTCGAAGTTGCGGTTCGAGGTCGAGGCGCAACGCTCGCCCGGCTCCAGCCGGTCGGCGTTCATCGCCAGGCACATGGAACAACCCGGCTCGCGCCACTCGAAGCCGGCATCCAGAAAGATCCGGTCCAGCCCTTCCTGCTCCGCCTGCTGTTTCACCAGCCCGGAGCCCGGCACCACCATCGCCAGCTTGATGTTGTCAGCCTTCTTGCGGCCCTTGACCACCTCGGCAGCCGCGCGCAGGTCCTCGATCCGCGAGTTCGTGCAGGAGCCGATGAATACCTTGTCCGGACGAATCTCCGTCATCGGCGTGTTCGGCTGCAGGTCCATGTACTCCAGCGCACGCTTCATGCCTTCGGCGCGCACCGGATCGGACTCGGCCGCCGGGTCCGGCACGCGGCCGTCGATCGGTGCGACCATCTCCGGCGAGGTGCCCCAGCTCACCTGCGGGGCGATTTCGGCGGCATCCATCTCCACCACCGCATCGAACTGGGCATCCGGGTCGGAGACCAGCGTGCGCCAGTACTCCGCCGCCTTTTCAAACAGCTCGCCGCTCGGCGCCTGCGGCTTGCCGCGCACGTACTCGATGGTCTTCTCGTCCACCGCGACCATGCCCGCGCGGGCCCCGGCCTCGATGGACATGTTGCAGATGCTCATGCGGCCCTCGACCGACAGGCTGCGGATCGCCGAGCCGGCGAACTCGATCGCATAGCCGGTGCCGCCGGCGGTGCCGATACGGCCGATGATCGCCAGCACCACATCCTTGGCGGTCACGCCCGGGCGCAGCTCGCCCTCCACGCGGATCTGCATGGCCTTGGTTTTCTTCTGCCACAGGCACTGCGTGGCCAGCACATGCTCGACCTCGGAGGTACCGATGCCGAAGGCCAGCGCGCCCAGCGCGCCGTGGGTGGAGGTGTGCGAGTCGCCGCAGACGACCGTCATGCCCGGCAGGGTCGCGCCCTGTTCGGGACCGATCACATGCACGATGCCCTGGCGCACATCGGCCATCGGGAAGAACTTCAGCCCCAGGCTCGTGACGTTGGTCTCCAGCGTCTCCACCTGGGTACGCGAGACCGGATCCTCGATCCCGCGGTCACGATTGGCAGTGGGCACGTTGTGGTCCGGCACCGCCAGCACGGAATCCCCGCGCCAGGGCGTGCGCCCGGCCAGACGCAGACCCTCGAAGGCCTGCGGGCTGGTTACCTCGTGAACCAGGTGGCGGTCGATGTAGAGCAGCGTCGAGCCATCCGGCTCCTCGCGCACCACATGCGCCTCCCACAGCTTGTCGTACAGTGTCTTGCCTGCCATCACCTGCTCCCGCGGCCGCGCCGCGTTCTATCGTTCTTGCGCCCCACCGCCGATGATCTACCAGCGCTCCAAAGGCCCGCCCTTGCACCGCGCCGCAACACGCACCGTCATTGCGAGGAGCCGAAGGCGACGCGGCAACCTCCGAAAGCTGGCAGAGCGCCAGTATCAGGATCCGGTGGTTCCGGACGGAGCTTGCCACGGCCCCTGCGGGGCCTCGCAATGACGTCATTTCAGGACGACTGTTTAACGGAGTCTGCGGCCGCCCTTCCATTCTTTCAAATCCGATTTATTATCTTTATCATTCCAAACGGTTATGGATTGGCGATCCGGCACCGCATCGGTCAGCCGGTCATTATCCCACGGAGGCGGCGGAAATGCGGCCGGAACAGCTCAGCATCGAGTCCCTGCAGGCCTTCGTGGCGGTGGTCGATACCGGCGCCTTCTCCGCCGCGGCCGAGCGGCTGCACCTGACCCAGCCGGCGATCAGCAAGCGCATACAGTCGCTGGAGGCGACGTTGCAACGCCCCCTGTTCGAGCGCCAGGGGCGCCGCGTTCGGCCCACCGAGGTCGCCGAACGCCTGCTGCCCGAGGCCCGCGAGATTCTGGCCCGCCTGCACGCAATCGAGCAGCAGGTGGCGGACCTCGACCAGGTCGTTCGTGGCCGCATCCGCCTGGCCACCTCGCACCACATCGCCCTGCACCGGCTGCCCACGCCGCTGGCCGCTCTGCGCACCCGCTACCCCGAGCTGGAACTGGAACTCGCGTTCATGGATTCCGAGGCCGGCATCGAGGCGGTGATGCACGGCGACGCCGACCTGGCCCTGGCCACCCTGCCCGACGACCTGCCGGAGGGCTCCGAGGCCCAGCCCGTCTGGACCGATGACCTGGTCCCGATGATCGCCCGCGGCCGCGCCCAGGATGCCCCGCAGGAGACCCTGCAACGGCTGCATGAGTGGCCAACGATCCTGCCGCCCGTGGGCTCCACCACCCGCCGCCAGATCGACCAGGCCCTGGCCGCACAGGGCCTGCACCCCGCCGCAGCCCAGGAGAGCCCGTACCTGGAGGTCATCCGCATGATGATCGCCGCCGGCCTCGGCATCGGCTTCCTCCCCCGCACCATGGCCACCGACGAGCTGGCCATCCTCGAGTGGCCCGCCCCGCCCATCGCCCGCCAGCTCGGCTGGGTCCGCCACGCGGACCGCTACCGCTCCCGAACCCTTGCGGCCGTGATCGAGGGACTACATAACGGGGAGGATCAGGAGCCCCCGGACCTTACCGATCTCCAGGCGTGAGCCTGCTGGGCAGGTCCATTGCATCATGGAGCACACGCAATAGCTCCACACAACGCGGTTTGTCGGACGCGGGCCGGAAAACCAGCACATGTCGGCCTCTCCGCCCTCCGCGTGCGACATGGAGGGTGCAGATACCCGGACCGATATCCTCGCGGTTGTGCACAGTCGGGTTGGCGGGCCCGTCCTGCAATGCCCGGATCGCCGCGGACAGGGTGCCGGCATAGGCGCGGGCCTGATGCTCGCCAAAGTGCTCCGCCGTCCACGAAACAATATCCCGCAGATCCTGCTCGGCATGCGCCGCGAGACGGACAGTCCATTGTCCGGATGACTCGTTCACGGCTTATCCCTTCGCGATGGACTGTTCTGTCAGTTCCTGCAAATGCGCCTCGAGGTCGCGCTCGGTATCCAGTTCGGTGTAGCGGCCTGCCTCCAGGTCCGCGATACCTTTCGCAGTCGCCCGCCGCAAGGCTTCCAGACGCGCCTCCTGCTCACGCTCGCGAGCCTGTACGAGGCGGAGCCCGTCACGCAGAACCTCGCTGGCATTCTGATAGCGCCCGGATCGAACCAGCTGCTCCACAAAACCGCTTTGCTCCGGCGTCAGGACAATGTTTCGTGTAGGCATGCTTAACCTCCGTCCATCACTATTGGCATTTTATGCCAAGAGCCACAGGCGATCCAGGCGCCGCCCTGCTGCACGCCCCTTCTCTGCGGGCTGTGCACTCAACAAAACGAGCGCTGCACGATTCTCGACAACGGCAACCGAGCCTTGCCGGCATCAGGCGCGTGCGGCCTCGCGGGGGAGCAGGGAGGAGATCATCCAGGTGGCGAAGATGAACAGGGTGGAGGCGACCAGCGCGCCCTCCAGGCCCCAGACCATGAAGATGGCACCGGAGGCGACGGTGCCGACCAGACGCCCACCGGCGTTGGCCATGTAGTAGAAGCCGACCTTCATTGCGACCCGGTCGGTCTCGGCGTAGTCGAGGATCAGGAAGGAGTGCACGGCAGAGTTGATCGCAAAGATCACGCCGAACACGCCCAGCCCGACCATCAGCACCCAGGCCGGGTCCAGCCCCGTCTCCAGGCCGATTACGATGCCGATGGGCAGCAGCATCAGGATGAAGGCCCAAAGCCGCGCGGTCAGCCCGGTCGGATGCAGCCCGCCGCGGCCCAGCAGGCGCGGCACCGAGGCCTGTACGATCCCGTAACCGATCACCCACAGCGCCAGAAACGCCCCCACCTGCATGTGGTTCCAGTCCAGGGTCGCGCTCAGAAACACCGGCAGGGCGACCACGAACCAGACATCACGCGCGCCGAACAGGAAGAAGCGTGCGGCGGAGAGCACGTTGATCGCCGCGGAGTTGGAGAACATCTGGGTGAATTTCGGCTTGCCGCCGACCTTCCCCAGCCCGCGTGGCAGGCCGACGATGGAGAACAGCATCACCACCGCCAGCATCCCGGCCAGGATCACCAGCGCCATCTGGAACCCGACCGAGTACAGCAGCGCGCCGCCGACGAAGAAGCCCACCCCCTTCAGCGCGTTCTTCGATCCGGTAAGGACCGCCACCCAGCGAAACAGCCGCCCCTCGCCGTCGCCGGCGACCAGCTTCACCCCGGACTTGGCACTCATCTTGTTCAGGTCCTTGGCGATGCCCGACAGCGCCTGCGCGAACATCACGTAGGCCACGCCCAGCCAGGCCTCGGGCACCGTGAGCATCAGCAGCGCGGCGACCTGCAGCAAGGTCCCGGCGATCATCGTCGTGTTCACCCCCAGCCGCGCGGCCAGCCAGCCGCCGGTCAGGTTGGTAATCACCCCGAACAGTTCGTAGAACAGGAACAGAAACACGATCTCCAGCGGGCTGTAGCCCAGCTGGTGGAAGAACAGCACGACCAGCATGCGGATCGCGCCGTCGGTGACGGTAAACGCCCAGTAGTTCGCGGTGATACGCGCGTAGGCGCCCAGCCCCAGGGTAGGCGGTGCGTTCGGCGTTTCGGCCGGGCCGCCCATTCGTCTTACGCGCCCTGCTCGGCCACGCGCGCGACCAGTTCGACCAGCCGGTTGGCATAGCCCCATTCGTTGTCGTACCAGGCCAGCACCTTCACCTGCGTGCCATCCACCACCATCGTCGACTGCGCATCGACAATGGACGAGCGCGGGTCGGTACGAAAATCGCTGGAGACCAGCGGACGTTCCTCAAAGCCCAGGATCCCGGAGAGGTCGCCGTTCGCGGCCTCGCGCAGCAGGGCGTTGACCTCCTCCGCGGAGGTCTCGCGCGCCGCCTCGAAAGTGAAATCCGTCAGCGAGGCATTCATCAGCGGCACGCGCACCGCATGGCCGTTCAGCCGTCCGTTCAGTTCCGGAAAGATGTCGCCGATCGCCTTCGCCGACCCGGTGGTGGTCGGGATCAGGTTCAGCCCGGCGGCACGGGCCCGGCGCAGGTTGTCGCGCGACAGGTCCACGGCCGACTGCGTGGCGGTCATGTCATGCACCGTCAGGATCGTCCCGTGGCGGATCTCCAGGGCCGGATGCAGCACCTTGACCAGGGGCGCCAGGCAGTTGGTGGTGCAGGAGGCAGCGGTGACGACGCGGTGCCGGGCCGGATCGTAGGCCGAATCGTTGACGCCCATCACTACGTTCAGCGCAAGCTCGTCCTTCACCGGCGCCGCGACGACCACACGCCGGGCCCCGCGATCGAAGTGCGGCTGCAGGGTCTCCATGGTGCGAAAGGCGCCGCTGGCATCGATCACGATATCCACACCGGACTCGGCCCAGGGCACCTGCCCCGGCTCGCCCAGCTGCGTATGTCGCAGGCTGCGGCCGTCGATCTGCAGCGCATCCGGCTCGGCCCGGATGCCGCGATCCCAGCGCCCGTGCACCGAATCGAACTCCAGCAGGTGCCCGGTGACCGTACCGTCCGCCGCGATCTCGTTCAGGTGCACGATCTCGAGATCGTCCCGATCCCAGGCCGCGCGCAGTGCCAGGCGGCCGATCCGCCCCATCCCGTTGATGCCAATCCGCACGGCCATTTCGCCCTCCCGCGAAAAATCGCGTCAGTTTACTCCGCCCACATGACCAACGCATGACACCCGGGCACCAAAATCCGGGGCCACCACGAAGCTCACGAAGGCACGAAGAAGGGCAAGAGCTTGTAACCACAGAGTGCACGGAGGACACGGAGGGAAAGAAGCGGCTCCGGCGTTTCGGCTGGCGAAAGAGGACAGAACCCGCGACCGTGTCTATTGGACCTTCCTGCTTTTCAGTCTTACCCCTTCTCCGTGTCCTCCGTGCACTCCGTGGTGTAATCGCCCTCGATCTCGACCTTCTTCGTGCCTTCGTGAGCTTCGTGGTGAAACCGGGTTTCAGCGGCACCCGATCAGGTATTGAGCCAGACGATGCCGGCGTTGAGGTAGACGGCAAAGCCGACCCACAGCAGGTAGGGCACCAGAAGCGCGCCGGCGATGCGGTCGATGCGCCAGAAGGCGATCAGCGTGGCGAGGATCAGCGGCCACAGGATCAGGATCTCGGCGAGTGCCAGATCCGGGCGCTGCAGGCCGAAGAAGAGCACCGACCAGCCCAGGTTCAGTGCAAGCTGCGCCAGGAACAGACCCAGCGCGACCGGTGCCCCGGTCAGGCCGACGCGGCGCCACACATGCCACGCCGCCAGCCCCATCAGGCCGAACAGCACGCTCCAGACCGGGCCGAACACCGCATCCGGCGGGTTCAACGGCGGCCGTGCCAGGGTTGGGTACCAGTCGCCCACCGAAAGACTGGTGGCCCAGCCACCCAGCCCTGCCACCGCAAACACCAGTACCATCCAGGCCAGCAGCCCGAGCATGTCCCCACCGAAAGAGCGCCGTCGCGGACGCGACGCATGGGCCGTATCGCCTGTCATTACAGAATTCTCCTCGAGATTCGTGGTCGCATGGCAGGATGCCCCGAACAAGGCCCGGATTCCGAACCGAATTCATTCAGGATTCAGTGAACCACGCCACACTACCCCTGACTACCCCGAATAAAAGCGAGCTGTGATGCCCCGCCCCGCCACCCTGATCACCACGGCTCTCTTCCTCCTGGCCGCCGGCCTGCTGGGCTGGATGCTGCTCGCCCCGGATGACGATGCCGCGCCAGGCACTCGCCCTGGCGGTGGCGAGACGAGACCGGTGGCCGTGGCGGCTGCCGCCATCGAGACCCGTGACCTGGTCGAGCGCCGGCGCTTCATCGGAAGCATCGAGGGCGCGGACCGCATCGAGATCACACCCCGTGTCGGCGGCCGGGTCGCCGAGGTCTTCGTCAATCTGGGGGACCGCGTGGAACCGGGGGATCCCCTGCTGCAGCTGGATACCGAGGAGTTCGAGCAGGACCTCGCCCAGGCCGCGGCGGAACTGGAAGTGGCCGAGGCCAGCCTGGCGGAGGCCATCGCCAGCCGCGACGCGTCCCGGCGCGAGCTGCAGCGCACCCGTGAACTGCGCGATCAGGGGATCGCCTCGCGTTCCGAGCTGGAGGCCGCCGAGACCGAACTGGCCCTGGCGCAGACCCGAGTGGCCCTCGCCGAATCGCAGATCCGGCAGCGACGCTCCGCACTGCGCACCCGCGAGATCCAGCTTGGCTACGCCCGCCTCGAGGCGGATGCATCCAGCACCACGCGCTGGGTAGCGGAACGGTATGTCGATCCCGGCGCCGTCATCAGCGCCAGCGAGCCGGCGCTGGCACTGGTCCGGCTCCAGCCGGTCCGGGCGATCCTTGCCGTGACGGAGTCCGACTACGGTCGGCTGTCTCCCGGCCAGGCCGCCGAGGTGCGCACCGGCGCCTACCCCGACACCGCATTCGCGGGGACCATCGCGCGGATCGCACCGGAGTTCCGCCCCGGCTCGCGCCAGGCGCGGATCGAGGTGGAACTACCCAACGACGACGCCCGCCTGCGCCCGGGGATGTTCGTCGAGGCGGCGATCACCCTGGGACGGCGCGACGGCGCGCGGGCCATCCCGCGCGACGCGATCATCCAGCGCGAGGCCGGCCCCACCGTATTCAGCGTGGACCGCAGTGGCGAGCGCCCAACGGCCCGGCGCCATCAGGCCGTCACTGGTGTCCGTGAAGGGGGCTGGGTCGAGCTGCTGGAACCCGATCTGCCGCCGGGCACCGAGGTCGTGATCCTCGGCCAGCACCTGCTTGCGGACGGCACCCCGCTGCGGCTGAGTGAACCGGGCCGCATCCCCGACCACGATGACGCGCGCGAGGCACAGACCCCGTGAATCCCGCGCGCCTGACCGTCCACCGCCCCGTGCTGACCAGCATGGTGGCCCTGATCGTGGTCATCCTCGGGCTGACCGCGCTGACGCGCCTGCCGGTGGACCTGCTGCCCGACATCACCTACCCCGTGGTCACGGTGATGACCTCCTACCCCAACGCCGGGGCCGAGGAGGTCGAGCAACTGGTCACGCGCCCGGTGGAACAGGCAGCGGCCGCAATCACGGGTGCCCAGGAGATCCGTTCCACCTCGGCCGAGGGCAACAGCAACGTCCGCATCAACTTCGCCTGGGGCACGGACATCCGCCAGGCCGTGGACGACCTGCGCGATCGTCTGGCGCGCATCCAGGACCGCCTGCCGGATGATGCCGACCGCCCGCTGGTGCGCCAGTTCGACACCCAGGACTCGCCCATCATGCGCCTGGGGGTGGGCTCGCAGCTGGACGCCATCCACCTGCGCACCCTGATCGATAACCGCATCGCCCCGCGCCTGGAGCGCATCCCCGGCGTCGCCGCCGTGGATACCTTTGGCGGGCTGGAGCGCGAGGTCCGCGTGGAGGTGGATCCGGAGCGTCTGGAGGCCATCGACCTGGGCCTGGACGACCTGCGCAACCGCATCCGCGACGCCAACGTGATCACCCCCGGCGGGCCGATCATGGACGGCCGGCGGGAGTACCGCCTGCGCACCCCGGCCGAGTTCCGCTCGGTGGACGAGGTCCGCGACACCATCGTGCAGCGCAGCGAGGATGGCGTGACCTACCTGCACCAGGTCGCGGAGGTGCGCGATACCCATCAGCGCGTCACCCGCCGCTTCCGGGTCAACGCAGAGGAAGGCGTCCAGCTCGCCGTGCGCAAGCTGGCCGACGCCAACACGGTCGAGGTCTCCGAGGCGGTGCATGCCGAACTGGTGCGCCTGAACCGCGACTTCCCTCAGATCGACATCCGCGCGGTCACCGACGAGGCGGGGTTCATCCGCAACTCCATTACCAACGTCGGCCAGGCCATCCTCTACGGCAGCGCACTGGCGGTACTGGTGCTGCTCGTGTTCCTGCGCAACATCCGCTACACGCTGGTCGCCGCCACCGCAATCCCGCTGGCGGTGATCTCCACCTTTGGCCTGGTCTACTTCGGCGGGCACTCCCTCAACCTGATGACCATGGGCGGGATCGCGCTGGGCGTGGGCCTGATGGTCGACAACGCCATCGTGGTGATCGAGAGCATCGCCCGCCGGCGTGAAGAGCACGCGGAACAGACCGCCGCCGAGGCCGCGATCAGTGGCACCGGGCGCGTTGCCCCCGCGATCGTCGCCAGCACCCTGACCACGGTCGCCATCTTCCTGCCGCTGTTCTTCGCCGAGGAACTCGCCGGCCAGCTGTTCAAGCCCCTGGCGGCCGTGGTCGCGTTTGCCCTGGCCGCCTCGTTGATCGTCGCCCTGACCCTCGTGCCGATGCTAATGGCCCGAGCACCGATGCCCAAGCACGACACCAGCGCCCTAGCGCGCATGGAACATCGCTACCAGGGCCTGTTGCGGCACACCCTGACCCAGCCGTGGATGGTCATTGGCATCAGCCTGCTACTGCTGATGATCGCCCTCGTCGGTCTGCGCGGCGTGGGCACCGAGTTCCTGCCCGCCACCGACGAGGGCGAGATCCGGGTGCATGTATCCATGGAACCCGGCACCCCGCTGAACGAGCTGTACGCCACCATGGCCGGGCTGGAGGCGATCATCCGCGACGAGGTCCCGGAGCTGCAGAACCTGGTCTCCAGCTCCGGCGCCTCGGCGTTCCGGGCCTCCTCGCCGGCCTCCGGCAACATGCGCGTGATGGTCGGCTCGCGCGATACCCGCAGCCGCTCCTCCGATGCCATCGCCGCCGCGCTGCGCGAGGCGCTGGGCAGCCCGCCCGGGGTCGAGGTCCGCGTACGCGCCTCCAGCGGGATCTTCTTCCGTGGCTTCGGCCGCGGCGCGGACGAGGAGAGCCTGTCCATCGAGGTCCGTGGCTTCGAACTGCCCACGATGAACGCGGTGGTCGAGCGGTTCGAGGCCGCGCTGGCCGACATTCCCGGCGTGACCGATACCCGCGTCGGCTCCGACGGCGGCCAGCCCGAGTTCGCCACCCGCATCGACCGCGCCCGCGCCGCCGACCTGGGCGTGGACGTGCGTACCATCGCCCAGACCCTGGAGACCGCGCTGGGCGGCTCCAGCGCCGGACAGCTGCGCGCCGGCGGAGACGAGACCCGTATCTGGGTCCAGCTGCGCGACGCCGACCAGAGTTCGCTGGACGACCTGCTGAACCTGACGGTGCGCAGTGAGGACGGCGAGCGCGTCGCCCTGCGGAGCCTTGTTTCCTTCGAAACCGCGATGGGCCCGGACAGCATCCAGCGCCGCGAGCAGGCGCGCATCAGCACGCTGTTCGTCAATATCGGCGATCGCTCGCTGGGCGAGGTCGCGGCGGACGTGCGTGCCGCCCTGGCGGATATCCCCCTGCCGGAGGAGATCGACTTCTCGGTCACCGGCGATATCGAGGAACAGGAGGCGGCCTTCTCCGAGCTGCTGCTGGGCACCCTGCTGGCCACCCTGCTGGTGTACATGGTCATGGCCAGCCTGTACGAATCCCTGCGCGACCCGCTGATCGTGATGTTCTCCATCCCGCTGGCCCTGATCGGCGTCACCGCAGCGCTGCTGATCACTGACACCACGCTCAACGTGCAGTCACTGATCGGCATCCTGCTGCTGGTCGGGATCGTGGTGAACAACGCGATCCTGCTGGTGGACCGAATGGCCCGGCGCCACCGCGACGACGGCACGGAACTGACCGCGGCGATCGTGGCCGCAGCCGGCGAGCGCCTGCGCCCGATCCTGATGACCACGCTGACCACCATCCTCGCGCTGTCGCCGCTGGCGATCGGCATGGGCGACGGTGGCGAGGCCCAGGCCCCGATGGCGAGGGTGGTGATCGGCGGCCTGCTGTCGTCTACCCTGATCACCCTGGTGCTGATCCCGACGCTATACCTGCTGTTCCACCGTCGAAGCCAACAGCACGGCCATGAACCCGTCTACCGGATGCCCGTTAACCATGCGTAGCCTTACCTCCGCCCTTTCGCTTCTCGTTCTGGCGCTGTCTGCGACGGCCAACGGAGAGAGCACCACCGATGACGGCCTGCGTCTCACGCTATCGGCCGAAGAATTGCTGGAACAACGTACGTTCGCCCGCAACCAAGTGGCCGAAGAGAGCTTGTCACTCGAAGAGGCTGTAGCACGCGCCCTGGAAGGCAACCGAGGCCTTCGGGCCGAACGATTACAAACGGCCATCGAGGGCACCTTTGAGGCTCAGGAACGTTCGGTCTTTGATCCGGCGCTTTTCGCTGAATTCGATGTCTTTCGTGATCGCGAAGAGCGTGAATTCGAAGGCTTCACACAGGATTCCTTCTTTAGCGAAAGACGGGGACAAGCCGGATTGCAACAGTCCCTGCCGACTGGCACGGACCTGACCTTGTCCGTTCGCAGCTCTCGGGTTAACAGCTCTTTTCAAAACCAGATCGAATACACCACCCGCGCCGGCCTGAGCCTGACTCAGGCATTACTGCGCGGGGGACGGATCGAATCCAACCTAGTGCGCCTGCGCCAGGCCAGCCTGGATGTGGAGGCCTCGGAATACGAGGTGCGCGGCTTCGTGGAGCAGCTGATCACGGACGTGGAGGGCCGCTACTGGGACCTGGTACTGGCCGACGCACAGATCGCCATCTTCGAGGAGGCCCTGGCGGTCGCCCGCGCCCAGCTGGACCAGACCGAACGCCGCATCCGGGCCGGCGACCGCCCGGAGACCGAGGCCGTATCCGCGCGCGCCGAGGTAGCGCTGCGCCGCCAGGGGCTGATCGACGCGCGTGCCGATCGTGCCCGCGCCCAGGACGCGCTGGCCCGGCTGCTGCAGGCCGACAACGGCGGGCTCTGGGATACCCGGCTGGAGGCCCGTTCGGAGCCGGAGCTGGAGCGCTACGCCCTGGAGCCCCTGGATGCCTACGTGGCGCTGGCCCGCGACCACCGCGCCGACCTCAACGAGACCCGCCTGCGCGTGCAGCGCAACCAGCTGGAGGTGGTGCGCACCCGCAACGGCCTGCTGCCGCGCCTGGATTTCTTCGTCACCCTGGGCCAGTCCGGCTACGCCGACAGCTTCAGCCGCACCTGGCGCGACCGCCAGGGCGACGGCTACGACCTGGCCGCCGGCCTGCGCTTCGAGATGCCGATCGGCAATCGCGCGGCCGAGGCCGAGCACACCCGCGCGCGCCTGACCCGCCAGCAGATCCAGGAGACCCTGGCCAACCTGGAGCAGCTGGCCATCGAGGACGTGCGCGCCACCTGGTTCGACGCCGCCCGCGTGCGCGAACAGATCCAGGCGCAGAAGGAGACGGTGGAACTGCAGGAAGAACTGCTGCGCGTGGAACAGACCCGCTTTCGGGTCGGGGCCGGTACCGCCCTGGCGGTGGCCCAGGCCCAGCGCGACCTGCTGGAGAGCCGCCTGCGCCTGACCGAGACGGTGGTGCGCTTTCGCCAGCTGAGCACCGAACTGCTCAATGCCAGCGGCACCCTGCTACTGCACCGCGGCATCGACGCCCCGGGCGCCGAACGCGTGGAGATCCTCCTGTAACCGGGCCTTCAGCCGGATTACGGGTCGACCGGGCGCGCGTCGCCGGCGGCGTCGATCTCCACCACCAGCATCGCACCGGACCCCAGACTGCGACCGCTGAGCTCGCGAATATTGGCCAGGTGGGTCACATACACCGCGGGCCCCGCCCCATCGCGGTATGCCTCGGCCAGATGTTCGCGCCAGGCCCGCATGCGCCGTTCGCGGTGCACCGCGTTGGCCCGAAAGATCGACGCCAGCGCATCCTCGAGCACCGTGGGCGTGCCATAGCCCAGCAGCTCGGCCGTCTCGAGGTTGCGGCACCAGGGTCCGGCAAACACACGAATTGAAGTGAGTCCTGCGGCCCGCAGCCGCTCACCGCTCGCACGTGCCTGCTCGCGCCCCCCGTCCGACAGGTTGCGCTGGGTGGAACAGTCTTCGACATCGAAGCCCTGTGGATCGCCGATTCCGGGGGCAAGGGCGTGCCGCATCAGCAGTACACGGTGGGGTTCCCCGAGCTGTTCCACAATGGCGCGCTCGGCGGCGAGGTCCTCCGCCATCACCGCCGTCGGTAAAACCATGAAGACGAGCATCAGGCCCAGCTTCGCAAACAGGCTCACAGGCTTCGCCTCACGTTCACGCACTATGCCTCACGGGGGGTCCGAACCTGCGAACGGCGGCGCCGACAGGCCTCGGAGCAGTAACGCACCTCGTCCCAGCAACGCGCCCATTTGCGTCGCCAGGCAAACGGCCGCCCGCAGACCGTGCAGGTCTTGTGCGGGAGATGAGGTTTGGCGTGGGCCACGGGGAGGTCAGCGATCCGGGCGACACAGGCCGTCCGCACAGCGCGAACGCCAGCGATAGCGCGCAAAGACCCGGTAACCCGCATCCATCACCCAGACCACCGGCGGCAGACGGTGCAGCACCACACCCATCCAGCGGTAATACGGCAGATGGCGCCAGACCAGCACGAAGGCCCAGGCTCCGCTGCGCACCTGCCCATCCGGCGCGATCGCGTGCATGCGCTGCATGGCCTGCTCCCATTCGATGCCCCAGGCCGCGAGCGGCTCGGCATCGGCGTGGATATCCTGCCAGTCCACCGCCGCGGCCGTGTCCAGCCGCTGGTAATGGCCAATCTCCCGCCGGCACAGCGGGCAGCCACCGTCGAAGAACACGATCGGGCGCCCCGGCGCCGGCAGGGTCTCAGGCATGGCCCACGGGTCCGGTTTGACGGTGCTCGGCCTCGGCCAGCGAACGCAGCGCCCGCTCCACCACATCGCGCGCCAGCCCGCGGGTCATGTCCGGATCGGCCGGGATCATCTCGGTACGCACCGCCAGCGCCATTGCAAGCGCCTGCAGCACATCGCCATTACAGGTATCGCCGAGAATCCCGATTTCGTGATCCAGGGTCTCGGTCAGACGATCCAGAAGCTGCTGCACGCGCACCGCCGAACCGGTCTCGGGATGCAGGCGGAATTCGAAGGAAACGGCCTCGCCACTCGGGGTGGTGTAGCGGTAGGGCAACAGTTCCATGGCTCTACTCCTTCACGATTCGCGGATTCGGGTTGTAGTACCGGGCAGACCCGGCCCTCTCAGGATGCACGGTTTTCGCGCGCATTACTGCCGGTCTCCTGGCTGCCTGCCCGTTTCTGGTTGCGCCGGGGCGCGACGAACGATCCCCTGAGGACCCAGGCACAGCGGACACCCACCACAGAGGCCTTTGCACACAACAGGCTGACCGCCTGCGCACGCACTTTCGTCAAACCTTCCCTAAACGCCTTTGGCCATAAAAACCGCGAACAGTTCGCCCGTGGCTGGCATTTCCGCGCAACTCCTGCGCGGCGCGTGCGCGCGGTATGCTAGAGCCATCATGAAGCACCACCCTGCCCGCTCCCCTGTCCCCGCCCGGGGCGCCGCCCCGAGGATCGCCTGATGGCGCGGAATCGTCGGCCGCGGCCCCTTTGCCGACTACTGTACTGGGCCCTTGGCCTGGTCACCGTGCTGCTCGGGCTGGTCGCGGGCGCGATGATCGCGCTGGTGCTGCTGTTTGCCCGCGTCGATCCACCCTACGGCATGGCCATGGTCTGGGCGACGGACTGGCAGACGGCCTCGCGGCTGCGACCCGAATGGCAGCGCCTGGACGACCTGCCCCGTCACCTGATGCTTGCGGTCATCGCGGCCGAGGATCAGCAGTTTCCGCTGCACCGCGGTTTCGACTGGGGCTCGGTGCGCAAGGCAGTGGACGACCATGTCGCGCGCGGGGACCGCCTGCGCGGGGCCAGCACCATCAGTCAGCAGACCGCGAAAAACCTGTTCCTGTGGCATGACCGGTCGTGGTTCCGCAAGACCCTGGAGGCCGGCTTCACCGCCACCATGGAGGCGATCTGGCCGAAACGGCGGATCCTGGAGATCTATCTCAACCTCGCCGAATTCGGACCCGGCATCTACGGCATCGAACATGCGGCTCAGCATTACTTCGGGCGCCCCGCCCGCGAGCTCGACCGCCAGCAGTCGGCCCGGCTCGCGGCCATGCTGCCGGCCCCGGGACTGTACGACCCGGTGAATCCCGGGCCCCGCATGACCCGGCGTATCCAGTGGGTCGAGCAGCAGATGCGGCAGCTGGGCATCGCCTGGCTGGACCCGATGCTGCTCGAGTAGCCCGCATTGAGCATCGCCCCCCGGGGCCGTTAAGCTAGTGTCCGCCGATGGGGCCGCCTGGCCGGCCCTTGTCGCGCCTGGAGCCGCACACACAAGGCCCGATCCACGGCCGCCAGTGCCCTCCGGATCCCCGCCCACACCCGAGGTCTGCTGTGTTCCAGTCCCGCTCGACGCCGTTTGCCTTTGCCCGCCTGCTGCCGCTGCTGCTGATCCTGTTCCTCCTGCCGTGGGGCGCTGCCGCCGCACAGGCCGAGGACACCCGCGATCTGCACGACGCCCTGATCGAGGCACTGGAAAATGAGGAGGCGCGCGAACGCCTGCTGGAAACCCTGCGCGCCGAGCGCGCGGACCCCGGCACCGCAACCGCCGCACAGGACGAGGCGACGGCGGACACCGAAGACCCGGTCTCGCTGCCGCGCCAGATCGCGGAACTCACCCAGGCCTTGGCCGAGGGCACCGTGGCCGAGGTCCGCGCCCTGGGCGCGATCGCCACTGACATCGGCGACACGCTGCGCGCCGTGGAGATCGCCGCTTTCGGGGCCGGGGTGCTGGATCTTGTCATCCTGATCGCGTTCACCGTCGTCGTCTTCCTGGTCCTGCGCCGCGTCGGCAGTCCGATCTTTGCCGGGCTCGACCGCTGGGTCATCAACTCGCCGGAGCAGTACCACCTGCTGCGCGCCCTCCCCGCGGTGCTGCTGGCCGCGGTCGTCGACTTCCTGGTCGTGCTGCTGGCCTGGGTGGCCGGCTACGGTCTGGCCCTGTTCGTGCTCGGGGATTCCGGCGAGATGCTCACACGGCACTCCCTGTTCCTGAACGCCTTCCTGCTGATCGAGGTCACCAAGGCGGCCCTGCGCCTGATCTTCGCGACCCGCTATCAGGGCCTGCGGCTGTTGCCGATGGCCGGCGACGAGGCCGCCTACTGGAACGCCTGGCTGGCGCGCCTGGTCACCTACATCGGCTACGGCCTGCTGCTGCTGGTGCCGATCACCAACAACCACATCTCCACCGAGGCGGGGCGCTCGCTCGGCCTGCTGGTGATGCTGACCGCCTTCTTCTACGCGGCGGTGATCATCCTGCAGAACCGCCAGCGGGTGCATGACCGCCTGCTGCAGGTGGCCAACCGGGCCGGGTTCGCGTTCACGCGCATCACCCTGTCGCTGCTGGCCAGCAGCTGGCACTGGATCGCGCTGCTGTACTTCCTGACGCTGGCCGTGGTGAGTGTCACGCGGCCGGAAGACGCCCTGCCCTTCATGGCCAAGGCCACCGGTCAGACCCTGCTGGCCGCGTTCATCGGTGTGTTTGTCGCCAACCTGCTGAGCCAGATCATCGGCCGCGACATCCACGTGCCCGACGAGACGCGAGAAAAGTTCCCGCTGCTGGAGGCGCGCCTGAATGCCTACGTGCCGAAGGCCCTGAAGACCATGCGCCTGGTGATCCTGCTGATCGTGCTGGCCGTGATCGCGGATGCCTGGGGCGTGTTCAACCTCGCGGCCTGGCTGGGTTCCGAGGCCGGCATGCGGGTGGTGGGCACCGCGATCTCGGTTGCGCTGATCGTGCTCGCGGCACTCGCGATCTGGCTGGTGTTTGCCAGCTGGGTCGAGCACCGCCTGAACCCGAATACCGGAGAGGGTGAACCCGGCGCCCGCGAGAAGACCCTGCTGACCCTGTTCCGCAACGCGATCGCGATCGCCCTGAGCGTACTGACGGTGATGGTCGTTCTGGCCGAGATCGGCATCAACATCGGGCCGCTGCTGGCCGGTGCCGGCGTACTTGGCCTCGCGGTCGGGTTTGGTGCCCAGAAGCTCGTGCAGGACATCATCACCGGCGTGTTCATCCAGCTCGAGAAGGCGATCAACACCGGCGATGTCGTGACCGTGGCCGGCACCACCGGCACCGTCGAGAAGATGACCATCCGCTCCATGGGCCTGCGCGACCTGTCCGGGACCTATCACCTGATCCCGTTCTCCGCGGTGGATGCCGTCTCCAACTACATGCGCGAGTTCGCCTACCACGTCGGCGAATACGGCGTGGCCTACCGCGAGGACATCGACGAGGTCATCGTGCGCCTGCGCGAGGCCTTCGAGGAACTGAAGGAGGACCCGGATCAGGGCCCGAACATCCTCGACGAGATGGAAGTCCACGGCGTGACCGCCCTGGCCGACAGCTCGGTGAACGTACGCATCCGCATCAAGACGCTGCCGGGCACGCAGTTCGGCCTGGGCCGCGCGTTCAACCGCCTGGTCAAGAAGCACTTCGATGCCGCCGGCATCGAGATCCCGTTCCCGCACCAGACCATCTACTTCGGTCAGGAGAAGGACGGCAGCGCGCCCCCGGCGAATCTGCGCATGATCGAGGCCGCAACAGACACCCAGGAGGACGACCGCGACTACTCGCGTGACCGCCGCGCGCGCCCCAACCCGAAGCACAAGGGCGACTACGACGAGGCCGACGACTGACCCTCGCGCGTTCCCGGCCACAGAGCCGGGGGCGCCGGAAATGGCCACGCTACGTGGCGGCACTTTCCGCGACGCGGGGGTTCGGGTGATCATTGCAGGATGCGTCTGCTGATCCTGCTCGTCCCGCTGCTGCTGCTCGTCGCCTGGGCCCCCGGCTGGTGGGTGCGTCACACCATGAAGAAATACCACCGCCCGGCGGACCGCTACGACGGCACCGGCGCGGAACTCGCGCGCGAGCTGCTCGACCGCCACGGCCTGAACCGGGTGGCCGTAGAGACGACCGGCAGCGGGGACCACTACGACCCGGCCACGCACACGGTGCGCCTGTCGCCCGAGAACCACGACGGGCGCTCGCTCACCGCGATCACCGTGGCCGCACACGAGGTCGGTCATGCCGTGCAGCATGCCCAGGGCTACGCCCCGCTGCGCATGCGCAGCACCCTGGTCGGCATGACCCGCTACGGCCAGCAGCTCGGCGCCTGGATGCTGGTCGCGATCCCGTTCATTACGCTGATCGCCCGCCATCCGGCCCCGGGCATCCTGTTCTTCCTCGCGGGTGTCCTGTCCATGGGCCTGGCCGCACTGGTGCACTTCATCACCCTGCCCACCGAGTTCGATGCCAGCTTCCGCCGCGCCATGCCCATGCTGCGCGAAGGCGGCTATCTGCATCCGCCCGATTACCCGCATGCCGAGCGCATCCTCAAGGCCGCGGCCTACACCTATCTGTCGCAGTCGCTGATGAGTCTGCTGAACATCGCCTCGTGGTTCCGCTACCTCCGCCGTTGATCCCGGCCGACGATGCCGCCTGCCCCCTGTGCGGCCAGCACAGCCGGCCGTTCTATCACCGCGGTGCGCGCGACCCGGCGCCCGGTGACTATCGCCGCTGCCACCACTGCGGCCTGATCGCGCTGGAACGCAGTACCTGGCCGACGCGCGACGTGGAACGCGCCTATTACCAGACCCACGAAAATCGCCCGGATGACCCTGGGTACCGCGCGCATCTGGAACGCCTGAGCGACCCCCTGACCCGCGCCCTGCCTCCCCCCGCCACCGGCCTCGACTGGGGCTGCGGGCCACAGCCCGTACTCGCCGATCTGCTGCGCGCGCGCGGCTACACACTGGACGCATGGGACCCGGCCTTTGCCCCACAGCGGCCCCAGCCCCCGTCCGGCGGCTGGGATTTCATCAGCTGCACCGAAGTGCTGGAACACCTGCATCACCCCCTGCAGACCCTGACAGCCATGGTGGCCGCGCTCGGCCCCGGCGGCATCCTCGCCATGATGACCGAATGGCCGCCACCCGCGGCCGGGTTTCGCCGCTGGCATTACCGTCGCGATCCCACTCATGTCGCCTTTTACGGGCCGCATACCCTGCACTGGATCGCCGCACGGCTGGGCTGCACGCTTGAACTGCCGGCTGCGGATATCGCCCTGTTCAGGCGCACCGCCACCGCTCCCGTTCGCACTGCGGATAGCGGCCGTCCACGCCCTGCGCGGGGCCACCCGGCAGGATCAGGCCATGCTTGTTAAGCTAGGGTTAAGTCGCCTTTGACTACGATGTACCCGAATTCACCAGGAGTCCGTTTATGAAGATTCATTCCCGATCCCTCGCCGCCCTTGTTGCCGCGGCCGCACTGGCACTGGCCAGCCCGCTCGCCATGGCGCAGGGCATGGGCCAAGGTCAGGGACAGGGCGGAGGCCCGCAGATGGAGATGCAGCAGCTCCAGCAGACGCTGGCCGAGACCCAGCAGCGGGCCATCGAAAACAACCCGGACCTCGAACAGAAGGGCGAGGCACTGGAGAACCTGGTCCTGGACAAGATGGAATCCGCTGGCTACCAGCCGCGCCGTGATCTGGAAACCCTCGAATCAGCCGAAGAGCAGCTGCGTGATCCCGATCTGAGCACCGAGCAGCAGCAGGAGATCTTTCAGTCCGAGTCGGTTCAGCAGGCCCAGATGAACCTGCAGGAGGCCCAGCAGGCCGTTTCCCAGGACGAAGAAATCCTGGAGGCGCAGGCCGCCCTGCGCGAGGACCTGATGTCCGCGATGCGCGAGGAAAATCCCGACATCGACGATGTGCTCCAGCGCATGCAGGCCATTCAGCAGCAGATGCAGCAGCAGGGTGGCCAGGGCGGCGGCATGATGCGCTAAGCCCCTCGGCACCGTCGCGCCCGAGTGGCGCACCGGCAGCCCGGCCCGGCCCCGACGAGGGGCCGGGCTTCTTTATGCCTGGCCCAGTTGTTTCGTTGACCCCACCCTGACAGCCGCCCCCCGGGACGCCCTCGCGGGATCATTCCAGGCGGCCGGTGGACTCCATCAGCGCGCGCATCGCCGGTGTCTGCTCCGGCGGCAGCTGCGCCCAGTCGAAGCGCCAGCTCCAGTTCGCATCCGTCACCGTCCCCGGCAGGTTCATCCGTGCCTCCGAACCCAGCTGCAGGACATCCTGCATCGGCAGGATCGCGAGCTGTGCCGGCGAGCGGCAGGCCGCCCGCAGCATCGGCCAGGGCATCTCGTCGGCCGCTCCGGCATCCAGCGTGGCGATCACGTGCTGTTGCATCGGCGCGTCCAGACTGTGGAACCAGCCAAGCGTCGTGTCGTTGTCGTGAGTGCCGGTATACACCGCGCTCAGCTCGTCATGGTTGGCCGGCAGGTAGGGGTTGTCCGGACCACCCTCGAACGCGAACTGCAGGATGCGCATCCCGGGCAGATCAAAGCGCAGGCGCAGCGCAGTGACCTCGGGGGTAATCACACCAAGATCTTCAGCCAGTAACGGCAATGCCCCCAGACGGGCCTCCAGGCACTCGAAAAACGCAGCACCCGGACCCGCCACCCAGTGGCCGCCGGTCGCATCGGGTTCATCGGCCGGGATCGCCCAGCTCGATTCGAAGCCGCGGAAGTGATCAATGCGCACCGCGTCCACGGTCTCCAGGGTCCAGCGCATGCGCTCCACCCACCAATCGTAGTCGCGGGCCTGCAGCCGGTCCCAGCGGTAATGCGGGTTGCCCCAGCGCTGCCCGGTCGCGGAGAAGTAGTCCGGCGGCACACCGGCCACGGTCAGCGGATGACCGGTCGCGTCCAGATCGAACAGATCGCGGTGGGCCCAGACCTCGGCGGAATCATGGGCCACGAAGATCGGCATGTCGCCGAGGATCATGATGTCGCGTGCGCGCGCATGCTCGCGCACGTCCTGCCACTGGTCGAACAGCACGAACTGGGCGAAGCGCACGGCCTCCAGCGCCTCCGCGGCCTCCTGCTGCAGCGCCGCCAGCGCGTCCGGTTCGCGGTCCCGCCGCGCCTGCGGCCATTCCCACCAGGGGCGGCCGCCCTCCTGCTCGCGGATGACCACAAAGCGCGCGAAATCGTCCAGCCACACCGGGCCCTGGGCGTCACAGAAGGCCTGATAGGCCTGTGCCCAGCCCTCCGGCGCCTGTGCCAGACCGGCACGCGCCTGGTGCAGCGCTTCCGCCACCGGGATGTCCCGTTCGTCCAGGCCCGCACGTTCCGCCAGGCGGTGGCGGTCGATCATGCGGACATCACCGGCAAACGCGGAGATGCTGGCATAGGGCGACCCGTCCGCCTGCGGCGGGTGCAGCGGCAGGATCTGCCACAGCCCGAAGCCGGCTTCGCGCGCCCAGTCCACGAAGCGCAGCGCCTCGGCGCCCAGGGTGCCGACCGGCGCCGGGCCGGGCAGCGAGGTCGGGTGCAGCAGGACGCCGGCACGCCGACGCTGCATCAGGGGGTTGGCGTGTTCGCTTCCGGCCTCCATGCCCTATTGCCCCTTGCGCATGGTCCCGCCGGCTTCCGGGTCCCCGCCCCCTACCGACAGGACTTCGCCGAGGGAGTCGGGTACGTCCAGATCCGCCAGCTGGTACAGCCGCGCCAGGTGCCGCCGGTAGAGCTGCTCGAAGTCGCTCACGGAACCCGCCGGGTTGTACTCGCCGAACCACCAGCACCAGTCGGAACCCTCGCAGACCGCCAGTTGCCGGCGCAGCTCCGGGGTATCCAGAGAGGGATGCTGCGCAATGGCCTGACTCACCGCCGTCCACGCCTCGATCAGCCGATCCCAGCCCAGGTTTTTGTCACGGTCGCCGATCCAGGTGGAGAAGGTGCCGTACACCCAGGAGCCCGCCACCAGCCCGGGCAACTCACCACGATCGGCGCGGGGACCACTGCGCTGGCATACATCGGAGAAGGTGCACAGGTTCAGCCGCGGATTGACCGCCACCCGTTCGTACAGCGCACGCAGGAAGTGGAAACCGTTGTCCGGGTAGTACTCCCAGGCATTCTCGCCATCGAGGATCACGGCGACGACGCCCCCATCGGGCGAGACGTCGGCGATGTTCTCCAGGTGGTGCACGAAATCGCCAACCGCATCGTCAGCATGCCAGTCGGCGTAGCGGAAACCGATGGCATCGGATAGCCCGTCATCGCGGAAGAACAGCTCGGTCTCGGCCCCCTGCAGCCGGTAGGGCCGGTGCAGCCAGCCCTCCTGCGCCGCGGAGCCGGTGTGCGACTGCGCGGTCTCGCCCGCCGCGGCCAGGCTGTTGCCGAGGACCGTCTGCCCGCTGGCCGTCCAGCAGATGTCGTAATCGTCCAGCAGACGCACCGTGGCCTCGCTGAGGCTGCCCTCGGAGGGCCAGCAGCCCCGGGGCCGGAAGCCGAAGTGCTCCTCGAAAACCTCCAGCCCGCGTTCGATGTGCCAGCGCACCCGCGCCTCGCCATCGGGATAGCTCGGGGCCTCGGGCAGCGCCACATCGGGCATCGCCTCGCGCGCGGAGCGCAGGTCGAGCAGCAGCGGCATGATCGGATGGGCATAGGGGGTAAACGAGAGCTCCACGCGCCCCTGACGGGCCAACTCGCGATAGCGCGGCAGGATCCCCTTCACCTCGTCGCGGATCACCTTCAGCAGGCGCGAACGCACATCGCGGTTGAACCCGGTATCGGTCTTCAGCCATCCCTGCACCTCGGGGTAGGCGCGGCGTACCGTCTCGCCCAGCCAGGCCAGGTGGTAGCAGGTGGCCAGATCCTGGAAGTAGCGATTATCCAGGTGGCCCAGCAGGATCGGGTCTTCCAGCGCCTGTCGCGCCAGGGCCGCGAGACGCTCGAACAGCGGGAAGGGTTCGATCATGCGCGGGGCATGGGCCCGCAGGCACACGCGCAGGATCTCGCGTCGCTGCACCGGCTCCACCGGCACAATGTCCATCTGCAGCAGATCCAGCACCGGGTCGCCGAAACTGCAGTGGTTGCCAATACCGGACTCCAGGCGTTCGCTGTAGTCGGCGATCTGCTCCAGCAGGATCGGCGCGAAGTTCACCACCGCGCGCGCTTGGGGACAGGCCTCCAGATGCGCCGCCATATCGGTGTAGTCCTTCAGTGCGTGAAGGTAGGTCCACGGCAGCACGTATTCGCCGGCGCCGGAGTCGAAGTACTGCGGCTGGTGCATGTGCCAGCACAGCACCACATCCAGCTGCGGCGGCTGAGTGGCGAGGGCGGTGGTACTGCCGGATTCAGCGGACATGGTGGGTCGCCTGTCCGAGCATTTCCGGTGTCACCACGCGCACCCCTCCGGGCGAGACGAAGTAGTCGCGGGCATCGGCCTCGTCGTCGACGCCGATCGTGGTCCCGTCCGGGATTTTGCAGCCCTTGTCGATCACCGCCTTGCGGATCACGCAGTTCTCGCCGACAGTCACGCTCGGCAGGATCACCGAGTCTTCCACGGTGGCGCAGGCGTTAACCTGCACATTGGAGAACAGCAGCGAGTGCCGCACGGTGCTGCCGGAGATGATGCAGCCGCCGGAGACCATGGAATCGATCGCCATGCCGCGGCGGTCATCGTCGTCGAAGACGAACTTGGCCGGCGGCAGCTGTTCCTGGTAGGTCCAGATCGGCCACTCCGAGTCGTACAGGTTCAGCTCGGGCGTAACCCCGATCAGCTCCAGGTTGGCCTGCCAGTAGGAGTCGATCGTCCCCACGTCCCGCCAGTAGCCCTGACGTACGCCCTGCTCGTCCCGGAACGGATAGGCCATCACCTGATAGCGGCTGATAATGTTGGGGATGATGTCCTTGCCGAAGTCATGCGAGGAAAAGGTATCGTCCGCATCTTTGACGAGCTGCTCGAACAGGAACTTGGTATTGATCACGTAGATCCCCATCGAGGCCAGCGAATGGGTCTCGGTGCCCGGGATCGGGGCCGGGTCCTCCGGTTTCTCGGCAAACGAGGTAATGCGATTGCGGGCGTCCACCCCCATTACCCCGAATGCCTTGGCCTGGTTGCGCTCGACCTCCAGGCAGCCCACGGTCATGTCGGCGCCACTCTCCACGTGAAAGGCGATCATCTGGCCGTAGTCCATCTTGTAGATATGGTCTCCGGCCAGGATCAGCACATAGCTCGGATTGTGCTGGCGGATAATATCGATGTTCTGGTAGACCGCATCGGCGGTCCCGGCGTACCACGAGGTCTCGATCCGCTGCTGCGCCGGGAGCAGTTCGATGAACTCGCCGAACTCGCCGCGCAGGAGGCTCCAGCCACGCTGCATATGCTGGATCAGCGAGTGCGCCTTGTACTGGGTCACCACCGCCACCTGGCGGATGCCCGAGTTGATACAGTTGGACAGCGGGAAATCGATAATCCGGAATTTGCCCCCGAACGGTACGGCCGGCTTGGCCCGCCACAGGGTCAGTTGTTTGAGACGCGAGCCACGCCCTCCTGCCAGAATCAGGGCCAGGGTCTCCCGAGTCAGGCGGCTGACGTAACGTTGCGGTTGCGGATTCATGCACCCATCCTTGCCAGGTCGTGTTGTACTTTGAGGAGGCAGACACCGGATCCGACCGGCACCGCCCCGATGTGTTCGGCCCGTTCGGCCCGAACCCCGCTGTCCCACCATCGAAATGCGAGCTTGATCCGAGTATGGCAACAGCCCCCCACAAATGCACCCGTTCCGCCCCGGTGGCGTTAGCCCGCCTGGCTGAAGCCCGGCTCCATGATCCGCACAGCGTTCTGGGCTGTCATGAGCTGGATCAAAAGACGGCCTGTTATCGGGCCTGGCTGCCTCACGCGCACGCGGCCAGAATCACCCTGGCCGATGGCCGCCCTGCCGCCCTCGAGGCCGCGCCCGAGGCCCCCGGACTGTTCCTGTGGCAGGGCCCGGCGGCGACCCTCCCGGCCCACCCGCAGCTCGACTGGGAACCCGAGGGTGGCACAACCACGTTGCAGACAATTGACCCCTGGAGCTTCGCCCCGGATCTGCCCGACTTCGACCGCCACCTGTTCGCCGAGGGCCGGCACTGGCACGCCCACCGCATGCTCGGTGCGCATCCGCTGGCCCGCGACGGCATCGACGGCGTGCGCTTCGCCGTCTGGGCACCGAACGCCGAGCGCGTGTCGGTGGTGGGTGACTTCAACCGCTGGGACGGGCGCTGCCACCCGATGACGGTACACCCCGGCTGCGGCATCTGGGAGCTGTTCATCCCGGGGCTGTCCGCGGAAACGCTCTACAAGTTCGAGATCCGCAACCGCGACCACGGCAGCCTGCATCTCAAGACGGACCCCTACGCCCGCGCCTACCAGCAGCGCCCGGAGACGGCCGCGCGCATCCGCCCGTCCAGCACCTATGCCTGGGCCGATGGCGACTGGATGCAGGGCCGCGACCCGGACGCCTGGAAACACCGCCCGATGAGCATCTACGAGGTGCACCTGGGCTCCTGGCAGCGCAGCCCGGAAGGCCACTGGCCGACCTACCGCGAGCTGGCCGAGCGTCTGGTCCCGTACGCCCGCGACATGGGCTTCACCCATATCGAACTGCTCCCGGTAACCGAGCACCCCTTCGACGGCTCGTGGGGCTACCAGAGCACCGGGTTTTTCGCCCCCACCTCGCGCTTCGGCGACCCGGACGATTTCCGCTACTTCGTCGACCAGGCCCACCAGGCCGGGCTCGGCGTGCTGCTCGACTGGGTGCCCGGCCACTTCCCGCGCGACGAGTTCGCGCTCGCCCGTTTCGACGGCACCGCACTGTACGAACACGAAGATCCGCGCATCGGCGAGCACCGCGGCTGGGGCACGCTGATCTTCAACTACTCCCGCCCCGAGGTGCGCAATTTCCTGCTCTCCAGCGCCCTGTGCTGGGTCGAGGACTTCCACATCGACGGTCTGCGCGTCGATGCCGTCGCCTCCATGCTCTATCGCGACTACGACCGCGAGCCGCACGACTGGCTGCCCAACATCCATGGCGGCAACGAAAACCTGGAGGCCATCGACTTCCTGCGCCACCTGAACGAGACCGTGCAGACCGCGCACCCGGGTGTCGTGATGATCGCCGAGGAATCCACCGCCTGGCCTGGCGTCAGCCGCCCGCCGTCCATGGGCGGGCTTGGCTTCACCATGAAGTGGAACATGGGCTGGATGCACGACACCCTGACCTACTTCGGCATGGATCCGATCTACCGGTCGCATCACCACGGCCAGCTCACCTTTGGCCAGCTCTACGCCTACAGCGAGAACTTCGTGCTGCCGTTCTCGCACGACGAGGTGGTGCACGGGAAGCGCAGCCTGCGCGGGCGCATGCCCGGCAACGAATGGGAGCAGTTCGCCAACCTGCGTCTGCTGTTCGCCTGGCAGTGGCTGCATCCCGGCAAGAAACTGCTGTTCATGGGGCAGGAGTTCGGCCAGGGCCCGGAGTGGGCGGAAGATCGCGAGCTGGACTGGTACGTACTGCAGTATCCGCTGCACCAGGGCCTGCAGCAGCTGGTGCGTGACCTGAACCGGGTCTACCGCGAGCGGCCCGCCCTGCATGCCCGCGAGTTCGAGCCGGACGGCTTCGCCTGGCTGGACTGCGACGATGCCGGCCACTCGACCCTCAGCTTCCTGCGCCGCGATGATCACGGGCACGAGTGCCTGGTGGTGCTGAACCTGACCCCGATAGAGCGCCCGGCCTACCCGGTACCGGCGCCGCATACCGGCAGCTGGCGAGTCATCATGAATACCGATGCCGAGGCCTACGGCGGCGCCTCGCGCGGCCCGGCCCAGGCGCATGCGGAACCGGTCGAGCGCAGGGGGCACCCGGCCACGCTGTACCTGCACCTGCCGCCACTGGCGGCCCTCGTGCTGGAGCCGGCCGGCGACTGACCGCCAGCGGCCGCTCGCCTACAGCACCCAACCCGCCGGACCGGCCCTGTGTGCGGGCCGGTCCGGATGCGGGGCGCGCGCATTCAATGCATCGGGATCATTCCAGGCGATAAAGCCCGCCATCCGAATGGTCCGTCAGCACGTAGATGTGCCCCTCCGGTCCCTCGCGGACATCGCGAATGCGCCCGATCTTGCCGTGCAGCAGCTCTTCTATGTGCACGACTTCGTCGTCCTCGATCACGATGCGCAGGATCCGTTCAGCACGCAGGCCGCCCGCCAACAGATTGCCTTGCCAGGACCCGAAGCGATCCGCCGTGACCATCGCCAGTCCGGACGGCGCCAGCGTCGGCAGGAACTCGTAGACCGGGTCGATCATGTCCGCGTCGTAACGCGCCTCGCCAAAGGGTTCCTCGGACCGATAGTCGCGCCCCCGCGACACCACCGGCCAGCCGTAGTTGCCCCCGGCTTCCATGCGATTCAGTTCATCCCCGCCCCGGGGCCCGTGGTCCGTCAGCCAGATCGTGCCGTCCTCCGGATCCACCACTAGGGAGACGCTGATTGAATCGCACGTCCGCGCTCGAGTCGCTTTTGCGTGCGAACAAGGCGCGGTGACTGCGGTGCAGTCATTCTGCACAAGGGAGCCGCAACGCCGTGCGTGCGCAAAAGCGGCCGAGCCCCTGCTTTCAATGGCTTGTGGGGTTGGTGCCCCCTGTTCCCCGATCCTGCGTTGCGCCGCTTGCGGGTAGAATCACTACCCGCTGCACGACGCGCCTTGCCTCGGAAAACAGGGGGCGCCAACGCGGACGTGCGATTCAATCAGCGTCTCCCTAGCCCCTGCGAATTGCGCAGGCCATAGGCAAAGATGTGCGGCTGGGCATCATCGCGGTCTACAAACGGGTTATCCGCCGGGGCCTCGCCATCCTCGGTCAGGCGCAGCAGGGACCCGGTATGCGCGGACAGGTCCTGGGCCGGGTCCTCCTGGCGTCGATCGCCGATCGTCATCAGCAGGGTGCCATCGGCCTGCCAGGCCAGCCGCGAACCGAAGTGGCCCGGATTGCTCCCGCCCCGGTCCTGGCGAAACAGCTCCTCCACGTCGTGCAGGGCCCCGTCCTCCAGGCGCCCGCGGCCCAGCGCGGTGTAGGACTGATCGGAATCCCCGGTGACATAGGTGAAGTACACCCGGTGGTTCGCCGCGAAGTCCGGGTGCAGCGCAACCTCCAGCAAGCCGCCCTGACCGCGCGCCACGACCTCCGGCACACCCTCGACCGAGCTCACCTCGCCATCGCGCACCTGTTTCAGCGCACCCGTGCGTTCGGTCACCAGATAGCCGCCGTCCGGCAGGAAGGCCACCGACCAGGGGTGCTCCAGATCACCGGCCACCCGCACGAGATCGAACTGTTCGTACTCGCTGGAGATGCCTTCCTCGACCACCTCGCCGGCCAGGGCCGAGCCCATCAGGGCCAGCCCCGCGACCAGCGCACCGGTGCGGATGGCGTCGCCTCGTTTCATTCCCGCTCGCATGCCGTACCTCCCGTTATCTGCCATTGCAGAAATGGGACACGACGACCGGGGGATTGTTCACGCGACGGCGTGGCGTGCCGAATCAGGCCTCCGGGCGCAGGTGCGGGAACAGCAGCACGTCGCGGATCGAGGCGCTGTCGGTCAGCAGCATCACCAGGCGGTCGATGCCAATGCCCTCGCCCGCCGTGGGCGGCAGGCCGTATTCCAGGGCGCGGATATAGTCGGCGTCATAATGCATCGCCTCGTCGTCGCCGGCGTCCTTCTCCGCGACCTGGGCCTGGAAGCGTTCGGCCTGGTCCTCGGGGTCGTTGAGCTCGGAGAAGCCGTTGGCGATCTCGCGCCCCCCGACAAACAGCTCGAAGCGGTCGGTCACGAACGGGTCGTCGTCATTGCGCCGCGCCAGCGGCGAGACCTCGGTCGGATAGGCGGTGATGAAGGTCGGGTGACGCAGCTTGTTCTCGGCGGTGTACTCGAAGATCTCGGTCCACAGCTTGCCGAGCCCGAAGCTCTGCTTGATCGGGATCTCCAGGCGCTCGCAGTGGGCGCGCACCTTGTCGATGTCGGCCAGGTCCTCGCTGCTGATCTCTGCGTTGTGCTCGAGGATCGCCTCGCGCACGGTCATGCGGGTGAACGGCTGGCCGAAGTCGTAGGTCTCGCCCTGGTACTCGATGGTGGCCGTGCCCAGCACGTCCTCGCACAGCCCGCGCAGCAGCGTCTCGGTACGGTCCATCAGCGCGTGGTGGTCCACAAACGCCTCGTAGAACTCGAGCATGGTGAACTCGGGGTTGTGCCGGGTGGACAGCCCCTCGTTACGGAAATTGCGGTTGATCTCGAAGACCTTCTCGAAGCCGCCGACGACCAGGCGCTTCAGATACAGCTCCGGCGCAATGCGCAGGTACAGCGGCATGTCCAGCGCGTTGTGATGGGTGGCGAACGGCCGCGCGGTCGCGCCGCCCGGGATCACCTGCATCATCGGGGTCTCCACCTCGATGAAGTCCTCGCGCTCGAAGTATTCGCGAATGTAGCGCACGATCCGGGTGCGGGTGCGGAACAGCTCGCGGCTGTCCGGGCTGGTGATCAGATCCACGTAGCGCTGGCGGTAGCGCTGTTCCTGGTCGGTCAGGCCGTGGAACTTCTCCGGCAGCGGGCGCAGGCTCTTGGTCAGCAGGCGCAGATCGTCCAGCTGGACCGTCAACTCGCCGGTCTTCGTCTTGAACAGCGTGCCCTGCCCGCCGACGATATCGCCCAGGTCCCAGTGCTTGAAGGCCGCGTAGACGCCTTCCGGCAGGCTGTCGCGCTGGGCGAACAGCTGGATATCCCCGGACTGGTCGCGCAGGCGGACAAAGCTCGCCTTGCCCATCACGCGCTTGCCGATCATGCGCCCGGCAACGGTCACGCGAATCCCCTGCCCCTCCAGCGCCTCGCCTTCGGTGTCGTCATGCGCGGCGTGCAGATCGGCCGCCAGGGCATCGCGGCGGAAGTCGTTGGGGAAGGCCGGGCCGGCCTCGCGCAACTCGTTCAGCTTGGCGCGACGCTGGGCGATCAGCTTGTTCTCGTCGGTGGTTTCGGTCATCGGGAATCCCGGTAAAAGAAAGCGTTACAGCCCGCTCTTCAGGCTGGCTTCAATGAACTGGTCCAGGTCGCCATCGAGCACGGCCTGGGTGTTGCCGACCTCCACGCTGGTGCGCAGGTCCTTGATCCGCGACTGGTCGAGCACATAGGAGCGGATCTGGCTGCCCCAGCCGATGTCGGACTTGGTGTCCTCCACCGCCTGCTTCTCGGCGTTGCGCTTCTGGATCTCCATCTCGTAGAGCTTGGCCTTCAGCTGCTTCATCGCCGTGTCGCGGTTCTTGTGCTGCGAACGGTCGTTCTGACAGGCCACCACGATGCCGGAGGGCTCGTGGGTAATGCGGATCGCGGACTCGGTCCGGTTGACGTGCTGCCCGCCCGCCCCGGAGGCCCGGTAGGTATCCACGCGCAGATCCGCCGGGTTGATCTCGACCTCGAAGCTGTCGTCCACCTCCGGCGAGGCGAACACCGAGGCGAACGAGGTATGCCGGCGATTGCCCGAATCGAACGGCGACTTGCGCACCAGTCGGTGCACGCCGGTCTCGGTGCGCAGCCAGCCGAAGGCGTACTCGCCCTCGATACGCACGGTCGCGCTCTTGATGCCTGCGACCTCGCCCTCGGACAGCTCGATGATCTCGGTCTTGAAGCCGTGATTCTCGGCCCAGCGCAGGTACATGCGCAGCAGGATGTTGGCCCAGTCCTGGGCCTCGGTACCGCCGGAGCCGGCCTGGATGTCGAGATAGGCGTTGGCCTCGTCCATCTCGCCGGAGAACATGCGCCGAAACTCCAGCGCCTCGACCCGCGCGGTCAGGGCGGCGACGTCGGCCTCCACCGCGGATGCCGTCTCGGCATCGTCATCGGCCTCCGCCATCTCCAGCAGGTCGCGGCTGTCGTCCAGCTGCGTGCCGATCTCGCGGATGTTGACGACGATGTTCTCGAGCTGGGCGCGTTCCTTGCCCAGCGCCTGGGCCCGCTCCGGGTCGTTCCAGATGTCCGGGTTTTCCAGCTCGCGCTGGACCTCTTCTAGGCGTTCTTCCTTGACCGGATAGTCAAAGATACCCCCTAAGGCCTTCCAGGCGGCCTTTCAGGTCATCAATCTGGGAATACAGCGCGTTCAGTTCCATGGCGATTTCCGTCCGGTGCCTCGCCGATCGCGGCGGCCCGTTGCGTGGGGAGAAAAGCCGCGCAGTATAACACCCGCAGGCCGTTTCAGGGCCTGCGTGCCCGCCGCCAGAACGCCAGCAGATCGCCGCGCCCGAGCGCGAGCGCCCCCGGTCCCGTCCCCGGCTCCGCCTGCGGGTCGATGAACTCCAGCGCCTTGATGTCGCCGCGCCGCAACCCCCGCATTCGCGGCGCCACCACCTCCGTGGCCACCGACTCCAGCAGTTCCAGCCGGCGCTCGGGGGTCGGCGGCGCCGCCAGCGCATCCACCACCACCACGGTATCGCCCTGCGCCACGGGGGCCGCGGCCGGATCGGCCTGCCAGTCAAGCCCCGCGCCCGCGGCCAGCCAGCGCCCCAGCGCCCCGCCCCCGCAGACACGACCGGCCGCAGACTCCGCGCCCGGCCGGCCGGGCGACCATAACCACAGGCCGTGAACGGCACCCCGCCCGTCCCGTTCGCGCTGCAGGTTCACCGGGTGCTGGAACCAGGCCATCTGCAGGCCCGTGGTCAGCACCTGCAGTCGCCGCGCAGCCTCGCCATGCAGGGGGGGCGCGGACATCGCGCGCCCCAGCCCCAGCGACGGGGGCAACCCGGATACCTCGCCTTCGGCCTCCATGCGCAGCTCCCACAGTCCGTCCGCCGCCATCACCAGTTGGGCACCGGCGGCCTCGAGTTCAGGCTGCGCGGCCGCCCACAGCGCCTCCCGCTCGGCCTCCTCGACGGCATCCACGGGGTGCGCGACCAGGTCCTTCATTCCGGGCGTCAGCTGTACCGGCGAGGCCAGAAAGTGTCGGGCCCCGCTGGCGGTCGGGCGATAACCGATACGTTCGGCGAGCGCCGCCTCCCAGCCGATTGCGAGTCCCGCCCCGCCATACGCACGCGCCCGCCCGAGCCAGCGGCCGAGGCGGTGAACGGCGCGCGGCGGTGCAGCCGCCTCGAGAGGCCCGGACCGCGCCCACAAACCCGGCAGCAGGTACGCAACCGTTGGCCGCCAGGCACCCGCCGTCATGGCTGCGCCCTGCGCGCGATACCGCGATTGCGCGGCAGCCGGACATGCCCGGCACCCGGCTTGATCCCCCCCGCGCGGGCACCACGCTCGTCTACGTTCGACGCATACAGGACCCGATGCCGGGCGTGCTCGATCATCATGGCCATCCCGACCCGTGTTCCCAAGCAAAACAGGCGGCCATCCTACCACCGCCTCCCCACCCGAACGCCCGTCGTGGCGGCTGGTCTATAACAGTAAATGAATCACAACAAAGTATGGCCATGAAACACTTCCGCCCCCTTCACTCGCTGCTGCGTACCCGCCCACGGCCCGGCCGGATGCTCCGGGGGCTTGCGACCGTGCTGGTCCTGCTGGCGTTCGCCAGCCCGGTTGCAGCGGAGGACTACCCGGCCGACTCGGCCATTGAGTGGCAGGAGTGGGACAGCGCCCTGTTCGAAGAATCCGAGGCGCGGGAGCGCCCGATCTTCTTCTACTTCCACGGCCAGTGGTGCACCTGGTGCCGTGACTTTCAGGATGAATCGCTGGAGAACCCCGATGTGGTTGACCGCATCGAGCGTCACTACATCCCGGTGCTGGTGGATCTGGACGAACGTGCCGATCTGTTCCGGCGCTACGGTGGACGCGGGCTGCCCTTCGTGGTCATCGTGAACGCCGAGGACGAAATGCTCACCCGCTTCACCGGACACGTCAGTGCCCGTGATTTGCAGAGCATCCTCGAAAGCCAGCGCGACATGTTCTCGGTGACCGGACGCGAGATCACCCCCGACGATGCCGCGATCGACAATCTCGACACCTTCGTGGAAATGCTGGACGAGGTCTACGACGCCCGCGCCGACCGCCTGAGCGGCAGCGCCACGTTCGGCACCCTCAGCAAGCGCCCGCAGCCCTGGACCTACCGTTTCCTGCTGCGCACCGAGGGCTGGGAAGACCGCATACCGGGGCTGCTGCACCAGGTTGCGGACGACCTCTTTGATGAGGTCGAAGGCGGGTTCTTCTTCTTCCACGACCCGGACCAGCGCGACCCCGTGCTGGCCCTGGAGACATCGAAGCGCCTGGACCAGAACGCCGCGTTCCTCTGGCTGTTTGCCGAGGCCTACGAGACCCTCGGCGACGAGCGCTACCGCGATATCGCCCATGGCATTCGCGACTATCTGCGTGAACAGCTGTGGGACGCGCGCCAGCTCCGCTTCGGCAACAGCCAGTACGCCGACCGCGAGTACTACCAGCTGGATACCGAAAAACGCGCGGATACCGAACCACCACAGGTCGACCGCAATACCTACGCCGACACCTCCGGCCAGGCCATCGCCGCCCTGGCCAGTTTCGCGAGGGTGATGGAGGATCGCGACACCCTGGACTGGGCGCGCGACGCCCTGCAGGCACTGGACCGCTACCTGCAGACCGAGAGCGGCTACCTGCACGGCCTCACGGCCGCCGGGCGTCCCGCCATGGAGGGCTACCTCCCGGCCCAGATCTGGCCCGAGATCGCCCGCCAGGAACTGGCACGTTCCACCGAGGCGCTGGAAGGCGAACTCCCGTCCATGCCCGACCCGGTGGCGGCACTGGACCGCCTGGAGCCCTTCTTCGACGCTGACCTGGGGGCCCATGCCGAACGCGTGGGATCCGACCTGGAGCCCTGGTCGGAGACCCGCAGTCAGGCAGCCCTGGCCTGGTGGCTGTACCGCCTGCCGGAGGCTGCGATCACCGACTCCCACATCGACCGCGACACCGTCCGCGCGCGCCTGCGGATCGAGCCCGGGGCCGACCCGGATGATGTCGCCCTCGGCTTCGACGCCCTGCGCCGGGGCTTCTAGCGACGCGCCGGAAACGGCTGGCCACCGGCCGCTGTTCCCGAATCCGACAGGCTCCTAGGGAGACGCTGATTGAATCGCACGTCCGCGTTGGTGCCCCCTGTTTTCCGAGACAAGGCGTGTCGTGCAGCGGGTAGTGGTTCTACCCGCAAGCGGCGCAACGCAGGATCGGGGAACAGGGGGCACCAACCCCACAAGCCAATGAAAGCAGGGGCTCGGCCGCTTTTGCGCGCGCACGGCGTTGCGGTTCCCTTGTGCAGAATGACTGCACGGCAGTCACCGCGCCTTGTTCGCACGCAAAAGCGACTCGAGCGCGGACGTGCGATTCAATCAGCGTCCCCCTAGGCCTGCTGGCGAAACCCCGCAACCTCGCCCTGCAGCTGCTGCGCCAGTGCCTCCAGTGCCTCGACGGCCTGCTGCATCTCGTTCGCCCCGTCGGCGTTACGAATGGCAATGTCATTGATGTGATGGATGTTCCGGTT
>NZ_KB898049.1 GCF_000377345.1 Thioalkalivibrio sp. ALJ16 | reverse complement strand
AACGGCGGTCCACAGGTTCGTGGTAATGGATCAAGGCTGGGTCTTCCGGCATCTGGGCACGCTCGGCCTTGGGCCGTTGCGTGCCGCGCCCGCGAGCGGGCGCCTGGGGCTTTCAGGCGGCAGGGCTGTTGTGGTGTCGTGGGGCTGGAACACCTTCTGTCTTGACCTTCCTCCCCCGTATGGAGCCCCTCGCGGAGGGCGTGATGGGCCGGGAGAAGGCGCTGGATGTCTGAGCGAAGCCGCAGGCGCAGCGAGTTCAGCGCCGCCGGCCCAGCACGTCCGGAGCGAGGTTCCCTGGCGAAATCCGGGTGCCCTTCTTTGGGTCCTTTCTTGGGCAAGCAAGAAAGGACCTCGGGGCGCGCTGGCGAGTCAGCGCTTGGCAGTATGTGGACCAGAGCCACCGTAAACACCGGATGCAGAACCAGGACCAGCCACTACAAGGCAGACGACCGGCCGGAGGCACCGTAAACACCAGAGAGGCCGAACCGGGACCAGCCACCAACAGCAGGCGGCTGGACGCCGCCACTCGCACGCCAAGGTGATAGGCTTGGCGCCCGCCACCACACTCGCTCGCGACCGGAATCCGAATGGCACTGCTGACCCTGCGCAACATCCACCTGGCCTACGGCATGGCCGCCCTGCTCGACGGCATCAACCTGAGCCTGGAGCCAGGCGAACGGGTCGCGATCGCCGGACGCAATGGCGAGGGCAAGTCCACACTGCTGAAGGTCATCAGCAGCCAGATCCAGGCGGATTCCGGCGAGATCACCCGCCAGGACGGCCTGACCACCGCCTACCTGACCCAGGAACTGCCACCGGGGATCGAGGGCAGCGTGTTCGACGTGGTCGCCGAGGGCCTGGGCGAGGTCGGGCGCCTGCTGGAGCGCTTCCATCACCTGAGCCAGGCCGCCGCGGGCGGCGACATGCAGGCCCTGGAAAAGATGGGGCCAGTGCAGTCGCAGCTGGATGCGCTGGACGGCTGGAGCCTGCAGAACCGGGTCGAGACCACCATATCGCGCCTGAGCCTGGACCCGGAGGCCCCGTTCGCGGCGCTGTCCGGCGGCCTCAAGCGCCGGGTCTGGCTGGCGCGCGAGCTGGTGCAGCGCCCGCAGCTGCTGCTGCTGGACGAGCCCACGAACCACCTGGACGTGGCGGCCATCCGCTGGCTGGAGGAATTCCTGATCGACAGCGGACTGACCGTGGTCTTTATCAGCCATGACCGCCAGTTCATGGAGAGCGTGGCCACCCGCATTCTGGAACTGGACCGGGGCCACCTGTACGAACACCCGCCCTCGATCGAGGAGTTCCGCCGGCGCCAGGCCGAACGCCTGGAGACCGAGGCCAGTCAGCGCGCGGAGTTCGACCGCAAGCTTGCCCAGGAGGAGACCTGGATCCGCCAGGGCATCAAGGCCCGCCGCACCCGTAACGAGGGCCGGGTGCGCGCCCTGCAGGCCCTGCGCAAGAAACGCGCCGAACGGCGCGAACGCGGTGGCCAGGTCAAGATGAAACTGAGCCCGGAACAGCGCTCCGGGCGGCTGGTGATCGAGGCCGAACACGCCGACTTCGGCTACGAGCAGCCGATTGTGCGCAACGTGAACCTGCTGCTGCAGCGCGGCGATGCACTGGGCATCGTCGGGCCCAATGGCGCCGGCAAGACCACCCTGCTGCGCGGCCTGCTCGGCCAGATGCCGCCACTGTCGGGCACGGTCAAGCTCGGTACCCAGCTGGAGATCGCCTACTTCGACCAGGCGCGGGCCCGGCTTGACGAGAGCACCACGGTGCAGGACGCCGTGGGCGAAGGCCGCGACCGGGTGATGGTGAACGGCGAAAGCCGCCACATCCTCTCCTATCTGGAGGACTTCCTGTTCCCGCCGGCGCGCGCGCGCCAGCCGGTATCCGCACTGTCCGGGGGCGAACGCAATCGCCTGCTGCTGGCCAAGCTGTTCCTGCGCCCGGCCAACCTGCTGGTACTGGACGAACCCACCAACGACCTCGACGTCGAGACCCTCGAGCTGCTGGAACAGCTGCTGATCGAGTACACGGGTACCGTGATCGTGGTCAGCCACGACCGTTCGTTCCTGGACAACGTCGCCACCTCAACCCTGGTCCTGCCCGGCGACGGTTCCGTGGAGGAATTCGTCGGCGGCTGGTCGGACCTGCCGGAGCGCGTCACCCGGCGCCTGCTCGAGGGTGCCGGCAGCCAGGCACCGACACCGGAAGCGCCCCCGAAGAAGCCGGCCGCGGAGGCACCCGCACCGGCCGCAGGCTCCGTCGCCCCGCGCAAGCTGTCCTACAAGGATGCGCGCGAGCTGGAGGCCCTGCCAGCGCGCATCGAGACCCTGGAGCAGGAGCAGCTGGCCATCAGCACGGCGATGACCGATCCTGAAACCCTGCGCGACGGCACGCGCATGCGCGACCTGCAAACCCGGCTGGAGCAGGTCGAGGCGGAGCTGGCCCAGTGCTACCAGCGCTGGGAACAACTGGAATCCGGCTGAGCCCCGGCGCGTCTACCCGGGAGGGGCGACCGGGGCCGGCCCGGGAGCACGCTCAACTCCCGCCGGTGCCTGCCGTAACAGGGGTTGAACAGCCACCTTTCGGGTGCGCGGCTACATCGCCGCCACCGATTCCGCATCGTGTCCGGAGGCCCGGCACGGCGCGCACAAGGAGTCATCGCATGCTGGACAAAATCTCCATTCGCGGGCTGCTGATTGCCGGCTTCGGCCTGGTCGTCGCCATCCTGATCATCAACTCGCTGCTCGCGCTGCGGGCACTGAATGTCGGTGGCCAGGGGGTGAGCGAGCTGACCCAGTCGGACTATCCGGCGGTGGCCCGGGCCAACGATGTGGAGCAGCTGCTGCAGGAAAGCGCCGCCTTCCTCGGCTTCTACCTGATGAGCGAGGAGACCGAGCACCGCGAGGCCTGGCTGACCGCGATGGAAGAACTCGACCAGGCGATGCGCGCACTGGCGCAGGACCCGGTAGTCCAGGGTTCCGATGAGCTGACCCGGATCGCCGAACGCGCGCGGGACCGCATCGACGCCTTCGCGGCCCACCGCGACCGCCTGATCGAGATCGCCGAGGATATCTCCGAGAACATGCCGGCCCAGGGCGTGGCCAATGCGCGCGCCAATCCAGCGAACATCCAGCTCACGCAGCTGACCAGCACCATGATCAACGAGGAAATGGGACGTCCGCGCTTTCAGCGGTCGTTCGAGCGGCTGGGCGAGTTCCACACCCTGCGCGCCAACCTGCTGCAGATCACCTCGAACCTGCGCGGCTTCATCGCCTTCCGCGACGACTCCTTCGAACAAAACCTGCGCCTGTACCTGGGCCAGACCCATGACGTGCTGGCACGGCTGCTGGAGCAGTACGACGACCTCGACTTCGAACAGCAGATCGCGGTGGAGGACTTCGAGCAGCAGCTGGGCATCCTCGACAGCGCGATCCAGGACATCGTCCGCATCCACGGCAGTGACGAGGCCCTGCAGGATGCCTGGCTGATCCGTACCGAGGTCGGCCCGGTGATCTTCGAGGCGCGCGCCGAACTGCAGGCCCTCAGCCATCGCATTACCGAGCGCGCCGAGCAGGCGGCCAGCGACCTGGGCGTGACCATGCGTGCGACCCAGGTCACCCAGGGCATTCTGGCGCTGATCGGGGTAATCCTCGGCGTCGCCGGTGCCGTCTTCATCATCCTGGTCGTACGCCGGGCACTGACGCATTCCACCACCGCCCTGGAGGAGATCGCCGACGGCGATGGCGACCTGAGCCGGCGCCTGGATGAACACGGCCTGATCGAGACCGCACGCCTCGGGCGCGCCTTCAATCGCTTCACCGACAAGATCGCACAGGCGATCGGCAATGCCCGCGGCAGCACCGAGACCCTGAACCGGGCGACGGAGAACCTAAATCAGGAGGCCTACCAGGCCCGCGAGGCAGTCGCGCGCCAGCGCGACGAGACCGAGCGCGTCGCCACCGCGATCAACGAGCTGCAGAGCAGTGCCGAAGAGATCGCACGCAACACCGATGCGACGTCGCAGGCCGGCGACCAGGCCAGCGAGGCCGTCGACAACGGCTCGCAGGTCATGGAAAAGAACATCGAATCCATGTCCTCGCTGCTCGGCACCGTCGAGCAGGCCGCCGAAACCGTGGCCCGGCTGGGCGAGGACTCGAAGCAGATCGGGACCATCCTCGAGGTGATCCGTGGCGTAGCCGAGCAGACCAACCTGCTGGCGCTGAACGCGGCGATCGAGGCCGCACGCGCCGGGGAGCACGGGCGCGGCTTCGCGGTGGTGGCCGACGAGGTGCGCAAACTTGCCACCCGGACCCAGGAGTCCACCGACGAGATCGAGACCATGATCTCGCGTCTGCAGACGGCGACCGCGAGCGCGGTCACGGCGATGCAGCAAGGCCAGGACGAGGCCGAGGCCACCATGGAGCACACCGCCGAGGTCAACGGGGCCCTGCAGCAGATCCGCCAGTCCGTCACCACCATCGTGGAGATGACCGATCAGATCGCGGTGGCCGCGCGGCAGCAGAGCACCGTGGTCGAAGACATCAACCGCAACATCGTGCAGATCTCCGACGAGGCCGATCAGTCCGCCGAGACCGCCGACCGGGTCAGCGCGGCCTCGGACGAACTGAAGCAGGTGGAACGCGAGATCCAGCAGGCGCTGGCCCAGTTCCGGCTCTGACGCCGGTCAATCCCCGGGCGCAGCTTCGGGGCTGCAGCCCCAGTCGCAGCCTGCCTGCCAGGCCCTGACGGCCTGGCGCAGGCGGCGCACCACGCCCCGGCGTCCGGAGACCCCGACCCGCATCGCCAGGGCCTCCCAGTCCATCGGGCGTTCCTGCAGGGCCGCCGCCAGCAGCCTGCCTTCCGCGTCGGAGGGCGGGTCGGCACCGAGCCGGCGCAGCAGGGCCGGCAGCGCCCACTCCAGCGGTCGGGCACGTTCCGCAAAGGCCCGAATCTCCTGCCAGTCCCGCGCGGGCATGGGGTCCGCGGCGGCCACCTCCGGCAGCACACGCTCCAGTGCGTCCGCCAGGGCGGCCTCGTGCCCCGGCCACAGGCGCTCGCGCCAGGCGGGCCAGTCACGCGCCTGCGCCGCGGCCAGTTCCCGCACCTCGCCCGCCGCCGCGTCGACCGCCCGCAACACCACACCCCCCGGGCGCCCGCTGGCCGGATCGGGCCGCAACCCGACCCGGACCAGGTCAAAACCGGCGCGCCGCCACAGGCCCAACAGACCGGCATCCAGGCCAAAGCTGGCCCCCAGCAGGGCGACCCGCTCCGCGCGCGCCCGATCCGCGATCGCACGCAGCAGACGCCTCCCGAGGCCACGCCCCTGCCACAGGGGGTGGACCGCGATACGCTGGATCCGCCAGACCGGACGCCCCGCGAGATCCAGCGCCCCAAGCCCGGCCAGGACACAGGGCAGGAAGTGCCCCTGCGGACGCCGCTCGCCGGCCCAGACTGCCTCGGCCAGCGGGCGCTCCAGCCCCGGCTCCGCAGTCACCAGCACCGCACCAAACAGGTCACCGGGGCCCGCACCCTCAAGGGTGAGCAGACGCATCGCGGGGTCTTCCAGCCAGCGCTGCAGATCCGAGGGGCGGGTACGGTAATGGGCATCCGCCAGCAGGCCGGCGACGGCCTCCAGGCGCGGCGGCTGGTCCACCAGGCCCGCGGCCGCCCCCCAGCGCCAGCGCACGGCCTGGGGCGCGGGCACGGCGCTGCGCGCGCGCAACAGAAACAGCGCATCCAGCCAGTCTTCGAGCGGATCGGCCGCGCCCCAGCGCACCGGGGTCTCGAGCCGGGCCTGCCGCACCCGGAACCCGGCCTGCTCCAGGGCCGGCAGTACCCGCAGGCGAAAGCCCTGCCCGCTGCCCTCGAACCCGCCCGTGGTGGTCGCCAGCACCAGGCACCTGGCCCGCCCCGCCAGCCGCAACAGCTGGTCCACCGGCAGCGCAGCCGCCTCGTCGACGACCAGGGTCCCGGGGCGCTCGGCGGCCGCCTCCAGCATGCCCGGCGCCCGATAATCCAGTGCCGGCGGCAGCGCGCCCAGGCGGGCGCGGGCCGCGGCGCGCACCGCGCGCACCGCCCTTTCGGTCGGACCGGTAAGTCGCGCGCACGCCCCGCTGTCGGCCCATACCGCAGCCATCCAGTCGCCCAGCAGGGTGGACTTGCCACGCCCCCGGGGCGCGGTCAGCACCCGGCATTCGCCTGGGCCCAGCGTATCCAGCAGGCGTCGTGCGGCCACCTGATCCGGCGTCCACGCAAACGCCCCGCGGCCGTCGCCACTGGGCAGCGGCCAGTGGTCCGGCGGGTCCTCGACCCACTCCACCACCGGCGCACGCAGCGCGGCCTGCCAGCGCTGCGTCCAGCCACCAGAGGCCGCGGCCGCCTCCACGAGCAGCAGCAGAATCCCGCCCCCGCGCAGGAGGCCGGCGGCGACCGCGAGGGCATCACCGGCCACGGGGGTGCCCGCCTCGAACACCACGACGTCGCACTCGGAGCCGAGATGATGACCGGCCTGTGCCGGACGCGTGGCGGGCACACCCGCGGGGGCGTGCGTACCCACCCACAGCACCCGCACGCCGGAGGGCATTCGCGCCAGCCACCGGGCGGCACGGGCAGGCCCGGAGGCGGCTGCCGACACAGCCAGCAGGCGCCTGGGGGGCTGCGTCATGACCACCCCCGCGCGCCTGCAGACACCTGTGGCCCATGAGGACCCGGCCTTTCGCCCTGCAGGCGGCCGGCGATATTGTGTGGACTGGATCTCAAGTTTCTGCGACCGCCGCCGTACAAGGTTGTTAGAGACGCCCTGTTAATTCCTGTACAAACACTGTACAAATGGGTCCGGGGCGGGATGGTTCCCGCTTCATCACTCACGAAAGGGTACTGCAGATGACCACGATTACGTTGCCCGACCGACTGCGCATCGACACGGTGGCCGAATGCTGGGAGGCACTGCACGCGGCGATCGACCACGGCCAGCCCGTGATGCTGCAGGCAGGAGCGGTGCAGGCAATCGATGCGGCAGGGGCACAGATGCTGCTGTTCGCGGAACAGACGGCCCGCGCTCAGGGCCAGCCCGTGGCCTACGAGTCCTGCAGCGACACGCTGGAGCACGCGCTGGGGGCCCTGGGTCTGGCCGACCTGCACGCCCGCATGCAGACCCCACCCACGATTCACGACCCGAATTAAGGACACAACGACATGGCAAAGGTACTGGTGGTGGACGACTCCGCCTCGATGCGCCAGATGGTCGCATTCACGCTGAAACAGGCCGGACACGAGGTCACCGAGGGCCGCGACGGCAATGACGGCCTGAGCAAGGCCCAAGGGCTGAAGGCGGATCTCGTGATCACCGACGTCAACATGCCGGGCATGGACGGACTGCAGCTGACGCGCGAGCTGCGCAAGCTCGGCAACTACAAGTTCACCCCGATCCTGGTGCTGACCACCGAGGCCGGCGCGGACAAGAAGCAGGAAGGCAAGGCGGCCGGCGCCACCGGGTGGCTGGTCAAGCCGTTCGATCCGGACCAGCTGATGAACACCGTCAACCGGGTGCTGCGCTAGTCATGTCCATTGACATGTCCCAGTTCGTCGACGCCTTTCTCGAGGAGAGCTTCGAGGGGCTGGAGCGCATGGAGACCGAGCTGCTGGCCCTGGAGGGCGGCGGCGATCCGGAAACGCTGAACACGATCTTCCGTTCCGCGCATTCCATCAAGGGCGGGGCCGGGACCTTCGGCTTTGCCGCGATCTCCGAGTTCACCCATGGCGTCGAGACCCTGCTCGACCGCCTGCGCAACGGCGAGCAGACCGCCGACCGTGACACGGTAAACCTGCTGCTGCGCGCAGTGGACATCCTGCGCGCGCAGCTGGAGGCTGCGCGCGACGGCGGCGAGGCGGACCCGGCCGAGATCGCCGAGGTGCGCACACTGATCGAGGCCCACCTGGGCGAGCCGGCGGCGGAAGCCCCCTCATCGCAGACGGCGGACACAGCTGTGGCCTCGTCCGGCGCCGGCTGGCGCATCCACTTCCAGCCGCACCGAGACCTGATGCGCACCGGTAACGACCCGCTGCGCATGTTCGAGGTGCTGGAAGAATTCGGCACGCTGCGGGTGAGTTGCGAGACCGGTGATCTCCCCGGTACCGCCGCCGGCTTCGACCCGGAGGAGTGCTACCTCGCCTGGACCCTGGAGCTCGAAGGCGACACCACCGAGGAGCAGCTGCGCGAGGTCTTCGAGTGGGTCGAGGACGAATGCGACCTGAACATCGAGCCGCTGACCGCGGACGCCGGGGCCGGGGCCGAGCCCCCGGATGCGCCGGACGCGGGGGCCAGCGCGGCCGAGGCGACCGCCGCAGGCGGCACCCGGCAGCCCGCCGCCAGTCGTGGCAGCGAATCCAGCTCCATGCGCGTCAATACCGGCAAGATCGACGCCCTGATCGACATGGTCGGCGAACTGGTGATCACGCAGTCGATGCTGACCGACATCAGCGAACAGCTGGAAGACGACCCGTCGCAGATGGAGGCGCAGATCGAGCGCCTGCGCAACGGCCTGGCGGAGCTGGAACGCAATACCCGCGAGCTGCAGGAGAGCGTGATGGGCATCCGCATGGTGCCGATCGCGCAGATCTTCAATCGCTTCCCGCGGCTGGTGCACGACATCTCCGGCAAGCTCGGCAAGCAGATCGAGCTGACCCTGAAGGGCGAATACACCGAGATCGACAAGACCGTGATGGAGCACCTGGGTGACCCGCTGGTACACCTGGTGCGCAATGCGGTGGACCATGGCATCGAGCTGCCCGAGGCCCGCCGTGCAGCCGGGAAGCCGGAGACCGGCGAGGTCACGCTGGAGGCCTACCATCGTGGTGGCAACGTGATCATCGAGATCCGCGACGACGGCAAGGGCATGGATGCCGAACGCATCCTCGCCAAGGCGCGCGATGCCGGCCTGGTGGGACCGAATCAGCACCTGGAACGCCACGAGATCCTGCAGCTGATCTTCGAACCCGGACTGTCCACCGCCGACCAGGTGAGCGACCTCTCCGGCCGCGGCGTCGGCATGGACGTGGTGCGCAAGAACATCCGCGGCCTCGGCGGCAACGTGGAGCTGGAGTCCGAGCCCGGCCAGGGCTCGCGCCTGACCATCCGCCTGCCGCTGACGCTCTCCATCATGGACGGCCAGCTGCTGAAGGTGGGCGAGGAGACCTTCGTGATCCCGCTGATCGCGATTGTCGAATCGCTGCAGACACAGGCTGGCAGCGTGCAGCAGGCCTTCGGCAAGCTGCCGCTCTACCGCCTGCGCGACGAATACATCCCGATCGTGGACCTGGCCGCCCTGTTCGGGCGCGCCGAGCCCAGCCCGCTGCCCGACCCGGCCCTGCTGGTGGTGGCCGAGGCCGATGACCAGCGCGTGGCCCTGCGGGTGGATGACCTGCTCGGCCAGCAGCAGGTCGTGATCAAGACACTGGAAACCAACTTCCGCAAGGTCCCCGGTACCGCCGGCGCCACCATCCTCGGGGATGGTCAGGTCGCCCTGATTCTGGATGCGGCGGGCATTGCGCGAATGGCCGCCGGGCGCGATACCCGCGCGGCCTGAATCGGGGGAAACACTGACCAATGAATACGCTCGCGTTGGGACCCGAGGTTTTCCGAGACAAGGCGCGGTGCGCCGCGGGTAGTGGCGCTACCCGCAAGCAGCGCAACGCTGGATCGGGGAACCTCGGGTCCCAACCCCACAAACCATTCCATGCAGGGGCTCGGCCGCTTTTGCGCGCGAACGGCGTTGCGACTCCCTTGTGCAGAGTGACTGCACGGCAGTCACCGCGCCTTGTTCGCACGCAAAAGCGACTCGAGCGCGAACGTATACATTGATCAGTGTTTCCCCAGGAGCCGAACCTCATGGCGAACGACGCAACCCAGTCCATCCACGACCCGGCCACGGCCGGCGAGGACCAGTACCTGACCTTCATCCTCGCCGAGGAGGAATACGGCGTGGACATCCTGCGGGTGCAGGAGATCAAGGGCTGGGAACGCCCCACGCCCCTGCCAAACACGCCCGACTACATCCGCGGCGTGATCAACGTGCGCGGGATGATCGTGCCGATCATCGACCTGCGCCTGCGCTTCGGCATGGAACCACTGGACTACGGCCCCACCACCGTGGTGATCATGCTGCGCGTAATCAACGAGGACCGCGAGCGCGTAATGGGGGTGGTGGTCGACGCCGTCTCCGAGGTCTACAACGTCGGCGCCGAGGACCTGCAGCCGGCGCCGGACTTCAACACCCGTATCGGGGTCGACTTCGTGCGTGGCCTCGCCACGCTGGACGAAAAGATGATCCTGATGCTGGATATCGACACCCTGCTCGGCCCGGGCCTGATCGCCAGCGCCGATGCCATCGACGCGGGGGCTACGGCCTGATTCCGGCCCGACAAGGACGATGCGGACGATCGCGGTGATCAACCAGAAGGGCGGAGTCGGCAAGACGACCGTGACCCTGAACCTGTCGCATGCCCTGGCCCTGGCCGGGCATCGCGTGCTGGCGATCGACGCCGATCCGCAGGGTCATCTTTCCATGGCCTTTGGCCTGGAAGACCCCGCCGGGCTGGACCGCGTCCTGCACGGCGAGGCGCGTCTGGCGGACGCCTTCAGCGAGGCCGGAAACGGCCTGCAGATCGTCGCCGCCGGCGAGCAGCTGCAGGAGGTGGAAAACCTGAACGCGGGAGGGGCCGAGCGCGGCTGGCGGCTCAAGCGCGCGCTGGACGACCTGCCGGAAGCGTTCGATTTCGTGCTGATCGACTGCCCGCCCTCGGCCGGCCTGCTAGGCATGAACGCGATCATCGCCGCCGACGAGGTGCTGATCCCGGTCGCCGGCGACTTTCTGGCCCTGAACGGGCTGTCGCGGCTGATGCGCATCCTGCAGGGCATCGAACAGCGGCTGGGCCGGGCGCGCACCAAGTGGATCGTGCTGTCGCGCTTTGTCGAGCAGCGCCGCCACGCCCGCGAGGTGCGCGAGCGCATCCGCGAACACTTCGCCGCCGCCCTGCTGCCCACCACCATCCGCGAGACGGTGGTGCTGGCCGAGAGCCCGAGCTTCGGGCAGACGATCTTCGAGTACCAGCCGCGCCACCGCGCGGCCAGGGATTTCCAGCAGCTGGCCGCCGACCTGGTCGCGGCCGGGGCACAACCGACGACCCGCCCACCGGCGGCACACGCCTGAGCCGGGGAGAACGGACCATGACCACACGCAAGCGCAACAAGCTGGGCACCGACCCGCTGGGCTGGATGGACACCGCTGACGCGGCGTCCGGCGCGAACCACGACGACAGCGCAACCGAGGTCGCGCCCGCCGCCGCGCCCGAACCCGGCCCGGAACAGGGCCCGACACAGAAGACACGCCAATCCACGCGCCGCCGGAAACCGGCTGCGCGACAGACGAACACGCCAAGCGAGGACACAGCAATGGCCGCCAATCCGAAACCGAACGTTGCCGGCACTGCCCCGGACGAACTCATGGACAACCGCTTCATGCAGGCCGCCTGCGAAGGCTCGAAGATGGCCGTGATGATGTGCGACGCGGACATGAACATCATCTATGCCAACGCGTCCGTGCTGTCCTTCCTGCGCGAGCGGCGCGATGCGATCCGCCAGGTGTTTCCGGACTTCGATCCGGAAAACCTGATCGGCCAGTCCATCGACCAGTTCCACAAGGACCCGTCGCACCAGCGCGCGATCCTGAGCAACCCCGCCATGCTGCCCTACACCGCGGAGATCGAGGTCGGCGGCATTGAGTTCAGGCTGCAGGCCTCCGGTATCACCGACGACCGCGGCCAGATCATCGGCAACATGGTCGAGTGGCAGGACATCACCGAGGTCAACGAGCTGGAGCGCGAGCGCGCCCGCCTGCGCTCGGCGTTCAAGGGTGCGACCCAGGCACAAGTGCTGACCGACGAGCGCCTGAACATCGTCTACGCCAACCCGGCGGCGATGGACCTGCTGCGCGAACACCGGGCCGCCCTGCAGGAGCTGGCGCGCGACTTCGATCCGCTGAAGCCGCAGGGCTGCGACCTCGCCGAGATCTACCAGGATGCGCCGCGCCCCCGCGGTGGCGATGGCCACGGCCTCCCAGAGAAATACTCGCTCAAGACCGGCGAGCTGCAGATCGACCTGAACGCGACCGAACTGAAGGATGACGACGACGAGTTCTCCGGCTACATGGTCGAGTGGAATGACGTCACCGACCTGCGCATGGCGGAAAAGGATATCGACGACCTGATCCGTGACGCCGCGCGCGGCAAGCTGGACGAGCGCCTGACCCCGGACAGCTACGACGGTTTCGTGAAGAACATCGCCGAAGGCGTGAACGAGCTGCTGGATGCCGTCGTGCCGCCGCTGCGCGAGGGTTCGCGCGTGATGCAGGCGATGGCCGAAGGCGATCTCACCGCACGCCTGGAAGGCGACTTCAAGGGCGAGTTCGCCGAGTTCCGCGACGCCATCCACACCTCGCTGGAGAACCTCGACCAGCTGGTCGGGCAGATCCTCGAGGGGGCCGGCAACGTGCGCTCGGCCTCCGCCGAGATTGCCCAGGGCAATACCGACCTGTCGCAGCGCACCGAGGAACAGGCCTCATCGCTGGAGGAGACCGCCTCGTCGATGGAGGAGATGACCTCCACCGTGAAGTCCAACGCCGACAATGCGCGCCAGGCCAATCAGCTCGCCAGCGCCGCGCGCGACAAGGCGCGGGAGGGCGGCGAGGTCGTGGACAAGGCCGTCACCGCGATGGGCGAGATCAACCAGTCGTCGAAGAAGATCGCCGACATCATCGGCGTGATCGACGAGATCGCGTTCCAGACCAACCTGCTGGCACTGAACGCGGCGGTCGAGGCCGCCCGTGCCGGCGAACAGGGCCGCGGCTTCGCGGTGGTCGCCACCGAGGTACGCAACCTGGCGCAGCGCAGCGCCCAGGCCGCCAAGGAGATCAAGACCCTGATCAACGACTCGGTGGAGCGCATCGGCGAGGGCAGCAAGCTGGTCGACAACTCCGGCAAGGCCCTGGAGGACATCGTCGACTCGGTGAAGAAGGTCTCCGACATCATTGCCGAGATCGCCGCCGCCAGCGAGGAACAGTCCACCGGGCTGGATGAGATCAACAAGGCCGTGACCCAGCTCGACGAAGTGACCCAGCAGAACGCCGCGCTGGTCGAGGAGGCCGCGGCCGCCAGCGAATCGCTGGACGACCAGTCGCGCGAGCTGCTGGACCTGATGAGCTACTTCAAGGGCGAACGTGCAGCCGCCGCGGGCAGCGCCATGCAGAAACCGCGGTCACCGGCCCCCGCACGGCCCGGCGGCAGCGACCTGAAGCGTCCGGCCTCGGCGGGCGGCGGTGCCCGACGTCCGGCACCGGCGCCCACGCGCCAGGCGGACAGCGGCGAAGAATGGGAAGAGTTCTGAGCGGAGACCCATGCTGAATGGCCGCCTCCGAACAGCTGAACGAGCGCGACTTCCGGCGCGTGGTGCACCTGACTCAGGAACGCACCGGCATCATGCTCAACGACAGCAAGCGCGAGCTGGTGTACAGCCGGCTCAAGCGCCGGCTGCGCGCGCTCGGGCTGGAGAGCTTCGACCGCTACCTCGACCGTGTGGAGGGCGGGGATGCGGGCGAGCTGGAGGAGTTCATCAATGCGCTGACCACCAACCTGACAGCCTTCTTCCGCGAGGCGCATCACTTCGAGATGCTGGCAGGTCCGGCGCTGACCTCGATGCGCAAGCGTAACCCCGAAGGTCCGCTGAAGATCTGGTCGGCCGGCTGCTCGACCGGCGAGGAGCCCTACTCCATCGCAATGACGCTCGCCGAGGCTGAAGGAATCGGCCAGGCCCGTATCCTGGCAACCGATATCGATTCGCGCGTCGTGCAGCATGCGGATGCCGGGGTCTACGACGCCCAGCGCGTAACTGGCATCCCGCGTGACCGCCAGCGGCGCTGGCTGCTGCGCGGCAGTGGCGCCAACGAGGGCCGGGTCCGAATCCGCGACGAGCTGCGTTCGATGGTGCACTTCCGACAGATGAACCTGTTCGACGACTGGCCGATCAAGGGCCCGCTGGACGCGATCTTCTGCCGCAACACGCTGATCTATTTCGACAAGCCGACCCAGAAGCAGCTGGTGGAGCGCTTTGCCCGGCTGCTGCGGCCCGAGGGCTTTCTGTTCATCGGTCACTCGGAATCGCTGTTCCGGGTCACCGAGGCCTTCCGCCTGCTGGAACAGACCGTGTACCGGCGGGTGGCCTGATGTCCGCGCTGCCGGAGCTGCACGATCACGCGTTCGCGCATATCAACCGCTACTGGGACCGCACCCACGCGGCCCCGGCCGCGAAGCTGCTGCCGGGCGAGGCCTACGTATCGGTGGCGGCCACCGAGCTGATCACCACCGTGCTGGGCTCCTGCGTGTCGGCCTGCGTCTGGTCCCCGAGCGTCGGGGTCGGCGGCATGAACCACTTCATGCTGCCGGACGGGGACCGCGACCGCGGCTGGGGCCCGGCGGCATCGAGCGCCACCCGCTACGGCACCTATGCGATGGAGTTCCTGATCAACGAACTGCTCAAGCTCGGCGCCCCGCGCGAGGACCTGCAGGTCAAGATGTTCGGCGGTGGCCGGGTGATGGCGGGGATGACCGACGTCGGTGCCCGCAATATCGCCTTCCTGCGCCAGTTCATGCGCGACGAGGGCCTGACGCTGGTCGCCGAGGATGTCGGCGGCCCCTGGCCGCGCAAGGTCGTGTTCTTCCCGGCCTCGGGGCGCGCGCGGGTCAAGAAGCTGATGTCCCTGCATAACGACACCCTGCTCGAACGCGAGCAGGATTACCGCCGCCGCCTGAAGACCGAACCGGTGGCCGGCGACGTGGAGCTCTTCTAGATGACTACCCGCCCCCCGATACGCGTGCTGGTCGTCGACGACTCGGCCCTGATCCGCAAGCTGCTGACCGAGATCCTCGGCGCACAGGACGGGATCGAGGTCGTGGGCGCCGCGACCGACCCCTTTGACGCCCGCGAGAAGATCAAACAGCTGGAACCGGACGTGCTGACGCTGGACGTGGAGATGCCGAAGATGGATGGCATCACCTTCCTGCGCAACCTGATGCGGCTGCGCCCGATGCCGGTTGTGATGGTCTCGTCCCTGACCGAGGCCGGAGCCGAGGTCACCCTGGAGGCACTGGAGGTCGGCGCGGTGGACTTCGTCACCAAGCCGAAGGTTGATGTCTCGCACGAGCTGCAGGCCTACAGCGATGTGCTGGCCGAGAAGGTGCGCACGGCTGCGCGCATGCGCCTGCACGCGCGCAGCGTCAACGCCCCGGTCCCGCAGCGGCTCGCCGCCGTGGGCAGTCGCCTGAAGACGACGGACCGGGTGATCGTGCTGGGCGCCTCCACCGGCGGCACCGAGGCCCTGCGCGAGGTGCTGACGGCACTCCCCCCGGATGCCCCCGGCATCCTGATCACCCAGCATATCCCCGCGGGTTTCAGCAAGGCCTTCGCCGAGCGCATGGACCGCAGCACCGCGCTCAGCGTGAAGGAGGCCGCCGACGGCGACGTCGTGATGCCGGGGCATGCCTACGTGGCCCCGGGCACCGACTACCACCTGCGTCTCGCCCGCGACGGCGCCCGCTATGTCTGCCGCCTGGACACCTCGGGTCCGGTCAACCGGCACCGGCCGAGCGTGGACGTGCTGTTCCGCTCCGCGGCGGAACAGGCCGGCGCCAATGTGGTCGCCGCCCTGCTGACCGGAATGGGGGATGATGGCGCCGAGGGGCTACTGGCGCTGCGCGAGGCCGGGGCTCACACTGTCGCCCAGGACGAGGCCACCAGTCTCGTCTGGGGCATGCCCGGCGAGGCCGTCAAGCGTGATGCGGCGGTACAGGTCCTGCCGCTGAACCGCATCGCGGCCGCCCTGATCCGCGACCACCGCCACGCCACCGCCGGCACCCAGGAGTGAACACCATGGACCACCTGCAACAACGGCTCGCCCGCACCCTGGCCCCGCGCTTCATGGCCCTGGCCCTGGCGGTCGGCCTGTTGCTGCTCGCCGCAGGGTTGCTGCTCGCCGGGAGCGGCGGCATGGCCCTGGCGCCCCTGGCGCTGGCCGTGCTCGCGGGGCTGCTGACCCTGGTACTGTGGCAGCCGGCGGCCGCCGCCGAGCCCCCGAACCTGCAGCGGTCCGAAGCTGGCGCCGTATGCGGCCCGCTGTCCGACGAGATCGACCAGGCGATGCATTTCGAGCTGGAACAGCTGGAGGCCGAGATCCGTCGCCAGCGCGACCTGATCGCCGCGGCGGTACAGGACCTCGGGAACAGCTTTGGCGAGATGCACGAGATCGTCGGCCGCCAGATGGAGCTGATGACGTCCGACCTCGCGGCACGCAACGGGGAAGAAGAAAGCCTGTCCCAGGCCGAGATCATCCGCGAGCTCACCGAAAAATCCGACGAGACCCTGCAGATGTTCATCGACACCCTGGTGGAGATCTCGCGCCAGAGTGTCGAGAGTGCCCACCACATCGAGGACATGAGCGAGCACATGAACGGGGTCTTCAAGCTGCTCGACAGCGCGGGCGCGATCGCCGGCCAGACCAACCTGCTGGCGCTGAACGCCAGCATCGAGGCCGCCCGTGCCGGCGAGGCCGGGCGCGGCTTCTCCGTGGTGGCCGACGAGGTGCGGTCACTCTCGCAGCGATCCGCGACCTTCCACGACGACATCCGCGCGCAGATCGACCAGGCCCGCGAGTCCATCCGCAAGGTGCACGGTACGGTGCACGACATGGCCTCGCGCGACATGAGCGACAGCATGGGCGAGAAGGACCGCATTACCCGGCTGTTCCAGTACGCCCAGCGCGCCACCGACGAGATGGAAATCCGCGTGCGCGAGGAGGCGGAGCTGAGCGAACGCATGAACCGGGCCGTGGCCACCGCGGTGCGTTCCCTCCAGTTCGAGGACATCGCGCGCCAGTCCCTGGGGACCGCCGAAGAGGCCATCCGCCACCTGCAGGAACTGCAGGGCATCCTGCACGAGGCCCGCGCCAACGAGGATGCCGGTGCCATGGCCGAGCGCGTGCGCGAGTGGCGCGACCAGCGCCGCAAGAGCCATCACCGGGCGGTCGAGCAGCAGGACATGGGCAGCGGCGAGGTGGAACTGTTCTGACGCCGCGCAAACAAATGCCCTAAAGACAGTTCCGCGACCCGGCATGGCCGGGGCCCTTCAGAAAAAACGGGCCGGGAGCCCGGTACCACACCAGGGACGACCATGAGCATCGAACAACACGCATCCGACGATCAGAAGGAAGTACGCATCCGTGTTCGCGGGCGCTTCGACTTCGAGCAGCACCAGGCCTTTCGTGCCGCCTACCGCGCGACGGCTGGCACCGGCGTGCGCTATATCGTCGACCTCTCGCAGACCGAATACATGGACAGCTCGGCGCTGGGGATGCTGCTCCTGCTGCGCGAGCACGCCGGAGGCGAGTTCTCGGACATCACCATCAGCGGCGCGTCCGAGGGCGTGCGCAAGGTACTGGACATCGCGAATTTCGGGCGTCTGTTCCGGATCGAATAGCCAATGGCCAGCGCCCCGCCCTCACGACCGGACGAGCCCCCGGCACCCTCCGACCTGATCTCCGGCGAGGGCACCGTGCTGATCGTCGATGACGACCCGCACAACCGGCGTCTGCTGCGCATGATGCTCGCGGGTTCCGGCTATCGCACCCGCGAGGCGACCAATGGGCGCGAGGCGGTGGAGGCCTGCCGCGAGGCACGCCCCGACCTGGTGCTGATGGACGTGATGATGCCGGAGATGGACGGCTTCGAGGCGACCCGGCAGCTGAAGGCGGAGATGGACGGCTATTTCGTGCCGGTGATCTTCCTGACCGCGATGGACGACGAGGCATCGCTGCTGCGCGGGATCGAGTGCGGGGGCGACGACTTCCTCAGCAAGCCCCTGAACCTGGCCATCCTGAAGGCCAAGATCCACGCAATGGAGCGCCTGCGGGACCTGCACGAGGGCCTGCGCACCCGCAACGAGGCCCTGATGCGTGCCCAGGCCCGCCAGGCCTGGGAAGAGGAAACCGCCGAGGCCCTGTTCTCGCGCGCGATCACCCGCCGCAACCGCGGCCTCGACCGGCTGCACCTGTACCGCTGCGCGGCCGCCACCTTCAGTGGCGACGTGGTGCTGTCGGACTTCACCCCCGACGGCGGGCTGCGGGTCCTGATCGGAGACTTCACCGGGCACGGGCTCAGTGCCGCGATTGGCGCCTATCCCGTCAGCGAGACCTTCCATTCCCTGACGGCGGAAGGCGTGGGCGACCACGAGCTGCTGCACGAGCTGAATCACGTGCTGCATGACTTCCTGCCACCCACCATGTTCATGGGGGCCATTCTCGCCACCTTCGCCCCCGACGGCCGCAGCGTACAGCTGTGGAACGGGGGCATGCCGGACGCCTGGCTGTGTGACGCGCAGGCGGACCGGGCGCGGCGTATCGCCTCCCAGGCCATGCCGCTCGGCATCCTGGAACGCCTGGACCCGGACGCGCAGAGCCGGCAGTTCGACCTTGGCGACGGCGACTGGCTGACCCTGATCAGCGATGGCGTGATCGAGGCCAGCGACCGCAACGCCGTGGCATTCGGGGACGCGGCCATCCTGCAGCACTGCCAGGCCTGCGACTCCGCCGCGGCGGCCTACGACCGCATCCGGGACGCGCTCGATACCCATTGCGACGGCGAGACGCCCAGCGACGACATGACCCTGGTGACCATCAACTGTCACCCCGAGACGGTCACCCAGACCGCGCCACCACAGGCGGGCCGGATGCGCGGCACGCGGCGCTGGTCGCTGGAGGCCAGCGACCACCAGCTTGTGTCGGTCGACCTGGTGCAGGCCGCTCGCCGGCAGCTGCTGGAATGGTTCCCGAACCTCGAGGGCGGCCACGCCGAGGCCCTGCAGACGGTCATCGCGGAACTGTGCAACAACGCCTTCGAGCACGGCGTGCTGCGCCTGGACTCGGGCATGAAGGCCACGGTCGAGGGCTTCGAGCAGTACTACCGCCAGCGCAGCGAGGGCCTGAGCGATATTCACGGCCGCATCGGCATCTCCCTGCGCTACCGCCCGATGGGGGACCAGCACTGCATCCGCATCCGGGTGCGCGACAGCGGCCCGGGGTTCAACTATGCCCAGGTATGCCGCGCGATCGAGGGCGGCGGCGAGGAGCGCCTGTGGGGCCGGGGCCTGAAACTGGTCAACCAGCTTTGCCACAGCGTGAACCACCTCGACAGCGGCAACCTGGTCGAGGCCGACTACCGCTGGCAGGACCCGCCGCGCCCCGAGGCACCCTCCAGGGCGACGGCATGACCCAGGCGCCACACCCCGACCTTGCAGGCGCACCTACCGAACTGATCAACGCCCTGGGCGAGGCCATCCTCCTCCTGTCGCCCGAGGGTCGCATCCTGCACGCCAATCCGGCCGCCGGGAGACTGTTCGGCACCACCGCGCGCGGCCTCGGTGGACACGACCTGAATACCCTGCTGAGACCGGACAATCCCGCGCTTGAGCTGGATGCCCGGCTGCGGGAGGCCGCGCGCGAGGACGCCTGGATCCCGCGGCGTGACGCCATCACCATCGCGGGGGCGGATGGCAGAACCCGGACCGCCCTGCTCGACATCGGCCGCTGCCGGCAGTCGGCACGGGACCTGCGCTTTGCGGTGCTGCGCGAACAGCGCGAGGGGCGGCTGGAGGACGCCGCCCCGGAACCCGTGGAGCACCTGCGCGAGGTGATCGATCTGCTGACCCAGCAGGCGCAGGAACGCCTGCAGGCCGAACAGGCCCTGCGCGACAGCCATCAGCGCCTGCTGACAACCCAGCGCGTCGCGCGCATCGGCCACTGGGAGCTGGACACGCAGACCGATCGCATTCATCTGTCCGATCAGGCCAGCCGCCTGCTCGGACTGGGCGACCAGGCCCGCAGCATCCGCCGCGACGAACTGCTGGAGCGCGTACACCCGGATGACCGGGCCACGCTCGCCTTCGGCCTGCTGCGGGTAAGCCAGGGCCAGACCCGGCGCTTTTCCATCCGCCACCGTGTGCTGCGGCCCGATGGGCGCGAGGGCCACATGCTCGCGGAGGGCGAGCGCCTGGACGATGACCCCGGGCGCATCCTCGGCTTCCATCAGGATCAGACCGAGCGCCAGCGAACAGAACAGGCCCTGTTCAACCTGATCCACTATGACGCCCTGACCGGCCTGCCCAACCGCACCGGCCTGCGCATGCGCCTGCGCTCCGCGCTGGACGAGGCCGAGCGCGAGGGCGAGTGCCTGGCGGTGCTGCTGCTGGACATCGACCGCTTCACCTCCCTTAACAGCAGTCTGGGCCATGCGGCGGGCGACCAGCTGCTGCGCGCCCTGGCCGAGCGCCTGCAGCACCAGCTGCAGCCGCGCGACACACTGGCGCGTCTGGCGGCGGACGAATTCGCCATCGTCCTGGCCGACACCGGCGGACTCGCCCCCGCCCGCGAACGCGCCGCGAGCCTGCTGCGGCACTGCGCGGAACCCTTTGCCCTGGGCAGCGGACCGCATACCGCCACCATCAGCGCCGGGGTCAGCCTGTTCCCGCGCGATGCCCGCAGCAAGGATGACCTGCTGCGGCACGCGACCAGCGCCCTGCACGAAGCCAAGGGCGCCGGCGGCAACGGCTGTCGGTTCTTCAGCGAGGAACTGACCCATCAGATGCGGACACAGATGGAGCTGGAGCAGGGGCTGCGGGTCGCGCTGGGCGAGCACCAGTTCGAGCTCCACTACCAGCCTCAGATCGGGCTGCACGATGGCGGCCGCGTCGGCGTGGAGGCGCTGGTCCGCTGGCGCCATCCGCAGCGCGGCATGGTATCGCCCGCCGATTTCATTCCGCTGGCCGAGAGCACCGGGCTGATCGTACCGCTGGGCGACTGGATCCTGCGCACCGCGACCCGGCAACTGGCCGCATGGGACCGGCAGGGCCTGCCACCGCTGCGGCTGGCGGTGAACCTATCCGCACGCCAGTTCGCCGACCCGAGTCTGCCCGAGCGCATCCTCGAGACGCTGGAGACCGCTGGACTGCAGCCGTCACGACTGGAGGTGGAGGTAACCGAGAGCGTGCTGGTCGAGGACATCGACGCAGCCGCCGCCATGCTCCAGCGCCTGGTCCAGCTCGGGGTGTCCGTGGCCATCGACGATTTCGGGACCGGGCAGTCCTCGCTGCGCTACCTACGCCGCCTGCCGCTGACCACGCTCAAGATCGACCGCGAATTCACCTGGGGCATCGGCAAGGATCCGGATGACGAGGCCATCACCCGCGCGATCATCGGCCTGGCGCGCACGCTCAAGCTGCGGGTGCTGGCCGAGGGTGTGGAAACCGAAGAACAGCACGACTTCCTGCGCCAGATGGGCTGCGACGAGGTACAGGGCTTCCTGCTCGGCCGCCCGCTCCCCGCCGGCGAACTCGAACGCCAGTGGCGGGCCCGCGCCTGCACACCGGGTTAGCCCCTTCCAAGCCGCGGGAAAGGGCGTGTAACAGGAAGGTCAGAAGGCAGGAAGTTTTTTGCGGTGGGCGCGCCGGCATGACCGGGACCGTCGCCGCGGCGTGTGCATCTCGCCCCCAATGTCCCTTCCTCCCTTCTCCCCTTCCTGTTAAACGCCCTTGACCTGCCCCCTCTTCGTGCCTTCGGGCGCCTCGTGGTAGACAATCCCCACATTCAGAACCTCGAAGGAGAGCGATATGCAGGATGGCCGTTTGGGTTCGGCGCTCGTGACCGGTAACTCCAGCGGGCTGGGCCTGGGCATGACCCGGGTACTGCTGGAACAGGGCGCCCGCGTCTATGGCATGAGCCGTCGCGGCTGCCCCGAGGCCGCGGTCAGCGGCGACGAGCAGGTGGACCTCGGCGACTTCACCGCCACCGGGGCCGCGATGGACCGCCTGCTGCGGGGCGTGGAGTCGCTGGACCTGGTCGTACTCAACGCGGGCCTGCTGGGCCACATGCAGCGCATGCAGGATGCCTCCATGGACGAGCTGCGCCTGCTCATGGACGTGAACACCTTCGCCAACAAGGTCATCCTCGATGCGCTGCTGAGGCACCGCGTGCGGGTTGGTCAGATCATCGCCATCTCCTCCGGCGCCTCGGTCTCCGGGCATGCCGGCTGGAGCGGCTACTCGCTGTCCAAGGCGGCGCTGAACATGATGATGCAGCTCTACGCCCACGAATTCCCCGAGGAAACCGCGATCAACGCCTTCGCCCCGGGCCTGGTCGACACCGCCATGCAGGACTACCTGTGCGACGAGGCCGACCGCGACAGCTTCCCGGTCCTCCAGCGCCTGAAGGCCGCGCGCGGCACACAGGACATGCCCGGCCCCGAGGACGCCGCGCGCGCGATCCTCGACGCCCTGCCGCGCCTGCACCAGACCACCCGCGGCAGCTTCGTCGACATCCGCCAGCTCTGACGCCCGTCGGCTGTGTCCCCGCGCAGAAGGTCAAGGGCGGTTCACAGGAAGACGGGAAGACCGGAAGGGTTGTTGGGGGCGGGAGCTCGCCGGGACGCAGGGCCTGCGCAGGCCAGCCGCCTCGCCCCGCATTGTCACCCCATACATCTTCCCGCCTTCCCTTCTTCCTGTGAAACGCCCTTGACCGGCCGCGTGCCTTCGAGCGCGTCGCGGTGAACCCTGGAACGTGCGGAAACGGCGGTGCAGCGCCAAAAAAGTTCATGAAGGGGCGTTGGCTTTTGCCGGGAATGGGGCGTATAGTCAAAGACGTGATTCGCGGTTCAGCGACAACACTAGGAAGTTTCTAGTTGCTTAACCAGTGCTCCCGTTGATCTGTTGGCAGCATACCGCGATCACATTTGTTTGTTACATGAAGAGGTTACAAGTTGTGAATACTGGTGTTGTTAAGTGGTTCAACGAGAGCAAGGGTTTCGGTTTCATCACCCCGGATGATGGCGGCAAGGACGTGTTCGTCCACTTCTCCGCGATCAACGGTTCGGGTTTCAAGACCCTGGCCGAAGGCCAGAAGGTCTCCTTCGAAATCCAGGAAACCGCCAAGGGCCTGGCCGCCGGTGAAGTGACCGCCATCTAAGGCGCACTTCCCAAGGCTGACGATCCTCCGGGGTCGTCCGAGAAAGGTCGCCTCCGGGCGGCCTTTTTCGTGCCCGGCATTCTGTCTTCACCACAAAAAAGTCAAAAGCGATTTACAGGAAGGCGCGAAGACTGGAAGAGGGGCTGGGATGGCGCGTTCAGGGCAGGGCTAACGGTCCGGGCATGCCGCAGGCCCTGAGCCAGCCCCCACGCCCCATAACCCTTCCTGTCTTCCCATCTACCTGTGAAACGCTTTTTGAGCTGACCGCAGCCCGGAGCCGCTACCGGGGCCCGGAGCGGGTGATTCAAGTACACTGCGGGGCTTTGCCGTAGGCCGCCCGCACGCGATGAACCGCCTGTTCCGCTCCACCGCCGTTGTCAGTGGCATGACCATGATCTCCCGGGTCATGGGCTATCTGCGCGACATGGTGCTGGCGGTCACCTTTGGTGCCGGCCCGGCTACCGACGCCTTCTTCGTTGCCTTCCGCATCCCCAATTTCCTGCGGCGGCTGTTCGCCGAGGGCGCGTTCAACCAGGCCTTCGTGCCCGTGTTCGCCGAGTTCCGCGAAAAGCGCGGGCGCGAGGCCCTGCGCGACCTTCTGGACCACACCGCCGGCACCCTGATGGCCGTGGTCACGGTGGTCACGCTGATCGGCGTGCTCGCCGCGCCGCTGCTGATCTGGGTGTTCGCGCCAGGCCTGGGCACCCAGGAGGAGGGCCGCCAGGACCTGGCCGCGCAGATGCTGCGCATCACATTCCCCTACCTGCTGTTCATCTCGCTGACCGCGATGGCCGCGGGGATCCTGAACAGCATCGGGCGCTTCGCGGTCCCTGCCTTCACCCCGGTGTTCCTGAACCTGGCGCTGATCGTGGCCGCACTGTGGCTGGCGCCGCTGTTCGCGGAGCCCATCGTCGCGCTGGCCTGGGGCGTGTTCATCGCCGGCGCCCTGCAGCTGGCCTTCCAGATCCCGTTTCTGTGGCGCGCGGGGCTGCTGCCGCGGCCGCGCTTTCGCCGCGCCCACGAGGGGGTGCGGCGCATCGTGAAGCTGATGCTGCCGGCGATCCTCGGGACCTCGGTGGTGCAGATCAACCTGCTGGTGGATACCCTGATCGCGTCGTTCCTGGTGGCCGGATCGATCTCCTGGCTGTACTTCGGCGACCGCTTCGTGGAGCTGCCGCTGGCGCTGTTCGGGATCGCGATCGGCACCGTGATCCTTCCGCGCCTGGCGCGGCAGTACAACCTGAACGACCCGGCGGCCTTCAACCGAACCCTGGACTGGGCCCTGCGCCTGGCGATGCTGGTCGCGCTGCCCTCCATGCTCGGGCTGATCGTGCTGGCGGTCCCGATCCTCGCCACGCTGATCCAGTACCAGGCCTTTACCCAGTTCGACACGTACATGACGGCGATGGCGCTCGCGGCCTACGCCCTCGGGCTGCCCGGGTTCATCCTGATCAAGGTGCTGGCCCCCGGGTTCTTTGCCCGCCAGGACACGAAGACACCTGTGAAGATCGCGATCATCGCGATGCTCTGGAACATGGTCCTGAACGCGGCCTTCGTGCTGCCCTGGTACCTGTCCGGCACGCCCGGGGCCCACGCCGGGCTGGCGCTGGCCACCTCGGCCTCGGCCTACATCAACGCGGGGCTGCTCTATCGTGGCCTGGTCCGCGAGGGCATCTACCAGCCGGGGCCGGGGCTGCGCCGGCTGCGCCTCGGTCTGCCGGCCGCACTGGTCGCCATGGCGGCCGTGCTGGTCCTGCTGTCGCCCGGTTTCGGCCAGTGGACCGAATGGTCGGCCGACACCCGCCTGCTGACCCTGACCGGGCTGATCGCGGCCGGCGCCGCGACCCTCGTGCTGACCCTGCTGGCCGCCGGGCTGCGCCCGCGTCATCTGCTGCTGCGCGAGGCACAGGAGTGATGTCGGGGCGCTTAGGGAAACAATGGTTAAGGTACACGCTCGCGTTGGTACCCCAGGTTTTCCGAGACAAGGCGCGGTGCGCAGCCGGTAGTGGTTCTACCGGCAAGGGCCGCAACGCAGGATCGGGGAACCTGGGGTGCCAACCCCGAAGGGGCTCGGCCGCCAGTTGTTATCGAAAACGGGCGTGGGAACGGCGTTGCGGCCCCCTTGTGCAGAATGACTGCAGGGCAGTCACCGCGCCTTGTTCGCACGCAAAAGCGACTCGAGCGCGAGTGTGTACCTTAATCATTGTTTCCCTGACGGGTTATACTGGCGGTTTTGCGCGAGATCGGAGCGATGCGGCTGATTCGCGGCCTGGAGCCGTCCGACAGCAGGGCTTCCACGGCATCCGCCGTGCACGGCGCGGTGGTGACCATTGGCAACTTTGATGGTCTGCATCGTGGCCATCAGGCTGTTCTGGGGCGCCTGCTCGAGGCGGCGCAGGATCGCCAGGCGCCGTCGGTCCTGATTACCTTCGAGCCGCTGCCGCGCGAGTACTTCGGCAGCCGCCCGGGGGCGCCGGAGCTTCCCGGGCGGCTGCAGCGCCTGCGCGATCGCCTGGTCACCCTGGGCGACACCGCGCTCGCGGCGGTCTGGATCCTGCGCTTCGATGCGCAGCTGGCCGGACTTTCGGCGACCGCGTTCATCGACGAGGTGCTGCACCGCCGCCTGGGTGCGCAGCATGTGCTGGTCGGGGACGACTTCCGCTTTGGCCGCGGCCGTGCCGGCGACCAGGCGCTGATGCGCGAGCGCGGCGAGGCGCTGGGCTTTACGGTGGAATCCACCCCCACGATCGCGGATGCCGAGGGCCGGATCAGCAGCACCCGCGTGCGCGGCGCCGCGCTCAGCGGCGACTTCACGCGCATGGCCGAACTCCTCGGGCGGCGCTATCGCCTGCACGGGCGTGTCGCGCACGGAGAAAAGCGCGGGCGCAGCATCGGCTTCCCCACCGCGAACCTGCGCATGGGGCCCTGGCCGCTGGCGCTGCGCGGCGTCTACTCCGGGTGGCTGCAGCGCGCCTCGGGCGAGCGCCTGCCGGCGGTGGCCAACATCGGCTGGCGCCCGACCGTGGGCGGCACCGAGCAGCGCCTCGAGGCCCATGTACTGGAAGGCGCACCGGAACTGTACGGCGAGGCCGTGTGCTTCGAGCCAATCGCGCGGGTGCGCGGCGAACAGCGCTTCGACGGCCTGGACGCCCTGCGCGCCCAGATCGCGCGCGACGTCGAGACCGCACGCGAACACATCAAAACTTTCAGCTGAAACCCGGCCCCAAGGGCCGCCCCGGGATAGACCATGGCACGCAAACCGGCTCCGCCGAACCCCTACAAGGACACCCTGAACCTTCCGGAGACGGCCTTTCCGATGCGCGCGGGCCTCGCCCAGCGCGAGCCGGAATGGCTGGAGGCCTGGAAGGCAGAGGACCGCTATCAGCGCCTGCGCGAGTACTGCGCGGGGCGGCCGCGCTTTGTGCTGGCCGACGGCCCGCCCTACGCCAACGGCTCGATCCACGTCGGCCACGCGGTCAACAAAATCCTGAAGGACGTCATCGTCAAGAGCCGCACCCTGTCGGGTTTTGATGCCCCCTATGTGCCGGGCTGGGACTGCCACGGCCTGCCGATCGAGCTGAAGGTGGAACAGAACCTGGGCAAGGCCGGGCGTGACGTGGACGCCGCCACCTTCCGCAAGGCCTGCCGCGAGTACGCGCAGGAGCAGGTGGATGGCCAGAGCGCGGATTTCCAGCGCCTGGGGGTGCTGGGCGACTGGGACCACCCCTACCTGACCATGAACTATCAGGTGGAAGCGGACACGGTGCGCGCCCTGGCACGCATCTACAAGCGTGGCCATGTGCAGATGGGCGAGAAGCCCGTGCACTGGTGCGTGGACTGCGGCTCGGCCCTGGCCGAGGCCGAGGTCGAGTACGAGGACAAGATCTCGCAGGCGATTGACGTGCGCTTCCGCGTGGTCGACGACATCGACTTCCTGCGTCGCTTCGACGACATCGACGGCTCGCGCGGACCCATCAGCGTGGTGATCTGGACCACCACACCCTGGACCCTGCCGGCCAACCAGGCGGTCGCGCTGAACCCGGAGCTGGACTACGCCCTGGTGGAGCTGGAACACGAGCGCATCCTGCTGGCCGAGGCGCTGGTCGAGGACTGCCTGGCCCGCTACTCGCTGGGCGAGGGCCGCATCGTCGCCCGGGCCAGGGGCCAGGCACTGGAAGGCCTGATGCTGCAGCACCCGTTCCTGGAGCGCGAAGTGCCGCTGATCCTGGGGTCGCACGTGACCACCGAGAGCGGGACCGGCGCGGTCCATACCGCCCCCGGGCACGGCCAGGAGGACTACGCCGTCGGCCTGCAGTACAACCTGGCAGTGCACAACCCGGTCGGTCCGGACGGGCGCTTCCTGGCGGATACCCCCTTCTTCGCCGGCGAGAACGTGCATCAGGCCAACGGCCACGTGATCGACGTGCTGCGGGAACACGGCGCACTGGTGATCAACCGCAAGTTCGAGCACAGCTACCCGCACTGCTGGCGCCACAAGACGCCGATCATCTTCCGCGCCACCCCGCAGTGGTTCATCAGCATGGAGCGCGCCGAGCTGCGCGCGGACGCGCTGAAGGCCATCTCCGAGACCCGCTGGATGCCGAACTGGGGCGAGGCCCGCATCCACGGCATGGTGGTGAACCGCCCGGACTGGTGCATCTCGCGCCAGCGCAACTGGGGCGTGCCGATCCCGTTCTTCGTGCACAAGGAGACCAACCGCCTGCACCCGCACACCGCCGAGCTGGCCGAACAGGTCGCGCAGCGGATCGAGCAGGAAGGCATCGAGGCCTGGTTCCGCATGGACCCGAAGGAACTGCTGGGCGACAAGGCGGACGAGTACATCAAGCTGAACGACACCCTGGACGTGTGGTTCGACTCCGGCGTGCTGCACTCCACCGTCGTGGAGAAGCGCCCGGAGCTGGGCACACTCCCGGTCGACCTGTTCCTGGAGGGTTCGGACCAGCATCGCGGCTGGTTCCAGTCCAGCCTGCTCACCAGTGTCGCGATGCGCGGCGAGGCGCCATATCGGGCGGTGCTGACCCACGGCTTCACCGTGGACGAAAACGGCGAGAAGATGTCCAAGTCGCGCGGCAACGTGGTCGCGCCGCAGGAGGTCGTCTCCACCCTGGGCGCGGATATCCTGCGTCTGTGGGTCGCCGCCACTGACTTCTCCGGCGAGATGGCGATCTCGAAGGACATCCTCGACCGCACCGCCGATGCCTACCGCCGCATCCGCAATACCACGCGCTTCCTGCTCGGCAACCTCAATGGCTTCGAACCGCAGCAGCACGCCCTCGATCTGGATGAGCTGCTGCCGCTGGATCGCTGGATCGTGGCCCGCGCACTGCAGGTCCAGGAGCAGGTCACTCGCGCCTACGAGGACTACCAGTTCCACCAGATCTACCAGCGCGTGCACAACTTCTGCTCGGTGGAGCTCGGCAGCTTCTACCTGGACGTGATCAAGGATCGCCAGTACACCACCCAGGCCGATTCGCACGCCCGGCGCTCCGCGCAGACCGCGCTGTATCACGTGGCCGAGGCGCTGACCCGCTGGATCGCGCCGATCCTGACCTTCACCTCCGAGGAGATCTGGCAGCTGCTGCCCGGCGAACGCCCGGACAGCGTGCTGTTCGCCACCTGGTACGAGGGCCTGGCCCCGCTGCCGGCGGACGCCGCATTCTCCGATGCCGACTGGGACCGCATCCTCGAGGTGCGCACCCACGTCGCGCGCGCCCTGGAGCTGGCACGCAACGAACAGGGTATCGGCGCCTCGCTGAACGCCGAAATCGAACTGTTCCTGCCACCCGCGTCGGCGGCACGCGGCCTGCTCGAACGCCTCGGTGACGAGCTGCGCTTCGTGCTGATCACCTCCGGGGCGCGGCTGGCCGACGCCCCCGTCCCGGAGGCCGCGCACACCGCCGAACTGGAAGACGGGACCGCCCTCTGCGTGGTGGTGCACAAGAGCGAACAGCCGAAGTGCGTTCGCTGCTGGCATCGCCGGCCGGATGTCGGCGAGCATGCCGAGCATCCCGAACTGTGCGGGCGCTGTGTCAGCAACGTGATCGGCCCGGGCGAGACCCGGCGCTTCGCCTGATGCGGCTGCGCGGGTCCGGCCTGATTCCGGGGCTGGTGATCGCGGCCGTGATCGTGCTGGCCGACCAGTTCACCAAGCGCTGGGCGGAGCATGCCCTGACGCAGTTCGCCCCGGTCGAGGTCACGCGCTTCTTCAACCTGTCGCTGGTGTACAACCCCGGTGCGGCGTTCAGCTTCCTGGCCGACGCCGGCGACTGGGGGCGCTGGCTACTGACCGCCATCGCCGTGGTCATCGGCCTGCTGATCGTGGGCTGGCTGGCGCGCCTGCCGCGCAATGCATGGTGGTCGGTGGTCGCGCTGGGGCTGGTCCTCGGCGGGGCCATCGGCAACCTGATCGACCGCCTGCGCCTGGGCGCGGTGGTGGATTTCCTCGACTTTCACTGGGCCGGCTATCACTGGCCGGCCTTCAACGTGGCGGACATGGCCATCGTGGTGGGGGCGGTCACGCTGATCGTGGCCACCTTCATCGAGGGTGACCGCAGCCACCCGGCAACGCATCGGGAGTAAGCATGACCACGGCGACCAAGGGCGCGCATATCGAAATGCACTACCGCCTGATCCTGGACAGCGGCTTTGTCGTGGACGGGACCGGCGACGAACCCATCACCCTGGAGATCGGCTCCGGCGAGATCCTGCCCGGACTGGAAGATCTCCTGGTGGGCCTGGAGGCCGGGGACCACCGGGAATTTGCGATCGAGGCCGGTGTCATGTTCCCGTTCCGGGACCAGGCTGCGGTACAGCAGATGCCGCGTTCGCAGTTTCCGGAAGATCTACCGCTGCAGGTGGACTACATCTACGAATTCACCAGTCCGGGCGGCGACGCCGTGCCCGGCCGCATCACCGCGGTCGAGGACGATACCGTGACCGTGGACTTCAACCATCCGCTGGCCGGGCAGAACTTCACTTTCGAGGTGGATGTGCTATCGGTACGGGAACCGCAGTAACCGGCCCCAGGAGAACAGCATGAGCATGCAGGCCCAGCTCGCCAATCCGCGCGGCTTTTGCGCCGGGGTGGAACGCGCCATCGAGATCGTGGAACGCGCCCTCGAGATCTACGGCTCGCCGCTGTATGTGCGGCATGAGGTGGTGCACAACCGCCACGTGGTCGGCCGGCTGACGGACGCCGGGGTCGTCTTCGTCGAGGAACTGGACGAGGTCCCCGACGGACAGGTGGTGATCTTCTCCGCCCACGGCGTACCCAAGCGCGTGCAGCGCGAAGCCGAGCGCCGGGGCCTGACGGTCTTCGATGCCACCTGCCCGCTGGTCACCAAGGTGCACCTGGAGGTGGCCCGCTACGCCCGCGAGGGTCGCGAAGTGGTACTGATCGGCCATGCCGGGCATCCGGAGGTCGAGGGTACCCTGGGCCAGTTCGACGACTCGCAGGGTGGCCGCATGATGCTGGTGGAGACGGTGGACGATGTCGCCCGGCTCGAGGTCGCCAACCCGGATCGCCTCGCCTTCGTCAGCCAGACCACGCTGTCGATGGACGACACCGCCGAGATCATCGACGCCCTGACCGCGCGCTTCCCGAAGATCGAGGGCCCGCGCAAGATGGACATCTGCTACGCGACCCAGAACCGTCAGGATGCCGTGAAGGACCTGGCGAAGCAGTGCGACCTGCTGCTGGTGGTCGGCTCCAGGAACAGCTCCAACTCCAACCGCCTTGCCGAGATCGGCGCGCGCATGGGGATCGAGTCCTATCTGGTGGACGGCGCCAGCGACATCGACACGGACTGGCTGCAGGGCAAGCAGCACATTGGCGTGACCGCGGGGGCCTCGGCGCCCGAGGTACTGGTCAACGAGGTGCTCGACTTCCTGCGCGCGCATGGCGTCGAGACCGTCTCCGAACTCTCCGGGCGCGAGGAGACCGTGACCTTCTCCATCCCCGTCGCGCTGCGCCGCGAATCCGCCTGAAAGGACTGCTTACAGGAAGGCGGGAAGACTTGAAGAAAAAATTGGATTGAGGCGTACCGTACACAGCCACCGCTGCTGGCCTGTACCCGAACGTCAGGGGCCCCACACCCCAAACCCTTCCTGTCTTCCCGACTTCCTGTTAACCGCCCTTGACCTGATTCAGGACTCCAAACCCCATGGATGACCGACCGCGTTTTCGGCTGAGTATTCGCTGCCCCGACCAGCACGGCATTGTGTCCCGCATTGCCACGGCCATTGCCGACAGCGAAGGCTGGATCACCGAGGCCGCCCAGCACACCGACGAAGAGGCCGGCTGGTTCTTCATGCGCTGGGTATTCTCCCTGCCCGTCGCGGCCGAGCCCGCCCTGCGCCAGCGCCTGGAGACGCTCGCCGGCGAACTCGGGATGGACTGGTGGCTGGCCGCCGCCGACACCCGGGCGCGCGTCGTCCTGATGGCCTCGCGCGAGCCGCACTGTCTCAGCGACCTGCTGGCCCGCTGGAGTGCGGGCGAACTGGCCATGGACATCCCCGCGATCCTCTCCAACCACCGCGATCTGGAGCCGCTGGCCGCCTGCCACGGCATCCCGTTCGAGCACATCCCGGTCCCGAAGACGGGGCGCGAGGCGGCCTTCCAGCAGCTGCAGACACGGTTGCGCCAGCTCGCGCCCGACACCATCGTGCTGGCTCGCTACATGCAGATCCTGCCCCCGGGGCTGTGCGCCGAATACCCCGAGCGCATCCTCAACATCCACCACAGCTTCCTGCCATCGTTCGTCGGCGCCCGCCCCTACCACCAGGCCTTCGCCCGCGGGGTAAAGCTGATCGGCGCCACCTGTCACTACGTGACCGACGAACTGGACGCGGGCCCGATCATCGAACAGGACGTCACCCGCATCCGCCACGATGAAGGCGTGCAGGACCTGATCCGCAAGGGCCGCGACGTCGAACGCTGGGTGCTCGCCCGCGGCCTGCGCTACCACCTCGAAGGGCGCGTGCTCACCCACGGCAACAAGACCATCGTATTCAACTGACCCCGCCCGACGAAGGCGTTAGCAGGTCCACGGCCGGCCATCCGGCCGGCTAACGCAGTGGCGCGACGCCGGAAAACACCTGGCCTAGACTCGAAGTCTTTCAGGCGCGGGGGTAGCCAGATGAACACGACGACAGGCACAGACCGTGGCGCCTTCGGGCGCACTACCCGCGGCCGGGCGGGCACCACCAGACGTTGGCTGGTACTGGCCGGGATATGCCTGCTGGCCGGATTCCCGGGGCTCGCCCCCGTCGCCGCCGACACGCTCCCGGACACCATCGAGCGCATCAAGCCCGCGGTGGTCAGCGTCGCGACCTTCCAGCCCTCGCGCAGCCCGCGGGCCAACTACCTGGCCACCGGGTTCGCCGTGGGCGACGGCCGTCTGGTGGTGACCAATCACCATGTGATCCCGTCATCCCTCGATCACGAGAACCGCGAACAGCTGGTGGTGGTCAGCGGCGAGGGCCGCGACACCACCATCCACAGCGCGGAACTGGTTGCGCACTCGGAGAGTGACGACCTTGCCCTGTTGCGGATCGGCGAACCGGCCCTGACCCCGCTGCGCCTGGGGTCGTCGGATGGGGTGCGGGACGGCGAGCAGCTGGCCTTTACCGGGTACCCGATCGGGATGATCCTGGGGGTGTATCCGGCCACCCACCGCGCCAGCGTGGCGGCCCGCACGCCCATGGCGATCCCGGCCCGGCACTCGGGCGAACTGAGCGAGGCACGCATCCGCCAGCTGCGCAGTGGCGCACCGATGGTGTTCCAGCTGGACGCCACCGCCTATCCCGGCAACAGCGGCAGCCCGGTCTATCGCATCGACAGCGGCGAGGTGGTCGCCGTCATCAACCAGGTCTTCGTCCAGGCCGGGCGCGAAGCGGCGATCCAGCAGCCCAGCGGTATCAGTTACGCGATACCGGCCGACCGTATACGACCCCTGCTGGCCCGCTACCAGGACCGGTAACACGCCGCCCCGGGCTCGCCATCGCGCCTGATGCATCGATACGTATGAACCAGGCTCGGCGCTGACCTCGCCCGCCAACCGGATTCGGAAACGGACACCCCCATGGCTGACAGCCCGACCGACACTGCCCGCGTCTTCCAGCAGATCCACATCGATGTCGCCCGCAACTCCACGGACGACTTCAATCCCTTTCATGATGGAGACAAGTGGGCCCGCATACGCGGCAACCCCTTTGGCGGTCCGATCGTGCTCGGCTTTCAGCTCGAGTCGCTGGTCGAGGACCTGGTGAACGCAGTCCGCCGCGCCGAGGACGAACCGGAAGACGCCGCACTGCCGTTTCGCAATTACCAGTTCACCTTCGCCGGCGCCCTGCGCGCGGACGAGGCCTTCACCACCGTGGTCAAGCCCTCCGTACGACGGGCGGCCACGACGGGATCGCCCCAGGTGTCCAATCGTGTGGCAATGCGCAAGGGCGACGGGCTGGTGCTGCTGGGTCATGTACGCGACACCCCGACGCCACTGGCCCTGGCGGACACGCCGCTACCCCTGCCGTCGCAGCGGCCGATCGAACGGCTGGCGGATCGCTGCGTGATCGCCGAATCGGGTTGGTTCCACAAGCGCAAGTTCATGTCCAACAGCAATGCCAAGAACCTGCTGTCCGGTTCACTCGTGCGTCAGGCCGGCTACTTCGACGAACTGGAGGACTGCATCAACTTCCCGGACATGTTTCCGGTCTCGCTGATCTCCTGTGCGCTGCTGGAGCGGGCCCACGCCACCGGGCACGACTTCTACGCCCAGCCACTGGTCTACACCACCCACCACATCAGCGTGGACCAGCGCCTGGCGCGCGGCCTGCGCAGCGCCGATGCCCTGCACATCCTGGTCAGTCCGCCCGAATCCGTGACGCCCGCCGATCGCGGCCTGGCGAGCCCCGGCACGGGCCAGCAGCGCTACCGTTGCCTGGGTCTGCTGGCCGACTCGAGCGTGCTGTTCCGCGCCGATCTGACGCTCGCGCCGATAGGCTGAACCTCCAAACGGCTCGGCGGGGATCGGGGCGAACGGGGTGGGGCCCTGTGGCGCAGAGAGGAGTGCCTCAGGGTTCCGGCTGCTCCCTCTTGCCGGCGCGGCGCTCCTTGATCGCCTTGCGCACCAGATGCGGCAGCAGCAGGCGCAGAGGCATGCGCAGATAATGCGAGCGCACGTACAACCACCAGCGCGCGGTGCCGGATAACGGCCCGTCGCAGCTCCAGTGGTGGGGCCGGAGACCGCGGCGGAAAAGGGCATCCATCACCGCACGCAACGGGGCGGCGGGCCGCGCCGGGGCGAGGCGCACATAGACCGAATCGGGGACCGGAGTCGCCAGGAACTCGCGACCGTAGCGCAGCGCGTAGTACAGCGGACGCGCCAGATCCATCTCGAAGGCGCGCGCGGTCAGCTGTTCCCAGAACCCCGGGTCGCGTTCGGCGAAGTGCCGCAGCAGCGCATCCAGGTCGACCAGATCGCGCAGGCCGTTCTCCAGCTCGCCGTCATGAAACAGGTGGGTCGCACTGTGCAGGACCATATCCGTCGGCGCCAGCACATGCAGACCGGGGAAGCCGTCCAGGGGAACCGCCGCCGACCACAGTTTCTGCGGGTCCGGCCGCAGGCGCGCGGTGGGCGGCAGGATGGTGTGATGTACGTCCAGAACGCTCTTGCGCCGCATATGGGTCAGCGGCGGCAACTCGTGCATCCAGCGGCGGTAGTAGGTCTGGTCGTAGGCATCGTAGCCCTCGCACACCCAGCCGTGCACGAACAGATGCTGCTCCGCCGTCTGCAGCTGTGGCTGCGGGACCATCACATCCAGGTCGGAAAACTGCCGCCCCGGAGCGCAGGGCAACCCGGCCATCACGTAGGCGCCCCCCTTCAGCAGCAGCACCGGGATGCCCGCGCCGGCCAGCGCCTCGTGAATCCGCGCCACCTCCCACCGCAGCATGGTGTGCTGGCGATCGGCCAGGGTGCACGCCGCATCCAGATGGCGCCGCGGCGCCGGGGGAACCTCCGACAGCACGCCGGCCGCCTTGATCACGGCCTGCAGCCGCCCTTCCAGCGAGGCCACGCGCGCGAGCCGTACCAGCAGATCCCAGTCCGCGAGCGACAGATCACGGACCGCCCCCGGGTCGCGCAGTATCGTGACCAGCCGGGTCAGTGTGAGCTGCGCGTTCACGGGCCGCCCTCGCGCAGGCCGTTCAGAAGCCCGAGGGTGACATCCAGATCTGCATATTCCAGCTGCATGCACGCGCTCTGTTCGATCAGGTCCGCCGCCGCCTCGAAACCCGCGCCGCCCACCACGCTGTAATTGAAGGAGGCGCCGATCAGCCGTTGCAGGGCCTCGGCCGGCGCCAGGGGTTGCAGCTGGTCCCGCCCGCCCGGAGTGAACCGCGGGAACACCAGCCAGGCCGGTCGCGCCGGGGCCTGCATCCGCTCGATGCTGGTATCCGTAGGTCTGAGATGCGCGACCGTGCCCTTGCTGGTGTCATGCGAGGCGGGGCCGATCACCGCCTGCGGATACCGCTCCCGGATCAGATCGATGGCGGCATTTTTCAGGCTGACCGGGCGCGGCAGTGCGACCAGCTTTCCACTCTTGAGTGCGAGCAGGGCAAATTCGTCCGACAACAATCGCCAGCCCGACAGGGTCAGCGCCGCGGTCAGGGTGCTCTTGCCCGCACCTGGCTCACCCGGCATCACCAGCGCCTGCCCGTCGCGTTCCAGCACCGCCGCGTGGATCATCAGAAAGTCGTGGGCATGCTGGGCGATGCACCAGTTCAACCCCCACTCGAACAACGGGTAGGCGTGGGCCAGCGGGAGCGGGCGAAACGGCGAACGCCCGTCGAGAAAGAATCGTGCCTGCGGGCGCCAGAGCCAGTGCAGGCCGGAGGCCCGTGCGAGCGTGATGTGAAAATCGGCAAACGCCGTCTGTTCCGGCGGCAGCAACTGCCGGTCGTAGAACAGGGCCAGCGCGCGTTCGACCCGGTCCAGCCGCGAACGCAGCCGGACCACGAACGGACCCACCTGAAGGGCCACCCCGGCGCCGCGCAGTCCCGCGCGCAGGTCTTCCGGGGCTGTCACGCGTCCCGCGAGTCCGCCGGATCACAGATCAGGTAATGCTCCCGCAACTGACTCAGGCCGGCCTGCATCGCGTTCTCCAGCTCTTCTTCCGTGGCGTCATAGCGCTGTTCAAGGTACTCGAACACGGCGGCTGGCGTCATAGGGCCCTGGCGCAGGGCACAAAAGATATCGGTCAGGGGGGGCTGCAGCACGTGCGTCTCGCCACAGCGCGAGTCATACAAAGCGACGGAGTCGCCCCACACCCGCACATGGCCGGGGGGCAGGGAGATCAGTTCAAGGGGAGCTTCAGAAGCGGTCAACGAGACCCCGCTTCGCAAAGGCCGGGGAAGCGCCATAGCGACACGGCGACGGGACCATCAACGATCCTGCTGGCCGTGGTTGCGCGAAGTAGACGTCCGAACCTCTACGCACTGGCCCATCTCGTTGCGCGAGTACCCATCTTCGCAGTCGCCCTGGCTATTGATCGGACAGTAACGCTCGTTCATGTAGACGAAGACGTTCTTCACCGCCGCGTACTTGTCCGCGTCATCCCGGGCCATCGAATAGGCCTTGACGACCTCGTCGACCGAGGCGCCAAAGTCGATCGAGGTGCAGGCCGCGTTCAGTACGGCACCCACCGCGTGCCAATCCAGCGAGCCGCTGCATGTGCCACTGGCCTGGAGCACCTCCATCAGCGAGGGCGTCCCCCCCAGACACTCCGGCTTGTACCCGAATACCGACTCGAACGAGGTCGCGCCGCCGCGGTGCACCGTGGCATCAAAGCGCCGGCAGTTATTGCCAGGCGGGTTGGTCTGGTGACAGGTCCCCGGGGAGTAGCCCGTGCAGTCCCAGGCAAACCAGTTGTTCTTCCAGAACCCCGGGGTGCAGCCATCGCCCTCGGTGCATTCGTGATCGATGTTGGAGACGTTGGCGGAGAAGATGTTGCCCGACAGCGAGCACTGCCCCTGGGCACCCCAGACCGACTTGGCCGGAAGCGATACCAGCATCGCCCCGCCCAGACCGGCCGTGGCCAGGCGCCGCCGGGTCCGGCTGCGGGGGGCGGCAGAGGCCTCGTCCCGATCCGCAGACGCGGCAGGCCGCTCGTCACCCTCATGGCCGTGGCGTGGGTCTTGGTCGTGTTCGTCGCTCATGTCTTCTGCTCCAGGTCCGTCCCCGGCATTGCGCCCTTCCGTACCGAGGCCCCGGACACGCCGACAATAGCCGCGATTCCGGGGATACACGGTAATCAGACGCTTCTCACTAAACTTTAGCAAGCCCGATGCCATCTCCCCGGATAACGGATAAGTAACTGATATCGAGGGCCACCCTCCGCTCGGATGGAGAAATTCGCCGCAGGCGGGACCACAACTGGAAAGTTTTCCGACAGTCGGCCCGACCTACCCCCGCCGCAGCCGCAGGATGAACGAGTGACTAAGCCACGCCCCGAGCGCCGGCGCCGCCTGCAGCAGCCCCAGCGTGCCACGATGCTCGAGGAGTGGCTGCAGACCGGCCAGGCGCCCGGGCGCGAGCGGGAGCCAGTGCAGCGCCTCGACTCGAAGCCCCGCGTCGTTCGCCACCACCTGCAGGTCCCCGGCCACGTCATAGCGCAGATGCGGCGGCTGCCCGCGTCGACTGCGCCGCCACTCGCGCACGGCGGTCGGCAAGCAGCGCCGATTGAGCGCATCGACCCAGGCCTCCGCCCCAGGCCGCAGTATCCGCCGGATCTCGGCAAGCGCGGGGGCGGGATCGGCCAGCGCCTGCATCACGCCAAAGCAGAGCACCCCGTCGAAGGCGGCATCCGCAAGGGGAAGGTGGTTGCTGTCCGCCGCCAGCCAGGGGATCGTCGGATCGCTGCGCGCCCGTGCCTTCTGCAGCGAAGGCGTGGAATAGTCGAGGCCGACCACCTGGTGCCCCTGGGCCTGCAGCATCCGGGTGTAGGTCCCGGCACCGCAGCCCACGTCCAGCCAGCGGCCGGGCCGTGGATCGGCGCGCTGCCACAGGCGCTCGAACTGGCGCACCCGGCTGGCCAGCCCGGTGTGCGTCCAGCCCGCGATGCCGGCGTCATCCTCCAGTTGCGCGCCGCGCTCGAGGAAGCGCTGGCGCCAGCGGCGCTCGAAGCCCGGGTCGTTCATCGACATGCCCCCGGCGCCATCACCGCATCCCTGCATCGGTTCATTCCCGCACCTCGCCAACCTTTCCGATCAGTTCCGTGGCGGCGATCAGTACGTGGTCGCGGGAAAACCCGGCCCGCTCCATCTCGTCGTACAGCGTGCGCGCCAGCAGCCGCGCCACGCGCTCCGGTGCGTGGGTAATGGGCCCCGTCGCCGCCCCCGGCTGGCGGGCCAGCGCCATCTGCGTGAAGCTGGTGCGCAACAGCCCCTTCAGCCGATGCACCAGCACGGACTTGGCCACCACCAGCGCCAGGATCGACGCCATGCGCAGATCTTCCTCGGCCAGGCGCCGTCGCCCCCTGGGCGAATCGATGTTGATGACCCCGATCACTTCGCCCTCCAGCAGGATCGGCACCGCAATGATATCCACCGGACCGGGGCCGTTCTTCCGCCGCGCCAGGGGCGCGAACTCGGAATGGTGCAGGTCGCGGATCAGCAGGCCCTTCCCAGCGCTCGCAACCCGCCCCGCAATCCCGCTCCCCAGCGGCTGCTGCTCGCCGTAGGCGTGATCCGGGAGCTGACCATGGTGCGCCTGGACGCGCAGCCGCGGGGCCCCCGTCTCGGGGTCTTTCTTCACCAGCATGATCGAACAGTGCTCACAGTCCATCGCGTGCCCTACCAGCACCGAAAGCTGGAGCAGGCCCTTCTCCATGGACTCGGCCTCCTCGACAAACCGGGCCAGCTCGAGCAGGTGCTCATCAAACGCCTCGAAGGCCTCGCTCATTGCCCGGGATCCAAGGGAGGTTCATCAGACGAGAGTAGCAGGTGAAATTTCCGCACATATACTCGTCGCCGCCGATACCGTCTGCGCCACCGTGAGCCCGACACGAAAAACCCCCGGCCTGGCGAAATCCAGTACCGGGGGTTGCCAGGGGCAGGAGCGACTGGTTTCAGGCGCCGGAGCGGCGGCGGCCGGCGCCCCAGGCCACCAATGCGAGCACGCCCAGGCCGGTACCCAGCATCCAGGCGCTGCCCGGCTCGGATACCTCAGTCGGATCCCCCACCTGCACATTGATCCAGGTCTCGGCGACCAGCGGTGAGTCGACCTGCTGGGTGGTCGCAAACGGTTCCACCTCCTCCGAGCGATCGGCGTACGCCGCAAGCCCGAAGCTGTAGACGCCCTCCGCGAAGGGGTCGAACGGATCATTGCCCTCGGCGCTTGCCAGATCGTTCAGCCAGTTGAAACCCAGGTTCTGGGAGGTCTCCGTGACCCCTTCCAGCGGTCCCAGCTGCAACGTGCTGATCTGGCCGGGCACGGTCTCGAAGTACAGCTCGAAGGTCAGCGGCGCGCCCGCCAGGAAACCAGCGCCAGGGTCTATGTAGAAATTGAAGTTCCAGAAAGACAGTCCGGACCCAAAGTCCGAATCGTAATCCGGGTCACCGACCCCTGGCTGGACGAAGTAGGTCCCCGCGCCGTCGTTGGTCACCTCCGGCGCATCGAAACGCTGGGTCGCGGACAGACCGAGCACGCCGGGCGCCTCCGCGGTCTCGAAGAAACTTTGTGCGACCGCATCATTGGGGATGCCGCTGCCGCCAAAGGTAGCGTCAGGCAGTTCGCCGAATTCGTCAAAGGAAGGGTCCACCGTGGCGGCGTGCACGGACAGGGACAGCAATGCCAGCGGCACCATCGCAAATGCATGTTTCATATAGGTTTCACCTTGGGTCGTTGGGCCTTGGGGTGTGCAGACGGTGGCAAGCAACCCCAATGCCAGGCGCCATAGGCTGCTGTTTTTCCCGGCGTGGATGCGGCCCTGTCAGGCACAAGCACGGAACGCCGGCCAGGCCGTAAAAAATCCGGACAGTCACCCGTCCACGGGCCGGACGCACCGGGATGCGCTACAAGTCACTGAAAAAACTGGAAACCAAAACGATTCCGGGCGCTACCGGCATCGGCAACGCTAACCAATGCGGTCCCGGTCGACCGCCACGGAAGGGGATACGGCACGCAGCGGCGCCGACGCCACACCCAGCAACAGCGTCAGATAAAACAACAGCGCGATGCGCGGCGAGAAGAACAACGTACTGAACAGGCCAATCGACAATGCCCCCGCCAGCGCGGCCGCCATGGCCAGCGCCACTGCATCGCCCCTCAGCCCGCGCCGTATCAGCAGGGCCAGGGCGGCCAGTGTCAGCCAAACGAAGGCCAGCAGGCCGAGCCCGCCTTGGTCGAAGTAGATCTCCAGCCACTGGTTCTCGACCCGCCACGGGCGAAGGTGATCCGTCGTGAAATACCAGTGCCGCCCCAACTGTCGGAAATCGGCATTGGCCACATATTCACGGCCCTCCGAATCGCGGATCTGCACACTGTAAAATTCGACGACAGACGGCTGCCGCGCATCGACCGCCAGGGATAGCACCAGCCCGCGCTGGAACGGCCACCGGCGCGGCTCCATCGGCTCCAGATCGAAACGCCACTGGAAGGACTCGCGCCCATCCTCTTCCAGACGCATCCCTTCACTGCGACAGGCGAACGAATGCCGGATCGGCTTCTCGCAGACAAACACCCGAAAGCCAGCGGCCTCGGCACCGGCTATCCGCACGGTCGCGGTGTACTGACCGTCGCGCGGCAGACGCACGCGCTGGTTCACGAACAGCGAATCCCCTCCCCCGATCTGCAGGCGCGGCTCACCTTCTTCGCGGGTGAAGGCGAAATTCGCGGGCACAAGTCCATCGCGGTTGCCCGTGCGGTAGTGCTCGGGGAAACTGCCCACGCCCCGTCCCAGAAATACGGCCAGAGGACCACCACCCGGCAACTCCAGGGCCTCGCGCCAGTGGTCTGCCCGGGTGCCGAAGTCGCGCTCGATCTGGCCCAGACGCTGTTCGGCGAAACCGCCCAGCGTGGTGCCCGCCACCACGGCTATCGCCACCAGCGGCAGCAGCACGCCCACTACCGCGCCGCGGCCCGGGCGCGCGCGCCCGGCCACTGTGGCCAGTACCACTCCGAACAACAGGATGGCCACGGCCACCGCCAGACCGAGGTAACCGCCGCGGGAATAGGTCATTGCGACCGCGTAGGCCGTCCCCAGCGCCAGTACGGCGGTGCCCGCGAGCATCAGGCCGGGACGCTGCCGCCAGCACCAGACCAGGGCCAGCGGAAAGGCCAGCACCAGAAAGCTCTCGATACTGGGGCCACCGGCCTGCATCTCCGAGAACAGGCCGGAGAGCCGGTAGCCGCTGTCGAAATCCAGCAGCCCGGGGTAGGTGATCCGTTCGCGCACCACGAAGGCCAGCTGTGCCAGCAGGGCCAGGGCCACGCCCGGGAGGAACCAGCGGGTGACCTGCTCGCGCACCGACAGGGGGGCCACGCGCAGCATGGCCAGCAGGACCACCGCCCACAGCAGCCCCTTGGCGACCCGCAGGGCGTTCCATTCGTGCGCAAAGTGCACCGCCGCGCCGGGGTTCCAGCCCCCGGGTGGAACCAGCGCGATCACCAGGCTGATCAGGGTGGATACCAACAGCAGAGCCAGCGGCCAGACGATCGCGCGCGGCAGCAGGGCGCCGGCATGCCGGGCATGAGGCCCAAGCCAGAGACCCACGGCCACGGTCATCACCAGGAACAGATCCAGCTCGGAGACGAACAGGCGCCCGTGGTAAAGCGTGAGATCCAGCGTGCCCAGCAGCACCGGGATCACCAGCAACCAGGCCTGCGGGCGCCAGGCCAGTAGCGCGGCGTAGGCCAGCAGACCGGCACTCAACAGCACGGGCACCACCGGCCAGGTTACCGCCAGCAGTAAGGCCCCCAGCGCCAGCAAGCCGCCCAGGCCCTGGCGCAGCCGCTGCAGCGCACTTGGCGGGTGGCCCGGCCCGGACGACATCGGACCATTCGGGCGCGTCACGGGCACCGCGTTCGATTCGACACCGGCCGTGCCAGGAGTGCTCGCCCGACTCAGCCACTGCAGGAGCGCGGCCATGGCCCAGGCCGCCAGCCCGGCCAGGACCAGGCTCGCCGGGTCCGGGCGGGCACCCTCCACGAACAGTTTGGCCGACTCTACGCTCAGAGCCAGCACGGCCCCCGCGACCACCGCCAGCAGGTTCAGGGCGGCCGGCTGCAGCGGCTGACGCAGCTGCCACCACCAGACCAGCGCCCCGAGCGGCGCGTACATGGCCAGATGCAGCGCGGTACTGCGCAGGGCGTGGATCTCGTCCACGTGGTAGTGGTAATAGAACGGCCACAGGTTCAGCTCGGCCCACTGCGCGCGGGCCGCCTCCACATCGGCATGAAACGCGCCGAAGCCATGGTTCAGCGCCACCAGCAGCAGCGCATACCCGGCCCCCGCAATCACAAGCCCGGGCGTCGCATAGCGCTGCAGCGCCCGGATGACCACATGCGGATGCGTCGGCAGATGGCGGTACAGGACCAGGCCGGCCCCCATCCCCAGGGCCCGCAGCAGCACCGAGCGGCCCTCGGCGATACCCGACAGGGTCAGCAGGTTCAGCAGTTCCAGCAGCGCCGCCAGCGCCAGGGCCAGCGGGATGCCCGCCGCCAGCACCGAGGCCCCGCGCCGATGCAGCCACAGGGCCAGCAGGAGCCCGACCGGGATGCTGACCATCCCCTCCAGCGCCAGCCAGCTGATGCAGCGGAGCCCGCCGGTGCAGGCACCCGGCGCGACCCACCAGCCCCAGGCGTCGGACGCCAGTCGGGCCTGCAGCTCGTCGGCCGCCAGCACCAGATCGAAGGGGACCAGCCCCACCAGCACGTAGGCCACCGCATAGGCCACCAGCCCGCCGGCCAGCGCCCGCGCGCCCGCGTCCTCCAGCACCCGGCGCCAGCGCAGCAGCGGGTTGCGCAACGCCAGCCAGGCCAGCGCGCCCGCCACGGCTCCGGAGAAGTTGCCGGCAATATCGGCCGCCGCCGGGTGCCGGTACGGCAGCCACACCTGCAGAAACTCCACGCTGGCCGTAACCAGCAGCCCGAGCATCGACACCAGCACCACAACGCCCACCGCCCGGGGCCCGCTGCGATGGCCATGGGTCAGCCAGGCCACCCAGAAGAACCCCAGCGGCATGAACATCAGCGCGTTGGCCATGAACTGCTGGCGACCGCTCGTACCGGGGCCAGACAGGCTCATGTTGCGGTAGGTGTCCCAGGCCTGTTCGAGCGTGACACTGCCAAACTCGAACGGAAGCAGGGTCAGGTAGATCGCCGCCCCCAGCGACAACCAGGCCCACAGCGCACAGGTGCGCAGCGACAGCGGTTCCGGCATGGGGTCGCGGGCACTCAACGGGTCACCCGCCCGCCGGGCCGCCGCGCGTGCAGCCAGACCCCGGCGAGTGTTCGGTCGGGGCGGCCGGGTGTGCGCAAAGTCGGGCGCCAGCGCGCGAGTCGCGCACCATCACGCGCCCCAGCAGCCCGTTCGCGCCACAGCGCGGCACCATCGCGGACGTACCCATGGCTCAGCCTCCGTGGCCGAAATGCGTCCCGTCACTGTATACGCCGCCACGCAGCGGAAAAGGGTGAGCGTTATCCGGGCGTGGCACCCGCTGCGCGACCCTGCGGACATCCAGTTGAGGGGGCAGACGCCCGGAAACGCTAATACGTGTTTCCTTAGAGCCGCAGGTCGGTTGCCGCGCGCGGGAAGACTGATTTCACGTCGAAGATCACCGACTGCGGACGTGCCAGCGCGCGGATCGCATCGATACCCATTTGCAGGAACTCGCGGTGCGGCACGGCGACGATGATCGCATCGAACTGCCCCGGGCCCGGGGTCTCGGTCACCGGGGTAATGCCGTACTCGTGCTCGGCCTCGGCCGGGTCCACCCAGGGGTCGAACACGGTCACCTCGGCGTTGTAGCCGGCCAGGGTGGCGTGGATATCGATCACGCGGGTGTTGCGCAGGTCGGGGCAGTTTTCCTTGAAGGTCAGCCCCATCACCAGGATGCGCGCGCCCACCGGGTTGATACCCTTGCGCACCAGCGCCCGCACCGTGTTGTCCGCGATGTGGGCGCCCATCGAGTCGTTCACACGCCGCCCGGCGAGGATCATCTCCGGGTGGTGCCCCACCGCCTGCGCCTTGTGGGTCAGGTAGTACGGGTCCACGCCGATGCAGTGGCCACCCACCAGCCCGGGGCGGAACGGCAGGAAGTTCCACTTGGTCCCGGCCGCCTTCAGCACCGCCTCCGTATCCAGGCCCAGGCGCTCGAACAGCAGCGCCAGCTCGTTGATCAGCGCGATGTTCACGTCGCGCTGGGTGTTCTCGATCACCTTGGCGGCCTCGGCCACGCGGATGCTCTCGGCCTTGTGCGTACCGGCGGTGATCACCCGTGCGTACAGCGCGTCGACGAAATCGGCCACCTCCGGCGTGGAGCCGGACGTGACCTTCATGATGGAGGTCACCCCATGCTCCTTGTCCCCCGGGTTGATGCGCTCGGGGCTGTAGCCGGTAAAGAAATCCTGGTTGTGCACCAGACCGGACTCCGCCTCGAGGATTGGCACGCAATCCTCCTCCGTGGCGCCCGGATACACGGTGGACTCGTAGATCACCGTGTCCCCCGGCTTGAGCACCCGCCCCACGCTGCGGCTGGCCCCGAGCAGCGGCCCGAGGTCCGGGCGCTTGTGCCGGTCGATGGGGGTCGGCACCGTCACCACAAACACGTTGCAGGCCCGCATCGCCTCCAGGTCCGAGGTGTACGTCAGCTTCGGCGTAGCCGCCAGCTTGTCCGACTCCACCTCGCGCGTGCGATCCACCCCGGCCCGCAGCTGTTGCACCCGTTCCGGGTCGATATCGAATCCGATGGTGGGCCAGTGGTGTCCGAATTCGACGGCCAGCGGCAGGCCGACGTACCCAAGACCGATGACCCCAATGGTGACTTCATCCAGCGCGGGAAGCGTATGCATAAGATGTCCGTTCTCGTTGCTCTTCGTCATGCGGCACCCCGGCGGGGGCCATTCTGTCCCTGGACCGCGTCCGGCTCAGGGAAACACGGATCCATGTTTCCCTATTGGCAGGGCGCACAACCCGGCACGCGCGGCCCGATCCCCTCCACACGCCCCGGATTGGGGCCCGGCGGACCGGCATAGGCGCCCCAGACCGGTCGTTCGCGCAGGCGGCCATTGTAATCGTGATCCGCGCCCGCGATTGCGGGCGAACTCACGCTGCCTCCACGCTCCCGCAAACCACCCGCGCGCGGGTAGAGATCCAGCGCATCGAGGCCCGCATCCGGTGCCTCCAGATACTGGGCCGCGTCTTCCCGCGGCGCGGTGTAGTTGTGGTCACCGGCGATACCGCCTGAGAGCTGCAACGGGTTCCCGGCGAACACGGCGTTGCCCTCCACCACTTGCTCGTAGGCCGGGTCCGGCGCATCCACACGGATGCCGAATCCAGTCGCCAGGACCGTATTGTTCGCGATGCGAATATCCCGCGGCACATGGTTGTGCGGGCGCACCAGTAGCGCATCGCCGACAGGGTTTACGAACAGGTTGTCATGCAGGGCGATATTGCCCTCGCCCTGAAACAGTCGCTCGTGCGGGTTCCTGTAGAACAGGTTCCCTTCGATGCGATAGCGGTCTTCGGACCCCGTTCCGGTGGGCGGGAAATGCCCCACTAGCAGGTTGGGGCGGGCCCGGGCCCCGTCGCTCCCGCGTTCTGCCTTGTTCAGAAAATTGAAGCGAATCCGCGTCTCGCGTGGGCCCGGATCCTGCCCCGGAATCATCTCCCTTTCCGTCTGATGCTTGATCTGGATGTTGTACCCCAGAGTGCGGTGCACATGATTGTGCTCGATCACGCCACCGACAAACGGGCTGGTGCCATCCGGCTGTCCGAGATACATCCCGGTACCCACATCATGGATCTCGTTGTGCCGGATCACCCACCCCCAGGCCGGCACGCGCGTCGTAATCCCGGTATTGCCCTGCGAACGGTCGTAATGGCGGATGGTCAGGTGCTCCAGCGTCACGTGATGCACCCCGTCACCGCGCGCCTCGGCCACCACCCCCGCAACCGGTTCCCCGCCGCCATCCAGCGTCAGGTGCCGGATCACCAGATGTTCCGCATCCACCAGGCTGATCGTGTTCTCCCCGCGGCGCCCGCGCAGCACGGCCGGCTCACCCTCCGCCGGCCCGCTGATCACGATGGGCCGATCCGTTGTCCCGCGCACCCGGTGCAACCGCAGCGAACGCGGATAGTCCCCCGGCTCCAGCTGCAACCAGTCACCGGGCTCAAGCGCAGCCACCGCCGCGCGATAGTCCTCCGGCGTCGCCTGAATCCGGTTCCATCCCCCGTCCGGTGCCTCCATGGACCCCGAACCATCCGCCGCAGCCACGGGCCCAGTAGCCGGCAGCAGCAGAAGGACCAAAGCGATCAGGGCCGCGCGCCCGGCATAACTGGCGGCTGCCCCCCATCCCGCGCGTTTTACTGCGAATCCAGCCCACATATGCGACCTCCCTACCAAACGGTCTCCGAGCAGCATGACCTCGCTACAGGCCGCCTGTCATTCGGGCCCGCGGCATACGGCGGCAAGCTTCCGGCCAGGTCCGTCAACGAAACACTGGACCCGGCCACGCCGCATTTATCGGCGCAGGCGATGATCGATTGCAGCAGGACACCCGTGTGCCGCCTACGAAAAAACGCTCAATCAACGGCGCCCTCACTGTGCAGCGTTTCCCTTCGCTATGATCGGCAACAAGCCCAAGGGAAACACTGTTGCAGGACACCGAATTGCAGATGCCGGAGTCATACCCAAGCATGCGTGCAGCCCTTGCACCTGCGCGCATCACAAAGCCCGAACCGGGGCAAAGCCTTGATCGGGCCCGGCGGTGCCACGTCGCGCGCATTCGGACGGTCTAGCCCTCATGCTGCTGCGCTCGCTGCTATCCCTGATGTCGCCTGGTGGTTCCAGGGGGCGCCTGTCTATCCTGATTTACCACCGCGTACTGCCGGAGCCCGACCCGCTGCTGGATGGCGATCCGCATGCCGATGACTTCCGCTGGCAGATGCGCCTGCTCGCCCACCACATGAACCCATTACCGCTGGCCGAGGCCGTCGAACGCCTGCGCAACCACACCCTGCCGCCACGGGCCGTATGCGTGACCTTCGACGACGGCTACGCGGACAACGCCGAGGTCGCGCTGCCGATACTGCAAGAAGAAGGCGTGCCGGCCACGTTCTTCATTGCCACCAGCTATCTCGATGGCGGCCGGATGTTCAACGACACCCTGATCGAGACGGTGCGCCGCCTCCCGAAAAATGCCGACCTGGGCCCGGAAGGCCTCGGCGAATGGACGCTGGAGACCGACCACAACCGGCTAAAGCTGATCCACGCCCTGATCGGCCGCTTCAAGTACCAGCCTGCCGAAAAGCGCCGAGCCGGAACCGCGGCCCTGGCCACGCGCTTCGGCCTGCAGCTGCCGGACGACCTGATGATGAGCGGCCAGCAGGTACGCGAACTCGCGAACGCAGGCATGGAAATCGGTGGCCACACCGCCACCCACCCCATCCTGACCGAGGTGGACGCGGCCACTGCCCGAGCCGAGATCCGGAAGGGCCGGGAAGACCTCGAGGCACTGCTAGGGCGAGCGCCACGCCTGTTCGCCTATCCCAACGGACGCCCGGACAAGGACTACGCGGCCGAACACGTTCAGATTGCGCGCGACTGCGGTTTCGAAGCCGCCGTCTCTACCGCGCCGGGTGCCGCACGCGCGGACTCCGACCCCTTCCAGCTCCCGCGCTTCACCCCCTGGGATCGCACCCCCCTGCGCTTCGGTCTGCGCCTGGCCCGCAACCTCACCGAGCCGCAGGAAAGGCGCGCGGGCTGACACAAAGCCAAGGCCCGCGCGCCGGCTACGCCCGTACGGCATACCGCGACGCTACACCCCCGCCCGCATCAGACCAGGATTTCGACCGGCTCCGGGTGGCTCAGAAAACGCGTGGGGCTGGCGGTGTAGCCATAGGCACCGGACTGGAACACCACGATCAGATCGCCGATGTCGGCGCGCGCCAGCTCCATCTGCTGGGCCAGTACGTCCAGCGGGGTACACAGCGGGCCGACCACGTTCACAACCTCGCGCTCGTGGCCACGCACGCGGTTGCCCACCACCACCGGATAGTTCTTGCGGATCACCTGGCCGAAGTTACCGGAGGCGGCCAGATGGTGGTGCAGCCCACCGTTCGTGACCAGGAACACCTGACCACGGGACTCCTTGCGGTCCAGCACCTCGGCCACGTAAATACCCGCCTCGCCGACGAGATAGCGACCCAGCTCCAGCATGATCTCCGCATCCGGCAGCGCCTCGCGCACCGCAGGCAGGCGGTTTTCCAGATGATCGGCGATGGGGCCCAGGTCCAGAGGCTGGTCGCCGGGAAAATACGGGATGCCGAAACCGCCGCCGATATTCAGCATCTCGACCGGCCCCGGTGCCGACTCGGCCAGGCGCAGCGCCAGCTCGAAGGTCTGGGTCTGTGCCTCGATCAGCGTCTCGGGGCGCAGGTTCTGCGAGCCGGAAAAGATGTGAAACCCGCGGAAGTGAAGCCCCAGCTCGCCGATACGACCCAGCAGTTCAGGCACGCGCTCGGCATCCACGCCGAAGGCCTTGGGGCCGCCGCTCATGCGCATGCCGGAGCTCTTCAGCTCGAAGTCCGGATTGACGCGCACGGCGACCTGCGGCATCCGGCCCGTGCGTTCGGCAATAGTCCCGAGCCGTTCCAGTTCGGTGGGCGACTCCAGGTTGATGGTAATCCCGGCCGCCACCGCCGCCTCCAGTTCGGCCACCGCCTTGCCCGGCCCGGCAAAGCTGATATCGCCCGGAGCCGTACCGGTATCCAGCGCCACCTGCATCTCGCGGCTGGAGGCCACGTCGAGTCCGTCCACCAGCCCGGCCATGTGCTGCACAACGGCCGGCATCGGGTTGGCCTTGATCGCGTAGTGCAGCGCAATGTCTGCCGGCAGGTTCGCGCGCAGATGCTCGACGCGGCGGGTCATCAGCGCGCGATCGTAGGCATAGAACGGGGTCTGCCCCACGCGCGCCGCCAGATCCGTCAGCGACCGGCCACCGACCTGCAGGCAATCGCCCACGACGGAAAAATGATCAATCGGGCTATGTTCGGGCCGCGAGTCCGTCACGCTGTTTCCCCCTGCTGGAAGATGTCCCTGAATTCGCCGGCCAGGGCCTTGCGGTCAATCTTGCCGTTCGCATTGCGCGGCAATGGCTGGGCGCGCAGGTGAATATGGGCTGGCAGCATAAAGCCAGGCAAGTGCGGACGCAGCGACTCGATCAGGCGCTCGTCCGTCACACCCTCGCCCTGAGGCTGCCCTACCAGCACGATACCCTGGCCCAGCGTCGGGTGGGCCACGCCGAATGCCGCAACCTCCGCCACCAGTCCGGTGGCGTACACCGCTTCCTCCACCTCGTTGGGGCTGACCCGATAGCCGGAGGTCTTGATCATCTCGTCGCGGCGCCCGACAAAGTAGAGATAGCCATCCTCGTCCATGCGGACCGTATCCCCGGACCACACAGCAAGCTCCGGGACCGGGATACCGGACGGCTGCCCCGGCGCCGGGCGAAAGCGTTCCGCCGTGCGTTTCGGGTCGTTCCAGTAGCCCTGCGCCACCAGAGCCCCGCGATGCACCAGTTCCCCCGGCTCGCCCGGGGCGCAGGGGCTGCCGTCCTCGCGCACCACTTCGATCCGGGCATTGGGGATCGCCTTGCCCATGGAACCCGGCCGCTGGTCCAGTTCGCCCGGCGGCAGATAGGTGGAGCGGAACGCCTCGGTCAGCCCATACATCAGCACGCACTCGGTCCGCGGCAGCTGGCTGCGCAGGGCCATCAGGGTCTCCTGCGGCATCGCCCCGCCCGAGTTGGTGATGTAACGCAGCGACTGCTGCGCCTCCTCCGGCCAGTCGAGCTGGGCGAGCTGAATCCACAGGGGCGGCACCGCCGCCAGGCCGGTGATGCCGTAGCGCGCGACCGCCCGGATCACATCGCGCGGCAGCAGGTAGTTGAGCAGTACCGCCTCAGCACCCACCCGAAAGGCGGTGGTCAGCTGGCTCAGGCCGTAATCAAAGCTGAACGGGAGCACCGCCAGCAGGCGGTCTTCCGGCTGGTTGTCCAGGTAGGTCGCCACACTCTCGGCGCCGGCCACCATATTGCGGTGCGAAAGCACCACGCCCTTGGGCCGCCCGGTGCTGCCCGAGGTATAGAGGATCGCCGCCATGTCCGTGTCGATCACCCCATAGGGGCGCACACCGCTTGCGGATACGTCGCACTCCCACGGTTCGATCCGCACATGGCCGGCCTCGGCCCCCTCCGGTACCTCGCCCACGACCAGCACGGTGTGCAGATCCGGACAGGCCGGGAGCGCATCGAACAGACCCTGCAGCCGATCCGGGGAGGTCACCAGAATGCGCACATTGCAGTCACGCAGGATATGCGTCACCTGCTCCGCCTTCAGCAACGGATTGACCGGCACAAAAGCGGCCCCGGCGTACGCAGCGCCGAACAGCGCGTGCACCGTCTCCGGGCGCTTGTCCAGGTACACGGCCACACGCTCCTGGCGCTCGACCCCTGCACTCAGCAACCGCGCCCCCGCTGCTTCGACGCTGGCGGCCAGCGACGCGTAATCCTCTACCGCGTCGCGGAAACGCAGGGCCGGGGCCTGCGGCCTGGACGCGGCGTGTGCAAACAGAGAGTCGTGCAGCAGAAAGGCCATCGCGCCAGCCCGAGGTAGTCAAGTCGCGCCCATACTAAGGAAACGCGGATCAATGTACACACGGGCTCCCCGGCTGCTCGCGCGCGAACCCGGCGCGGTGACCGGCACGCAGCCATTCTGCTATCGCGTGGATAAAACGCCGCACTCACGCCGCGTCTGATCAACGACGTTTCTGATTAGCAACCAGCGTCAGCCAGGCTCAAGGCCGTGTGGACTCGTGTCTCCTGGGTATTCACTGGCAGGGCGCACAGTTCGCGGCAGCAGGGCCAATGCCGGGTTCGCGGCCGACGTTGATGGCGTGCGGGCTGGCGTAGGCACCCCAGAAGGAACCCTCCCGTTCGCGGCCGCTGTAGTCGCGGTCGAAATGCCAAAGCCCCTCGATCTCGGGCAGGGTCCGTTCACGCCGGAGCTCCTGCCCGCGCGGGAACAGGTCCAACTCGGCCAGCGCTGCGTCGGGGCTCATCAGCTTCGCCCCGGCCTCCGCGCGCGAGCCGGTCAGGTTCGCGGCTGCGTCGATGCGCCGCGGCACCTGCAACGGCTCGCCGGCAAACACCGCATTCCCCGCAACCACCTGCCGGGAGTCGCGGTCCGGGTGCACGATCGCGATACCGAAGCCCTCGGCCACGACCGTGTTGTTGAGGATCTTTACTTCCTTGGGCACGTCGTTGTGGCGGCGCACGATCAGCCCGTCACCATGGTGATTGACGAACAGGTTGTTGTAGAGCGCCAGATTGCCCTCCCCCTGGAACAGGCGCTCATGCGGGTTCTGGTAGAAGAGATTGCCGTAGATCAGGTAACGATCGTGCTGGCCCGGACCCTGTGTGGGCAGGTGGCCAACCAGCAGATTGGGGCGGGCGCGATCCCCGTCGGCTCCGCCCTCGGCCTTGCTGAACACGTTGTAGCGCAGGATCGTCTGACGCGGCTCGGTCGGCATGTGCGGCAGCCGATCCCGAACATTCTGGTGCTTGATCTGCACGTTGTAGCCAAGGGTGCCGGCGATGAAATTGTTCTCGACGAGCCCCCCGATGAACGGGCCATACCCATCGGGGCGGCCCAGGTACATGCCCGTGCCTACGTTGCGAATATCGTTGTTGCGGATCACCCAGTTCCAGGCGGGCGTGCGCGTCGTGATCCCGCTGTTGCCCTGCGAGCCGTCGTAATTCCGGATCGTCAGGTACTCCAGCGTGATGTCGTGTGCGTATCGGCCCTCGGGCTCCGCCACCACGCCTGCGATGTTGTGCCCTCCGCCATCCAGCTCGAGGTGCCGAATCACGATATGCGCGGCATTGCGCAGCCGTATCGTATTGGCGCCGCGCCGCCCCAGAAACACCGCGGGATCGCCACTGGAAGGCCCACTGATCACGATCGGACGTTCCGCCGTGCCCCGGATGCCACGCAGGCTCAGGGAATGCGTGTATTCCCCCGGTTCCAGCCGCAGCCAGTCACCCGGCTCCAGGTCCGCCACGACCTGCCGAAAACTGTCGGGGTCCGCGTGGAGTACGCGCACGGGCACAGGGAGATCGACAGCCGCGGCGGGGAGCGAGCGGTCTTCACTCCAGTCCGGGGGCGGGCTGTCCTCCAGCCCCTCGAACGCACTCAGTAGCGGCCCGTAACGCCGCTCGAGCTCGGGCCCCAGCCGACATTCCCCGGCCTTGTATTCAATCGCGCCGCGATCGGCCGGCGCGGACCGCGCCTGCCCGCAGAAGTCCGCAGACACGACGGGCGGCGACACCCCTTGGGCAACGATCCGCTCCCCATCCTGCAACCGGAAGTCCACCGCCCGCGGGAACACGAACCAGTCGTCAAAGTCCCGCAGGCCCTTGCCCAGCGATGACCCCGCCAGGCTGTCCACCCAGGCATGTGCCCGTTCCACACTGCCTCGCACCAGACGGTCCAGCCACTCCGCATAGAGGATGCGATGGTCCGGCACCGGCAGCTCGAGCCGCCGCTTGAGGCCAGGCAGGCGGGCCAGCGTATCCCACCGCCCCGTCTCCACGTTGTTGACGGCCTCCACCCGGGCGTCTTCCTGTTCGCGGATGGTACCGGAGAGCAGGTTGTCCACGGCCTCCGCCGAGGTCTCGGCAAACCGCGCCTGGATCCCGAAGGCATCAAAAATGGTGTTGTTCGCAATGCGCGACTGCTGCGCCCGGTTCAGGTAGATCCCGGGGCCGTCCGGGCAATTCAGGATCAGATTGTTGTAGAGCCGGCCGGACCGGGTTTCCGGGCACGCCCCGTTACAGTCCGCCGTGGTGCGTGGATCCATGGAGGCGCGGCGCGTTCCCTCGCCACCCAGGGACAACCCCAGGCGCTGGCCACCCGCGTGGCGCCACTCGCAGATCACCAGATTGCGATCCAGCACGGCATCGCTTGCGCCCCCGCGAACCGCCGCGGCCATCCCGGGCCGGCCACTGCCACGCGGGGCGAGCGCAATATCGGCAAAGAAATTCTCCGTAATGCGCCACCCGCTGCCACCCACCGCATCCACTGCCGCGACCGGCTGCCGTGTATCCCGCGGCGTGTCATTTACAAACACATTCCGCGCCACGAGCACATCATCCGGGAAGGAAGGAGATGACCCACGGCCAGCCGAGCGAATCGCGGCGTGAAAGTTCTGAAAACGATTACCCTCGATCCGGGATCGACTCCCGCCACCATTCAGGTAAATCGCATGGCCGGCCGAATGGCTCCCCTGAAAGTCGAGCCCGCTAAAGTGCCACTGGCCGGCACGGATATCGAAAAGCGTGCCGGACTGCGTCCACAACCGGGCCGTCCCGGGGACGGACGCCCGGACTTCGACCGCTCCCGAAGTGCCCTCCGACAGCGCCAGGCGCATCCCGGACAGCAGGTAATCGCCCGGCAGCACCTCGATAACATCGCCCGCTTCTGCACCGGTCAGGGCATCACGCAGCGTCGCCGCATCCCCGACCACCACCGGGCTTGCAGCCACACCGGAGGCGAAAAACCAGAGGGCCAGGCCGACGACCGTCGGCCCGCACTGCGTCACCGGATCCAGACGAGTGACTCGCACGCGCCAAAGCCTGACCACGCCGCGCGCGCGGTCTACAGCGGCTGAAGCCTTAAGGAGACGCTGATTTAATCGCACGTCCGCGTTGGTGTCCCCTGTTTTCCGAGACAAGGCGCGTCGTGCAGCGGGTAGTGGTTCTACCCGCAAGCGGCGCAACGCAGGATCGGGGAACAGGGGGCACCAACCCCACAAGCCATTGAAAGCAGGGGCTCGGCCGCTTTTGCGCGGGAACGGCGTTGCGGTTCCCTTGTGCAGAATGACTGCACGGCGGTCACCGCGCCTTGTTCGCACGCAAAAGCGACTCGAGCGCGGACGCGCGATCAAATCAGCATCTCCTTAACGGCGATTCCCGAATGCACGCTGCGCCTCCGCATGCCGTGCCGATCACGGCCACCTGCGATCACCCGACTACAGCATTGGCCTTTCTGGGAGGCTTCGCAAGCATGCACGCCGTACCGGAGCCCCCGGCTGTCGGGCGTCCGCCAAGGACCGAGCGCACCGGGGATGCGCGGCGAGCACCGTTAGTAGTCCGTTCGTCGGGCGGGGGTACACGCACGCAGCCGCGTGTACCATGCAACGAGACAGGCCGCGAGCCTGCCCCTTTCGTCAGATGCCCGCGACAGCGGTGCAAGATGCAAACTGCATGCGTGACTATCTCCTCGCCCTGATCATCGCCGTGCTGCTGCCTCTGATCGTGCGCTATGCATGGATCGGGGTGCTGGCCTGGTTCTGGATCGGGCTGTTTGCCCCGCAGTGGCACACTTGGACCTTCATGCGCGGCGCGCCCCTGGCTACTTACGTCGGCGGCGTCACTCTGATCGCTTTGTTCCTGGCCAAGGACCGCAAGCCGTTCCCGTTTACGCGGGAGACGATCATGCTGTTCGTGCTGGCCGGCTACTTCGCGATGACCAGCTTCTTCGCGGTCAACTCCAGCGGGGCGTGGGACTTCTGGATCCACTTCATGAAGATCCTGCTGATCACCTTCGTCACGCCGATGCTGATCTACGGCGAGCGTCGCATCGTCTGGCTGCTGCTGGTGATTACCGCATCGCTTGCCTTTTACGGGTTCAAGGGCGGGCTGTTCGCGATCCAGACAGGTGGAGCCCATCACGTACTCGGACCCACAGGGTCATATCTCTCCGGCAATACCTACATCGGGCTGGCCATGCTCATGGTGCTGCCGCTGATCCTGGCCACCGCCCGAATGTTCGACCGTCGCTGGGCGGCAGACCTAGGCATCGAACTGCTCAACCGCTTTTCGCGGCCCATTGGCTGGTTCTCCTATGCCGTCTTCTGGCTCACGACCATCGCGATCCTTGCAACCTACTCGCGCGGGGCCTTCGTGGGCCTGCTGGCAATTGCCCCGTTCCTGTTCTGGCACATGCAGAAGAAATGGCTAATGGTGCTTGCGGGATTCGTCCTGGTCGCTGTAGTCGGTGTCACCGCGCCGGACCGCCTGGTGGAACGCTGGCAGACCATCGAGACCTACGAGGAAGACACCTCCGCGATGCAGCGCATTCAGTCCTGGGGGGTGGCCTGGAACATGGCCATGGAGCGCCCCCTGACCGGGATGGGCTTCCGCAACACCGCGCTGGGCTATGACTGGTGGATCTCCTACGCCAATTTTGAAGGCACCTGGCGCCACGTACTGTCACCACACAGCGTCTATTTCGGCATTTTGGGGCAACACGGCTTCGGGGGGTTGGCCGTGTTCCTCCTGCTCGTTGGCTTCACCTTTTTCACGCTCAACAGGGTGCGCAAAACGGCTCGGGGCCGAACCGGGCAAATCTGGCTGTCCGAATATGCCTGGGCCCTGCAGATCGGGCTGGTGGGGTATCTGGTCGCGGGGGCCTTCCTCGACGTGGCCTATTTTAATCTGCTGTATGCCTTCATTGCCCTCGCCGTCATCATGCGGCGGGAACTGGAATCGGTACCGCTGCCGGAGGCACGGCCGAGTATTGCGCCCGCCGCCTTGGGGCCTGCCCAGCCCCGGACGGGGCCCGAGCCCGCTGCATCTCCGGCGCCAACCGCATCGGCCCCGGGACCGGCGGCCACATCGCAGGACAACCTTATGTCCGGTTCCCTGATGGACGAACCCGACCGCAATGCCCCCCCAACCCGCTGAGCGCGAACCGATGCCCGCCCCCCCAGCGCGGGGTACTTCGCCCACAGCGATCGATATGCCAGCGCTGGATGCCACACTGCAAACGCTGGCCAGCGCCCTGCGCAATCACACCCGCCCCGGGGCCGGGCTATGGGATCCCCAGGATCACACGGCCACCCCGCCGGACCACTACGGCCAGACCTCCACCGCCCTGGCCCTAACCCTTTTGCACGGGGACGACTCGGCGGCCGCCCGCCGCGCCCTGGACGCCTGGCAGGCGCTTTCCCCGCAGGCGCGGGGGCACGCACCGTTCAATCGCTTTCTGCTCAACCTTCTGGCCGAGCATTCGGCACGAAACCCCAACGGCGGGCAGGAAACAAAGGCCCTACGGGCACTCGCCCGCCAATGCCCCCTCGCCCGTCGGTATCCCTCCAATAACTGGGTGCTGCTGGCGCGGCTGTGCGAACTTCAGGAAGCCTCGGCAAGCCATTGTGAACGCGCAACGAAGCGGCTGCAGCGGCTGTTCACGGCCTGGTGCGGCACCGATGGCGGCTTCATCGACTACCCCGCGCGTCCCAACCCAGCCCGCATGGGAGCCACCCCGGCCGCCTACCACCACAAGGCGCTGTATGTGGCCGTTATGGCTGCGGAATACGGCAATCCCGGTGACTGGCAGCCGGTCGTGACAAGACTGCTGCAATGGAGCCTGAACACCTGGGACGGGCGCGGCCATGTCGGTGGCCTGGGCCGCAGCAGTCACGCCCTGTTCGGGGATGCCTGCCTGGTGGCCAGCCTGATCCTGCTCGGTGCCGGGCAAGAGCCGGGGCGCAGCACACCCGCTGGCCGAATGCTGCAGGGCATTCTGGATCGCTGGCATGAGCAGAGCCGGCCAGATGGTTTGATCGCGCTGAATCCTGCGGATCGGACGACACCCGGCTGCGGGTACGACAGCTACATGCACCTGTCGGTCTACAACGCCTGGGCCGCCGCCATCGTCGCCTGGGCGCAGGACCGCATCGCCCACGACGGGCGTACCTCCATCCCGATCAACCTTGCCGCTTTCGAACCTCAAGCCTCAAACGGGCCGGACGCCGCGCAGTTTCGCGTGGGCGATCCCGACGCGGTCTTTGCCCTGGTCTCCAACCGCGGGCAGCCACCACAGGCATTCAGCCGCAGCGAGGTGGAGCTGCGCTACGCCGGCGGCATCCCGCTGCATCTGACCTGGCAGGGGCTCCCGCTGTGCCCGGCACCGGTGCGCGAGTCACGTCAGGCGCTGGAGGAGAACCCGGCTCTGGCCGGCTGGACGCCGATCTTCGAGTGCGAAGGGATGCTGTACGGGCTGACGGATTTCGAGAGAAGCGAAATCAAACACGAAGGGCGAAGCATAAGAATCATACTGACCGGCCAGCCCCGAGCATTGATCCGCCCACCGGCCAGGGGGCTCGGCCCGCGCGCGCTGGCCGCGCTGGACTGGCGACTGCTGGGCGGCACACTGGGCCGCAAGGCCGCCCTGCGCCGCCCGAAGCTTGGGCAAGTCACCGGGCACCTGGAATGGACCATCCACCAGGATCGGCCGCGAGTCGAACAAATACTGACCCTGGAGCATCGCGGCGGCCAAGTCGTACGCTACCTGAACCCCGGCGGCCACGCGGTCACCAGCCCTGCAGCCTTCGACTCCTCTTTGGTGCCGGAGTCCAGCCATGCCGCACAAGGCCAAACACCCGTCATCGATGGCTGGCTTGAGCCAGCGCTGCCATCCGCAACGGCAAACGCTATCGGCCGTAGCCTGCCCCCGATTGAACTTCCCTATGGCCGTTACCACGCGGTGCTCATCGTTACATGGAAGAGTCTTCAAGCCGCTCGCGAATCGCGCTAGCCCGAACCGCAGCGCCCCTTGCCCGCCCTACAGGCGATCCCCCCGATTATTCAGGCGCTCCGCCATCAGCCGAAGTAGATTCGGGCCCACCAGAAGCGCACCAACAGGATCACTACGAAACGTCTTTGCCACCACCGACCAGTCCAGTGGTTTGCGATGCCGTACTTGATGCAACACCCCGGCCAGAAAGCCGCGCCGCGATTTGCCAAGCTGGCGGCGAACAAACGCTTTTTGCCGAACATTCAGAGGGATCTCGGCAAGGATCATATGCGCGAGCGCAACATAATTGGCGGTCAGCCCGAGGTAGCCCTCGGTATCCCAGCCCGACTTGTCGAAGATATTCACGCCTTCGCCCTCATCCGCGTACACCCGCGGCGAAAAGGCAACGCGCTGGAGCCGGGCGCCCAGCCGTAGCTTGAACAGGCGATCCTCCCCCTGGATCAGGTTCGCCGGAAAACGTACATCCGGGAACCGGTCCACCCGGTAGGCCAGGGTGTTAGGGCCAATAACATTACTGCGACGAACCACCAGGTCGAAGAAATCACCTACAAATTCATATAGCTCGTGGTCCGCGTCCACCTGGCGGTGCTCGTCGCACCGGATATTGTCGGCGGGCACATGCCCCCAGTGGAACCGGGTGCCCGGAACGGGGCCCCGCTGACTATCGCCGACAAACAGGTCGTACCCCTGTTCCAGAGCGCGTACCGCATCCTGGAGAAAAGGGCCCGTCCACTGATCATCCGAGTCCAGAAAAGTGACATAGGGCGTATCCCCCACATGGTCCAAGCCCGTATTGCGCGCCGCAGCGGGCCCGGCATTTTCCTGGTGGATGATGGTGACAGTCTCACCATCCTGCAGATCGCCGATCTCCTCCTCTGCGCGATGCGGCGAGCCATCGTCCACAACGAGAACCCGCACCGACAGCCCATCCCGAGTATCCAGCACGGACTGGACACATTGCCGCAACAGCCCGGCTTCGCGCTGGAAATACGGTACGATGACGGCAATTTTCGGATCAGTGTTCGACATCTGTTTTGTCCTGAGCGCGGGCGGCTCTCATGATGGCAGCGGGCATCGCTTCGCACCGCGCCCCGGATGGCGCGATACCACGTGGATTCTGCTGGAGACCCGGATGTATCTCTACCGCTACCGCAAACGGCCCAATTTCGGCGACGAGCTGAATGACTATCTCTGGCCCCGTTTCATACGCGCTCCGCTCGAGCCGCAGCCGGGCTCCGAAGACGTACTGGTCGGCATCGGCACGCTGCTGAACGAGCGCCTTCCGGACCGCGGCACCTTGCACATCCTGGGCACCGGCTACGGCTATGGCGCTCCACCCACCGCAGACGCGATGCGCCGCGCAAAGGTACATTTCGTCCGCGGCCCGCTGACCGCCAAGACCCTCGGCCTGGACCCGTCACTCGCCATCTCGGACCCGGGCATCCTGCTGAACCGAACGGAAGACCTCAACCGGACAAAAGACATTGACTGCGCGTTCATGCCGCATCACGGACTATGCCACGATCGCATGAAAGCGCTGTGCGAAAACGCCGGCGTACATTTCATCCACCCGGAGGCGCCGTGCGAAAGCGTCATCGATCAGATCGGCCGCAGCCATAAGCTCATCTGTTCCGCCATGCACGGCGCCATTGCGGCCGAGGCGCTCCGCGTCCCCTGGTTGCCCGTCATCACCAGTCCCGAGATCGTCCCAGAAAAGTGGCAGGATTGGGCAGCCACCCTGGAAATCGAGCTGCGATTCAGAAAGCTTCCAACGATCTGGGAACAGCCGCGTCCCTCCTTGCACGGGCGCCTGGTGGCGAAAATCAAAGAAACCACCTTCACGCGAAAGCTCGCCCAAATGTCCCAACTCAAACGCTTCCAGTTGGTTCCTGATGGCACCATCGAGGATCGAGTTTCCAGAATTGAGGCGAGAGTTCGAGAGTTTGATCAATCCTGAGCTAAAACCCACGGGACAAAGCATCCGTGGAATAGATGATCGCGACCGAGAATGGAGTCTACATGGCGAAGTTGAACTTTATCGTTCCAATCCGTCATCCGGACAATGTGAGAGACAAGACCGCCCAGTGGCGCATGCTCTCTGAAACCATTGCTTCCATAGCTGCGCAAGACGGTCAAGGGTGGCAGGCGATCATCGTCGCTAACAATGGCGTGGTCTTACCACCTTTGCCTGATGGAGTAGTAGCAAAAAGGGTGGACTTCCCAAAGAACGATCACCACGAGCGCGGGGCTCGGGATAATGAGGCTTTTTGGGACGCCGTGCGCCTGGACAAGGGACGCAGAGTCGCGGCCGCGCTGGAAAGTATTAATAATGATGATTTCGTCATGGTGGTAGATGACGATGATTTTATAAGCCGACGGCTCGCAGCCTTTGTGGCGGAACGCACCCCTGATTCTGGCTGGTATATCAACCAGGGGTACAAATGGCGCACCGGCGCTCGAATGCTTTTCAAGACAAACCGGTTCCATGTTGTTTGTGGCACGTCACTCATCGTCCGCGCTGGTTGTTTTAATTATAAAGCGAGAAATGAGTCGGTAGATGCAATCCGCGAGCTTGGAAGCCACCACCTGATCCGCGAAAGGCTGCGCGATGAAGGGCGCCCCCTCTCCCCGATCCCCTTCGCAGGCGCCGTCTATCGTATCGGACACAGGAACGCACACAGTAGTACGCGAGACCCTCTAGCTCCAAAACGGAAGCTACGCGCTCGTATGCGTAGCTACTGGAGGAAGTTGACGATACCCCGTCCGTTGACGACGCGAATGCGGCGGGAGTTCTTCGGCGGAAATCACCCGTTAGCGGGAACCGGGATAAGCAATGGACCACGAAGCTAAGATGCTTACCCGGACATACCCAGTCCCGCTCATTTAAAACTGCAACGAGGTACGCACGCATGACCGTCAACCTCAAGCGATGGGCTCGACTTGTCCTGGCGCATTCAGCCGAGCGCTTCGGATATCGCCTTGTTTCAGAAAAACCTCTCGACCTTACCGGTGGCCCGACAGATCCGCTAGCCGCCGCCTACATAGCACGCGGTCGTCAATTCGTGTGTCAGGTGCCCACAACGCAGTGCCGGGCCCTCGGAATGATGGGCTTGCCGCTCGGCCCAGACAGTTGCCATCCGTTCAGCGTCACCGCCAGGGAGATTTTGCAGTATACGGTCACAAACTATGTAGACAGTGCACTCGCGGCCTACTACACGCGCGTACGGCCGCATTCCGCTGCTGAGGTCTTGGGGGTCTCTAGCCCCGAACCCGCCAAACTCCAGGGGTTAACAGCCGCCCAGACAATCCTGCCCTGGCAGTCGATCCACCCAGAGGCAATGGCTGAGGTTCGTTTGGGTACAGAGATTGCCGAGAACAAGGATTCAGATGTTCGGGACCCTGCCGAATACGGCTGGCGCGAATGGGGGCCGGTCCCTGAATTCCAGGGCCGGTCGGAGTGGCAGCGAATCTCACGCCTCTGCGACTCCATAGGGCGATCTGGATACAAGCGGTCTGACAGGCCGGACGGGGATATCGGTGGCATCGTGCTGACACATGGGGAAAAAAGAACGATCCTGATCACCATGGGGCAACACCGCGCTGCGGTCCTGGCCGCGCTCGACTGGCCGACCCTCCCGATACGCGTACAACCGTCGAGTACCATGGCACAATTCATTCGCCGAGAAGATGCGCCCCAATGGCCTGCAGTTCTCGCCGGCTATTTTTCCGAAAATGATGCGCTAAAAGTGTTCGACAGGTTGCTGGAGGGAAGCATACCCGATGTGGCCAAAGACTGGGCCGCCTCGAGCGAAACTGTATAACTGTTATGTTCTGAAGGTCCTAATCCCCGCAGGACCCCAGTGCCTTGTTCATCGTGGTGCATGACTACTGCCCGGGGTAAGCGATCGCAGCTTAGTTCGTTCGCGGACCGTAATGAGCGGTTCATGATGGTCTGAAAACCGAACCCGTGCCCCTCACACGGAAGAAATCATGATTTACACCCCCTCTTCGCTTTGTCCGAACGTTGACCTTGAGCGCCTCCCTCACTGCGCTGCGCCTGGTTGGGCGTCGAGTGATGTCTGCTACCTCGCCTCATAGGATCCGCGATATTTATGCGCTACGGAAACACCGACGCGGGATCTGTGCCTTGTGTGGTTGGCTACTTTACCCACAATATATATCCTCGAGATTGGGGTACCTATCTCATGCCATTCGAGCGGGACTATAGAAATGCGCGGATGACGGACCTTCTTAAGAACCGGCAAAATCATACGAAAAGCAATCGGCTCCTCAAGGCAATAGAAGCGCTCGAGCGAGGTGAGCCGACGTCAAAGGGGTTGGAGCATGCCATAACTGGCGCAACAGGCAACGCGGTCGCGTTCAAGTGAAACCATTCAGGCGCGCTTTAGTTGTTGTAGTCCGATGCGCCCTTGCGTGATGAGAGCACGGATTGTGTAGCGGCGGAGTAGTCGCTCGGTGAATTAGGGCAGGCTTGTTTTCGGAATGCTGTCTCCCGCTCGCACTTATGCTTTCACAACTTTTTCACATGCGTCAGTAGCTCTTTCTTGGTTTTATAAAGTGCATACCGCTTAGCCAGTTCTCTTGGACTTGCTGCAAGCCATTTGGACTCGGAAAGCGAAAGGAGACGGGAGATGCAATGGGAGACGTAGTTGAGTTGCATCTCCGGGCTGGACTGCCAGAAGTCGGTTCCGGTGGACTCGTAACCGTAACCTTCTAAAAATGCCTTCCTCGCTTCTCGGGCCAGCTGCGTCGTGGCGATATACTTATTCAGAGCGGTCTCCAGATGAAAACAAAAATAGCTGACATTGAACCAAGGTGAACCCCATGTAGAGCCGGTAAAGTCTATGCCGGTTACTGATGGCCCATGAAAAATAAGATTGCCTGCGAAAAAATCGCCGTGGGTACTGCAGATAGCGTAGCGAGTTTGGTGCTTTGATCCGTGAATTTGGTGCATTGAATGATCAATGGATCTCTCAACTGACGAAGCAAACACCTCGTCAAATACGGTGGGCCTTAAGCGAACAAGTTGCTCGAGCCGGCTCAGTGTTTGATTCGCAGTCCTGTCTTCATTTTTGATCGGCAACGGGTCTAGGCCGGAACTCTTCCCAGGGTAATAATCCTCCGTTGCAGATTGAAACGCGTGGAGCCACTGTCCGGCCCGATGCATGTGTTCCCGTATGTCCTGTGAAGCTGGTCTGAGGGGCAATCGCCGGGCTTCGCGAGTAATCTCCCCCTGCAGGCATTTTCCGGGCACATGTTCGGTGACTATAAACCGATGCTCGGGCGAGAACGCGAGTGGCCTGGGAACGCGGAACGGCCCTGATGGGTCGAAGGTTTCGTAAAGCCATTTGTTTAGGTCGTAATCGCGCGTGGTTCGGTCCTCGCTTATACCTGCGTTGGAGTTGTCGTTTAGCCTCTTTACCCAGACCCATCTTTCTTGGTTGTTGCTCAGGCGCACGCGGTACAAAGTGGTAGATTCGGAATGCTTTCGGCGTGACGTTTGGGTGCGTTGAATCTCTTGCACACTATGCCGCAGTTCATCGCCAAGACTTTCGCGCAGAATTGAAGTGACGTCAGTTTCTGTCATTGGGTAGTTCCCCATGATGGGGTGTGGGGTGGGTTAGGGTGAAAGAGTTACGCTTATCAGGAGGTCTTACGGTGTGTTCCTGCGGTTTGCGTTAGTCGGGGTTTGCCGGGTGGTTCACATTTTGGGGTTCGCTGAGACGTCCGAGCTCTACCGCCCGCAAACCTGGTTGCAAATACCACGGCTTATCTGGGCTGCGCGTCAGGCTTGTTCGCAGGACCATGGCAGTAAAGCGTCCTGGTCGCACGAGTGGCGAGCTTAGAAACTGCTGGGGCCGGCGCAATATATCGCGCATGGTGCCCTGCGCACAGGCACGGTAGTGGCGTCTGATCTCTTCGTATGTCGGAGGCGTCGCGTCGGCGGCCTCAAATGGGATATCCGACAGCTTTGGGAAAGCGCGATTGATCGTTTCGTCATGAAACGCTTTTTTCATGCTGTAATCCGGATTCACGTTCATCAGAAAGTCGAAAAGATCGTGATCCAGGTAGGGGCAGTAGACGGTCTTTACGTGGGCGAGAAGACCGAAGGGCAGCAAGCCAATGCCGCGACGGGTGCGGTTCCAGAATACGAAAGACTGAAGTGGCGAGGAGGCATCCCGATGCTGTTCCATCTCGGTGATGATTCGTTCGACGGCGAGGGACTCGGGGATCCGCTCGACGAGTGCTGAACGGTGGCACGCTTTGATCGCGGCTTCCTGATTTGCCTCGCGCAGGAGGAGATTTGCGAGTTCTCGTGTGCGGCCAGCGCGCATGAGCGCCAGCTTTTCGGGGGATACCTGGTGGGCACCGGAGAGGACGTCCCCGGCCAGGCCGTCGTAAATGCACTTCGTATCTGCCTTGCCGAAGGAGGCCGCCAGAGCAATGAGCCAGGTGTGCGGTGCAGAGCAGTGGCTGGTCAACTCGGCATCCTTGAGGACCGATGCGACGTAAGAACCCTCGTACCGGACAACGCGGTGATCGACGTCCGTGGCTTGCGCAAGCTGGCTCGCCAGCAGGACATCCTCGTTGTCGATAGGCGGAGGTCCCTGAACCGTAACGACGCTGCGGGGCTTATGCCCCTGATAAAGCAATTCCAAAAAGATGTGCCTTGAATCCCGGCCACCACTCAGGGCGAGATGGTAGCCAGTTTCCGATGGAGGGCGGCGCTCGATGGCCTGACGAAAGAGTTCCTGGTACGCCTCGACCGTCTCGTCGAAGGTCTGCGGCATGGCTGATGGACGGGGAGCCTCCAGAGAACCCCGGTTTAATTCGAGTTTGCCCTGCTGCCATATAAGTCGTGAACCGGGCGGCAGGAAATGCACGTGCTCGAACGGGGTGTCATCTGCAAGGAAGAATCCCAGACGGAGAAAGACGGCAAGCCCTGGGTAGTTCAGGCCCTTGGGAAAATCACCGTCCAGCACATGTTGAATGGCCGGCGAAATGCGGATCTCGCCGCCGAAATGGCTGTAGAACAGCGGGTAAATACCGTACCGATCATTTTGCACGGTCAGCCGCTGACCATCCCAATCCCAACGAACGAAGATACCGTCATGGCCATGACCGGCATGATCGGGCAGCACGTGCCCAAGCTGACAATGCGGGGTGCCCTGCGTCTGAACACCAGAGGCAACAGCGCGCGCCGAAAAGAAGGGGCGGTCTCGTGCCGAGGCTATGCCATCGAGGCCCAGGCTTTCCATGGCTCCCCCACGTGGTTCATTAAATTCGATGTGCATCGACGGCATCGCGCCACTACAACCCCCCGCTCCTTTGGCAACAGGGACCGACGGTCGCCCATCGCGAACCTTTGGGTGGCTGAGGTCATGAAGCTCCAGCTGCAAGTCTCTGGAAGGTGGCGCTCTGGCCCGAGAGGTCATCCCAGGTTCCGCTATCCACCACGCTCCCCTGCTCCAGCACGAAGATGCGAGAACAGGGACGAACGGTACTCAGGCGGTGCGCGATCAGAATGATCGTTTTTTCGCCTGAAAGGTTGTGTAAGGCATCCATCACCGCTTTTTCCGTTGCGTTATCCAGTGCACTGGTGGCCTCGTCGAAAAAGAGCACGGCAGGGTCTCGATACAGCGCACGGGCGATGCCAATCCGCTGTCGCTGGCCACCCGAGAGACGCGTACCGCGTTCGCCAATGATGGTGTTGTAACCGTCTGGCAGGTCCCGCATCACAAAATCATGGAGGTTGGCCAAACGGGCGGCCTTTTCCACTGCCGCACGGTCGATCTTTTCCTCCCGAACGCCCAGCGCAATATTGGCTGCCACCGTCTGGTCCGCAAGGAAGATGTGCTGGGGCACATAGCCGATGCTTGCCTGCCAGTTGCGCACGTTTTCCCGGGTTAACGGCTCGCCATCGATCAGGATGGTGCCGGCCTGAGGCTCCAGAAGGCCCAGCAGAATGTCGACCAGGGTGCTTTTGCCAGCCCCGGAGGACCCTACGAAACCGACCGTGGTGTGGGCCGGGATCTCCAGCGAAACGTCTTTGAGAGCGGGCCTTTCGTGCCCCGGATAGTGGTAACTGGCTTCGATGACCTCGATGGAGCGTTCGGGCGCAAGGGGTTCGGGATGTTCATGGCGCGCGAGCAGAGGTGTGCTCTCCGCCCGCGGACCCAGATCCTTCAGGATGTTGTCGACGGCTGCCGTGTTGAAACGCAACGACGCCACCTGCTGGAACACCTTCTGGAAGGCCGGGATCAGCTGACGGCCCGCTAGCGCATACAGGCCAATGAGCGGGAGAGCCTGTGCCATGCCCCCATCTCCGGACATAAGGAACAGCACCAGCAGGAGCACCCCGCCAAAGGCAATCGCCTCGATGGCATATTGCGGTAGATCCTTTAGCAGGACCGAGTTCGCCTGGTGGCTGGCAAAGCGTTTGGATGGCTGGCGGTAACGCTCCAGATAGTCGCGCTCCCGCCCCAGCAAGCGGATTTCCTTGGCTCCTGCAAAGGCCTCGGCGGCGGCGGTGAAGCGCTCCCGGTTGGCCTCTACCCGATCTTCCCCAATACGGTTAAGCCAGGTGCGCGCAACGATATAGATGACTGCATAGACACCCCCAAGGCTGGCAGCGACGATCAAGGCCAGCCAAGGTTGCGCGGCAATCAGCAGAGCAACGATTGCGAGAGCCAGTAACCCATGACTGGCCAGCTTGAGCGCTGGCATCAGTGCGCCATTAATGGCTTGCGTGGTCTCCTGAAGGATCGTCTTGGCCAGATCGCCTGAGTTGCGGTTGAGGAAGAACGTATAGGGCCGCGCCAAGTAGTCACCCATCAGCCGCCGCGACAGCTCGTACTGCTGCATATGGGAAAAACGAGTGATCGCCCACTGGCTGAGCGCCTGCAGGGCCGTGCCCGTCATGAACAGCACAAAGGCCGCCAGCCCCAGGAAGTACAGAAAGCTGCTGGTGGACTCGAAGCCCAGCCACTCGTACGCCATGCGCAGCATGTCGTTGTCTTGGATCATGGCTGGGTCGGATAGCACGGCGAGGAACGGCATTACCGAGGCGATGCCCACCGTCTGCATGAAGGCGGTCACAATCATCAGAATCGCCAGCAGCCCGACCTTCCCGCGGTCGCGGGGGTCCAGCAGGGCGTTCAGCTTGCGCAGGGTTTCCAGCATGTCGCGCCGACCCGGATCCTTCATACGAGGGGCCTTGGCGGCCCAAGGGGGAACCGCCATCAGGCAGCCGTTAGCCAGGCCACGCGGCCTGTAGATGCTCTCGATTGTACGAGATGCGCCGATCGCGGAAGCTTGTCGGAAAGCGCCCTGGGCGTTTCCGGGCGCGGCAAGCTGCAAGGGCTTCGGGCCACAACCGGCCGGAAGGGCCGGCAAGCCGCGCGGATAAAGGATTTTCGAGCAAAGCGGGGGCCGCAACAGTGCCAAACGCCAGGCTAACGAACGAATTACTGAGTGGCTTCCTGCGCTCGGCGGAAAAGTTCCCGGAACGCCCGGCGCTGGATGTGGAGGGCCGGGTGCTCAGCTACGGCGAGCTGTTCGAGGCCGCTGCCGCAACCGCCCACGCGCTGCAGCAATCCGTCGATTGCGATGGCACGCCCTGCCGTATTGGCGTGCTGGCTCAGCGCTCGCTGGCAATGTATCAGGGGCTTCTGGGTACGCTGCTGGCCGGACACACCCTGGTTCCGCTGAATCCGGGCTTCCCGACGGAGCGCACACTGGCGATGGCCGAGCAGGCGGACCTGTCGGCGCTGCTGGTGGATCATCAAGGGTTGGAGCGGCTCGATGACCTGTTGGGGGCGTTCTCGCGACCGCTCGTGATCCTGTTGCCTGATCCCGAGCGGCTGGACGAGCTCCAGGCGCGCTGGTCCGGGCACGACTTCCGGGTGGCCGGAAACACCCCCCGACCCGCGGACTGGGTGCCGGCGACCGTATCGCCCGATGACCTGGCCTGCCTCTTCTTCACCTCGGGCAGCACGGGCATACCCAAGGGGGTAGGCGTGCTGCACCTCAACGCGGCCCGGTTTGTGGAGATGTCGCTGGAGCGTTACCGGGACTTCGGCATCAACGAGACGGACCGCTTCTCGCAGTTCTACGACATCACCTTCGACTCGTCGATGTTCGATCTGTACGTGTCATGGGCCTTTGGCGCCTGCCTGTGCTGCCCGTCCGCGAAGGAATGGTTCAACCCCAACCGCTATATCGCGGACAAGGCGCTTACGGTGATCGACATCACCCCCTCGGCCGGGCACGGCATGAACCGCCGCAACGGCTGGGCGCCGGGGCGCTTTCCGGAGCTGCGCCTGTGCCGCTTCGGCGGCGAGGCACTATCGGCCGAGCTGGCCGAGGCGATGGCGAGCGCCGCACCCAACGCGATTGTGGACAATGCCTATGGGCCTACCGAATGCACGGTGGATGCCTGCTTCTATCGCTGGGATGCGGAGCAGTCGCCGGCCGAGTGCGAGCACGGCATGGTGCCGATCGGCTATCCGGGCAACCAAGTGGAGCTGCGGGTGGCGGACGAGGCCCTGCAGGAGGTGCCGGTCGGCGCCGAGGGCGAACTGCTGATCAGCGGCCCCCAGGTCACTCCTGGCTACTGGAAAGACCCCGAGCGCACGGCGCAGGCGTTCGTCCGGCTCGATGACGGCCAGGTGCACTACCGCACCGGAGATCTGGTGCGCCGCCCCGCCTCCGGCGCGCCAATCATCTTCCTCGGTCGACTGGACCATCAGATCAAGATCGGCGGGGTGCGCATTGAACTCGGCGAGGTGGAAGCCGCCCTGCGCGAGGCCGCCGGCACGGATCAGGCCGTGGCCGTGGGCTGGCCCCGCACGGAAAGCGGCGCCTCCGGCATCGTCGCCTTCGTGGTCGGCGAGAGCATCGACGAACCGGCACTGCGCGACCGACTGCGCCAGCGCCTGCCCGCCGTGATGGTGCCCCGCGCGATCCACGCAACCCACGAGCTGCCGCTGAACGCGAACGGCAAAGTCGACCGCAAAGCGCTCGTCGCGCGCCTGGACGCCGATGCCGGCTGACGCCCCTGGCGATTCCAGAGCCGGGCAAAGGAGAACAGCGACATGACAGGAGTGCTGGGTCGGCTGCGCGATTCACTGCGCAAGCGCGGGTTCTGGCGCACTCTGACGCTCATCCCCCGGAACATCCTGTTCTTTCTGACGGACTTCGACCGCAAGTACGGCACCAACACCGGCATGCAGGCCGAGGACGATACAGGCCTGCCGCAGGAACACGAGGGCTACGAAGGCGCGCCTCCGAGGCTGTTTCACAGGATCATGCACTCCCTCGACATTGCCTACGGGCGCTACACCTTCATTGATCTGGGCTCGGGCAAGGGCAGGGTGCTGCTGCTCGCCGCTCACTACCCATTCCGCCGCATTATCGGGGTGGAGTACAACGCGCGCCTGAACGACATTGCCACCGAGAACGCGCGTCTCTACCAACACCCGGAACGCAAGGTAGCGAAGATCGAAACCGTGTGCGGCGATGCCGGCGCGTACGAGCCGCCCGCGGGCGATTTGCTGATCTACCTGTTCAACCCGTTCAGGGCCGCCATCATGGAGCGGGTGCTCTCAAATCTCGAAAACGCCATGCGGACCGAGCCACGGGAAGTGCTGGTCGTGTATCAGAATCCAACCCAGCGAAAACTGCTGGACGCGGCTCCGTTTCTGGAGCCGGTCACCTACCACGAATACCGCACCAAACGCTTTCGCAAAATGCCGATCGGCCGGGTTGCGGTATACCGCAGCCGAACTTGATCGCCCGAGTGCGGCCCGGAACTGCTACCGACTCGGAGCACGCACGGACTTGAGCGCGCTGAGCCCGAGATAGGCCCAGGACTTCGGGCGCAACGGGCGCTGCCGGATGGACTGCAGGAACGCGTGCCGGGCGATACGCGGGCTGGCGGTCCAGTAGTGATGGTAGCCAAACGTAAACCAGGCATCGCCAAGCCGCCTGCGCACGGCGGCGGCCGGGGTTTCCTCGCCGTTCGGCCCGACCCGCCCCCAGCGCGCCAGCGCGCGCTGGACTACCTCGACTTCGTAGTTCACATCCGGATATTTGGTGATGCAGCCAGCGCCATGTAAGCGGTAGAGCGCCGTGACGCGGTCCAGCTGCCGGTACTCGGACAGCCGCGATGCGCGAATCCAGTAGTCGTAGTCCTGGCCGCGCTTGAGCTGCGGATCGAACTCGCCCACCTCGTCCACCAGCTGCCGCCGCATCATGACCGTGATGGTGTGCGGCAGGGACTCCATCAGGAGCTGGTTGTAGACCCAGCCGGAGCCCTCTGCGACCACGCCCGGGGCCTCGCGCACCGGCACCTCGGGGGCCGCCATCTGCGAGGGCGGCGGGAATGCGCCGTCGGCATCCGGCTTCCAGGAGAGGAAGTGGGTGTGAGTGAACCCGATCTCGGGATGCTGTTCCATGTACATCACCTGCGCGGTGATCTTGCCCGGAAGCCAGATATCGTCGGAGTCGATGAAGGCGATGTACTCCCCGGTGGCGGCCGCGATACCCGCATTGCGGGCCACGGCCGCGCCCTGGTTTTGTTGCGTCAGCAGCGTCAGCTGATCGCCATAGCCCCGGATGATCTCCACGGTGCCGTCGGTGGAGCCGTCGTCCACCACGATCAGTTCCAGGTTCGGGTAATCCTGCTTCAGCACGCTGTCGATGGACTCGGCGATGTAGGCGGCGGTATTGAAGGCCGGCATCACCACCGATACCCGCGGCACACTGCGGCCCGCCTTCGGTGCCTCGGCGGCGTTTGTCTTGGTGCTGGGCGGCGTGCTCGCGGTCATGTAGCTCCCCGATTGGGGGCCGTCTGCATCCAGTCCTGTGTCCAGGCGGCCACCTGATCGCGCCATTCACGACGCGAGAACGTGTGGTTGGCCTGCGGCAGTTCGCGCAGGGTCACGCGCGGCTCTGCCAGCAGGCCCTTCCAGGCCGGGGCGGCGGTGGCCACGTCGCGAAACTCGGCCGCGGTCAGGTCATCGCCGCTGAGAATGACGAGGATCGGCCCGTCGAAGCGCCGCCAGCCCTCCGCCATCCGATCCGGCAGCGGCCCATTGCCCAGATCGGCGCGAGCGGCATCTGGATTACTCCCATCGCCCTGCGTGCCTCGCGGGCGCAGGGCAGCGCCGGCCATGCGCGCGAGTGACTGGACCGAGGTCCAGGGGTTGAAGCGGCCCCGCAGGGCCCCGGCCCAGAAATCCCGGCTGAACAGGCGTTTGAGGTAGTAGGTCTTCAGGTACGCGCGGGCCAGGCCTTCGTCGGTCCGCACCCAGGGGTTGGCCAGCACCAGCCCCGCCACGCGGGCATCTCGCCAGGCATAGAACAGGCCGGCCGAGGCGGCACCGCACAAGCCCCAGATCACGACCTCGCGCAGGTCCGGCACCTGCTGCGTAAAGGTATCCATGGCCGCGCTCATGTCCTCATGCACTTCTTCGTAATCGCGCTGGCGGCCGGAGGCATCCCCCATCCCCCGAAAATCGAAGCGGAATACGGGGATGCCCTGCGCCGCCAGGTGGCGCGCGAGCAGCAGGAACTGGCGGTGACTGCCCACACGGTACTGCGGCCCGCCCACGGCGATCAGCACGCCACGCCGGGCGCCCTCCGCCCCTGGGTGCAGGATGCCCAGCAGTTCCTCGTCCTGCACGCGAAAGATGACCGCGCGCTCGCTCATGCCCGGGCCTCGACCGCTGCCAGCGTGGCGTCGAGCAGGCCCGGCACCTCGGTGATGTCCTGGGTAGACCAGAAGGTATCGCCCCCGATCACCCGGGTGTCGACAGCGGCACCAGCCTCGCGCCAGCGTTCGACCATGCGCTCGCTCGCCGGCGGCAACGGGGCATCGTCCTGTGCCGCGATGTCGAACCAGGCGACGGATGCCGCCCGGGGCTGCTCCAGGCGGGCGGTGGAAAGGCGCTCGGCCAGGGCAGGCGCCAGTGTGTAGCCCGCCACCTCCAGCGGTTCGCCATCCCGCAGCCGCGAACGCAGATCAGCGGTGGATTCCTTCTGCCCGCCCATCATGCCGGCGGCCATGCGCAGGCGGAGAAACTGGGTCAGGTGCTGTTCGCCATTGGTGACGGGCGCCCAGTAGATCGCGGCGGCGGCCTGTTCGGCACGCGCGGCCAGGAAATCGCCCGCCAGCAGACAGCCGGCGCGCAAACCCCAGACCAGAAGGGGGGCCGGGCAGCAGGCCTGGAGGTAGTCGCCGCAGCGGGCGAGGTCGTCCAGCCACAGATCCCAGTCGGCATCGCCGAAGTCACCACCACTGTCGCCGCATCCGTAGAGATCCGGGATTAGCACGGCGTACCCGACCTGCGCCAGACGGCGGGCCTGCAGGTTCACCATGCGGCGGGACTTGTTGAGTTCTTCGGCAAACGGCGGAAAAAACAGCACACGACCACGGACGGAAGGGCCTTCCGGTCGATGCAGCACATGGAACACCGGACCGGCCTTGCCCTCCAGGAACCCGGCTTCCATGACCGACCTAGTCGAGCTTGGCGTCGATGAAATCGGCGAGGGTGCCAACCGTTTCGAAGGTCTCGGCGCTGACTTCGTCGTCATCGATCACGATGTCGAAGTGGCTCTCGATCGCGGTGATCAGCGACACCACCGCCATGGAGTCCAGCTCGGGGACTCCGCCCAGCAGCGTGGTGTTGCGGTCGAACTGCTGCGCGCGGCCATTCAGGCTGAGGGCGCTGTCCAGCAGATTGCGGGTGTGATCGAGCGTCGACATATGAAGGTTCCTGATGGCGGGTATCCGTGCCCGGCCTGGGCGGCGAGTAAACGGCAGGTTACCGGATCTGCGCGGACTGTCCAGATCGCGGCTGGCGGGCCGCGCCTGCCGCGTGATCGGCTCGTTAAGCTCCTGCCATCTGCATCCCCGCCAAGCCGTGAACGCGTTCGTAGAATGGTCGCGGCGAGGCATGGATCGCCGCCCCCACACTCCGGTGCGTATCACCACGGGGCTGCCCTCAGGCAACAGGTGGAAGGATGACGGGACTTTGTGGATGGTTCGCGGTGAATGCCGCATCACCGGCCGGCGCGCTCGAGGCCCAGGCAACCGCGCTGCCGAGCCTGGCCGGGGCAACCTCGGCCCGGTGCACGAACCGCCTGGGCGGGTGTCATGTGCAGGGTGGCTGGATCGCACAGGAGACCGAGGTGATCGCGGCCATCACCGGGCACCCGCAATGGCGGGCGTCCGTGCTGGCGGAACGTGCGCGCGAACTCGACCCGGCACAGGCCCTGCTACAGGCCTGGCGACAATACGGGGACGGCCTGTTTGAACAGCTGGGCGGCGACTACGCGCTGGCCATCGTGGATGCGGGCCACGGACAGCTGCTGGCCGGGATCGACCGCATGGGCCAGGTACCGCTGCATTTCGCCCGCCTGGATGACGGCATTGCCTTTGGAACCGGCGCCGGCTGCGTGGCGGCCCACCCGGCGGTTGCCACCGAGATTACCCGCGAGGGGCTCTACCACTACTGCTTCTTCCACATGCTGCCGGCCCCGGTCAGCCTGTTCGCCGGGCTGGAAAAGCTGCCCGCGGCGCATCGCCTGATCCACAACGGCGACCGCGCCGACGTGAACGCCTACTGGCGCCCCGAATTTGCGGAAGACCGCAGCGCGGCGCCGGCGGCACTCGAACAGGAGCTGCGCGACCGGATCCAGGCGGCGGTGGACCGCCGCGCGGATGCCCCGCGAACCGGCGCATTCCTGAGTGGCGGCCTGGACAGCTCCACGGTCGCCGGCATGCTCGCCGGCATCCAGCCCGGGGCGGACAGCTTCAGCATCGGCTTCAACGCCCCCGGCTACGACGAGATGGAGTACGCGCGCATGGCCGCGCAGCACTTCGGCACCCAGGCACACGAGTACTACGTGACACCGGAGGACGTCGTCGAGGCCGTGCCCCGGATCGCCAGCAGCTACGACGAACCATTCGGTAACTCCTCTGCGCTGCCGGCCTACTTCTGCGCTCGCATGGCCAGGGATGCCGGCATGACCAGGCTGCTCGCCGGCGACGGGGGCGACGAGCTGTTCGCGGGGAATGCCCGTTACGCCAAGCAGGGCGTGTTCGAGCACTGGGGGCGCATCCCCGCGCCTTTGCGGCGAAACCTGCTGGACCCGCTGTTTACCCGCCTTCCGCGCGCGCTCCCCGTGGTCGGCAAGGCGCGCAGCTATGTGGAGCAGGCGCGCATCCCGCTGCCGGACCGGCTGGAGACCTACAACTACCTGTACCGGCTGTCGCAGGAGTCGATGTTTACGCCGGATTTCCTTGCGGGGCTGGATCGTGAGGCGCCATGGGAGCTCATGCGCCGGATCTATGCGCAGCCGGAGGATGCCTCCACGCTGAATCGCATGATGTATCTGGACTGGCAGCAGACCCTGGCCGACAACGACCTGCGCAAGGTGACCGGCATGTGCCAGCTCGCCGGGGTGGATGTGACCTTCCCGATGCTGGACGACGACCTGGTCGAGTTCTCCTGTCGCGTGCCGTCCGCGTTGAAGCTGAAGAAAGGACGCCTGCGCCACTTCTACAAAGAGGCGTTCACCGGCTTTCTGCCGGAGGCGATCATCGACAAGAAGAAGCACGGGTTCGGCCTGCCGTTCGGGGTGTGGATGCAGGAACACGCGCCGCTACAGGAACTGGCCTACGACAGCCTGCTGCGGCTGAAGGGCCGCGACTTCCTGCGCGACGACTTCATCGACGAACTGATCCGCCTGCATCGCGAGGAACATGCCGCGTACTACGGCGAACTGGTGTGGATCCTGATGATGCTGGACCTCTGGCTGGAGTCGCACCCCACCGCCCGCTAGCTGAATTTATTCACCACGAAGTGCGCGAAGAGACGAAGGAAGGTCGAGGGCAAGGGCGGTTTCACCACGGAGGGCACAGAGGTCACGGACAAGGGCAGGTCAAGGGCGGGTCACAGGAAGACGGGAAGTGCGGGAAGGCTCTGGATGAAAAGACACTGTCATCCCGGCCGCAGCGAAGCGGAGAGCCGGGATCTCCAGGCCCTGACACCCACGCCGTCCTTCGCCCCCTTTTTCTGGTTTTAAAATAGCATGGAGTCCGTGATACCGTGCTTTCATGATTGTATGCTTCAAGGATCGAGGCACGGAAGATATCTTCAACGGCCTTTCGTCGAAGGCTGCTCGCAAGATCTGCCCACAATCCCTGTGGCGGATTG
>NZ_KB898048.1 GCF_000377345.1 Thioalkalivibrio sp. ALJ16 | reverse complement strand
TCAGTGTTTCCCAATCCAAGGAGTTGCAAATGGGTTTTCTGAAGGGCAAGCGCGCACTCATCGTCGGCGTGGCCAGTAACCGTTCCATCGCCTACGGCATCGCCGCGGCGATGCACCGCGAGGGCGCGGAACTCGCGTTCACCTACCAGAACGAGCGCCTGCGCGACCGCGTCGAGAAGATCGTTGCGGACTTCGACTCCGACATCCTCGTGCCCTGCAACGTGGAAGACGACCGCGAAATCGAGCAGGTATTCGAACACCTGGACAATTACTGGGACGGTGTCGACATCCTTGTGCACTCGGTGGCCTTTGCACCGAAGGAGCAGCTGGAAGGGGATTTCCTCGACAACATGACCCGCGACGGCTTCCGCATCGCGCATGACGTCAGCTCCTACAGCCTCGCCGCGCTGGCCAAGGCCGGACGCGGGATGATGAAGGACCGCGACGCCTCGATCCTGACACTGAGCTATCTTGGTGCGGAGAAGGCGATGCCCAACTACAACGTGATGGGCCTGGCCAAGGCCAGCCTCGAGGCCAATGTCCGCTACCTCGCCTACACCCTTGGTCCGGAAAGCACCCGGGTGAACGCGATCTCCGCCGGCCCCATCCGGACCCTGGCGGCCTCCGGCATCGGCGAATTCCGGCGCATCCTCGACCATGTCGAGGCCAATGCCCCGCTGCGCCGCAACGTCACCATCGACCAGGTCGGCAATGCCGGGGCCTTCCTCTGCTCCGATCTCGCCTCCGGGGTCACCGGCGAGGTCATGCACGTCGACTCCGGCTACAGCACCGTGGGCCTGGGCGCGGCCGAGATCGGCCTCGACAAGTAGGCCCGCCACACCACCTCCTGCCCTCGGGCAGAAAAAAGCCCGGCGCCGCGCAAGCGGGCCGGGCTTTTCTATTGCGGGCGCCAGGGGCCGAGCCCGCGCCGTCCTATTCCAGTGCGCGCGGGAAACGCTCGATGTCCGCGCGCTCCTCCAGCCAGGCGAGATAGGCCCGAAATTCGGCGCTGGCATAGGCGTTCTCGAGCTGTTCCCGGGCCTGCTGCCGGGCCTCGGGGGCGACCTGATCCTCGCCCATGCGCACTGCCTCCAGCACGGTCACCGCGAAGTGGCCGTCACCCACGCGGGTTCCGGCGATCTCGACCGCGCCCTCGGCCGGGGCCGGCATGCGGAACAGGTGCTCCTGCAGCCCGCGCGGCAGATCGGCGGCATGCGCGCGCGTAACCTCGACCGACCGCTGCCATTCCTCTCCCTCGGCCTCGGCGCTCCAGTCCTCGGCGTCACGCAGCCGCTCGATCAGCGCCTCGCCCTCGGCCTGCGCGGCCTCGGCCGCGGCCTGGCTTTGCAGACGCTCGCGGATGGCATCCGCCACGTCGTCCAGCGGCCGTACCTCGGCGGGCTCGTGGGCATCGACGCGCAGGACCACGGTAGAGCCATCCTGGAGGTCGATCGCCTCGCTGTTGTCGCCGTCCTCCAGTACCCGCGGCGCAAAGGCTGCGTTGCGGATGGAGCGGTGCGCGGCGATGCCGTCGCCGGAACCGCGCGTGAACCACTCGCTGGTCTGGAGCTCGAGCCCGGTGGCCTCGGCCGCCGGTTCGAGGCTGTCCGAATATTCGATCGTCAAGGCCATCAGGTCATCCAGCGCGTCGATCTGCATCTGTTCCGCAGTCCGGTCGCGCAGGTCCTGCTCCACCTCTTCACGCACGTCCTCGAACGGCTGCGGGCGCGACTCCTCAATGGCAGTGACCTCGAGGATGAACCAGCCACGGTCGGTTCGCACCGGCTGGCTGATCAGTCCCTCGGGCAGGGTAAAGATGATGGTTTCGAGGGTGGAATCGATATCGCCACGCGCGATCTCGCCCATGCGGCCGCCCCGGTCGGCGGTCAGGCTGTCCTCGGAATACGCCTCGGCCAGCTCGGCGAAGTCCTCGCCCGCCTCCAGGCGCTCGCGCAGCTCGCGGATCCGGGCTTCGCCATCGGCATCGGTATCTTGAATACGAATCTGGCGGACTTCGCGCAGCTCCGGCTCCTCGTAACGGCTGCGGTTCACCCGGTAGTGTTCGCGGATGTCGTCCTCGCTCAGGTCGACACCGGCCTCCAGGCCTTCCGGATCAAGACGCAGGTACTGCACCCGCACCCGCTCGGTGGTCGAGAACTCGTCGGGGTTGCGCTCGTAGTACTCGCGGATCGCATCCTCGTCGACCACATCCGGGCGGTCGAAGTCATCGGCGCTGAAGATCCGCCAGCTCGCCACCCGGGTCTGGTTGCGCAGGCGGCTGTAGTCGTCCACCACCGCCGTGTCCATCACCCCGGTGGCCTGAATACCGCGCTGGATCTGCGACATCACGATGCTGCGGGCAATATCCTGCTCGAAGTCCGCCGGACTGATGCGCTGGGCGCTCAGCAGCTGGCTGTAGCGCTCGCGACTGAAGCGCCCGTCCTCCTGAAACACCGGCATGCCGCGGATCTCGCGCAGCACGCTGTCACCGGCCGCCTTGAACCCGGCAGAATCCGCGGCCTGGCGCAGCAGCTCCTGGCGAATCAGAGTTTCCAGCGCCTGCAGCCGGATGCCCTCCTCGTCGAGCACGTCGTCCGGGATCTGCCCCCCGAACATGCGCGCCATCTCGTCGCGCTGCGCCCGTGCCTCCTGGTGCACGTCCCGCACCGCGATGTCCGTGCCGTTCACCTCGGCCGCCACCAGCGGCCCGGCGCCCCCGAAGTACTCGCCCAGGCCCCACAGGGCAAAGGGAATGGTGATCAGGCCAATGATCACATAGGCGAGCCAGCCGCTGGCCCGGTCACGAATCGCTTGCAACATGATGGTCTCTACTCACTCCGGCATCGGGAGGAAATCGGGAATCAGCCGCCGATGGTAGCAGGCGCGCCCGCGCGCGTCTGCGCTTGCGGGTTCACCACAAAACGCCCGCCGCCACAAAGAAGGTCTAGGGCGCTCAACAGGAAGATAGGAAGACGGGAAGGTTCTTGATGTGGCGAGCCAGTGCGGCGAGAGCCTTGGCCCGTGACCCGCCGCGCCGAGTTCATCGCGCGCCCCGTCAAACCCTTCCTGTCTTCCTATCTTCCTGTTGAGCGCCCTAGACCTTCTTTCTGGAAGTCGAAAAAGAAAAAGGCGCCACATGGGCGCCTTTCTCGGTGTTGGCGGAGCGGACGGGACTCGAACCCGCGACCCCCGGCGTGACAGGCCGGTATTCTAACCAACTGAACTACCGCTCCGTATTCTTGCAGTGCAACCGCGGTAGGGGTTGCACTTGGTGGGTGCTGACGGGTTCGAACCGCCGACATTCGCCTTGTAAGGGCGACGCTCTACCAACTGAGCTAAGCACCCGATAAAGCGCGCTAGTTTACGCGATCCTTGAGGGCTTTACCAGCCTTGAACGAAGGAGTTTTCGAAGCGGCGATCTGGATCGTCTGACCGGTGCGCGGGTTGCGGCCGGTGCGGGCTTCGCGCTCACGCACCAGGAAGGTCCCAAAACCGACCAGGGAAACCTGGTCACCCTTGGCGAGGGTATCGCCCACGACACTAACCATGGCATCCACGATCCGGCCGGCCTGGGCCTTGGGGACATCGGCTTCCGCCGCGATGGCGTCGATCAGTTCGGATTTATTCATGAAGCGCTTCCTTATCTCAGTGGTGACTCAGGCTTTCTGCCGGATTGGGAGGTAGCTTACACCAGCCAGGGTGGTTTGCTCCATGGCCCCGTGACTGCCCTTCGGCACGAAATCAGATGATGCGGTTGGGGTTATAGCAAGCCCCCCGAAAAAGTGTCAAACGCCGATATAAAGGGCCTGCGGGGCAAGCATGAACGGGGTCACAAAACAATCGTGGCGCCGAAAACTTCTGGCGCCACGGTTCCCGTCCAATTACAGTCGCTTAGTGATGCCGCACCCGCCGGCGGCCGGATTCCTTGGCCGGCTTGACCACTTCCTCGACCTTTTCCGGATTCCCTCCCGGTTTGCCTTCCGGCATGTGGGTCAGCGCCACTTCAAGCACCTCGTCGATCCAGCGCACCGGCCGGATATCGAGCTTCTGCTTGATGTTTTTCGGAATATCCACCAGGTCCTTTTCGTTTTCCTCGGGGATCAGGACCGTGCGGATGCCGCCACGGTGGGCCGCCAGCAGTTTTTCCTTGAGCCCGCCGATCGGCAGCACCTGACCGCGCAGGGTGATCTCGCCGGTCATCGCGACGTCTGCGCGTACCGGAATCCCGGTCAGCGCCGACACGATGGCCGTGCACATGCCGATACCCGCGGACGGGCCATCCTTCGGCGTCGCCCCCTCGGGCACATGGATATGCAGATCCTTCTTCTCGTGGAAGTTTTCTTCCAGCCCCAGGGTCTCGGCCCGCGAGCGCACCACGGTTAGCGCGGCGTGGATCGATTCCTGCATCACGTCGCCCAGCTTCCCGGTCTGCTGCGTCTTGCCCTTGCCCGGGACCACGCTGGCCTCGATAGTCAGCAACTCGCCGCCGACCTCAGTCCAGGCCAGCCCCGTGACCTGGCCGATCTGGTCGTTCTCTTCGGCCAGGCCGAAGCGGAAGCGGCGCACGCCAAGGTATTTTTCCAGGGTCTTCGGCGTCACCGAGGTGGTGCGCGCACGCTCCTTCTCGCTGGCCAGAAGGCGCTGCTTGGCTACCTTGCGGCAGACCTTGGCGATCTCGCGCTCCAGCGAGCGTACGCCGGCCTCACGCGTGTAGTAGCGCACCATGTCGCGCACGGCCGCATCGGAGATGTGAATCTCCTCGGGCTTGAGGCCATTGGCCTTGATCTGTTTGGTCAGCAGGTAGTTGTGCGCGATGTTGACCTTCTCGTCCTCGGTATAGCCCGACAGACGGATCACCTCCATGCGGTCCAGCAGCGGGCCCGGGATGTGCATGCTGTTGGCCGTGGCCACGAACATCACGTCGGACAGGTCGAAATCGACCTCGAGGTAGTGGTCGCTGAAGGTATGGTTCTGTTCCGGGTCCAGCACCTCCAGCAGCGCCGAGGCGGGATCGCCGCGGAAATCCATCGCCATCTTGTCGATTTCATCCAGCAGGAACAGCGGGTTGCGCACCCCGACCTTGCCCAGGTTCTGGATGATCTTGCCCGGCAGCGAGCCGATATAGGTGCGACGGTGGCCGCGAATCTCGGCCTCGTCACGCACCCCGCCCAGCGCCATGCGCATGAACTTGCGGTTGGTCGCACGGGCGATGGACTGCCCCAGCGAGGTCTTGCCGACGCCGGGCGGGCCCACCAGGCACAGGATCGGGCCCTTCAGCTTACGCACCCGCGACTGCACCGCGAGGTACTCGAGGATGCGCTCCTTGACCTCTTCCAGGCCGTAGTGGTCCTCGTTGAGGATCTTTTCGGCGCGCGCCAGGTCCTTGCTGACCCGGGTCTTCTTTTTCCACGGCACGTTCACCAGCCAGTCGATATAGCTGCGCACCACGGTCGCCTCGGCGGACATCGGCGACATCATCTTGAGCTTGTTCAGCTCGGCGGTGGCCTTCTTCTTGGCCTCCTCCGGCATCCCGGCCTTTTCGATCTTCTCGGCCAGGTCTTCCTGCTCGTTCGGTGTGTCTTCGAGATCGCCCAGCTCCTTCTGAATGGCCTTCATCTGCTCATTCAGGTAGTACTCGCGCTGGGACTTCTCCATCTGCTGCTTCACGCGCCCACGGATCTTCTTCTCGATCTGCAGCACGTCCATCTCGCCCTCGATCTTGGCGACCAGGTGCTCCAGGCGTTCGCGCACGTTGGCGATCTCGAGGACCTGCTGCTTCTCCTCGAGCTTCAGCGACATGTGCGCGGCGATGGTGTCGGCCAGGCGCGAGGTGTCGTCGATGCCGGCCAGTGAGGTCAGGATCTCCGGCGGGACCTTCTTGTTCAGCTTGATGTACTGCTCGAACTGATTCAGCGCGGAGCGACCGAGGACCTCGAGTTCCTTGTCCTCGCTGTCGTACTCCTCATCGATCAGGCGGATGTCGGAAACAAAGTAGTCTTCGTCCTTCTCGGCGTCCCCGGTGGTGGAGATATCCATCACGCGGGCACGCTGGGCCCCCTCCACCAGCACCTTGATGGTGCCATCGGGGAGACGCAGCAACTGCAGGATGTTGCCAAGCGTACCGATCTCGTGCAGATCGGCGGACTCGGGCTCGTCGACCTCGGCACTTTTCTGTGCCACGAGCAGGACCTGCTTGTTCTCTGCCATGGCCGAATCCAGTGCCCGGATCGACTTCTCGCGACCCACGAACAGCGGGATAACCATGTGGGGATAGACCACAACGTCGCGCAGCGGCAGCACAGCAACGCGCTTGACGGGGGAGTCCACCTCGTTCTGGGAGGTATGGGTATCGGTCATGTTGCCCCCTCAGGGCTGGGCGAATGTACGTAAGGAAGTGGGGGCAGCGGCACCCCTTTTCAAGGGTGCCGTGTCACTTCCCGTCAGGAATCCGCGGACGCCTTCTTCTGGGCGAAGGAGTCATTCTCGTAGACCATGTAGGGCTCGGCATCGCCACGGATCACCGCCTCGTCGATCACCACCTTGCTGACCCCCTCCATGGAGGGCAGTTCGTACATGGTATCGAGCAGGATGTTCTCCATGATGGAGCGCAGGCCTCGGGCCCCGGTCTTGCGCTCCATCGCCTTGTGGGCGATCGCGGACAGGGCGTCGTCGCGGAACTCGAGCTCCACGCCCTCCATCTCGAACAGGCGCGCGTACTGCTTGACCAGGGCGTTCTTCGGCTGCGTCAGGATGGTGATCAGCGCGTCTTCGTCCAGCTCGTCCAGCGTCGCCTGCACCGGCAGGCGGCCAACGAACTCGGGGATCAGGCCGTAGCGCACCAGGTCGTCGGCCTCCAGCTGCTTCAGCCACTGGCCGCCGGACTTGGCCGACTCGGTGGTACGCAACTCGGCGCCAAAACCGATCCCGCCTTTTTCCGCGCGCTGCTGGATGATCTTCTCCAACCCGGAGAAGGCCCCGCCACAGATGAACAGGATGTTGCTGGTATCGACCTGCAGAAACTCCTGCTGCGGGTGCTTGCGACCACCCTGCGGCGGCACCGAGGCGGTGGTGCCCTCGATCAGTTTGAGCAGGGCCTGCTGCACACCCTCGCCAGAGACGTCACGGGTGATGGACGGGTTGTCCGACTTGCGCGAGACCTTGTCGATCTCGTCGATGTAGACGATGCCGTTCTCGGCCTTCTCCACGTCGTAGTCGCACTTCTGCAGCAGCTTCTGGATGATGTTCTCGACATCCTCGCCCACGTAACCGGCCTCGGTCAGCGTGGTCGCATCGGCGATAGTGAACGGGACATTCAGCACCCGCGCCAGCGTCTCGGCCAGCAGCGTCTTGCCGGAACCGGTGGGGCCGATCAGCATGATGTTCGACTTGGACAGCTCGACATCGTCCTTGCCGGCCTTGGCCTGCAACCGCTTGTAGTGGTTGTAGACGGCTACGGAGAGGATCTTCTTGGCCGAGTTCTGGCCGATCACGTAGTCATCGAGGATCGCGCGGATCTCGTGCGGCGTGGGCAGGGAGTCCCGCTCGGCATGACCGGCCTCCTGCATCTCCTCGCGGATGATGTCGTTGCACAGCTCGACGCACTCGTCGCAGATGAATACGGATGGCCCGGCGATCAGCTTGCGCACCTCGTGCTGGCTCTTTCCGCAGAAAGAACAGTACAGGAGCTTGCCGTCGGCGGAGGGGGTGGTTTCGTCGCTCATCCGTTTGCCTCGGTTGCGATTTTAGTGTTCTCCAGAACATGCCCCGTTTGCCCTGCGGTTGCAAACGAGCCGGACTGGAGTCCGGTCTTGAGGCCTTGCCCCGGCGCGATCACCGGGGCGCGGAACGACCGGATCAGTCGTCCGCGGAGCTGCGGTGGGTCAGCACGTGATCGATCAGGCCGTATTCCTTCGCATCGTTCGCGGTCAGGAAGCGGTCGCGATCGGTATCCTGCTCGATCTTGTCCACCGGCTGGCCGGTGTGATGGGCGAGCACGCGGTTCAGCTCTTCGCGGATCTTCAGGATCTCGCGGGCATGGATGTCGATATCCGACGCCTGGCCCTGGAAACCGCCCAGCGGCTGGTGAATCATCACCCGCGAATGCGGCAGCGCATGGCGCTTGCCGGGCGCCCCGCCCGCCAGCAGCACCGCGCCCATGCTGGCCGCCTGGCCCACGCACAGGGTGTTCACCTCCGGCTTGATGAACTGCATGGTGTCGTAGATTGCCATGCCGGCGGTCACCGCCCCGCCCGGGGAATTGATGTACAGGCTGATCTCCTTGTCCGGGTTTTCCGACTCGAGAAACAGCATCTGGGCCACGATCACGTTGGCCATGTAGTCCTCGACCGGACCCACACAGAAGATCACCCGATCCTTCAGCAGGCGGGAGTAGATGTCGTAGGCGCGTTCGCCGCGGGCGGTCTGCTCGACCACCATCGGCACCAGGTTCAGCCCCTGGGTGTGCTGCGCACCCTGATCGGCCATGTTGTGGCTCATTCAGTCGACTCCTTGTTCGGATTCATGACGTCCTGGAAGCTGGTCTTCTTCTCGGTGACCTTGCCCTGCTCGACCACCCAGTCCACCACCTGGTCTTCGAGCACCAGCGACTCCAGATTGCTCTTCGCCTGCGGATTGGACCGGTAGTAGTTCTTCACCTCTTCCGGGTCCTCGTAGGTCGATGCCATCTCTTCAAGATCACGCTCGACTCGGTCGGCATCCACCTCGAAGCCCTTCTGGTCGATGATGGCGCGCAGGGCGAGGCCCAGGCGCACGCGGCGCTGGGCCTCTTCCTCGAACAGGCTGTCGGGAAGCGGCTGGCTCTGCTGGGCACCACCAAAGCGCTTTTCGGCCTCTTCGCGCAGGCGATTGATCTCGGACTTCACCAGCGCGTCCGGCAGATCAAAGCCGTGGCGCTCGATAATCAGCTCCATTACCTGACTCTTGACCTTGCCCTTCAGCGCCTGGTTCAACTCACGTTCCATGTTGGACCGCACATCCGCGCGAAGTTTCTCCACCGAGCCGTCTTCAATGCCGAATTTCTTCGCGAATTCTTCGTCGACCTCCGGCAGCTTGGGCCCCTCGACCTGCTTGATGGTCAGAGCGAACTGCGCGGTCTTGCCCTTCAGGTTCTCGGCCGGGTAGTCCTCCGGGAACGTCACGTCGATGGTCGGGTCTTCGCCGGCCTTCACACCCTTGAGCTGCTTTTCGAAGTCCTCGATCAGGCGCCCGGCACCCACCTCGACCTGGAAGTCCTCGGCCTTGCCACCGTCGAACTCCTCGCCGTCGATGCTGCCGACGAAGTCCAGGGTGATACGGTCACCCTTCTTCGCCTTGCGCTTGACCTCGGCCCACTCTTTGTTCTGCTCGCGCAGGGAGTCGATCACGCGATCGATGTCCTCGTCGCCGACTTCGGCCACCGGACGCTCGATCTCGGCGCCAGAGAAATCGGCGACCTCGATCTCCGGGAACACCTGGAAGCTGGCGGTGAATTCGATCGCATCGCCGCCCTCCAGACTGGTCGGTTCGATGCTCGGGTTGCCTGCCGGCTCCAGCCCTTCCTGCTGCACCGCCTCGCGGTAGCTCTCCTGCAGCACCTCGCTCAGTACCTCCTGGTAGACCCCGGAGCCGTAGCGCTGGCGCACGACCTTCATCGGGACCTTGCCCGGGCGGAAGCCGTCCAGCTTGACCCGCTTGGCGAGGGACTTCAGGCGATTGTCGACCTCGGTGTCGATCCGCTCGGAGGGAACCTGGATGGTCATCTTGCGTTCCAGGTTGCCGGTGGCTTCAACAGAAACTTGCATGGAGGGCCTCGTCATAGTTCGAATATCGGTCATCCCTGCCGATCGCAGTGGTAACCTTCATGGCTTGTAGGAAGGCGAACGGTGGTGCGAAAGGAGAGACTCGAACTCTCACGGGTTTTACCCCACTGGGACCTAAACCCAGCGCGTCTACCAGTTCCGCCACTTTCGCGATCTTGCAGAAAACTCTCGTCATACGCGCCGTTACTGCGCAACAGCCGATCATTCTAGCGTGTTCCCCGCCCACAAACACAAAAGGCCCGCATGAACGGGCCCTTGTGCCGGCACGGGGCCGGAGAAAATGGTGGGTCGTGTAGGATTCGAACCTACGACCAATTGGTTAAAAGCCAACTGCTCTACCAACTGAGCTAACGACCCTTTTCGGTTTGGCCGGCGACGACCCCGCGGGTCGCCCTGGCCGAACTGCAAAACCGAAGGCCCGGGGTCACCGGGCCTCCAGTGCCGCGTAGTTTACGGCCCGGCGGGGAAAACGCAAGGCGCCTCCCCGCCATCAGGCCGTCAGATGGCTTCCAGCTTGCGCATGCCACCCGGAAGCAGCTTCATGTCCACCAGCGAGGTGACCAGGGCCTTGCCGAAGGTGGCCTCGTCTTCGTAGACCATCTTGTAGTACTGGATCTTCATGGTCAGCGCCGAGCCGAAGACGATGAAGGCGAAGGTCAGGAAGCCACCCAGCGCCAGCGTCGAGATCCCGGTCACGGCCTGGCCGATGGTGCAGCCCAGCGCCAGGATGCCGCCAACGCCCATCAGGATCCCGCCAACGAAGTGGTTCGCGAAGTCACGGAACGAGGAGAACCACTCGATGCGGAAGCTGCGCGAGACCAGGGCCCAGAAGAAGGAACCGAGGATCACGCCCGCCAGCGCCATCACGCCGAAGAACAGCAGGGTGCGGTCAAAGCCGCTGGACACGTAGCCCACGCTCTGCCCCATCGGGTTGATGAAGGTGAACGACTGGTTCGACCACGGTGCGGCCAGGGCCGGGCGCTCGCCATCCTCGGGCTCGGCCACGAAGTCCCATTCCGAGATGTATTCCTGGGCGCTGTACAGGCCACCCATGCCATCGTCGATCTGGACATTGCTGGTCAGCCACCAGGCGCCGACCACGACCAGGCCGATCACCAGACCGCCGAGGATGTTGTCGAAGCTCTTGCGGAAGTCCGCGGCCTTGAAGATCAGGGCCAGCAGCAGCACGCCGATCACCAGGCCCAGCACCAGACGCGCGCCGGTGGCGCTGTCGCCGGCCACAATGGAGCCGAGGTCCTGACCACCTTCGAGACGGACGGACACGCTGTCCATCCAGCCAAACAGCAACTGGAACAGGGTCTGGCCGGTGCCGAACACGGTCTCGCGGCTGGTCAGCCAGAAGGCAATCACACCGATGATGATCATCACCATCACCGACTTGATATTGCCGCCGCCCACGCGCACCAGCGTCTTGTTACCGCAGCCGGAGGCGTAGGTCATGCCGATGCCGAACAGGAAGCCGCCCAGCACATGACCCAGCCAGTTCAGGTTCTCGCCACGGTAGGGAGGAAAGGAGCCCTCGGCACTCAGCACACCGAAGAACTCGAGCAGCGCCACGCCCAGCATGGCCACCGCGATCGCCAGCAGCCAGGAGCGCATGCGCCCGGTATCACCCATGTTCACCCAGTCGGACACCGCACCCATGGTGCAGAAGTTGGTCTTGTTCGCCACGGCCCCCATGATGAAGGCAAGCACGAAGGTCCCGCCCAGGAACGCCAATGCAGCTGTTGAGAAACTGGAGAATTCCATCACGTTTCCTCTCGATGAAAGATTTCAGGGCACGCCTGCACCCATGGGGTGCGCAGCATACATCGGACGCTAGACGAGTTCGACCCGCTTTTCATTCCGGGGCCGTGTCCGGGCGGTCCGCGGCCGCTCAGGACGCGATGTAGCGGGTCGGGTCGGGCACGCCGGCGGTGGCAAAACCCTCGCGGCGGATACGGCAACTGTCGCACTGGCCGCAGGCACGGCCTTCGTGATCCGCCTGGTAGCAGCTGACGGTCTGGCTGTAGTCCACCCCGAGATCAGTCCCTGCGCGGATGATCTCGGCCTTGGACAGGTGCATCAGCGGCGCCCGCACCTCCCAGGCCACGCCCTCCACCCCGCTGCGGGTGGCGACCTGCGCCAGGTCACGGAAGGCCTCGATGAAGGCCGGGCGGCAATCCGGATAGCCGGAGTAGTCCACCGCGTTGGCACCCACGTACAGCAGGCGCGCGTCCAGGGTCTCGGCGAGCCCCAGCGCCAGGGCGAGGAACACCGTGTTGCGGGCGGGTACGTAGGTGACCGGGATGCCCTCAGTCGGGGCAGTCGGCACTGCGATCGCCGGGTCGGTCAGCGCGGAGCCGCCGATCGCAGTGAGGTCCACCGTCACCACCCGGTGATCGGTCACCCCCTGAGCGGCCGCCACGCGCCGCGCGGCCTCCAGTTCGGTCCGGTGGCGCTGCCCGTAGTCGATGGACAGGGCATGACACTCCAGCCCCTCGGCGCGGGCCAGCGCCAGGCAGGTCGCCGAGTCGAGCCCGCCCGACAGCAGCACCACCGCCCGATCCGTAGCGCGACTCATCTCAGCGCCCCGGCTGGTCGCCCCAGAGCAGCTTGTGCAGCTGCACCTGGAAACGCACGGGCAGGCGTTCAGCCACGATCCAGTCGGCGAGCATGCGCGGCTCGAGCTCGCCGAACACCGGAGAGAACAGCACCTCCACCCCCGGGGCCAGGTCCAGCCGGGCGACCTCGTCCCATGCCCAGTCGAAGTCGGCGCGGTCGGCGAGCACAAACTTGAGCTGGTCCCCGGCCTGCAGCCGCGGGATGTTCCCGGGGAGGTTGCGTTCCACCTCCTTCGAGCCCGGCGCCTTCCAGTCCATCACGATGGCTACCCGGGGGTCGACACCGACGATGTCCATCGCCCCGCTGGTCTCCAGCGACACCGCGAAGCCGGCATCGCACAGCGACCCCAGCAGCGGCCGGCAGCCCGGCTGGGCCAGGGGTTCCCCACCGGTCACGCAGACATGACGTACGCCGCTGCGCCCGACCCAGTCGAGGATCGTCGGCAGCATCAGCGCCTCGCCGCCCTCGAAGGCGTATTCGCTGTCGCACCAGCGGCAGCGCAGCGGGCAACCGGTCAGGCGCACGAAGGCCGTGGGCCAGCCCACCTGCGCCGCCTCGCCCTGCAGGGAGACGAACATCTCGCTGATCCGCAGTCGCACCGATGCCGGATCGAGGACCCCCGAGCCGCGGGCGTCACGCAACGGGGTGCTGGTCATTGGGCTTCGTCGATGCGCCGCAGGCGCTCGCGCGCCAGCCGGTCCAGGGTGGTGCCGCCGTAGTCGGCGCGCACGGCCTCGAGTGCCTGGCGCGCGGCGTCGAAGTCTTGCAGCTCGTAGTACGAATAGCCGATCTTCAGCAGCGCGTCGCCACTCTTGTCGCTGTCCGGGAAATCCTCGCGCAGGCGCTGGAAGTCCTCCAGCGCGGCCTCGAAGTCGCCGCTGGCGTACTTCGCCTCGGCCAGCCAGTACCAGGCGTTGGCCGCGAAGCTCCCGTCCGGATAGGCCTCGAGAAAGCCCTCCAGCTTGCGCACGGCGCTCGCATAGTCCCCGGACATCAGGTCATCGAAGGCATCCTGATAGGCCGCCTGCTCGTCGGCCTCCGGCAGGTCCAGCTGAACCACTGCCTCGGGCGCAGCGGCCTCCGGCACCACCGCACCGCCCTCGACCGCGGCGACGCGTTCGTCGAGGTGACGGAACTGGTCACGCTGGCGGGTCGAGAGCCGATCCACCTCGTGGCGCAGTGTCTCCACCTCGCCGCGCAGTTCGCGCAGATCGCGGCTCAGGGTCTCCGAGGCTTGCAGCAGTTCGTTCATCGCGCTGGAATCCAGCACCCGCTCGATGCGGTCCAGGCGCTGTTCCACCTGGCGGATCTGCGACTGGGTGGCAAAGATCGTGTCATCCTGGGCACCGGCAGGCCCCGGCACCAGGGGGAACGCCGCAAGCAGTACCAGCAGGCCGGCGCTCAGCACCAGCGGCCGCCCGGAGGACCGAAACAGAAATGCCCCCGAGGGGGCATTTCCGCAAGACGTTTTGCACATCAATGACATGGCGTTTCCCGTCGCTTAGCGCCGGGATTCGTAGACCAGCTCGACCCGGCGATTCTTGGACCAGGCCTCCTCGTTCTGCTGGAAGGCGACCGGCATTTCTTCACCATAACTGATGACCTCGAGTTGGTCATCCGAAGCCCCGTTAAGGTTCAGTACACGCCGTACCGACTGCGCCCGCCGCTCGCCCAGCGCCAGGTTGTATTCACGCGTGCCGCGCTCGTCGGTGTGGCCTTCCAGACGCATGCGCGCACCTGGATTCTGCGCCAGGTAGGCCGCATGGGACTCGAGCATCGGCATGTATTCGGACTTCACCTCATCGCGGTCAAAGTCGAAATACACCAGACGCTCGGCCAGCGGGCTGTCGGGATCGTCCAGGGCCGCGGCATCGAACTCGCGATCACGACCCAGTGCACGCGCCTCGGCCGCCTCGCGCTCGGCGCGCTCCTGCGCGGCGGCCTCGCGTTCGGCCGCGCGCTCGGCGTCGTCGGCATCGCGGGTCGGGGTGGCACAGGCCGACAGCGCCGCGACCACGATGGCGGCAAGGGTCAGACGAAACACGGTATTCATGGCTTTCGTTTCCTCGGAAGCAGACAGGTTGGGAAGATCAGGTGGATCGCGTTCGCTGTGGCCCGATCCATTCAAGTGCATCAGTTCATGTGCATCAGTTCAGGGGTGACCAGGCGGGCTCGCGCACCTCGCCCTCACGGGCAGCGAGGCGCTGATGCACCTGGCCGTCACGGCTCACCGAGCCGAGCACACCACGCCCCCCGTCAGTCATCGCATAGAGAATCATGCTGCCATTGGGGGCAAAGCTTGGCGACTCCGCGTCGCGCCCGTCCGTGAGATGCGTCACACGCCGGTCATCAAGATCGAGACGCGCAAGGCGAAATCCGCCACCACCGCCATGTACGTACACCAGGGAGCGGCCATCAGGCGACACGGTGGCCGCCGCCGCATAGCCGCTTTCAAAGGTGAGTCGACGGGCATTGCCGCCACTGACCGGCTGGGCATAGATCTGCGGCCCACCGGCGCGGTCGGAGGTGAAATAGAGGGTCTCGCCGTCGGGCGACCACACCGGTTCGGTCTCGATCGCGCTGGAACGGGTCAGCTGGCGCAGGTCGCCGGAGGCCAGGTCCATCACGTAGATGTTCGGCGAACCATCGCGGGACAGGCTCAGCGCCAGCTGACGACCATCCGGTGACCAGGCCGGGGCACTATTGATGCCGGTGAAGCTCGCCACCCGCGAGCGCTCTCCGGTCTCCACGTTCTGACGAAAGACCTCGGAGCGACGGTTCTCGAAGGATACGTACACCAGTTCGCGCCCGTCCGGCGACCAGTCCGGCGACATGATCGGGTCCCGGGAACGGAACAGGGTGCGCGGGTTGGCACCATCGGAATCGGCCACCTCCAGGCGGAAGGTGCGCGAGTCGTTCTGGCGCTCGACGCTGACGAACGCGATCCGCGCACTGAAGGCGCCGCGGTCCCCGGTGATCTGCTCGTAGACGATATCCGACACCCGGTGCGCACCGCGGCGCAGCATGTCCGCCGGCACCGGGATGCGCCAGCCACCCAGGCGTTCCTCCGCCAGGATGTCGAACACATGGAACTCGAGGACCACGTTGTCACCATCCGGGCGCTTGGAGCCGATGACCAGGTATTCCATGCCGGCATCGGCCCACGGCTGGGCCAGGAAGTCGGCCGGGCCGGAGGGCACGGCGGGCAGGCCCTCGCGCTCGACATCGAACAGCCCGCTGCGGGTCAGGTTCGCGGCCACGATGCGCCCGACGTCCTCGTCCGGGCGGCCTTCACCCTCCCAGGAAAACGGCGCGACCGCGACCGGAATCGCCCCAGTCACACCCTCGGTCACCGTGACTTCCAGCACCGCGTGGGCCTGCGCCGACCACAGCAGCGCCAGTCCCAGCAGCATCGCGTGAATCATTCGTTGCATGGTGTACCTCGTGGCACAGAAGGATATTCCGACCATCAATTCGGCCGGAAGTTGATCAAGATACCTGAACGGGCAATTTCCGCATCAGGTGGGCGCGGCAATCGTGGTAGGCGTTCCATAGTTTGCTCTACAGAGCGACAGAAACGCTCGTCACCCGAACAATTTCGCACCTCATAGCTGACCACTCGACCATCCTCTGTCGTGCGGACAAAAACAGTTGCTCCACCTTCCTGAGTGCGATCAGCGGTGTCACGGCGCCAACGGTCTCGCAGCAAACGCTCCAGTTGGGCAGCATACTCCGACCTTTCCTCATCAAGCTGGGCCTGACGCTCGGCGGCCTCGCGCCGCGCCTGCGCCTCGGCCATGCGTTCGCGCTCGCGCTCCATCGCCTCGCGCCGGCGCTGCTCTTCCAGCTCGCGCTCCTGCTCGGCGCGGCGCTCCGCCTCTTCCTGCGCGCGGCGTTCGGCCTCCTCGCGCTCGCGCCGTTCCGCCTCTTCCCGCGCCTGACGCTCCGCGGCCTCGCGCTCGCGCCGCTCCGCCTCCTCGCGTTCGCGCGCCTCCTCGGCGTCGCGCCGCGCCTGTTCCGCCGCCTCGCGTTCCTGGCGGATGCGCTCGCGCTCGGCCGCAGCCTCCTCCTGTGCGCGCCGGCGTTCTTCCTCGGCCTCGCGGCGGGCCTGCTCGGCCGCCTCCAGGGCCTCCTGGCGGGCACGTTCCTCTTCCTCGCGCCGGCGCTGTTCCTCGGCCTGACGCCGCTCTTCCTCGCGCCGCGCCTGCTCCTCGGCCCGACGGCGTTCTTCCTCCGCCCGCAACGCCTCGGCGATCTGTTCCTGCTCGGCCACCTCGCGCTCGTGCGCGACACGATCGAAGGTCTCGGCATCCACCGCGACCGCGTCGATCACCTCGATCTCCTCCTGTGTGCTGATCTCCACCGCAGCGCGGGTGGCACTCGGCGAGACCAGGCTCACATTCAGCAGCAGCGCGGCAAACAGCACGCCATGCAGGAGCAGGACCAGGAGCAGGCTGACGGGGTGACGGCGCAGGAGCTCGAACACGGCGTTCAACTCAGTCCGAGGGAAACACTGATTCATGTCCACGCTCGCGCTCGAGTCGCTTTTGCGTGCGAACAAGGCGCGGTGACTGCCGTGCAGTCATTCTGCACAAGGGAAGCGCAACGCAGTTCCCGCGCCCGTTTTTGATAGCAACGGGCGGCCGAGCCCCTGCTTTGAATGGCTTGCGGGGTTGGTGCCCCAGGTTCCCCGATTCAGCGTTGCGCCCCAAACCCATCAAAAACGGGCGGGTAGAACCACTACCCACTGCGCGACGCGCCTTGCCTCGGAAAACCTGGGGTACCAACGCGAGTGTGGACATGAATCAGTGTTTCCCTAGTTGTCGCGCGGCGGCTCGGTGATCAACCCGACCCGGCCGCCACCCGCGCGCTGCAGGGCCACCATGGCATCGATCACGCGGCCATAGTCCACGTTGCGGTCCCCGCGCACAAAGGTCTGGGTGCCCGGGTTCTCGGCGAGGAATTCGCGCACGATCTCGGTCATCTCCTGCGGCGCCAGCGGCTCGTTCACATAGGGGCCCTGGTTCAGGCTCATGGCCCCGGAGGCATCCACGGTGACCACCAGCGGCTCGGCTGCAGAAGGATCCTCGTCCATGGCCTCGGCATCGGCCTCCGGCAGATCGACCTCCACGCCCTGCTGCAGCATCGGGGCCGTGATCATGAAGATGATCAGCAGAACCAGCATCACGTCGATGAACGGCACGACGTTGATCTGCGACATGGGCCGCCGCAGGCGGCGGCTGTTGCGACGCGACTCGGCCATGGTTCAGGCCGGTGCCCCGGCGGCGCCCTCGGCCGGCTTGCCCGCACCCTGACGGTTCAGCAGGGCCACGAACTCGTCGCTGAAGTTCTCCAGCCGCGAGGCAATCCGGTCGACATCCCCGGCAAAGCGGTTGTAGGCGATCACCGCCGGGATCGCCGCGAACAGGCCCAGCGCGGTCGCGATCAGGGCCTCGGCGATCCCCGGCGCCACCATGGCCAGGGTGGCCTGCTGCACACCGGACAGACCAAGAAACGCATGCATAATGCCCCACACCGTCCCGAACAGACCGATGTACGGGCTGGTGGAACCGACCGTGGCCAAAAACTGCAGATAGCGCTCCATCTCGTCGGTCTCGCGGGCGATGGCGACGCGCATCGCGCGGTGGGCGGGTTCGCCGGCCGCCATCGCGTGCTGGCGCGCGCGCAGGAACTCCTTGAAGCCGGAGGAGAACACATGCTCCATCCCCGACATCTCGGACTTGCGGCGCACGCCCTCGTACAGGTGCGACAGGTCCGCGCCGGACCAGAAGCGCTCCTCGAATTCGTCGCTGGCGCGGTGGGCCGCGTTCAGGGACCGTGCCTTGATGATGATCACCAGCCAGGAGAGCACCGATGCGATCACCAGGATCACCATGACCAGCTGCACGATCAGACTGGCGTCCATGATCAGCTGGTACATCGAAAAGTCGACTGTCACTTGTCCATCTCCCGTTATGCCGTTGTTCCTGCCACCGCGCGCAGGGCGCGCACGACCGCGTCGGGTATCGCCGCCGGCACCAGCCGCGCCACGTCCACACAGGCGATGCCGACCTGGGCGGTCACCAGGACCGTCGTATCCCGTCGTACTTCCTGTTCAAACTCGATGCTGGCCCGACGCATGCGCGCGACCCGGCAGGTGGCGACCAGCGCATCATTAAAGTGCGCGGGCCGCTGCATCTCCACAGCCAGACGCCGCACGGCGAACACAATTCCATATTCCGCGCGCAGCTGGTCCTGCTCGAAGCCCACCGCGCGCAGCCATTCGGTACGCGCGCGCTCCATGAACCGAAGGTAATTGGCGTGGTACACCACGCCGCCGGCATCGGTGTCCTCGTAGTAGACCCGTACCGGCCACTGGAATGGCGTCGTCATAAGGGCGGCGGCCCTCCGGCGGTCGGTGTCAGCAGGTCGCCTTCCTCCGCGCGCGTCAGGCCGAACATGGCCAGCGTGCGCCGGGTCGCCTGCCGCCCGCGCGGGGTCCGCTGCAGGTAGCCCTGCTGAATCAGAAACGGTTCGACCACATCCTCCAGCGTGCCGCGATCCTCGTTCATGGCCGTGGCGAGGCTCTCCACGCCCACCGGCCCCCCGTCGAATTTCTCCACCAGCACCTCGAGCAGCCGCCGGTCCTGGGCATCCAGCCCGGAGGCGTCGATCGCCAGCAGGTCCAGGGCCTGGGCGGCGACCTCGTGGGTGACCACACCGTTCGCCCGCACCTGGGCAAAGTCGCGCACCCGTCGCAGCAGGCGATTGGCCAGACGCGGGGTGCCGCGTCCGCGGCGGGCGATCTCCGTCGCACCCTCGGGCTCGATCCCCACCCCGAGCAGGCCCGCGGCACGATCCACAATATGCGCCAGATCGGTGACAGTGTAATGATCGAGACGTTGCACGATACCGAACCGGTCACGTAACGGAGCCGACAGCAGGCCCGCGCGCGTGGTCGCGCCCACCAGTGTGAACGGCGGCAGGTCCACCTTGATCGAGCGCGCCGCCGGGCCCTCGCCAATCACGATGTCCAGCTGGCCGTCCTCCAGGGCCGGGTACAGGACCTCTTCCACCACGGTCGGCAAGCGGTGGATCTCGTCGACGAACAGGACATCGCGTGGTTCCAGCGCGGTCAGGATGGCGGCGAGGTCGCCGGCGCGCTCCAGCACCGGGCCGGAGGTCTGGCGCAGACCCACGCCCAGCTCGTTGGCGACGATGTGCGCCAGTGTGGTCTTGCCAAGCCCGGGCGGGCCGGCGACCAGGGTGTGGTCCAGGGCCTCGTCACGCCCGCGCGCGGCCTCGATGAACAGCCCCAGCTGCTCGACCACGCGCGGCTGACCGGTATAGTCCGCGAGGCGTTTCGGACGCAGGCTGACCTCGGCCCGCTCCTCCTCGGACCGACTTTGCATATCCACAAGACGTGATTCCATAGCCCCGCAGTATGCATCGCCACCCGTGGCGTTTACAGGGCCATGCGGCAGGTTTTCGAACGCCGCCCCGGCGCTTCAGGCACCGGGCAGGTCGCGGGCGTGAACCAGGAACACCCCGTGCCCGCCGGCCTCGAACTCCAGCCAGATCAGCGGCAGCTCCGGGAAGGCCGCCTCCACCGCGGCCTGGCTGTTGCCAACCTCGACGATCAGCACGCCGTCTTCCGTCAGGTGTTCGCGGGCCCCGGCCAGGATGCGGCGCACGGTATCCAGCCCGTCGCCGCCAGCGGCCAGCCCCAGCACGGGTTCGTGACGGTATTCGTCCGGCAGGCCCGCCATATCCTCGGCATCCACGTAGGGCGGGTTGGACACCATCAGGTCGTAGCGATCCCCGGGTTCCAGGCCGTCGAACACGTCGGACTGCAGGGCGCGCACCTGTTCGCCCACCCGGTGGCGCTCGATGTTGATCCCCGCCACCGCCAGCGCATCCGTCGACACATCCGCCAGGTCCACCCGCGCCTGCGGCAGCGCCAGAGCCATCGCGATCCCGATGCACCCGCCCCCGGTGCACAGATCCAGCGCGCGGGTCACGGTCTCGGGGTCGACCCAGGGCTCGAAGCCCTGCGCGATCAACTCCGCCAGCGGCGAGCGCGGCACCAGCACGCGCTCGTCGACATAGAACGGCAACCCGGCGAACCAGGCCTCGCGGGTCAGGTAGGCCGCGGGCTTGCGCGTGGCGACCCGCTCGCGCAGCACCGCCACTACCCGCGTGCGCTCGACCTCGCTCAGGCGGGCATCCCACCAGGACTCGGGCAGGTCCAGCGGCAGATGCAGGGTGTGCAGCACCAGCCAGGCGGCCTCGTCGAAGGCGTTGTCGGTACCATGCCCGAAGCTCAGGCCGGCCGCGCGAAACTGACTGGCGCCGAAGCGAATGAAGTCGCGCAGGCTGCGCAATCCGGTGGTGGAATCCATGCCCGGTCTTTCCGTTACGTGCGAGGGCGGTCATCATACCGCCTCGAAACCGGCCTGTACGCCACCCACCCCATCGGACACCACATGAGCAAGATCGACCCCTGGCTCGCGCGCCTGTCATACCTGCTGCCCCAGCATGCCCTTTCGCGCGGCGTGCACTGGCTGGCGCGCATCGAGTCGCCGCGCCTGCAGCCCCTGCTGCGCGCCTTCGTGCGCCGCTTCGGCCTGAACCTGGACGAGGCCGCCGAGCCGGACCTCGCGGCCTATGCCAGCTTCAACGCGCTGTTCACCCGCGCCCTGCGCGAGGATGCGCGGCCGCTGGAGGGGGATACCAACACGGTGGTCAGTCCTGCCGACTCGCGCGTCAGCGCGGCCGGCCGTATCGAGGCCGGCCAGATCTTCCAGGCCAAGGGCCATCACTACACGGTACGCGAGCTGCTGGGTGGCGAGGACGATCTGGCGGAGGCCTTCCGGCACGGTCACTTCGTGACCTTGTACCTGTCCCCGCGCCACTACCACCGGCTGCACATGCCGCTGACCGGCACGCTCACGCACATGATTCACGTGCCCGGGCGGCTGTTCTCAGTGGCCCCGCGCATCGTGCGCCACGTACCCCGGCTGTACGCGCGCAACGAACGCGTCGTGGCCTGTTTCGACACACCCGTCGGCCCGATGGCCATGGCCCTGATCGGCGCACAGAACGTAGGATCCATCGAAACCGTGTGGGCCGGCGAGGTGACCCCGCCGCGGGGGCGCGAACTCAGCGTAAGCGAGTATCCGGACCGCGATATCACCCTGGAGCGCGGGGCCGAGATGGGCCGCTTCAACCTCGGTTCCTCGGTGGTGCTGCTCCTGCCGGACCACCCGCTGAAGCTCGCCGACCACCTGACGCCCGAGACCGAGGTCCGGGTCCGCTCCGCACTCGGCCAGTTCTACTGACTTTCTTTCACCACGAAGCACACGAAGGCACGAAGAAGGGCCAGGTCAAGAGCAGGTTCACCACGGAGGACACAGAGGTCACGGAGAAAACAAAGGGGGGACGGGGCTAGATACGAATATTGATAGTGGCTCGCGTTGTTCAGGTGAACCGAAATTCTTCTGCCTTCGCACGCTTCGTGGTGCCTGTGCCTCCTATTCCCCTGACACGCAACGCATCTGAAAAAGCCTTGCGACCTTCTCCGTGATCTCTGTGCCCTCTGTGGTCAAGCCGCCCTTGAATTTCTTCGTGCCTTCGTGCGCTTCGTGGTGAATACAGAAGCTCAGGCGTGGGCGCGGGTCCCGGCGGGCTGATTGAAGTAGGCGGCCTTCCAGCTTTCGTAGTCGGCGACGAGTTGCTCGACGTCGGCGGCATCGAACGGGCGCAGACCGCTCAGCACCAGGTGCTTGCTGCCATCGGCGACCACGGACTGATCGATCACCAGCTCGTAGTCCAGGCGGATCTCGCCGCGCTTGCCGTTGACCGTCATCACCGCGTCCTTCAGGCGCGGCTCCGGCACCCCGGCGCTGGCGGCCAGCGGCTCGGGCAGGCGGAACCCCATGCGCTCGTACATCACCAGCGGGCGCTTGGGATTCACCATCACACCGTGCTCCTCCATCAGCGGCACCAGCACGTGCGGGAAGTTCTGCCCGGAGAAGCTCACATAACTGCGGATCAGGGATTCGATCGCGCTGGGCTCGTCGATCACCGCGCCGGAGCGCTCGACCTCGATCACGCTCTTGCCGTGATCATCGGTGATCGCGAATGCCGCGCCCGGGGCCTCCGGGAACACCAGGGGCACATTCCCGCCCACCATGCCGGTGAAGCGAAAGTGCATGTTCGCGCTGGCGCCGTAGGTCTCCAGCACCAGGGCGAACAGGAGATCCCCCGGCACGCAGAAACGGCGGTTGTCGGCATCGTGGATCGGGTTGAAATCGCCGGCAAGCGTCTTGGCAAAGTCACTGCCCTGCTCCGGGGTCACCACCCGCTGACCGTCGCGAATACGGTAGAAATCCTCAAGGAAGCTTTTTTCGGTCACGCGGTCTCCCCGACGTTATCGTTCGTTCTGATTTTTGCGATCACTATAGCCCGAAATGCCCGGCTATGGCCCGGATAAAGGCGTCTCCGTAACGCTCCAGCTTGTGCTGCCCCACACCCGAGATCCCGGCCATCTCGTCGCGGGTGCGCGGGGCGGAAGCGACCATCTCCAGCAGCGTCGCGTCGCTGAAAATCACATAGGGCGGCACCCCCTGGTCCCGCGCCAGTTCCGTGCGCAGTGAACGCAGCACCTCCCACAGCGCGCGGTCCTCGCTGTCCATCGCCGCGACACTGCGCGCAGTGTCGCGGCGGGCCGGCCGCGCCGCGCGCGCCTCGCGTTCCGGGCGCGCCACCTCCTCGCGCAGGTGGATCGACTCCTCGCCGCGCAGCACCGGACGACAGGCCGGGTCCAGCTTCAACCCGCCGTAGCCTTCCTCGTCCAGGCGCAACAGGCCGCGGGCGAGCAGCTGACGCACCACGCCGCGCCACTGGGCCTTGTCCAGTTCCTTGCCGATGCCGAAGGTGCTCAGGCGGTCGTGACCCAGGCGGCTCAGGCGTTCGCTCGCGGAGCCGCGCAGCACGTCGATCACATGCCCCGCGCCGAAGCGCTCGCCGGTGCGGTAGATGCAGGACAGGAGTTTCTGCACCGGGACACTGGCATCCCAGGTGGCCGGTGGCTCCATGCAGTTGTCGCAGGTCCCACAGGGCTCGGGCATGCGCTCGTCGAAATAGGCGAGCAGGGCCTGGCGCCGGCAACTGGTGATCTCGCAGAACCCGAGCATCGCCTCCAGCTTTTGCTGCTCGATGCGCTGGCGCTCGGCGCCGGCCTGCGAGCCCTCCAGCATCTGGCGCAAAGTGACCACATCCTGCAGGCCGTAGACCATCCAGGCATTCGCAGGCAGGCCGTCGCGCCCGGCGCGGCCGGTCTCCTGATAGTAGCCCTCCAGGCTCTTGGGCAGGTTCAGGTGAGCCACGAAGCGCACGTTCGGCTTGTCGATCCCCATGCCGAAGGCGATGGTCGCCACCATCACCACGCCCTCCTCGCGCAGGAACCGGGTCTGGTTCTCCGAGCGGGTCGCCGCCGGCAGCCCCGCGTGATAGGGCAGCGCGGTAATGCCCTGCTCCGCCAGCCACTCGGCCACCGCCTCGACCTTCTTGCGCGACAGGCAATAGACGATGCCGGCCTCGCCCGCGTGTTCCTCGCGGATAAACCGCAGCAGCCGGTCGCGTGCGGAACCTCCGCGCCCCCCGTCGGCCTGGGCGATGCGGTAGCGGATGTTGGGGCGATCGAACGAACTGACAAAGGCACGGGCCTGCTCCAGGCGCAGCCGCTCGCGGATCTCCTGGCGGGTGGGCCCGTCCGCGGTTGCGGTCAGGGCGAGGCGCGGCACCTGCGGGAAACGCTCGGCCAGCACCGCCAGCTGGCTGTATTCCGGGCGGAAGTCATGCCCCCATTGCGAGACACAGTGGGCCTCGTCGATGGCGAACAGCGCCAGCTCGATGCCCTCCAGACGCTCCAGCATGCCCGCGGCGAACAGGCGCTCCGGCGACATGTACAGCAGATCCAGTTCGCCCGCATGCAGCGCGGCCAGCACGGAGCGGGCCTCGTCCGCCTTCTGGCCGGAATCCAGACTGGCGGCGGCCACGCCGTTCTGGCGCAGGGCCGCCACCTGATCCTGCATCAGCGCGATCAGCGGCGAGATCACGATGCCGCACCCGCGCCGCGCCAGCGCGGGGATCTGGTAGCACAGCGACTTGCCGCCGCCGGTGGGCATCAGCACCACGGCGTCGCCACCCGCGGTCACATGCTCGACGATGGCCTGCTGCTGGCCGCGAAATTCCGTGTAGCCGAAGGTCTCGCGCAGGATCTCCAGTGGCGCCGCCGCCGGAGCGCTTCCCTGCGCCTCTCCAGCCGCAAGACCCGAGGGTTCCAATGGACTCACTCCAAACGAAAAGACAGGCGACGAAGACTGCCGAATGCCCGCCACCGCTGCAAGCCATCACCGCCACAAGCGCCCCGCTCGGGATGCCGCCCCGCACACATTCGCCCGTCATCATCCGCCGCGATAAACTCCTTGCCGGATCCCACCGCCCAGGACCACCGATGCCGACAGCCACGCCGCTCGTCCCCTGTCTGCTGCTGGACGACTTCGCCACCAGCGGCCGGCGTCACCGGCAAGGGAACCACCCACATCCTCGCCTGGATCCGCCCGGAGCAGCGCGCCACAGGCATCGGCTGAGCGCATCCGGCGTATGACACACCCCAGCACCGAAGCGGTCCGCAGCACCGTCCACGCCTACCTGGACGTCTGGCTGCGCCAGCGAGACCTCGCGGCCATGTTGCGTTTTCACGCCAGCGCGGTCAGCGGCTTCGGCACCGGCGCCGACGAGGTCGCCTTTACCCCGGAAGAGGTCGAGCGCATCGTCGGGCGGGATATCGAACAGGTACCGGAACCCTTCGATTACGCCATCCGTCGCGAAGAGATCCGTCTGCTCACGGATCGCGTGGCGCTCGTCATGCTGATCTTCGATATGATCCTGGACACTCGCGGGCAGCGGGTCCGACTGAACGGCCTGCGTGCCAGTCTTGTGCTGCACGGGACGGCCGGCGGCTGGCGCCTGGAGCACCTGCACGGCTCCTTCCCCACGAGCATCCACGGGGAAGACGAAGCCTACCCGGTCAAGGAACTGGAGGCGCGGGCGGAGGTGCTTGAACGCCTGGTACGGGAACGCACGCACTCCCTGGAGGCCGCTCAGCAACGCCTGGAACATCTCGCCACTACCGACCCACTGACCGGATTAAACAACCGCATGAAGGCCAATGAAGCACTGGCCGACGAGATCCTCCGAGCCGAACGCCACGCGACCCCGCTCAGCGTGATCCTGCTGGATCTTGATCACTTCAAGCCCATCAACGACACCCTGGGGCACGGTCATGGCGATTCGGTGCTCACGGCAGTCGGGCGCCTGATCACGGCCCGTATCCGCGCGACGGATCGAGCCGCGCGCTGGGGTGGCGAGGAGTTTCTCATCCTTTGCCCGCAGGACGGCATCGCCGCCACAGGCCAGCTGGCCGAGGACCTGCGCCGCAGCATCGAGGCCCACGACTTCCAGATCGGGCAGCCACTAACCGCCAGCTTCGGCGTTGCCCAGCTGGAACCCGGCGAGAGTGCGGAGTCCCTGGTGGACCGGGCCGACCGCGCCCTGTACGCGGCCAAGCACGCCGGGCGCAACCGGGTACAGGGCGCGTGAAATCAAGCCGGCCCCGGGGCGCCCCCATCCGCGAACGACAGGAACATATGCCCCAATTGGCAAAAGGAGCATTGCCATGTTCAAGAAACGACTAAGCCTCGCCACCCTTTTGGGCCTTCTGGCCCTGCCCGTCCAGGCCGATCCGGTCAACATCCTCGAGGCCCAGCTGGATGCCAGCGGCCCGAACCAGTGGCACGTCTCCGTCACGGTGAAGCACCCCGATACCGGCTGGGATCACTACGCCGATGCCTGGCGCGTACTCGACGCCGATGGCAACGTTCTGGGCGAACGCATCCTGCATCATCCGCATGTGGACGAGCAGCCGTTCACCCGCAGCCTGCGCGGCGTCAGCATCCCCGAGGAGACCCGCAGCGTGCAGATCGAGGCCCGCTGTTCGCAGGACGGCTGGAGCGATCAGCGTCTGCAGATCGACCTCGAACAGAATCAGGGCAAGGGCTACCGCATCCACCGCTGATCCACGCCACGCAGAAAGGTCGGGGCGGGTTACAGTAGGCGCACCCCCAAGCCCCGGACTCGACCATGCGCGGTCACTCCAGCGTGCACGACGCCCCTGCCGACGCCATCAACTGGCGCATCATCCGCTCCCTGTTTCCGTACCTGGCCGAGTTCCGGGGCCGGCTGTTCCTGGCCCTGGGCCTGATGGGGCTGGCCAAGCTGGCAACGGTGCTGATCCCGCTGGCGCTGAAGTACATCGTCGACCACTTCGAGGACGGCGGCACCGAGGCGCTGGTCGCGGTCCCGGTGGCGCTGGTGATCGCCTACGGCCTGCTGCGCTTCGGCAGTACCCTGTTCGGCGAGCTGCGCGACGCGGTCTTCGTACGCGTGGCCGAGCGGGCCATGCGGCGCGCGGCCCTGCGGGTATTCGAGCACCTCCACCGGCTCGAGCTGAGCTTCCACCTGGCACGCGAGACCGGCGGCCTGGCACGCGACATCGAGCGCGGCACCAGCGGCATCAGCTTCCTGCTGCGTTTCATGGTGTTCAACATCCTGCCGACCATCATCGAGATCGCGCTGGTCGCGGTGATCCTGCTGGTGGCGGTCGGTCCGGTCTTCACCGTCACCGTGATCCTCGCGGTGGCCGCCTACATCGCCTGGTCGGTATGGATTACCGAGTGGCGTACCCGCTTCGTGCGTGAGGCCAACCAGCGCGACAACGAGTCCAACACCCGCGCGATCGACTCGCTGCTGAACTACGAGACGGTGAAGTATTTCGGCAACGAGGGCTTCGAGGCCCGGCGCTACGACGAGGGCCTGGCCACCTGGGAACAGGCGCGCACCAAGAACGTACTGTCGCTGGTACTGCTGAACTCCGGCCAGGCCCTGATCATCGCCGCCGCGATCACCGTGATGATGCTGCTGGCCGCCAGCCGGGTGGCCTCGGGGCAGATGTCACTGGGCGATCTGGTAATGGTCAATGCCTACATGATCCAGCTGTTCATGCCGCTGAACTTCCTCGGCTTCGTCTACCGCGAGATCCGCCAGTCGCTGGCGAACATCGAGCGCCTGTTCGGCCTGCTGGAAAAACCGGTACAGGTCGAGGACCGGCCCGGGGCGCCGGATCTCGACGTCGCGGACGGGCATGTGCGCTTCGAGCAGGTCGCCTTCCACTACCAGCCGGAACGCCCGATCCTCGAGGACGTGTCGCTCGAAATCCCGGCCGGGCACAAGCTGGCGGTCGTCGGGCCCAGCGGGGCCGGCAAGTCCACGCTCGCACGCCTGCTGTTCCGGTTCTTTGACGTGACGGACGGGCGCATCACTATCGACGGCAAGGATATCCGCGAGGTAACACAGCAAAGCCTGCGCCGTGCGATCGGCGTGGTCCCGCAGGATACGGTGCTGTTCAACGCGAGCATTCGCTACAACATCGCTTATGGTGATCCGGAGGCCTCCGAGGAGGCCATCCGGCGCGCGGTGCGTCTGGCGCACCTGGACGGTTTCATCGAGCGCCTGCCCGACGGCCTGGATACGGTCGTCGGCGAACGCGGGCTCAAGGTCTCCGGCGGCGAGAAGCAACGCATTGCCATCGCGCGCATGCTGCTGAAGGACCCGCCGATCCTGGTCTTCGACGAGGCCACCTCGTCCTTGGACTCGGGCTCGGAGAAGGCGATTCTGCAGGCGCTGAACGAGGTCTCGGCCCGACGCACCACACTGGTCATCGCACATCGCCTGTCCACGGTGAAGGATGCCGAGCAGATCGTGGTCCTCGACCAGGGCCGCGTGGTCGAGCGCGGCACCCACCGCGAACTCCTCGCAGCGGGCGGCGCCTACGCCCGCCTGTGGCAGCACCAGCAGGAACACGAACCCGCCCCTGCCGACCCGAGCCCGAATGCCGGGGCCTGAACCCCTTGATTCACCACGAAGCACACGAAGAAACGAAGCAGGGATCGATCAAGGTCAAGAGCGGATTAACCACGGAGGGCACAGAGGACACAGAGAAATTCAAAAAGGGTCTGAGGTGCACGATCCGTCAAATATGCGAAGCGGTCCCGCTTAACCTGCAGTAAGCCAGGACGCGATCAGTACTCACATCTCACCCCAACTTCCCTGTTTTCTCCGTGTCCTCTGTGCCCTCCGTGGTTAAACCGCCCTTGAATTCCTTCGTGCCTTCGTGTGCTTCGTGGTGAATAAAGAGCTCTAGGCAATCAGTCAGGATCGACGCGGCCGCGCAGGGCCTTCTTGCGGCCGCGGTGGGTCTTGCCTTCCAGACGGCGCAGCTTGGAGGCGCGCGTGGGGCGCGTCGGCTTGCGTGTCTTGATCGGGCGGCCGGCCTCGTGCAGCAGCTCCGCCAGGCGTTCCAGCGCATCCTCGCGATTGGCCTCCTGGGTGCGGTACTGCTGCGCCTTGATCACGATGACACCTTCCTTGCTGATGCGCTGGTCGCGACGGCGCAACAGCCGTTCCTTGTAGACCTCGGGCAGACTGGAGGCATGGATGTCGAAACGCAGATGGATGGCCGAGGCCACCTTGTTCACGTTCTGCCCGCCCGCCCCCGCGGCCCGGATCGCGCTCAGCTCGATCTCGTCCTCGGGCACGGCGACGCTGTTGGAGATGCGCAGGGCCATCATCGGTCAGCGGAAGCCGCCATCGCGGATGCGGCCGTCCGCATCCAGTTCCGCGAAGAAGCGGCTGTTATCGGTGCGGTACTCGCGGGTGGCGACATCTCCCGGCAGCACAAGGGTCACGTCCGGATAGACGCGATTGAACTCCTCGGGGGTCGGCCGGGTTTCCAGGAAGTGCAGGAACGGGTTCATCTGCTGAACCGTACCCGGACGCGGCTCCGGCCCGTCGGCCCGGGTCTCGGTCTTGTGGACCGCGCAACCGCCAGTGCTCAGCGCCAGCATCACCGCCACTACGAACGTCCATCGAAGTACTCGAGCCATGCATCCCTCCGGCGTCAGTCATGTCCAGCGTGATCGCGAGGCAGGCCGCAATGTCCTGGAGCCAGCCCGGCTCCAGGACACCGCCCTCAGTGGTGCCCTACTCGGACGGCTGGCCGTGCTCGCGGGTGGCCTCGAAGCGGATTTCCGGCCACTTTTCCTGCGCCATCTGCAGGTTCACCCGGGTCGGCGCGATATAGACCAGGTCGCCGCCGTGATCGATCGCCAGGTTGGCCGCGGCCTTCTCCTTGAACTCCTCGAGTTTCTTCGGATCGTCACATTCGACCCAGCGCGCGGTCTGGACGTTCACGTTCTCGAACTGCGCCTCGACCTTGTACTCGGTGCGCAGGCGCTCGGCGACCACGTCGAACTGCAGCACGCCGACCGCGCCCAGGATCAGGTCGTTGTTGGTCAGCGGGCGGTAGAGCTGGGTCGCGCCCTCCTCGCACAGCTCCTGCAGGCCCTTGGCGAGCTGCTTCATCTTCAGCGGGTCCTTCAACTGCGCTCGCCGGAACAGCTCCGGCGCGAAGTTGGGTACGCCGGTAAAGGTCAGTTCCTCGCCCTGGGTAAAGGTATCCCCGATGCGGATGGTGCCGTGGTTGTGGATGCCGATGATGTCGCCCGGATAGGCGGTCTCCACATGCTCCCGGTCCGAGGCCATGAAGGTCAGTGCATCCGGGATCTTCACGTCGCGCCCGATGCGCACATGGCGCAGCTTGGCCCCCTTGTCGAAGGTGCCGGAGCAGATGCGCATAAAGGCGATGCGGTCGCGGTGCTTCGGGTCCATGTTCGCCTGGATCTTGAACACGAAGCCGGTGAACTTCTCCTCGGTGGGATCGACCCGGCGCGAATGGGTCGGCCGCGGCAGCGGGCCCGGGGCAAACTCGACGAAGTCGTCCAGCAGCTCCTCGATGCCGAAGTTGTTGATCGCGGAGCCAAAGAACACCGGGGTCTGCTCGCCGCGCAGGTAGGCTTCCTGGTCGAAGGCGTGCGAGGCACCCTGCACCAGTTCCATTTCGTCCCGCAGCTCCGCGGCCTGCGCGCCGAGCACCTCGTCCAGACGCGGATTGTCCAGCCCGTCGATGATCTCGCCGGTGGACTTCTTGCCGCCCTCTTCCGGGTCGTACAGGTGCACCGCATCGCGGCGGATGTGGTAGACGCCGCGGAAGCGCTTGCCGGAGCCGATCGGCCAGGTGATCGGGGCACACTGGATCTTCAGCACCTCCTCGACCTCGTCGAGCAGTTCGATCGGGTCGCGGCCCTCGCGGTCCATCTTGTTGACGAAGGTCATGATCGGCGTGTCGCGCAGCCGGCAGACCTCCATCAGCTTGATGGTCCGTTCCTCTACCCCCTTGGCCGCGTCAATCACCATCAACGCGGAGTCCACCGCGGTCAGGGTGCGGTAGGTGTCCTCGGAGAAGTCCGCATGACCCGGGGTGTCCAGCAGGTTCACGATGCGGCCCTTGTACGGGTACTGCATCACCGAGGAGGTCACCGAGATGCCGCGCTGCTTTTCCATCTCCATCCAGTCGGAGGTGGCATGGCGCGACGCCTTGCGCCCCTTGACCGTACCGGCGAGCTGGATCGCGCCGCCGTACAGTAGGAGCTTTTCGGTCATGGTGGTCTTGCCGGCATCCGGATGCGAGATGATCGCGAAGGTCCGGCGGCGACGGGTTTCCTCGAGAAAGGACATGCATGCTGGCCGCTTGGATAAGCCCGCCAGTTTAACGCCAAAAAGGATTGGCTGCCCCGGGGCAGCCGGCATTGATCGGGAAGACAGGTCCCTGCAACGCGGCCCCGGACAGGGGTAGAGAAATGCCCGGAATCACCCCGCAGCGCCGCAGGAGCGCGACGATTCCGGGGCCATCACGCGCCCGCCGGAACCCGCAGCCGGGTCCCGGCGGGCCGCATGCGGCTTACGGGCGGGCGGCGGCCGCCTGGATCTCGGCGGTGCGCTCCTCGAACTGGCCACGGGCGATGACCAGATCGCGGTTGTTCATCCGTGCCTCGAGGCTGGCGATGCGCTCGGCGTCTTCCGCCAGGCTGTACCAGACGTGGGCCTTGACCAGATCGCGCTCCACCCCGAGACCGTTCTGGTGCAGGCGGCCCATCCCGATCTGGGCATGGCGATACCCCTGCTCGGCGGCCGCGGCATACCAGTGGGCCGCGGCGGCGGGATCACGCGGGGTGCCCTGGCCATTCTCGTACAGCAGACCGGCGTAGTACTGCGCCGCCGGCAGCCCCTGCTCCGCCGCCCGGACCAGCCATTCCAGCCCCGCGGCCGGATCCTGGCCTTCACTGGCCAGATGGCTGCCCAGCCAGTACTGGGCATCGATGTGGCCCAGTTCGGCGGCGCGCGTGTAGTGCTCGCGGCTGCGCTCCGGATCGGCGCTGGTGCCGGTTCCGGTCGCGAACAGATACCCCAGGTAGTAATGGGCCGCGGCGTGATCGGCGTTTGCCGCGCGGGCAAACCAGTGCAGGGCCTGGTCATGGTCGACCTCGGTGCCACGACCGGAGTAGTTGGCCATGCCGACGTCGAACTTGGCATCGACGTTGCCGCGCTGGGCGTTGCCTTCACGGATCTCGTACCAGACCCCGAGCAGCTCCTGCTGGCGCTCGGCCTCGTCGTAACCGATGGAAGACTGGGCCTGGACGGCCCCGCTGAACATCAGCGGCAATGCCAGGGGGAGCGAAACACACAATGCGCGCAGGGATCGGGACATGGGTTACCTCATCCGGGTTCGGGGCCAATACCGACTTGATCATAGCCCTCGGGGTGCCAGCCCTCAACGCGCGGGCCCCGGGACGAGAACCGGAGGCGACAAAACCCGGTCGTGGCGGCCGCTCTGGCCCCGCCCCGTGTGAACGGGTTCACATTGGCGGCGGGCGGCCGCCGTCAGGCGCCGGCCGGGGCCATGCAGCGCCGGGACAGCACCCAGGCATCCTCGCGCCCACTGGGCAGCGGGTAGTAGCGCGGGCGCGTGCCGATATGCTCGAAGCCCTCGGAGCGGTAGAGCTGAACCGCCGCCACGTTGGACGGGCGCACTTCGAGAAACAGGGCCTCGACCGCCTGGCTACAGGCGTATTCGAACAGCCGCCGTACCATGAAGCGCCCCAGGCCGTTGCCCTGCCAGCGCGGGTCCACCGTCAGGTTCAGCAGGTGTGCCTCGCCGGCCGCCAGCGTCAGTACGCAGTGGCCGACCTGGCGGCCGTCCATCTCGAGTACGCGGCAGTCATAGCCCACCCGGATGCAGTCCTCGAAGATGCGCGCCGTCCACGGATAGTCGTACGCCTCGCGCTCAATCCGCATCACGCCGTCGACATCGTCCACGGACATGCGACGCAGTTCGGGCTGGACACGAGGTTCGGCACTCATGAAACGGCTTCCTCCGACGGCTGGGGATTAGGCATTCGCTGCCCCGGGGTTTCCGAGCCCCGCACGCGGGCGGGAGTTCCCGATCCCCTACCAGCATCAGGGAGAAGACAGGCAGGCGCGGGCGCGCAGCAGGTCCTCCCAGGCGCGCGGCTTGTCACCCGGCTTGCGCAGCAGATAGGCCGGGTGAAAGGTGGCGATCAGCGGCCGCCCGCGATAGCGGTGCTCGCGCCCACGCAGGCGCCCCAGTGGTTCGTCCGAATCCAGCAACTCGCGGGCGGCGATACGCCCCAGGGCCACGATCACCTCGGGTTGAATCAGCTCGATCTGGCGATCCAGAAACCCCCGGCAGGCACGAACCTCCTCGGGCTCCGGATCGCGATTGCCGGGGGGACGACACTTGAGGACATTGGCAATAAATACGTCGCGCGAGCGATCCAGCCCGAGCGCCTGCAGCATATTGTCGAGCAGCTGACCGGCACGACCGACGAAGGGCTCCCCGTGCCGATCCTCTTCGGCCCCCGGCGCCTCGCCGACCAGCAACCAGCGGGCACCCCGGTCCCCGACCCCGAACACGGTGCGGGTGCGCTCGCGGGCGAGTTCGTCGCATGCCGTGCAGGCACGCACGCGGGCCTCCAGGCCCTCCCAGTCCAGCGCCTGCACCGGCACCCCGGCCACCTGCGGGGGCGCCTCGACTGTCCCAGGCGTAACCGCCTCGGAGACCGTTGGCGTCGGCGCGCTGTCCTCGACGACCGCAGGCGCATTGGCCGCAACGGCAGCGACGCCCGCGTGGCCCGGCGCCGGGCCACGCGCACGCCATACCGGGATCCCCATATCCGCCAGGATCCGGCGCTGACGCACCGAGAGCGACACGCGGCTATTCCTCCGCGGGCGCGCGGCGACGATGGCGGCGCCAGCGCTCCAGCGTCAGCAGCGGGCCTGAGAGTGCGTAGATCACGAACCCCGCCAGCAGCACCTTGGGCGGATCGAGGGCCAGCAGCATCAGGGCCACCACCACGCCGACGATCGCGAGAAAGGGCACCCGGTGCTTGAAGTCCATATCCTTAAAGCTGAAGTAGGTCAGATTGCTGACCATGGCGGCGCCCGCCAGCACGGTGACAATCAGGATTCCGACCACATAGGGGTCGGCCAGCTCGGCCGGGATCCCCCAGTCCTCCAGCACCCAGACCATGCCCACCAGCAAGGCCGCACTGGCCGGGCTGGGCAGGCCCTGGAAGAAGCGCTTGTCGCTGACCGCTAGACGGCTGTTGAACCGGGCCAGCCGCAGCGCGGCCGCGGTGGCAAAGAAGAACGCGGCCACCCAGCCAAAGTTGCCCAGGTCCTGCAGCTGCCACAGGTAGACAATCAGTGCCGGCGCCACCCCGAAGGAGACCAGGTCCGACAGCGAATCGTACTGCGCGCCGAACTCGCTCTGGGTATCGGTCATACGGGCTACACGCCCGTCCAGGGTATCCAGCACCATGGCCACGAACACGGCGATGGCGGCGGTGATGTACTCGCCGTCAATCGCAGAGACAATGGCGAAGAAGCCCGAGAACAGCACCCCGGTGGTGAACAGGTTGGGCAGCAGATAGACGCCACGCCGGCGCCGGCGATGCGGCCCTGCCTCGCCGTCCGCCATCCCTGGCTCCGTGCCTTCGCCCGCAATGCGGCCAGCGTCCCCCGCGGACGGGTCAGAATCCCCTGTACTCACTCCAGCACCTCCGCCGCACCCTCGCGATCCCCGTTGGTCTGCGCCTCTGGCAGCCCACCCAACAGGGCAGAACCGGCCAGAACCCGCTGTCCAGGCTCGACCATCACCTGTGAACCCGCCGGCAGCCAGATCTCGAAGATACCACCGAAGCCGGCGAAACCCATGCGCTTGCCACGCCCCAGGCGGTTCCCGGGCACATTGTTCTGCATGCGAATCATGCGCGGCCAGTGCCCCACGCTGAGCGCGAGCGTCATGCGCGTACCCTCGTCCGTCTCCAGGGCATAGGCCAGGCGGCCTTCGAGCTGCGCATCCGGGGCTGTATCCGTCTCCTTGCCCGGCCAGACCCGTTCGCGGATCTCGGCCTCCTGCGGGGCGTGCACGTTGTACTCGCCCAGTCGCCGCTGGCGCAGGCGGATACAGACCGCCGGCTTCTTCGTGAACGGGTCGCGCGCCTCGGCGACCGATTCGATGGTGCCATCGGCCGGGGCAATCACGCCCAGCGCCGGCGCCGGGGCCTTGCGCCGCAGGTCACGGAATACGGCCATCAGAAACACGGTGAGGATCACCATGAACAGTCCCAGCTCGGCCTCGCCGACCAGCAGCGAGATCACCGCCATCCAGGCGGAGATGATCACGAACAGACGGCCTTCGGGGGCAAGTGGGAACAGCATGGGAGGGTCTCGGGGGGATTTCGCGAGGGCAACCCGGGCACGCGGCCAGGGGCTGCACCCCGGGCCGCCCCCGGCGGATCAGTTGCGGGACTTGTCGACCAGCTGGTTCGCCTTGATCCACGGCATCATCGCACGCAGGCGTTCGCCCACCTGCTCGATCTCGTGGGCCGCGTTCAGGCGGCGGTTGGCGGTCATGGACGGGTAGTTCATCGCGCCTTCCAGGATGAACTGCTTGGCATACTCGCCGTTCTGGATGTTCTTCAGCGCCTCGCGCATCGCCCAGCGCGACTCCTCGTTGATCACCTGCGGGCCGGTCACGTACTCGCCGTACTCGGCATTGTTGGAGATCGAGTAGTTCATGTTGGCGATGCCGCCCTCGTACATCAGGTCGACGATCAGCTTCAGCTCGTGCAGGCACTCGAAATAGGCCATCTCCGGGGCGTATCCGGCCTCGGTCAGGGTCTCGAAGCCGGCCTTGACCAGTTCCACCGCGCCGCCGCAGAGCACGGCCTGCTCGCCGAACAGGTCGGTCTCGGTCTCGTCCTTGAAGGTGGTCTCGATGATGCCGGTGCGGCCGCCGCCGATCGCGGAGGCATAGGACATGGCGATGTCACGGGCCTTGCCGGAGGCGTCCTGCTGGATCGCGATCAGGTCGGGGATGCCGCCGCCACGCACGAACTCGGAGCGCACGGTGTGGCCCGGGGCCTTGGGCGCGATCATGATCACGTCCAGGTCCTTGCGCGGGACGATCTGGTTGTAATGGATCGCGAAGCCGTGGGCGAAGGCCAGGGTCGCGCCCTGCTTCAGGTTCGGCTCCAGCACGTCGCGGTACAGGGCCGCTTGGTACTCGTCCGGGGCCAGCACCATGATCAGGTCGGCGCCGGCGGTCGCGGCGTCGACATCGGCGACCTTCAGGCCGGCTTCTTCGGCCTTGGCACGCGAGGCGGAGCCGTCGCGCAGGCCCACGGTCACGTCCACGCCGGAGTCCTTCAGGTTGTTCGCATGGGCGTGGCCCTGAGAACCGTAGCCAATGATGGCGACCTTCATACCCTGGATGATGGAGAGATCGGCGTCTTTGTCGTAGTAGAGATTCATCACAATTTCCTTGATATCGGGCAAACAAACGGGTCCGGCGCCGCAGGCAGCGCCGGACCCGGGGATTCAGATTTGCAGGCTGACGTCGCCCCGCGCGATGCCCATGACGCCGGAGCGCACGACCTCCAGCACCGGGAACGGCTGCAGTGCCTCGAGGAAGGCATCCAGCTTGGAGCCCTCGCCGGTGATCTCGACGACATAGGTGTCGTGGGTCACGTCGATGATGCGGCCGCGGAAGATATCCGCCAGGCGTTTCGCCTCCTCGCGGTCGGCGGCCTCCGGCACGCGGACCTTGACCAGCGCCATCTCGCGCTCGATGTGCGGATAGGCGGTCATGTCCAGCAGCTTGATTACGTCGATCAGCTTGTTCAGCTGCTTGGTGATCTGCTCGACGATCTCGTCGGAACCACTGGTGACGATGGTCATGCGCGACAGCGACGGGTCGTCGGTCGGCGCGACGGTCAGCGATTCGATGTTGTAGCCACGCGCGGAGAACAGCCCGGCCACCCGCGAGAGGGCACCGGCTTCGTTTTCCAGCAGGACACTGATGATATGACGCATACGGCTATTCCCTGTACCCGGCTCAGACCAGGATCATCTCGTTCTGGCCAGCACCGGCCGGGATCATTGGATACACGTTCTCGGACTGGTCGGTGATGAAGTCCAGGAACACCAGGCGCTCCTTCTGCGCCAGGGCCTCCTTGATCGCACCCTCGACGTCTCCGGGCTGGGTGACCTGGATGCCGACATGACCATAGGCCTCGGCCAGCTTCACGAAGTCCGGCAGCGCATCCATGTAGGACATCGCGTAGCGCCCCTGATAGAAGAACTCCTGCCACTGCCGGACCATGCCCAGGTAGCGGTTGTTCAGGTTCAGGATCTTCAGCGGCAGCTGGTACTGGAAGCAGGTGGACAGTTCCTGGATGCACATCTGGATGCTGGCCTCGCCGGTGATGCAGCCCACCGTCGCGTCCGGGTGCGCGAACTGCACGCCCATCGCGAACGGCAGACCCACGCCCATCGTGCCCAGGCCGCCGGAGTTGATCCAGCGGTTCGGCTTGTCGAAGCGGTAGAACTGCGCGGCCCACATCTGGTGCTGGCCGACATCCGAGGTCACGAAGGCCTCGCCCTGGGTCAGCTCCCAGAACTTCTGCACCACGTACTGCGGCTTGATCAGCTCCGAACTCTGGTCGTACTTCAGGCAGTCCTGCGCCTGCCATTCCTCGATCTGCTTCCACCAGGTGGCGAGGGCCTCGGCATCCGGCTTGCCGCCGTTCTCGTTCAGCCCCTTGATCAGCTCGCGCAGCACCGGCTCCACTTCACCGACGATCGGCACGTCCACCTTCACGTTCTTGGAGATCGAGGACGGATCGACATCCACATGCACGATCTTCGCGTGCGGGCAGAACTTCTCGATGTTGCCGGTCACGCGGTCGTCGAAGCGCGCGCCAATGGCGATCAGCACGTCCGCGTGGTGCATGGCCATGTTGGCCTCGTAGGTCCCGTGCATGCCGAGCATGCCGAGGAACTGCTTGTCCGACGCCGGGTAGCCGCCCAGCCCCATCAGGGTATTGGTGATCGGATAGCCCAGCTTGCGGGTGAACTCCGTCAGCGCCTCGGAACCCTTGCCGAGGATCACGCCGCCACCGGTGTAGATCATCGGCTGCTTCGCCGACAGGATCAGCTCCACCGCCTTGCGGATCTGGCCGGTGTGCCCCTTCGAAGTCGGGTTGTAGGAGCGCATGCGGATGCTCTCCGGGTACTCGAATTCGCAGCTGTCCGCGGTCACGTCCTTCGGGATGTCCACCACCACCGGGCCGGGGCGACCGGTGGTCGCCACGTAGAAGGCCTTCTTGATGGTGGTCGCCAGTTCCTTCACGTCCTTGACCAGGAAGTTGTGCTTCACGCAGGGACGCGTGATCCCCACGGTGTCGACCTCCTGGAAGGCATCATTGCCGATCAGGCTGGTCGGCACCTGGCCGGTGAATACCACCAGCGGCACGGAATCCATGTAGGCGTCGGCGATCCCGGTGATCGCGTTGGTCGCGCCGGGGCCCGAGGTCACCAGCGCCACGCCGGGCTTGTCGCAGGACTTGGCATAGCCCTCGGCCGCATGTACCGCACCCTGCTCGTGGCGCACCAGTACGTGCGAGACCTTGTCCTGCCGGTACAGCGCATCATAGATGTGCAGTACTGCACCACCGGGATACCCGAATACGACCTCGACACCCTCGGCCTGCAGGCTGCGGCAGAAGATTTCGGCGCCGGTGATGGCGGTGGAGGAACTTGCGGTCTCGGACATGATGGTCGACTTCCTTACCGGGGGCTGATGCACGATCGTCGGGCGATCACGCACCAAGAATCAAAATAGCCCACCATCGTAATATGAAATCGCCCCCATTTCACGCCATGACGCGCGAAATCAGTGCGATTCCTACAGCGGCGCGGCAGACCCGACCGCCAGCCCCGGCGCCTGCCGCAACCCGTGTCGGGGTTCGCCCAGAGATGGCCACGGCCCCGGCGGGGCCTCTTCATGACAGGGTTGCGAGCACCGTCATCGCGAGGAGCGCAGCGACGTGGCGATCTTTTTGGGCGGCCCCGGCGCCGGACCGAGCCGACACCGCAGGTCAGCTGTGCTCGCCCCCGGCCTGCGCGGTGGGCAGCTCGGCGAAGTGTTCACGGGCGCGGGCGACCAGCGCCGGCGGCAGGCCGTTCTTCTCCGCGATGGTCAAACCGAAGGAGACCCCCGGCTCGCCGATCAGCAGGCGATAGGTCGGCGACAGGGTCTCGGCATCGAACTGCATGGAGGCGTTGACGATGCCTTCGTGCTGCGCGGCATAGTCCTTCAGCGGCGCGAGGTGGGTGTTCACGATCCCGCGGGTGCCGCGGGCACGCAGCTCGTCCAGCATCGCCATCGCCAGCGCCGCGCCTTCGTCGGGGTCGGTGCCGGTGCCGAGCTCGTCCAGCAGGATCAGGCTGTCTGCCCCGGCGTGTTCGAGGATGCGCTTGAGCACCTCGACATGCCCGGCAAAGGTGGACAGGTGATGGAACAGGCTCTGGTGATCCCCCACGTCCACCATCACCTGATCGAAACGGCCGATCCGGCAGTCGCCCTCCGCGGGGATGTGCAGACCGCACCAGGCCATGGTGACCAGCAGGCCGAGCGTCTTCAAGGCGACGGTCTTGCCGCCGGTATTGGGGCCGGTAATCAGCAGCAGCGGCTGCCGCTCGTCCAGCCGGATCGACAGCGGCACCGGCTGCGGGCCATTGCCCTCGGCAAACTGCAACAGCAGTAGCGGGTGGTAGGCCTCGACCAGCTCCACCCCGGCCGTATCCTCCAACGCCGGGGCATGCGCGTTCATCTGCGCGGAGAGCTGCGCGGCAGCGGCGGCCAGGTCGATCCAGGTCAGCGCGGTCAGCATCAGCTCCAGCGCCTCGCCATGGTCGCGCACGTGGTCGGTCAGCTCGCGCAGCAAGCGCTGCTGTTCGGTGTTGATCTGGCCATTCACGGTATCCAGCTGGTTGTTCAGCGGCACCGCCTCGATCGGCTCGATGATCTGGTCGCGCCCGCCCATCGCGGTGCCGCGGCGCACGCCCTTGACCGCATTCGCGGCCTCGCCGCGCAGCACCATCACCGCACGCTCCTGATGCCACTGCACCTTCAGGGCATCCTCGCCCTTTTGCGCCACGTCGGAGGCGACCAGACGCTTCTTCACCACCGCCTCGACCTCGTCGCGCAGGCGATTGCGCTCACCGAAGGCCTCGACCAGCGGCGGGCTGGCATCCTCGCGCAGCGAACCCCCGGGGTTCAGGCAGGCCGACAGGCGTTGCTCCAGCGCCTGGGGCGGATACAGCTTGTTCAGGTCCGCCGGGTAGATCTCCGGCGTATCGGCGAGCTGGTCCGCCAGTTCGCGGGCACTGCGCATAATGGTCTGCAGGTTGTGCAGCGCCTGCACCGGCAGGGCGGCACCGGGGTTGGCCGCCTGGCGCAGCGCGGCACGCACGTCCGGCAGCTGCCCCAGCCGCGGCAGGGTGCCGGCATCCAGACGCTGGCGCGCGACGGTTACCGCCTTCTGCAGGGCCCGAGCGGCATCCAGGTTCGGCGCCGGCTCCAGGCCGCGCGCGGCATCGGCACCGTAGGGGGTGGCGGTCAGGCGTTCCAGCAGGCGCTGGATCGCGGGAAATTCGAGGGCCTTCAGATCAACCTGCATGGCATACCCTTGTGCGTGAATTCTCTATCGCAGCCAAGGTCCGGGACCCTGTGAGAGCGTGCTTGCACGCGAAGCCCCTGCCAAAGCCGGATACAGGCAGGGGCTTCGCCGGCAAGCCGGCTCCCACGAGGGCAAGACCCGGCCCCGGCTTAGTCCTCGGCCTTCTGGAACATGCCGAGGTAGGCCTTTTTGTCCATGATCGGCTCGCGCATCACCGCCAGCATGTCGTCCAGGTGTGCCGGCGTGCTCATGCCGACCAGCGAGGTGCCCAGCCCCGGCGTGGAACGGTTGAACTGCATGGCACGCTGGGCCGGGTTGGGCAGGCTGGCCAGCTGCTGCTCGACCACATCCACCGACTGCTGCGCCAGGTGCCCCTTGAGCATGGAGTGCGAGGCAATCATGTACACCTCGAGCTGGTGTGCCGCCTGCAACGGGCTCGCCACGTTGCCCTGCCCGGTGGCGGTGTTGAAGCGGGTAAACCCCTCCAGCATCACCTGGTTGAACGGCAGCATCGCGATCTTGAAGTGATGCCGGGCATGGTCGTCGCCGGTGACGGTCTGCGCGGCGCGCTCGGCCAGCCCCTGCATCGAGGTCAGCGACTGGAACACCGCGGCATCGGTCTCCTCGCGGAAGCCCTCGAAGGTGGAGATGCCGTAGGCGCGGATCTTCTTCTCGCGCGCGGCCCGCTCCAGCACCTCGAACACCGGCTCCAGCTTGCGGTTGGTCGCTTCCTTGCCGATCTCGTGGATGTGCACCTCGGGCTGGTCGATGATGAAGGCATCCAGCGTCTCCACCCCCATCAGCGAGCGCGACAGCTCCATCTGGTAGTGGATGTATTCCGGCGTCAGCAGGTGCGCGCCCTTGGCCAGATCGTCCTTCGTCCCCATGCCCTGGGACTCGATCTCGCGCTGAAACCATGCCTCCATGTCCTCCGGCGGCCCGCCGCGCAGCGTCAGGAAGCCGCCCTTGGAGATCAGGAACATCGCCTCGCGCGGGACCCCGGCCTCCAGCGCGGTACGCACGCCCGCCCCGACGGCCGCCAGCGAGCGCCCGTACCGGTAGTGCGCGCCGGTATCCACCACGTTGATACCTTCGGCCAGCCCGCGCGCGACGATCGCGGCGATCTGCGCGTCCACCTCGGCGGTGGCCGCGCCGCCGAAGGTGCCGATGCCGAGGCTCGACAGGCGCATCTTCGCGCGCGAGAACTCGCTGTAATGCCCCTCGACGGCCTTGCCCTCGGCCACGAACTGCTCCGCGTAGCGGCGCGTTGCCTTGGCGTTGGCGTATCCGGGTATCAGTTTCTGCTCGGACTCCATGCGTCTCCTCGCTCGATCAGACGTCGTACCGACCGGGTGCCCCCCAGCCTGCAAGCTGTGAAATCCTACGTCAGCCGACGGGATTTGCGAAAACCCGCAGGCGGGCCGGGCTACTCCCACCCCGCCTCACTCCGCCGCAGTCAGCCTTGGGCGAACAAAGGATGCGTGGCTAAAAGGTGCTCCAGGCGGGCGTTGAGTTCAGAACGGACCGGGCCCGAGCGGTCGGCGTCGAGGCGGGAGACGAACAGGTTCTCGTACCAGTCCTCCTCCTCGTCCATGTCCCAGTCGACCTCGCGCAGCAGGGCCTGGCCGGGCTCCGGGATTGCGGCGGGGAGCTCGCGACCGGTCAGCAGGGCCCAGACCCCGGTCCAGCAGCGCGCCAGCGCCAGCGGGTGGTAGCCACCGCCACCCAGGACCAGGAGCTTCGGCGTGCCGTCGGCGTGGCGCGGGCTGGTCTCGATCACGTCGTCGATGCAGGCGAGGAAGCACTGGGTGGAGATGCCGAACTTGCCGAGCGGGTCCGGCAGCAGCGCATCGGTACCGGCCTGGACCACGACCGCATCCGGCTGCCAGCGGGTGCGCACGGCCTCCCAGACGGCCGTGAAGGCGGCGCGGAACTCGCTGTCGTTGGTCTCCTTGGGCAGCGGCAGGTTCACGGCGTTGCCCAGCGGTCCGGTGTCCTCGATGCGGCCGCCCTCGAAGGGGTAGCCGTATTCGGTGTCCATGTGCAGGGAGACGGTGAGCACGTCCGGGTCGTCGGTGAACGCGGCCTCGACCCCGTCGCCGTGGTGGGCGTCAATATCCAGATACAGCACACGCTGCCCGGCCTGGCGCAGGCGCAGGATCGCCAGTGCCGGGTCGTTGAAGTAGCAGAAGCCGCGCGCCTGGTCGGGTGCGGCGTGGTGCATGCCACCGGCCGGGTTGAAGGCCATGCGCCCGTCCAGCACCACCTCGGCACCCTGGATGGAGCCCCAGGTGGCGGTGGCCGGGGTAGCGAAGAAACCGGCGAAGAACGGGTTCTCGAAATTGCCGATGTTGTGGCGGTCGCGGTAGCGCTGGAAGACCTTGCCCAGCGCCTCGGCGCGCTGCATCGCGGCCACGTATTCGCGGGTGTGGAACCACTCGAGCTCGGCCGGCTGGGCACGGCGGGTGACCGCCATCTCCTGCGGCGTGATCGCGTCATAGGCCTCGATCAGGTCGATCGTCAGCGAGACGCGCGGGATCCCGAGCGGGTGGTTGTCGCCGTAGCTGTGGCCGCGATAGCGCGGGGCATGCAGCAGCGTGGCATGACGGCGGGCCGGCTCCGGGTGCCGGGCCGCGGCCCCGGTGGATGCATCGAGGGCTTCGGGGGTGGCACTCACTGGCGCAGCCTCAGGTAGATCTCGGGCAGACGGCGCGGCAGCTCGTCCACGTGGTCGATGATGGTGTAGTGACCGGGACCGAAGATCGCCGGCAGGTACTCGGAGCCGGACGGGTCCAGGGTGATGCAGAACGGGTGGACGCCGGCGTCCACCGCCTCCTTCATCGCCATGCGCGTGTCCTCGTGCAGGTAGCGCTGGTCGCCGCCGTCGTCGTAGTCCGCCGGGCGGCCGTCGGACAGGATCAGCAGCAAACGGCGCTGGGCCGAGCTGCGCCGGAACGCCTCCAGCGAGTGGCGGATGCCCGCACCCATACGCGAGGCCAGGCGCCCGGACACCCCGGCGATGCGGGCGCGGACCGTGTCGTTCAGGTCCTCGTTGAAGTCCTTCAGCCAGTAGTAATTGACCTGGTCGCGCTGCTTGGAGGCGAAGCCGGAGATCGCATAGGGGTCGCCGACCTTCTCGATCGCCTCGGCGAACAGCATCATGCCCTCGCGCACGCGGTCGACGATCTTGCCCTGCCCGCCCGGGTGACGCGCCATGATCGAGGTGGACATGTCCGCCAGCATCAGCACCCCGGTATCGCGGTGCTGCACCGCACGGCGGCGGTAGATGAAGGCCTTCGGCGACAGCCCCGCCTTCTTGTCGGCGATGAAGTCGATCACTGCCTCGGTGTCGAGCTCGTCGCCGTCCATCTGCTTGCGCTGCGGCGCCAGACGCATCGGGCGCTGCATCTCCAGGCCGCGGGTCAGGCGCTTCAGGGTATCGGCATTCTCCGACAGGATGGTGGCCGCCAGCTCCGGGTTTTCGTCGTCCAGCACCCGCTCGTAGAGATTCACCCAGTCGGAGATATAGCGCTGCTCGCGGTAGTCCCATTCCGGATACGGGATGCCGTCCTTGCGCGGGGTGTAGGGAGCGGCGCGCTTGGCCACCTGCGCCGGCTGCGGGATACCGGTGCCAATGCGCCCGCCGGTGCCGGAGGTCTCCTGCTGCGGGGTCTGGATGTCGGCGTCCGGGTCCTTCTGCGCCTGCTCCGGGGCCTGCTGCGGCTGTTCCTCCTGTTTCTGGTGCTCGAACTTGTGCTCGTCGTGCGCCTCGTGGTCGCGGAAGTCGGCCAGGCTGCCGTCGCGTTTGCGCTGCGGATACACCGGCAGCGACTGGTTCAGCGACAGCCCGGGCAGATAGGCCTCGGCGCGCTCCTCGATGGTGATCTCGGGGAAGGCGTCGTCGGCAAACAGCTCCTCGCCGACTGCCCAGGCGGTGACCACATCCGCGTCCGGCTCCAGTACGCGCGCCAGACGCGGGTCCTGCGCCTCGCCCCGCAGCAGGGCCTGATGAGCCTTCAGCGCGAAGTCGTAATAGACGCCGGCCGCGCCCTCCGGGCGCTCATGGGCCTCGGCCAGCGCCACCAGGCGCGGCAGGAAGTTCGGGATGCGCGGGGCCAGGCGCGCGTTCACGCGCAGGTCCTCGGCCAGGTCGAACAGCACCTGGAAACGGAACATGCGCGCCTCGAATGATGCGAACAGCGGGCGCCAGGTGATGCGCGAGCGGTCATCCAGCGGCGGGTGCTCGGCCCCGGCGCGCTCGAACAGACGCTCGACGTCGGCGTGCGCATAGGTATCGAAGGCCAGATGCGCGGCCGCGTGCTGGGTGGCGACGATCGCCTCCTCGCGCGAGTCCATCACCGCCGGCATAAACAGCCGCCGGCCGTCGGTCTCGAGCATCGGGCGGCCCTCGCCCGGCTTCCAGCTGGAATCGGCCAGCGGGATATCGGCGTCCAGCCAGGCCATCAGCACCAGGCGCAGGAAGCGCCCGTGCATGCGCGGGCGAAAGCCCGGCAACGCCTCCAGCAACAGCTTCAGGCTCTCGTCGCTCTCCAGGCGGAAATAGGCCTCGCCGCGCGAGCGCCCGGCCTTCAGCAGGTCCGCGCCGCGCCGCGCCCAGGACAGCAGGCCCTGGTCACCGACCAGATTACGGGCAATCGGCGCGCCCTCGAGGTAGGCGTCCAGGGTCAGGCCGCGTTCGTCGAACAGGGTCTCGGCCGGCTCGATCAGCGCCCGCAGGCCGTCGATTCCACGCCCGCCGGCGAGCTTCTCGAAGTCGGTCTCGAAATAGGCCCGGGCATCCGGCAGGCTGCGCGCGCACCAGCGCAGGCCAATCTCGGCCCACTCGCGCTCGCCGGCCTCGCCCCAGGCCGCATACACGCGATCGGCCTGGGCCATGAAGCCTTCCAGGGCATAGTTGGAGTTGACCCACTCCTTGAAGCGGGCCGCCTGCTCCAGCCACAGCTCCACCGTCTGCATGTGTTCGGCGAGCCGCGCCGAGTGGCGCATGAAGCTCTTGCCCGACTCCCGGTCATGGAAGAACAGGTCGCGGGCCGTCTCGATCCAGCGCCGCGCAATGGTGGCGCCAAACGGGCGGATGGCCGGCAGGGCTTCCTTCGTGTCGCGGTGGGCGACGAAGCTGATGTCCTCCAGGTGCTGGAGGATCTCCTCGATCTCGACGAGTTCTTCCGCCTCCGGTTTCGCGCCGCCGTTGGTCGCGGTATCGCTCACGCGGCTTCGGACTCGGGGAAGTGGGCGTCGAAGATCTCTTCCAGCGCCTGGATCAGCTCGGGATCATCGGTGATCGGGGCGATCATCGCGGCGCGGCAGGCCACGCGCGGGCTCAGCCCCGCCTGCATCAGCTCGCCGGCATAGGCCAGCGCACGGGTAGAGGTCGCCTCTTCCAGTCCGTGGTCCTTCAGGGCCCGCGCCTTGCGCCCTGCCGCGACCAGTTTTTCCACGCGATCGGCATCCAGGCCACCGGATTCCTTGGCCACGATCTCGCGTTCGACGTCCTCGGCGGGGTAGTCGAAGTGGATGCCGACGAAGCGTTGCTTGGTCGAGGGCTTCAGGTCCTTCAGCACCGTCTGGTAGCCAGGGTTGTAGGAGATCACCAGCATGAAGTCCTCGTGCGCGTCGATGATCTGGGACTTCTTGTCCAGCGGCAGCTGGCGACGATGGTCGGTCAACGGGTGGATGACCACGGTGGTGTCGGTGCGTGCCTCGACGATCTCGTCGAGATAGCAGATCGCACCCTCCTTGACCGAACGGGTCAGCGGCCCGTCCTGCCAGACGGTCTCCTCGCCCTCCAGCAGGAAGCGCCCGACCAGGTCGGAGCTGGTCAGGTCCTCGTGGCAGGAGACGGTGACCAGCGGCTGGCCGAGGGTGTGCGCGACGTGCTCCAGAAAGCGGGTCTTGCCGCAGCCGGTCGGGCCCTTGAGCATCACCGGCAGGCGCTTGGAATAGGCCGCCTTGAAGATCTCGATCTCGTCGCCCTGCGGCCGGTAGAAGGGGGCATCGCCGGCGTCGCCGGGCTTTTCGATGACGTCGCGTTCCACACCGCGGATGCGGTTGATCAGGTTCTTCATGGAATCTCCGGGCAGGGTCTGGTGTACGCGCGTAAGCGGCGTTACCCTCCAGCGCGCTGGGCGGGCCGCCAATCGTGTTCGCGCAGGCTTTGTTGTATCATTCGGCGTTTATATTCTATCGAACCTGCGCACTTGCATGAACCAAATGCCCCACCGCGGCGGGGTTAGGCGTGCGAAGGCGCCATCACTCGGATTCAGCGCTTCAACAGAGGACCCGGTATGAAACTTGTCAAACTCGTCAAGCTGAACAACCTGCAGTACAACCCGAACCGCGACCCGAACGTGTACCGCCGTCCGGTGAACGAGGAATTCCGGGTGCAGGCCCTGCTGAACGGCTCCGGCACCGCCAGCTGCAAGTTCTCGGTGGAAGGCGAAACCCTGTGCGAGAGCAGCGTGTCCCTGCCCGGCACCTTCGACTGCAAGTTCAGCTTCGACACCGCCGGCACCCGTGTCGGTGACCTGGTGATCGAAGGCAATGGCGAGACCTTCCACGAGAAGGTGCGCATCGATGTGCTGGAGCACGCCTGGATCGGCTGATCCCGGATTGCCCCACCCCGACCTGTCCCGGGGGTGCACCACTCGAAGGCCCCGCGGCGACCGCCCGGGGCCTTTTCGCGTTCAGGCCCCCACCGCCCCCTCCCTTGCCACCCCGGCCGTACGCTTCTCCACGTCATCCCTGCCGCAGCCCCCTCGAGTCATCCCGGCCGCAGCGCAGCGAAGAGCCGGGATCTCCCGGGCGAGACTCCCGACGCCCGGATCGGTTCCAGCGGCGGAGATCCCGGATAACCGCTACGCGGTTTCCGGGACCTCCACGATCGCGGGGGCTGTCTGCAAGGGGATCCGGGAATCCCGACGACGGAACCAGCCTGCTCGGCGAATCGCCCGTCCAACCGCATCGGTGTTCTCCACGCCCTCCGCCTCCTCCGTGGCGCCATCGCCTCTGCCTTCTTCGTGCCTGCGTGTGCTTCGTGGTGAAACAGGGGTTGGAACCCCAGACGAAGAAAGCCCCGCCGGGGCGGGGCTTTCGGGTGGCGCAACTGCTGCGCCGATCAGTCGATCTCGCCGCTCACCCAGTACGCGATGTACTGCGGATGGTCCTCGATAAAGCGATCCACCGCCTCCTCGTAGGAGTTCTCCTGGGCGTAGAACATCGCCTCTTCCAGCACATCCAGATTCAGGTGCATGCGCGAGATCATCATGGCCACGTCGTGGTACTCCTCGGCAAATCCCTCGCGCGCCAGGGCGTGAATGCGCTCGAAACCGCCCAGAGCCTCTTCCGGGTCTTCCAGATAGCGCAGCTCGTAGGCACCGAACTTCCAGTGCGGGCTCCAGCCGGTGACCACGATCCACTCGTCACGCCGGATCGCGCGATCCAGCGCGGAGGTCATGCCCGCCCCGGAGGAAATCTGCAGGCTGTAGCCGTCCAGGTCGTAGGTCTCAAGGGCTCGCTCGGACAGCCGCGTCAGACCGGCGCCCGGATCAATGCCGGTGATACGGCCATCCAGCCGATCGCGCACCTCGTCCTTTTTCAGATCCGTGATCGAGCTCAGTTCGTCTTCGGGGATGTAGTCCGGAACCGCCCAGCCAAGGCGGGCGTTGCCATACAGCGGGCCCAGATTCACCACGTCCTGGCCGACCCGCTCCATGTAGTCCTCGTGAGTCCCCGGCAGCCAGGCCATCAGCATCAGGTCGATGTCGCCGGAGGCCAGCCCCTGGTACTGCGGGGCGATGTCGGTCTGGACGAGATCCACCGAATAGCCGAGTTCGTCCTCGATCACGCGCTCGGCCAGTTTGGTTACGAACTCGGCATCGGACCAGGCGGTCCAGCCGATCTGGATGTCGTCGGCCTGAGCCGCGGACAGGCTCATGGAAGCGGCCAGCACGCCGCCCAGCAGGGTTGAGGTCACGGTCTTGTTCATCGTGCTACTCCTTCCTTCGAGTGAAACGGATGGCCGGGGCACGCGTCACGCGGACGCGCGGCGCCGCTGCCCCACGCTCTGCGTGATCCGGTCGAGCAGGATGGCCAGGATGACGACCCCCAGGCCGCCCTCGAAGCCCAGCCCGACATCGAGCCGCTGGATACCGGTGAGCACGGTGTTGCCCAGCCCGCCGGCCCCGATCATCGACGCGATCACGACCATGGAGAGCGCCAGCATGATGGTCTGGTTGATGCCCGCCATGATGGAGGGCATCGCCAGAGGTAGCTGAATCTTGGTCAGAAGCTGGCGCCGATTGCAACCGAACGCCAGGCCGGCCTCGATCTGTTCCCGATTGACCTGGCGGATACCGAGGTTGGTCAGGCGCACCACCGGCGGCATGCAGAACACGACCGTGGCGATCGCCCCCGGCACGGTCCCGAGCCCGAAGAAGATTGCCGCCGGGATCAGATACACGAACGGCGGCATAGTCTGCATCAGGTCCAGCACCGGGCGGATCGACGCCTCGACCCAGTCGCTGCGTGCCATCGCGATCCCCAGCGGGATCCCGATCGCCAGCGCGACGGCGGTGGCGGCCAGCACCAGCGACAGGGTCTTGATCGTCGGCTCCCAGAGATCCATGCCCAGGATCAGCCCCAGCGCCACGATGGCGAACAGCCCGAAGCGCCAGCTGACCCGCCACCAGCTGAGCGCGACCAGGGCCAGCACCAGCAGCCAGGCCGGGATCGCCAGCAGGGCGCCTTCGAATGAATTGGTCAGAAGCCCGAGGAACCAGGCGATGCCGTCCAGACCCGGTTCGAGATTGTCGAGAATCCAGTCGACGGCGGTCTCGATCCAGTCGCCCACGGGGATATTGATACGCCCTTCCATGCTATTGCCCCCCCTGGGCGGTGGCCGCCGCCCGGTTGCGATCCAGCGCCTCGACCAGCCGCGGCAGCGTGACCAGCCCCCGGAAATGCCCCTCCGCATCCACCACCGGAATGGATACCGGACTGCGCGCGGCGCGCCCCGGAAGGTCCGCGAGCGGGGTCTCTTCGGTCACCGGCTCCACCTCGACGGCGACCTCGCTTGCCGGGCGGTCCACGGTCAACTCGCCCAGGCGCTTGGCCTGCACCACCGACAGGAAGCGGCCGGCGGCATCGATCACCACGGCCTCGCTGCCCGTACCCCGCGCGATGCGGCCGCGGGCCTCGCCTACGGTAATGTCCGGCGCGAGGACCGGGATGTTCTCGCTGTCCATGATGTCGCAGGCCTGGAAGACCTGGGTGATATCCACCCCGTGGAAGAACGAGCGTACGTACTCGTTGGCGGGCGCGAGGATGATTTCCTTGGGTGTCCCGACCTGGACCACCTCGCCCCCCTGCATGATGGCAATGCGGTCCCCGATGCGGATGGCCTCGTCCAGGTCATGGGAGATGAAGACCACGGTGCGCCGGTGCTCGCGCTGCAACTCCAGCAGGCGATCCTGCATCTCGGTCCGGATCAGCGGGTCCAGCGCGGAGAACGCCTCGTCCATCAGCATGATGGCGGGGTCGGTGGCCAGGGCCCGTGCCAGCCCCACGCGCTGCTGCATGCCCCCGGAGAGCTCGTCCGGGTAGCTGCGTGCATACGCCTTGAGCCCCACCTGTTCCAGGGCCTGTTGCGCCCGTTCGCGGCGGCGCGCGCGGCCGACTCCGGCGATCTCCAGGCCCAGCGCGGCATTGTCGATCACGGTCTTGTGCGGCATCAGCGCGAAGGACTGGAAGACCATCGCCAGGTCCTCGCTGCGCAGCCGGATCAGCTCGCGCTGACTCATGCGCGTGACATCGCGTCCGCGGACCTCGACGGTCCCCGCGGTCGGCTCGATCAGGCGGTTCAGCAACCGCACCAGGGTGGATTTTCCCGACCCGGACAGCCCCATCACCACGAAGATCTCGCCCTCGACGATGTCGAGGTTGCAGTCCTTCACGCCGACGGTGTTGCCGGTGCGCTCGAAGATGGTGTCCTTGTCCAGCCCGTCCTCGATCAACCGCAGGCCTTCCTGCGGGTTCGGGCCGAAGATCTTGTACAGCTCGCGCACCCGAATGATGGGTTCCATTCCCAGATCTCCCTGCAACACAGCGGCATGCGATCCGGCCCATGGCCGGCCGGGCTACCAGTCGTACTGGCGGATGAATTCGGGCAGCTTGTCGATCATCTCGTCGCGCCCGAAGAAGCGATCGGCGCGGGCCAGGCGCATCTCGTCCTGGATATCCTGATCGCCGCCAAAACAGAATACCGGAAGGTTGATCTGGTATTCCATGCGCAGCATCCGGATCACATCCAGCGGATCGAAGGCTTCGATCTCGTCCAGGTCCAGGAGCAGGAACCGGTACAGCAGCACCTCGTTCCAGGGGCCCAGCGTGTCCAGATCGGTCACCCGGTGCAGCTGCCAGTCCGGCGGCAACAGGGCCTGCAGACGCTCGGTCAGTGCCGCGTCCTGCGTCATCAGTATCAGGCGCTTCTCCAGGCGGCGTTCGATGGTTGGTTCGGACATGGGAATATCTCCGCTGCTGTGCGATCGGCCCGGACGGCACCGGGAGGGGCGGTGGGTCAGGCGGTCGCGATCCCGCGATAAAGCCCGTCGACCCGGGCGCTGATCTCGTCCACCACCGGTGCCGCCAGGCGACCGCTCAGACGCGAGCGCACCCGCAGACGTTCCGGGGACTCCCCGATCAGCGCGCTCTCGAGGACTGCGGTGATCGCAGGATCCTCGCACCAGATGCGAGCGATGCGCGAACCCTCCACATGCAGACGCAGGCGCCCGCAGCTACCGCGAGTTTCAAAGACGTGGTTGTCGCGGTTCACCCGGATACCGTTGCGCACCGCCGGCGCGCCCTGGCCATCGGCCAGGTCCGCGAGCTCCTCGCGCCCGGCTGCCAGCCAGCCCGCCCGCGTGGCGGCATCCGGCTCCCAGTGGCGCACCGGGGCACCGAAACGCCGCTCCAGCACCGCACGCAGCGTCGCGGCGATTCGCGCCGGCTCCGGGGTCTCGGGGCACTGGCGGGCGCAGTCAGTCATGCCCGACTCGAGGGCCGGCAGCAGCCACTCCCGATAGCCGTCGCTGGGCGCGTGCACGCAGGCCAGGAAGCGCTCGACCGGAAACCGGCGCAGGAAACTGGCGCCGAAGACACAGCCTTCGTCCAGGGTCGCGGCCCCGGTACCCATGATCTTGCGCCCCTGCACCCAGACGTCCTGCCCGCGCGCCTCGACACCGTCGAGCTCCAGGTCGCGCAGCACGTCCATCGCGATCCCCAGCCCCATCGCGAACAGGTGGCGATGGCCTCGCGCGAGGACATGGCGGGGCTGGATCAGAAAGAAACAGGCCTGATCGGCATCCACCCAGACCGAACCGCCGCCAAGCGGACGCCGCACGACCGGGATGCCGGCGCGGGCACAGGCCGCAAGATCGAGATCCGCCGCCGCATCCTGACTGGCCCCCACGGAGACATGCGCCTCAAGCGCATGCGCCCACAGCACCCGTGGCGGCGCGTCTGGCGCCGTTGTGCTCGCCAGCCCGGCATACAGCGCGTGCAGTTCCTCGGCGGAGCAGCCCCCGGCGTCAATCCACTCCGGGGCAACCGTCGATGCAACCAAAGGTCAGCCCTCGCCGGGATCCCGTCCGCCCCCGGCATCGCCGGACTTTTCCTCGTCCGTGCCAGGCTTGTAGAAATAACGGAAGTAGAAATCGCTGCGCGAGAGATCCTCGTACAGCTTGGCGCGCTCCTCGACCCCCCCGCGCATGATCTCGACCATCGCCATGGCCTGCTCGCCGTCGATGATATGGATACCGCCGGTCAGCTCCTGGTCGGTATCGAGAAAATGCGCCGCCAGTTCCTCGGGCTCCTGGATGTAGACCAGGAAGGACTTGCACTCGGCATCTTCCAGGTCCAGCGGCTGCATCACGATCTTGCCCAGCCAGGCCAGGCGCGCCACCTGGTTGAACTGGTGGATATCGAGCTTCTTGCCCTTCTTGTACTTGTTCAGTTCGTTCCGGATCTCGCCGATGTTGGCGATCTTCATCGATTTCATGGGGGTGCATCCTGCCGCAAGTGTTGCCGGAGCATAAAACAACTGCCCGCCCCGATCGTAAAAAAACCCCGGCGCACCGGGGTTCTTGAGTGGGGCACGCGGACTTTCCGCACGCCCCTTGCGCCATTCCCTGGCGCCTGGTCAATCGACGGGCATTACCACTCGAATCCGTCGGCCTCTTCTTCCTCGTATCCGGCCGCCGCACGCAGGGTCGATTCCAGCGCGCCCGGCGAACTGCGCAGACGCATGAAGCTGTTGTCGCCCAGCATGCGCAGGTCCGGGAAGTGCAGCGCCTTGCGGAACCGCATGTGCAGGGCCTCGACCTCACCGCCGCGCACCATGATCTCGATCGGCACCGTCGCGGTATGGCGGAACTCGCCCACGTCCACGATCCCGAGCTGGTGGAGGTCCGCCGCATCCTGCTCGGCCCCGTCCGCCTCGCGCACGGCGACACCGATCATGGTCACGTCCTGCCCGGGGATATCCACGCGGTAGATCTCGCTGACACCCGCGACCCGATTGCCCAGGTTACTGTCCAGCTCGGTCAGGGCCGCGCGACGCGAGCCATGACTGCCAAGCTCGTAGGGCGCATCGAAGCGCTCCATGCCGAACGTGTAGCGGTAGCGGTTCAGGTCACGCTGGCTCTTGCCATCCTCGGAGCCGAACTCGCGTTCGGCGCCCAGGGTGCTGGCAAGGCGTTCGCTGACGCCGGAGACTGGTGCATCCAGACGGTAGGCGTGCCGGAAGTACTCCAGGTTGTTGTAGCTCACCTGCAGCTGCCCATCGACCGCCGTCACCGACACCCGCACCGGGGCAATGTAACCGCCCCGGGCCTCGGAACCGGCCACCGCCAGCAGGTCGTCGTGGGTCACCACGATCACGTGCTGCTCGTCACTGAGCGGGTATTCCCCCAGAAAGCGGAAATCCGCGCCCTCCAGACGCTCCCGCACGCTGGCCGCCTCGGCGGAGACATCGCTGCCCGCCTCGGTATAGGCCAGCACGAAGGGACGGTAGCTGTCCGCCGCCACGGCCTGACTGGCCGCGAACAGCGCCACCGCCGTCATCATGCCGGCCGCACGTACATAGCCGCGCAAGGATTGAATCGCTCGCATGGCATCCTCCTTTGAATACTTTGAATGTTCGAGCAGAACGCTCGAAGAAAAAAGCCCGGAACGCGCCCCCCGACGCGTACCGAGCTCCGGTCGTCCCGTCCATCCCTGGCCGGCCCGGCCTCCCCCCGAAGGCCGGCGCGCCACTCCCGGGCGCGCGACGCCGGAACCCGGTGCGGTCACACGACCGCCCCGGACCCTGCGATCAGAACCGGTACGCGTACCCGATCTCGAGCTCGTACTGCTTCATCTCGATGGTCGCATCCGCCCCGAACGGGGTCGGCCCGGTGACGCTGTTGGAAGGTGCGTACATGGCCGCGAAGCTCAGTTCGTGCTGCGAACCGAAGCTCTTGGTAAAGCCGGCCGTGAAATGATCTTCCATCACACCCGGCGCAAGGATGTTCAAGGCAACATCGCGGGAGCGAATCGGATTCTGGCCGCGGTTGTAGCCCACACGCCAGGTCCAGTCATTGCCGGTTTCAAACTGCGCACCCAGCTTGATGATGTTGATGTCGCGCCAACCAAAGCCCGGACCGTTGGCCGAGCCAAATGGTGCTTCATTGGTGCTCGGATTGGAGATCGCATCAACGTCGGAGTAGTTGATCCGAACGTAATCAGCACTAAGAGTCACAGCTGGAGTCACATCGGCCGAGATCCCAAGACCATAGGTGGAAGGGACATCGAAGCTGCCGCCCCCTGCAAACAGGCCACTATAGTCGTCGAAATCACCATTACGAATCTTGGAGCGATAGCTACCACCCAGGGTCACACCATCCGCGATCTCTGCCTGGAAGCCAATCTGGCCGCCATACCCCCAAGTCGTGTCCGTACCGCGCCCCGTAAAGTTGTCCGAATCGGTCACCCGTGGATCCAATACCGCGAGGCCGTCCAAACCCTTCGCGCTAAAACGCTGGTAACTGATGATCGGACTGAAGCCCACGCTCACGCGACCGTCAGCAAACTTCTGCGCGTAGGTAGGGATGATCGCCAGCTGCTCAAGATTCACTCCCGCAGCACCTCCACAAAAAAGCCCTGTACCACCTGGACCACACAGATCCTCGTTGGGAATCGCAGGGTAATCAGTGTTCAGACCACCATTCCCCATCAGCGCGATACCCCACGAGCGGTTCTCGTCAATCTGCTGTACATAACCGATCGACGGGATGAAGAAGCTCTTGCTATCGCTGTCGAGAGTGGGCGCGCCCTCAAAGGTCACGGAACGTTCGGGACGGAAGTAGGCCAGAGAACCGTCGATGCGGCTTTCCATGCCGGCGATACCGGCGGGGTTGATCGCGGGTGCGTAGGCGTCCTGGGAGATGGCCATGCCGACCCCGCCCATGCCCTTGGCCTTAGTGCCGTAGCCGTGGGCGAAGTAGCCATTGGTGGCGTGCGCGACGCCGGCGGAGCCCATGGCCAGGCCGACCGCGATCGTCACCAGGCTGCGGCGAATAATGCGTGCTTCCATTTTGTATCTCCTTTGGTGGTCTTCTTGTTGTGTTGTGTGAACACCCCGGCTACGCGCGGCCCCCTTGTATTGCCGCCGGTCCGGTCTTGTGGTGTCCCCACGGCCCGCGCCACGGTGACCGACCGCGTCGCGAGTTTTTCGGCAGGTGTGTTCAAGGGCACTCGTCGGAATGGCCTTGATAACCCCGCTCGAAACCTGAATATTCAAAAAGTCTTATCGATCCCCTTACGTGCGAAAGCCCCGGGATTGCCGGGGCTTTCGCGATACTAGCACTATTGTTTCCAGCCTGTCTGCATTCCGATCAGGCGGTCTTTTCGTCTTCCGAGTCGTCGGCGTCGAAGTCGAAGGTACCGACCTCTTCCCCGGCCATCTGCCGCTTGACGAAGCCGACATCGGTCGAATTAAGCGCGAACGGGAAGGACAGGATGTCGGTCGGGCTGGAATCGCCGTAGGGGCGGTTGCAGGCCGAGACTTCCTCGTCCGACTTGCCGGGGCAGCCGGAGGTCTGGAACGGCTTGCCGGAGGCGATCAGTTCGTCGACCTCGGACTGCGGCAGACCGAAGTCCACCACCTGACCATCGGCGTTGAACTTCATGTCGTCGATGCGGCCACCGGCGTAGTCGATCACGAAGCGGCCCAGCTGCACGCGGCGCCACTGGTCGCGCGGGACCGGGTTCCAGTCTTCCATCAGCGAGCCCTCTTCCGGGAAGAAGGCGAACATGTGGTTGTGGCCGCCCAGGTCACGGATACGCTGACAGACCTGCAGGATCTCTTCCTCGGTCTCGCCCATGCCACAGATCAGGTGGGCGCCGAACTTTTCCGGACCAAAGATTTCGGCGGCCCACTCGATGGACTGCCAGTATTTGTCCCAGCTGTGCGGGCTCTCGACCGCCTTGCCACGGGTGCGTTCGAAGATCTCGGGGGTGACCGCGTCCAGCGCGACAGTGAAGATGTCCGCACCCTTGTCCCGCAGGAGCTGGAGATCTTCATAGCTCATGGTGGTCGGGTTGGACAGGATGGACACCGGGATGTGGTTGACCTCGGCGACCCAGCGCTCCAGCAGCTCGACGGTGTCGGCGTCGGAGTTCGGATGCGTGATCATGGAGATGCACATGCGCTCGAACTGGCCGGCGTCGGCGTGGTTCTTCACGCGCTCGATCACCTCGTCGTACTTGGCGGTCGGCCAGTCGACGCGGATGAAGTTGCGGTCGGCGTAGTCACGCGATTCCTCGCGGTGACGGGCCAGGCCGCAGTAGGAGCAGTTCGCGCGGCAGCCTTCCGGGTAGGTGACCAGGAGGTTCAGGCAGTGGGTGCAGGCCGTGCGGTGCATGGTGCCCGGCACCAGGCCCAGCGTGATCGCGGCCGCAGTGGACATCTGCACGTACTCGGGCGAACGCATGTCCGGGGTCTTGATGTGATAGTCCGGCCGGTAAAAGTTGATCGGCGCGACCATCTCCTCTGCACTTGCACTCATGAATTCCTCCAGCGTCGTCTCGGGGATGCCAGGCATCCATCGACCGGGGCCGCCTCACGCGGCCCGGTCACCATCGTTGAAATACTCGGAAAATGCAATCCATCCGCGGCGTTGCGTGGCGTCTTCCTGCGCCCGCGGTGTCCGCCAGTGTTCGTTCAGGAACGCGCGCCGCTCGCAGGCCCGGTCCAGGGCCGGGCCGTACTGGTCGCGCATCTCCTCGTCGTAGTCGTCCAGGGCCTCGTCATCGCCTTCGAGGTGGCCGATGGCGGCCTCGCCCGCGGCCTCGCCCGAGACCACCGCGGCGGCAATCCCGGCGCCAGTGATCGGATGGGTCAGGCCAGCCGCGTCGCCGACGAACAGCACGTCACCCTCGAACAGGGATTCACGCAGGCCACCCACCGGGATCGCACCGCCGGTGCGGTAGCGGATGGTCTCGCCCAGAAGCCCCTGCTCCACGAGCTGGGCATGCAGGGATTCCAGCGGCGCCTTCAGGTCCCCGGCGATGCGCTTGTCCGCGCCCAGGCCGAGGTTGGCCCACTCGCCCTTGGGAAACAGCCAGGCATACCCGCCGGGGTAGTCATCGGAAAGCCAGACGTCGGTGGCGGTGTACGGCTTCTTAAGCGGTACCGTGTACTGGCGCGTCTGCACAACCGGCAGGGCCGGCAGGCCCAGCGCCTCGGCCACCGGCGAATGTGGACCGTCGGCGGCGATCAGTACCCGATAGGTCACCTCCTGCTCCTGCCCCTGGTGCCGGATCCGCGCGGTATGGCGTTCGGCATCGACGCCGAGCAGCGGGGTGGATGTCACCATCTGCGCCCCGTTCGCCTCGGCGGCGCGGATGATGGCGCGATCGAACTCGCCGCGATCCACCATCAGCCCGGGGAAATCGGAGTGCTCCACAGCCCCGGAAGGCAGGAAGCTCTGCATCGAATCGATGCGCTGCAGCAGCACACCCTCGGGACGTGCGTAGGCGCCCATCGGGTTGGGGATGAATTCGGCGCACTGCACCGGCTCGCCAAAGGCCTTGTTGCGCTCCACCGCGAGCACGGACAGCCCGGCACCCGCGCAGACCCGCGCGGCCGAGGCCCCGCCGGGGCCGAGCCCCACGACCAGCACGTCGACCTGTTGCGGCAGCATCAGCGTAATCCCCGCGTGCGTGTATACGTGTTCATTCCGCCGCCTGCTCGACCTCGGCCTGGGCCAGCGCCGACTGGATGGCCGCGATGATGTCGTCCACGGTCAGTTGCAGCATCTCGACCTCGCGCTCGGCGAAGAAGGCGCGCACGCGATCCTCCATCTCCGCCTGGGGGGTGTCGCGCAGGGCGGCCTCCAGATCGGCGATGGTGCGCGCGGGCTTTACGAAGATGTCGCCGGTCATCCACAGCTGCTTAAGACGCTTGCGCTCCGGGTCCAGGGCCACGCCCACCCGCATCAGCCCCCCATCCGACTTGTAGATGGATTCGAACATCGGGGCATCGGTCGCCGGGCGGTTGCGCTGGTAGACCCACTCCTCGCTGTCGATCTCGGTCAGGGCCTCGTCGAAGGCCTGGCGCTCGCCAGGCAGCAGGTCGGCGGCCTCGGTGCGCACGCCGAACTCCTCGGCGAAGGCGGCGGCGATGGAGTCCTTGATCGCATCCAGGCTCGGCATCTCGTCCAGCAGCGTCGCGAGGTTGACCACGCGGTCACGGGCCGACTCGATCGCCTTGTTGGACAGCTTCTCCGCCGGGATACGCAGGATGCGGAGCATATCCTCGACATCGAACTCGATCAGCAGCGTCCCCTGATACATCACCGAGTCGCCATCGAACGCCCCGCCGGTGCCCGAGATCTTGCGACCATCCACCTCGATATCGTTACGCGGCCGGAATTGCGCATCCACGCCCAGGGCGCGCATGCCCGCTGCCGCGGCGTTGCAGATGCGGGCCGCGATCTGCCCCATGTCCGCGGTGCCCAGGAAGCGCTTGTCCAAATACAGCTCCCAGCCCAGCTGGGTGGCATCGAAATAGATCGCGCCGCCGCCGGTAATCCGGCGCTGAATCGCGATACCGTTTTCCCTGCAGTACTCGGTATTGATCTCCTGATCCACATTCTGGTGGAAACCCACCAGCGCACAGGGCTCGAACTGCAGGAAGCGCAGGGTGTGCGGGGAGACCCCTGCCTGGTGGCACTCCAGCAGGGCGCGGTTGAAGGCCATGTTCTCGGCCGCCCGGCGCAGGCCGGTGTCGAGGATCCGCAGGATGTTCGCGTCGCGCTCAGACATGGCAGCCACCTCCGGCCGCAACATTGCCCTCGGTCACGATGCGGATGCCGCCCAGGCCCTGGCGCGCCTTGCGTTCCTGCTCGCGGCGCCGGCTTTCTTCGGCCACGATGGTATCGAGGTCCAGCTCCACGCCACTGCCGGCGCCCGCGTCTTCGGCCATCACCTCGTCGCCCACGGCGATGGAGCAGCAGGCCGGGGTAACACGGACCTTCTTGCCCAGGCGCGCCGCCAGCTCCACCACGCCCTCGGCCGGGTGCGCGATCCCGGACAGACCGGCCATCACCGCGTAGCTGTCGATCTGGCTCTTGGCCGCACCCGGCGGCCGCGCACAGCCCAGCAGCAGGGAGGTATCGCCCAGGCGCTCACGGGCATCGTGGAAAAAGCGGCCCACGGCGTGCACGTCCGGGGTCTCGAACGGGCGGCTCGCCGGGGCGTAGAACGGCATCACGACCACCAGCACCACGGCGTCGGGCAGGTGGCGGGCCAGCATCTCCAGCGCGTTCCATTCGCCCAGGAGCTTGCCGTAATGCAGCCCCACCACGATGTGCGGCACCACCTTCATGTTGGTGTTGACCAGGCTCTCGAGGGTCTGCTCGAAATCGTCGACACTGCGGCGCAGGTGATAGACCTGCGTGATCGTGTCCTGGGCACCGATCACGTCCATCATCGCGGCGTCGATGCCCGCCTGTTCCATCGACAGCGCGATGTTGTCGTCCACCAGCGCGGTGTGCATCGCGATCCGGAATTGCGGGAACTCGTCCTTGATACGGCGGATGGTCGGATAGAACGGATCGTACTCGACCTCGTTCCGGTGGTTCGAACCACCGGTCAGCAGCATCCCCTGCGCGCCGGACTCGATCACCTGATTGACCTGGCGCCAGAGATCCTCCGGGGTGCGGACGGGGATCATCGGCTCCAGGATCTTCGCCTTGCAGTGATCGCAGGCCAGCTTGCAGTCGCCACCGGTGATGGACATCGCCGGCCAGGCGCTCTTGCCGCAGTCGGCCAGTTCGCTGGACTGATAGGACTTGAACGTCGGGGTGTAGAAATGCACCGACCCGGGATCCGCACCGTCGCGCAGGCTGTGCTGGAGGTCATCAACCAGCGACGGATCGACGGGGATATCCTCGAGGGGCTCTACCCGCTGGATTACATCATTCCAGCTCGTCATGGGCGTACTCCGGGGTCGGCGTATTTCTTGAAGGTTTTAGTCGGGTATTACCGAAAAAAAGGGGCCGCCGACCCCTTGAAGGTGGCGGCCCTTCTACAGACCGGATCAGCAGCCGCCGAAACCGTCCGCTTCCATCTTGGCTTCGAAGGCGGCCAGGGCGTCGGAGCCGGTCTTCAGGTCACCGACTTCGCCGTCCCAGTCTTCCGGCTTCAGCTTGATCAGCCAGCCTTCGCCATAGGGATCCTCGTTGATCAGGCCCGGGTTGGCCGCGACCTTGTCGTTGGTTTCGGTCACTTCACCGGTCACCGGGGTCTTCGCCGGACCCACCCACTTGCCGGATTCGACGGTGGTGCAGGACTTGTCCTTCTTGACCGTCTTGCCAACCTTCTTCGGGGTGTAGGACACGATCGTGCCCGCCAGCGAACAGGCGTAGGAAGTCAGGCCGACCGTCGCGGTACCGTCGCTTTCCTTGCGCACCCAAACGTTGTTTTCAACGTTGTACATCAGATCTTCCGGAATATCACAACCCCGAACTGCACCCATGTCTTCCTCCAGGAATATTCAAATAAAGCGGGAAAATTAAAACGTTATCGTTTTATCACTACGTAGTATCAGGTCAGCTAGCTCGCTCGCCCGATTCACTTCGTCAACTTCGTCGACGAGATCCGAAGACGCGTCGATTCTATACCCCGGCAAAGCGGGCTGGCAAACGTGCAAGCGCACCCCGGCGCGCTTCGCGTCCTGAATGAAATCCTTGATCAGCTTGCCGTCATCCATGGCCCGCAGATCATCGGCCACACCCTTCTCCATCAGGCGCACGCCCTCCATGGTGAAGAAGATGTGCACATCCACATCCATCGAGGCCATGACCGCCCCCAGATAGAACGGCGTGGCACACCGGTTCGGCGTCGACGGGCCCGAGGTCATAATAATCACGACCGTCTGCTCGTCGTTGTCCAGATAGTAGTCGTCGTCGAGATTGCCCATCGCTTTGCTCACCGCAGCTTGCGCTGGCACTGGATGTCGTCATCCTTGGCCCGCTTGCAGTAGCCCTCCTCGGCCTTGTCGCCGGTCAGGAACTCCTCCAGCGCGGCTTCCACGCCATTGGTCGGTTCCACCCGGGCGATCCAGGCATTGTACGGGTCGGAGTTCAGCAGCACCGGATTCTCCAGGACCTCTTCATTCCCCTCGACGATCTTGCAGTCGATGAAATTCGGGATGGGTCCGGCCCACTTGCCGCTCTCGATTGTCGCCACCGGTTTGCCCGGCGGACGCCGCGTTCCCGGTCGACGCACCCGCACATGGATGATCTTGCCCGCAATGGTCTGGGACAGATCCGTCATGCCCACGGTCAGCGTGTCGTCGTCCTCGCGCCGCAACCAGATCTGGAACTCGTCGTCGTAGAACAGTTCAGGGTGAAACTCGCAGCCGTTGCAATCCATGTTTCGCCTCGTACCCGGGACCATCTGGGCCCTCGCCTCCACAAAAAACGGGCGCCGCGCGCCCGTCTTCTGAACTCAATAATGGGCCATGCTGGGCATGGGGTCCGGGGATCAGATGACCCCCTTCTCCTTCAGCAGACCAATCGAGTCGCTCACGTTCTCGTGAATGCCCAGCTTCCGCGGGGACAGACCCATGGCCAGACCCAGCAGCTGCGTGAAGTACAGCACTTTGACCTCGGTCTTGATGCCGAACTCGGTCTCGGCACGCACCTGGTGCATCTCCAGGCCGGAGTGGCAGGTCGGGCATTCGGTCGCGATCACCTCGGCGCCGGAATCTTCGGCCGATTGCAGCAGGTTCAGCACCAGCTGGGTCGAGGTGTCGGAATCCGACAGCGTATGCGCGCCGCCGCAGCAGGAGGTCTTCAGCGGGAAATCCACGTTGACCGCACCCGCAGCACCCAGCAGATCATCCATGAAGTGCGGCTGGTAGCTCGAATCCGAACCCGGGCCGTTGTCTTTCTCGGGGAAGATCTGCCGCGGGCGGGTGTACATGCAGCCGTAGTAGTTGGCGATCTTGATGCCGTTCAGGCTCTTGGTCATCTTCTGCTTGATGCCCTCGGGCCCCAGCTCTTCCATCAGCCACTCGAGCAGGTGCAGGGTACGCACGTCGCCGGTGTAGACCGGGTCGTCGGACTTGCGTGCCAGATCCTGGACGGTGTTCATCGCGTCCTCGGAGGTGGCGGTCTCATACTCGGCCTTCTTCAGGTTGTGGTAGCAGCCGTTGCACGGCGCCATCACGGTGTCCATGCCCATCTGCTCGGAGGCGATGGCCATGTTCCGCGCGGACAGGTAGGTCTGCAGCATCGGGTGAATGTTCTTCACCTCCATCGCGCCACAGCAGTTCCAGTCACGCAGGTTCTCCATCTCGAGTCCCAGCGCCTTCACCAGCACGCGGGTGGAACGGTCGTACGGGCCACCGGAGCCCTCGAGCGCGCAACCCGGATAGTAAGCAACCTTAGCCATGAGCGGCCTCCTTCTGTTCGCGCACGTAGTTCTTCAGCACGTCCCCGGTCTTGCCCCAGGACTTGGTGCGCGGCGTATGTACCGTATTGAAGCCCATGGTCATCAGGTGCTTCACCGGCAGGTGTTTCATCATGCGGAAGACGAAGATCTTCATCCATTCCTGGATCAGCGGCTGGCCGGTCTTCTTGAAGAAGTTCTGCATCACCTTGGAGTCTTCGATGCGGCCGGTCTTGTAGATCTGGTCGGCGAACTCTTCATCGAAGTGCGTGGACGGGGCCTTCTCGGTGATCCCTTCCTCTTCCATCCAGTGCGCCAGCGCCTTCATCACGCCTTCCGGCTTCACATCCTTCGGGCAGATGTTCGTGCACTTGTTGCAGGACACGCACTGCCAGATGATGTCCTTGTCCTTGACCAGCTCTTCCTTCATGCCCAGACGGGTCAGGTAGATCCAGTAGCGCGGATTGAACTGGACGTTCTGCGCGTACATGGTGCAGGAGTTGGTGCAGGACCCGCACTGCCAGCAGCGATGTACGTTCTCGCCCCCGGCAAAGCTCTGGATCTTCGCCTCGAAATCGTCGTCGTAATCGCGGACGGTGCGCGGCGCGATCATGGTGTTCCAGTGACCGGACACATCCACCCCGTCCACCACCAGCTCTTCATGCTGCTGGAGGCGCTCGTCCTCGATCAGTGCCTTTTCATGTATTGCCATGACGTCTCTCCGAAAACCTGTGTAACCAGGCTCAAGTTCGTTCCGTTATTCAATGCAGCGACGCATCGTGTCCTTTCAGGCGACCTTCCGAGGAATCGATCCCCAGTAGCTTCACCCCCAGTTCCAGCGGGTCCTGCTTGGCCCCGAACTGGTTGTCGATCATGCCCAGGCTCATGGACAGCGACCGCGCGTAGTCGGAATAGGCCTGAACCCAGACCAGATCCGTCACAAACGGCAGATCGCGGTAGAAGCCCTGTTCCGCCAGTGCCTCGAAGAACCAGCGGCGCGCCCCTTCGATCGCACCCAGCGACTCGCCGATCGGGATGGACCGCAGGGTATCGTTGCCCCGAATGAATTCGCGCAGCGCCCCTGTCGTTGTGCCCGTATCCCAGACCCAGCGGGTTGCCAGCGGCACCGCCTCGGGGTCCGCAAAGTGCAGGATCTCGGCACCGAAGTCCCAGAACCCGCGCCGCAGCTTCTTGTCCTCTCCGGCCAGATCGGCAAACCGTTCCAGCCGCGAATCCGGACCGGAATCCGCACGGACCAGGTCCCGCAAACCATCCACCAGGGCCCCCTGGTGTTCACCCATCACGCTACCGAGCTTGCGGCGAACCGCGAACACCAGCCCCGCGAGGGTACGCAGATCCTGGGCGTCCATCGCGTCGCCCTTGGCAACGATTGCGGCAAACACCTCGTGCTTGGACCGCAACGCCTCGATGAATGTCTCCAGCCCGTCGACCCCGCCCGCGTCCGCGATGGCCTCGTTCAGGCTATTGAGCTTGATCCCGACGATTTCCTTCTCAAAGGACACCTGCAGCGGCTCCGGGGCGAGCCCCGAAGCCGCTTCGTCGCTGACGACCTCAGCCGGCTTTCTGAACCAGCGCATGCAGATCCGCCACCGCGCGGCCACCGGCCGCAGCGCCCTGGGCGATCGAATCGTCGATCGTCTCGGGTCCGTAGGCCGCACCACAGGAGTAGATCCCCTTGCGGGTGGTGCCACAGGTGTTGGTGTACTGCTCGGCCTTTTCGATAAAGCCGTGCTTCTCGAGGCCAACACCGAAGACCTGCGAGATCTCGGGGTTGTCGGCGTTCGGGTCCATGCCAATGGCATGCACGACGATGTCGAACGGGATAATGATCGGGCGCTTGACCAGGGTGTCCTCACCCTTGACCAGCAGGCGACCATCGCCGGACGACGTCACTTCCGCAATACGGGCCTTGACGAACTTGGTTTTGAATTCTTCCTGAGACTTCCAGTAGAACTTGTCTTCGTACAGGCCGAAGGTACGGATGTCCATGTAGTAGATGAACACGTCGGTTTCCGGCGAGAGCTCCTTGATCTCCATGGCCAGGTTGGCAGAGACGGTGCAGCAGATCTTGGAGCACCACTCGCGGCCGATCTGGCGGTCACGGGAACCCACGCAAAGCAGGATGCAGACCCGCTCCGGCACGCGGCCGTCGGACGGGCAGGCAATCTTGCCGGAGGCGACCATCTGTTCCATCTGGGTCGTGGTCAGCACGTCTTCATACGTACCGAAGCCCCATTCCGGCTTGTTGATGGAATCGAAATGGGTGAAGCCGGTCGCCAGCACCACGGCGCCAGCCTGGACCGACTCGCCGTTGGTGAGCGTGGCGGTGAAGTTACCGGCCTCGCCTTCCAGCTTCTCGACCTTGGCACCCTTGTGCACGGTGGCGCTGGAGTCGTCTTCCACACGCTTGACCATGCGGCCGATGGCATCCTTCGCCCACTCGCCGGACGGGACCAGCTTGGCATAGCCCGACAGGATCGGGGCGCCACCCAGGACGTCTTCCTTCTCGACCATCACGGCCTTGAAGCCGGCCGAGGTGACATTGGCGGCGGCGGCCAGACCGGCCGGGCCACCACCCACTACTAGAACGGTATCTTGCTGCATCAGACCTTGCCCCCGTAAGCGAGTTCAGGATTGTAGAGGTATTCGATATTGCCGGCCTCGACCTCCTTCAGGTACTCCTGGAAGGTCTTCTTGGCCTCGGACCAGGACATGCCCATCTTCTCGACCAGGTCCTCGCAGGGCGAAGCGTGCCACTGCAGCTGGACGATCTTGAACGGATCCGCGCCGCAGGCCAGGGCCGCGAACTGGACTTCCGCCATGATCGGAATCTGGAAGTTCTGATTGTGGGCCTTACCGATCCACTGGTTCTTGTCCATGGTGGTGACGCAGCCGGTGTCGTTGGCCAGCATCACGTCGGCGTTGGCTTCCTCGCGGGCCACGCGGATCTTGCGATCCATCGTGAACGAGCGGGTGAACTCGCGCTCGGAGATGATGTGGCGGAAGCCGAAGCCGCAGCAGTCGTACCAGGTCGAGTAGTCGATCACCTGCGCACCCAGGGCCTGGGCGGTGGAGGTGATGATCGCGGTACGGTTGCCACCGAGCACCGACGGATCGTACACCGCGTCCTCGTGGACCATCTTGTAGTAATGGCAGGCCACGTGGGAGGTGGTACGGATGTGCGAGACGTCGATGGTCTGCAGCTCGGAGGCGATGCGGTTGCGCATCACGTGGACCCACTCGGAGTAGTGGATCAGCTCTTCCGGGATGACCAGCTTGCCGTCGACCAGGCGACCCAGCTTGCCAAGGATCTTGGTGACCTTCTCGCGCAGCTCGGCGGACTCGACCAGATACTTGCGGATCTCCTTGTAGTTACCGAAGGAGGTGCCGCAATGGATCAGCGGGTAGAAGTGACCCAGCTCGTGGCCGTGCTGCTTGCCGGAGACGTAGGCCTGGTGGAAGTTGCGCAGGAACACCGCGGCCAGCGACTCGACGTTACCGATACCGGAACCGTGGTAGTTCCACGCGGTGCAGGACGTCTGGTCGGTCTCGTCGAGGTAGTCCTTGCCCGGCTCGAAGCCGAACTTGTTCATGAACCACAGCAGCGAGGTGGGGTAGCCCGGGATGTTGCCGCACTGGCCGCAGGACTTGTGGTGCCACAGCTGCTTGGTCGGGACTTTCTTGTCCCAGCCGAACAGGGTCTTCACCATCTGCGGTTCGTGTTCGTCGTTGATGCGATGGATGATGATCTGGCCATCCTTCTCGAGCTCGTACATGTGCTCGCGGATGTCATCCATGCGGTCGCCAAGGTCAATGGTGCGGCGATCGACGTGCTTGCGCACCCAGTCGGTGGCCTTGACCGCATCTTCCTTCGACAGATCGGTCGACTGGAAGAAGGAACCGTGACCGGCGATACCCTGCCCGTCGGTGTTGTGGAAGCCGGGCTTCATGGTGCCGGCGCCAGCGCCTTCACCATTCTGGTTGTGATTGCCTGGGGTCTGTTCACTCATAACGCTTCTCCTGATGTCTTGGAACCGGAATGCGGCGAGCGACTTACTCGTCGTCTTCCTCTTCCTGCTCCTCGAGCCAGTCTTCGTAGTCCTCGCGCTTCTCGTCGATGAAGTCCTCGATCACGTCGAAGAGGTTCTCGTCCATCAGCTCGAGGGACTTCAAGACCCCGGTCATTTCCCAGATGGTGTACATCTCGACCGAGGTCTTCAGGGACACTTCCCAGGCGGTTTCGACCGTCTGCAGCGTCTTCACCGGAATCGCCTTGCGCAGGATGCGCAGATCGCCTTCCACCTTCTGGATATTGGGGCCCCAGTCAGGGAAGTGATCGGGCTGGATCATGTCGGGTGACAGCTGGTTACCCGTGGTGATCAGCTTGAGCATGACGCGGCCGAACGGACGGAGCACGTCCTTGGCCGACTGCATCTCGTGCTTGATGGCCACTTCGCGCATGATCGCGACTAGGCCACCAGGAGAGTTCTTGAACGGGCAGCGCGCTGCACAGGTCATGCACTGGGCGCAGGCCCAGATCTTTTCCTGCATCGCGTCGTAGATCTGTTCGACGTTTTCGGTCCAGAGCAGCTGGACGATCTCGCGCGGCGAGTAGTCGTAGAACTGGGCGGACGGGCACGTCGCCGTGCAGATCCCGCAGTTCAGGCAGCCGTTGAGCTCGTGGTCGTAGCGAAAATCTCCACGGATATCGTCGAAGATTTGCTGCATCTCAGCGTATGTCGCCATATCTCACACCTCTTCGCTTTTGGCGATGCAGGTTTCTTGTGAACCTTGCGCAGCCAGCCTAGACCTCGTCCAGGCACCAATCCAGTTACCGCATGGCAACCGTCGTTATTTAGGATTCGGGGCGACAACCCTTGCAGATTGCCGCCCCGAATCAAGCGCTTGCAGCGCCTTAGGACTTCTTCATCAGGAAGTAGAACTTGCCGCCCTCTTCCTTGTGCTCCATCAACTCGTTGCCGGTCTGCTTGGCGAACGCCTGGAAGTCTTTCACCGCGCCCGGATCGGTGGCGATGATGTGCAGGACCTGGCCGGCGTCCATCGCGGCCAACGCCTTCTTGGCGCGCAGGATGGGCAGCGGGCAGTTCAGGCCGGAGGCATCGAGTTCTTGATCAAAGTTGGCCATCTTTTTTCTCCTTTGAGTGCATTAATCAGCCGGGTACTGCAGTCCGTTTCGGCCCGCCAGGGGCGCCGGCCGAGACCGGACCGTTACCAACCGAATTCCCCCTTATAGGCGAATCGGAATTGGAATACAACCGAATTCTAATCAGGGCTTACCACGGGCTTTCCCGTCTGGGCCCAGCCCACGATGCCGCCCCGCAGGCTGCTGGCACAGTCCACGCCCTGCTGGGCAAGAAAGGCGCAGGCCTGGGCGGAACGGGCCCCACTCTGGCAGTAGATGACCAGGGGCGTGTCACTGCCGGCGAACTCGTCCTTGCGCAGCGGCAGGCTGACCAGCGGGATCAGCTCCGCTCCCGGGATCACGCCACGCCCGGTCTCGCCCGGCGAACGCACGTCGATCAGCCGGAAGGTCCGGCCTTCGCTGCGCCACTGGTCAAGCTCGTCCGGGGTAATCTCGGTGAATCCGTACACGCCAGGCTCCGGGTCAGATCATGTCAGTCAGACTCGCGCCGCGGCCGCCCTGCCGGGCCGGCAAACGGTGGAGTGGGCGCGGAGCATAGCGAAACCGGCCGTAAATGCAAACTGGCTGCAACTGCAGTGGGTGGAAGGTCGCCCACGGCGAAAAGTTCTGCTATCGTCCCACCCGCTTAAGAAAACGCTGATGCATACGGATCAGCTTCATTGCTTCGCGGAGGATATCCCGGTGGACAAGAGCGAATTCCAGGTGAACGGCCACTACGCCGTTACGCTGAAAGATCAGAACGGCAAGCTGCGCCCCGCCAACATTTATGTGCACGACATGCAGGACGACTACATGATCGCGCGCCGCACCTCCGGCGGCGATGTCGGCCTGCTGTTCAAGATGAGCTACGACGACGTCGTGAAGATCGTGCGTACCCACAAGGTGCTGGACCGCAAGAAGTTCATGGTGCCCGAGGCGATGCTCAAGCCGAAGCTGTGGGAAACCCGTGACAGCATGCGCACCTACTCGTCGGCCCCGGGGCTTGGCAAGTAACCAGCGCCCCCGGCATCACCGCACAGTGGGGCTGGCGCCCGCCAGCCCCCGCGGTGTGCTTCCCCTTGTGCATTTTCTGCTGGCCGCGCTGCTTGCGCTGGTCATGCTGGCGGTACCGCCCGCCCACTCCAGCGGTGTATCCCTGCCCGATCTGGGCGAGGCATCCGGCGGCGTACTGACCCCCGCCGAAGAACGCGAACTCGGCCGATCGCTGCTGCGCGAGGTGCGTCGAAGTGCCCCGCTGATCACCGACCCCGAAATCGCCTTCTACATCGACTCCCTGGGGCGGCAACTGCTCGCCAACGCGCCCAACGCAGACGGGCCCTTCTATTTCCTGACCATCGACAACGGCCAGGTCAACGCGTTTGCGATGCCCGGCGGCATCATCGGCGTACACGCCGGCCTGATCCTGGAGGTACGCGACGAGGCGGAACTGGCCGCGGTCCTCGCGCACGAAATCGCCCACGTGACCCAGCGTCACCTGGCGCGCATGTTCGCGCGCGGACGCGACATCAACTTCACTACCGGGCTGGCGATCCTGGCGGGCATCCTCGCCTCCGCGGTCGACCCGACGCTCGGCTCGGCAGTCATCACCGGCGGGGTTGCCGGCGGCATCCAGCAGCAGATCAACTTCACCCGCGCCAACGAGGCCGAGGCCGATCGCGCCGGCATGCAGATCCTCCAGGGCACGGGCTTTGATCCCAACGCCATGGCCGACTTCTTCGAGCGCCTGCAGGAGCTCTCACGCGGCGTGGGCGACCAGGTGCCGGAATACCTGCGCACCCACCCCGTGACCCTCGACCGCATCACCGACGCCCGCAACCGGGCTGCGCAGATGACCGCCAGCGAAACCCGCGACCGCGGGCCCGAGTTTCGCTGGATGCAGGCGCGCGTGCAGGCCCTGAAGGATCCGCGGCGCGCCCTGGAGCGCTTCCGTGCCACCGATTCACCGGCGCCGGCACAACGCTACGGCGCGGCGGTCGCCTATCTGGAGCGCGGCGAGGCGGCTCAGGCCCGCGAACAACTGGAACGCATCGACCCCGCCGACGCCCCCGGACTGACGCTGGAGCTCGCCTTTATCGCCCTGCTCCGCGAAGAAGGCGAACACGCGGCGGCGCTGGAACAGCTGCAGGACCTGGATGCGGTCTACCCCGGACACCCGGTGATCCGCGAGCGCCTGGCCCGCGTCCACCGCGATCTGGACCAGCCGGATCGCGCCATTCGCATCCTGTCCGACATGGCGCGCCAGGAACACGCACCCAACCCCGAGCTCCTGCGCCTGCAGGCCGATATCGCCGATGCCGCAGGCTACGTGGCCATCAGCCGCGAGGCCATGGCCGAATATTTCTTCCACCGCGCCCAGTACGAGGAGGCCGTGCGGCAGTTCGAGGCGGCCATGGATGCCTCCGATGCGAGCGAGCGCGACCGTCAGCGTATCGAGGACAAGCGCAACACCGCCCGCGAGACCGCGCGCAGGGCTCGCGAAGACCGCCGATGAACACGCGACCGGCCAGCGCACGCGCGGCGGGGGAATGTTCCCGGCGGACCGTTCGTCTATCCTGCGGCTCGTTACGGCTGTTTTAAATCCACGATGATTAACCCGGAATAGAGAGGTAGGACCCCTCATGCACATCTCACGCCGCGAATTCATGCAGCTGCTGGCCGCCGCCAGTGCCGCCGGTTTCCCGCTCGGTACCGTCGCCTGCGGTAACAACAAGGCCGGTACCGCGGGCGACCCGTATGACACGCTGGACCGTTTCGGCAACGTGCACCTGCTGCACTACACCGACTGCCATGCCCAGCTGAAGCCGATCTATTTCCGCGAGCCGAACGTAAACCTGGGCGTGGCCGGCATGCGCAACCGCCCGCCCCACATCGTTGGCGAGCACTTCCTCAAGCACTACAACATCGAGCGCGACAGCATCCATGCGCACGCCTACACCAACCTGAACTTCATGGAAGCGGCCGAGCAGTACGGTCGCGTCGGCGGATTCGCGCACCTGAAGACCCTGATTAACAAACTGCGCGACTCGCGCCCGAATTCCCTGCTGCTGGACGGCGGCGACACCTGGGGCGGTGGTTCCGGTTCCGCGCTGTGGACCAACGCCCAGGACATGGTGGACGCGCAGAAGCAGCTGGGCATCGACATCATGACCGGCCACTGGGAATTCACCTACGGGGCCGACCGGGTCGAAGAAGTGGTCAATGGCGACTTCGCCGACGCCGGGATCGACTTCGTCGCCCAGAACGTGCGCGACGTGGACTGGGGCGACCGTATCTTCAAGCCCTACGTGATCCGTGAACTCAACGGGGTCAACGTGGCCGTGATCGGCCAGGCCTTCCCCTACACGCCGATTGCCAACCCGCGCTGGATGGTCGAGCAGTGGTCCTTCGGCATCCGCCCGGACGACATGCAGGAACAGGTCAATGCAGCGCGCGCCGAGGGCGCCGAGATCGTGGTCGCCCTGTCGCACAACGGCATGGATGTGGATATCAAGATGGCCGGCATGATCGAGGGCCTGGACGCCATCATGGGCGGCCATACCCACGATGCCGTGCCGCAACCGCTGCCGGTGGAACGCCCCGACGGCGGACACTGCCTGGTCACCAACGCCGGCTCCAACGCGAAGTTCGTCGGCGTGCTCGACTTCGACTTCCGCGACGGCGAGATCAAGGACTGGGAATACCGCCTGGTGCCGGTCTTCGCGGAGCTGCTGCCGGAAGATCCGTCAATGGCGACCTTCATCCACAACATGCGCAACAGCGACGTCAACTACCGCGGCGAGACCTTCAACATGGAGGCGAAGCTCTCCGAAGAGCTGGCCGTCGCCGAGGACCTGCTGTTCCGCCGGGGCAACTTCAACGGCACCTTCGACCAGCTGATCTGCGATGCGCTGATTGAAGTCCACGACGCCCAGATCGCTTTCTCGCCGGGCTTCCGCTGGGGTACGACCGTACTCCCGGGCATGCCGATCACCTTTGAGCACGTGATGGACCAGACCGGCCTGACCTATCCGGAAACGACCCGCAACGCCATGACCGGTGCGCAGATCAAGACCATCCTGGAAGACGTCGCCGACAACCTGTTCAATGCCGACCCGTTCTACCAGCAGGGCGGCGACATGGTGCGCGTGGGCGGCCTGAAATACGCGATCAACCCGGAGGCCGAGGTCGGCAACCGCATCTCCGAGATGGAACTCGGCGGCGAGAAGATCGACCCGGACAAGGAATACGTTGTTGCCGGCTGGGCCAGCGTCCAGCAGGAACCGCCGGGTGGCACCGGCACCATGATCTGGGACAACGTCGCCGACTACCTGCGCAATCAGACCGATGGCGTGCGTATCAGCGAACTGAACGAGCCCAAGGTCAAGGGAATCGGCGAGGACAACCTCGGCTTCGTCCCCACCACCGAGGACATGTACCGCCGGTCCTGATCCGGTCGCAACCGTCCCTCCGGGCCCGCCCGGAACGAAAAAGCCCCGCACTGCGGGGCTTTCTTGTATGTATCAACTGGTATACAGACCCGTCGCGGTCGGGCTCGTGCCCACGCGATCTCAGGCGTCCACCCAGCGGCCACTGGCATCGCGACAGGCCGTACCAGTGATCGTCTCGGGATGGCCGTCCATCGTGGCCTGCACCTGATACTCACGACAGTCCTGCCCCGCCGACTGGAAGGTCCGGGTGGGCGTCGCCTGATACTCGTGCCCGGTATTCGGGTTGCGCCAGGTCGAGGCCTGATGATCGGGCACCGTCTCCAGCGTACGCGACACCCGCATGCGGTCGACATCGTCCATGCTGCGCCCGACCGAGCCCCCGATCGCGGCACCCGCCAGCGTCCCGGCGATGATGGCCGCGGTGCGCCCGCGCCCGCCTCCGACCTGACTGCCGATGACCCCACCGGCCGCACCGCCGATCACCGCCCCGGTCTGCTGCTTGCTCACGGTCTGGCAGCCCGCCAGAAACGCGACTGTGATCGCCAGCAGCGCCGCCATTGCCCATCTGTGCATCATCATCACCCTCCCGACGACACGCAGCCGCCCTTATCGATAGATCCGGGCCAGTCTGCAGGGCCTTGACTGAACGGAAGGTGAAACCCGCAAGCCCCCCCCCCGCCCGGGGGACGAACACCGAATTCCGGACACACGAAAGCGTTCGCGCCCGAAACCGGAGCGAAAGGCGAGAACTAGCATCAGGAAATAAATGGTGGGCCGTGTAGGAATCGAACCTACAACCAATGGATTAAGAGTCCACTGCTCTACCAATTGAGCTAACGGCCCCCGCGACAGAAAGGGGGGTGGGGTGACCGATGGGACTCGAACCCACGACAACCGGAGTCACAATCCGGGACTCTACCAACTGAGCTACGGTCACCACCGTTTCGCTGTACAGATCAATACCCTGGGCGGCTCTGGCGCGCCCGGCAGGACTCGAACCTGCAACCGTCGGCTTAGAAGGCCGATGCTCTATCCGGTTGAGCTACGAGCGCGTTACCGCCGAGCATGGGGGCTTGACGCCCTGGTGCGAACCTGCCCGGAGTCCAGACCGGGAGTGGTTTGGTCGGGGTAGAGGGATTCGAACCCCCGACATCCTGCTCCCAAAGCAGGCGCGCTACCAGACTGCGCTATACCCCGTCGAGCCGTCCCCGCTAAAGGGCCTACACAGCGAGCGCAGGATGTTATCCCCGACCGGGGCACGCGGTCAAGACGGAACGAGCGATTACGCACACGCCCTTGGCCCGCCGCGGGACGCGCCCTGCCCCGGAACACCCGGAACGCGAACGTGCGCAAGCCCATGGATCACGCGTGTCCCCCGAAAGCTGCCGCCCGTGGTACGGTCACAGGTGCGCCGTTGCGCAGGCCGCAAGGAAGATGCCGATGCTGAACTGGGTAGCCAACATGGCCATTGTGCTGGGGGCCGCAGGGCTGCTCTACGCCCAGTGGAAGCTGGCCCAGCTGCTGCGCGAACTCCCGCAGAGCCGGGTACGTACCGGCTGGAAGACGATGCTGTTCCTGATCCCGGTCTTCACGCTGGGGTACCTCGGCTACATCCCCCTGAATTGGGGCCTCTATCAGGGCCTGCCGGACCTGCTGGTTCCGCTGATCTTTCTGCTCGGCGGCTGCTTTGTGTGCACCGTGGTTGGCCTGACCTACAGCTCGGTGGAGAAGATCCGCCACATCACCCGCCTCGAACACGAATCCATCACCGACCCGCTAACCGGCCTGTTCAACCGCCGCCACATCGACCGCCGCCTGGACGAGGAGATCTCCCGCGCCCGTCGTTACGGGCATCCGCTGTCGGTGGTGATGATGGACATCGACGAATTCAAGGCCATCAACGACCGCCTGGGCCACCTGATGGGGGATTACATCCTGACCACCATCGCCGAGCGGATCCAGCGGGTGCTGCGACGGTCCGATCTGGCCGCACGCTTCGGCGGGGAGGAGTTCATCGTCATGGCCCCGCACACCCCGCTGGAGGCCGCGATGAGCCTGGGGGAAAAACTGCGCGAGGCGGTATCCGGGGCCCCGATCCCCCTGCGCGGACACGAGGCCGCGCCCCCATGCGCCCCGGACACCCTCACCGTGACGATCAGCGTAGGGATCGCCACCCTGTCCGCGACCGAGGGCAACGGCGAGACCGCCGACACTCTCGTCGCGCGCGCTGACGATGCGCTCTATCGCGCCAAGCAGGGCGGGCGCAACCGCTGCCATGCCAGCCCGCCCGCGGACGGGCTGTCCGCCGCCCTGTAGCGCCGGCCACCGGCGGCCGTGCCGGCGCGGCGCATCCCGCTTGAGCGCCCGCCCCGGCCATGGGAAGATCGCGGGCATTCCACCAAGGCGAGACCCCATGACGGCCCAGATCATCGACGGACGCGCAATCGCGCAAAGCCACCGCGCACGGATCGCGACCGAGATCGAATCCATGACCGCCCGCGACCTGCGTCCGCCGGGTCTCGCCGTGGTGCTGGTCGGGACCAATCCGGCCTCCGAGGTCTACGTGCGCAACAAGCGCAAGGCCTGCGAACAGGTCGGCGTCGTCTCGCACTCCTACGACCTGCCGGCCGGCACCCCGCAGACCGACCTGCTGGCGCTGATCGACCAGCTCAACGCCGACCGCACCATCGACGGCATCCTGGTCCAGCTGCCCCTGCCCGACCACATCGACCCGGAAACGGTGATCGAGCGCATCTCTCCGGCCAAGGACGTGGACGGCTTCCACCCGTATAACGTCGGCCGCCTGGTGGCGCGCGTGCCACGCCTGCGCCCGTGTACGCCCTGGGGCGTCATCCAGTTGCTGCGCCATATCGAGGAGCCGTTCAAGGGTCGCACCGCCTGCGTGATCGGTGCCTCCAACATCGTCGGGCGCCCGATGGCCCTGGAGCTGCTGCTGGCCGGCGCCACCCCGACCATCTGCCACCGCTTCACGCCGGACACCGCCGCCATCGCCCGCCAGTCCGACATCGTCGTCGCGGCCGTGGGCAAACCCGGCCTGGTCAAGGGCGACTGGATCAAGCCGGGGGCCACGGTCATCGATATCGGCATCAACCGCCGCGACGACGGGACGCTGACCGGGGACGTGGAGTTCGACGCCGCCGCCGAGAAGGCCGCCTGGATCACGCCCGTGCCGGGCGGCGTCGGCCCGATGACCGTCGCGATGTTGCTGGACAACACCCTGCGCGCCCGCGCCTTCGGGACCCACGAAGCGGGCTGAGGACGCGCCCGGGCCCGCCCGGGACCCCGCTCAACCGGCCGCGGCAATCTCCTGCGCGGCCCGCAGCCGCGCCCGCACCCGCTCGCGCCCCAGATACCCCCAGATCCGCGGCAGCTCCGGGCCAAAGGTCTGCCCGGAGAGGGCCGCGCGCAGCGGCATGAACAGCTTGCGGCCCTTGGCACCCGTCGCGGCCCCCACGGCCTTGGCCAGCGCCGGGAAGTCCTCGGCCTCATCCAGCGCCGCCAGCGCGGCGCCATAGAACGCCGCCCCGGCCCCCGCCAGCTCCTCGCGGGCGCTGTCGCTGTAGGGCATCGGGTCGCCCGCGAACGCCGCGACCCACACCGGGGCCTCGGCCGCCCGGCTGATGTTGTCCCGCAGCAGGCGCGCCAGGGCCGGTCGCTCTTCGGCGGCGACCCCCTCGAGCACGCCGGCCGCTTCCAGATAGGCCTGCAGTGACTCGTCCGACAGCCCGCGCAGGGCCTCCGACTGCCAGTGTTCCAGCTGCTGCGGGTCGTGCCGGGCCGCGCTGTGCCCGATCCGCTCGCGGCTGAAGCCGGCCGCCAGCGCCTCGGCCGAGAGCAACTCGTCCGACTCGAAGCGATGCCCGAGCCGCGCCAGGTGGTTCAGGATCGCCAGCGGCAGATAGCCATCGGCGCGCAGCTCCTCGACGCTGGCGGAGCCGTTGCGCTTGGACAACGGCGCCCCGTCCTGCCCCATCACCAGCGGCAGGTGGTGATAGGCCGGCGCCGCCAGCCCCAGCGCCTCCAGCAGCAGCATCTGGCGCGGGGTGTTGGCGATATGGTCCTCGCCACGCACCACGTCGGTCACGCCCATCAGGGCATCGTCGATCGCATTGGAGAAGAAGAAGGCGGGCGTGCCGTCGGAGCGCCGGATCACGAAGTCGCCGATCTCGTCGGTGCGGAAGCTGACCGGCCCGCGCACCCCGTCCTCGAAACGGACCGTCCGGCCCAGCGGGACGCGAAAGCGCAGGGTCGGCTTCTGCCCCTCGGCCGCGCGGCGCGCCGCCTCCTCCGCGCTCAGGTGGGCACAGGTCCCGGGATAGCGCGGCGGCTTGCCCTGGGCGCGCATGCGCTTGCGCCCTCGGTCCAGCTCGGCGGCCGAACAGAAGCACGGATAGGCCAGCCCCTGATCGGTCAGCTGCCGGTAATAGCCCGCGTAGAGTTCGCCGCGTTCGGACTGCGCATAGGGGCCGGCATCGCCCCCGGCGCCAAAACCTTCGTCCCAGTCCAGGCCCAGCCAGCACAGGTCACGCTGCAACGCCTCGACGAACTCCGGCCGCGAGCGCTCGGCGTCGGTGTCCTCGATCCGCAGCAGGAAACAACCGCCGCGCGACCGCGCCAGCAACGCGCTGAACAGCGCCGTGCGAACGTTGCCCAGGTGCAGCAGGCCGGTGGGACTGGGGGCGAAACGGGTTCGGGTCATCGTGTTCGTCATCGCGCGCATGGTAGCGGAGCGCCCGCGGCCTCACCAGCGCCGCGCCCCCACACCCAACCGGCATGCTGGCAGGCCCCGCCGGTGGCGGGTACCATGCGGGCCTCGAATCCCCGGAGGTCAGACCCATGCAGCGCATCCGCATCCGGCTCGGCATCGTGCTGGCCACCGCCCTTCTTGCCCTACTGCTTTCAGGAGCCCCCATGGCCGATACCAATCCGCAGGTCGCGATCGAAACCAACCACGGCCGCATCGTGCTGGAACTCAACGCCGAGGCCGCCCCGGAGACGGTTGCCAACTTCCTGTCCTACGTGGATGACGGCTTCTACGACGGCACGATCTTTCACCGCGTGATCCCGGGCTTCATGGTCCAGGGCGGCGGCTTCGACAAGAACATGAGCCAGAAATCCGCCGGCGAGCCGATCCGCAACGAGGCAGACAACGGCCTGAAGAACGAAGTCGGTGCGATCTCCATGGCCCGCACCCAGGATCCGCACTCGGCCACCGCGCAGTTCTTCATCAACGTGAACGACAACGACTTCCTCAACCACACCGCCCCGAATGCGCAGGGCTGGGGTTATGCGGTCTTCGGCAAGGTGACCGAGGGCATGGACGTCGTGCGCCAGATCGAGTCCGTGCCCACCGGCCGCTCCGGCATGCACCAGGATGTGCCCCAGGAGCCGGTCGTAATGGAAAGCGTGAAGCGCGTCGAGGACTGAACCACCCCGTGGCCTCAAATGCGCCGGCCCTGGTCATTTCCGACCTGCATCTGGATCGCGAGCCCGGCCCCCTGCTGGAGGCCGCACTTGCCTTCCTGAAGGGGCCGGCGCGCAGCGCCTCGGCGCTCTACATCCTCGGCGACCTGTTCGAATACTGGGTCGGCGATGACGCCGGCTTCCCGGCCGCCGAAGAACTCGCCGAGGCCCTGCAGACACTCGAGATCCCGGTGGCCTTCATCCATGGCAACCGGGATTTTCTCGTGGGCCCGGACTATGCCGCGCGCGCCGGGATGCAGCTGGCGCCCGAGCCGCTGCATGCGGCCCTGCCCTGCGGGCCCGCCGTGCTGCTGCATGGCGATTCCCTGTGCACCGACGACACCGAGCACATGGCCTTTCGCCAGCAGGTACGCGGCGGCGAATGGCAGCGGGCCTTCCTGGCCCATCCTCTGGAGGAACGCATCCGGCAGGCGGAGTCCATGCGCGCTACCAGTCGTGACAACAGCCGGATGAAGGCCGACGCCATCATGGACGTGAATGCGAACGCCGTAGCGGATACCTTCCGCGACGCCGATGTCCCGCTGATGATTCATGGCCATACCCATCGCCCCGCGATCCACGACCTGACGGTCGACGGCCAGCCGCGGCAGCGTTGCGTGCTCCCGGCCTGGGATGAGCACCCGGGCTATCTGGAAGTCGCGGCGACCGGTCCAATCCTGCGCGAGCTGGACGGCTCGCCCTACCCGGCGTACCTGCTGCACGCCTGAGCCATACCCTTCGCGCTGTTGCCCGGCTCGCTCCGGTTCGTGTCGGTGTTTCCGGCGGATTCGCTCGACCGCCTGCCTTGTTGTGGCTGGGCATGGTTCGTCACTTGGTGTTTACGTGCCGTCGGTCCGCATACTGCCTGGCGCTGACTCGCCAGCGCGCCGCGCCCGTTGTTGATCAAAAACGGGCTTCTTTGCTCGTGCAAAGAAGTACCCAAGAAACACGCCCGACTGCCGCGACCCCGGCCCGCT
>NZ_KB898047.1 GCF_000377345.1 Thioalkalivibrio sp. ALJ16 | reverse complement strand
AGCGGGCCGGGGTCGCGGCAGTCGGGCGTGTTTCTTGGGTACTTCTTTGCACGAGCAAAGAAGCCCGTTTTTGATCAACAACGGGCGCGGCGCGCTGGCGAGTCAGCGCACGGCAGTACGTGGACCGGAGGCACCGTAAACACCAGAGGACGAACCAGGACCAGCCAACAATCGGCAGACGGCCGGGCGAAGCCACCGTAAACTTCAGAGCGAGGATCAGGCCCGGCCTCCGAGCGCGGGACAACGTCCCAGCGCCAGCACGCGGACCAACTCGGGCGGCAACGCAGGTTCATGCCGGATGCTCGCAACCTCGGCGGGAAACAGCTGCTCGGCGAGATGGGCGAGCAGCTGCTCGCGGACGCGGGTGGCATCCACCGGGCCGAGGAGATACTGCATGGAGGTGGCGGCGAGGCCAGGATAGCCGCAGGGGTTCATGCGCTGGAACGGCGCCAGATCCGGGGCAATGTTCAGCGCCAGCCCATGGATGCTGCGCCCATGCCGGATACGCAGACCCAGCGCCGCAATCTTGGCCCCATCGACATACACCCCCGGCGCCTTCTCCCGACGCTGCGCACGAATCCCCCATTGCGCCAGCGTATCGATCACCGCCTGCTCCAGGCCTTCGACCAGGCGCCGAACCCCGATCCCCAGCCGCGGCAGGTCCACCAGCGTGTAGACGACCAGCTGCCCGGGGCCGTGCCAGGTCACCTGCCCGCCGCGATCAATCGCAACCACCGGCGTCGCGCCGGGGTCCAGCAGATGTTCGGGGCGGCCATTCCGACCCTGGGTAAAGACGGGGGGGTGCTCGACGCACCAGAACGAATCGAGTCGGGTCGCCTCGCGCTCTCGGGCCTGCAGCTGCATCGCCTGCCAGACGGGGACGTAGGGCTGCACACCCAGCAGGCGGACCTCCGGCCCGGGCACGAGCAGGTCGGTCACAGGATCATGCGGACCCGGTCGCAGCGCCCCAGGGCCTGGTAGAGCTCATCCAGCTGGGCCTGGCTGGTCGCGGTGAAGGTAATGGTGATGCCAACGAAGCGCCCGCCACTGGAGGCGCGCTGCTGGATCACGGCATCGTCCGGGTCCGGCACATGCTCGGCGACGCAGGCCTCCACGGCCGCCAGCAACTCCGGGTGCGAGTCCCCCATGACCTTGATGGGAAAGCGGCAGGGAAACTCGATCAGGGTCTCGCGATCACTCATGCCATGCCCTCCGACGGCAACGCCGGGCGCGCCGTCTCGGCCCCGGACTTGGCGACCTGATAGGCCGCATGGATCCGCTGCCAGACCGGGCCGGGCCGCCCGTCACCTACCGGCTGGTCATCCAGGCGAGTCACCGGCAACACCTCGCGCGTGGAACTGGTCAGCCATACCTCGTCGGCGCGCCGCAGTTCGTGCTCCGAAAGGTTGCGCTCGGCGACCGGGTAACCGGCGCTGCGGGCAAGTTTCAGCACCAGTGAACGCGTGACGCCGGGCAGCACGGTCGCCGCCAGCGGCGGGGTGATAACCTCGCCATCGACCACCACGAGGACGTTACTGGCCGCGCCCTCGGTCACCTGACCGTCGCGCAGCAGAATCGCTTCCTGCGCGCCCTGCTCGGTGGCGCCCTGGCGCGCCAGTACATTGGCCAGCAGAGTGGTCGCCTTGATGTCGCAGTGCGCCCAGCGCTGGTCTGGCGCAGTCACGGCCGCGACGCCCTGGTCCCGGATCGTCTCGGACAGTGGCCGAATCGGGCTGACCATCGCCAGGATGGTGGGCTGCGCCTCCGCCGGGAAGGCGTGGTCGCGCGGCGCGACCCCACGGGTCACCTGCAGGTAGATACCGAGATCCGGCGTGGCGGGGTCGCCGTTGCGCTGCAGCAGGCCCTCCAGCCGTTCACGCCACTGCGAGGGCTCGTGCGGGCTGGCCAGCCGGATCGCCGCCAGCGAACGCTCCAGCCGTTGCAGGTGCTGCTCCAGAAGGAAGAAACGCCCGCCATAGCTGGGGATCACTTCGTAGACCGAATCGCCGAACAGAAAACCGCGATCCAGCGGCGAGATCCGAACGGCATCCAGGGGCAGGTACTCGCCGTTGAAATAGGCAATGCTCACAAGCGGCTCGACCGTCAGAACGGCCAGGCCGACTGGATGGACAGGGCCGCGCCATCCCAGAGCCGGCGGAACAGTCCTCCCTGCTCGACCGCCTGCAGTGCCACCAGCGGCTGGGTGCGCAGCACCTCACCGTTCAGGCGCACGATGACTTCGCCGACCGGCTCGCCCGCGGCCAGCGGCGCGCGCAGCGGCTGGTGGACCTCCATCGAGGCATCCAGGTTGTCTTCGCGGCCGGGCGGCACCATCACCCAGAAGTCGTCGGCGAGGCCGACCGGCACTTCGGTCTGCGCCCCGCTGTAGACCCGCGGGGTGCCCAGCTCGTAGCCACCTTCGAACAGCTTGCGCGTCGCGGTAAAGCGCATGCCCCAGTTCACCAGCGCCTGGGACTCGTTCGCGCGCCGAGTCCCTCCCTGCTGGTGATCGGAGGCCTCGATGCCCATCACCACCGCGATCAGGCGACGGTCATTGCGCTTGGCCGACGAGACCAGGTTGTAGCCGGCACCGGAGGTCCATCCGGTCTTGAGGCCATCAAAGCCGGCATCGCGCCACAGCAGCATGTTGCGGTTGCGCTGCGTGATGTCGTTGTATTCGAAAGAACGCTCGCTGTAGTAACCGTAGAGCTCGGGGAAGTCGCGAATCAGGGCCCGCGCGAGGATCGCCATGTCCTGCGCCGTGGTGTACTGCGCCTCATCGGAGGGCAGGCCGTGCGGATTGGCGAAGTACGAGCGGCTCATGCCCAACTCTCGCGCCTGCGCATTCATCATGTCGACAAAGGCCCCCTCGGACCCGGCAACATGCTCGGCCAGCGCGGTGGAGGCGTCGTTGCCGGACTGGACGATCATCCCGCGCAGCAGGTCTTCGACCCCGACTTCCTCGCCGACCTCGATGAACATGCGCGAGGCACCGCGCATGCCGGTGCGCCAGGCGCGCTCACTGATGGTGACCCGGTCTTCCAGCCCCATGCGGCCATCGCTGATCTCGCCAAACACGACATACGCCGTCATCAGCTTGGTCAGGCTGGCCGGCTCGCGTTCCACATCCGGCTCGCGGGTGGCCAGCATCAGTCCGGAATCGAAATCAATCAGCGTGTAGCTTGCGGCCGTGACATCGCTCGGCGGGCTGGGGATGCCGCCCGGCATCGCCACGGCCCCCGACCCGGCCACCGGCAGACGTTCCACCTCCGCCGCGGCCGGGGCGATCAGCAGCATCCAGGCCAGCAGCAGGCAGGCCGACAACAAAGGCAGGACGGGGGTACGGACGGACAGATTCATGGTTGTGCTGGGCCTCCTCGAGAACCCGTTTACGATAGCAGAATTGGGCCCTGAACCGGGCAGGAACAGGCCGCCGAGAGCCGTTCTAGCGGGCACCATCGACGATGCGGTAATCGACGTGGGCGGCGCCCTGCAGCTGATCGGTGATCGCGCGAACCGCGGTGCTGTCCGCCAGTGGCCCGATGCGTACGCGATGGAGGTCCGCTCCATTGGCGCGTTCCAGGGTCGAGATGCGCACGGCGTCGAACCCCAGGGCCTCGAGGTCGGCCTGCACCTGCTCGGCGGAGTGTCGCTCGGCGAAGGCCCCGACCTGGACATAACGCGTAACGCTGTCGGCCTCATCACGGGCGGGATCGCGGACCGCCGTCGGCTCCGGGTCCGCAGGGGCCGCGGTCGGCTCCGGCGCGGTCGCAACCGCCAGCGGTTCCGGCTCGGGCACGGTGGCGGCCGCCACCTGCGCCCCCCCGGTATCCCCCGGCCCCACCGCCCGGATATGGACGCGGGCAACCCCGGCATCCGTCATGTCGATGCGATGGGCGGCCGCGTAGGACAGGTCGATAATGCGCCCGTCCACGAACGGCCCACGGTCGTTGACACGGACCACGACCTGCTTGCCGTTCTCAAGGTTGGTGACCTGGACATAGCTGGGCAGCGGCAGGGACTTGTGGGCTGCGGTCATCGCATACATGTCGTAGGTCTCGCCGCTGGAGGTGCGCCGGCCATGGAACTTGGTGCCATACCAGGAGGCAATGCCCTCTTCCTCGAAACCGTCGCTGGTCCGGAGCGTGCGGTAGCGCTGCCCGAACACCTCGTACTCCGGGGGGTTGCCATAGCGGCTGGGCGGCTCGTCACGCGGCACCGGCTCCGGGATCAGCGCCAGGTCCTGCGGTACATCCGCGGCATCGGAGTAGCTGTCATACGCGGCATCGCCCAGCGGGCGGTCCGGGTCGGACGTGCGGTCGGGGGTGGAGGAACAGCCCGCCAGGACCAGCGCCAGCCAGGCCGCCAGCGCGGCCCCGCCGACACCCGAGCGGCGCGGTTTACTCGGCCAGGGCCTCGGCCAGTTGGTGCACGGCCATCGCATACAGCGGGCTCCGGTTGTAACGAGTGATCACGTAGAAATTCGGATAACCGAGATAGTACTCGTAGCCGTCATCGCCCTCGAGGCGGATAAAGGAGTAGCGACCATCCGCATCTACCTCTTCGGCCGGGTGGATGCCATGCTCCGCCAGCTCCTCGAGATCAAAGCGGGCCTGGTAGTTGCGGCTGATCAGGTCCTCGTGGGCATCGCCCTCGACCCGTGCCCGCGCCACCACCGGCTCGCCATGATTCCAGTGATGCTCGCGGAAGTAGTTGGCCACCGAGCCGATGGCATCGGGCCACGAATTCAGCAGATCACGCTGGCCGCTGCCATCGAAGTCCACCGCGTAATGGCGATAGCTGGAGGAGATGAACTGCCCGCGCCCCATCGCGCCGGCATAGGAGCCACGCGTCTCGCGCGCGTCCAGGCCTTCCTCGTCCACCAGGGTCAGGAATTCACCCAGTTCGCGCCGGAAGAAATCCGCGCGCGGCGGGTAGTCGAAGCCCAGGGTCACCAGCGCATCGAATACACGAAAGCCCCCGGTATTACGGCCGTAGAAGGTCTCCACGCCGATGATCGCCGCCACCAGGTTGGGCTCCACCCCAAAGCGATCCTCGGCGCGCTTGAGCCAGCGTTCATGCTCCTGCATGAAGTCGCGGCCGCGCTCGATCCGCTCGTCGGTCATGAAGATCGGGCGATAGTCCTTCCACGGGCGCGCCTCGGCGGGGCTGGAGATCAGGTCGAGGATGCGCTGCTGCGGGTCGACGGCGGCAAACATCGCCTCCAGCGCCTCGCGCTCGCGGCCCGCGGCCACCTGTTCGTCGATGAAGGCCTGCACCTCGTCGCGCTCAAGATAGGGCGGGTCACCCGCACGGAATTCGCTGTTCGCCGCCAGCGGAACGGCGACCATGGCCATGGACAGGGCCAGACCGGCGGGCAGCAGGACCGGGCGGGCAAGACGGGCCCACAGGGGGCGCAGATTCAGGGTCATCGATTCACCAGGCGTTTCTGGGAGGCTATGCTCATGAGAATACCGAAGGCGACCATCAGGGTCACCAGCGACGTACCCCCGTAACTCACCAGAGGTAGCGGCACACCGACGACCGGCAAAAGCCCCGTCACCATGCCAATGTTCACCACCATGTACACCGCAAAGGTGAGACTGATGCTCCCGCCCAGCAGGCGTGCGTAGCGGTCCTGAGCCAGCGCGGCGATCCACAGCCCGCGCGCGACAATCGCAAAATACAGCAGCAGCAGCAGCGCGACACCGATGAATCCGAATTCCTCGGCATACACCGCAAAAATGAAGTCGGTAGACCGCTCCGGCAGGAACTCCAGCTGCGACTGGGTGCCGTTCAGCCAGCCCTTGCCATACAGCCCGCCCGACCCGATCGCGATCTTGGACTGGATGATGTGATAGCCCGCGCCCAGCGGGTCGGACTCCGGGTTGAACAGGGTCAGGACCCGCTGGCGCTGGTAGTCGAGCATCTGCGACCAGAGGATGGGGATCGCGGCCGCAGCCGCCAGGCCCAGCCCGACAAACCAGCGCCAGCCCAGCCCGGCCAGGAAGATCACCAGGAAACCGGCAGCCCCCACCAGCATCGAGGTCCCCAGGTCCGGCTGCTGCATGATCAGGTACACCGGGATCATGATCAGCACCGCGGCCACCAGCAGATCCCGGAACCGCGGACGACCGTGCCGCTGCGACAGATACCAGGCGACCATCATCGGCACCGCCAGCTTCATGATCTCGGAGGGCTGGAAGCGCATGAAGCCGAGGTCCAGCCAGCGCTGCGCGCCCTTGCCGACATCCCCGATCCACATCACCAGCAACAGGAGGATCACGCCGGCCACGAACAGCCAGGGCGAGACGGCCCGCAGCGTATGCAGGGAGACCTGCGCGATCAGCAGCATGGCAGCGACCCCGAGACCGATACGCATCAGCTGGCGCTCGATGACCACCAGGCTCTCGCCGGAGGCGCTGAACAGCACGGCCAGCCCCAGCAGCAGCAGGATCGAAAGCAGCACCAGCAGCACGCTGTCCAGGCGCAGACCGCGCAGCACCCACTGCCCCAGCGACATCTCACGGCCGGTCACGCTAATCATTCATCCTCCGCCGCCTCGAGGGCCATACTCGCGGCATCCAGCAGGAAGGCATCCATCACCTTGCGCGCCACCGGCGCCGCGACCCGACCGCCGGACCCGCCATGCTCCACCAGCACGGCCACCGCGATGCGGGGGGCCTCGGCCGGCGCATACCCTACGAACAGGGCGTGGTCCCACAGCCGCCGGGCCAATTGTTCCTCGTCATATTCCTCGTCTTCGCCCAGGCTGAAGACCTGGGAGGTTCCGGTCTTGCCGGCGATGGTGTACTCCGGCCGAGTGCTGCCCACGCTGCCCCAGGCGGTGCCATGGCGCGCATGCACCGCCTCGACCAGCGAGTCATGGATCGTTTCCCAGTGCTTCGGGGCCGCCACTACCGGCTCGCGCGCGACCGGCAATGGATACTCCAGCTCCCCGCTGCCGTTGTCCATAGCCCGCAGCAGGTGTGGCTGGTAGCGCTGGCCACGGGTCGCCAGCGTCGCGGTAAAATCCGCCATCTGCAGGGGCGTGGTCAGCATGTAGCCCTGACCGATCGCGGTGATCAGGGTCTCGCCAGGGAACCAGGCCTCGCCGTGCGTGGCCCGTTTCCAGTCCCGGCTGGGGAGGATGCCCGCCCGCTCGCCGGTCGAGTCGATCCCGACCCGCTGACCAAGACCGAAGGCGCCGAGGATGGGCACCATGCGGTCGATGCCCATGGTGTGTGCCAGGTCGTAGAAGTAGACGTCCGAGGACACCGCAATGGCCCGCGACATGTCGACCCGGCCATGGCCCTCGCGGCGCCAGTCGCGGAAACGCCGCTCATGCCCCGGGAGCTGGTAGTAGCCGCGCGCAAACATCTCGCGCTCCGCCGTGGTGACCTCCTCTTCCAGGCCCGCCAGCGCCACCAGCGGCTTCACGGTCGAGCCCGGCGGGTACTGGCCGCTCAGGGCACGATTGAACAGCGGCCGGCGGGTGTTGTCGCGCACCGCGGCGAAGTCGGCCTGGGAGATCCCGTGAACGAAGGCCTCGGGATCGAACCCGGGGGCGCTGACCAGAGCCAGGATCTCGCCGTTGTTCGGGTCCACGGCCACGATCGCGCCATCCTTCCCGTCGAGTGCGCGGTAGGCCGCGTGCTGCAGGTTGGCATCCAGGGTCAGGATCAGATCCGTTCCCGGCTGCGGCGGGGTCACCGACAGCTCGCGCAGCACCCGGCCCTGGGCATTGACCTCGACCTGACGGTAACCCGGGCGCCCGTGCAGCAGTTCCTCGTAGTAGCGTTCGATGCCGCTCTTGCCGATATGCGAACTGCCGGCATAGGCGCGCGCATCGACGCGCTGCAGATCCTGCTGGTTGATGCGCCCTACATAGCCGACCGCATGCGAAAACTCCGACCCCAGCGGGTAGTAGCGCAGCGGTCGGGCCTCGATCTCCACCCCCGGCAATTCGTGGCGCGAGACCGCAATGCGGGCCACGGTGGAATCATCCAGCCCCGCCTTCAGCAGCACCGGCTGGAACGGACGCCGCTGCCGTACCCCGCGCCGAAAACGCTCGACATCGGCCTCGCTCAGCTCCACGTATCCGCGCAGCCGCGCGAGCAGGGCCTCCAGATCACCGGCCTGTTCGACCGTGATCTCGAGCTGATAGGAGGCGCGGTTGCCCGCCAGCAGCACGCCGTTGCGGTCACGGATCACCCCGCGGGTCGGGGCGATCGGCTCTACCCGCAGGCGGTTGCTCTCGGACAGGGTGGTGAAGTGCGAATGGGCCCCGACCTGCAGCCCCGACAGCCGCCAGCCAAGCGCCAGCAGGATTGCCGCCAGCACCACCAGGGCCAGCAGGATGCGCAGCACGAAGCGCTCGCGATCCTCCTCTTCCTCGCCGTAGGCGTCACGTTCGGCCATCTCAGGGGGTCACGATCATGCCGCCGGCACCCCGACAGGCGCACGCCGGACCGCCCGTCCGGATCGGCCCGGCATTTCCCGGTCCTGGCATGCGGCGAGACGCGGCGTCAGATCTTGCTCTTCTGGTAGCGCTTGTAGCTGGCAACAATCTCCGCCTTGGCGGCCTCGGCGTCCGCCCAGCCATCGACCTTGACCCACTTGCCCTTCTCCAGCTCCTTGTAGTGCTCGAAGAAGTGCTTGATCGAGTCCAGCAGCTCCTGGGAGACATCGTCCGGGCCCTGGATCTTCTCGTACTGCGGGTGCAGCTTGGTCACCGGGACGGCCAGGATCTTTGCATCCACACCGGCCTCGTCGGTCATCTGCAGCACGCCCACCGGACGCGAACGCACGACCGAACCCGGCATCAGCGGGACCGGGGTGATCACCAGCACGTCCACCGGATCGTCGTCCTCGGACAGGGTGTTCGGGATGAACCCGTAATTGCAGGGGTAGAACATCGCGACCGTCATGAAGCGGTCGACCACCAGCGCCCCGCTGTCCTTGTCGATCTCGTACTTCACGGGCTGGCCGTGGGCCGGGATCTCGATCACGACGTTGACGTCGTTGGGGAGGTCCTTGCCGGCTTCGATCTGGTTGAGGTCCATGCTTGCTTCCCGAATAGTTTGGCGAGCCCGCCATTATACAGGGGAGAATCGGCGCAAGGGCACCCGCACTGGCGCCGGCCATGGTTGCGGGAAGACACCCTCAGGCGGTATAAGACCGCGCTCGGGAAACGGTTTGCGGCCCGCCCTCGCCCCGGGTCGGCTGCCCGTTTCGCCACCGCAATTCACCGTGCCGTCCCGTTCCCGGCTAGTCCTGCGGTTCGGTACGGCACCCGGCAGGAGTCAACTATGCGTATCGTCCTGATGGGCGCCCCGGGTTCCGGCAAGGGCACCCAGGCCAAGAAGATGGTCGCCACCTTCGGTATCCCCCAGATCTCCACTGGCGACCTGCTGCGCGCCGCGGTCGCCGCCGAGACCGAACTCGGCAAGAAGGCCAAGAGCGCGATGGACGCCGGGCAGCTGGTCCCGGACGACCTGGTGCTGGGGCTGATCCGCGACCGCCTGCAGGAGCCCGATGCGCAGAAGGGCTTCATCCTCGATGGCTTCCCGCGCAACGTCGCCCAGGCCGAGGCGCTGGACCAGATGCTGAGCGACATCGAGTCTCCGCTGGACCGTGCGATCCAGATCGACGTGCCCTTCGAGGAGCTCAAGCAGCGCCTGACCGGGCGGGTCTCCTGCGGCGACTGCGGCGCCGTGTTCAACACCCACACCTTCCCGCCACAGAAGGAAGGCGTGTGCGACCTGTGCGGCGGCGAACTGATCCACCGCGCAGACGACAACGAAGAGACCGTGGTCAACCGCCTCAAGGTGTACGAGGAGCAGACCCAGCCGCTGATCGAATACTACGACGATCACGGCCTGCTCAAGCACATCAACGGTACCCGCGACATCGAGCTGATCTTCGACGAGATCCGCCAGCTACTGTCCTGATCCGGGAATGAGCCTCCGGCCCGTCAGCCGCGCCCCGCGCCCCGCAATCGACGCGCGGTCGGTGGTCGCCGGGCTGGGCCTGGTGGCAGTCCTGCTCCCAGCGGCGGCCAGCGCCACGGAACGCCCGTCCGGCTGCGAATTCGCCCCGGGGGTGGAGTGGCCGGAACTGCGCACCCTGGAAGGCGGGCTGACCGATATCGACGCCGATTTCATTCGCCGTGACGGCGAGCGCATTTCGGCCACCGGCAACGTGCAGCTGTTCGAGTCCGGGCGCCGCCTGGATACCGATTTCCTCGAATACGACCGCGCTTCCGGGACTGCCCGCACGGAAGGCGACACCCGCCTGTTCGACGGCGACCTGCTGCTGCATACCGAGGGCGGCGAATACCGCCTGGACGCGCAGACGGGCGAATTCCGGAGAATCGACTTCCTGGTGCAGTCCATCCCGGCGCGCGGCAGCGCGGCACGCGGCGTTCAGCACGACCCCGACCGCCACGACTTCGAGGATGCGGAGTACACCACCTGCCCGGTCGGCAACGACTCCTGGTGGCTGCGTACCGGCGACCTCGAGCTGGACCGCGAAAGCGGGGTCGGCGTGGCCCGCAACGCGACCATACGCTTCAAGGGCGTACCCATCGCCTACACCCCGTACATCAACTTCCCGCTGGACGACCGCCGCAAGACCGGCTTCCTGCTACCCAGCATCGGCACCGGCGGACGCACCGGCCTCGACATCGCCACCCCCTGGTACTGGAACATCGCGCCCAATTACGACGCCACCTTCACCCCGCGCGTGATGGCCGATCGCGGCGTCAAGCTGGGCACCGAGTTCCGCTACCTGCAGCCACGGCACGAGGGCGTGCTCGATGTGCGCTACCTGCCGAACGACCGCGTCACCGGGGACGACCGCCAGTTCGCCCAGTGGCAGCACCGTACCCGCATCACCTCGAACCTCGATCTGCGCGTGGACGCCGCCGATGTCTCCGACCCCGAGTACTTCTTCGACTTCGGCAATTCCGACCGCTACGCCGGGGCCACGCCCTACCTGCGCCGCCGTGCCGACCTGACCTGGAACCAGCCGGCCTACCGCCTGCGCACCCGTATCGAGGATTACCAGATCGTCGACCCGGAGCTGAGCGCGGCCGGCGAGCCCTACCAGCGCCTGCCCCAGATCACGCTGGACGCCGGCGAATACCTCGGCCGCGGGCTGTCCTGGGGCCTGGCCACCGAGCTGGTGCGCTTCGAACGCCAGGAGGATCAGTCCGGCCGCCCCCTCGGCACGCGCCTGGACCTGAACCCCGAGGTGCGCTGGCGCCATGACACCGGCGGCTTCTTCTTCGAACCCGCCGCCGGGGTGCGCCACACCCGCTACGAACTCGACCGTCGCGGCCAGACCACGGGGCCGGAATCCATCAGCCGCACCGTGCCGCGCGCCTCCATCGACACCGGGCTGGTCTTCGAGCGCCCGGTCGCCAGCGGGCGCCGTCTGCAGACCCTGGAGCCGCGCGTCTTCTACGGCTACGTGCCCTTCCGCGATCAGGACGCGATCCCGATCTTCGACACCGGCGAGGCCGATTTCAGCTTCGACAACCTGTTCAGCCTCGACCGCTTCGTCGGCGCCGACCGTGTGGGGGATACCCACCAGGTCACCACGGCCCTGACCACGCGCATCCTCGACCAGCAGACCGGGCGCGAGCGCCTGAGCCTGTCCGCCGGGCAGATCCACTACCTCTCCGATCGCGAGGTCCGGCGCGACCCGAACGCCCCGGCGCTGGACCGCTCCACCTCCGACCTGGCGCTGGAAGGCCGCGTCCGCATCGGCGATGCCTGGGACGGACGCGGCTCCATCCTCTACAACCGGGACGCGGGTGAAACCACCCTGGCGGCGGTCGCGATCGGCTACAGCCCGCGCGAACGCGCCCGGATCAACCTCGGCTATCGCCAGCGCGAGGCCGGGGCGCGCTCCATCGATCAGACCGATATCTCGGTGCTGTGGCCGGTCAGCGAGCGCATCGACGCCATCGGCCGCTGGAACTACAGCCTCGAGCAGGAACGCGATCTCGAATTTCTGACCGGGCTTCAGTATCGTAGTTGCTGCTATGGTATTCGCGTGGTGGCTCGCCGCGCGCTCGCCTTCGACGAGACCTACGACAACTCGATCTATTTCCAACTCACGCTGGACGGCCTGGCACGGTTCGACTCCGGCGTGGATTCGCTATTGCGCGAGGGTATTGCCGGATATGACGCACGTCCCTGAACCACGCGGCCGCCACGGCGTTCGCGCCCTGCTGCTGGCCGCCCTGGCCTGGGGCCTTGCGCTCCCGGCCGCCGCCCAGATATCCGGCCCGGAGGCCGGCGGCCTGTCGCAAGGCGCGGTCGAGGCCCCGGTGACCCCGGGCGCCGCCAGCGGCAGCGGGGCGCCGGCCGCCCCGATCACCCCCGAGGGTGACCGCTTCACCGATCGCATCCTCGCCGTGGTCGGCGACGACGTCATCACCCAGCGCGAACTGGTCGAACGCATGAACCTGGTCGCCCAGCAGATGATCGAGCGCGGCAACCGGCCACCGGACCAGGACACCATGGCGCGCCAGGTAATGGAACGCCTGATCGTCGAACGCCTGCAGCTGCAGGAGGCCGAGCGGGTCGGGATCAGGATCGACGAAATGACCCTGAACCGGGCCATGGAAAACATCGCCCGCGAAAACCGCATGACCCTGCCGCAGCTGCGCCAGGCCCTGATGCAGGACGGCGTCGACTTCAACGCCTTCCGCGAACAGATCCGCCACGAACTGACCGTCAGCCAGCTGCAACGGCGTCAGGTGGACCAGCGCATCCGCGTGTCCGACCAGGAGATCGCCGACCTGATTGCCTCCGAAAGCGGCGCCATCGACCGCGGCGTGCGCTACCGCATCGCCCAGATCATGGTCGCCCTGCCGCAGGGCGCCGACGCCCGCCAGATCGCCGCGGCGCGCGAAAAGGCCGAGGCGCTGCGCGAACGCGTGCGCTCCGGCGAGGACTTCGCCACCGTGGCGATCAGCGAATCCGAAGGCCCGCAGGCCCTGGAGGGCGGCGATCTCGGCTGGCGTTCGGCCGGCGAGATCCCCACCGTCTTTGCCCGCGAGGCCGTGCTGATGCGTACCGGCGAGATCAGCGAGGTCCTGCGCTCGCCCAGCGGCTTCCACATCATGAAGCTGCTGGAACGCGAGGGCGGCGACCAGACCCGGGTGCAGCAGACCCGGGCCCGCCACATCCTGATCAGCCCCGACCAGGTCCGCAGCGAGGCGGACGCCCGGCGCCAGGCCGAGTCGCTGTACAACCGTATCCGCGAGGGCGCGAGCTTCGAGGACCTGGCCCGTGCCAACTCCGATGACCCCGGCTCCGCCGCCCAGGGCGGCGTCCTGGGCTGGGTCAGCCCGGGCGAACTGGTCCCCGCGTTCGAAGAGGTCATGGATACGCTGGAGCCCGGCGTCGTCAGCGAGCCGGTCCAGAGCCAGTTCGGCTGGCACATCATCGAGGTGCTGGAGCGCCGCGAGGTCGATACCTCGCGCGAGCAGATCCGCGCCCGCGCCCGCGAGATCCTGCAAAACCGCAAGCGCGACGAAGAACTCGAGCTGTGGTTGCGGCGTCTGCGGGACGAGGCCTATGTCGAATACCGGGTCGACGGCTTCGGCTCCTGATCCGCGCAGGGGCCACGCGGTCCCGCGCCTGGCCCTGACCGCTGGCGACCCCGCCGGTATCGGGCCGGATCTCCTGATCGCCATGGCCCGCCATCCCGGTCAGGCGCAGCGGGTGGCCATCGCCGACCCCGGCGTGCTCGAGGCCCGCGCCCGGAAGCTGGGCGAACCCCTGCAGCTGCTGGAGTTCGACCCCGCGCGCCCGCGCACCGCGACCGCAGCTCACCACCTCGAGATCCTGCCGGTGCCGACCGCGGCGCCGGTCGTGGCCGGTACCCTGGACCCGGCCAATGCCGAGCACGTGCTGGCGCTGCTGGCCCGCGCGGCCGACGGCTGCCTGGAGGGCCACTTCGAGGCCATGGTCACCGGCCCGGTCCACAAGGGTGTGATCAATCGTGCCGGGATCGCCTTCAGCGGCCATACCGAGTGGCTGGCCGAGCGCGCCGACGCCGCGATGCCGGTCATGATGCTGGCCACCGAGGGCCTGCGGGTCGCGCTGGTCACCACCCACCTGCCGCTGCGCGCAGTCCCCGATGCCATCACCGCCGAACGGCTGGAGACCGTGACCCGCGTCCTGCATCACGACCTGCGCCGCGACTTCGGCATCGAAGACCCGGTCATCGCGGTCTGCGGCCTGAACCCGCATGCCGGCGAGGATGGCGTCCTCGGGCGCGAGGAGATCGAGATCATCAGCCCGGTCCTCGACCGCCTGCGCGCCGCCGGCTGGCGCCTGCGCGGGCCGCTGCCTGCCGATACCGCCTTTACCCCGCGCGCCCTGGAGGGTGTGGACGCGGTGCTGGCGATGTACCACGACCAGGGCCTGCCGGTACTCAAGCATGCCGGCTTTGGCGGGGCCATCAACGTGACCCTGGGCCTGCCCTTCATCCGCACCTCGGTGGACCACGGGACCGCGCTGGATCTGGCCGGGACCGGACGCGCCGAGGCGGGCAGCTTCCTCGCCGCCGAACGTCTGGCGGAAACCCTCGCGGCCCGCGCCGCGGCCCGCCGGAGCACCACCGCCACATGAGCCGCATCAAGACCTCGTCTCCGATTCGCAAGCGCTTCGGCCAGAACTTCCTTCACGACGCCGGCATCCTCGCGCGCATCGTCGCCGCGATCGACCCGCAGCCGGGTGATGCCGTACTCGAGATCGGCCCCGGACGCGGCGCGCTGACCGCCGTCCTGCTGGAACGCCTGGAGCGCCTGGTCGCGGTGGAGATTGACCGCGACCTCGCCAGCGGGCTGCGCGCCGGATTCCCGCCCGAGCGGCTGGAACTGCATACGGGCGATGCCCTGCACCTGCGCCTGGCCGACCTCGGGCCGCTGCCCGCCGGCGGCTGGCGCGTGGTCGGCAACCTGCCCTACAACATCTCCACCCCGCTGATGTTTCACCTGCTGGACCAGGTCGGCGCCATACGCGACATGCACTTCCTGCTGCAGCGCGAAGTGGTCGAGCGCCTCACGGCGGCACCGGGCAGCAAACGCTACGGCCGCCTGACGGTGATGGTGGCCGCGCGTGCCGACGCGCGGGCCCTGTTCACCGTTCCCCCGGGGGCCTTTCATCCGCCGCCCAAGGTCTACTCCGCGGTAGTACGGATCACGCCCCTGGCCGAGCCCCGGGTCGCGGCAGCGCTGTACCCGACCTTTGCGCGGGTGGTGAACCAGGCATTCTCCAGCCGCCGCAAGACCCTGCGCCGCGGGCTTGCGGGAATGGCCGAGGCCGCCGATCTCGAGGCCGCGGGGCTGGACCCCGGCGAGCGCCCGGAGAACATCGGCGTTGCCGGATTCGAGGCGCTGGCCCGGCGCCTCCACACGAACGCCGGCTGACGCCCCGCGCGAAACCCGCGGCCGCGATCGGCTACCATGGCCGTATGGACCTGATCGTTGCCGATGTTGGCGGGACCAACACCCGCGTCGCGCGCGCCCACCGCGACGCGGCCGGCTGGTCTTTGCACGAGGCGCAGCGCTACCCCAGCCGCGACTTCCCCGATCTCGCGACCATCCTCGAACACTGGCGCAGCGAGCAGTCCTCGGTCACGGCACTCGCTGCCGCCGGCCTCGCGGTGGCCGGTCCCGTGCACCACGGCCGCGCCCGGGTCACCAACCTGTCCTGGCCCCCGCTGGACTCGCGCGCGCTGAGCGAGCGCCTGGGCCTGCCGGTCACCCTGCTGAATGACTTCGCCGCCATCGGCTCGAGCCTGGATGCCCTGCGCCCGGATGACCTGCTGTTGCTGCAGGAAGGGGCCCGTGACCCGGCGGGCCTGCGCCTGGTCGCGGGGGCCGGAACCGGCCTCGGGACCTGTATGGTGGGACCACCGGGTGCCGCCGCGATCTATCCCGGCGAGGGCGGCCACGCGCGCTTCTCGCCCAGCGGCGCAGAGGAGGCCGCGCTGGCCGATTTCATTGCCCGCGAACTTGGCTACTGCACCCGTGAACACCTGCTCAGTGGCCGCGGCATTGCCCGCATCGGCCGCTTCGAGCTCGACCGCCAGCCGGACCCTGACCTGCAGCTGGCCCTGGACCAGACCGACCCGGCCGCGGCCATCAGCCAACTGGCGCTGGCGGGCCACGAGGCCGCGCTGGCCGTGATCAATCGCTTTGTCGGGGTCTATGCCGGCCAGCTGGCCGACATGGCCCTGACCGCCCTGCCCACCGGCGGCGTCTTTCTGGCTGGCGGTATCGCCCCGCGCTGGAGCGAGGCCTTTCGCGGCCCCCGCTTCCGCACCGCCTTCCGCAATCGCCCACCGATGACCCACCTGCTTGAGCAATTGCCCGTGGCCCTTATCATGCACCCCGAGCCCGGCCTGCTGGGCGCTGCCGTTAGCGCCAGCCGGTCAGTGAAGCCCTGAGACCAGGCCGCGGCCTGCCCACGAACCTGGAGCCCTATCCGCATGAATCCGACCCCAGAGCACGACATCGAGGCCCACGGCATCGAGATCGAGGTCTCCACCGCCTACGTGGAGGACCAGTCGGAACCCGATGACGACCGCTACGTGTTCGCCTACCACGTGGTCATTCGCAACGCCGGGGCACTGACCGTGCAGCTGATCAACCGTCACTGGATCATCCGCGACGGGCGCGACCAGACACAGGAGGTCCGCGGCGAAGGCGTGGTCGGGGAACAGCCCCGCATTGCGCCGGGGGACAGCTTCGAATACACCAGCGGCACCGTCATCGAGACCCCGGTGGGCACCATGGAGGGCTCCTACGGCATGCGTGACGAGCGCGGCAACACGTTCGACGCCCCGATCCCGCCGTTCACCCTCTCCGTCCCGCGCACCCTCCACTAAGCCGGGCGGAACGATGGCGCTGTACGCCGTTGGGGATCTCCAGGGCTGTCTGGAGCCGCTGGATCGACTCCTGGAACAGGTGCGGTTCGATCCGGCGGTGGATCACCTGTGGCTGGTCGGCGACCTGGTCAACCGCGGTCCGGACTCCCTGGGCTGCCTGCGCCGAATCATGGACCTGGGCGATGCCGCCACGACGGTCCTCGGCAACCACGACCTCCACCTGCTCGCCACCGCACAGGGCGTCCGCACGCCTGGCGGCAAGGACACCCTGCGCCCGGTGCTGGACGCCCCGGACGCCGCGGACCTGCTCGACTGGCTGGCCCGGCGCCCCTTGCTGCACCGCGACACCGCCAGCGGCTGGACCCTTGTGCATGCCGGACTCCCGCCCGCCTGGGACCCGGAGACGGCCGCACGCGAAACCCGGCGCGTGGAGGCCGAGCTGCGCGAACCGGCACGACGCCACGCGCTGTTCGAGGTCATGTACGGCGACGAACCCAGGCACTGGAGTCCCGATCTCGACGGATACGAGCGCCTGCGCTACACCATCAATGCCTGTACCCGCATGCGCTATCTCACAGCGGACGGCGGCCTGGAGTTCGCCGCCAACGGCCCGCCCGAGGAGGCGCCCTCCGATCTCCGGCCCTGGTTCCGGATGCCAGGACGAGCCGCTGCCGGGCACCCGATCGTGTTCGGACACTGGGCCGCGCTCGGACATCGGGTGGGGGCGGACTGGCTGGCGCTGGACAGTGGCTGCGTCTGGGGCAACTGCATGACGCTTGCCCGCCTCGATCACACCGACGGCGACCCGGCCCGCGTCACCACCTGGCAGACGCCCTGCCCCGCCTGACCCGTCCGCTACCGCACACCGCGTTCCAAGCACTCGCCGCAGTCATCCAGCCACCTGCCTCGTCGTGGCTGGTCCTGGTTCGGCATTGGGTTTTACGGCGGCTTCGGTCCACAACCTGCCCATTTTTGGCTAGGCCTGGTTCGACATCGGGTGTTTACGGTGGCTTCGTCCGGCCGCCTGCCAGGCGCTGACTCGCCAGCGCGCCGCGGGGTACTTCTTTGCTCGTGCAAAGAAGTACCCAAGAAACACGCCCGACTGCCGCGACCCCGGCCCGCTACGCGGGCCGGGGTTTCCCTCGCTCCGAGGCTTTTCCCGGGCGGCGCTGAACTCGCTGCGCCTTCGGCTTCGCTCAGACATGCAGCGCCCCCGTTTCTATTTTGAATCGTCCCGCGAAAACCCTCTCCACTCGGCGCGACGACAACGGGGAGGCAGGTCAAAACAACGGCGGTCCCGACGGTCTAGCCAATGGATAAAGGCTGGGTCTTCGCACATCTTGGGCACGCTCTCGGCCTTTGGCCGTTGCGTGCCGCGCCCGCGTAGCGGGCGCCAAGGGCTTTCGAGCGGCGTTGCCTATGGTTAGGCGCAAACATGGGGATGCGTTCGGTTTTGACCTTCGCCTCCCGTATGGAGCCCCTCGCGGAGGGCGTGATGGGCCGGCCCGTTTTCCGTAAATTCGGGGCGCTGGATGTCTGAGCGGAGCCGAAGGCGCAGCGAGTTCAGCGCCGCCGGCCCAGCGCGTCCGGAGCGAGGTTCCCGGGCGAAATCCGGGTGCCCTTCTTTGGGCACTTTCTTGGGCAAGCAAGAAAGCCCGTTGTTGATCAAAAACGGGCGCGGCGCGCTGGCGAGTCAGCGCTCAGCAGTACGTGGACCGGAGGCACCGTAAACACCAGAGGACGAACCAGGCCTAGCCACCACGAGACAGACGGCCAGACGAAGGACCTGGCTGCGCTGACGACCAAGCGCCTGATGAGATGCGGTCAGCGAAGGAAGAGGGAGTAGGCCGGGTTGCTGGTCTCCTCGTGCCACGGATACCCGACCTCCTTCAGGAACTCGCGGAACCGGGCCCGATCCTCGGACGGGATCTGCATACCGACCAGCACACGCCCGTAGGCTGCCCCATGATTGCGATAATGGAACAGGCTGATATTCCAGGTCTGCCCCATATGGGTCAGGAAGTTCAGCAACGCCCCGGGCCGCTCCGGAAACTCGAAGCGATAGATCCGCTCGTTGCGGACCTCGCCCCCGTGGCCTCCGACCATATGCCGCAGGTGCAGCTTGGCGACCTCGTTCTCGGTCATGTCCAGCACCTCGTACCCCGCCCCCTCCAGGGCCTCCAGGATCTCCCGGCGCTCGTGATCACCGCCCTCCAGCTTGATCCCGGCGAACACCTGCGCGTGCTCGTCATCGGCATAACGGTAGTTGAACTCGGTGATTCCGCGCTTGCCGATGGCCTGGCAGAAGTGGCGGAAACTCCCCGGGCGCTCCGGGATGGTGACCGCGAACAGGGCCTCGCGATGCTCGCCGATCTCGGCGCGTTCGGCCACATGGCGCAGCCGGTCGAAATTGATGTTGGCACCACTTAACACCGCGGCGAAGTTTCCGCCCTGCACGCCCTCGCGCTGGAGGTACTGTTTCATACCGGCCACCGCCAGCGCGCCGGCCGGCTCGGCGACCACGCGGGTATCGTCGAAGACGTCCTTGATGGCCGCACAGATGGAGTCGGTATCCACCAGCAGGACCTCGTCGACCAGATCGCGGCACAGGCGGAAGGTCTCCTTACCGACCTGGCGCACCGCAGCGCCGTCGGCAAAGATACCAACCTGCTTGAGGTTGACCCGGCGGTTCTGCTGCAGCGCCTTGTACATTGAGGGCGCGTCGTCCGGCTCCACACCAATGACCTTGATCTCCGGGCGCAGACGCTTGATATAGGCCGCCATGCCTGCGGCCAGCCCACCACCTCCGATGCAGACGAACACGGCATCGAGCTCGCCCGGATGCTGACGCAGCAGCTCCATGGCCACCGTGCCCTGCCCGGCAATCACGTCGGGGTCGTCGAACGGATGGATGAACGTGTAGCCGTGCTTGGCTTCCAGCTCGCGGGCGTGGGCGGCGGCCTCGTCGAAGGAATCCCCGTGGAGTACGGCCTTGCCGCCGAAGCGACGCACCGCGGCGATCTTGATCGAGGGAGTGGTCACCGGCATCACGATCACGGCCTTGATGCCGAGGTGGTTCGCCCCCAGCGCGACGCCCTGGGCATGGTTGCCTGCGGAGGCCGCCACCACGCCCTTTGCACGCTGGTCCGGGGTCAACTGGGCCATCTTGTTGTAGGCCCCGCGCAGCTTGAACGAGAACACCGGCTGCAGGTCCTCGCGCTTGAGCCAGAGCGTCGAGCCCAGGCGCTGCGAAAGGGTCGGCATCGAGTCCAGAGGGGTCTCGCGGGCCACGTCGTAGACCCGCGCGGTCAGGATCTTCTCGAGATAGGGGATTTGCATGGCGAAACCATAGCATGCGAGCGGTTCACGGTTCCGCTTGTCCCGGGGCCGGAGCAGTCGGTATCCTCAATAGGTTATGGATCGTACATGCGAGAGATGTTGATGAATCAGGACGAAATGAAGAAGGCCGTGGCCGAGGCGGCGCTGGAACGGATCGAGAGCGGCTGGATCGTGGGTGTGGGTACCGGGTCTACCGCGAACTACTTCATCGACGCCCTGGCGGGCATCAAGGGCAAGATCGACGGAGCCGTCGCCTCCAGCGAGGCCAGCGCCGAGCGCCTGCGCGGACATGGCATCGAGGTGCTGGACCTGAACTCCGCCGGCCCGCTGCCGATCTACGTGGACGGCGCCGACGAGGCCACCCGGCACCTGCACCTGACCAAGGGCGGGGGCGGGGCCCTGACCCGCGAGAAGATCGTCGCGGCCGCATCGAAGACCTTCGTGTGCGTGGTCGACGAGACCAAGGTCGTGGACTACCTGGGTGCCTACCCGCTGCCGGTGGAGGTGATCCCGATGGCCCGCAGCCATGTCGCCCGCGCCCTGTCGAAACAGGGCGGCAACCCGGAGCTGCGCGAAGGCTTCCGCACCGACAACGGCAACGTGATCCTGGACGTGCACAACCTGCGCATCATGAATCCGGTGGAACTGGAATCCGAGCTCGACCACATCGCCGGTGTCGTGACCAACGGCCTGTTTGCACGGCGGCCGGCGGACGTGATGCTGGTCGGCTCCGCCTCCGGTGTCGAGGAAATGACCGCCGGATAGGCGACTGCACCGATGAACGAGACCGGCAAGTGGCTGATCATCATCGGCGGATTGCTGGTCGCCATCGGCCTGCTCTGGCCCTGGCTGGGCAAGATCCCCTGGGGCCGTCTGCCCGGTGACATCGTGATCGAGCGCGAGAACGCGCGGTTTTACTTTCCGATCACCACCATGCTGATAATCAGCGTGGTGATCTCGATCCTCCTGGCGCTGTTCCGGCGCTGACGGAAAGCACCAGGAAAAAGGGCCGGGATCAGCAGATCCCGGCCCTTTTTTGTACACACACGAACGCAAACCCTCCGCCCGCGTGCACCGGCTTTAGCGGCTCATGACCTCGTCATAGAAGCGCTGCAGCCCGCCTTCCAGGAAGTGGTATTCCTCGACGCCGCGGTCCTCGAGGTGGTACTGCAGCCAGCGCACCTGCTGGCCATTCTGGTCGAAGATCAGCAGCGGCTGACCGTCCCGGCGAGCCTGATCGACAATCCGGTTGAGGGCGTCGATATTCTCCAGCGGGGCCGAGACCTCGCGGCCGGCGAACAGCGAGATCTCGTCACGCTCCTCGTTGCCACGCACGTCCAGCACCACGGCGTTGCCGGCACGCACGCGGCTGGCAAAGGTGTCAGCATCCAGCAGCCGTGCATCGAAGCGTTCTTCCGGGATCAGCTGGGACTCGGGGTCGTCGATCGGTTCGCCACGCAGCATCGCCAGACCAGGGTAACGGTCGGCCCAGTCCTTCACACCCGCATCGTAGGCCTGGGTCGGGCCCAGCCCGGCCGAGTTGGCGCGCGCCGCCGCGCGGTAGGACAGGTAGCTTTCGCGCCCGTTGCAGTAGAACACCAGCGGACCGCCGTGCTCCTGCTCGAGCGCGCGCACCTGTTCTTCAAAATCCGGGGCGCTCAACGGGACATGATGGGCCCCCTCGATATGCATGATGTCGTATTCAAGACGCGGGCGGACATCAATCAGCGTGGAACCGGACAACTGGCCACGCAGGTCGAACAGGTCGACCGCATCCACGCCGAAACGCTCGTAGAGGCTGCGACCGGGGAATTCGACAAAGGCCTGGGCACTGGCCGCAATAGGGGCGGCGGCCAGCCCGAAACAGAGGGCCATGGCCGCAAGGCGGGGACTCAAAGAGCGTATGGTCATGCGAACTCCCTTGCATGGACGGGTGGTCAAGCCGCATGCACTGCCGCGGCCCTGTATAGGCGTATCCGACGCCCGTTGGGCGACGTGGTCCGACCGGGCTTTATTCCCCGGCCCGACCGCTCGCCTCGCCCGATTGTAGCCAACCCGCACCCTTTGTGTGCAACGGGAATTACAGCAGGACCTTCTCGATCCCGCCCTCGCGGGCACGCTCGATAAAGGCCTTCTGCCAGCCCTCGCCCATCAGGCGGTTGGCCATCTCGACCACGATGTAGTCGGTATCCAGGCCGGTGTCCTCGCGGTAGCGCGACAGCCCCTGCTGGCAGGCCGGACAGGAGGTCAGCATCTTCACGTTGCCGTTCTCCGCCTTCTCATTGCCGGTCAGCTCCTTGATGCCCTTGTGCAGTTCTTCCTGCTTGCGGAAGCGCACCTGGGTGGCAATGTCCGGGCGGCTGACCGCAAAGGTACCCGCCTCGCCGCAGCAGCGGTTCGACTGCAGGACCTCCTGGCCGAGGAGCCGGGCCGCGACATCGGTCGGCTTGTGCGACTTCATCGGGGAATGGCAGGGGTCGTGGTACATGTACTGCACGCCCTTGAGCCCCTCCAGCTTCACGCCCTTCTCCATCAGGTACTCGTGGATATCAAGCAGGCGGCAGCCCGGGAAGATGCGTTCGAACTCGTACTTGAGCAGCTGATCCATGCAGGTCCCGCAGGAGACCACCACCGTCTTGATGTCCAGATAGTTGAGGGTGGTCGCCACGCGGTGGAACAGCACCCGGTTCTCGGTGCTGATCTGCGAGCCCTTTTCGAAGTCGCCGTTGGAGTTCTGCGGATAGCCGCAGCACAGATACCCCGGGGGCAGGACCGTCTGCGCGCCCACGTCGTACAGCATCGCGAGCGTGGCCAGGCCGACCTGGCTGAACAGGCGTTCGGAACCACAGCCGGGGAAGTAGAACACCGCGTCGGAGTCCAGATCCGTCTTGACCGGGTCGCGCAGGATCGGGACGTAGCGGGCGTCCTCCAGCCCCAGCATCTGGCGGGTGGTCTGGCTCGGCAGCCCGGCCGGCATCGGCTTCTTGACGAAGTGCACCACCTGCTCGTGCACCGGCGACTTGCCGGTGGTGGAGCGTGGGCGCTTGCCCTCACCGGTCAGGTTGAGCTTCTTGAATGCCATGTGGCCGAAACGCTGCGCCGCATAGCCCATCTGGATCGCGCCCTTGCGAATGCCCTTGATGGTGGACGGATCCTTCGCGTTGAGGAAGGCCATCGACATCATGGTCGCCGGCGCCATCTTGCGCTTGCCCTTCTTGTTCAGAATGGAACGCATGTGCATGGTGACATCACCGAAGTCGATGTCCACCGGGCACGGGTTCAGGCACTTGTGGCAGATGGTGCAGTGGTCCGCCACATCGTTCATTTCCTCGAAGTGATTCAGCGACAGCCCGCGCCGGGTCTGCTCCTCGTAGAGGAAGGCCTCGACAATCAGCCCGGTCGCCAGGATCTTGTTGCGCGGCGAGTAGAGCAGATTGGCGCGCGGGACATGCGTGTTGCACTCCGGCTTGCACTTGCCGCAGCGCAGGCAGTCCTTGATCTCGTCGTTGAGATCGCCCAGCTCGCTCTGCTCCAGGATCAGCGCCTCCTGCTTCACCAGGCGCAGGGACGGCGTGTAGGCATTGGACAGCCCGGAGCCCTCCAGCAGCTTGCCGGCGTTGAACACGCCGTTCGGGTCGACCTGCTTCTTGTACTTCGCGAACGACTCGATGCGCTCGGGTTCCAGGTACTGCATCTTGGTCAGGCCGATCCCGTGCTCGCCGGAGATTACCCCGTTGAGCTCGCGGGCCAGGCGCATCACGTCGTCCACCAGGCGTTCGGCCTGATGCATCATCTGATAGTCGTTGGAATTCACCGGGATGTTGGTGTGCACGTTGCCATCCCCGGCGTGCATGTGCAGGGCGATGAAAAGCCGGCTGGTCAGCACACGGTCATGGATCGCCGTCAGGCGCTTGCGCACGGGCTCCAGCTGGTGCCCGCCAAAGATCTCGAACAGCGGGCGCTCGACCTCGGCGCGATAGGAGATGCGCAGGCTGCGCCGCAACAGCAGGTTGATCAGCTTGTCGTGCGCACGCAGGTCGGCCCGCGCCGGTTCATCCAGGAGGGTGTCGCACTCGCTGGCCAGCGTGAAGAAGTTCTCCGCGATCGCCTGCCAGCGCTGACGCACCTCGCCCAGAAGCTCCACCGCCCGCTCGCGTTTGGTCTCGAACCACTGCTTGCCCTCGCCGCCGGTGTCCTCCAGCAGGTCGCGCAGTTCCGGGTGGTCGCCGCGCAGGCAGTCGAGCATCTCGTCGACCATGGTCAGCTTGTTCTTCAGTGACTCGCGGACGTTCAGCGACTCCACGCCCTCGGTGTACTCCGCCAGGCGCTCCAGCGGGATCACCACGTCCTCATTGATCTTGAACGCATTGGTGTGATGCGCGATCGCCGCGGTCCGTGCACGGTCGGCCCAGAAACGCTTGCGCGCCTCCGGGCTCACCGCGATGAAACCCTCGCCGTTACGGGCATTGGCGGCGCGCACCATCTTGGCGGCGAGCTTGCCCAGGGCGTCTTCGTTGTCGGAGACGATATCGGCAATCAGCACCATCTTCGGGAGGTCGCCCCGAGCACCCTTCGGCGTGTACTTCACGGCACGTACGTAGCGCTCGTCCAGATGCTCCAGACCGGCCAGCAGCACGTCGTCCTCGGCATCCACCGAATCCTTGATCTCCACAATCGCCGGCACCGCCTGGTGCAGGTCGGTCCCGTAGAACTCCAGGCACACGGTGCGGATGTTGTCCGGCATCCGGTGCAGGATGAATTCCGCCGAGGTAATCAGGCCGTCACAGCCCTCCTTCTGGATCCCCGGGACCCCCATCAGGGTCTTGTCGGTCACGTCCTTGCCGAGTCCCAGCTTGCGGAAGTTCTGCCCCGGCATCTCCAGGATCTCGGGCTCGCCCTTCGGGGTCCTCCCGTCCGGCTGGTAACGCGTGACCCGGAAGCGCACGGTCGCGGCGTCATGGATCTTGCCCAGGTTGTGTTCCAGGCGTTCGATGTACAGCCACTCCGCCTCGGGCGTGACCATGGTCCAGGCCGCAAGGTTGTCCAGCGCGGTACCCCAGAGCACGGCCTTCTTGCCGCCGGCGTTCATCGCCACATTGCCACCGATGGTGGAGGCATCCTGCGAGGTCGGGTCCACGGCGAATACCAGGCCGTTGCGGTCGGCCAGTTCGGAGACACGCTTGGTCACCACGCCGGCCTCCACCCGCACCACCGGCACCTCGTGATCCACGCCGGGCAGGGCGCGGCGTTTGACCTCGCCCAGTCCCTCCAGCTTCTCGGTGTTGATGACCGCGGAGCGCTTCGACAGCGGCACCGCGCTCCCGGTGTAGCCAGTGCCGCCCCCGCGCGGAATCACCGTCAGCCCGAGGTCGATGCAGGCCGCCACCAGCGGGCCCATCTCCTCCTCGGAGTCGGGCGTGAGGACCACGAACGGGAGTTCCACGCGCCAGTCGGTGGCGTCGGTGACATGCGAGACCCGCGCCAGGCCGCCGAACTGGATGTTGTCCTTGTGCGTCAGCCCCTTCATGCGCTTGCGCACCTGCTCGCGCAGGGCCGCGGTATCGGTGAACTCGCGGGCAAACGCGGAGACCGCGGCCTGCGCGCGCTCGGCCAGCTTCAGGGCCTTCTCGTTGCCGTCGGCGCGGGCCGCGATCTGGTCCAGGCGGTGCTGCATCGCATCGATCAGGGCCTTGCGACGCTTCTTGTCCTCAAGGAGATCATCCTGGATGTAGGGATTACGGGTGACCACCCACATGTCGCCCAGCACCTCGAACAGCATGCGCGCGGACACGCCCGTGCGACGCTCGCCGCGCAGCTCGTTGAGGAGGTCCCAGGTATCGGATCCGAGGAAGCGGATGACGATTTCGCGGTCGGAAAATGAGGTGTAGTTATAGGGTATTTCTCGAACGCGTTCGGCGGTCATTGAGGCTTGGCCCCCCGATCAGAATGAGCGCAAAGAGTAACGGGTCCGTGTCGGGGGCGCACGAACTCGCACTCTTCGTCCATGCTTTTGGGCACCAAAGTATCTTGCCGCAGCACCCGGGCCTGAATCCGGGGCCGGGGACGGGCCGGATCCGGCGCGGCACGCGCCCACACCAAGCCGCGCCCGCCCCGACCGGGGTGGACACGGGCCCGCCACGAAACGGGTCAGAAGAGCTTTTCTTCCATCTCCAGGTAGACCGCGTTCGCGTTGCTGCGATTGGTCTGCTCGAACGCGGGGAGGTCCTCGTAGTCGCTCCAGTCCATCGCGGCGTAGGCCTCGTCGAAGGAATCCATGTTCTCCACCGCCTCGGCCATGTGTTCGCGCAGCTTGACCAGGTAGTCACGCGTGAACTTGACCGCCCGCGCGGCCTGATCGGTCCCGTCGCCGTGGCCGGGCACGAGGAACTTGAGGTCCATCTCCATCAGTTCTTCCAGGCGTCGAACCCAGTTTCCGGAGTCCAGCGCATCGTCCCCCAGGAACGGAATGCGGCCATCGAACACGATATCCCCGGCGAAGACCACGCCGGTCTCCTCCACCACCATGATGATGTCGTCGGGAGAATGTGCCGGGCCGGCATGCACGCACCGGAAGGTCTTGCCACCCAGCCGGATGGTGTATTCGTCCTCGAAAAATTCGTCCGGCGGGATAATCTGGGTATCTTCATCCACCCAGGGCGCCAGCACGCCCCGACGCTGCTCCAGACGCGACACCGCGCCCGGGCTGGCCAGGTAGTCGCGGGCACGGGCCTGGCCGATGATCTTGGCATCGGTATGATCCGCGAACGCCTGCAGGCCGTAGATGTGATCCGCGTGGTAGTGCCCGGCGATCACGTACTTGATCGGCTGGTCGGTCACCTCGCGGATGCGCCGGATCATCTCGAAGCCCAGCGGGGGCGTGCCCAGCGCGTCATACACCACCACGCCCTCGTCGGTGACCACGAACCCGGCATTCGAGGTATGCCCCTCGTTCTCCGGGTCCGGGATACCGGAGATCCCGACCATGTACCAGGTATCGGCCCCTTCCACCTCGTGGGCGGTGGTATCGACAGTCACGGGCTCGTAAGGGTTGTCAGGTACCGACATGAACACTCTCCTCATCCTTTCGTTTTTTATCAGGCGCACATCCATCCTGCGATGTTCGCAACCTTCCTGCAGGGTTCGACGCGACAAGGCCGCAAGAATTCCCGCCGGTGACGGTTCGCGGCGCCTCTGTCGGCAGTGTAGCGAGTTTGGCGGGGGTGCAGGGGCGACAAAACGACATCCACGACGGCATGATCCCGACCCGGCCGGGTTGCGGGGACCGCGTCGGGGGAGGCCTCTGGGGGACCAGGATGATTCGGCGGCTGCGCCGCCTCACCCTTCGGGCTGCACACGCTTCGCGCGTGCAGTGCTCCGCTGCGCTCCGCCGAACCTTCCGGGTTCGAACCCTGGGCTCGCTCAAATATCCATAGAAAAGGGCCCCGCGAGGGGGCCCTTCACCTGAAGGAGTGACCAGTCCGAAGCAAATGGCGGTGAGCCCCGTCGAGGGGCACACCGCCATGGCTGGGGGACCAGGATGATTCGGCGGCTGCGCCGCCTCACCCTTCGGGCTGCACACGCTTCGCGCGTGCAGTGCTCCGCTGCGCTCCGCCGAACCTTCCAGGTTCGAACCCTGGGCTCGCTCAAATATCCATAGAAAAGGGCCCCGCGAGGGGGCCCTTCTCTATGGATGGCTGGGGGACCAGGATTCGAACCTGGGTTGGCGGAGTCAGAGTCCGCAGTCCTACCGCTAGACGATCCCCCAGTAAACCGGATCGCGTGCGTCCCGCAGAAACTCGAGGCGGATTTTAACGCTTCGAGTACTGGGTTGCACGACGGGCCTTGCGCAGGCCGATCTTCTTCCGCTCCACCTCGCGGGCGTCACGGGTCAGGTGACCACCACGACGCAGCGGCGAGCGCAGCTCTTCGTTGTACTGCACCAGGGCGCGGGCAATACCCAGACGAATCGCGCCGGCCTGACCGTTGCCGCCACCACCCTTGACGGTTGCGATCACGTCGAAGTTCTCGGTCGACTCGGTCGCCTCCAGCGGCTGGCGTACCACCATGCGCGAGGTCTGACGGCCGAAGAACTCGTCCAGCGGCTTCTCGTTAACCGTGATGTTGCCCGTACCGGGACGCAGGAAGACGCGCGCAGCGGCGGTCTTGCGGCGGCCGGTGCCGTAATACTGATTGCTAGCCATTCGGATCGATTCCCTTGCTGTTTCGTGCGGCTCAGACTTCGAGCGGCTGCGGCTGCTGGGCCGTGTGCCGATGTTCGGTGCCGGCGTAGACCTTGAGCTTCTTGAACATGGCCCGGCCAAGCGGGTTGCGCGGCAGCATGCCCTTGACGGCAAGCTCCAGCACCTTCTCCGGATGACGCTCGATCATCTGGGTGAAGTTGGCTTCCTTGATGCCACCCGGGTAACCGGTGTGGTGGAAGTACTTCTTGTCCATGGCCTTGTTGCCGGAGACGCGGATCTTCTCCGCGTTGATCACGACGATGTAGTCGCCGGTGTCGACATGCGGCGTGTACACGGGCTTGTGCTTCCCGCGCAGACGGCGTGCGATCTCCGTGGCGAGTCGGCCGAGGGTCTTGCCGTCGGCGTCGACGAGAAACCAGTCGCGTTCGACTTCGGCCGGCTTGGCGCTGATGGTGCTCATGATGTTCGATGCTCCGAGGTCGGGGCGATTCAGAAAGCGCGCAAGAATAACGCTTCCCGACAGCCGATTCAAGCGAGGCGGAAAGGAATTCCACCCGAGGCGGGACGGACGCAGACCCAGGCGGGGGCGCGAGGCGCCACGCCGGCGCGCAGAGAGGCAATCACGGGCCCGGTACAGCCTCCACAGTCCAGTCCGTCCCGAGGGGACGCGGATGGCTTTGCGCGGTGTCGAGATGGCCGCGCCCGCACACATAATAAAGGGGACGCCCCGAAGGACGCCCCCTGCAGCCCCCGGGCACCCGGCCCGGGGTCGCGGCATGCCCCACTTACAGCTGGGCTTCGGCGCGCTCCTGCACTTCCTGCATCAGCTCGGGATCGTTCTGCAGGGCCATGGCGACTTCGTTGTATTCCTCGACGCTCATGCCCGCATCTTCGACCGCGCTGACCATTTCGTCCTGCGCTTCCTGCTGCATGGACTGGGCCTCGGTCTCGTCCTCGGCATTCTGCAGGCGGTCGGCGAAGTCTTCGCGCACTTCCTGCACGGCGACGAAGGCGGACACGAAGGTGTCGATGTCTTCTTCGGTCAGGTCAACCTCGGGGGCTTCCTGCATCGGGGCGCCACCCTGGGCCGCGCCACCGCCGGCTTCACCCTGCGGGGGCTGGCCACCCTGGGCACCGGCACCACCGCCTTCCTGAGCCGGCGGCTGACCGCCCTGGGCACCGCCCATGTCGCCGCCGCCAGCGCCGCCTTCGGCACCGCCGTACTGGGCCGAGGCCGCGCCACCAACGGCGAACAGGGAGGTCAGGGCCATCGCGAGGATCGTCTTGCGCATATTCATCATTGTGCTCCTTGGTTCCTTTGAGGTTCGTTCCGAATCGGACCGGGATCGCGTCCCGCCATCGTTCGGCCCGTTTTCTTCGCAACCGTGTGTGGAGGTTCCGATCCGCTGTTCAGGATCGGCGACCTCGATTGCTGCCCAGGGAAGGAGCAGGCATCGTGCCAAAAACGCGAAAAAAAACGAAAAGTCTTTTTACGACATGATCTTAAGTAATGCACGGCCCGCAGCGCCAGGGCCAGGCCGGGCAATCACAAGCGGGTCATAACGACACATGAGTCGGGCTGACCCGGGTCAGGGTGTCACGTCGGGTCGGTTTCCCCGAGCTTGCGATACAGCGTTTTGCGGCCGATCCCGAGGATCCGTGCCGCCCGCTGCTTGTTGCCACCCACGTGCTCCAGAACCCGCTGGATGTACTCGCGTTCGCGCTCCTCCAGGGTGGGCCACTGGCTGTCGTCCGCCACGCCCGGCACCGGGGCATCCGCGGTGTCCGCCGCCCCGGTGGCGGCAGGAGCGTTGCCGGCCTGCTCGAAGACCCGCTCAGGCAGGTCGCGGGGCTCGATCACCTCGCCCGCCGCCAGCGTGGCCGCGCGTTCCATCAGACTTGCCAGTTCGCGCACATTGCCGGGGAAGGGGTAGCGCAGCAGGGCGCGCAGCGCCTCCGGGCTCAGGCGGCGCTCCGGAAGACCCCGGGCCAGGCTCTGTTCGCGCAGGAACTGCAGCGCCAGGCGCTCGACATCCTCGCCACGCTCGCGCAGCGGCGGGATCTCGATCCGGAAGGTTTCCAGGCGGTAATACAGGTCCTCGCGGAAACGCCCTTCGGCGATATGCGTCTGCAGGTCCTGATGCGTGGCCGCCACAATGCGCACATTGGTGGCGATCTCCTCGTTGGACCCCACCGGCCGCACGCGGCCATCCTGCAACAGCCGCAGCAGCTTGCTCTGCATCGCCGTGGGCATCTCCGCGATCTCGTCCAGGAACAGGGTGCCACCGTCCGCCTCGGTAAACAGACCGCGGCGCGCGCCCCGAGCTCCACTGAACGCACCGGCCACATGCCCCAGGAGTTCCGACTCCAGCAGCGCCTCGGGGATGCCCGCGCAGTTGATCGCCACGAAGGGGCCCTCGGCGCGCGGACTCTCCGCGTGCAGCGCGCGGGCCACCAGTTCCTTGCCGGTGCCCGATTCGCCGGTAATGAGCACGCTGCCGTCGGCCACCGCGATACGCCGAATCAGGTCGAACAGCCGCAGCATGGCCGGACTGGAACCCTGCATGCCATGGAAGCCGTCGCCCTGCGCGAGGACCTCCCGGTAGCGACGGACCTCGGCCTTCAGCTGGCGGGCCTCGGTGACGCGATCGGCCGCCAGGCGCAGGTGATCCAGATCCACGGGCTTGGTCAGGAACTCGTCCGCCCCGGCCTTCAGCGCCGTCACCGCCTGATCGATGGTCCCGAAACCGGTCAACATGATGAACCCGGGTGCCGGAGCCTGCGCCCGTGTCGCTTCCAGCACCTGAAAGCCGTCCGCACCCGGCAGGCGCAGATCGCTCACGACCAGGCTGAAGGCATGCTGCGCCAGCACCTGTTCGGCATCCTCCGCGCTGGCCACCGCGGTCACGGCATATCCCGCCTCGCCCAGCTCCTCCGCCAGCAGCTCGCGGTGGCCGCGATCGTCTTCCACGACCAGGACCGTCTCCCGGGTCTGCGTGTTGCCGCTCATCGGGGCACCTCCTCGCCATCACCGCCGGCGCCCCGGAGATCCCCGGGGTCCGTCGGCAGGGTCACGACAAACCGCGTCGCACCCGGGACACTACGATCCAGCACCACACGCCCCCCGTGGTCCTCCAGGGCCACCTGCACCACCGCGAGGCCGAGCCCGGTCCCCTGGCCGGTCGGCTTGGTGGTGTAGAACGGCTCGAACAGGCGCGCGGCCTGCTCGTCTCCGATCCCGCGCCCGGCCTCGGGTCCATCGTCCGCCACCACCAGTTCGACACCCTCCGGAACCGCCCGCCAGCTCACCTGCACCATGCTCGCGGCCGCCTGGGACGCGTTCTCCAGCAGATTCTCCAGGGCTTGTCCCAGACGCAGCGGATCGGCCACCAGGGTCAGCGGTTCGCCCTGCACGTAAAACTCCACCGCCCGTTCGGAATGGCGGGAATGCACGCGTTCGATCAGATCCGCCACCAGCGTCCCCAACTCCAGTGATCGCTGCTGCAGCGGGTTGCGCCGGGCGAAGTCCAGCAACTGGCGCACGATGACCTCCACCCGCTCCAGTTCGGTCTTCAGGGCCTGCATCTCCTTGCGTGCCGGGTCCCCGTCCGGCAGGTGCCGGATCGCGCGCTGCACACGCCCCGCGATAATCCCCAGGGGCGTCCCCAGCTCGTGCGCCACCCCGGCGGCGAGCTGGCCGATGGCCGCCAGCTTCTCCGAATGCCGCAGCTTCTCCTCCAGACGCACCTGTTCACGGCGCTGCACCTCGAGCTCGGCCTCCGAGGCCTCGCGCCGCTCCATCATGCGGTTCATCGACACCGCCAGCCCGCGCAACTCGGCCGGCCCGTCCTCGGGCGCGCGCAGGCCGCGCTGGCCATCCCCGATCGCGCCCATGGCGGCCATCAGACGCGAGACGTGCCGGCCCACCGCGCGGTGATAGCCGAACAGGACCACCACCAGGAACAGGCCGGCCACCGCCAGCAGCAACAGCAGCCCCTGGCCCTGCAACTGGGTCACATAGGCACGGAACGGGGTGACGTCGCGGGTGACCTGCAGCAGCCCCACGATACGGCCGGCGGGATCGGACAGCGGCAGGAAAAAGGAGAAGGTCTCGCGGCCCCGGTGCTCGCCGAAGGCCCCGAGACTCCCGGTCTCGCTGATGACCCGCGCCTCCCCGCGTCGCTGCAGGGTCGGACTTGGTGGGCCACTGGCCGCCACCATGCGCCCTTCGGCATCGTAGACATAGACCCCGAATACCTCCTCGATCTGGAACAGCGAATCCAGAGACTGTTGCACCGCCGCGGCATCGTCCTGCAGCATCCCGCTGGCCACCGGCAGGCGAATCGAACGTGCGACCAGCTCGATGTCTTCCTGCATGCGATTCTCCATCTGCGTCTGGAATTCATGCAGTCCGAGTGCCACCACGGCGGCCATCAGCAGCAACAGTGGCAGCAGCACGAAGGACAACACCGCGGTACGCAGACTGTTCAGGCGTCGGGTCATGGAAGGCTATCGGCTAGGGAAACAGGGATGAATGGATACGCGTGCCACCGGGCACAGCGGCCCGGGCAGGGTCCATGGTAGACATGCCCGGCGCCGGGAGGCGAATTACAGGCAAAAAAAAGCGCGGGACGAGGCCCGCGCCAAGAAAACCACCAAAGGAGGATGGAGGAGTCCACTAATTACTGACAGGGGGGACAGCAATTAGCGTATGCAAATCTTCTAATATGACGATGTTCTTGTCAACCGGTGAATGCGCAGGGGGTCACAAGTTCACCGTTCCGTCATATCACGTACCCTTGAAGACCTACATACCCGAATAGACGCGCCTGCAACCAATCTATTCCCCGGTCCCGACACGATCGTTCGGGCCGCCCCGAAAACTCGAATTCATTCACGGATCCGCCGCCATGCTTCGCCACCTCAGCCACCCCGTCACCCCCCTGGCACAGAACGCCACCCTGATCTGGTGCGACGTCACCGGGACCGGCGCGTGGGTCGACCCCGGTGCGGATGCCGCGGACCTGGCACAGATCGCCCGGGACCACGGCGTGCGCCTGGAAAAAATCCTGCTGACCCACGGCCACCTGGACCACGTCGGCGCCTCCGCCGAACTGGCCCGAGATGCGGGCCTGCCAGTGATCGGGCCCCATCGCGACGACGCCTTCTGGCTGGACCAGCTGCCGGACCAGGCGCGGGTCTTCGGGGTTTCCGAGATCGCGCCCCTGACGCCCGACCAGTGGCTGGAGGATGGTGACCGCATCGCACTCGGCGAGGTCACCCTGCAGGTGCTGCACTGCCCGGGCCATACCCCGGGCCATGTGGTATTCCACGACCCCGAAAGCCGTCTGGCCCTGGTCGGCGATGTCCTCTTTCATGGCGCCATCGGCCGCAGCGATTTCCCCCGCGGCAATGGCCGTGAGCTGCTCGAGTCCATCACGGGCAAACTCTGGCCGCTGGGGGACGACACGCGCTTCGTCCCCGGCCACGGGCCGGAATCGACCTTCGGGGAGGAGCGCCGCTGCAACCCGTTTGTCGGGGATGCGGCCCTCGCCCTCGGCGGTCCGGCCGGACGCGGTCGCTTCTATTAGAGAGTCCCGTTGCGTGTCGCGATGCTGACCGCTTTCTGCGATGCACGCCGCTGCAAAACGATAAAGGCCGCCCTGAGGGCGGCCTTTTATTCTCCTGCCTGACTCGCCGTTACGAATCAGCCGATACGATCAGCCATTGGCGCGCAACGACGCGATGCGCTGCTCGATCGGCGGGTGGCTCATGAACAGCTTCTTCAGCCCCTGGGCCATGCCCCCGCGGATGCCGAAGGCCGCCATCTGATCGGGCATGTCCACCTGGCGCCCCGAAGCGCGCGCCAGCGACTCCAGCGCACCGATCATCTTTTCGCGCCCGGCCAGTTTCGCCCCTGCCTCGTCGGCGCGGAACTCGCGCTGGCGCGAGAACCACATCACGATGATCGAGGCCAGGATCGCCAGGATGATCTCAGTGACGATGGTCGTGATCCAGAACGCCGGGCCATGACCGGACTCGTTCTTGAACACCACGCGGTCGACGAAGTGGCCAGCCACGCGGGCCAGGAAGATCACGAAGGTGTTCACCACCCCCTGGATCAGGGCCAGCGTGACCATGTCGCCGTTGGCCACGTGCCCGACCTCGTGGCCCAGCACGGCCTCGACCTCGCCCTGCCCCATGTTCTGCATCAGCCCGGTACTGACCGCGACCAGCGCATTGTTCTTGCTCATGCCAGTGGCAAAGGCGTTCGGGTCCGGCGAGTCATAGATGCCCACCTCCGGCATGCCAATCCCGGCCTCGCGGGCCTGGCGCTGAACAGTCTCCAGCAACCACTGCTCGGTGGCATTGCGCGGCTTGTCGATCACGTGGACCTTCATCGTCTTCTTCGCCATCCACTTGGAGATGGCCAGCGAGATGAAGGAACCGCCAAAGCCGAATACCGCGGCAAATATCAGCAGCGCATTCAGGTTGAGGTTGACCCCCTCCTCGTCAAGGATGCGCTCCACTCCCAGCAGGCGCAGGGTGATGCTGAGGACGATAATGATGGCGAAGTTGGTCGCCAGAAACAGCGCAATACGTTTCATGAAGCCTTCCTGTACTCCATCGATAGATTATTCAGGATGTACTGATCATCGGGGCACTGCACTCGAATTCAAGTCTCGCCCCGAAAACAGACCACGTTTGCCGGCCCAGGTTCAGGCACGCGTTCAGGCCGGGCGCACTTCCAGGCGATCGGCGTTCTGGTAGCCGCGCGGCAGCTGGCGCCCGCGCCGGGCGCGTTCGCCCACGTACTCCGCCCACTCCGCCGGGGCCAGCGCCTTGAAGCGCTTGCCGGCGTGCACGACCAGGGTGTCCTGCGGCCCCAGCACGGCCACGTCGAGCACCCGCTCGGAGCCGTCCTTGAGCGCGGCCGACGGGATGCCGATCAGCTTGTTGCCCTTGCCGCGCGCCAGCTCCGGCAGCTCGGTGGCCGGGAACAGGAGCAGGTAGCCACGCGTGGTGACGACCGCGATGTGGTCCTCGTGCGGGTTGCGCACCGGGGCCGGCTGCAGCACGGCCGCCCCAGCGGGCACGGTGAGCACGTTCTTGCCCGCCTTCTGCCGCCCCAGCAGATCGCCCAGTTTGGCGACGAAGCCGTAACCGTGATCCGAGCCCAGCAGCCAGCGGTCTTCCTCCGCCCCGGTGGCCATGCCGACAAAGCGCGCGCCCTCCGGCGGGTTCACGCGGCCGGACAGTGGCTCGCCCTGCCCGCGCGCAGACGGCAGGGTATGCGCGGGGATGGTATAGGTGCGGCCGGTGGAGTCGATGAATGCGACCGGCTGGTTGCTGCGCCCGGTGACCGCGGCCTGGAAGGCATCCCCGGCCTTGTAGTTCAGGCCGCGGGCATCCACGTCGTGGCCCTTGGCCGCGCGCGCCCAGCCCTTTTCCGACAGCACGATGGTCAGCGGCTCGGTGGGCACCAGCGCGGACTCGTCCAGGGCCTGCGCAGCGGCGCGCTGGACCAGCGGCGAGCGGCGTTCGTCGCCGTAGTCCGCGGCGTCCTTCACGATCTCGCGGCGCACCTGGGTGCGCAGGCGGCGTTCGGACCCCAGGGTCTGCTCCAGCTGGTCGCGCTCCTGCGCCAGTTCGTCCTGCTCGCCGCGGATCTTCATCTCCTCGAGCTTCGCCAGGTGGCGCAGCTTCAGTTCCAGGATCGCCTCGGCCTGGATGTCGGACAGGCCAAAGCGGCTCATCAGTTCGGGCTTCGGCTGGTCGTACTCGCGGATGATCGCGATCACCTCGTCGATATTGAGATAGGCGATCAGCAGGCCTTCCAGCACATGCAGCCGCGCCTGCACCTTGTCCAGGCGCCACTGCAGGCGCCGGCGCACGGTCTCGATGCGGAAGGTCAGCCATTCGCCCAGCAGCCCGGCCAGATCGCGTACCTGCGGGCGCCCGTCGAGGCCGATCACGTTCATGTTGACGCGGTAGGTCTTTTCCAGATCCGTGGTCGCGAACAGATGCGCCATCAGCGCCTCGACATCCACACGGTTGGAGCGCGGGGTGATCACCAGGCGGGTCGGGTGCTCGTGATCGGACTCGTCGCGCAGGTCCTCGACCATCGGCAGCTTCTTCGCGCGGATCTGGCTGGCGATCTGCTCCAGCAGCTTGGCCCCGGAGACCTGGTGCGGCAGCGCGGTGACCACGATGTCGTCGCCTTCGCGTTCATAGCGCGCCCGCGCGCGGATCGAGCCCTGGCCGGTCTCGTAGACCTTTCGCAGCTCGGCGGGCGGGGAGATGATCTCGGCCTCGGTGGGAAAGTCCGGCGCCGGCAGGTGCTCGCACAGCTCCGCCACCGTCGCCTTCGGGTGCTCCAGCAGGTGCACGCAGGCCGCGGCCACCTCGCGCAGGTTGTGCGGTGGGATATCGGTGGCCATGCCCACGGCAATCCCGGAACCGCCGTTCAGCAGCACGTTCGGCAGCCGCGCCGGCAGCACCTTCGGCTCGTCCAGCGCGCCGTCGAAGTTCGGCACCCAGTCCACCGTGCCCTGCCCCAGCTCCGAGAGCAGCAGCTGCGCGTAGCGCGACAGGCGCGACTCGGTATAGCGCATTGCGGCGAAGGACTTGGGATCATCCGGCGAGCCCCAGTTGCCCTGCCCGTCGACGAACGGGTAGCGGTAGGAGAAGGGCTGCGCCATCAGCACCATCGCCTCGTAGCACGCCGAGTCGCCATGCGGATGGAACTTGCCGAGCACGTCGCCGACGGTGCGCGCGGACTTCTTGTACTTGGCCGTGGCCGAGAGCCCCAGCTCGCTCATCGCGTAGATGATGCGGCGCTGCACGGGCTTGAGCCCGTCGCCGATGTGCGGGAGCGCACGATCCAGGATCACGTACATGGAGTAGTCCAGGTACGCCTTCTCGGTGAAGTCCTTCAGCGGCAGCTGCTCGCCACTGCTGGCGAACAGGCTGGGGGTCTCGATATCGGTCATCGGCGATCTCGCGGACGTGGATGGGCCGGGGTTTTACGCCGGGCCTGGCCCGCGTACTGTAGCGGGCACACGCCGGTCGTTCCACGTGCGACGGCAAACCGCGATACCGGATCGCAGCAACCGAGGAGCCCGCTCGTGCCGGATACAGGCTGGATTGCCAGTATCGCCGCCGCCGCCATCTTCGTCCTCGCGGCCGTCAGTGCGGTGCATGCCCTGCTGCAGCGCCGCGATACCGGCACCATCATCGCCTGGGTCGGCCTGATCGTGCTGCTGCCCGTGGCCGGATCCCTGCTGTACTGGCTGTTTGGCGTCAACCGCATCCGACGCCGGGCCCACGCGCTGCGCGAGGGCTACCTGATCACCGACCCCAGCCTGCATCACGCCACCCGGGTCGAACCCCCGGCACGCTGGGCGCGCCTGCTGCGGGCCGGGGACCAGCTGAGCCCGTTTCGCCTGACCGGCGGCAACGCCATCGAACCGCTGTTCGACGGTGACCGCGCCTATGCACGCATGCTGGACGCGATCGACAGCGCGCGCGACAGCATCTCCCTGGCCACCTACATCTTCGACTGTGACCCGGTGGGCGAACGCTTCATCGCGCGCCTGCACCGGGCGCAGGACCGCGGTGTACAGGTACGCGTGCTGATCGACGCGATCGGCGCCCGCTACAGCCGGCGCAACACGCTGCGGCGCCTGCGCCGGGCGGGGATCCCGGCCACCACCTTCATGCCGGTCCATCTGCCCCGCAGCCTCGCCGCCATCAACCTGCGCAATCACCGCAAGATGCTGGTGGTCGATGGCCGGCGGGCGTTTACCGGGGGCATGAACATCCGCCGTGGACACAGCCATGCCGATCCCGGCCGTCACCCCGTCCAGGACCTCCACTTCGAGCTGCGCGGCCCCGCCTGCGCGCAGCTGCAGCGCGTATTCGGGGAGGACTGGCTGTTCGCCACCGGCGAGCGCCTGGAAGGGCCGAAATGGTTCCCGGAGACCGTCGCCGCCGCCGGTGCACGGGCCTGCCGCGGACTGCCGGACGGACCGGACGAGGACTTCGAGGTCCTCCACTTCACGCTGCAGGCGGCCCTGGCCGAGGCCCGCGAGCAGGTCACCATCGCCACGCCTTACTTCCTCCCCGGCGTCGCACTGAACGGGGCCCTCAAGGCCGCGGCGCTGCGCGGGGTCCAGGTGGACATCCTGATCCCGGCGCGCAGCAACCTGCGCCTGGTGGAATGGGCCGGCCGCCCGCAGCAGGCCGAACTGCTGGAGCGTGGCTGCCGGCTGTGGCTCACGCCCGAACCCTTCAACCATTCCAAGCTGATGCTGGTCGACCGGGAATGGGCACTGGTCGGATCGGCCAACTGGGACCCGCGCAGCCTGCGCCTGAATTTCGAGTTCAACCTGGAATGCGTGGATCGCGGACTCGGCGCGGAGCTCGCCCGCTGGGCGGACGACCTGCGCGAGCAGTCGCATCCCCTCACGCTGGAGGAAGTGCGCGCGCGGCCGCTGCTCGGCCAGCTGCGCGACGGCGCCGCCCGCCTGTTGACGCCCTACCTCTAGCGCGCCGCTTTCGCGGCCGCACAAGGCACGGTGACCGCCGTGCCGTCATTCCGCGCGATGGAGCCGCAACGCCGTGCACACGGCCGCGTAGGCGCGGCGTTAGGTGGCCGTCCGCCGCAGCGCACAGAACCCCGGCAACGCGCTGTGGTCTTTTGTACTGTGGCGGCTGACGGATCCGCGGCCGCGGCGCACCGGCCGCGATCCTTCGGCGCTGTCCCCGACGGGGCCCCGGGCGGTCCGGGCAAGCAGGAGTAATAGGGATGTTACAACCGATGTTGGCAACGCACGCGCGACCATGCACGGGCTCCTGATCCCCGCGCTGTACCTGGCGGCCGGGCTCGCGGTCTACGCCATGCTGATCCACCTGCTGCACAGCCGCCGCAGTGCGCATCGCAGGGAGCACCAGCTGTTCGCGGCGATGAGCGCACTGATGGCCCTGCTCGCGATCGGCGCGGCCCATACCTATCAGGCGGGCGATGTCGAGTCCTACACCCGCGCGCTGACGCTGAACCTCTACCTGCAGGGCCCCTTCTTCGTGCTGTTCGCCGCCTTCGTGGCGGCGCACACCCGCACCCCGGCACGGCCACTGCTCGCCGGGCTCCTGGTCCTGCTCGCCATCACCTGGGTCGTCAACTACCTGCAGCCCTACAGCATGCAGTTCCGCTCGATCGACGAGATCCGCCTGCTGGAGCTGCCATGGGGCGAGACCCTGGCCCTCGGGGTCGGCAGCCTCAGCCCCTGGTTCGGGATCGCGGTGGCCGCGGTACTGATGGTTCTCGGCTTTGCCCTGGCAAGCCTGGCGCGGCACTACCAGCGTCACCGGCAGCCGACCACGCTGCTCCTGCTGGCGGGGATTGCCCTGTTCGTCGCACTGACCCTGCAGGGCGTCCTGGCGCGACTGGGCGTGCTCGACATGCCCCATCTCACGCCCTTCGGCTATGTGGTGATGGTGATCATGATGAGCCTGGTCCTGAACCGGGAGACCGAGGAACGTCTGCGCGATTCGGAGAGCCGCTTCCGGGCGCTGGTGGAACAGTCGCCAATCGGTATCCAGGTGCTGACGCCGGACGGCGCGATTCGCCAGATCAACCCGGCCTGGAAGCACATGCACGGCAACGCCGCCTCGCTGCCGGGCGGCAACGTGCTGGAACACCCGGATGCCATAGACCGCCAGCTGCAGGCCCCACTGAAGGCCGCGACCCGGGGGCAGTACCAGGAATTCGGCCCGCTGCCGTACACACCCCCGCCGGACGCATCCGGGACAGGCGACGACGTCGCCCCGGATGCGGCGGCCGAACGCTGGCTGCGCGGCTGCATGTACCCGCTGCGGGACGCGCAGGGCGAGGTCCAGGACGTGATCGTGATGCAGGAGGACATCACCACCCAGCACCGCAGCGAGGCCGCCCTGCGACTCATCGCGGAAGGCCTGCAGGCGCGCACCCGCGAGGAGTTCTTCCAGCAGCTGGTGCTCAAGCTGAGCAACCTGTTCGGGGCCGATTACGCCCTGGTTGGCCTGGAGGACCCGGAGCGGCCCGGGGTGGTGGTCACCGCCGCGCTGTGCGCGCATGGCCGCATCGTGGAGAACGTCCGCTACAACCTGGCCGAGACGCCCTGTGAACGCGTGCTGGAGATCGGCACCTGCATCTACCCCTGCGAGGTGCAGAAACGCTTTCCCCATGACGAGATGCTGGTGGACATGGCGGCGGAGAGCTACCTCGGCGCACCGATGCTGGACAGCCAGGGCAGGCTGCTCGGGCATATCGCTATGGTCAACCGCCATCCGGTCGACGATGTCGACAAGGCCATGGAGGTGCTCGACATCATGGCCGACCGCGCCGGCGCCGAGCTGGAGCGTCTGCATACCGAGGAACATATCCACGCCCTCGCCTACCACGACTCCCTGACCGGGCTGGCCAATCGCACCCGGCTGCATGACGACCTGACCCGGCACATCGAGGAGGCCATGATCGACGGGCTGCACGGTGGCCTGATCCTGATCGACCTCGACCACTTCAAGACCATCAACGATGCCCTCGGGCATGCCGTGGGCGATACCGTGCTGGGGGCGGTCGCCGACCGCCTGCGCAGCCAGTCACCGGAAGATGCCCTGATCGTGCGCCTGGGAGGCGACGAATTTGCCGTGGTCCTGCCCCCGCGCAGCCACGAACTCGAGGCCGTGGAGCCCGAGCTGCGCGTGATCGCAGAGCGCATCCTGGAGGCCCTGCAGCGACCCATCGTGATCGGCGAACGCACCTTCGCGGTCGGTGCCAGCCTCGGCTGTGTCTGCTATCCGGATGCCGGCGAGACCTCCGCCGACGCCCTGCGCCACGCCGACATCGCCCTGTATCAGGCCAAGCGCGCAGGGCGCGGGGGTGTCCAGTTCTATCGCCACGCGCTGCAGGACGAGGCCCATGCCCGGCTGCAGATCGAGGAGGGCCTGCGCCGCGCGGTGGAACAGGGCGAGCTGTCGCTGCACTATCAGCCGCAGTTCGACAGCGCCCAACGCCTGATCGGCGCCGAGGCCCTGCTGCGCTGGCAGCACCCGGAGATGGGCGCGGTCGCGCCGGACCTGTTTATCCCGGTGGCGGAGGAGACGGGACTGATCCATGCCATCGGCAACTGGGTCCTGGAGGAGGGGCTGTCACAGGTGGTGCGGTGGCGGGCAGAAGGCCTGCAACCACCACGGCTGGCCCTGAATCTCTCCCCCTGGCAGCTGTCCCGCCCCGATTTCGTCGATCAGTTCCGCGCCCGCCTGCGCACGCTCGGCATGGATGCGCAGGCGCTGACGCTGGAGGTCACCGAGTCCGGGCTGTTGCGGGATCTGCCGGATGCCATCGCCAAGCTGGGTGCGCTGCGCCAGTCCGGCGCACGCATCGCCCTGGACGACTTCGGGACCGGATATTCCTCGCTGGCCTACCTGCGCGACCTGCCAGTGGACGAACTGAAGATCGACAAGTCCTTCGTCGACGAGCTGGTCACCGGTGGCGACCGCACGCTGATCGAGAACATCGTGGACATCGCCCGCAACATGGAGCTGGACGTCATTGCCGAGGGCGTCGCCAGCACCGAGCAGCACGAACAGCTGCTGGCGCTGGGCTGCACCCGCTTTCAGGGGTTCCTGTTCGGCGCACCGGTGGCGGCGGTGGACTTTGCCGACCACCTGCGCCGGCGCAACGGCTGACGCCGGGCCCGGGCCGGCCGCCGGCACTCAGCCCGGCGGCCGGCGTTCCGAACCGGGATCGCCGGCAAGACCGCAGCCAAGCGCCCCGCGTGGACGCGGACCCGCGCCGGCAGCCGCGTCCGCGTCGCAATCCCGGAACAGCACGATCCGGCTACCGCCCTCCGCCTTGGCCGCGTACATCGCGCGGTCCGCATGCTGCAGGAGCGTATCGGCGTCGGCGCCATCCTCGGGCCAGATCGCGGCCCCCATACTCAGCCCCACATTCAGCGCCTCGCGGTTCACCTCCACCGGCTCCGCAAAGCGTTCGATCAGCTTGAGCCCCACCCCGGTCACCGCATCCGGATCGCGGACGGTCTCCAGCAGCAGCACGAACTCGTCGCCGCCGACCCGGGCGACCACGTCACTGTCGCGCACCCCTTCACGCAGCCGCCGCGCCACGGTCACCAGCATGAGATCACCTGCATCGTGCCCGAGACGGTCATTGATCGGCTTGAATCCGTCCAGGTCGCAGACGACCAGGGCCAGCCCGGTGCCGGCGCGCTGGGCACGACGCAGGGCCTGTTGCAGGTGCTCCTGCAACAGGCTGCGGTTCGGCAGGCCGGTCAGGGAGTCGTGATGGGCCTGATGCCAGAGACGCTCCTCCGAGGCCTTGTCACGGGTGATATCGCGCACCATGCCGAGCACCTGTACCGGCCGCCCGTCGCCGTCACGGTCGATCTCGCCTTCCACGCGGACGTGGCGCATACCGCCGTCCTGGCGCACCACGCGATGATCCACCCGGTAGAAATGCTCGTGTTCCAGGGCCGCATTGGTGGCCCGGCGCACGCGCGTACGGTCGTCGGGATGAACCGCGCGCATGTAGGCCTCGAACCCGGCCGCGTCGGTTTGCGGATCCAGTCCGAACAGATCGAAGACATGCCGCGACCAGTTCATCCGCTGGCCGCGAATATCCCAGTCCCAGTAACCGGCGCCGGCAATGCGCTGGGCCTCCTCCAGGCGCTCGGTGGTCTCCTGCAGGGCCGCGGTGCGGCGCGCAACCGCCTCCTCCAGGCCACTCTGCGTCTCGCGCAGGCGCGCCTCAACCTGCTGTCGTTCCGCCAGCTCCCTGCGCAGTGCGGTGTGATCGCGGCGAATACGCGCGCGCACCCGCATGCCCATATAGATGATGATCATCAGGGTCAGGGCGGTCGCCACGAGCATGACCTGCTGCGCGCGCTCGTGGCGCCGGGCCATGGCCTCCACCGCCTCCGCGTTGTCACGCTCGAAGGCCGCGAGGACGGACTCCATCTGCGCCAGCACGTCCTCCTGGACCGGCATCGCCTCGGCGTACAGGCGGGCCAGGGCGTCGTTGCGCCCGCCGGCCAGCGCCACGTCCACCAGCTCCGACAGAATCGGGGCACCGGTCGCGGTCAGTTCGCGCAGTTCGGCCAGCAACGCGACATCGCGCGGGGTCTGCGCCAGCAGCTCCGCGTCCTCGCGGGCCTCGATGAAGCGTTCGGCCAGCTCGCGGAACTCGCGCTGGTAGCGATCCTGCAGCGTCGGGTCCTCGGCACTGATGACCAGTGCAACCCGGAGCATGCGCTCGCGGACCAGACTGCGCATGCGGTGGACGCGATCCACCTTCTGCACATACTGCTCGGTGAGGGCCTGGACGTCCTTCTGCAGCTGCTGCACCCGCAGCCAGCTGGCCAGCGCGACCGCCACGACCAGCAGCAGCACCGCCACGAAGGCGCTGGTCAGACCAGGCACGGAAGGGGCGAGACGGCCCGCGACGGCGCTCGGGATATCGCCTTCCGCAGCGGTTCCCTTGACGCGCATGGTCTCCCCCTGTGTGATTGACCGCATCCGCGCGATCCAGCCGGGAGGGTGCCGCGAGATGGCCGCAAACACAAGCTACGACGCCCCCGTAGCGCCGAGGCGCACCCCGGCCCTGGAACGGGCCTACCGTGCCGCGGACTACGAACTGGTCACCCCGGCCGGGCGTCACGTCCTCCGCATCGACCAACCGGCGCCAGCGGTCGCAGCCTGGATGCGCGAGCACAACCTGCGCCGGCTGGTGCTGTTCACCGCCTGCAACCCCGGCAGTCAGCCCGGTGGCGCCGTGGCCAACGCGGACCGCCAGCGCCAGCTGGAAGTCGCCGTCCGTGACCACGGGCTCGCGGCCTGGCCCGCCAGCAACCGCGACCCACGGGGACACTGGCCCGACGAACCGGGCCTGGCCATCGCCGAGCTCCCCGATGCGCTGCTCGCCGCCTGGCTTGCCCGTTTCGGACAGAACGCGGCGCTACTGCTGGAGCCACCGGCCCCGCCTCGACTCGTGTGGCACCCGGCACTACGGAGACGCTGATCAGGTTCGTGCCCCCCCTAAGGGACGCGGAACCGAAAAGCACACCTAAAGGGGCAGACGCCCCCCCGACGCGACCACCACCGTCACCAGCCCGAGCACGGTGTTGATGCCGACCAGGATGCGAATCTGGCCGAGGCGGCGCAGCCCCTCCGCGGTGTCATCCGCGGCAATAGCCTGGCGCATGCGGCGAAACGGGGCGAAGAACACGTGGGCGAAGATCGCCATCATGATCAGGCCCAGCAGCAGCATGGTATGCACGCTGGGGTGTACATCCCCCATGCCACCGAACACCCCGAAGATCATGTAGAAGCCGGTTGCCAGGATCACCAGCACCGACGCCCAGACCCACGGGAAGAAGCGGGCGAACACGCCCTCCCACAACCGCAGCCGGGGCATCCCCTCCAGTTGCTGTCCGGCCACCGGCCGCAGAAACATATAGGCGAAGAACATCCCGCCGACCCAAATCACGACCGCCAGCACATGCAGCACGTTCGCCAGTGCGTATCCCGTCATTGCCTGCCCTCTTTATCGGTTTGCGAATCCCGCCGGCAGTGTAGCCATCCTCGCGCGGCGCTGCCGAGTGCCGCCCCGCGCGAGCGTGTACATTGATCCGTTAGAATGGCGCCCCAGCCATGCCCAACAAGTCATTTCCCACAAGGAGCCCGCATGTCGCGCGAGATCATCTATACCGACAACGCCCCTGCCGCCATCGGTCCCTACTCGCAGGCGGTACGCGCGGGCGACACCCTCTACCTGTCCGGGCAGATCCCGCTGGACCCGGCCACGATGGAGCTGGTCGCGGGCGGCATTGAGGACCAGATCCGTCAGGTCTTCGCCAACCTCTCCGCGGTCCTGGAGGCCGCGGGGGCCGGGACGGCCGACATCGCCAAGCTGAACATCTTCCTGACCGATCTCACCCACTTCCCGGTGGTCAACGAGATCATGAGCGAGGTGTTTGCCGAACCCTACCCCGCGCGCGCGGCGATCGGCGTGGCGGCCCTGCCCAAGGGCGCCCAGGTCGAGATGGACGCCATCGCCTGGTGTCCGCGCGGCTGACGCCGCCGCGCGGGCCGGCCGCATGGAGCTGAAGGCCCCGCTCACCACGCTGAAGGGCGTCGGTCCGGCCGTGGCCGAACGCCTGCAGCGGCTGGGCCTCGCCGAGGTGCAGGACCTGCTGTTCCACCTGCCGCTGCGCTTCGAGGACCGCACCCGACTGACCCCCATCCGCGCGTTGCGCCCGGGCCTGTCCGCGCTGTTCGAAGGTTGTGTCACCCACAGCGAGGTCGTCCATCGCCGGCGCCGCATGCTGGTCGTCACCCTGGCCGACCACCAGGCGCAAATCCTGCTGCGTTTTTTCCACTTTGGCGCCAACCAGCAGCGACGCCTGGCCCCCGGGGTCCGGGTCCGCGCCTTCGGCGAACCCCGCGGCCTGCCGGGCGCGCTGGAATGCGTGCACCCGGAGGTCCAGGCCGTGGGTGCCACACCACCGGCAATGGAGACCCATCTGACCCCGATCTATCCGGCCACCGAGGGTGTCTCGCAGCGACTGCTGCGCCAGCTGGTGGCCGCGGCCCTGCCCGGGCTGCGGGGATTGCCGGACCTGCTCCCGGAGCTGGCAGCGGAGGGCCTGCCCGATCTTCACACCGCACTGGAACGCCTGCACCAGCCGCCCGCACAGGCGCACACGCTGGAGCCCGCCGACACCGCGGCGGAACGCGGGCCGGCGCGCACCCGCCTGGCACTGGAAGAGCTGTGCGCCCATCAGCTCGCCCGCGTGCAGCAAAGCCGCACCCCCCGGAACCACTGCGATGCACCGGTCATCCAGCCCCCCGGGAAACTCTGGGCGCAACTGCTGGAACAGCTGCCGTTCAGCCCCACTGGTGCGCAGTCCCGGGTGATCGCCGAGATCCTCGCGGACCTCGCGCGGACGACCCCGATGAACCGGCTGGTCCAGGGCGACGTCGGGTCGGGCAAGACCCTGGTCGCGGTGGCCGCGGCCCTGGCCGCCGCCGAGGCCGGCTACCAGGTCGCCTTCATGGCCCCGACCGAACTGCTCGCGCGCCAGCACGGGCGCAACCTGGCGCAGTGGCTGGAACCGCTCGGGGTCACGGTCGCCTGGCTGGGAGGGCGCCAGGGCGCGGCGGAGCGCGGCCAGCTGCTGGCGGCGCTGGCCGCCGGACAGCGCCAGGTCGCGATCGGGACCCACGCCCTGTTCCAGGACGAGGTGCAATTCCAGCGTCTGGGGCTCGCGATCATCGACGAACAACACCGCTTCGGCGTGCACCAGCGCATGGCCCTGCGGGACAAGGGCAACGGCCGCATGCCGCACCAGCTGATCATGACCGCGACCCCGATCCCGCGCACACTGGCCATGGCCCTGTATGCCGAACTGGCCTCCTCGGTCATCGACGAACGCCCGCCCGGGCGCACCCCCGTGCGCACGGCACTGATCAGTCACGAACGCCGTGACGAGGTGATCGAGCGCATCCGGGCGGCCTGCGGCAGCGGCACCCAGGCCTACTGGGTCTGCCCGCTGGTCGAGGACTCGGAACAGCTGGAAGCGGAGTCCGCCGAGGCGACGGCCGAGCGGCTGCGCGAGGCCCTGCCGGAACTGACCATCGGGCTGGCGCACGGCCGCATGAAGGGCCCCGAGCGCGATGCGGTGATGGAACGCTTCCGGGCCGGAGGCATTGACCTGCTCGTGGCCACCACGGTCATCGAGGTCGGCGTGGATGTGCCCAATGCGAGTCTGATGATCATCGAGAATGCCGAACGCATGGGCCTGTCACAGCTGCACCAGCTGCGCGGCCGCGTCGGCCGCGGGGCCAGCGCCTCCGCCTGTGTGCTGCTGTACCGCCCGCCTCTGGGCGAGACGGCCCGCGAGCGTCTGGAGGCGATGCGTCGTACCGACGACGGCTTCGAGATTGCCGAGGTAGACCTGAAGCTGCGCGGCCCGGGAGAGCTGCTGGGTACGCGCCAGACCGGTGATCGCAGCTTCCGGGTCGCGGACTGGGGCCGCGATCAGGACCTTCTGGACGCGGCCACCCGCCTCGCGCTGCGGGTCGAGAGCGATGCGCCCCGCGCCGGTGCGCTGATCGAGCGCTGGCTGGGCAGCGCCACCCGCTACGCCACCGTGGGATAACCGAAAGGCGATCGCACTACGCAGGAAAAAGCATCAACAGGAAGACGGGAAGACTGGAAGGGGTCCGGGGCACTGCGATGACCAGCAGATTGCTCAACAAGAATTTCTTCCTGTCTTCCCGCCTTCCTGTAAATCGCTCTTGACCTTTTTTGTGCCCAGGCCCGCCTCGGCTAGAAGATTCAGGGCCTTAGCAACGGGCCTTCGACCGCGTCGCGGGCGGCGCGGCCGGCGAGCTGTTCGATCAGGGTCAGGGCAAAGTCCATCGCCGCGCCCGGACCGCGACCGGTGATCAGGCGCCCGTCCACCTCCACCGAGGCCCCGGTGGAGGGCACCCCGGCCGCATCCAGTGCCCCGGTGTAGGCGGTCACCCGGCGCCCCTGCAGCAAACCGGCCGCGGCCAGTGCCTTCGGCCCGGCGCAGATGGCCGCGAGAAAGCCGTCGCGTTCGGCCTGAGCGCGCAGGAGCCCCTGCACCCGGGCGTCGTCCCGCAGGTGGTCGGCGCCGGGCAGGCCGCCCGGCAACACGATCAGGTCAAAGGTGGCGTCCAGCACCTGATCCAGGGTGGTGTCCGGCTGGATCACCGTGCCGCGGGAACAGGTCACCGGGCCAGGCTCCAGCCCGGCCACCGTGACCTCGAACTGCGCCCGCCGCAGCAGGTCGATCACGGTGACCGCCTCCAGCTCCTCGGCCCCGGTGGCCAGGGGTACGAGCACAGTCGGCATACGCAAGCCCTTGCTGACCTCGGCCCCGTGCTAGCGGCGGCTGTAGAAGTTCAGGCCCTTGAGCAGGTTGAGCGCCTCGTTCATGCCGTAGTCGCGCTCGGCCAGGGTCTCGCCGTTGTCGTCATCATCGGCGTCGGCCGCTTCCGGCAGGCCGTCCCGACCCATGCGCGCGCCACCATTGTCGTCGTCGGAACGCTGCACCACGAGCTGCTGCAGGCGGATGTCCGGCTCGATGCCGTCCGAGTTGATCGCCCGACCCTCGGGCGTGAAGTAGCGCGCGGTGGTCAGCTTGATCCCGGTGTTCTGGGTCAGCGGCAGGATGGTCTGGACCGAGCCCTTGCCAAAGGTGTTCTGCCCCATGACCACGGCCCGCTTGTGGTCCTGCAGGGCGCCGGCGACAATCTCCGAGGCCGAGGCCGAACCGCGGTTGACCAGCACCACCATGGGGGCACCCTTGAGTACGTCGCCCGGCGAGGCCTGGTAGCGGAACTGCGAGTCCTCGCGGCGGCCCTCGGTGTAGACGATCAGGCCTTCCTCGAGGAAGGCGTCGGAGACGCCCACGGCACCGTTCAGGATACCGCCGGGGTTGTTGCGCAGATCCAGGATCAGGCCCTTGAGTTCGCCCTCCTTCTGCATCTCCTCCACCGCGCGCACCAGATCACGCGCCGTGCGCTGCTGGAAGTTGCTGATGCGGACGTAGCCGTAGCCATCCTCCAGGATTTCGGAGCGCACGCTCTGCACCTGGATCACGTCGCGGGTGATGGTAATGTCCATCGGGCGGTCCTCGCCCTCGCGCAGCACGGTCAGGGTGATATCCGAGCCCTTCTCGCCGCGCATCTTCGCGACGGCATCGGACAGGGACATCCCCTTCACCGACTCGCCGTCCAGGCGGATGATCAGATCACCGGCCTCGATCCCGGCGCGGCTGGCCGGGGTGCCGTCGATCGGGGCGATGACCTTCACAAAGCCGTCTTCCATGCCGACCTCGATACCGAGACCGCCGAACTCGCCGGAGGTCCCGACCTGCATATCCTCGAAGTCCTGCTCGTCCAGATAGGCCGAGTGTTCGTCGAGCCCGGACAGCATGCCCTGGATCGCGCTATCCAGGAGGTCCTTGTCATCGACCTCGGTAACGTAATTGCGCTTGATGCGCATGTACACGTCGGTGAAGCGCTGCAGATCCTCCACCGGCAGGGCGGAGTGCGCGCCGTTCCCGCGGTCGGCGTAGACGGCCACCGAGACACTCAGCATGACCCCGACCACCAATCCGACAACCAGGGCGTATCCGGTGCGACAAGACTTACTCATGAACCTGTCCTCGTACTTGAGGTGACTTATTGTGACGATGGTAGCACCGGCAACGTGACCAGCGCCTGAATGCGCGTCGTTGTACGGCCTATTCGGCCAAGGCATGCATCCACCCTCCTACTGAGAGGGCCACCAGCCTTCAGGGTTCAACGGACCGCCGTTGTGACGGATTTCGAAGTACAGCCCGGGCGCGATGGCCTCGCTGCCAGTCCCGGCCACCGCCAGCTGCTCTCCGGCCGCGACCGCATCGCCCTCGGCCACGAGGATCTCCTCAACATTGCTATAAAGCGTCAGGTAGCGCTCGCCGTGGTCCACGATCACCAGGAAGCCGTAGCCCTGCATCCAGTCGGCATACACCACCTGCCCGTAATGCACCGCCCGCACCGCCTCGCCATTCGCAACTTCCAGCACCGTGCCGCGCCAGCGCGAGCGCAGCCGGCTGCCCCGTGAATCGTTGAAACTGCGGATCACCCGCCCGTCGGCCGGGCGCGGCAACTCGCCCTCGAGTGCGGCGAAGTCCACCTCCGGACGCGCCGCAGGGGCCGCGCTCGGGGCCTGCGCCGCGCTGCGCGCCTCGACCTCCTCGATCACGGCCTCCAGGGTGGCGGCGTTGCGCTGCAGCCGCTCCAATTCCAGGGCCTCGTCCTCGATGACCGCCTCCAGCTCGGCCATGGCCTGACGCTGGCGCGCCTCCTCGCGTTCGAGACCGGCCAGCGCGGCACGCGCCTGCTCCTCCTTCTCGGCCAGCACCTCGCGCTCGCGCGCCAGCTGCTCGCGCGCCGCTTCCAGTGCCTCCAGACGTTCGCGCAACCCCGCCAGGGCCCGCTCCCGGGCACTGCGGATGCGTGCGGCAAAGGCCGCCTGGTGGCGATCGTCGCCCGCCCGGTCGGGGCTGCGCCCGGGGTGACGCTCGCGCTGCCACTGGTCACGCACCAGGCGGGCGGCGGCCGCGCGCTCGGCATCCAGGTGGTCACGGGCCTCGTCAACGCGGCCCTCCTGCTCGGCCACCACCGTCTCCTGACTGGAACGGGCGCGCGCCAGCTCGCGCAAATCACGCCGCGAGGCCTCGGTCCCGCGGGCGGCATCCGCCAGCATCCCTTCCAGCTCCTGCAGCGCGGCCTGACGTTCCTGCTGGCTGCGCTGGACGTCCTGAATGGCCTCGCGGGTCTCGCGCAGTTCGGCCTCCGGCTCCAGCGCCATGGCGGGCCCCGCCAGCAGCAGCAAGGCCGACACCACGCACCGAAATGGGGCGCGGAAACCGCATCGGGGAGTCAAGATTGCGCAAATTCGCATATCGGGGTACGTTTAGGTACTTATATTCTGACCCAGTTGCGAGGCCCCCTCGCACAATGAAGAGGCATCCCGTGAGCAACGAAACGGTTGAATTCGAAATGTCCGTCGAAGACGGCCTGATGTCACAGGACGAAGACATCGAGCGTGCCTCGCGCTCGCTCAAGGCCATGTCCCACCCGCTGCGCCTGAAGATCCTCTGCATTCTCGGCGATCGCGAAATCAGCGTACAGGAAATCGTCGATCAGGTCGGGACCTCCCAGAGCAATATCTCGCAGCACCTGGGTATCCTGCGCGACAAGGGCATTCTCGCCACACGCAAGGACGCCAATCGGGTCTTTTACCGTGTCGGGGACTCCCGGACCCTTCGTCTGATCGGTATGATGCAGGACGTTTTCTGCAGCTCCTGACAATCACCCCTCCGATCCGGTCTCCCGAATGCTAGAACGTCTGCCCGAATTCCTTGCCAACCACCCCATCCTGACCGGCGCCCTGCTCGCCGTCATCGGCATGATCCTGTTCGCCGAGTTCCGGCGCCTGAATCGCAAGTACCGCTCGCTCTCGCCCACCGAGGCGGTGCGAGTAATCAACCAGGACGAAGCCCTGGTGCTGGACGTGCGCGAGGACAACGAGGTCGCGGCCGGCCGCATCGGCGGCGCCAAGCATATCCCGCTCGGCAGCCTGCAAAAGCGCATGGGCGACATCGAGAAATACAAAGATAAGCCGGTGGTGGTCTACTGCCGCAGCGGCAACCGTTCCGCGAGCGCCGCACAGCAGCTCACCGCAGCCGGTTTCCAGGACGTGGTCAACCTGCAGGGCGGCATCCAGGCCTGGCAATCGGCCAACATGCCCGTCAAGAAGAAGTAATGCAGTTCGAGGTCTACTCCAGCGGCCGCTGCCCGTTCTGTCTGCTGGCCCGCCGCCTGCTCAACCAGCGCGGCTACCCCTTCACGGAATACGCGGTCGATCGCGAACCGGGCCTGCGCGCGGAGATGGAACAGCGTGCCGGCGGCCGCACCTCGGTCCCCCAGATCTTCCTTGGCGGCACCCATATCGGGGGCTTCGACGACCTGCAGGCACTCGACGCCCGCGGAGAGCTGGAGCCGCTGGCCGCGCAGGCCGGGCTCACGCCCGAGACCGGCGACACGACCGGCTGAGCGCATGGGTACCATCCGGGCCCTGCCCGCCGGTGCCGCGACCGCTACAATCTTCCGAATTCCCAACCTCCCGAATCCAAGAGACTGCGAGACCCATCATGGCTGAAGAGAACACCCCGAAAAGCGGCAACGGCGCGGCCCAGGACGAACAGAAGGCGCGCCCGGACTTCTCCATCCAGAAGGTCTTTATCAAGGACCTGTCCTTCGAAGCGCCGGACTCCCCCGAGGTCTTCATGCGCGAGTGGAAGGGCGATACCAACATCCAGCTGAACACCAACGCCCGCCCGATCGACGAGGCCGCAGGCGCCTTCGAAGTGGAACTGGGGCTGACCGTGACCACCGAGTCCAACGGCAAGACCGCGTACCTGGTGGAGATCAAGCAGGCCGGCGTGTTCATCGTGCGCGACTTCCCCGAGGACCAGCGCAATCACCTGCTGGGCGCCTACTGCCCCAACGTGCTGTTCCCGTTCGCGCGCGAGACCGTCGCCGATCTGGTCCTGAAGGGCGGCTTCCCGCAGCTGCTGCTGCAGCCGGTCAACTTCGAGTCGCTGTACGCCCAGCATCTGCAGGAGCAGAAGCAGCAGGCGGGCGGCGAGCCGGCAGCGCCGACCGAGCAGGCCTGACGCCGGGCAGACAGGATGCGCATCGCGGTCCTTGGAGGCGGCTGCTGGGGCACGGCACTGGCACTGCATGCGGCGCGCCTGCATGACGACGTAACCCTGTGGGTGCGCGACATCGACGCCGCCACGCGGCTGCAGGATGCCCGCGAAAATGCCCGCTACCTGCCCGGCCACCGCTTCCCGGACAACCTCCGTGTCAGCGCCGATCCGGCGAGCGTGGACGACCGCGACCTGGTCCTGATCGCGGTACCCTCCGGCGCCTTCCGCACAACCCTGCGCTGGCTGGCGCCGCGACTGGCGCAACACCAGGTCGTGGCCTGGGCCACCAAGGGACTGGAGACCGCAACCGGCGCCTGGCTGCACGAGATCGCGGAACAGGAGCTGGGTCCGGAACGGCCCCCGGCCCTGATCTCCGGCCCCTCCTTCGCCGCCGAGGTCGCGCAGGAACAACCCACCGCGCTGTCCGTGGCCTCCACCGACGAGGGCCACATGGACTGCCTGGTAAGGGCCCTGCACGGGCGTTCGCTGCGGCTGTACCGCAACCCCGACGTGATCGGGGTGGAGCTGGGCGGGGCCCTGAAGAACGTACTGGCGGTGGCCACCGGCATTGCCGATGGCGCCGGGTTCGGGGCCAATGCCCGGGCCGCGCTGATGACCCGGGGGCTGGCCGAGATCCAGCGCTTCGGGGCCGCCGTCGGCGCCCGCCCCACCACCCTCACCGGCCTCTCCGGGCTGGGCGACATGATCCTCACCTGCACCGACGACCAGTCACGCAACCGTCGCCTTGGCCGGATGCTGGGCGAGGGGCTGGACCTGGCGACGGCCCGGGCCCGGGTCGGACAGTCGGTGGAGGGCGTGGAGACGGCCCGAGTCGCCGTCACGCGGGCCCAGGCACTGGACGTGGAAATGCCGATCTGCGCCGAGGTGCACGCCGTGCTCTACCAGGGCCGCCCGGTCCACGACACCGTGCGCCGCCTGCTGGAACGCGATCCCACACGCGAGGAAGACTAGGGACCCACGGGCACATCCGTGCTTCCTTGGAGCGCCGCGCCACAAAATCCCCGCACGCCACCCGCACAATCGCCCCGCCCCCCGGATGCAGCTACCGTGGAACCCCACGCGAACGCAATGGAGGCAGGGATGAGCAAGGCCTGGAAGGAACTCGATCTCGAAGGCGGTGGCCTGCAGGCGGTCAATGCACGGCTGGCACGCGAGATGCGCACGCGCCCGGCGGCCTACGCGGCCTGGGTCCTGTTCCCGCTGGGGCTGCACCGCTTCTACCTGCGCGACCCCCTGGGCGGCGCCGGCTTCCCGCTGCTCACCGCCACCACGATAGGCCTGGCCGTGTTGGCCCCGGCCGCCTGGTGGCTAATCCCCCTCGGCGCGGCCCTGCTGTGGGCAGGCGTGGACCTGTGGTGGATTGACCGACGGGTGACCGACTACAACAAGGAACTGCGCAAGCAGGTGTTCCTGCGCCGCGGCCACAAGCCGCCGCAGGACTATCGCGGCCGCTACACCAGCGACGAGGATGCCCGCCGCGAACTCGAGGAATACCAGCGCATCAAGGAGAGTGAAAAGGCGGGCCACCCGGGCCCCGCCGGTGCCAACGTCCGCGATCGCGACGTGGGCGGGCGCAGCCGCATGCCCAGCTTCAATGAACAGGAGGCCATGCTGCGGCAGATGCGCCGTGACCGGAAGCCGGACACCGGCGAGGACTGACCGCGAGTTCGGGCCGTCGGTCGATCAGCTGTCGCCGGGGCGCCATACGCCGCTGGCCGCCTGTGGCGGCGGGGCGGCCTGCTTGCGGCTCTCCACATCGACAAAGACTGACTCGGCAAACTGCGACAGCTGCTTCAGGTAGTCCTTGCGCTCGTTCACCGACTCCGGCATCTGCGCAACCATGAACCCCGTGATCGCGGCCAGGTACTGTACCGCCACGATGGGCTGCTGCGCCTTCGGGTCCACCTCGGTCAGCAGATCCTGGACCTTCTGGATCAGTTCGCCGGACAACTGCAGGGTATCGCTCATGGGTTCCTCTCGCGGTTCGGTTGACGATGGGCGCACAGGCTACGGCAAGCCCCACCCACCCGAAAGCGGCCGCAGGATGCGCGGGCCTTTCCAGCGGCTCACCACCAAGCGCCCGAAAAACCAAAGAGCATTTACAGGAAGAAGGGAAGGTCGGAAGGAGCTATTTGGATGACGGTGCATTGGATGCATAGCCCTGAACACCCCCCCCGCTAAGCGCAAGGGGTTCCGACCATTCATTCTTCCCGTCTTCCCAGCTCCTGTTAATCGCTCTTTACGGTGTTCGTCGTGGTGGAAGGCCGGACCGTCAGGGAACCCGGCGGTCGTCTTCGTCTTGGGCCTCGGGGACATCGTCGTCCACATCGAAATCCTCGTGGACCCGATCAGGCGGGATGGTCCATGGCTCGCTCGGCACAATGGTGTGCTCGCCGGGCCGCGGGGCAAAGCGCTCCGTCTCCAGACCGCGGACCAGCCCCACGACCATCATCAGCATGACCAGCGAGAACGGCAGCGCAGCCAGGATGACCGCGTTCTGCAGGACCTCCAGCCCCCCGGCCAGCAGCAGCACACCCGTCACCAGCCCGATCATCGCCCCCCACAGGATCAGGTGCACCGAACGGTGTTCAGTGGACCCGTGGGCCAACAGGGTGTTGATCACCACGATGCCGGCGTTCGCCGAGGTCAGCAGGTAGGTGGCGATCAGGATCGTAATCAGGATCGCCCCGGTCTTTGCGATCAGCCATGGCTCCAGGGTCTCCATGGTGGCAAAGGTCGCCATGGTCAGGTCCTCGGATACGCGCTCGGCGATATTCCCGATCCCTTCCACCTCGGCATGCAGGGCTGTGCCCCCCAGCAGAGCCAGCCAGAAGAACGTAATCAGGGTCGGCACCAGCAGGACCCCCATCACGAACTCGCGCAGCGTGCGCCCCCGCGAGATGCGGGCGATGAACAGGCCCACGAACGGTGCCCAGGCCAGCCACCAGCCCCAGTAGAAGACGGTCCAGTCGGAATGCCATTCATCCATATGGTGGGCATGGGTGTACAGCGACAGGCCCAGCAGGTTCTGCAGGTAGCTACCGCTGGACTGCACCACCAGGGCCAGCAGGTACTGGGTTGGCCCCCAGATCAGCAGCAGCCCCAGCAGGGCGACGCTGAACCACAGATTGGCCTGGCTGACCCGCTGCACACCGGACTGCATGCCGGCGACCACCGAGACGATGGCCACCACCGTCAGCAGTGCCGTCAGCATCAGCAGCCCGCGGTCGCCTTCCAGCGAGAGCCCGATAGTATGCGCCAGCCCGGTCTCCAGCTGCTGGATGCCCAGCCCCAGCGTAGTCGCAATGCCAAACACGGTGGCGATGATCGCCAGCAGGTCGACCAGATCTCCCGGCCAGGTGTGGCTGTACTTTCCGATCAAGGGATGCAGCGCGGAACGCAACGCCAGTGGCTGACCCTTGCGAAACCCGAAATAGGCGAGGATCAGCGCCAGCAGCGCGAACACGCCCCAGGCGTTCAGCCCCCAGTGGAAATAGGTCAGCACCATGGACATGTCGGCTGCGGCAGCGCGGTCGTCGTTGCCGGAGAGAAAGGGATTCCCGCCATAGTGCGACAGCGGCTCCGCCACGGCCCAGAACAGAAGCCCCACCCCCATGCCGGCGGCAAACAGCATCGACAGCCAGGACAACGTGGTGAACTCCGGCACTTCGTCGTCCCGACCCAGGCGGACGTTCTTGTAGCGCCCGATACCGAGCCACACCACCATGACCAGAAAAAAGGCCATGACGACCACGTAGTACCACTCCAGAAACGGCGTGACGAAGCTGCGCGCATCGCCCACGACCGTGCCCAGCTCCTCGGTGCGGTACACCCCCAGCAGAGCGATAATCACCACCAGCACCAGGGCCAGCGGGGCGACTCGAGGATTCAGGCCCTTGAACGGGCCGCGGGTGGCGACGTTATACATCCTGGGTCCTTTTCATGCGACCGCGCGGGGTACGGGGTCGCGGACACGGCTCCGCGGTCAGAGGCTCGAGGCCTGCGGCGACCGCGTCCACGACGCCTCGGCACGTGTGGCAGTGCGGAAATCCTGAATAACCCGATGCACGAAGGCCAGCTTCTCGATGGCCACCGCGGTCAGAACAAACGGATAGACATGGGGATGGCCCATGCTGCGGTTGAGGCTGTTCAGGGCGCCGGCCAGCGGCAGCCAGTGGTCGATCAGCAGGTCGAATTCCACCGTGGCGTAGGCATCGAACGCCGGGTGCCCGCCCGCGGCCCGCAGCCGCGCCGAGGGCCCGGCCCGGGGCACGATGTCCATGCCGTAGGCCGCCGCCGTATCCAGAGTATCCACGATGTGCATGTAGTGTGCCCAGGTCTCCGCCCAGTCCTCCCAGGGGTGGGAACTGGCATAGGCCGAGACGAAGGCGTCCTGCCAGTCAGCCGGCGGCCCTCCGGCGTAATGGCGCCGCAAAGCCTCGTCGTAGTCCTCGCGCTCGTCACCGAAGCGCTCGCGAAACGCCGTATGCCAGTGGGTATCGCGGATCAGGCGGTCCCAGTAGTAGTGCGCGGACTCGTGCCGAAAATGCCCGAGGATCGTGCGATACGGCTCCGCCATCGCCTCGCGCATGCGCTCGCGCACCGCGGGATCGGCCTCGGCAATGTTGAGCGTAATCAGCCCGTTCGCATGGCCGGTCATCACGCCCCCGCCCTCGTGGAAATCGGGGTTCGGGTCCGCGAGAAAATCGAATGCCAGGCCCGCGGGATCGTTCTTTCTGGGGAGTACCGGCAGCCCCAGCCGCAGCAGGCCGTAGACCAGCCGCCGCTTCTCCACCTCCAGGCGTTCCCACAGACGCGCATTGCCGGGGACACTGAGATCCGGAATGGTCCGGTTCAGACGGCAGGCGCGGCAGAAGCGTTCCGGGTCGTCATACGGCACCAGCCAGTTGCAGACCGCATCAACGGCATAGTGACGGCACTGCCGGTACAGACGCTCGGCCGGGTCATCCGCGACCCGCCACAGCCCGCCCGGAATCGGACGCCCGCGGGCATCGTTCGCATCCCCCGCCATCACCAGTGCCGAGAGTTCCAGGGCATCCGGGCGAAAGCCCAGCCGGTGCCCGCAGCTGGTACAGACCGTGTTGTCGAAATACACGGCCTGGTGGCAAACCTCGCATTCGAATAACTGCATGGCGTCCCCTGCTGTCTGCCCCACCCGGTTCGAGCCCGAAGCCGGTATGGCCCCCAGCTTACTCAAATCCCCCGACCGACGTTGCAACCCGGTATCCGGCCTCTCCCGGAGCGCGCCGGTCGATCCGCTGGATCAGGGTGCCTCCAGCAGCTGGGTAACGCGCTCCAGCGTCATCGGGTGCGACAGGATACCTTCATGCGTAGCCGGTACGCCAAAGACGGACGTGGCCGCCTGCTGCGCTGGCGGATGCAGCACACTGACCAGCGAAACCACGCCATCCGCCGTGGCGCGGGCCGCGCCTTCGCCGCGCTGGTAGCCGAACAGCAGATGCAGCTGCGTGGCATCCAGCGCCGGTTCCGCGAACAACGTCTCGAGGTAGCCACTGCCCACGGCCATGTCGCGCCACACCGGGATCACCACCGGGGAACGCTCGACCCCCTGCTGGGCGCGTTCGTGGCCGCCCCAGGGGGTTGCAAGGGTGATCAGCTGCGGCACCGTGGCGGCCCGCTGTGCCCGTTCCTGCAGAAAACCAAGCGCAATCAGCCCGCCCATGCTGTGAGCCACCACCGGCAATTGCTCCACGTTATGGCGCACCTCCAGCTCCTCCACGATCTGGGCGAGGTAGGCCGCCGAGGAACGTAGCGGCAGGCCGGAGGCGTAGTAGAAGAACCACGGCTGATAGCGATCCCGGTCCAGCTGCTCGAGCAGGGTCGTGAAGTCGCGCGGCGAGCCGTTCATCCCGTGGATGAACAGCACCGGGGTCCGCTCGGGGTCGTAGGGTTCCAGGAAATACACGCCGGCATGTCCCGCCAGCACGAAGTCCAGCGGCCGCCACTGACTGCCACGCGCCACCGCGCGGTCAAACCGCGGATCGGACAGGTGCACGATCTCGCCGTAGGCGGTCACCCGCCCCAGAGCCGCCGGGCCCGCGGCATCCGTATCCTGGCGCCCGCGTAGCGGCGCGAGGTCGATGGCGTGGGCCAGGCGATCCTCCCCCGCCACCGGGATGTCGAGACCGCTCAGGCGCACCCCGGGACCGCATTCCAGCGGCTCGCCCCCGGACAGCCGTTGCACCGGTGCACCGGCCGGGTGGAGCCCGTCACCGGCGTCATCGCGAAAGGCCACCACGGTGTAGATGCCCGGTTCCAGCGCGAAGAACCAGCGGCCACCATGCGCGCTGAGCACGTGGTCCACCGCCTCGGGCACCCGCCCCGCCCCGTCGGGCTCGCGAAAGACCACGACCACGTAGGGCCCGGAGCCCGCGGGCTCCACGACTGCGGGGCCCACCGTCCCGCTGATCACACAGGCGCCGCCCATGCGCGCGAACTGCTCGCGCGCATCGATCAGTGCACACCCCGACAGCAGCACCCCCAGCCCCACAATCCACAACAGCCTGGCTGCGCCCATCCCTGCATCCCTTCAACCGGCACGTAGCCATAGTGTAGCCAGCCGGGAACCGATCAGGTCTTCGGGAGCGGTCCGAGCGGGTGCCACGGAGCCGCCCGTACCGGGGCGCCCGGTCACTCTGGCATACGGTAGATCGCGCTCAGGGAGATATCTGCGGCCAGCACACCGCCCAGGGTGCCGTTGCTGGCACGCAGCGGCACCGCCACGGTGAAGCAGTAGGTCCCGGTCGCGGCCGACCGGTACAGCGGCGTGGCATAGGTATCACCATCCTCCGCCACACAGCGGAACCACTCGCGGCCGGACCAGTCCTGGCCGGCCCCGGTCCCGGTGTACTGCGCGGCAAATCCGTCCGGTGCGATATTGGCCGTGACCTGCCGGCCACTGGCGTCGGTCACATACAACAGCTCCAGGAACTGGTGTTCGGCCAGGGCACGGTGCATCGCGCCCTCGAGCGTGGCCGTATCCAGCTCGCCACGCTGGAACGGCGCGGCCAGCGACTCCACGCATTCACGGGCACGCCGATGGATATCCAGGCGAAACACGCCGATCGCATCCAGCGCACTGCTGGCCAGGGCCTCCAGTTCGTCGCTGAAGGCTCCGGCCTCGCGGGCCTTGCCCTCCATGCGCGCGGCTACCCCGGCCACCTGCTGGATATCCGCGGACACCGACTTCGCCGTGGAACTCATCTGCTCGGTGGCACTGGCGATCTGGTGAATGCTGTCGCCCAGTTCATCGGTGGCCTCACGCGCGGCACGCAGACCATCGCGCGTGGAACGCACCGCCTCCAGGCCCTGCTGCATGTCCTCACGTACGGCATCGACCCCGGCCACCGTATCGCCCACACCGGTTTGCACCTGGTCCAGCAAGGCCTGGACCTGCCGCGTCGCCGCGCCGGTCTGATCCGCCAGCTGGCGGACCTCGTCGGCCACCACCGAGAACCCGGCGCCATGCTGCCCGGCGCGGACCGCCTCGATCGCGGCATTCAGCGCCAGCAGGTTGGTCTGCTTCGCAATGCCGTCAATCAGGCCGATGATCTGCCCGATCTGATCCGCCTGTTCGCTGAGTGCGGCCACCCGGTCGGCCAGGGTATCGACCCCCTGCCCGATCGAGTTCACGCGTTGCCAGGCATGCTCGCCGAAGTGGTCGCATTCCGAGGTCGATTGCGCCACCTGGCGCGCAAGCCGCGCCACATGCTGGGTGTTCGGGGCCAGATCCTGTTCCAGCGTGGCGGCCATCTCCTCCGCGGCCGCGGCGATGCTGTTGGCCGACCCGTTCAGCAGGCCGCTGTGATCCCGGGTCTCGCGGGCCGCATCGGCCAGGGCCGGCACCCGGTCGGCGACCGCCACGGTCGCCCGCGAGGCGCGGCCGATCGCCTCGTGCAGTTTGCCGACAAAGCGATCCAGGGGCTCGGCGATCATCGCCTCGACCCGCTGCACGCGAAAGGACAGGGTCAGGTCCCAGTCGCGTTCGGTCTGACGCTCCAATAAACGGGCGAGCTGGCTGCGGGTGTTGCTGCGGGGGCTGAGGGCCGGAAACAGGGGCATGGTTCTTGGTGACCTTTGGTTACGGATAAACCTCCCGTTTCAGCAATCCACGTGCCAGTTTCAAGGGGCCTGACTTATCACAGCTCACGCCACATCCACGCACCGTCGCGGGGCACGCGCTCCCCTCCGGTGCCGCCAACGTCCGGGAACGGTGCATCCGTCCGGCCCTGCCCGCCTGTGTGCCTGTGTGCCTGTGTGCCTGTGTGCCCGGGACGTACAACCGCAACCCCAAAGCCGCTGCTACTGGGCACAAAGGCCGCCGTCGACAACGTAGGTGTTGCCGGTACAGCCGGACGCCGCATCGGATAATAGGAATACGGCCAGTCCGGCGCACTCCTCGTTGCTGACGTAACGACCCAGCGGGATGCGCGACTCGAAGGACTGGTGCACCTCTTCGCCGTGCCCCGGGTTCGCCTGTTCCTCGATCGACTGCATCATGCGATTGGCCACCGGCCCCGGGTTCAACGTATTGACCCGAATGTGCTCCGGCCCCAGCTCCGCGGCCAGGCATTTCATCATGCCGACCACCGCGTGCTTGCTGGACACGTAGGGTGCCAGGCCGGCGGCCCCGCGCAAGCCGGCCACGCTGGAGGTCATCACGATGCTGCCGCCCAGCCCGCGGCGCAGGGCAGGAAGGACGGCCTCCACGCCAAGACGCACGCCATGCACGTTGACCGCGAAGACCTTCTCCCAGGCGGCCTCGGAACGGCTGTCGAACGGGCCTACCTCACCCTCGATGCCGGCATTCAGGAACGCCCCGTCGAGGTGCCCGAAGCGCTCCAGCGCGGCCGCGACCATGCGCTCGTTGTCTGTACGCCGGGTCACATCCACGGCCAATCCGAGTGCGCGGTCACCCAGTTCTGCGGCGATGGCCTCCACCGGCGCGGCCTCGCGGTCGGTAATGACCACGCACGCACCCTCGGCGTGTGCCCGCCTTGCGGTTGCCTCGCCAATGCCACCGGCACCGCCGGTCATCACAAACACCTTTCCGTTCAGGTCACCCATGCCGGTCTCCTTGCAATGATGTGGACGCCTGCCCCGACGCGGGGGCTGGGGCGCATTCTCCGTAGACCCGCAAGTGCCGGGCAATATCCCGGCACCCCGGGCGCGCCCCACGCCCCGGACAGAAAGAAAAAGGCCCGCGCAAGCGGGCCTTTCGGGGGCTGGGCCAGGAGAATGAGCCAGGGTCTGCCGATGCGCCGCGTCAGGCGGCGGCGCCGGCCTTGCTGAAGATCAGATGGTCGCCCTCCATATCCACTGCGATGGTATCGCCGGGGCCGAACTCGCCGGCCAGCAGCGACTGCGCCAGCGGGTTCTCCAGCTGGGTCTGGATCGCCCGCTTGAGCGGACGCGCCCCGTAGACCGGGTCGAAGCCCGCAGCGCCCAGGTGGTCCAGCGCGGCATCGGTGATGGTCAGGCCCAGATCGCGCTCCTCCAGCCGCTTGCGCAGATACTGCAGCTGGATATCGGCGATCGCGCGGATCTGTTCGCGCTCCAGCGGATGGAATACCACCACGTCGTCCACCCGGTTGATGAACTCGGGGCGGAAGTGCTGCCCGACGATCTCCATCACCGCGTCCTTCATCGCCGCGTAGTTCTCCTCGCCGGCCATCTCCTGGATCTGCTGCGAGCCCAGGTTGGAGGTCATCACGATCACCGTGTTGCGGAAGTCCACGGTACGGCCGTGCCCGTCCGTCAAGCGCCCGTCGTCCAGCACCTGCAACAGCACGTTGAAGACATCCGGGTGCGCCTTCTCGACCTCGTCCAGCAGGATCACCGAGTACGGCTTGCGGCGCACGGCCTCGGTCAGATAGCCACCCTCCTCGTAGCCGACATAACCCGGGGGCGCCCCGATCAACCGCGCCACGGAGTGTTTTTCCATGAACTCGGACATGTCGATGCGCACCATCGCCTCCTGCGTATCGAACAGGAACCCGGCCAGCGCCTTGGTCAGCTCGGTCTTGCCCACGCCGGTCGGGCCGAGGAACAGGAACGAGCCGTTCGGGCGATTCGGGTCGGACAGGCCCGCCCGCGAGCGACGAATGGCATTGGCCACCGCCCGCACCGCCTCGTTCTGGCCAACCACGCGGTCACCGATGGCCTCTTCCATGCGCAGCAGCTTGTCCTTCTCGCCCTCCAGCATCTTGGCGACCGGGATGCCGGTCCAGCGCGAGACCACCTCGGCGACCTCTTCGTCCGTCACCTTGGTGCGCAGCAGCTGGGTCTCCTGGCTCTCCATCTCGTGGGCCATGGCCAGGGACTTCTCCAGGTCCGGAATGCGCCCGTACTGCAGTTCCGACATGCGCGAGAGATCCCCGGCGCGGCGGGCCGTCTCCAGCTCCAGGCGGGCGCGTTCCAGTTCTTCCTTCAGCTGTGCGGCGCCGGAGACCGAGGCCTTCTCGGACTTCCACACCTCTTCCAGATCGGAGTACTCGCGCTCCAGGCGCTCGATCTCGCCCTCCAGCGTGTCGAGGCGCTTCTTCGAGGCGTCGTCGGATTCCTTCTTCAGCGCCTCGCGCTCGATCTTCAGCTGGATCAGGCGGCGCTCCAGGCGATCCATGGATTCCGGCTTGGAGTCGATCTCCATCTTGATGCGGCTGGCCGCCTCGTCGATCAGGTCGATCGCCTTGTCCGGCAGCTGGCGGTCGGTGATGTAGCGCTGCGAGAGCTGCGCGGCCGCGACGATCGCCGGGTCGGTGATCTCGATGCCGTGGTGGACCTCGTAGCGTTCCTTCAGCCCGCGCAGGATGGCGATGGTGTCCTCCTGACTGGGCTCGTCCACCAGCACCTTCTGGAAGCGGCGCTCCAGCGCGGCGTCCTTCTCGATGTTCTCGCGGTACTCATTGAGCGTGGTCGCGCCGATGCAGTGCAGCTCGCCGCGCGCCAGCGCCGGCTTGAGCATGTTGCCCGCGTCCATCGCGCCCTCGGCCTTGCCGGCGCCCACCAGGGTATGGATCTCGTCGATGAACAGGATCACCCGGCCCTCTTCCTGCGACAGCTCCTTGAGCACGGACTTCAGCCGTTCCTCGAAATCGCCGCGGTACTTGGCCCCGGCCAGCAGCGCGCCCAGGTCCAGCGCAAGCACGCGCTTGTCCTTGAGCCCCTCGGGCACCTCGCCGTTGATGATGCGCTGCGCCAGGCCCTCGACGATCGCAGTCTTGCCGACGCCCGGCTCGCCGATCAGCACCGGGTTGTTCTTGGTGCGGCGCTGCAGCACCTGGATCGAGCGACGGATCTCCTCGTCCCGACCGATCACCGGGTCCAGCTTGCCCTGCTCGGCGCGCTCGGTCAGGTCGGTGGTGTATTTCTCCAGCGCCTGGCGGCTCTCCTCGGCATCCGGGTTGTCCACCTGGTTGCCGCCGCGGATGTCATGGATGGCCTTGTCCAGCGCGTCCTTGTTGGCACCGGCATGGCGCAGCATCTCGCCCACGCCGCCCTTCTCGTCGACGGCGGCGAGCAGGAACAGCTCGCTGGAGATGTACTGATCCTTGTTCTGCTGGGCCAGCTTGTCGCAGACATTCAGCAGCCGGCCGAGGTCATTGGAGACATGGACCTCGCCGGCCGCACCCTCGACGCGGGGCATGCGGTCCAGCGCCTCGCCCAGCGCCGAGCGCAGCTGGCGCACGTTGACGCCCGCGCGGTCGAGCACGTGGCGCACGGTGCCGCCATCCTGGTCCAGCAAGGCCAGCAGCAGATGGGACGGTTCGATGAACTGATGGTCACGGCCAACGGCAAGAGACTGCGCATCGGCGATCGCGGACTGGAACTTGGTGGTCAGGCGATCCATTCGCATTGGGAAACCCCTCGGTCAAATCTTGATGAACTGACACGAATCATGGGGGCAGCCCGGGCGGCTTCAAGGAGGATCGCAACAAACGACCGCCGCCGGGGTGGGGTGGCCAGGGCTCGGGAGACGCTGATTGAATCGCACGTACGCGCACCCGTTCTTGATCAAAAACGGGCGGGTAGAACCACTACCCGCTGCACGACGCGCCTTGTCCTGGAACACAGGGGGGCACCAGCGCGGACGTGCGATCAAATCAGCGTCTCCCTAGAGTGGCTCGATCCACACCAGCGTGCCCATGCGCCCGGTCTCGCCTTCGCGACGGTAGGAAAAGAAGTGCTCCGCCTCGCGGAAGGTGCAGCGGCCACCGCCGGCCACACGGCTCACGCCGGCGCGTTCGAGCCGTCTCCGGGCCAGGTGGTACAGGTCCGCCAGCAGGCGGCCGGCGCCTGTCGGAACAAACGCGGCCCCGGCCCCTGGGTCCTGCGCCAGGAAGGCCGCGCGCACCTCGGGGCCGACCTCGAAGGCCTCAGGCCCTATGGACGCCCCCATCCAGGCCTGAATCGACGTGTCCGGATACTCCGCACGCAGGGCCTCCACGGTCGCCTCAAGTACGCCATCGACCAGCCCGCGCCAGCCGGCATGGGCCACGCCCACGGCCCGGCCATCGACGGCGGCGAACACCACAGGCAGACAGTCGGCGGTCTGCACCGCGCAAACCACGCCGGGGCGGGCGGTGACGACGGCATCGGCCTCGAGCGTCACGCCCCGCGCCTGCGCCGCCTGCAGATCCTCGGCCCGGACCACCTGCGTCCCGTGCACCTGGCGCGGCCAGGCAACCACCTGCGCAAGCCCGAGGTGACGCTGCAGACGCTCCCGGTTCATGCCGACCCGCTCGTGGTCATCGCCAGTGTGCAGGGCCAGATTCAGCGTATCCCAGGGGGCGGGGCTGACCCCGCCCCGGCGCGTGGTCTGCAGCGCGCGCACCGCCGCCGGCAATGCCGTCCGCGGCGGCACAAGCAGGGGCAAGGATTCAGCCATCCGGGTGCTCTCCGGCGTCCTCGCGCAGGGCGGTCAGCAGGGCCTCGAAATCGGCCGGCAGCGGGGCCTCGAAGCTGCAGGGGTCGCCGGTGACGGGGTGCTCGAACTCCAGTCGCGCCGCGTGCAGGGCCTGTCGCTTGAAGGCCGCCAGGGTGGCGCGGATCGCCTCGCTCATGCCCCGGACCGGGCGCGGACGCCCACCATAGGTCAGATCGCCCACGATGGGATGCCGGATATGCGCCATATGAACCCGGATCTGATGCGTGCGCCCGGTCTCCAGCCGCACATTCAGGAGGGTGTGGGCGGGGAAGCGCTCGGCTACGCGGTAGTGGGTCACGGCGGGTTTGCCGCCGCCGGTGACTGCCTGGCGCTTCCGATCCACCGGATGGCGCCCGATCGGTTCGTCGATGGTGGCCCCGCTGATGACCCGACCCTGCACCAGCGCCCGGTATTCGCGGTGCACCGTGCGCGCCTGCAGCTGCCGCACCAGGGCGGTCTGGGCCTCCGGGGTACGCGCGACCACCATCAGGCCGGTGGTGTCCTTGTCCAGGCGGTGCACAACCCCGGCCCGCGGCAGCTGCGCCAGCTCCGGGGCATGGTGCAGCAGCGCATTCACCAGGGTGCCGTCACGATGCCCGGCCGCCGGGTGCACCACCAGCCCGGCCGGCTTGTTGATCACCAGCACCGCGGCATCCGCGTACACAATGTCCAGCGCGATCGGCTCGGGTTCCGCCGCCAGCACCGGCGCATCCGGGGGGCTCAGTTCCACCCGTTCCCCGCCCCGAACCGGGGTGCGTGGACGCGGCTGCGCGCCATCCACCCGCAGGGCGCCTTCCTTCAGCCACTGCGTCAGCTGGCTGCGGGAATACTCCGGGAACAGGCGCGCCAGCGCCGCGTCCAGACGCTGGCCGGCAGCCTCCTCCGGCAAGAAGGCCTCGCGGCTCGTGCTCATCGCGTACCCCTGCTCGTCGCCACCGGGGCGTGATGTTGTAGAATCCGTGGACTTTGATTCATCTGTGAGGCCTCGCCGTGATGTTTGTCCCGCAACTGCCGCGCCTGCTCGTCGTTCTGCTCGTGGCGCTCGTGGTCGCCGGCTGTGCCGGGCGCGAAGACCCCACACTGGGCTGGTCCGCCAGTCAGCTCTACGGCGAGGCCAAGAGCGCCCTCAACGCGGGCAACTACGACCAGGCCGTCGACTACTACGAAAAACTCGAGGCGCGCTATCCCTTCGGGCGCTACGCGCAGCAGGCGCAGATCGAGATCCCCTACGCCTACTACAAGGCCGGCGAGCCGGAACCCGCCCTGGCCGCGGTGGACCGCTTCGTGCAGCTGAACCCGCGCCATCCGAACCTGGATTATGCGTACTACCTGCGCGGGCTGATCAACTTCAACCGTCAGCAGGGCTTCCTCGCCAACCTGTTCCCGCGCGACCCGGCCGAGATGGACCCGGAGCCGTTCGACCAGGCGTTCCAGGACTTCGACCGCCTGATCCGCGAGTTTCCCGACAGTCGCTATGCCCCGGACGCCTACCAGCGCATGATCTACATCCGCAATGCGCTGGCCGCCTACGAACTGCGGGTGGCCGAGTTCTACATCGAGCGCACCGCCTGGGTCGCCGCCGCGCAGCGCGCCCGCAACGTGGTGGCCGTGTACCCCGGCTCCGAGGTCATGCCGAAGGCCCTGGCCGTGCTGCATCGCGCCTACACCGAGCTTGGCCTGGACGATCACGCCGAGAACACCATGACCGTGCTGGAGCTGAACTACCCGGACGCCGCCGTGGCCGTGCGCGCGGGCGAACCAGTGGAACTGGAAGGCGACGAACGCCGTGGCCTGTGGCGCGTAATGGACCGCATCCCGTTCCTCACCAACTGAGCCCCCGGGCACTCGTTCAGTCCGCTACGGCACAGAGGGAAAAGCGTCTACAGGAAGATGGGAAGACTGGAAGGTTGATCGGGTTTGGCCGCCACGGATATTGCGTACGTTCGGGGCTGCGACGGACACCAGCCAACCCCACACCCCAATCACCCTTCCCCTCTTCCAGCCTTCCCGTTAACCGCCCCTGACCTTCTTCGTGCGCTTCGTGGCAGATCGATCAAGCGCCGGAGGATCCGTCGCTCAGAGGGCCTCGCTGCCCTCTTCTCCGGTACGGATGCGGACCACCCGCGACATGTCGGAGACGAAGATCTTGCCGTCCCCGATCTTGCCGGTGCGCGAGGCCTTCACGATCGCGTCAATGCAGGGGTCCACGCGGTCGTCGTCCACCACCAGCTCCAGCTTTACCTTGGGCAGAAAGTCGACCACGTATTCCGCACCCCGGTAGAGCTCGGTATGGCCCTTTTGCCGACCAAAGCCCTGGACCTCGGTCGCGGTCATGCCGGCAATGCCCATCTCGGTCAGGGCCTCGCGGACATCTTCCAGCTTGAACGGCTTGATGATCGCCTCGATCTTCTTCATGCGAATCCCTTTAGTTGTGCCCGCCGCGCGGGCGCTTGTCTCACCTTTGGAAGTGTATCAAACCCCCAGCCTTGCGCCGCGCTCCTCACCTCCTCACAACGTCTGACCCTGCTGATGGATCACCACGAAGCCCACGAAGGCACGGAGAAAGGCAAGGTCAAGGGCGTTTGCACCACAGAGATCACAGAGGACACAGAGAAAAGAAAGGGCACATTTGTGATGTATGTAGGGCGAGGGCGGAAATCGATGCGCCTAGCACTTCAATCCTGATTTTCTCTGTGTTCTCCGTGCCCTCTGTGGTGACAAGATTTTTGCCCTTCTTCGTGCCTTCGTGCTTTGTGGTGCATCCAGAGCGCGGCAGGGCAGATCAGTCCGGGCGGTAGCCGGAGGTGATTGGGTAGCGCCGGTCGCGGCCGAAGGCGCGGCGGCTGACGCGCACGCCGGGCGGGGCCTGACGGCGCTTGTACTCGGCCAGGAACACCAGCCGCGCGATGCGTTCCACGGTGGCCCGATCAAAGCCATCGGCCACGATCTCCTCCACCGAGCGCTCCTGTTCGACGAAGGCCTCCAGCACCGCATCCAGCACCTCGTAGGGGGGCAGCGAATCGGCATCCTTCTGATCAGGCGCCAGTTCGGCGCTGGGCGGACGCTCGATCACCCGCTCGGGGACCGCCGCGCCACGCGTATTGCGCCAGCGCGCCAGGCGGTACACCCACTGCTTGGAGACATCCTTGAGCGGGGCGAAGCCGCCGTTCATGTCGCCGTACAGCGTGGAATAGCCCACGGCCATCTCGGACTTGTTCCCGGTCGCCAGCAGCAGCTTGCCGCTGCGGTTCGACAGTGCCATCAGCAGCACCCCGCGTGCGCGCGACTGCAGATTCTCCTCGGTCACATCCCCCGCGTGGGCCGGCATGGCGGCGAACGCCGGTGACAGCCCCTCGAGGAAGTCCTGCACCATCGGTTCGATCGCGATCTCGTGGTACTCGATGCCCAGCAGCCGGGCCTGTGCCTCGGCGTCCTCGATACTCATCGACGCCGTATAGCGATACGGCATCATCACCGCGGTCACCGCGGCCGGCCCCAGGGCATCCACCGCCAGCGCGGCCGTCAGCCCCGAGTCGATGCCGCCGGACAGGCCCAGCAGCACGCCGGGAAACCCGTTCTTGGCGACATAGTCGCGGATGCCGATCATCAGGGCCTGGTAGAGGTCGCGGGCATCCGTCTCGTCCGGCTCCGGGCCGGGGTCGGTCAGCGTCGGGCGGATGCCGCAGGCGGACAGGTGCATGGTCTCGGGGCGCGGCTGCAGTTCGATCCCCGACGGTCCGCGCCGGGCCTGCACCAGGGCATATCCGGTCGCCCAGGCCGGCAGTACCGCGCGCGCCCCGTGCGCGGCATCGTGCACGAAGGAGCGGCCGTCGAACACCAGCTCGTCCTGCCCCCCCACCTGGTTCACGTAGACCACCGGGCAGCCGGTCTCGGCGACCCGCGCCCCCACCACCTGCAGGCGTTCCTCGGCCTTGCCGCGATGATAGGGCGAGGCATTCAGGTTCAGGATCAGTTCGGCGCCGGCCGCCTTTGCGGCGGCGGCCGGCGCCGCCTGCCAGATGTCCTCGCAGACGGTCAGGCCGATCCGCCAGCCCGCGAGCTCGACCACGCAGGCCTGATCGCCCGCGACGAAATAGCGCTGTTCGTCGAATACCGAATAGTTGGGCAGGACCTGCTTGGCATAGCGCGCGATCTCGCGGCCGTCGCGCAGCCACAGCGCGGCGTTCACCAGGCCCTGATCGGTGGCCACCGGCGCGCCGAGGATCACATCGATGCCCTGCACCGCGCGCGTGATCGCGGCCAGGGACTGTTCCACCGCGCGCAGGAAGGCCGGACGCAGCAGCAGGTCCTCCGGGGGGTAGCCGGTCAGGGCGAGTTCGGGGAAGACCACCGCGCGCGCGCCGGCGGCGCGGGCCTGTTCGATCGCGTCCTCGATCAGGTGGCGGTTCGTATCCAGCCCGCCCACGATCGGGTTGATCTGGGCCAGGGCCAGCGGCAGGTCATCGGCGGACGCCATCGCGGCGTATCAGGCGCGATCGAGCGCGGACTGCATGGCCTGGCCGAGTTCGGCCGGGCTCTCGGCCACGCTCGCACCCGCCGCGCGCAGGGCCGCCATCTTCTGTTCGGCCGTGCCCTGGCCGCCGGCGATAATCGCCCCGGCATGGCCCATGCGACGTCCGGGCGGTGCGGTGGCACCCGCGATATAGGCCGCCACCGGCTTGTCGAATTCGCTCTCGATATAGCGCGCGGCGCGCTCCTCGGCATCGCCGCCGATCTCGCCGACCAGCAGCACACCGTCGGTCTCCGGATCGTCGCGGAACAGCCGCAGGCAGTCGACGAAGTCGAGCCCCTGGATCGGGTCGCCACCGATGCCGATGCAGGTGCTCTGGCCCAGCCCCCGATCCGAGGTCTGCTTGACCGCCTCGTAGGTCAGGGTGCCGGAGCGCGAGACGATGCCGATGCGCCCGCGCTGGTGGATATAGCCCGGCATGATGCCGACCTTGCAGGCATCCGGCGTGATGATGCCGGGGCAGTTCGGCCCGATCAGGCGGGTCGGGCTGCCGGCGAGGACCTGCTTCACCCGGATCATGTCCTGTACCGGGATGCCCTCGGTGATGCACACGGCCAGTTCGATGCCGGCATCCGCCGCCTCGCAGATCGCATCGGCCGCGAACGGGGCCGGGACATAGATCATGCTGACGGTCGCACCGGTCTGCGCCACCGCATCGGCGACGGTATCGAACACCGGACGGTCCAGATGCGTCTGCCCGCCCTTGCCGGGCGTCACGCCCCCGACCAGACGGGTGCCGTAGGCGATCGCCTGCTCGGAGTGGAAGCTGCCCTGCTTGCCGGTAAAGCCCTGGCAGATCACCTTCGTATCGCGATCGACGAGGATGCTCATGCCACGGCCTCCACCACGGTGCGCGCCGCGCGGTCGAGGTCCGCGGCCGGGATCACGTCCAGACCGGAGCTGGCCAGCGCCTCGCGGCCCTGCTCCGCGTTGGTGCCTTCCAGCCGCACCACCACCGGCACCTGGACCTGCACCTCGCGGATCGCGGCGATGATGCCCTCGGCGATCAGGTCGCAGCGCACGATGCCGCCAAAGATATTCACCAGCACCGCCTTCACCGAGGGGTCCGACAGGATCAACTTGAACGCGGCCGTGACCCGCTCCACCGTCGTGCCGCCGCCGACATCCAGGAAGTTGGCCGGCTCGCCGCCGTGGTGCTTGATCAGGTCCATCGTGGCCATGGCCAGGCCCGCCCCGTTCACCATGCAGCCGATGGAGCCGTCCAGGCGGATGTAGTTGAGGTCGTGCTCGTGCGCCTGTTCCTCGGCCGGGTCGCGCTGGCGTGCGTCGCGTTCGGCCATCAGCGACTTCTGGCGGTAGGCGGCGGAGTCGTCCACGGTCAGCTTGGCGTCGATGGCCAGCAGCTGATCGTCAGCGGTCAGCACCAGCGGGTTGATCTCCAGCAACTGCGCATCCAGCTGCTGGAACAGGGCATGGGCATTGGTCACCAGTTGGGCCATCGCCTTGGCCGGCTCGCCCGACAGCCCGAGGGCAAAGGCAACCCGCCGCCCGTGAAACGGCATCACGCCCGTGGCCGGGTGGATCGGCAGGGTGATCACCGCCTCGGGCCGTTCGGCGGCCAGGGTTTCGATGTCCATGCCGCCCTCGGCGGAGACCACCAGCGCCAGGCGCTCGCGGGCCCGGTCCACCAGCAGGGCAAAGTAGAACTCGCGGGCGATATCCGCGGCCGGCTCCAGCAGGAGCTGATCCACCGGCAGGCCCTCGGGACCGCTCTGCCCGGTGACCAGGCGCGAGCCCAGCAGCCTCTCCGCGGCCTCGCGCGCGGCCTCGGGGGAATCCGCCATCACCACGCCACCGGCCTTGCCGCGCCCGCCGGAATGCACCTGGGCCTTGACCAGCACGCGCTCGGCGCCCAGGGCCTGCCAGGCGGCGGGGAGCTGGTCGGGGTGGGTGATCACCTGTCCGTCGGGAACGGGGATGCCGGCGTCGCGAAAGCGCACCTTGGCCTGAAATTCGTGGAGATTCATGGGTGTGGAGGATAGCGGCGAGGCCGTTGCCCTACAACTGCGGGCCCTACAACTGCGGGGAGCACGCGAGGGGGGATGGTTTTTCAGGCGGCCTGCACCGGGATGCCGTGGCCGGTGCGCACGATCGCGTTGCGGGCGTCGAGATACACGAGGTTCGGGGTGAATTCCCGGGCCGCGGCGGCCTCCATCTGCGCGTAGGCGCAGATGATCACGCGGTGCCCCACCGCCGCCTTGTGCGCGGCCGCGCCATTGACCGAGATGATGCCGGAGCCCGGCTCGCCCTCGATCGCGTAGGTGGTGAAGCGCTCGCCGTTGTCGACGTTGTAGATCTGGATCTGCTCGAACGGCAGGATGCCGGCGGCTTCCAGCAGCCGCGTATCGATGGCGCACGAGCCCTCGTACTCCAGCTCACAATGAGTGACCTGGGCCTTGTGCAGCTTGCCCTTGAGCATGGTGACGTGCATCGGCGATTTTCCCGGCGATAACCTCTGGGGGCGAAAAATTATCCGCGATCCCGGCGACCACGGCAAACCCGCCCGTTCAGGTCAATGTTTTTCACCACGAAGCCCACGAAAAAACGAAGCAGTTCAAGGGCCATTCACAGGAAGGCTGGAAGACAGGAAGGGATTCTTGGTTGGCGGTGCGTAAACGATCGAGGGCCATCCGGCCCTCTTCGAATCTTCCCGTCTTCCTGTGACCGCTCTTTGCTTCGTGCGCTGCGTGGTTACAAAGAGATGGGCTCAGTCCGGGCGGGTGCGGACATTGTCGATCAGGCGTACGCCCTCCAGCCAGGCCGCCGCCAGGACCACCAGGTCCTGCTCTGCCAGCGGCACGCCCGATGCCGGCTCCAGCAGGTCGTCGGCGCGCCGGATCGACAGGTACTCCGGATCGAAACCGGCCTCGCGCAGGCGCTCGCAGGCACGCCCCTCGACCTCGGGGATGCGATCGGCGTCGAACACGGTCGCGGTGCGGCAGACCGTCGCGACCTCGTCCAGCACCCGCTTGAGTTCGGGGGCCACGCTGCGCGCCGATTCGGGCAACTGGCTGTTGCGCGAACTGAACGCCAGCCCGTCCGGCTCGCGCACGGTCGGGATCGCCTCCACCCGGGTCGGGATATCCAGCCCCTGCACCATGCGCTCGATCAGCTTGAACTGCTGGTAGTCCTTCTCGCCGAACAGCGCCAGGTCCGGACGCACCAGATTGAACAGCTTGGTAACCACCGTGGCGACCCCGTCGAAATGCCCGGGACGGTAGCTGCCCTCCAGGATCTCGGACAGCACCGGCACGACCACGCGCACCGGGGGCATCCCGTCCGGGGCGTACATGTCCTCGTCGCTGGGGCAGAACAGGGCATCCACGCCGGCGTCAGTGGCAAGCCGGGCATCCTCGTCGAGGGTACGCGGATAGCGCTCCAGGTCCTCGGGGCGGTCGAACTGCAGCGGGTTCACGAAGATCGACACCACCACGCGCTGAGCCCGCGCCCGGGCATGGCGAATCAGGGTCAGGTGTCCCTCGTGGAGGTTGCCCATGGTGGGCACCAGTGCCACGGTGCCGCGCCCCTTGCGCGACCACTCTCGATGCATGGCTACCAGCTGGGGCCGATCACGCAGAATTCTCATGGGTCAGGTCCGTCTTGATCCTCGGTCAATACCCGGCCGGTACGATGCGAGCTTGGGCACCGCGGCTGCCGACTCACTACTAGCTGAATGTATGCACACCAGACTGTGGGAAGGCGCGCGTGCGCACAGCCTCGCAGTAGGCCCGTACCGCGCCTTCGAGGGAGCCACCGTCGGCAAGAAAATCCCGTGCGAAACGCGGCGGCTCCGGCGTCAGGCCAAGCACATCGGACAGCACCAGCACCTGGCCATCGCAGCGGGGGCTGGCACCGATACCGATCACGGGCACCCCGGCACTGCGCACAATGGCATCGGCCAGGCTTTCCGGGATGCCTTCCAGCAGCAAGGCCTGTGCGCCGGCATCCTCCAGGCAGGCGGCCAGTGATTCCATCTCCGCCGCCGCCTTCGGGTCGCGCCCCTGGACCCGGTGCCCCCCGAAGCGGTGCACGGCCTGCGGCGTCAGCCCCAGGTGGGCACAGACCGGGATGCCGGCGGCGACCAGCCGCTCGACCACCGGAACCTCGACCGTGCCGCACTCGACCTTGACCATGTGTGCGCCAGCGCGCAGCAGTGCGCCAGCCTGGGTCAGTGCCGTGGCCGGATCGACGTCACCCAGAAACGGGATGTCCGCCATGATCAGGGCATTCGCGCTGCCGCGCGCCACACAGGCAACGTGGTAGACCATGTCGTCCAGTGTGACCGGCAGGGTGGTCGCATGACCCTGGACCACCATGCCCAGCGAATCGCCCACCAGGATCACATCCACGCCGCAGCGGTCCAGCAGACCGGCGAAGGCCGCGTCATAGGCCGTCAGGCAGGCAATGGGTTCACCCGCCTGCTTGCGGCTGGCCAGGGTGTTCACGGTAATCGGCCGCATACTCATGCCTCCCGGGCAGTCCGGCGTGCCTAAAGCGAGATCGGCAACGGGTTGAAGTAGTGCCGCCCGCCCTGGATCGGCTCCAGGAACTGCACCAGCTGATCGAAATCGGCCGGGTTATTCACCCAGTCAATCTCGGTGGCGTTCACGATCACGAGCGCCGGTCCCTCGAAATGATAGAAGAATTCCGCGTAGGCGGCGTTCAGCCGTTCCAGGTAACCGCTCTCGATGTGACGTTCGTACGGTCGTGCCCGACGGCGGATGCGCTCCTGCAGCACCTCCACCGGTGCCTGCAGATAGATCACCAGGTCCGGCCGCGGCAACCCGCCGCGCAGGTGGCGGAACATCTCGCGATAGATCTCCAGCTCGTCGGGGTGCAGATTCAGCTCGGCGAACAGCGGGTCCTTGTCCATCAGATAGTCGGACACGTGCCGCTGTTCGAACAGGCCCTTCTGCGCCACCGGCGTCAGCTGGCGTACGCGCTGCACCAGAAAGTGCAGCTGTGTGGCCAGGGCGTGCTTGTCCGGGTCCTGGTAGAAACGGTCAAGAAACGGGTTCTCGTCCGGGGCCTCGAAGATGCCTTCGGCCTGGAGGTGTTCGGCCAGCCGTTGCGCCAGGCTCGACTTCCCGACGCCGATGGGGCCCTCCACCGCAATAAAGTCGAAATCGCCGAGACTCATCCGCGGCCCTCCGCGGTCGCCACGGCCTCCCCTGGCTCCATGACCGGGAGCAGCCCTGCCCCGTCAAAGCGCTGCGCCAGCTGCTCCAGCGAACCCAGACCCGGCACCCGCAGCCCCGGCGCCAGCTCCAGCAACGGGAGCACCACGAAGTCCCGTTCGGCGATACCGGCGTGCGGTACCTGCAGCCCCGGCAGCTCCAGCTGCTGGTCACCGAACAGCAGCAAATCCAGATCCAGGCGCCGCGGCCCCCAGCGGGTGCCGTCACGCTCGCGCCCGCAGGCACACTCGATCGCCTGCAACCCGTCCAGCAGCTCCAGGGGGGGCAGGTGCGTCTGCAGACGGGCCACCGCGTTTACGTAGTCGGGCTGATCCTGGGGCCCCATCGGCGGGTTGCGGAACAGGCGCGAACGACCGGTCAGGCGCGTCTGCGGCAGGTCGCGGGCCAGGCGGACAAAAGACTCGCGCACCTGGGCCTCGGGGTCACCCAGATTCGCCCCGATGCCGATATAGGCATGCACGCCACCCCCGGTTGCCGTCATTCGCCGCCCCCCTGATCACCCCCGGACGGGGTGTTGCCGCTGCTGCCGTCCTGGCCGCCGCCCCCGGAGCCGCCCTTGCGGCCTCGCCGGCGTCGGCGACCGCCGCGGCGCGAGCGCCCCTTGGGCCCCTTGCCCGAAGCCGCGCCCGCCAGGGCCTTCTGTCCAGCCTCGTCCTGCTCCTGGATTTCGGTCCACCAGCGGCACAGCTCCGGATCGGCATCCCCTGCGCGGGCGCGCAGGCACAGGAAGTCATAGCCGGCGCGAAAGCGCGGGTGCGTCAGCAGACGCAGCGCGCGGCCGCCGCGGTAGCGCTCCAGCCGTGCCTGCAGCTCCCAGATCTCGCGCACGATCAGGCTGAAACGCTTGGGGATCGAGACCGTCCTGACCTGGCGATCCAGCACCTCGGCCATGGCCTGTTGCCAGGCCGGGATCTCCTGCTCCCCGGCTTCGATGCGTGCCGCCGCCTCGACCTGAACCGGGGCCCACAGGATCGCGGCGTAGAGAAAGGCCGGATTGACGCCCAGCTCCTCGTTGATGCGTTTGTCGGTGTTCAGCAGCGACTCGACCAGGAACTGACGGCGCTCGGCCCCCGTCTCCGGGTCGGCAAAGCACTCGGCCGCCTCCGGGAACATCGGCGCGAACAGCCCGAAACGTTCCAGCTCGTCCAGACAGGTGACCGCCGCACCGCTGTGAAACAGCTTGATCACCTCGTCGAACAGGCGCGCCGGCGCCACGGTCTGCATCAGCGTGGCCAGCTCCCGAATGCCCGCCTCGACCTCGGGGGCGATACGCAGCCCCAGCTTGGCGGAGAAGCGCACCGCGCGCAGCATGCGCACCGGGTCCTCGCGCAGGCGTGTCTCGACATCGTCCCCGATCAGGCGCAGCACCCCGGCGCGCAGGTCCTCGACCCCGCCGGTGTAATCCAGCACCGAGAAGTCCTCGATGTCGTAGTACAGCGCGTTCACGCTGAAGTCGCGCCGCACCGCATCCTGTTCGATCGTGCCGTAGCGGTTGTCGCGCAGGATGCGGCCCTCGTCGGACAGGGCCACCTGCTCGTCGCCCTCGGCGTCGTCATGCGGGGCGCGGAAGGTGGCGACCTCGATCATCTCGCGGCCGAACAGGACATGTGCCAGGCGGAAGCGGCGCCCGATCAGGCGGCAGTTGCGGAACAGGCCGCGCACCTGTTCCGGCGTCGCATCGGTGGCGACATCGAAGTCCTTGGGCTCGCGCCCCAGCAGCAGGTCGCGCACGCCACCCCCCACCAGGCATGCGCGGTAACCGGCATCGCGCAGGCGGTAGAGCACCTTCAGGGCGTTATCGTCGATCAGGGCGCGCGAGATGCCGTGTTCCGCACGCTCGTAGACGCGCGGCTCCGGCAGGTCGCCGTCGCGACGGGATCGGGTTGCGGGGTCTGCCTGTGTCACTCGAAACCGTATCGGTGGTCGGAAGCCCCGTATGGTAACAGCTTGGCCCGCTTCATCCCGCTTTTTGTACCCGACGCAGCGCCGCCGTCTCGCCGGTCAGGCGGTAGCGCAGATAGTCATCCAGGATGCGCCGGTGATCGAAGACCAGGACCTGCCCCGGGTCATCCGGCGCCAGCCAGGCGCAGTCGGCGGCGTCGTCGGCCGCCTGCGCCTGGCCCTGACCGCGGGCGATATAGACCGCGCTGACGGTATGTCCGCGCGGGTCGCGGCCGGGGTCGGAATACACACCGAGCAGGGTCTCCAGCGTGACCTCCAGCCCGGTCTCCTCGCGCGCCTCGCGGACCGCCGCGTGCTCGGTGGTCTCGCCCACATCGACAAAACCACCCGGCAGGGCCCAGCCATGGGGAGGGTTGCGACGCTCGATCACCAGCACGCGACCGGGCTGCGCCGGGTGGTGGATTACCAGATCCACGGCAAGCCGGGGCGTGATCGGCGCGCGGGCGGCGCCATCGGTCTGACTCATTCGGGTTCGCTCCTGTCGCTGGCGTCCTGCCGGATAAAGCGGCGAATCTTGCGCCGATCGCGCTTGTCCGGCCGCCGCCCCGGGGCCCGGTCGGCGCCGGCACGTTCGGCGCGGCGGCGTTCGCCTTCGGCCGCGCGCCGGGCCTCGCTTTCGGGGATCTCGGTGTACAAAGCCTGGGCCTCGCTCGCCGGGCGCCGCTGATCGTTGAGCGCCACCACGTCCAGCTCCCAGACCTGGGTGCCGCGATGGATCGTCAGGCGATCGCCGGGGTGCAGCCGACGCGCCGGCTTGCAGCGCTCGCCGTTCACATGAACCTTGCCGCCACTGACGGCCTCGGTCGCCAGCGCGCGGGTCTTGAAGAAGCGCGCGGCCCACAGCCACTTGTCGATGCGCAGCCCGGCACTGCCCGGTGCGGCCTGGCCGTTACCCCTGCCCAAGGGTTCCCCGGGTCGGCCGGAGGGGAGACAATATGCGCTCTTTCCAAGCGAGGAGCCGGCGGACCGAGACTATTCGGGGCGGCAACCGACCCGCCCGCGGACGCCGAACATCACCATGAATCTGCCGCATCTGCACCTGATCAGTTTCGCTATCTGTCCGTTCGTTCAGCGTAGCGTGATCACGCTGAAATACAAAAAAGTCCCGTTCCAGCTGGACCTGATCGATCTGCTCGATCCGCCAGACTGGTTTCGCGAGCGCTCGCCGCTGGGCAAGGTCCCGCTGCTGATCGTGGATCACGACACCGTGCTGTTCGAATCGGCCGTGATCAACGAGTACGTTGACGCCATCACCCCACCCCCACTGATGCCGGCGGAACCGCTGGAACAGGCCCGCACGCGCGCCTGGATCGAGTACCTGTCGGAACAGACCTTCGCCCAGTACCAGTGGATGACCGCCACCACCGAAGATGCCTTCGAGCTGGCACGGCACACCGCCGCCCGCGGCCTGGAACGTCTGGAGCAGCAGATCGGCACTGACGACCGGCTGGGCGCGCCGGGCTTCTCGCTGATCGACGCCACGCTGGCACCGATCCTGATGCGCTATGCGCTGCTGGAGGACCCGGACAGCCCCTGGGAGGCGGACAGCTTCCCGCGCCTGGCGGCGCGCTGGGAGACTCTGCGTGACATGCCGGCCGTGCGCGACTCGGTGCCGGCCGACTTCGCCGCGCAGCTGGTCGACTACCTGCGCCAGCAGGAGGGGTTCGCACCGGCGCATTTCGCGGCGAAGCTCGCCACGTCTACCTGACCCGGGCTGCACCCGCCCGCCTCCTGGAGCGTCCTCGGTTCGGTGCAGCGCATTTGCGGTGGCTTCGATCCGCCACCTGACTGGTTGTGGCCAGGCCGGGTTCTGCAGGCGGCCACTGCCCGGCGAGCAGGATCTCGAATGTGACGCTGGCGCGACTGGGGAAGCCGCGAATAAAGGGGCGCGGTCAAGCCGGGCGGTGCGGGCAGGCGCTGTCCACGCAGTCGCCGTACAGCACCAGGGCGTGATCCTTGATCGCAAAGCCATGATGCTGGGCCACATCGCGCTGGCGCCGCTCGATCGTCTCGTCGAAAAACTCCTCCACGCGCCCGCACTGGTTGCAGACGATATGGTCATGGTGGCCACCACGCTCCAGCTCGAAGACCGCCTGATTGCCCTCCAGGTGCAGCCGGCACACCAGCCCCGCCGCCTCGAACTGCGTCAGCACGCGGTACACGGTGGCAAGGCCGATCTCCTCGCCGGAATCGAGCAGTTCGCGATAGATCGCCTCGGCGCTCAGGTGACGCGTCTCCGAGGTCTCGAGGATCTCGAGGATCTTCATCCTCGGCAGCGTGACCTTGAGCCCCGCCTTCTTGAGATTGCTTGTCTCCATCACCCGAATTCCTGCGACCGCCGGCTTGAGGGCCGCGGTATGCTTTGGTGTACCATGCGCGTTCACGGCCCACCAGACGCCGAGGACCGCCCGCTCAGATGATTAAGATTCTCATTTCTATTGCCGTGGCTGCAAGCCTGCTCAGCGCCTGCGGCGGCCTCAACCAGTTCCGTCTGGACGTGCAGCAGGGCAATGTGATCGATCCAGCCCAGGTGGCCCAGATCCAGCCCGGCATGACGCCGCAGCAGGTGCGCTTCCTGATGGGCTCACCGCAGCTGGAGCCCGCCTTCCGTGCCGATGACCGCTGGGACTACGTCTACTACCGCCGCCCCGGCTTCGGTGCCACTGAGCGCCAGCGCGTCACGATCCACTTCGACAACGGTGTGGTGAGCCACGTGGAGTCCGACATCCCGCAGCCGGTGGCACTGGACGACCACCCGGTGGACATGGACGATAACTGACGCCGGGCCCGCCCCCGGTGCGCGCCTGTCTACCCCTGCGGTTCCGACGTGGAGTCCGGCGCCGCCGCGCCGGCGGCCTCCCCCTTGCCCGGCTTCTTGCGACCCTTGCCGGCACGCTGACGCCGGACCTCCTTCGGGTCCGCAAGCAGCGGCCGATAGACCTCGATACGGTCGCGCGGCCTCAGCACCGTGTCGCGGCGGGTGATCTTGCCGAAGATACCGACCTTCACCGTCTCCAGATCAATCTCGGGGAACTGCTGCTCGATATCCGACTGCCGCAGCGCGGTGTCCACGGTCGTCCCCTCGGGCACCACCAGCGGCAGGATCACCTGACGCTCCGGGCGCGCATAGGCCACCTCCACGCGGATCATGCCGTCCTCGGCGGCCGGTGCCGTGGGGCTATCCGGCACCGTGCACCTCGCGCGCGCGCTGGACAAAGGCATCCACCAGCGAGTTGGCGATCTGGTTGAACACCGGCCCGATCGCAAACGCCATGATGCGGTTGGCGAACTCGAACTCCAGCTCCAGGGCAATGCGGGTGCGCCCGCCCTCGACCTGGGAGAAGGTCCAGGTCCCGTGCAGGCGCCGGAACGGGCCGGACACCAGGCGCATGTCGATACTCTCCGGGCGCTTGAGCGTGTTGCGGGTGGTGAACGACTTGTGCAGCGCACCCTTGGCCAGTTCGATCGTCCCCTCGACCTCGTGCTCGCCGCGCGGTCGCGCCGAGGCGCTGCGACAGCCCGGCAGGAACTCGGGATAGGCGTCGACGTCGTTCACCAGGTTGAACATCTGCTCGCGGGTGTAGGGCACGTCCGCGTAGCGCCGGATCTTCGAGGCCATCAGATCAGCTCCACTGCGCGCAGGAACACGAACAGGATCGCGACCGGGGCCACGAACCGGACCAGGAAGTACCACAACTGGTACAGCCCGGGGTGCTGCATGCGCAGCTCGGACTGCACCGAGCGCTCGGTCATGCGCCAGCCCACGAAGATCGCGATCAGGAAGCCACCCAGCGGCAGCAGGATATTGGCGGTCACATAGTCGAACAGGTCCAGGATGCCCATATCGAACAGGGTGTAGTCGGACCAGACGTTCAGCGAGAGCAGGGCCCCGATGCCCAGCAACCAGGCACCGATCGCGATCAGGGTGGTCGCTGTCACCCGGGTCAGCCCCAGGTTTTCGACCAGGAAGGCCACGGCCGGCTCGATGATCGAGATCGCCGACGTCCAGGCCGCGAACACCAGCAGCACGAAGAACATGGTGCCGAAGTACAGCCCGCCCGGCATATCGGCAAAGGCCAGCGGCAAGGTCACGAAGATCAGGCCCGGGCCCTGTTCGGCCGACAGGCCCGCCCCGAGCACGATGGGGAAGATCGCCAGCCCCGCCATGATCGCCACCAGAGTGTCCGCCCCGACCACCGCGGTGGAGGTCCGTGCGATGGAGGCCTCGCTCTGCAGGTAGCTGCCGTAGATCATGATCGCGCCCATGCCGAGACTGAGGGTAAAGAACGCCTGGCCCATGGCCAGCAGCACCGCGTTCGCGGACAGGGCGGAGAAATCCGGATACAGCAGGAACTGGAGACCGGCGAAGAACTGCCCCTGGACCACCGCATAACCGACCATCACCACCAGCATCAGGAACAGCAGCGGCATCAGGATGGTGACGGCCTTCTCCAGCCCCGACTGCACCCCGCGCGCCACCACGATCGCGGTCATCACCATGAAGATCGTATGCCAGGCCAGCAGCGCCTCGGGATCGGCCAGCATGCCGCCGAACATCGATTCGGACCCCTCCGCGTCGAGCCCCAGGAAGCCGCCGGTCCCCGACTTGAACACATAGGACAGCGACCAGCCCGCAACCACGCTGTAGAACGACAGGATCAGGAAGCCGGCCAGCACACCGATCCACCCGATCATGCCCCACGCGCGTGACAGCCCTTCCTCGCGCGCCAGCGCCGACATCGTGTTGATCGGGCTCTGGCGCCCGCGCCGCCCCAGCATGATCTCGGCCATCATCACCGGCAGGCCGATCAGCAGGATGCAGCCGAGATAAACCAGCACAAAGGCGCCACCGCCGTTCTCGCCGGCGATATAGGGAAAGCGCCAGATATTGCCCAGGCCGACGGCCGAACCGGTGGCCGCCAGGATGAAGGCCAGGCGGGTCGTCCATTGCCCGTGGATCGAAGTCGTGGCAGGCATCAATGGCTCCTTGTTGAGCGGAGACGGAAGGCGTGTGCGCGGCCATCGCGCCCGGCGATCGCCCAAGCCCGGGCGCACAGCGCGCCGCCGAGTCCGCCGGAATTGTGGGGCAGCGGGTCCTCAGGCTCAACTTTCACCACGGACGCAGGCCCATACGGCCTGCTTCGCCGCGCCGCCTGCAGTACACTGCACAGGTTATGGGAAAGAAGAAGAAACAAGGCGGAGACAACTCCAGCACCATCGCGCTCAACCGCAAGGCGCGCCACGATTTCTTTATCGAGGACCGACTGGAAGCCGGGCTGGAACTGGAAGGCTGGGAGGTCAAGTCCATGCGCGCCGGGCGCGCGCAGCTGAGTGAGTCCTACGTACTGCTGCGCAACGGCGAGGCCTTTCTGTTCGGCGCGCACGTCACACCGCTGCCCACCGCCTCCACCCATATCCACCCGGACCCCAGCCGCACCCGCAAACTGCTGCTGCATCGGGCCGAGATCAACCGTCTGGTCGGGGCCGTGGAGCGCAAGGGCTATACCCTGGTGCCGATGGCCCTGTACTGGAAGCGCGGCCGCGCCAAGCTCGAGATTGGCCTGGCCAAGGGCAAAAAGGAGTTCGACAAGCGTGCCGCCAAGAAGGACAAGGACTGGGAACGCGAGCGCGCCCGGATCCTGAAGCACAGCTAACGCCACAGCACCCCGCCCACCGTCCCCGTTCCGGCTCGCGCCGGTCGCCCCGACCCCGTCCCTCGCCGTGTACGGTGTCTTCATCTAGCCGCCTGCCTGGTGGCGGCTGCTCCCCGTTCGACCTCCGGTGTTTATGGTGCCTTCGGTCCGCAACCTGCCGATTTTTGGCTAGGCCTGGTTCGTCCTCCGGTGTTTACGGTGCCTCCGGTCCACGTACTGCCGTGCGCTGACTCGCCAGCGCGCCCCGAGGTCCTTTCTTGCTTGCCCAAGAAAGGTGAACCGCCCCGGGTTTCCCGGAGACCCGTTGGTTTGGGTCACGCTGCACGAACGGACCCCTGAAGTGGTTGATGGTACTGCGCTTCGATCATTGCCGGCGGTCGATACCCGTTGGATTCCAACAGGCGTCGCCGGTTGAACCAGTCGACCCACTGGAGCGTAGCCCACTCGACGTCGCGTAGATCGTTAAGACGCCCCCAGTAGGCCCGGACCTCGGTCTTGTACAGCCCGTTGATGGTCTCCGCCAGGGCGTTGTCGTAGGAGTCACCGA
>NZ_KB898046.1 GCF_000377345.1 Thioalkalivibrio sp. ALJ16 | reverse complement strand
GCAGTGCTCGCACCACACCCGGCGACGCGGCACCACCAGCACCACCCGGTACTCGAACAGGGGAAGATCCCGAACCCGCCGCAGCGTCGTCTCGTGCACCTGACGCGTCCGGTGCCCGCAGCGTTCGCAGTGCATCCACTGCCGCGTCGGCTTCAGGTGCAGCTCCAGCGTGCCGCCGGCCTCCTCCGGCCACACCGCACGTTCCAGCCGATAGCCTTCCCAACCGCCCAGCTTCTGCAACGTCTTCTTGTCCAGCATCCCGCTCTCCCGCGTCCAATCCGGCTCCACGCGAGATTACGATGCCATTCAACGCTCGAATACCTCCCCGGTATCCTTCGATGAACCATAAAAAAGGCCGCTCGAAAGCGGCCTTTTTCAATCCTGCGGTTTTGGTCGGGACGGCAGGATTTGAACCTGCGACCCTCTGCACCCCATGCAGATGCGCTACCAGGCTGCGCCACGCCCCGAAGCCGCGAATCATAGCGGATTCTCGACCTCCACGAAAGCACCGAACCACACTTTCCACCTGCAGCCGGCCCGTGGGCCCCGTGCGCGGCGGCCGGTCTCAGGCGCGCAGCACCTTCAGGATCGACTCGAGCTCGGAGATCGTGTCCTGGATCACCTGGCGGGCCTGCTGGCGATCACCCCTGGCCTCGTCACCGGAGAGCTTCTGACGAGCACCGTTGATGGTGTAGCCCTCTTCATACAGCAGCGCCCTTATCTGCCGGATCAGGATCACATCCTGGCGCTGGTAGTAGCGTCGGTTGCCGCGCCGTTTGACCGGCTCGAGCATCGGGAACTCCTGCTCCCAGTAGCGCAGAACGTGCGGCTTCACCTGACACAGTTCGGCGACCTCGCCAATAGTGAAGTAGCGCTTGCCCGGGATCGCCGGGAGTTCCTGATGGTTACTCGCCTCCAGCATAGCTCTCCACCCGCTCGCGCAGCTTCTGGCCGGGGCGGAAGGTCACCACCCGCCGGGCCGATACCGGGATCTCTTCCCCCGTCTTGGGGTTGCGGCCGGGCCGCTGATTCTTGTCACGCAGGATGAAGTTGCCGAAACCGGACAGCTTCACGCCCTCGCCCGCTTCCAGCGACTGGCGCATCTCCTCGAAAAACATTTCGACGAATTCCTTGGCCTCACGCTTGTTGAGACCCAGTTCTTCATTCAGCGCGGCGGCCAGATCCGCCTTGGTTACAGCTGCCATTGGCTATTGTCTCAGGGTTGCGTTGAAGCGGGCCTGAAGATGCTGCACCACCGCGGCGGTGACACTGACCACATCCTGTTCGCCTAGGGTGCGATCAAAAGCCCGCAAAATCAAGCCCAAAGCCAGGCTCTTTTCGTCCGGATTCAAGCCCTTGCCCCGATAGACATCGAACAGGCGCACGCCCTGCAGCAGGTCCAGGTCGAGTTCATCGATCGCCGCGAGCACGTCGCCGGCTGGAACCGAATCCGCCACCACCAGCGCCAGATCGCGGCGAATGGACGGATAGGCCGACAGCGGCTGAAACTGCACCACCGGTGCCCGCGCCACAACCGTCGCATCGAGATCGAACAGATACACCGACTCCACATCGAAGCGCTCGCACAGCGCCGGGTGCAGGCGCCCGACCCAGCCGACCGGCTTGCCACCCACCAGCACCCGCGCGGACTGCCCGTCATGCAGAGCGGGATGCACCTCCGCACGAAAGCCCGGCTGGCCATCCACCTGCGCGCACAGCGCCTCGACCACGCCCTTGGCATCGAAAAAGTCGAACCGGCGGCTTTCGCCCTCCCAGGACTCCGGACCAGCATGGCCACCCAGCAGGCCCGCGAGACGCGGCTCCTGGCGCAGTCCGGAGGCATCCGGGACAAAGCGCAGCCCATGCTCGAACAGGCGCAGATCGGACTGTTGCCGTGCCTGATTGTAGGCCGCGGTGGTCACCAGCCCCGGCCACAGGCCCGGGCGCATCACCGCGAGATCCGAGGAGATCGGGTTGGCCAGTGCCAGCGGTTCGACCTCCGGATAGAAGGCCTTCGCGGCCTCGCGCGCGATGAAGCTGAAGCTGATCACCTCGTGGAACCCGCGGCGGGCAAGCCCGGCACGCAGGGCCCGCAGACCGTCCGTGGTGCTCGCCGGGGCGACCGGCTGTGGCAGCGTCTGCGGCAGCCGGTCATAGCCATGCACCCGGGCCAGCTCTTCAATCAGATCCTCTTCGCGCGCGAGATCGAAGCGTGCCCGCGGCGGGTGCACCATCCAGCCCTCGTCGCCCGCCTGTACCCGGCAGTCCAGCGCCGAAAGGATCCGTTCGACCTCGTCTGGCGCCAGCGCCAGACCAAGCAGGCGCTCGATCCGTCCGAGGCGCAGCGCAATGGCCTGTTCCGCGTGCGAGGCCGGGACCTCGCCGCTCTGAACCACCGGCCCGCACTGGCCGCCGCAGATCTGCAGGAGCAGGTGCGTGGCGCGCTCCATGGCCTCGGGCACGAGCGTCGGATCGACACCGCGCTCGAAGCGATGCGAGGCATCGGTATGCAGGCCGTGGGCGCGGGCCCGGCCGGCCAGGGCCCTCGGGGTGAAATGGGCACACTCCAGCACAACCCGCGTGGTGGCCTCGTCCACCGCGCTCGCGGCCCCTCCCATCACCCCGGCCAGGGCCTGTGCCTCGGCGTCGTTCGCAATCACCAGATCGCGCGGCGAAAGGGTCACGGTCTGATCGCCACCCAGCAGCGTCAGGCGTTCCCCTTCACGCCCCCAGCGCACGCGAATGCAATCCCCGACGCGGCCCGCATCGAAGGCATGCAGGGGCTGTCCCAGTTCCAGCATCACGTAATTGGTGACATCGACAATCGCGCTCAGCGGACGCACGCCCGCGCGTCGCAGCCGCTCGCGCATCCACCATGGCGTCGCGGCCCCGGCATCGAGGCCTTCCAGCACGCGTGCGGCATACAGCGGGCAGGCGGCCTCATCCTCGACCTCTACCGCGACCCGGGCCGTCCCTGCGACCGGCGCAGCCTCGATGGCCGGCGTCTGCAGCGGCCGATCCAGCAGTGCCGAACACTCGCGTGCAATCCCGCGCATGCCGAGACAGTCGGCCCGGTTCGGGGTCAGATCGACCTCGAGGATGGTGTCATCCAGCCCCAGCACCGCCCGCAGATCCGCGCCGGCCTCGAACTCCGCCGGCAGCGCCATCAGCCCCTCGGCGTCCTCGGCAAGCCCCAGCTCGCGTGCCGAGCACAGCATCCCCGCAGAGGCGACGCCGCGCAGTTTCGATTTCTTGATCTTGAAGTTGTCGGGCAGCACCGCGCCGACCACGGCGACCGGTGCCCGCATCCCTTCATGCACGTTGGGCGCCCCGCAGACAATCGTCAGCGGTTCATCCTCACCCGCATCCACGCGGCATACGCGCAGGCGGTCGGCATCCGGATGCGGTTCTACCGCCAGCACGTGTCCCACCCGCACGCCGGTAAATGCCGGTGCGGCCGCCTCCATCGCATCCAGCTCCAGACCCGCCATGGTCAGGCGGTGTCCCAGCTGTTCCGGGGACTCGTCAAACTGCAGCCATTCCTGCAGCCATTGCACACTGATACGCATTAGCCTGTCTGCCCGAATTGCCCGATAAACCGGATGTCGTTGTCAAAGAACAAGCGCAGATCATTCACCCCGTGGCGCAGCATCGCCATGCGTTCGACACCCAGGCCGAAGGCAAAGCCGGTGTACTGCTCCGGGTCGATATCGACATGGCCCAGCACGTTCGGGTGCACCATGCCGCAGCCCATCACCTCCAGCCAGCCGGTATGACTGCACACCCGGCAGCCCTCGCCACCGCAGTGCACGCACTGGATGTCGACCTCGGCGGACGGCTCGGTGAACGGGAAATACGACGGCCGAAAGCGCGTAGCCAGGTCGTCGCGCTCGAAAAAGCTCTGCAGAAAGGCACTCAGCACGCCGCGCAGATCCGCGAAGGTGATGCCGGTATCCACACACAGGCCTTCCACCTGGTGGAACATCGGGCTGTGGGTCAGATCGGAGTCGCAACGATAGACCCGACCCGGCGCAATCACCCGCAGCGGCGGCTTCTGCTGTTCCATCGTCCGGATCTGTACCGGGGAGGTATGGGTCCGCAGTACCCGGTGGGCGTCGAAATAGAACGTATCGTGCATCGCCCGCGCGGGGTGGTGTTCGGGAATATTCAGGGCCTCGAAGTTATGGAAGTCGTCCTCGACCTCCGGCCCCTGCGCGACCTGAAAACCCAACCCCGCGAAGAACGTCTCAATCCGTTCCAGCGTCTGCGTGATCGGGTGCAGAGCACCCTCCCACTGCGGCCGCCCGGGCAGCGTCACGTCGATCCGTTCGCGCGCCAGCTGATCCGTCAACGCGCTCTGCGCCAGCGCAGCCTTGCGCGCATCGATCAGGCCGGACACCTCGGCCTTGGCCTCGTTGACCTTCTGACCGGCAGCCGGGCGTTCCTCCGCCGGCAGCTTGCCGAGCTCCTTCAGCTGGGCGGTAATCGCGCCCTTCTTGCCCAGGTACTGCACCCGGACATCATCCAGCGCCTTCAGGTCCGTGGCCGCCTCGATGCGGTCACGGGCCTCGGCGACGAGCTGTTGCAGTTGCTCCACGCGCATTTCCCCGAAAGTGGTGGGCGGCGGCTGCCCGCCGTCCCGGTATTCCGTGTTCCCGAAACAAAAAAGGGAGGGCGTCGACCCTCCCCTTTCCGGGACCCGCCAGGCAGCGCCCGGCGGGTAATCCTGCAGGACCTCGTCAGGCCGGCAGTGCGGCCTTGGCCTGTTCGGCGATCTTGCCGAAGGCGGTCAGGTCGTGCACGGCCAGATCGGCCAGGCTCTTGCGGTCGATCTCGATCTCGGCCTTCTTCAGACCGTCCATCAGGCGGCTGTAGGACAGATCGAAGTGGCGGGCCGCCGCATTGATGCGGACGATCCACAGGGCCCGGAACTGACGCTTTTTCTGGCGACGGTCACGGTAGGCATACTGGCCGGCCTTGATGACGGCCTGGTTGGCAACGCGGAAGACGTTCTTCCGGGCGCCGTAGTAGCCCTTGGCCTGCTTGAGGACCTTCTTGTGACGGGCGTGAGCGGTTACACCGCGCTTGACTCGTGGCATGTCTTTCTTCCTCGGTCAGATCAACGGTACGGCAGCATTTTGCGCACGGCGGCGACATCCGCCTCGTGCACCATGGCCGGACTGCGCAGTTGACGCTTACGCTTGGTGGATTTCTTGGTCAGGATGTGGCTGCGGTGCGACTGGAACCGCTTGAACTTCCCGGACCCGGTACGGGCGAAACGCTTGGCCGCACCCCGATTGGTCTTGATTTTCGGCATTGCTCTCTCCGGCATTTTGGGCCGTACCCAACTCGGGCCGGCCGTTTGTGAAAAGGCGATGCGGGTATGCGGAGACCCGACCGCCCTTGTTGTCTGACCGGCCTACTTCTTCTTGCCGGTCAGCACCATGATCATCTGGCGTCCTTCCATCTTCGGTCGCTGTTCCACGACCGCGATATCGGACATGTCCTGCTCGATCTTGTCCAGCAACTCGCCACCCAGCTCCTGATGGCGCATTTCGCGCCCGCGGAAGCGGATGGTCACCTTGCCCTTGTCGCCGGCCTCGATGAAGCGGCGCAGGTTGCGAATCTTGACCTTGTAGTCGCCCTCGTCCGTACCCGGACGGAACTTCACTTCCTTGATCTGGATCTGCTTCTGCTTCTTCTTGGCTTCCTGCGCCTTCTTCGCCTGCTCGAACTTGAACTTGCCGTAGTCCATGATCCGGGCTACGGGCGGTTCGGCGTTGGGCGAGATCTCGACCAGGTCCAGACCGCTCTCCGCGGCCATTTCCAGGGCCTCTGCAGTACTGCAGACGCCGCGATTCTCGCCCTCGGCGTCGATCAGTCGAATCTGCGGACAGGTGATCTGATCGTTCAGGCGGACCGTTTTCGCTGCGCTAATAGCCTTTTCTCCAGTTCGGTTCAGTGATGGCGACCGGCGACCTCCTCCCGGAGGTGCTCGCCGAAGGCCTCGACGCTCATCACGCCCAGGTCTTCGCCGCTTCGCGTGCGCACCGCCACCTGACCGTTTTCCATTTCCTTGTCACCAAGGACCAGCAGGTACGGCACGCGCTTCAGCGTGTGCTCGCGAATCTTAAAGCCGATCTTCTCGTTTCTCAAGTCCGCCTCGACCCGGAAACCCTTGTCGCGCAGCGCTTTGGTCACCTCTTCGGCGTAGGCGTCCTGGCGCTCGGTGATGGTCAGCACCTCGGCCTGCACCGGGGCCAGCCAGGTCGGGAAGTGCCCGGCGTAGTGTTCGATCAGCACGCCGAAGAAGCGCTCCACCGAGCCCAGGAGCGCGCGGTGGATCATGATCGGGCGCCGGCGCTCGTTGTCTTCGGCCACGTATTCCATGTCGAAGCGCTCGGGCAGGTTGAAGTCCAGCTGCACCGTGGAGCACTGCCACTCGCGGCCAATCGCGTCGTGGATCTTGATGTCGATCTTCGGGCCGTAGAAGGCGCCGCCGCCCTCGTCCACCGAGTACTCCAGCCCCTTCTTCTCGATCGCGGAGCGCAGCGACGCGGTCGCGTGCTCCCAGATCTCGTCGGAGCCGACGGCGTCTTCCGGCTTGGTCGAGAGGTTCACGTCGAACTTCTCGAACCCGAAGGTCTGCAGGACCTCCAGCGTCAGGTCGATCACCGCCATCACCTCGGCCTCGATCTGGTCCTCGCGGCAGAAGATGTGCGCATCGTCCTGGGTAAAGCCGCGCACGCGCATCAGCCCGTGCAGCGCACCGGACATCTCGCGGCGGTACACCGTGCCCATCTCCGCCCAGCGCAGCGGCAGATCGCGGTAGGAATGCAGCCGGTCCTTGTACATCAGCACATGGAACGGGCAGTTCATCGGCTTGAGCTGGAAGGCCTGGTGCTCGTCCTCCATCGGCTCGTACATGGATTCCGAATAGAAATCCGCGTGACCGGAGGTCTTCCACAGCTCCAGGTTCGCGATGTGCGGCGAGACGACGAAGTCGTAACCCGCCTTCTCGTGCATGTCGTACCAGTACTTCTCGATCTCGCGGCGGATGCGCGCGCCCTTCGGGTGCCAGAACACCAGGCCGCCGCCGGCCTCATCCTGGATCGAGAACAGATCCAGCTCCTGGCCGATCTTGCGGTGGTCCCGGCGCTCGGCCTCCTTCAACCGGTCCAGGTATTCCTTCAGCTGGTCCTTGTTCGCCCAGGCGGTGCCGTAGATGCGCTGCAGCATCTCGTTGTCGGAGTCGCCGCGCCAGTAGGCACCGGCCACCTTGGTCAGCTTGAAGGCCTTCAGCTTGCCGGTAGACGGGATATGCGGGCCGCGGCAGAGATCGACAAAGTCGCCCTGCTTGTACAGCGAGATGTTCTCGCCCTGCGGGATCGACGCGATGATCTCGGCCTTGTACGCCTCGCCCATGTCGCGGAAGTACTTCACCGCCTCGTCACGGTCCATCAGCGAGCGCTCCACCGGCAGGTCCTGCTTGGCCAGCTCCTTCATGCGCTTCTCGATCTTCTCCAGATCCTCCGGCGTGAAGCCGCGGTCATAGGCGAAGTCGTAGTAGAAGCCGTTCTCGATGGTCGGACCAATGGTGACCTGCGCCTCGGGAAAGAGCTGCTTGACCGCCTGCGCCATCAGGTGCGCAGTCGAATGCCGGATGATCTCCACCCCCTCCGGGTCGCGGTCGGTCACGATCGCGACTTCCGCGTCATCGTCGATCTCGTGGCGGGCATCCACCAGCTGGCCGTTCACCTTGCCGGCCAGCGTCGCCTTGGCGAGACCGGGACCAATGTCCTTGGCGACATCCAGCACGGTGACCGGGTGATCGAACTCGCGGCGGCTGCCGTCGGGGAGGGTTACTGCGGGCATTGCGAGGCTCCTTCGCCGACCCATACGCGGGGTCGAGCGTCGCGTGTCAGAAAGAATTTGAAGTCGCCGGAAACGACGACAGCGCGAAGGATACCAGACCCCCGCGCTGTCGCCCACGAACCCTGTTTGCGGGCAGGATTACATATTCTCTTCGATGAACAGGTAGGTCCGGTTCACATTGGGCCGGTGCCAGTCGTCGTAATGGCGCAGATGCTGGAACGCCTCAAGGTCCGCCAGCCGCTCCACCACCTCGTCCAGCGACTCCCAGTCCTCGATCCCGGCCTTCACTTCACGCACCAGCAACTCAAGGTAGTCACCGGTATCCTGACGCGCCTCGGCCAGGTCGGTGGCCCGCCCGTGGCCCGGTACCACGATCTCCGGATCGATGGACTCCAGATGCCGGAAGGCCTCCAGCTTTTCCACCGGATTGCTCCAGGGGTGGATGCCCAGCATGCGCTCGGTGTAGACGATGTCGCCGGTGAACACGACATCTTCGCCGGGCAGGTGGACCATGATATCGCCCGGGAAGTGTGCATCCCCGGCATAGATCAGTTTGAAGTCTACCCCACCGACCGTCAGGGTATGTTCATCCGCATCTATCGGGTTCGGGGCCGGGACCGGCGCAGTCCCCTCCATGGCATCTTCTCCCACGGCATTTGCCAGGGACATGATCTGCCCCTCGCCGCGTTCGGCCTGCGTGGCGGCGGTGCGCGCCAGCGCGACCAGCTCCGCACCCTGCTCGTGGAAGTAGCCGTTGCCCAGCCAGCGGTGATCCTGCGAGCCCACCGAGATCACATGCGTGATCGGCTGATCCGTGACCTCGGCGATGGCCTTGGCCATGCGCCCGGCCACCTTGTAGCCGGGGCCCGAGTCGATCAGGACCACACCGTCGTCGGTCACGACAAAACCGGTGTTGTTGGTGAAGCCGAGATTCTCCGGCGTGCGGTTCTCCAGCGAGCCGTAGAAATACCAGACGCGATCCGTGAGCTGGATCGGCTCCAGCACCTTCTCGATGGGCCGGTCCCGGGGCTCTTCTTCGGCCTGCACCGCCGGCGCCAGCAGCAGGACCGCCAGCAGCACACCGGTGACCCGTGCCAGCGCGCTGGAATGGATGGGAGTCGAAATCATCGGCAAAGTCTCCTGCTATTGAGTCGATCACCCCGCAACGGGCGGTGATCGTCGGGGCGGCGCGGCCGTTCCACTCGCGCACCGAATCCCGATCCTGTCGCCAGAGAATATCTGAATCAATGCATATTATGGCGCACGGCCCGTCTGCGCCAGGCGCGCACAATCCGGCGCGCCAAGAGCGGAAACAGCCCGATCGCCGTCAGGGCCGCCAGCATGCCAACGGAGATCACCTCGGTAGTGGAACCGAGCTGCGCAAGCTGCGTGCCGGCGAAGGCGAACAGCGCCGTAGCCGGCAGCATGCCCAGCAACGACACCCAGAAATAGGTCCAGGCACGGATCGGCACCAGCCCCATACCGGCGTTGACCACCGCAAACGGCAGCACCGGCGTGATGCGCAGCGCGAACAGATAGAAGGCCCCCTCCTCTCGGAAGCCGCGGTCCAGCACCTGAAGGCGATGGCCGAAACGCCGCTGCACCGGCGCCCGTGCCAGCGAACGGGCCAGGAGGAAGGTCAGCGTCGCCCCCAGCGTCGAGGCCACGGACGAAAGCACAGTCCCCGCCACGGCCCCGAAGATCGCCCCGCCGGCCAGGGTCATGATCACGATCCCCGGCACCGACAGCGCCGCCACGAGTACATACAGCAGAAAAAACCCGACGCCCATCGCCAGTGGCCGCGCCTCGCGCCACTCGAGCAGCCGTGCCTGCGCCGCCTGCAGGCGTTCCAGCTCCAGCAGACGCCCGGCATCCGTCACCAGCAGGATCACGAGTCCCGCAAGCGCCAGCAACGCCAGCCACCACCATCGGTATCGGTACATCCCGTCTCCTGCCGCAGCTGCTTCGCGTCGAACGCCATTGTGCACGAGCGCTATCACCGAACCTGCCCGCACCGTACACTGCCGGCATGAATCCGCACCCCTACGAGGCACTCACCCCCGCGCTGATCCTGGATGCGGTGGAGACCACCGGCCTGCGCTGCGACGGCCGCCTGCTGGCCCTGAACAGCTACGAAAACCGTGTCTATCAGGTCGGGATCGAAGACGCCACACCGGTGATCGCCAAGTTCTACCGACCCCTGCGCTGGTCAGCCGCAGCCATCCGCGAGGAACACGCCTTCAGCCTGGAGCTGGCTGCGCGCGAGGTGCCGGTGGTCGCCCCGCTGGGCGACACGAGCGGCGAAACGCTGCATGAGCATACCGGCTTCCTGTTCGCGGTCTACCCGCGCTGCGGCGGCCGCGCGCCGGATCTGGAGCAGCGCGACACGCTGGTCCGGATCGGGCGCTTCATCGCCCGCATTCACGAGGTCGGCCGCGCGACCCGCTTTCGCGAGCGCCCGGTGCTGGATCCGGTGCCGCGTGGCGAGGAGGCACGCCAGGACGTGCTCGCCTCCGGCTATCTGCCACTGGAACTGGAATCGGTCTACCGCGACCTCAGCGCCGACCTGCTCCAGCGCATCCAGCGCACACTCGACAGCATTGGCCCGGTGCAGCAGCTGCGCCTGCACGGCGACACCCACCCCGGTAACATCCTGTGGACCGAAGACGGGCCGCATTTCGTGGATCTGGACGATGCCTGCACCGGTCCGGCAATGCAGGATCTGTGGATGTTCCTGTCCGGCGAGCCCCCGGAGATGGCCTGGCAGATGCAGGCCCTGCTGGAGGGCTACGAGACCTTCGTACCGCTGGATCGGCGCGAGCTTGGGCTGATCGCCCCGCTGCGCACCCTGCGCATCCTGCGGCATGCCGCCTGGCTGGCACGCCGCGCCGACGATCCCGCCTTCATTGACGGCTTCCCGGTGTTCTACACCCCGCGCTTCTGGGAGGATCACATCCTCACCCTGCGCGAGCAGGCCGCCGCGCTGGACGAGCCCGCCTTGGATCTTGGCTACTGAATAGCCGTCGTCGGACGGTCAGAAGGTATTGGCAACGCTGGCCACGCCCGGCGCGCGCGAACGCACGAGGCGCTCCACCACATTCTTGAGGTCCAGCGTCGAGCGTGGGCAGCCCACGCAGGCCCCCTTGAGCCGCACCCGCACGGTACGCCCGTCCAGTTCCACGAACTCAATATCGCCCCCGTCCTGCATCAGGATGCGCCGCGCCTCCTCGATCGCGGCGCGCACCGCATCCTCGTCGATCGGGCCATCAGCCGGCACGTCCGCGGCCTCGCGCGCAGCGAAGGTCTGGGCACGATCCAGGCGCAGCGCAAGCTCGGGGTCGAGTTCCTCGATCGCGTCGAGTTCTTCCTCGCTGTAGACGTGATCCGGTTCGTCGCTCAGCAGATGCGAGACATCCACCATCACCTGCGCATTGTCGGGTCCAGCCATGCTCGGGCCTCCGGAAAATCGGCTTCGCGTCAGTATAGCAACGCCCCGTGCCAGCCCGGCGCGAAGCCGCACCCGCCAGCCGGGTTCCGCCATGTCGCCCGCGGGCGGCCAGAGCAGGCGTGCCCGCAACCGGCGCAGGTCCTGCGGATGCATCCGCCCCGGGTACAGCCACAGCCGCCACACCCGGCCGCTGGCAGGGGCGCGCACAACCAGGACCACCAGCAGGCGCAGCACCCGGGTGGCGGGCAGGATCTCGACCCAGACCACCTGCTCCTGCCGCAGCCCCTCGGCCGTTGCCAGCCAGGTGCCCCCGTCCGGCGTCTGGCCCAGCCAGCTCCAGGGGGGCGGCCGCGACCACCATTGCCAGCCCCAGCCCGCCGCCGCCAGCCCGATCACCGGGAACAGCGCCCACCACAAGCTGTACACCCCGACATAGGCGATCACCGCCAGCAGCAGGGTCAGCTGGCCGGCAAGCACCAGGCGCAGGAACAGCGGATCAGGAAGGAGGCGCAGCCTGAGCGGCGGCGCGGATCGCCGGGACAAGCCGGGCTATCCCGTCGTCCACCGTGGTCTGGCGACCCATGACCACATCCAGCAGCACATTGTCGGGGTAGTCGAGCAGGCGCTCGAAGGCATCGCGACCCTCCTGGTCCAGTTGCGCATATCCCTGCGCGAGAAACTGCCCGAGCAGCCAGTCGTTCTCCAGCATGCCGCGGCGGCAGCGCCAGCGGATGCGGCTGTCAGGTTCCATCACCAAAAAACCCGACCAGGCCCCCTGTAGGAGCCTGCTCGCAGGCGAAGCCCCTGCCCGCGTCCGACATTGGCAGGGGCATTCGCCTGCAAGCAGGCTCCAACAGGGGCTGAACCACCATTGTGCAGCAGTTCGCTCACAGCGATTTCTTGAGCATGGTGCGGCGAATGTCGCTGATGGCCCGGCTCGGGTTCAGGCCCTTGGGGCAGACCTGCGTGCAGTTCATGATGGTGTGGCAGCGGTAGAGCTTCCAGGCATCGTCCAGCTCGGCCAGGCGGTGATCGGTGGCCTCGTCGCGGCTATCCTGGATGAAGCGCGCGGCCTGCAGCAGCGCGGCCGGGCCGAGAAACTTGTCCGGGTTCCACCAGTACGACGGGCAGGCGGCGGAACAGCAGCCGCACAGGATGCACTCGTACAGTCCGTCCAGCTGGTCACGATCTTCGGGGCTCTGCTTGCGCTCGACCTCGGGCTCCGGGCTGTCGTTGACCAGCCAGGGCTCGGCCTTGCGGTACTGGTCCCAGAAGTTGCCCATGTCCACGATCAGGTCGCGGATCACCGGCATCCCCGGAAACGGGCGCAGCGTGACCGGTGCCTCCAGGTCCGCCAGCGGCGTGATGCAGGCCAGGCCGTTCATGCCGTTGATGTTCATGCCGTCGGAGCCGCAGACCCCGTGTTGGCAGGAGCGGCGAAAGCCCAGCGAGTCGTCTTGCTCCTTCAGCAGCAGCAGGGCGTCCAGCAGCATCATCCCCGGCTCGACCTGGTCGTCGGGCAGGGTGAAGCGCTGCATCTTCGGCAGCGTGTCCGTCTCCGGGTTGAAGCGGTAGATCGAGAATTCCATCCGTCTCTTCCTCTAGGGAAACACTGATCAATGCACGCGTTCGCGCTCGAGTCGCTTTTGCGTGCGAACAAGGCGCGGCGACTGCCGTGCAGTCATTCTGCACAAGGGAGCCGCAACGCCGTGCGCGCGCCCGTTTTTGATCAACAACGGGCGGCCGAGCCCCTTCGGGGTTGGCACCCCAGGTTCCCCGATCCTGCGTTGCGCCCAGAATCCATCAGAAACGGGCGGGTAGAACCACTACCCGCTGCCCGACGCGCCTTGTCTCGGAAAACCTGGGGTGCCAACGCGAGCGTGTGCATTGATCAGTGTTTCCCTAGCGCGTGCCGCTGCGATTCGCCGCGCGAATCGTATCCCGCGCCGCATTGCATTCCCGGCGGGCCATCAGTACACCCGCTCCTTCGGCGGGAACGAGGCCACGGTGTTCGGCTGGGTGCGCACCGGCTTGTAGTCGAGGCTGTCGTCCGCCAGCGAGTACAGGCTGTGCTTGAGCCAGTGCTGGTCGTCGCGCTCGGGGAAGTCGATGCGCGAATGCGCCCCGCGGCTCTCCTCGCGCCCCAGCGCGGAGCGGATGGTCGCGATCGCACAGTCCATGAGGTTCTCCAGCTCCATCGCCTCCACCCGTGCGGTGTTGAAGGTGGCCGAGTGGTCCGCGATCACCGCGTGGTTCAGGCGCTCGCGCAGCGCGCGGACCTTCTCCACGCCCTCGCGCATCACCTCGTCGGTGCGGAACACCGAGCAGTGGTCCTCCATCACCTTGCGCAGTTCGCGCTTCAGCGGTTCCACCTGCTCGGCGGAGCCATCCCCTGGATCCTTGCGGTCCCAGCGCGTCAGCCGCGCCATCGCCTGCTCCACCGCCGTCTCGTCCAGAGCCCGGTGATAGCGGTTCTCGGCCAGGTATTCGAGGATGTGGTTGGCCGCCGCGCGCCCGAACACCAGGATGTCCAGTAGCGAATTGCCGCCCAGGCGGTTGGCCCCGTGCACCGAGACACAGGCAGCCTCCCCGGCCGCGTACAGCCCCGGCACCGGGTCCTCCGGGGTGTCCTTGACCGGCGCCACCACCTGGCCGAAGCGGTTGGTCGGGATCCCGCCCATGCTGTAGTGGCAGGTCGGGAACACCGGGATCGGGGCCTCGATCGGGTCCACGCCGAGGAAGGTCATGCTGGTCTCGCGGATGCCCGGCAGGCGCTGCATGATCGTGTCCGCGCCCAGGTGGCGCAGGTCCAGCAGCACATGGTCGGCGTTGCGCCCGCAGCCGCGGCCCTCGCGCACTTCGGTGGCGATGGAACGACTGACCACGTCGCGCGAGGCCAGGTCCTTGGCCCGCGGGGCATAGCGCTCCATGAAGCGCTCGCCCTCGGAGTTGATCAGGAACCCGCCCTCGCCGCGCGCGCCCTCGGTAATCAGCATGCCGCGCCCGGCGATCCCGGTTGGATGGAACTGCACGAACTCCATGTCCTCCAGCGGCACGCCGGCGCGCAGCGCCATCGCCATGCCATCGCCGGTGTTGATCAGGGCGTTGGTGGTGGTGCGGAACAGCTGCCCCGCCCCGCCGGTGGCGATCAGCGTGGTCTTGGCCTCGATCACGATCGGCTCGCCGGTCAGGATCTCGAAGGCCAGCACCCCGAGCACGAAGCCCTGCTCGTCGCGCAACAGGTCCACCGCGAAGTACTCATCGAAAAAGTGCGTGCGCGCGCGCAGGTTCTGCTGGTACAGCGAGTGCAGGATCGCGTGCCCGGTACGGTCGGCCGCCGCACAGGTGCGCGCCGCCTGGTCCTGGCCGAAGTTCTGGCTCTGCCCGCCGAATGCGCGCTGGTAGATATTGCCGTTGTCCAGGCGCGAGAACGGCACGCCGAAGTGGTCCAGCTCGTAGACCACCTTGGGCGCGGCGCGGCACATGTACTCGATCGCGTCCTGGTCACCCAAATAATCCGAGCCCTTCACGGTGTCGAACATGTGCCAGTGCCAGGAGTCCGGCAGCACGTTCGCCAGCGCGGCATTCACCCCGCCCTGCGCGGCGACCGTATGCGAGCGCGTGGGAAACACCTTGGAAACCACCGCGACCTTGGCATCCCCATTGGAAAGCTGCAGTGCGGCACGCAGGCCCGCACCGCCAGCGCCGATGATCAGGGCGTCGAACTTGCGCCGTGTAACCTTCATGAAAGCCCCGCACGAATCAGGATGAACAGGGCCCAGAGCCCCAGAAGGATCAGCGCGCCCGCGCTCACGGACAGCACCGCGAGGCGCGTGCCCGGCGGGTGCACGTAGTCCATGACCACGTCACGCAGCCCGATCCAGGCGTGCAGCAACAGCGCCAGCACGAAAAGAGCCGTCAGCAGCCCGACCAGTGGGTGCCCGACGGTAGCCTGCCAGGTGGCATGATCGACCGGCGGGGCAAAGATGAAGTAGCCCAGCGCCAGAATGAGCCACAGACCGATGTAGACCGCCGTCAGCCGCTGCAACAGCCAGGCACGCTGTCCCGACAGCAGCCTCACAGCAACAGCCCCAGCCAGACCGCCACCGCGGCGAAAAGCCCTGCGTACAGCGCATCACGCGCGGTACGCAACGAACCCTCGCGGTCCTCGCCAATGCCGAATTCCATCAGCAGATAACGGATACCGGCGAACAGGTGGTGCATCAGCCACCACACGCCGACCAACAGGACCAGCGCGCCCAGCGGGTGCCGGATGATGGCCGCCGCCTGCTCGAAGCCGGCCGGGCCGGAAAGGGAACGGTCGGCAAGCCACAACAGCACCGGGATCGCGAGGATCAGGAAAACACCGGTCACGCGGTGCAGGATTGAAACCACGGCATTCAGCGGCAGTCGGATCTTGCGAAGATCCAGAAAAACGGGCCGTACCGGCTGCTGCGCCATGCCACCTCCTGCACGAAAGATTGGTTGTGTCGGGCTGACACCCTGCAAAGGGTTCGTCTACTATCGACCCGCTTGGTTCAGCCGGGCACCCGACCTGTGTTGAGCTTATCACCTCAATCCGCTTCCGTGACCCCGCTGCCCGCTTTCGGCCGGGGCCACGGAATGCGCGCTGTCACGGGAGACTTCCGATGCGCGAAGACTGGAAAAAGCACCTGATCGATGCCGGCGCCGAGTTCGAGGAGGACGACCTCCTGCACTACGGCAACCCGGAGCGCGAGCGCCGTATGGCCGTCAACGGCGAGGTGATCTGCGACCTCTCCCACCGCGGTCTGCTGGAGGTGCGCGGCGATGACGCCACCGACTTCCTGCAGGGGCAGTTCGGCAATGACATCCACGCGGTGGACGCGCAGCACAGCCAGCTCTCCAGCTACTCCAGCCCCAAGGGGCGGGCCTATGCCGTGTTCCGCGTGCTGCGCACGAAGGACGGCTACCTGCTCGAGATGCCCGCAGACCGGACCGAGCCGGTCGCCAAGCGCCTGCAGATGTTCGTGCTGCGCGCGAACGTGATCATCGAGCACGCCGGGGACTCCCGCATCCACTTCGGCTTTTCCGGGCCGGATGCCGAGAAGGAGCTGACCAACGCCCTGGGCGCGTGCCCCGGCGCGCCCGAGGAGGTAATCGAGAAGAATGGCGTGACCGTCGTCCGGGTCCCCGGACTGCACCCGCGCTTCGAACTGTTCGGCGAGATCGACGCCATGCGCCGTGCCTGGGACAGCCTGAACGTCCACGCAGCCCCGGTGGGCCCGCGCGACTGGTCACTGCTGGACATCCTTGCCGGCGTCCCCACGGTCGTGGAGGAAACCACCGAGATGTTCGTACCGCAGATGCTGAACCTGCACGCCCTTGGCGCGATCAGTTTCGAGAAGGGCTGCTACCCGGGGCAGGAGGTGGTGGCGCGCATGCACTACCTCGGCAAGCTCAAGCGGCGCATGTTCCGCCTGGCCATCCACACCCAGACCCCGCCGCAACCCGGCTCGCCGGTCTTTCGCGCGGACGGCAAACCGGAACAGTCGGACGGCGAGATCGTCGCGGCCGAACTCCACCCGGACGGGCTCTACTCCGCCCTCGCGGTCGTGCAGGTGGCCGCCGCGGAAGGCGAACTGCGCTGGGGTGCCCCGGATGGTGCAACGGCCGAGGTGGTCGGTCTCCCCTACGCCGTCCCGGAAGGAGCCTGACGCATGCGCTTCCTGTTCTTCTTTTTCGTACTGATCCTGCTGGCGCTATGGGCGGCGTTTTTCAGCCGCCCGAACAACCCCACGCTTTCCAACTGGCTGTACGTGGTGGCGGGTGTGCTGGCCGTGCTGTTCCTGGTCGGCTACCTGAGACTGGATGGCGTGATCTAGCAAACCCGGTCGGAACCTGGCCCCTTCCCGCCACCGCCAGGCCTCAAGAGGCCAGGCGGGTGCGGTGCTCGTCGCGAGCAGACACGGGCTCGCCCAGACGCCGTTCCAGCTCGCGCACGCCGCGGGCATGGACCCCGGACAGCGCGAACCCCGCCAGCCGACCCCCGGCGTGAAACTCCAGCTGGCGCCCGGCGCTATCACCGACGATCTCGACCCACTCGCCCGCGCCCGCATCATTCTGCTGCGGCGGGCACACGTTCAGTGGCAGGCTGGCGGTCTTGACCTGCACGATGCCCGCATCCGGCTGGTAGGCCGTGGGCTCGCCGGAGAGGGTTCGTGCCAGCGCCGCTGCCTGCCCGCGCAGGGTCTCCACATACGGCCGCAGGCGGCCGTCGAACTCGCAGCCATCGCCCAGAGCGTGGATCGCCGGGTCTGTGGTGCCGAGGAAGGCATCAACCTCGATGCCGTCGTTACACGCCAGCCCGATGCGCTCGGCCAGTTCCCGGTTGGGCACCAGACCCAGGGCGCTGATCACGACCTCGGCCGCAATCGTCTCTCCGCCCGCCAGGGACAGGCGGAGACTGTCCTGTGCGCCCGCCTCAATCCGCTCCACCGTTGCCCCGGTATGCCACTGCACGCCGCGCGCATCGAGCGCCGTGCGCAGGTCATCCGCCAGTACCGGCGGAAGCAGCCCGGACAGAGGCCCCGGCGCACACTCAACCAGTGCCACCGGATAGCCTCCGGCACTCAAGTCATCCGCCAGTTCGCAGCCCACGAGACCGGCGCCGATGATCGCTACCCGGGTCTGATCCGGGGCGGTATCGCGCGCCTCCAGGGCCGCGCGCAGGCGGCGGTAGTCATCCAGATGATTCACCACCAGCGGGGCCTCGGCACCACCGGCAAACGCCATCTGTCGCGGCCGTGCCCCGGTCGCCAGCACCAGCTGTCCGTAGGGAATCCCGCCGCGCGCGGTAATCACGCGCTTGCGTTCGCGCTGGACGTCCAGCACCCGCAGAAACGGCATCAGCTCAATGCCCAGGCGGGCTGCGCGCGCCGGTCCGGTCTCCTCGACCAGGTCCGCTGGCACCACCTCGCGCTGGATCGCATTGGAAAGGCGAGGCTTGCTGTAGTAATCGCCGGAATCCGCGGTGATCAGGCGGATGGTGCGCCGCGGATCCCGCTCGCGCAGGGACTCGGCCAGCGCCCAGCCCGCCATGCCACCACCGATGATCACGACCGCGTCCGGGTCGTTGCCGCCGTCGGGCCCGCTCCAGGCGCTTGCCACCGCAGTGGTATCGGTCTCGGCCGCGCGCGGCTCCAGGGCCGTGAAATCGGCCTTGGTCACGTTGCAGTCGGGGCAGTACCAGTCATCCGGGATGTCCTCGAAGCGGGTACCGGGTGCGAGCCCGGAATCCGGATCGCCCTTGGCCTCGTCGTAGATGTAGCCACATACCTTGCAGATGTAGCGTTTGAAATCGTCGGTGTCGCTCATCACGCGGCCTCCAGGCTGTCGAGAATGGCCTGCAGTTTTGGATCCAGCTCGGCCCCGAGGGCCTGCAGGTCGGGCACTTCCCATGGGGCAAACACCGCACTGGCCGGACGCGTGCTGACCCGCAGGACATCGCCCTCACCGGAGACATGAATGCGCAGCGGGATGTCGATGCCCGCGGGCTTGCAGGCCTGCCAGACCCGCACGGCATAGCTCGGGTGGAACACCTCGAGAATCTGGTCGGTCGGGACCTCGACCCCGATCTTCGCCGCATTGGCCTGGCCGTTGATATGCGAGACCAGTTTCAGGCCCTGGGCCTCGATCGCCTGCTTCAGCCGTTCCACGGCGGTCTCCGGGTCCATTCGGGTGGTCGTTTGCAACATGGGAATTCCTTGGATTCGGGGCACGGCCCCGGTCGCGCCGGGGCCGGCCGGGTTGGGGCGCGGGCTCAGTGCGCGTGAATCCGCGCCAGCTCCTTGCGCAGGTGCTTGATCGCCGGCGTCACAATGGCCACGAAGTACGACTCGCGCAGCTTGCGCTGGGCCGCGGCATCCGCCTTGTAGCCACGCGCACCGCAATGCAGCAGCGCGGACTGCGAGGCCCGCAGCGACATCTCGGAGCCGGTCAGACGCATCTGCAGTACGTCGGCAAAGAACGCCTCGGAGTCATCAAACGGGGTCTCCGCCAGCGCATAGCACGCGCTGCGGGCATCCTCCAGCGCCTCCTCCAGCTCGCCCACCTGGTCATCCAGATAGCCGTTCACATGCGCCAGGGTCTCGTTGGCCTCGCGCATGGTCTGGATGCAGCCGTCGATCAGCCCCAGCCCCATGCCCATCTGCAGCAGCACGAAGCCGGGACGGATGCGGCGGATGTACTCCGGCAGCGGGTCGGCGAGGATGTGGGCATCCGGCACAAACACCCGGTCAAAGTGGCAGCCGAAGGTGCGCGAGCCCTCCAGCGCGGTGAATTCCGGGCAGGCGGTCAGGGTAAAGCCGGGGTCGGCGCAGTTGATCAGCGCCATCAGCGGCCGCGGATTGCCATCGGTGGTGCGGAAGATGGCACCGAAATAGTGATCCTTGCCCAGGTTCGAGACCCAGGGCAGCGCGCCGGAGACCACGTAACCACCATCGACCCGCTCGGCCGTCAGTTTCAGGTCCTCGATATTGGCGAACCACTTCATCGGATTGGACAGAGCGGTGGCGCCCAGCGCCTCGGCGTTGGCCAGCTTTGGCAGGGCCTCGCGCTTGAGCACCTCGGAGGCACTGTTCTCGACATACCAGGCGCAGGCGTTCTGACACCAGGCGACAAAGCCGGTGGTCATGCACTCGGCGGAGATCACCTCGGTCGCGCGGATGGCCCCGGCGATATCGGTGCTTGCCATCGCATTCTGGCTGGCCAGATGACGGTTGAACGCGCCAAGGCGGCCGGCCTCGCGCAGGAATTCCTCGGGGTAGACACCTTCGCGGTCGATACGGGCAGTCAGCGGTGCGAGATCGCGTTCCACCAGCGCCTTCAGCGGGGCGTCGGCGTCCGCCGGCCCTGCGGCCGGCGACACCCCCGCCTGTTCATCAGTACGGGTTTGCAGCATGGATTTTCTCTCCCGTTCGGGAATGGCGGGTGGTTCAGGCCAGCTCGACGCTGACGTTCACCGGGTTGCGCATGGTGTTGGCCACCGGCGACCAGAAGTCGGCATGGGCGACCAGCTCCTTCAGCTGTTCCTCGGTGGCATCACCCTCGAGGTGAGCCTTCACGCGAATGTCGGTAAAGCCCAGGCGCTTGTTCACATCGGTATCACCCACGCCCCAGACGGCGGTGACGTTGATGTCGCCCTCAAGCGTCAGCTCCAGCTTGGTCAGGGTGATCCCGCGGTCGATCGCGTTGGCATGCATGCCGACGGACAGGCAGGCGCCCAGGCTGGCCAGCGCGGCCTCGGAGGGGTTCGGGGCGGTGTCGTCGCCCAGCAGGTGCGGCGGCTCGTCGATCACGTGGGCCTCGAGATCACGCACGAAGGTCAGGTTGCGGAACTTGCCCTCGCAGACCGTGGTGGCCTTCAGGGTCACGATGTTCTCGGGGTTGGCCTTGCCCTTGGCGGCCAGATTGTTCAGGCCGTCATGGTCGATCGGCTCCAGTGCGTTCATGGACAGGGAGGTGGTGGCTTCGGCTACGGACATGATCTTGCTCCTCACGGTTATCGGGTCGGGCCCGGCCTGACGCCGGGTCGTCCAATCCAGTGCGAAAGCCGTGCCAAAACTGTGCAAAGCGCGCCATGAAGCCACTTTCCGACCTTCCCGCCCTCACCCGACCGAAGTCGCTACATGACACTTCGCCCACTTTGTCCATCCGAACCGGACCAATTGTCCGCTGTGTCCATCAAGATCCGGCCACGCTCGCCGCCACTCCCACCCAGCCCACTCCCCACGCCACATCGAAAACCCGCTCTGCAAAGCGGTTTACGGCCACAGACGACGGATCACCCCACCTGGCATCCGACATTTGGCACGCCCCTTGTAAGGAGCCCTGTGAACAGGCCGTCGTGTCACATCGACCCGGCGGCACATGAACCGAGGCCAGGAGGAATCCCATGGGCGCCGCCATCTCCATCGACTACATCACGCATCACTATCCCGGGCAGGAAAAACCCACCCTGAAGGACATCCAGGTCGCCGTCGCCCCCGGCGAGACCGTGGCCCTGATCGGTCAGAGTGGCTGCGGCAAGTCCACCCTGCTGCACATGCTGGCCGGGCTGCTGCTGCCCAGCGATGGCTGCGTACGTATCAACGGTCACCAGGTGATCAAGCCGAGCCCGCGCTGGAACATGATGTTCCAGAAGCCCTCGCTCTACCCCTGGATGACCGTGCGTCAGAACGCCTCGCTGGGGCTGATCTTCCAGGGGCGCAAGAAGGCCATGCGCGAGCGCATCGACCGGCTGCTGGAGACCGTGGGCCTGACCGACAAGGCCGAAATGAACGTGCAGTCGCTGTCCGGCGGCCAGCAGCAGCGCGTCGCCCTGGCCCGCAGTCTGGCCACCGACCCGGAACTGTTGCTGCTGGACGAGCCGTTCTCGGCGCTGGATGCCTTTACTCGCGTCGCGCTGCAGGACGAGGTCACCCGGCTGGCGCGCGAGCGCGGCATCTCCGTGGTGTTCGTGACCCACGACATCGAGGAGGCCGTGGCGATGGCCGACCGCGTACTGGTGATGGGCTCGAACCCCGGGACCATCACCGCGGAGCTGACCGTCGACATCGAACACCCGCGCGACCGCAACGGCCAGGCCTTCGTCGACCGCAAGGCCGAACTGATGGGCTACTTCGGCGCCACGCGCAAACCCGGCGCCAACGCCCTGCCCGAAGAGGCCGAGTCCGAAGCCACCGCCGACTCCGACGCCACCACTACCGAAGCGCGACGCATACGCGCTGCGTAAACCCAACCCGTACCGCCACCCCGACCCTGACCGAGGAACCGCCACCATGTGCAACTGCGACAATCACCACGACATCGACCGCGAGCTGGACCAGCTGCTGGATCGCAGCTTCTCGCGCCGCAACTTCCTGCGTACCGCCGCCGTCGGCGGCCTGGCCGGGACCGGCCTTGGCCTGTCCGGCTCGCTGTTCGGCGCCGAACCCGACGGCCTGGAGGCGCCCGAGGGCATTACCCGTGACTTCGACGGCGTGGTCCGCATCGGCTACATCCCGATCACCGATGCCGCGGCGCTGCTGGTCGCCCACTCCGAGGGCTATTTCGAGGACGAGGGCCTGGAGGTTGCCGATCCCACGCTGATCCGTGGCTGGTCGCCGCTGATCGAGTCGTTCGCAGCTAACCGCTTCAACCTGGTGCACCTGCTCAAGCCGATCCCCCTGTGGATGCGTTACCAGAACGACTTCCCGGTGAAGATCATGTCCTGGGCGCATACCAACGGGTCCGCCGTGGTGACCGGTCGTCACGTGGACGTGAAGTCGTTTGCCGATCTGGGCGGCAAGAGCGTGGCGGTGCCGTACTGGTATTCCATGCACAACGTGGTAATGCAGATGGCCCTGCGCGACGCCGGGCTGACCCCGGTCATCCGCGATCAGGGCTCGGCGCTGGAGTCGCACGAGGTCAACCTGATGCTGATGCCGCCGCCGGACATGCCGCCGGCCCTCGCCGCGCGCTCCATCGACGCCTACATCGTGGCCGAACCCTTCAATGCCGCCGGCGAGCTGCTGGCGCGCGGCAACCTGCTGCGCTTCACCGGCGACATCTGGAAGAACCACCCCTGCTGCGTGGTGTGCATGAACGAGCGCCTGACCGACCGCGAACCGGAGTGGACCCAGAAGGTGATGAACGCCGTGGTCCGCGCCCAGGGCACCATCCAGGAAGACAAGAAGGCCATCGCGACCCTGCTTTCCCGCGACGGCAAGGGCTACCTGCCGATGCCCGCCAACGTGGTCGAGCGCGCGATGACCAACTACACCAACGACGCCAGCTACGCCGAGAGCGGTGCGATCCGCCACGCCGACTGGGGCAACGGCCGCATCGACTTCTCGCCCTGGCCCTACCCGTCGGCCACCAAGATGCTGGTCGGCGCGATGAACGAGACCCTGGTCGGTGGCGACACCACCTTCCTCGACGACCTGGATCCAGACTTCGTCACCCAGGATCTCGTGAACTACGACTTCGTGAAGAAGGCAATGGAGAAGCACACGGCCTGGCACGACGCCCCGGGCGTGGATCTCGACTCGCCCTTTGAACGCGAAGAGGTGGTGGTGCTATGAACCGCGAAGCCACGCTGAACGAGCTCAACCCGGCACTGGAGCGGCTGCTCCCGTTGCTGCGGTTGGGCGACCAGATCCGGCGCCGGGTGCAATACCCGGCGCTGGGCATCGCCGGGCTGTTCGCCCTGTGGTACTGGGGCGGGTGGGCCATCGCCAACAACGAGGACACGATGGCCTTCGCGAGCTTTGCTCCGGGGCCGACGCTGGCCGCGTTCTGGGATCTGGTCGTCTCCGGCAATGTCTGGAAGCCAATCGAATCCAGCCTGTATCGCGTGGGCTGGGGCCTGTTCTACGCCATCGCCATCGGCGTGCCCATGGGGGTGATGATCGGGTACTTTCTGACCCTGAAACAGGTCACCCACGTGCCGTTCCAGTTCCTGCGCATGATCTCGCCGCTGGCCTGGATGCCGATCGCGGTGCTGGCCTTCGCGACCTGGGACGGGGCGATCATCTTCCTGATCGCGATCGCCGCGGTCTGGCCCATCACCTATGCCACGGCCCACGGTGTGCAGCGCATCGACCCGATGTGGCTGAAGGTCGGCTCCAACCTCGGCGCCAACCCCTTCCACACCCTGCGCTACATCGTGATGCCCGCGATCGCTCAGGACGTGTTCGCCGGGATACGCCTGGCGGTCGGGGTGGCCTGGATCGTGCTGGTGCCGGCCGAGTATCTGGGCGTGACCTCGGGTCTGGGTTACGCCATCAACGATGCCCGCGACACCCTGGAGTACGACAAACTGGCCGCCTTCGTGCTGGTCATCGGCATCATCGGCTACATGCTGGACGCCATCTGCGTGCGCCTGATCAAGCGCAGCAGCTACCACGCCGAAGGCTGAAGCCCCGGGGCGTAATGCGCCCCGGCAGTCCGGGTCCGGCGGGCGCCCCTCGCCGGACCCCTTTCCGAATCTTGTGGGGCACGCTGCGCCGGTACGGTGCGGCACCCTGCCCCGTCAGGAGGCAACGACGGCCCACGGCGCCCGCCGCATGTCCGCCCGCGCCCTGTCTGACGTACAGAGAGAAGTGGCAGGTTTTCTGCATGAGGGCAGACATGGCTCTGCAACCGCTACCCGATTCATCCACCCCGGACCTGGCCACGCGCGAACAGGAGATCACCCTGTTGCTGGAGGTGGCCAAGCTGATGGGGCGCTCGGGCGACCCGGACGCGGCGATCTACCGCATCCTCGGGATGATGTCGCAGTTGCTGGGGCTCAACCGCGGCCGCGTGCTGATGCCCGATCCGGATACCGGCAAGCTCCGCATCCGCCACGCCTACGGGCTGACCGATGCCGAGCGCGAACGCGGCAGTTACAGCCTCGGCGAAGGCGTGACCGGGCGCGTAATGAAGACCGGGCAGATCGCCCTGATTCAGGATATCGACAACGAGCCGGAGTACCTGGCCCGCGCAATCGACCGGGCCACCCTGCCCCAGGAGACGGTCGCCTACATTGCCGTACCCATCGTGCAGGACGAACACGCGATCGGCGTGCTCGGGGTGCACCGCCTGCGCCGGCGCTCGCGCCAGTTCCAGGACGACCTGAACGTGCTCCGCGTGATCGCGAGCATGATTGGCCAGGTCCTGCGCATCAACCAGCTGATTGCGGAGCGCACGGCGGAGCTGGTCTCCGAGAACCGTTACCTGAAGAACGCGCTGGACACCCAGGGCGCGAAGTACGGCATCCTCGGCGAGAGCCCCGCCCTGAAGCATGTGCTCAAGCAGGTTCACCGTATCGCGGATACCCAGGCCACGGTCCTGATCACCGGCGACTCCGGCACCGGCAAAGAAAAGATCGCGCGGATGATCCACCACATCAGCCAGCGCTCGAGCCGGCCATTCATCTCGCTGAACTGCGCCGCGATCCCCGCGGACCTGCTTGAATCCGAGCTGTTCGGCCACGAAAAGGGCGCATTCACCGGTGCCAGCCAGGCCAAGACCGGCAAGATCGCGCTGGCCGACGGCGGGACCCTGTTCCTCGACGAGATCGGCGACATGCCGGAGGCCCTGCAGTCGAAGATCCTGCGCGTACTGCAGGAACGCGTGGTGCAGCCGATCGGCGGTGCGCGCGATATCCCGGTGGATGTACGCATTGTCGCCGCCACCCACCAGGACCTGCAGGGCGCGGTGAATGCCGGCAAGTTCCGCCTGGACCTGTTCTATCGCCTGAACGTCATCCCGCTGCACATGCCCGCCCTGCGCGACCGCGCCAGCGACATCCGCCTGCTCACCCGGCACTTCCTGGACCGCTTCAACCACCAGCACGGCTGGAACGTGGTCCTGGACGAGGGTGTGCTGGAGCGCCTGGAGCACTTCGACTGGCCGGGCAACATCCGCCAGCTGGAGAACGTCCTCGAACGTGCGGTCCTGCTGTCCAGCGAGGGCCGTATCGACACCGACCTGGTGGACTCGATCCTGCACGAGGAATCCCGCATTAATCCCGGCCAGAACGCGGTCGCACGCTACGAAAGCGCCCCTGCCGAAACCGCGGAAGGCACCAAAACGGGGCCCGCGAATGAGGCCTTCCGCCCCAGCGTGGTGCGCCCCTATCGCCGCGTGCACGCCGACGAGGCGCAGCAGCTGGTGCAGGCAATCGAGGCCCACGGCGGCAACAAGACCCGCGCCGCCCTGGCCCTCGGCATGACCCCGAGGCAGCTGCGCTACCGCCTGAAAAAGCTTGGTATCGAAACCACTTAGGGTTTGCCACCCGATTCCACTCGACGATTTGTCGGCATTGTCGACGAAGCCGACAAATCGTCCCCTCGCGAACGCCCCCATCCGCCGTCGCACCCCGTTTCGGGCGCTGGCACGGCATCTGCAAAGGCTCTGGACAGGCGCGGCAATGGAGCCCGCCAACCGCGTTTCACGAGGAGAACCAGACCATGCCGACCAAAAGCCTCAACGACCCGTTTGACGCCAATGCCGATCTGCGCCACGGAGGCGCCTGCCGCCACGGCCACCACGGACCGGGCCAGTGCGGGTGCTTCGACACCGCCTCCCCGGACCTGGAGCGCCGGATGGATAACGCCGGCCCCGCGCAGGCAGAGGCCCCGCAGGCACGCCAGTCCGAGCCGCTGGACCAGGAGGCCATGGTCGACCGTGCGGTCGAGAGCGCGATCGTGCGCGGCATGTTCGGCCACAACGAGATCAACCGCCGCCGCTTCCTGCAGATGATCGGTGGCGGCACCATCGCCGCAGCGCTGGGCTCGATCCTGCCGCTGGACAAGGTGAAGGCCGCGATCAAGGAAGGCGGACCGCTGGAGAAGACCAAGCTTCGAGTCGGTTTCGTGCCGATCACCTGTGCCACGCCGATCATCATGGCCCACCCGATGGGGTACTACGAGCGCTACGGCCTGGATGTGGACGTAATCAAGACCGCCGGCTGGGCCGTCGCCCGCGACATGTCGCTGTCGGGTGAATACGACGCCTCGCACATGCTCTCGCCGATGCCGCTGTCGATGACCCTGGGCTCGGGCTCCTCGCGCGAGCACTACATCATGCCGGCAGTCGAGAACATCAACGGCCAGGCCATCACCCTGCACAACAAACACAAGGACAAGCGTGACCCGAAGGACTGGAAGGGCTTCACCTTCGCCGTGCCCTTCGAGTACTCCATGCACAACTTCCTGCTGCGCTACCTGGTAGCCGAGCACGGGCTGGACCCGGATCGCGACATCAGCATTCGCGTGGTCCCGCCACCGGAGATGGTCGCCAACCTGCGCGCCGAGAACGTGGACGGCTATCTCGCCCCGGACCCGTTCAACCAGCGCGCGGTGTGGGACGGCATCGGCTTCATTCACATGCTGACCAAGGACATCTGGGAAGGCCACCCGTGCTGCGCCTTCGCCTGTTCCGCGGACTGGGCCGGCGAACACCCGAACACCTACGGCGCCCTGCTGCGTTCGCTGCTGGATGCCACCCAGTACAGCTCGGACCCGGCCAACCGTGCCGAGATCGCCGAGGCCATCTCGCCGCGGGCCTACCTGAACCAGCCGCAGTCGGTGGTGGAACAGGTGCTGACCGGGCGCTTCGCCGACGGCCTGGGCAACGTGCAGAACGTACCCGACCGCATCGACTTCGACCCCTTCCCGTGGCACTCGATGGCGACCTGGATCCTGACCCAGATGAAACGCTGGGGCTATCTGGACCGCGATATTGACTACAACGCGATCGCCGAACAGGTGTTCCTCGCCAGCGAGACCACCGAGATCATGAAGGAGCTTGGCTACGACGTCCCCGACAAGACGTACAAGAACTTCGAGATCCTCGGCAAGACCTTCGACTACACCGACCCGGAAGGCTATCTCGACAGCTTCGAGATCCGGAGGAGCTAAACCATGCTGACCAACCTCAACTTTCGTGCCGGCGTCCTGTCGCTGGTGTTCCTGGTGGTCTTCCTGGGCGTGTGGCAGCTGGCCACCGCCCCGGAGGCCCTGCTGATCGGCGACCAGGAGCTCAGCGAATACGAGATGCTGACCGGCGGTGGCCAGCAGACCTCCAGTGGGCGCGGCATCCCCGCGCCCACTGAGGTCTTCGCCCACGCTGTCAGCGAACTGAGCAATCCGTTCTACGACGCGGGCCCGAACGACAAGGGCATCGGCATTCAGCTGGCGTATTCGATCTACCGCGTCCTGCTCGGCTTTGCCCTGGCGGCGCTGATCGCCATCCCGTTCGGCTTCGTGATCGGCATGTCGCCGCTGCTGAACAAGGCCTTCGATCCGTACATCCAGGTGCTCAAGCCGATCTCGCCGCTCGCCTGGATGCCGCTGGCCCTGTTCATTATCCGCGACTCGAACATCTCGGCGATCTTCGTGATCTTCATCTGCTCGATCTGGCCGATGTTGGTGAACACCGCCTACGGCGTGGCCTCGGTGCGCAATGACTGGCTGAACGTGGCCAAAACCCACGAGCTGTCCAAGATCCGTACCGCCTTCACGGTGATCCTTCCGGCCGCGGCGCCGACCATCCTGACCGGCATGCGCATCTCCATCGGCATCGCGTGGCTGGTCATCGTGGCCGCCGAGATGCTCGTGGGCGGCACCGGCATCGGTTACTACATCTGGAACGAGTGGAACAACCTCGACCTCGCCAGCGTGATCTTCGCGATCCTGATGATCGGCGTAATTGGGTTCATCCTCGATGCCTCGCTCGCCCAGGCCACCAAACTCGTGCGCTACGCCGACTGAACCGGCGCAGCCCAACCAGGAGTACAACCATGAGCAAGGGCTTCCTCGAAATCGAGAACCTGAGCCAGCGCTTCCCGCAGCCCGACTCCAGTGACCTGATGACGGTCTTCGAAGGGGTCGACCTGGAGATCCAGAAGGGTGAGTTCGTCTGCCTGATCGGACACTCCGGCTGCGGCAAATCCACCATCCTCAACGTGCTCGCCGGCCTGGCCACGCCCACCGACGGCAACGTGATCATGGACAACAAGGAGATCAAGGGCCCGAGCCTCGACCAGGGTGTGATCTTCCAGAACCACAGCCTACTGCCCTGGCTGTCGGCCCGCGACAACGTGATGTTTGCGGTCCGGGCCCGCTGGCCGAACTGGAGCCGGGCGAAACGCCTGGAACATGCCGAACGCTATCTGAAGATGGTCGGCCTGGACCATGCGATGGACCGCAAGCCGTCGCAGCTCTCCGGGGGCATGCGCCAGCGTGTCGGCATCGCCCGCGCCTTCGCCATCGAGCCCAAACTACTGCTGATGGACGAGCCTTTCGGGGCACTGGACGCCCTGACCCGTGGCGTGATCCAGGAAGAACTCCTGAAGATCTGGTCGGAGACCCACCAGACCGTGTTCATGATCACGCACGACGTGGACGAAGCGATCCTGCTGGCCGACCGCGTGCTGCTGATGACCAACGGCCCGCATGCGAAGGTCGCGGAGTCGGTGAAGATCGACATCCCGCGCCCGCGCGAACGCGCCTCCCTGCACCAGCACGAGAACTACTACAAGATCCGCAACCATCTGGTGGACTTCCTCGTGCACCGCGCCAAGGACATGTCCCTGGAGGCTCAGCAGGAGGCTGCACAAGGGGTGGACCCGCGTCACAAGCCGCGCTTCGTCAATCCGGCGAACCCGGAGGAATCCGCGCCCGAGCCCGCAACCGATGCGGACGCAACAGCGGCCGCCGATCGCCCGCGCATGCGTGCCGTTTAAACCCGTATCCACAGACCAGGAGAAGACACGATGTCCCTCAGCAAGAGCGCGATGACCACAACCATCCTCGAGGCCAAGGAAAACCGCGGCACCACCTGGGCCGCGATCGCCGAGGCCACCGGGCTGCACGAGGTCTATGTGACCTCCGCCTGCTATGGCATGAACCACCTGGAGGCGGACCAGGCCGAGAAACTGGCCGGCTTCCTCGGTCTCGGGCCCGATATCGCCCAGGCCCTGCAGGCCTTTCCGCACAAGCACTGGGACAAGACGATCCCGACCGATCCGGTGATCTACCGCTTCTACGAGGCGATCAATGTCTACGGCGACACCATGAAGGCGCTGATCCACGAGAAGTTCGGTGACGGCATCATGAGCGCGATCGACTTCACCATGGACATCGACAAGGTCGAAGACCCGAAGGGCGACCGCGTGAAGATCACCTGGAACGGGAAATTCCTGCCGTACAAGAGCTGGTAAGCCCGTGTAATGGGCCCGAACGGCCGGCGCCGCCGCCCGTTCGGGCGTGTACGGCAAGTCCCTTCTCATAGTAGGCTCTTGCCGATGCACGTACCCCCCCTCCTCCCCAAGCTCCTGGCCCTGCTCGTTTTTCTGCTGGCCAGCACCAGCGCGATCTCCGAAGACGGGGCCGAAGACCGGGCCGAGGATCGGTCCGACGTCCGCGCCACGACCTACACGATCGCCGTTCTGGCCTTTCGTGACACCGAGGCCACCCAGGCCCAGTGGCAGCCGACCGCGGATTACCTGAGCCAACAGATCGCCTCCGCCGACTTCCGTATTCAGGCGCTGGATTACCCCAGCCTGGATCGCGCCGTACGTAGCGGCAATGTCGACTTCGTACTGACCAACACCGGCCACTACGTCCGCCTCGAGGCGGAACGGGGCATTACCCGCCTGACCACCCTGATCGCCCGGGCACAAGGAGAACCGATACGCGAGTTCGGCGGGGCCATTCTGGTCCCCGCCGAACGCAACGATCTCCAGCATCTGGCAGATCTGCGCGGCCAGCGCATGCTCGCGGTGCAGGAGGACTCCCTCGGTGGCTGGCTGGCTGGCGCGCACGCCCTCGGCGAGGCGGGGCTTGATCCGTTCAGGGATCTGGCCGCGGTGGAATTCACCGGCATGCCCCACCGCACCGTGATCGACCGCCTGCTGGCCGGCGAGGCCGATGCCGGCATGGTGCGCACCGGCGTGTTCGAGGCGCTGAAAAGCGAAGGGGTACTCGAGCCGGGCGCGCTGCGCGTTCTCGCGCCCCGCGACCAGGCCGGCTTTCCCTTCGTCCACAGCACCCGGCTGTATCCCGAATGGCCCTTCGCGCGCCTGGAACACACGCCGGACGCCATCGCCGAGGCAGTGACCATCGCCCTGCTGAGCATGACGCCCGGGGAACCAGCGGCCCACGACGGCGGCTATCACGGCTGGTCCGCACCGCTGTCCTACGGCAGCATGCACAGCCTGCTGGAGACACTGGGACGCCCGCCATACGACCGCCCGGCCATCGTCGAGCTGCGGACCCTGTGGGAGACCTATCCCGAGATCCTGTTCGCGGCGCTGGCCGGGCTGCTGCTGCTGACCGCACTCGCCCTGCTGCATTATCGCCGTCTGAACCAGCGCCTGCAGCTGGAGGTGGTGCAGCGCCGCAGCGCCGAGTCGCGCCTGCGGGCCCACGAGGTGGACCTGGCCTACCAGGCCGAGCATGACCCGCTGACCGGACTGCCGAACCGCCTGCTCCTGGTGGAGCAGCTGACCGAAGCCATGGATCACGCGGCCCGGACGTGCAGTCGCGTGGCGGTCCTGTTTGTCAATCTCGACCGCTTCAAGACCATCAATGACAGCCTCGGGCATGCGGTCGGCGACGACCTGCTGCAGATCCTCGGAGAGCGCCTGAAGGCGCATTTTGATGCGCGGTTGGTCGCGCGTATCGGCGGTGACGAATTCATCGCCGTGCTCGATGACGCCGACGAGCGACCCCGCATCGAGGGCCGCGCCCGCCAGTTGCTGCAGCTGATTGCCGAGCCCTTTGCGGTCGGTGGCTGGCGCGATCTGCAGGTGGGAGCCAGTATCGGAATCGCACTGTTTCCCGACCACGCAACCACGGCGGGAGAACTCATCACCCAGGCGGATGCCGCGATGTACGAGGCCAAGGATGCCGGGCGCAACACCTTCCGGTTCTACACCCGCGCACTGACCGATGCCGCCAATCAGCGCCTGGAAATCGAAAACCGGCTGCGCCGGGCGATCGCCAATCGGGAACTGGAGGTCTTCTACCAGCCCCAGTTGGAGACGAACACCGGCCGCATCACCGGTGTCGAGGCCCTGGTGCGCTGGCGCGACCCGGAGCGCGGTCTGATCCCGCCCGCCGTCTTCATCCCCGTAGCCGAGGAGACCGGACTGATCGCCACCCTGGGCGCGCAGGTACTCCGCAAGGCCTGCCGGCAGGCGGTGGCATGGGATCGCGAGGGGCTGCCGCCACTGGCGATGTCGGTGAACCTGTCGACACGCCAGATCGCGGACCCCGGGCTGCTGCACCGGATCCGCCAGGTGCTACAGGAATCGTCGCTGCCCCCCCACCGGCTGACGCTGGAGATCACCGAAAGCACGCTGATGCAGCACGCAGGGACTGCGCGTGACACCCTGCAGCAGATCAAGCGCCTGGGCGTGGCCCTGGCAATCGATGACTTCGGAACCGGCTATTCCTCCCTCGCCTACCTGAAAGAGTTCGCGATCGACACCCTCAAGATCGACCGCACCTTCGTACGCGACCTGCCGGCGGATCGCAGCGATGCCGAGCTGACCATGACCATCATCGATATGGCCCACAATCTGGGCCTGGACGTGCTGGCCGAGGGTGTCGAAACCGAGTCGCAGCTCGAATTTCTGGCCGCACACGGCTGCGACGCCTGGCAGGGCTACCTGTGCAGCCAGCCGGTACCGGCGGAGGAACTGGCCGCCCGGCTGCGGCAGCCGGCCGACACACCCGCGGCTCACGCCCGGGCCGCGAGCGAGAAAAGCGGGGCCTGAAAAGAAAAAAGGCCTGCATAAGCAGGCCTTTAATCTGGAATCCTGGTGGAGCGGAGGAGGATCGAACTCCCGACCTTCGCATTGCGAACGCGACGCTCTCCCAGCTGAGCTACCGCCCCTTTCAGATGGCGCGCATTCTAGCAACTCCCGCGGGTCGCGGGAAGCCCTGCGCCGGGCCTTCATGGCCGGCACGATAGAACGCCACCGGCTGGCCCAGTGCCGGCTCCCTCCTGTGCGGTCACGATTGCCTTTTCGCGCGCCGCGTCACGGAACTCGGGTCTGGACCCGTTCTAGCATTGGGCCATGTCCGTCACCCACCCACAGCCACCCGGGGCGACTGGCCTCCAGCGCCCGCACCATGGCGGTCCCACAGCCGCACTTCGCCCGCGATGAGCCTTTCGGTCCGAATCCTTGGAGCCAGCGGCGGGATTGGTCCCGGTCGCCGCACCACTTCCATCCTGATCGATGATGACATCCTAATCGATGCCGGCAGTGGCGTCGGCGATCTGCAGCTGGAGGAACTGCGGCGCATTCGCCATGTATTCCTGACCCACTCGCACCTGGATCACATTGCCTTCCTGCCAATGCTGGCGGACATGGTCTACCACCCGGACGCGGCGCCCATTCATGTCCACGGCCTCCCCGCGACCCTGAAGGCCCTTTGCGATCACGTCTTCAACTGGGTGATCTGGCCGGACTTCACCCGCCTGCCACGCCCCGATCAGCCCCTGGTCCGGCTGGCATCGGTGCAGCCGGACCAGACCATCCATCTGGATCACCGCGAGCTGCGCGTCCTGCCCGCCCGGCACACGGTGCCGGCCGTGGGCTATTGCGTCAGCAGCCACGACGGCGCGGCATTCGCCTTCAGCGGCGATACCACCTCCTCGCGCCGTCTGTGGCCGGCCCTGAATGCGCTGCCCAACCTCGACCTGCTGATGATCGAGACCGGCCTGCCGGACGAGATGGAAGGCATGGCCGACCTGGCCAAGCACTACACGCCGCAGAACCTGCGCGAGGATCTCGCGTTGCTGGAACATCGCCCCAGGATTGCCATCACCCACCTCAAACCGGGGCACGAACAGGCCATCCGTCAGCAGCTCGCACGTTCCCCCCATCACACCGGCATGATCTTCCTGCATGGCGACGAGCGCTTCGTCCTCGACGCGAACGGCGCCCGTACCCGCGCCTCCTGAGCGGAAATACCGGGAAGCACGCGCCGGACCTGACCCAACGGCCGCGCGAATGGTGTTCACATGGCTGTAACATGGCTGTTATCTAATGCCTTCCGGGCAATCACGAGACAGGGCCATGGCCACTCGAATACTGCTGGTGGAAGACGACGCCGCGATCCGCGAGATGCTGCAGCTGCCGTTCCAGAAGGCCGGCTACGAGCTGCGCGAGGCCGGCGACGTGCGCACCGCGAAATCCCTGCTGCTGGAAGACCCGCCGGACCTGATCCTGCTGGACTGGATGCTGCCCGACATCAGCGGCATCGACTGGGCGCGCACCCTGAAGACAAGCCCCGTGACCAAGGACATCCCGCTGATCATGCTGACGGCCCGCGGCGAGGAGGAAGACCGCATCCGTGGACTGGACGTGGGCGCCGACGACTACGTGACCAAGCCGTTTTCGCCCCGCGAACTGGTGGCGCGCATGAAGGCGGTGCTGCGGCGCACCTCCCCGACCACCAGCGAGGAGCCGATCGAGATCGAGGGCCTGCGTCTGGACCCGGTATCCCACCGCATCTCCGGGAACGGCCAGGCCATCAGCATGGGGCCGACCGAATACAACCTGCTGCATTTCTTCATGACCCACCAGGACCGCGTGTTCAGTCGCGGCCAGTTGCTGGACAAGGTCTGGGGCACGAACGTGTACGTGGAGGAACGCACCGTGGACGTGCACATCCGCCGTCTGCGCAAGGCGCTGGCCGATACCGGCCACGACCACCTGGTACAGACCGTGCGCGGCTCGGGGTACCGATTCTCGCGGATGCCGTAAACGCCGGCCGATGTTTGTACACTCCGTGCTGACTCCCTGAATCCCGGCGGTCCCCGTGCAGCCCCGCAACACCTGGCCCGACATCCTCATTACCAGCCTGCTGATCGCGCTGCCGATCCTTGCGCTCGGCTGGGCCACCGGCCAGTTCTGGCCGACGGTGGCGTTCCTGCTGGGGGCCGCACTGGCCTGGAACATCGCCAACCTGCTGTGGCTGGAGACCTGGCTGCGGCGGGGCGGGCGCGCGGAACCGCCGGATGTGCGCGGCCTCTGGGGCGTGATCTTCGACCAGCTCTATCGCCGCCGCAAACGCCACGAACATCGCGTGCACCGGCTGCGCCAGCTCCTGGAACGCTACCGCGATTCCGCCCGCGCCATGCCCGATGCCGTTGTCGTGCTCAATGACGACCTGCGTATCGAATGGGTCAACACCATGGCCTGCCAGCTGCTCGGGCTCGACTGGCCGCGCGACGAGGGCCAGCGCATCACCCATCTGCTGCGCCACCCGGAGTTCCTGCAGTTCATGGAACGCGCCCGCGAATCCCTGGCGCGCGTGACCGTGCCCTCGCCACTGGACGACGAACGCCAGCTCGAGCTGCGCATGCTGCCGTACGGGGATGCCCAGTACCTGCTGCTGGCCCGCGACACCACCCACCTGCACCGCCTGGAGGTCATGCGGCGCGACTTCATCGCCAACGTCTCGCACGAACTGCGCACTCCCCTGACCGTGCTCTACGGCGTCACCGAGACCCTGGAGGAGGAACTGCAGGAGCAGCCCGAGCTGGCGCGCTCCGTACAGATGCTGCGCGAACAGTCCGAACGCATGAAACTGCTGGTGGACGACCTGCTGCTGCTGTCGCGCCTGGAGACCGGCGAAACCACCGGCCCCCAGGACTGGTTCAACCCGTTCCCCATGCTCCAGAAGCTGACCGAGGAGGCGCGCGTTCTCTCCGGTACCGAGGGGCACCAGTTCGTGCTGGATGCCGACCCCGCCCTGGAATTCCTGGGCAACCCGAACGAGCTGCGCTCGGCCTGCGCCAACCTGCTCTTCAACGCAGTGAAATACACCCCCGGCGGGACCCGCGTGACCCTGCGCTGGCAGGCCGATGCCGACGGCGCCCGCCTGAGTGTCGAGGATACCGGGCCCGGCATTGCCAGCCACCACCTGAGCCGCCTGACGGAACGCTTCTACCGGGTGGATGCGGGGCGCACCCAGTCGCGCGGCGGCACCGGGCTTGGCCTGGCCATCGTCAAGCACGTGCTCGCCCGCCACGACGGTCACCTGTCCATCGAGAGCGAGGTCGGTCGCGGCAGCCGCTTCACCTGCCTGTTCCCCCTCGGCCGTACCCGACCGGTCGAGGCACCCCCCGCGACCGTGGAATAACCCCCTGCCTGGCGGACGCACGTCCCCGCGCCCGCCCCGGCTACCCCGCAACACTATCGCCGAAGCCCTCGCACGCCCTGTCACATGTCACGCCGCTGTCATGCGGGCGTCACGGAACTGCAAGCGTGGCTCCCGATAATTCCGCTCCAAGGAGCCAGCTCAATGGCCCCGAGCACACCTCAAAGCAAGCACCAGGGAGTACACCCATGCTGTTCAAGCGCACCATTCTCACCGCCGCCGCGGCCGCCGCCCTCGCCATCACCCCGGCGATGGCCGATGTCGATCCCAACATCCCGGCCTACCAGTCGGTCTCCGGTATCTCCGGCAACCTGTCGAGCATCGGCTCCGACACCCTGAACAACCTGATGACGCTGTGGGCCGAGGAGTTCCAGAACTTCTACCCGAACGTCAACGTCCAGATCCAGGGTGCCGGCACCTCCACCGCGCCGCCGGCCCTGACCGAAGGCACCGCCGACTTCGGCCCGATGTCGCGCATGCCGCGTGACAGCGAGCACGCCGAGTTCGAACAGCGCCACGGCTACGAGATGACCGCCGTTCCGGTCGCGATCGACACCATCGCCGTGTACGTGAACCGCGACAACCCGATCGAGGGCCTGACCCTCGAGCAGACCGACGCGATCTTCTCCTCCACCCGCCGCTGCGGTGGCGCCGAGGACATCACCCGCTGGGGCCAGGTCGGCCTGGACGGCGCCTGGGACAACCGCGACATTACGATCTACAGCCGTAACGCGGTCTCCGGCACCTATGGCTTCTTCCGCCAGCACGCCCTGTGCGACGGTGACTTCAAGGATTCGGTCAACGAACAGCCCGGTTCCGCCTCGGTGGTCCAGGGTGTGTCCGAGTCCCTGAACGGCATCGGCTACTCCGGCATCGGCTACATGACCTCCGGCGTGCGCGCCATCCCGCTGGGCCAGAACGAGGGCGAGTACTTCGAGCCCAACGCCGACAATGCCTCCACCGGTGACTACCCGCTGGCCCGCTTCCTCTACGTGATGGTGAACAAGCACCCGGAAGACGGCCTGACCCCGCGTGCGGCCGAGTTCCTGAAGATGGTGCTGTCGAAGGAAGGCCAGGAAGTCGTGGTGCGTGACGGGTTCATCCCGCTGCCCGCCTCCGTGGCCGAGCGCGAGCGCAAGAACCTCGGCCTGGAATAATCCCAGGTCCCACGCCGGCCATCTTCGGATGGTCTGAACCGGGCCCCTCGCGGGGCCCGGTTTTTTTGTGCCCGTTGCATGCGCCCAGGCACCACAACCTGCCATCCAGCGTTCAATCGTCCGTCATATGGCTGTCACGTTTTTGTCACGAAGCACCCGTAGCATTCCCCTCAGTTTCACCCTATACCTGCCGCATCAGGGGACCCTGAATGTCCAGCCTTACCGCAACCACGACCCTCGGTCGCTTCCAGCGCTGGCGCCGCGCCAAGGATCACACCGCCCGCTACACCATCGGCTTTTTCGGTGTGGCCGTGATCGGCGCACTCACTCTGATGTTCGTATACCTGGCCAGCGAAACGCTGCCCATGTTCCAGGGGGCCACACTGGAGCCGCGCACCGAATACGCGGCCCCAGGCGGCGCCGACACCCGCACCATCCATCTCGCCGTGAACCGCCACCGCGAGATGGCGGTGCGCCTGACCGAGGACCGCCGCGCCCTGTTCTTCCGCCCCTACAGTGGCGAAATCGTCAAGGAAGAGGCGCTGCCGATCCCGGAGGATGTACAGGTCACGAGTTTCAGCGCCGCCGAGCCGCGCACGCGCCTGGTGGCCGCCGGCCTCGACAACGGCCAGGTGCTGGCCATTCAGTACGAATACAACGAACGTTTCAGCCCCGAGGGTCGCCTGTACGACCCGGGCCTGGTGTATCCGCTGGGCGACGAGGACTCGGCCCTGCTGGACGTCGATGATGCCGGCCGCGCCATCTCGGTCGTCGGGGTGCAACGCGGCTCCAGTGGCATCCGTATAGCCGCCGCCACCGAGGACGGCGAGCTGAAGCTAGTGCGCTTCGAGGAGCGCACTTCGATGATGACCGGCGAGACCGAGGTCCGGCGCTCGGCCTTTGACCTCCCCTCGCTCCCGGATGGCGCCACGCCCACCCGCATCCTGCTGGACATCACCGGCCGCCACATGCTGGTCGGTGACGATCAGGGCCAGCTGCACTTCTTCGACATCAACAACCCGGCACGCGCCAGCCTGGTCGACAGCAAGCGCGTGATCCGCGGCGATGCGGCCGAGGTCACCTCGCTGGAATACCTGCTGGGCACGGTCTCCATCATCGTCGGAGGCTCCGACGGCACGGTCGCGCAGTACATGCTGGTGCGCGACGACGACAACGTGAATCGCATCACCCGGGTGCGCGATTTCCCGTCGCATGCCGGCCCGATTCGCAACACCCAGCCGGAGTACATCCGCAAGGGCTTCCTGACCGCCGACGACCGCGGCGAGGTCAAGATCCACTACTCCACCTCGCAAAGGACCCTGATCGAGCGCCAGATCACCGACCAGCCGCTGCATCGGGTGTATGTCGACCCGCGCAACCGCCTGCTGATCGGCATCGACGACCACGAGACCTGGCACCTGCAGGACCTGTCCAACCGGCACCCGGAGGTCTCCTTCCACGTGCTGTGGCAGAAGGTCTGGTACGAGGGCCGATCCGGGGGTGACTACGTCTGGCAGTCGTCCTCGGCCACGGACGAGTTCGAGCCGAAATTCTCGCTGGTGCCGCTGACCATCGGCACCATCAAGGCCGCGTTCTACGCGATGCTGTTCGCCACCCCGCTGGCCATCATGGGGGCGATCTACAGCGCCTATTTCATGTCGCGGCGCATGCGCAGCATCACCAAGCCCTCGATCGAGCTGATGGAGGCGCTGCCGACGGTCATCCTCGGCTTTCTCGCCGGGCTGTGGCTGGCCCCGTTCATCGAGGCCAATCTGCCGGCTGTCGCCAGCATCCTGATCCTGATACCACTGGGAATGCTGGTCGCCGCATTCCTGTGGACCCGCGTGTTGCCGGAGAACCTGCGCAACCTCGTGCCCGCCGGCTGGGAGGCCGCGATCCTGATCCCGGTGATTCTGGTCATCGGCTGGTTCTCCGTTTCCATGAGCCCGCTGATCGAGGTCTGGATGTTCGGTGGCGATGCCCGCCAGTGGCTGACCGATCAGGGCATCACCTACGACCAGCGCAACGCGCTCGTGATCGGCATCGCGATGGGCTTCGCGGTCATCCCGACCATCTACTCGATCTCCGAGGACGCGGTGTTCAACGTGCCCAAGCACCTGACCCAAGGCTCGCTGGCACTGGGCGCCACCCCCTGGCAGACGGTGTTGCGCGTGGTGCTGCTGACCGCCAGCCCCGGGATCTTCTCGGCGGTGATGATCGGCTTCGGCCGCGCGGTGGGCGAGACCATGATCGTGCTGATGGCGACCGGCAACTCGCCGGTGGTCAACTTCAACATCTTCGAGGGCATGCGCACCCTCTCCGCGAACATCGCGGTGGAGATGCCGGAGGCCGCGGTTGGCAGCAGTCACTTCCGCATCCTGTTCCTGGCCGCCCTGGTCCTGTTCGCGCTGACCTTTGCAGTGAACACGGTCGCCGAGATCGTGCGCCAGCGCCTGCGCCAGAAATACAGCTCCCTTTGAGGCATACCCGATGAATCGTTGGTTCAAATCCGGCACCCCGTGGATCTGGCTGAATGCCGGAGCGGTCGCTGCCTCGCTGGTGATGGTCTTCGGCCTGATCCTGATGATCGCCGTGAACGGCCTGTCCTTCTTCTGGCCCTCCAAGGTCATCGAGTTCGAATACCAGACGGAGCAGGACGCCGAGCCCCGGCGCATCATGGGCGAGCTGCAGCGGTCCGAGACGATGACCGCCCAAGCCATGCGCGACGCCGGCTTTACCGTGCCGGAAGGCCAGGACATCGTGGTCCGCCACCTGATCAAGCGCGGCAACCGTGACCTCGACAGCCGCGACTTCCAGTGGTACCTGGACGACTTCATGTCCGAGTGGGATCGCCCGCGCGACGCAGTGGTGCTGGAGCGCCTGCAGTGGGGCGATTTCTTCGGCTATATCCGCGAGTATCAGGAGGACGGCGAGACCGTCGCCGAGGGGGCCGAGGCGCGCACCGCGTTCGAGGAACGCATGCCGCAGACCCGCGAACTGGTCCAGCAGATCCAGCGTATCGAGCGCATCGAGATCGGCCGGGTGAACTTCGATCTGGAGCGGCTGCGCATCGCCCAGCGCGGCGTGGAGCGGGCCGAAGAGCTGTCGCTGGAGGAACGCGGCCGGCGCCAGGAAGAACTGGAAGCCGAACGCGAGGGACTCGACGCCCGTTACGCCGAACTCGAGGCCGAACGCAACGCCCTGCGCGAAGAACTGGCCCGCTTTGCGATCGTGCTGGAGACCGCCGACGGCGAGCACTCGACCATCCCGCTGTCACGCATCGTGAATGCCTGGTGGCCGAACGACATGAGCGTTCCGGCCAAGCTGCGCCACTATGTGGTCGCCTTCTGGGACTTCATGACCGGCTACCCGCGCGAGGCGAACACCGAGGGCGGCATCCTGCCGGCGATCTTCGGCACCGTGCTGATGGTCATCCTGATGTCCATCGTCGTCACCCCGTTCGGCGTGCTCGCCGCGATCTACCTGCGCGAATACGCGAAGCAGGGCCCGCTGGTGCGCACCATCCGTATCTCGGTGAACAACCTCGCCGGGGTGCCGTCGATCGTGTTCGGGGTGTTCGGCCTCGGCTTCTTCGTGTACCTGATCGGCGGCAACATCGACCAGATCTTCTTCCGCGATGCCCTGCCCTCGCCGACCTTCGGCTCGCCCGCGATCATCTGGGCCTCGCTCACACTCGCGCTGCTGACGCTGCCGGTGGTGATCGTCTCCACCGAGGAAGGCCTCACCCGGATCGGCGCCAGCATCCGCCACGGCTCGCTGGCACTGGGCGCGACCAAGGCCGAGACCCTGTGGCGCCTGATCGTGCCGCTGTCGGCCCCGGCGATGATGACCGGGCTGATCCTGGCCGTGGCCCGGGCCGCCGGCGAAGTGGCCCCGTTGATGCTGGTGGGAGTGGTCAAGCTGGCCCCGACCCTGCCGCTGGACGGCAACTTCCCCTATCTGCACCTGGACCGCGCGTTCATGCACCTGGGCTTCCATATCTTCGACGTCGGCTTCCAGAGTCCGAACGTCGAGGCCGGGCGCCCGTTGGTCTACGCCACCGCCCTGGTGCTGGTGCTGCTGATCATCGTACTCAACCTGACCGCGATCTCGATCCGCAACTACCTGCGCGAGAAGTACCGCGCCGACAGCGACTGATGCGTCGAACCCTGTTCCCCATGGAGTACCCGAGATGAGTGATTCCCAGACCCACAGCGTCAACGTGGCCCAGAATACGCAGGCCCACCGTGGTCTGAGCCTGGATCGCGAGGACATCTGCCTGACCGCCGAAGGCCTGAAACTGTTCTACGGCGAGGACCAGGCCCTGAAGGGCCTCGATATCCGCATCCCGAAAAACCGCATCACTGCGTTCATCGGGCCCTCGGGCTGCGGCAAGTCGACCTTCCTGCGCTGCTTCAATCGCATGAACGACCTGATCGATGCCGCCCGCATCGAAGGCACGATCCGGCTGGACGGCGAAGACATCTACGCCAAGGCCGTGGACGTGCCGGAGCTGCGCCGCCGCGTCGGCATGGTGTTCCAGAAACCGAATCCGTTCCCGAAGTCGATCTACGAGAACGTCGCCTACGGCCTGCGTCTGCAGGGCGTGAACAACCGCCGGCGCCTGAACGAGGTGGTCGAGAAGTCGCTCAAGCGTGCCGCGCTGTGGGACGAGGTGAAAGACCGCCTGCACGAGAACGCCTTCGGCCTGTCCGGCGGTCAGCAGCAGCGCCTGGTGATCGCCCGCGCGATCGCGATCGACCCCGAGGTCCTGCTGCTGGACGAGCCCTGCTCCGCGCTGGACCCGCTGGCCACGCTGAAGATCGAGGAGCTGATGATCGAGCTGAAGAAGGACTACACGCTGGTCATCGTCACCCACAACATGCAGCAGGCCGCGCGCGTGTCCGACTACACCGCCTTCATGTACATGGGCGAGCTGATCGAGTACGCCGACACCGACACCCTGTTCACCTCGCCTGCCAAGAAGCAGACCGAGGACTACATCACCGGCCGCTTCGGCTGAGGGCGCACAAAATGGACAAGACCTTCTTCAAGCAGCACATCTCGCAGCAGTTCAATGCGGAGCTCGAGGACATCATCAAGCAGGTGATGGCCATGGGCGGCCTGGTCGAACAGCAGCTTGCCGATGCCGTACACGCCATGGTGGAGGGGGATGTCGAACTCGCCGAAAAGGTGATGACCTCGGACTATCAGGTCAACGCCAAGGAAGTCGAGATCGACGAGGAATGCACCCACATCCTCGCCCGGCGCCAGCCCACCGCCTCCGACCTGCGCCTGGTGATCGCGGTGATCAAGACCATCACCGACCTGGAGCGCATGGGCGACGAGGCCGAGCGGGTCGGCCGCATGGGCCTGCACCTGCTGGACGAGGACCGCAATAGCGCGCCGATGGCGGATATCGCCAGCATGGGCGAACACGCCCGCGAGATGACCCGCGGCGCACTGGACGCCTTTGCCCGCATGGATGTCGATCAGGCGGTCCGGGTGGCGCAGCTGGATATTCAGATCGACAGCCTGTACGAGACCATCACCCACAAGCTGATGAAGCAGATGACCGCCGTACCCGATTCGGTGCCACGCCTGATGGATATCGTCTGGGCCACCCGCTCCCTGGAACGGATCGGCGATCGCGCCCGCAACATCTGCGAATACGTCGTCTACTTCGTCAAGGGCAAGGACGTGCGCCACACCAGCTACGAACAGATGGCCGAACAGGCCACCGGGGACCGCCACTGACCGCTCCCCCGGCAACGGCCGGATACAGCCGGTTGCGTCGCCGGCCGCAGCCCGCTTGAATGGGAGGATGACGAGCACCCGACCCCGCTTCACTGCGAATTCGAACCGCCGCAGCACCTGTGTGCTGCTGTATCTGCTCGCACTGCTGGCGTCCGCCCCGGTACTGGCGGGCCACCCGCTCGATGCGCCCATGAGCGCACCCGAGCCCGTACCCGAGGAGGCCGCCTCGGACGCCATCGTGCAGCTGCTGCAGCGCGACGAGCTCCCCACGGGTGTTGTCTTCGAACTGATCGAGAACGACCGCGCGGCACTGTCCGCGCTCCTGCCCGAGATTCGCGCGAACATCGCCCAGCTGCGCGAACGCGATCCGGACTTTCCGATCGCCGTGGTCAGCCATGGTGCCGAGCAGTTCAGCCTGGCCCGTGGCGAGACGTCCACGCACCCGGGGCTGCATCGCGATGTGGAAGCCCTGGTCCGCGATGAAGGCGTGAACGTCGAGGTCTGCGGCACCTTCGCCGAATGGCGCGGCATCGAGCCGGACGCCTTCGCCGGCTTTGTCGAGGTCACCGCCAACGCGCCCGACCGCCTCGACGACTACCGCAGCCGCGGCTACGAGGTGATTCGCCTGCGCCCCTCCCTGCTCGACGCCCCCGACCAGGACCCCTGGCAGTTCGACTTCGGCACCCCCTGACCTCCCGTCGCACAGGTCGTTTCAACACAAAGCGCACGCAGAAGGGCCCGGTCAAGGGCGCTGAACAGGAAGGCTGGAAGACACGAAGAATGGATTGGCCAGAAATCGCCGGACTTGCGATCCGTGCGGCACACCGGGCAAGCCCCCTGTGGGAGCGGGTTTGCCCGCGAAGCCCCCGCCCGCGACTACTCAGCCACTGCCTTCACATCACCCCCCCGGCAAGCCTGGCCGTTCCTCTACCCCACCAAGCCCCCTTCCTGTCTTCCCGACTTCCTGTGAATCCCCTTGACCTTGACCTGCCCCTTCTGCGTGCCTTCAAACAGCCATCCACAGCACATGACTAACACTCCGGCCGTCGGGATGCTGTAACGGCTGCGGGCTCCTGTGGCATGCTCTCGCCATGCGATTCCTGATCCGAACCTTTTTCCGTGGCGTACGCCTGATCCTCACCCCGTTCATGCTGATCGGGGAGCGCGTCTCACGACCGCGCGGGATCGAACGCGACCCGGCCGAACAGGCGCGCGTGGACGAGCAGACGCGGGCCCTGGCGCTTTACCACTTCCCGGCCTGTCCGTTCTGCATCAAGGCCCGGCGCGCGATGCAGCGCCTGTCGCTGGATATCGAACTGCGCAACGCCCAGGCCGCCGGTCCCTGGCGTGAGGAGCTGCAGAACGAGGGTGGCCGCCTCCAGGTGCCCTGCCTGCGGGTGGAAGAGGACGACGGCTCGGTGCGCTGGCTGTACGAGTCCGATGTCATCATCCGCTACCTGCGCAACCGCTTCGACCCGGAACAACCGGAAACCGCCGCCGCGCCCGACAGCGCGCCGCGCTCCTGACGACCGCAGATCCGCCCCCCCCATGCAGACACGCCTGCGTCCCGCGATTGCCGCAATTGGCCTGGTTCTCGCACTGCCGTTCACAGCGGCCAGCGCCACCACACCGATCTTCGATGCCCACCTGCATTACCGCCCGGCGGTGATCGAGACCTTCGGCATCACCGACGTGGCCCGCACCCTGGCCTCCAACGAGGTCCGCTCCGCGATTGTGATGACCCCGGACCCGGCGCTGATCCGGCGCCTGCAGGCCGGCACGGATACACGCCTGGTGCCGTTCCTGGAGGTTTCCCAACGCCTGGGCCGCAAGATGGACTGGATGCACGTCGAGGACCTGGGCGAACGCATCGCCACGATGCTGGATGCGTCCGAAATCCGCTGGCAGGGGCTAGGAGAATTTCACATCCTGGCGGATGACCGTTTTGCCCCGGGCTTTGAACAGCTGCTGGACCTGGCCGTTGCGCGGGACCTGACCGTGATGATCCACGGCGACCCGGCGGTCATCGACCACGCCTACGCGACCCATCCGGAGGTGCGCATCCTCTGGGCCCACGCCGGCAGCTATGCCTACCCGCCACTGGTGCGCGACTACCTCGAGCGGCATCCGCGCATGCACATGGATCTCTCCATGCGCAACCCGCGCATCAATCCTGGCGGCACGATCGACGATGACTGGTTCGAACTGTTCCTGGACCACCCCGACCGCTTCCTGATCGGCGTGGATACCTTCACCGCCCATCGCTGGCAGCAGTACACCCAACTGAAGGACGAGACCCGCGCCTGGCTGCGACAGCTACCCGAAGACATCGCCCGCGCCATCGCCTTCGAAAACGGCGAGCGGCTCTTTCCCGCGCACTAACCTCCTGCGTTCCCCAGGAAGCTCGGGCAGAAGGACCAGGTCAAAAGCCAGGGCGATTCACAGGAAGATTGGAAGGCGGGAAGATTTTGGTTGTTGGGACGAGGCCGTGGTCCGGCCATCCCGGGGCTGACGTCGCATCCCGGCGAAATCCTTCCTGTCTTCCCGACTTCCTGTGAGCCGCTTTTGAGCTTGGCCCCGGCCGTTATCCCGAACGAAGCCGCGCGTCGTGATCAGACCTTGAACTGGCCCACGCGCTCCTGCTGCTCCGAGGCCAGCTTGGACAGTTCCTCGGCGGCGTTGCGGATCTGCTCGGAGCCGGACGCGGTCTGATCCAGCACCTCAGTGATGTTGGCCACGTTGCGGTTGATCTCCTCGGCCACGGTGGACTGCTCCTCGGCCGCACTGGCGATCTGGGTGTTCATGTCGCTGATGCGCGTGACCGACTGGGTGATCGCAACCAGCGACTCGCCGGCCAGATTCACCTGCTCCACGCTTTCGTGGGCCTTGGCACGACCATCCTCCATCGCCCGCACCGCCTCGCGCGTGCCGCTCTGCACGCGCTCGATCATCTGCTGGATCTCGTGGGTGGAATCCTGCGTGCGGCTGGCCAGGGTACGCACCTCGTCGGCCACCACCGCGAAACCGCGCCCCTGTTCTCCGGCCCGTGCCGCCTCGATCGCCGCGTTCAGCGCGAGCAGGTTGGTCTGGTCGGCGATGCCGCCAATCACCTCGAGGACCTTGTTGATCTCCTCGGCATCCTGGGACAGGCGCCCGACCACCTCCGCCGCGCTATCCACCTGCGCGGACAGGCCATTGATCGCATTGACCGTCTTCTGCACCACCTGCTGCCCGGCATTGGCGTCCTGATCGGTGCTTTGGGCCGCCGCGGCGGCATCCGCCGCATTGCGCGCCACTTCCTGCACCGTGGCGGTCATCTCGTTCATCGCAGTGGCCACCTGGTCGGTCTCGGCCTTCTGTCGCCGCACCTGTTCGTTGGTCTCCTCGCTGGTCGCGGAGAGCTCGTTCGCGGCGGCCGCGACCTGATCGGAGCCAGCTGCGACCTGCTGGATCAGTGCCCGGATCTTTTCGACGAAGGCATTGAAGGCCTCCGACAGTTCGCCCAGCTCGTTGCGCCCGGAAACCTCGAGCTTGCGCGTCAGATCGCCCTCGCCACTGGCGATGTCGTTCAAGCGCACCACGGTCTGGCACAGCGGCCGCACGATGCTGCGCGTGAGCAGCCAGGCCATCAGCGCGCCGAGCAGGACCACCGCCGTGCCGACAGCGACCACCGTACCGGTGGCATTGCGCGTCATCGCCACGTAGGCGGAACGATCCACCATCAGCTCGAGCACGCCGACCGCGTCACCCGAGAAGTCCCGCACCGGACGCCCGATCACAGCCATCGGCGTGCCGTTGTAACGGACCTGGCGCACGATCTCGTCGCCATCCAGCACCCGGCGCATCTCGGCCTCGCTGAAGCTCGAATCCCCGTCGATGGTCCCGCCAAAGCGGCTGAAGCGGCCGTCACTGCGCAGATACAGCGCCACCGGCGCCTCGGTATCGGCCGTGAAATCCTCGAAGAAGGAATCGCCAAAGGACAGGCCGAACTCCACCGACCCGACGTGCTCGCCCTGGTGCGCGATCGGCGCAACGCCGCGGATCCCGAGGCCGGCCACGCCTTCCTCGAGCCCCGACACCGGCGCGCGGGAGGCATTGGTCTCGACCACCGTCTGGCGGAAACCGGAGAGGTCATCGCCGTAGCGATCCGGTCGATGCACCCGCAGGAAGGAGGTCGCCGGCGGGGTATGGAACTGGTACTGCTCCGCCCCGTAGCGCTCGCGCAGGGCATCGAACGTCGGCACCGTCAGCTCGGCGAGCCGGTCCCGATCCCCGGCCGCCAGCGCGGCTTCCACGTCCGGTATCCGCGCCACGGTCTCGGCCATCGAAGTGGCGCGCGCCGCCTCCTGATCCAGACGACCGATCAGCTGCTCCGCCAGATCGTTCATCTCGCGTTGTTCCGCGCGTTCCCCCATGGTCCCCAGGCTCTGGACCACCACGACCAGCGTGACGACCACCGCCAGCACGACCAGCAGGATAATGCCGGCCATCAGCCGGATACCGATTCGGATGTTGTCGAACATGTGTGGGCTCCCTCAGTCCCTGCGATCTCGTTTTCCGGCATGCACGGGGTCGCCGGGTTACAGGCTGTTTAACGGCTGCGGTCGCGGGGACTTGAGCGAAACCATCCCACACTGCCCACCATCGCTGGCTCTACCGATAACTGTAGACGCTGACGAGCGCCGAAGGGCGCGGGATTCTACCGACACAGGGTGCAAACCGGTAGCCCGCAAGGCCAACGCGGAACGGGGCCGGCACAGAGACGGGACGGCCCGTCAGGCAAGTACGAGGCGTTCGGCGAGGAAATACACCGCGAGGCTGACCAGCAGGATCGCCACCAGCGACAGCGGTGCACCACCGCGGATCATGTCGACCACGCGCAGGCGGTTGCTCGCGAACACAATGGCATTGGGCGGCGTAGCCACCGGCAGCATGAAGGCCACCGAGGCCGCGAAGGCCACCGGCAGGGCCAGCAACAGCACGGGAATCTCCATGCGCATCGCCAGCGCCGCCACCAGGGGCAGCAGGGTGGCCGCGGTGGCGGTATTGCTGGTCACGTGGGAGAGCGCCATGGTGACCACGACCACCCCGCCCATTACCAGGATCAACGGCCAGGCCTGCGCCGCGATCAGGGCATCGGCCGCGAGCTCCGCCAGGCCACTGGACTCGATCGCCGCCCCCAGGCTCAGACCGCCGCCGACCAGCAGCAGCACGCCCCAGGGCAGCTCCCGGGTATTGTCCCAGGCCAGCAGCGCGCGCTGCTCGCGCGAGCCCGAAGGCAGCAGAAACAGCAGGCCCGCCCCGAGTATCGCGATACCGGCGTCGGTCAGCTCCAGCGGCAGCCAGTCATCCAGCAATGGGCGCGACAACCACAGCAGGGCGACCAGCGCGAACACCCCCGCCACCCGTTTCTCCGCGACCGACCAGGCCCCCACCTCGGCACGCTGCTCGTCCAGCAGCGAGGCCAGGCCATTGAGGCGCACCCGATGGACGGGAAAGACCCAGCGCGTCAGCAGCCACCAGGCCAGCGCCAGCAGCGTCGCGGCCAGGGGCAGGCCCAGCAGCATCCACTGCACGAAACCGATCTCGATGGCGTGCCGGTCCGCCAGGTAGGCGGCGGTCAGCGCATTCGGGGGCGAGCCGATAATCGTCGCCATGCCGCCGATGTTCGCGGCGAATGCAATCCCCAGCAGCAGGGCCAGCGCGGGTCGCCGCGCATCGGCACCTGCCCCCTGCCCGCTCGGTTGCGCGCCTTTCTCGATCAGGGCCAGCACCGACAGCGCAATCGGCAGCATCAGGGCCGCCGTCGCGGTGTTGCTGACCCACATCGAAAGCCCCGCCGTCGCCAGCATGAACGCCCCGACCAGCATGTGCAGGTGATCCCCCGAACGCACGAGGATCGCCAGCGCCATGCGCCGATGCAGATTCCATCGCTGCACCGCCAGCGCAATCGCGAAGCCGCCCATGAACAGGAAGATGATCGGGTTGGCGTAGGGTGCGGTCGCCTCGTCCATCGGAACCACACCCAGCAGCGGCAGCAGTGCAATCGGCAAAAGCGCCGTGACCGGCAGCGGCAACGCCTCGCTGATCCACCAGGTCGCCATGAACAGGGTCAGCCCCAGCACCCACCAGGCCGCCGGCTCGAATGCCGCCGGTGCCGGTATCACCAGGAACAGCCCGAAGATCGCCGGGCCGAGCATCAGGCCGATGCGCCCGCGCCAGTTCACCGGAGCGGGTGCCGGGGCCGCAGTTTCGGGTTGCCGTGACGTGTCGTCGCTGTCCGCCATGGGCCTCTGTGTTCAGGAGGGGCCTGTTGATAAGGCAACGCGGAAAATCCGCGCTTCCTTAAAACCAACCCTCATTATCGGGAATTGCATCACCCGGGCAACGTGACTATCGTTGACGCGTTACAGGACGGTCCCCGCCCGGGGCACCGTTCATCCAGTTTCTCACGACACGAATCAAGGAGTCTTTCATGGCCTACGAACTGCCCGAACTGCCCTATGCCAAGAACGCGCTGGAGCCGCACATCTCCGCCGAGACGCTGGAATTCCATCACGACAAGCACCACGCGACCTACGTGACCAAGCTGAACGGCCTGCTGCCGGGCTCCGAGTTCGAAAACGCCACGCTGGAAGACATCGTCAAGAAGGCCCCGGCCGGCGGCATCTTCAACAATGGCGCCCAGGTCTGGAACCATACCTTCTACTTCAACTGCATGGGTCCGGACGCCGGCGGCGAGCCGTCCGGCAAGCTGGCCGACGCGATCAACAGCGCCTTCGGTTCGTTCGATGCCTTCAAGGAAAAGTTCAACGACTCCGCGGTCGCCAACTTCGGTTCCGGCTGGACCTGGCTGGTGCAGAACGGCGACGGCTCGCTGGAGATCGTGAATACCTCCAACGCCGCGAATCCGATGCGTGATGGCAAGACCCCGCTGCTGACCTGCGATGTCTGGGAACACGCCTACTACATCGATTACCGCAATGCCCGCCCGAAGTACCTCGAGAACTTCTGGGCCGTGGTGAACTGGGACTTCGTTGCCCAGCAGATGAAGTAACGCCCCAAGCGGCGATATACTTGGCGCCTTTGGCCGCATGGCGCGGCCGCGCCTTTCATCGAGCCGGCGGCCCTCCGCCGGCTCTTTGGTTTCGGAGAACCCCATGAGCGACGCCCTGCAGAACACCTACAAGCGCCTGCCCGTTGCCTTCGAGCGCGGCGAAGGCGCCTGGCTGTGGGATACCGACGGCAAGCGCTATCTCGACGCGCTGTCGGGGATCGCGGTGTGTGGCCTCGGGCATGCCCACCCCAAGGTGGCCCAGGCCGTCTGCGACCAGGCCAGCACCCTGGTACACACCTCGAACCTCTATCGCATCCCGCTGCAGGAACAGCTGGCGCGGCGCCTGTGCGCGCTGTCCGGCATGGACCGCGCCTTCTTCTGCAATTCCGGCGCAGAGGCCAATGAAGCGGCGATCAAGCTCGCCCGCCTGCATGGCCGCGCCCGCGGCGTCGCCGAGCCCAAAATCGTGGTGATGGAGGGCAGCTTCCATGGCCGCACCATGGCGACTCTGTCGGCCACCGGCAACGCAAAGGTCCGGGCCGGCTTCGAACCCCTGGTCTCCGGCTTCGTGCACGTAGCGCACGGGGACGCCGATGCGGTCGAGGCGCTGGCAACCGACCCTGACGTGGTCGCCATTCTGGTCGAGCCGGTCACCGGCGAAGGCGGGATTCATGTCCCGCCCCCCGGCTACCTGCGGCGCCTGCGCGAACTGTGCGACCGCACCGGCTGGCTGCTGATGCTGGACGAGATCCAGGCCGGCATCGGCCGGACCGGCCACTGGTTTGCGTTCCAGCACGAGGCCGTCACCCCGGACGTGATCAGCCTGGCCAAGGGTCTGGGCAATGGCATCCCGATCGGTGCCAATCTAGTCGCCGGCGCCGCCCGGGACCTGTTCAGCCCCGGCATGCACGGGACCACGTTCGGCGGCAACCCGCTGGTATGCCGGGCCGCACTGGCCGTGCTCGACGTGATGCAGGACGAGGCCCTGTGCGAACAGGCCGCACGCCAGGGCGAGCTGCTGCTGGCACGGCTGCGCGACCGCCTCGCCGCGCATACCGGCGTGGTCGCCGTACGCGGTCGCGGCCTGATGATCGGGGTCGAACTCGACCGCCCTGCCGGCGAGCTGGTGATGGCCGCCCTGGAACGAGGGCTGATCCTCAACGTAACCGCCGAGCGGGTGATCCGCCTGCTGCCCCCGCTCATCATCGACGACGCCCAGGTGGAACAGATCGCCGCCACCGTAGCCGACCTGGTGGAGGCCTTTCTTGCCTCCCCCCAAGCGAACGAGGTCCCCGCATGAACCCACGCCACTACCTCTCGTTTCTCGACCTCTCCGGAGACGAGACCCGCGCCCTTATTCAGCGCGCGATTGAGCTCAAGCAGCAACTGAAGTCCGGCGAACACCATGACGATCTGCTGCGCGGGAAGACCCTGGGCATGATCTTCGAGAAGTCCTCCACCCGGACCCGGGTCTCGTTCGAGGTGGGCATGCAGCAGCTGGGTGGCAACGCCCTGTTCCTGTCCCCGCGCGACACCCAGCTGGGCCGTGGCGAGCCGATCGAGGACACCGCCCGCGTGCTCTCGCGCATGGTCGACTGCGTGATGATCCGCACCTACGAACACGAGAAGATCGAGCTGTTCGCCAAGCACGCCTCGGTGCCCGTCATCAACGGCCTGACCGACTTCGAACACCCGGCCCAGCTGCTGGCCGACCTGCAGACCTATTTCGAACATCGCGGCGATATCCACGGCAAGCGCGTGGCCTGGATCGGCGACGGCAACAACATGTGCCACAGCTACATGTACGCCGCGCGCCTGCTGGACTTCCAGCTGGTGGCCGCCTGCCCCGAGGGCTACGATCCGGAACCCGGCGTCGTCGATACCACGCGCGAACACTTCGAACTGACCCGCGATGCCCGCGCCGCCGCCGAAGGCGCGGACCTGGTCGTCACCGATGTTTGGGCCAGCATGGGCCAGGAGCAGGAAAAGAGCGCGCGCCGCCGCGCGTTTACCGGCTTCTTCGTCGATGCCGACCTGATGCGCCTGGCCAACGACGATGCCCTGTTCATGCACTGCCTCCCCGCCCACCGCGAGGAAGAGGTCTCGACAGAGGTGCTGGAAGGCCCGCAAAGCGTCGTCTGGGACGAGGCCGAAAATCGCCTGCACGCGCAGAAGGCCCTGCTCGAGTTCCTCATCACCCTAAACGCCGGCCAGCCGCCGTCTTGAGGGCGAAAAGCGTTAACAGGAAGATGGGGAGTCAGGAAGGGTTATTGGTGAGGTGGCATCCCCGGCGCGGCGGCTAGCATCGCGCGGTGGGCGAAATCTCAGCCTCCACAATCAGAAGCTTCCTGTCTTCCCGTCTTCCTGTGAAACCCCCTTGACCCGGACCTTCAGGCGGCGGCGCGGCGGCGGGCCTGGACCCGGCGGCTGTGCCAGCGGTAGGCGATGCGCCAGCCCAGCAGGGCCGTCAGGATGGCCGCGTACAGCGCGACCTCGGCATAGTCGGCACGGGCCAGCCACAGGAAGTGCAGCACCGCCAGCACGCCGGCCACATACACCCCCCGATGCAGCCAGAGCCATTTCCGGCGCAGCCAGCGCTGCGCCGCAGTGGTCGAGGTCAGTGTCAGGAGCAGCAGGATCACCCAGGCCGCAAACCCCACCATCACAAACGGGCGCTCGGTCAGGTCATAGAACACCAGCTCCCAGTCAAAGAACAGGTCCACCCCGAGCCAGATCAGTGCATGCGCAGTCACGTAGACGAACGCGACCAGGCCCAGCATGCGCCGCAGCCGGGCAATCCAGGCAAACCCCGTCAGCTGCCGCAACGGCGTCACCGCCAGCGCCACCAGCAGCGCGATCATCGCGTGGGTGCCGGAGAGCTCCAGCAGCTTCTCGACCGGGTTCACGCCCAGCCCGCCAAAGCCGCCCAGCGTGCGCAGGCCGATCCAGAGCGCGGGCAGTAGCGACACCAGCAGCACCGCCCACCAGACCGCTCGTGGCGACAGCCCCCCAGCGCGTTCTTTTGAAACCGTCACACCCACACCGGTTCAGCCAGCACCCGTTCAGAAGTACTCGCGCAGGTCCATGCCCTCGTACAGCGAGGCGACCTCGTCTCCGTAGCCATTGAACATCTCCGTTCGCTGGCGCCGGAACTCGCCGATCCGCCGCTCGGTGCGCTGCGACCAGCGCGGATGGTCCACGTTCGGGTTCACATTGCTGTAGAAGCCGTATTCGTCCGGCTGCGCCTGGTTCCACAGGGTCGGCGGCTGGCCCTCGACGAAGCGGATGTGCTGGATGGACTTGATGCTCTTGAAACCGTATTTCCAGGGCACGACCAGGCGTAGCGGCGCCCCGTTCTGATTCGGCAGCACCTCGTCGTACAGACCCACCGCGAGGATGGTCAACGGGTGCATCGCCTCGTCCAGGCGCAGGCCCTCGGTATAGGGCCACTGCAGCCCACCGGAACTGGCCCGGCGCCGGGGGCGCTGCCCCCGCAGGTTTTCCGGATCGTGAATGCTCTCGAACGCTACATAGCGGGCATCGCCCCGCGGCGCCGCCTTTTCGATGATGCGGTTGAGCTCGAAGCCGATCCAGGGGATCACCATGGACCAGCCCTCCACGCAGCGCATGCGGTAGATGCGCTCCTCCAGCGACCAGGGGCTAATGAAGTCCTCCACCGCGTACTCGCCCGGGTTGTCGCACAGCCCGTCCACGGTGATGGTCCAGGGGTCCGTCTTTAGCTGGTCGGCGTAGGTCTTTGGATCCCCCTTGCCGGGGCCCATCTCGAAGAAATTGTTGTAACTGGTGATCTCGTCGTACGAGGTCTTCGCCTCGTCGGTCGAGAACGCACTCGGCTCGAACTCCAGCTCGTACCCGCGCAGGGCCGCCGCAGCAGGCAGCGCCATGCCAAGACTGCCGAGCGCCACGCCGGCCCCGAGACCGACGCCTGCGCGCAGGAACTCGCGCCTGCGGGCGTAGATCTCCCGAGGCGTGACCTCGCTACGGGAACACTCGGAACGACGTCGGGTACGGATCAGCATGCTCGGCCCTCGCGAATGGGTCACACGGCGGCGGAAAGCGCAACCGCTCGTGCTCCATGGACCAGCCGTATCCGTCCGAGTTCGCCACCCAAGCACCATAAGGAGACACGCGCGAGCATAAGAATTTTCTGCTTGCGCAGGTCCGAAAACCCTTTATAAGGCTTTTCTGATACCGCAGTCCGGGGTGGCCCGGCCGGCTTGTCAGGAGACCCGACAATGGATCCGACGATCGACGACGCGACTGATGGCGCCGACGAGATCGCCAGCCTGTTCGACACTCAGCTCGTCAACGACCGTGGCCCGGCGCGTCATGCCGCCCGCCGCACCCTGGAACGCCTAATGGAAGAACGCGCCCTGCGCGCCCACCTTCAGGACGACTTCGACCTCGACATCCCGCACGAGGCGATGGACTGGTAACAGCCCGGGGTGGCATCGCGCCACCCCTCTCCTGCAGGCCGTCCTGTTGCACCACAGAGGACACGGAGAACAGCCAGGTCAAAAGCGATTAACAGGAAGATTGGAAGGAAGGGTTGCTGTGGGGTGCCCGGGTTAGCCCTGCGCGCCAGGGCTGATCATGACCCGGATGCAGCACTGCCGGCACCCAAAAAAGCCTTCCGGTCTTCCAATCTTCCTGTGAATGCTTTTCGCATTTGACCTGGCTGTTCTCCGTGTCCTCTGTGCGCTCTGTGGTAGAAACGCCCTAGTCGTCGTACCCCGTCAGTTCCACAAAGCCTCGCCCGATAGCCTCGCCGTCCGGGTCGAGGATATCCACGGCGCCCTCCCAATAGCGGATCACGGTGTCCATCTCCTGTTCGTCGCGGATCGCGCGCACGGTGAATTCGCGTGACGCCGAGCCGTCCGGCGGCGCGATAAGCATGGCCCACTCCACCGGATAGCGGTTGCCGGAGGGCTGCGTGGCCCAGCGCCGGGGCTCCAGTTCGACCTGCGCGGGCTCCAGCAGCCGGTCGTCGGCGTCCGCCGGCATCCAGCGGCCCTTGGATAGCGGGTGTGGCTGCCCGTCCGCCTTGCGCAGCTGGTAGTACATCACGTCCAGCCCGTCGGCGAACTGCAGCGCGAACCAGTCCCAGCCCACCTGATCCTCGGACAGCGCACTGGTGCTCCACTCGCGGTCCATCCAGGCCTGACCCGTTACCGCCAGGCGCCCGTGCTGCGCGCGCTCGACCTCCCCGCGCACCGCGATGCGTGGCATGGAGTAGTAGTAGGAGGCATTGCCCGGTTCCGGACCCTTCTGGCTGAGCCCCGCCTCGCCCTGGAGGACCGGGCCGCGCAGGGGCTCCAGTTCCAGCGCCAGCCGGTAGTCGTCCACGCTGAAGTCCAGCGTCCAGCGGTCCCGGTCCAGATGCGCGAGCTGCCAGTCCTCGGCCCAGACCCGACCGACCGGATCGGACGCACCCGCCAGCCCCGCCCCGTCGCGCACGAAGCGCTCCTCGGAGGCGTGGTGCCCGGCCTCGCGATCGACCACCGCCGTATGCGCCATCCAGATATCCGGGCTGGCCCAGGCCGATTCGTGCCAGCGGGCATCCCCCGAAAGCTCCGGTGCGAGCCCGACGCGGAAGAAGGTGATGTGAAAGCCCAGCCGCTCGCCCTCCGGCCCGTCGAGATTGCCGGTCACATACCACCACTCGTTACGAAACCCCGGATGCGGCCCGTGATCACGCGGAAACTCGAATTCCCGCGGCGCATCGGCGCGGCGGAACCCGTCCGTCTCCTCCCCGCCCAGGGCCTCGCCCACGCGCAGGCCGGACACCTCGGCCTCGCGCGCATCCGGCGGCTCCGCCCCGCCACAGGCCGCCAGCAGCACCACGAGCCCAACCAGCACCAACAGGCGCAAAATCTTATGAGGAAACATCTCCAGGAGCACCTGTGGGAGCGGGCTCGCCCGCGAAGCCCCTGCCCGCGTCGGGCTCTGGCAAGATCCTTTCGCGGGCAAGCCCGCTCCCACATGCATCAACCGCTCCATCACGGCACCTCCCGCAACGCCGGCACCAACCGCATGCGTGCCATGCGCCAGGCCGGGATCAGCGCCGCCAGCAGCGCAGCCCCCATGCCCAGGGCGACGGTCTCGCCGATCTCGCGGACTGGCCAGCGCAGGTCCATGCCCCAGCCGAAGGCCTCGCGGTTGATCACCTCGATCAGCAGCCAGCCCATGCCCAGCCCCAGCGGGATCGCGGCCAGCGCGGCAAAGCCCCCCAGCACCGCGCCCTGAAACACCACCAGCCCGCGCACCCCGCCGGGCAGCAGACCCAGGCTGCGCAGCGTGGCGAACTCGCGCGCGCGCTCCATCTGCAGCGCCATCAGCGCCCCGAGGATCGCGATGAACGCGACCAGCAGTGTGATCACCCGCAGCAGGTGCGTGATCGCAAAGGTGCGGTCGAAAATCGCCATCGACTCCTGCTCTATATCGCCGGGCCGCGTAACCATGGCCGCCGTCTCGCGCTCGGCCAGCCACGCCTCCAGGCGCTCGATCACCACGGCGGCATCCGCGCCGTCGGGCAGACGCAGCCCAAACGATCCCACCTCCTCGGCACCGGCCGTGCCCGCGTAGAACCGCTCGCCCAGCATCAGCACGGTGCCCTGCGGGCTGCCGTAGTCGCGATACACGCCCGCCACCTCGAACATCCGCCGACCGTCGTCCACGCGGATCTCCAGGCGATCGCCCACACCCACGTCGTGATGGGCCGCAAAGGGCTCGGTGACCAGCACCGCATCACGCTCGCGCAGGCGCTGGTCGAGTGCCGCGCCCGTGGTCTCGGCCCGCAACAGCGGCAGGTAGTCCAGCCAGACCGGGTGCGGCTCGACGACAAAGAGATCGATCATCCCGGCATCGCTCGGTGTGTCCTGGCTGGAGCCGGTGCTGACCGACTCCGCCTCGGCGATGCGGGCGAGCGGCTCCCCCCAGTCCGCGGGCAGGCGCGCCCCGTTACGCGCCGCGGCGGGCGCCACCGGCACCACGTACACATCCGAGGTAAGCGCCTGCCCCAGCCACTGCTCCACGCTGTCGCGAAAACTCCCGACCATCACCGACACGCTGATCGCGGCCGCCAGGGCCAGCGTCAGCGCCGAGGTGGCCGGCGCGCTGCGCGACAGGCTCCGCTCCAGACTGCGCACCCCGATGCGCGGCAACGTCTGACCGCGACCCAGCCGTGCCAGACCGCTCAGCACCCCGGCCAGCACCAGCGGGATCAGCAGCACAAAGCCGGTAATCAGCAGAAACAGCGCGACAAAGCTGCCCACCAGCCCCCCGATCCCGAGCAGCAATATCACACCACCCGCCGCCAGCAGCACGACCGCCGCCACGGCCAGACCGCGCAGACCCCGGCGCGCCCGCCGCTCCAGCCGCCCGCGGCCGAGGCTGCCTGGGCTGGCCGCCCGTGCCGCCTCCCAGGCCGGGGCGAGCGCCGCCAGCAGCGACAGCCCTACCCCCAGCGCGATCACCGCCAGCAGCGCCAGCGGACGCGGCGTCACCTCCGTTACCGCCACCACAAAGAAATGATCCGTCACCGTCTGCGCGACCTGGCCGACCAGCACCTGCGCAAGACCCATCCCGACCAGCACCCCCAGCAGCGTGCCGATCACACCGACCAGCAAGGCCTCCAGCATCACCACGCCGAACAGCGCCCGCCGACCGGCCCCCACCAGGCGCAGGCTCGCCAGCACCTCGCGTCGGCGCAGCACCGCAAAGGTCTGGGTGTTGTAGATCAGGAAGGCGGCAATCAGCAGCGCCAGCAGGCTCATCGCCGTCAGGTTGATGCGGAAGGCCTGCGCCAGCTCGCGCGAGGCCTGGTCGCGCGCCGCCACTGGCACGAGTTCCAGCCCATCCGGCAACCGCTCCGCGAAGGCGTCGATGTCAGCCTCATCGAGGCGCACGTCGATACGATCGAGCCGCCCCGGCCGGCCGAGCAACGTCTGTGCGGTGGCGATATCCGTGACCCACAGCGAGCCACCCTCGTCGTCTGACTCGGCCGCCGGTTCGTCACGCTCCGCCGCGCGGTCGAGCAGTGTGACCTCGAAGCGCCCGGCAGCAGTCTCGAGCGCAAGGCGGTCCTCGTGGGCCATCCCGGAACCCGCCCACCAGCCACTCGGCGGCAGGATCGTGCCCGGCTCGGTAACGAGCCGCTGCACCGGGGCATCCCCGATATCCGAGGCCGCCCCGCGGAACGGGCCCTCGGCCAGCGGATCGACCCCCAGCACATAGATCGTGCGCCCGTCCGGCAGCCGCGCGGGCCCCTCCACGATCGGCGCGCTATCGCGCCAGCCGGCCAGGCGCAGATCCCGGTAATGTACCTCGTCGAAACCCCGGGCCGGCCCCAGGACCTGGTGGGTCGCCGTTCCCGCCACCTCGTCCATCGAACGGTCGAACGCGCGCTGCGCCGACTGGTTGGCCAGGTCCACCGCCAGCACCACGGCCACGGCGATCACCACACCCACCAGCGTCAGCAGCCGCTGCAAGGGGCGCCTGCGCCAGTCGCGCAGCCAGGCCTTTACCAGCAGCAGGCTCACGTCGCCGGGGTCTCCGCGGCGCGATCCTGCAGATGGCCGTCCTGCATGCGCAGCACGCGGTCCAGACGCCCGGCCAGATCGTCGCTGTGCGTAACCAGTAACAGGGCACAGCCGGTCGCCCGCACCTGCTCCAGCAACAGCGCGAACACCTCCTCGCCGGTGCGCGAGTCGAGGTTGCCGGTCGGCTCGTCCGCCAGGATCAGCGTCGGCCGGTGCACCAGCGCCCGCGCGATCGCCACGCGCTGCTGCTCGCCCCCGGAGAGCTGCTCCGGCTCGCGCCCGGCCTTGTCCCCCAGGCCCACGGCCGCCAGCTGCGCCGCGGCCCGTTCGCGGCGCAGCGCGGCATCCAGATCCGTCGCCAGCTCCAGCGGCAGCATCACGTTCTCCAGCGCCGTGAGCGTGGGGATCAGATGAAACGACTGGAACACGATGCCGACCTGCGCGCGCCGCAGCCGCGTGCGCGCCGCCTCGTCCAGCCCTGCCAGGGCCTGCCCGGCCAGGCGCACCGTGCCCGCGTCCGCCGGCTCGAGCCCGGCGGCCAGATGCAGCAGCGTGGACTTGCCGCTGCCGCTCTCGCCGACAATCGCCACGCATTCGCCCGCGCCCAGTTCGAGATCCACGCCATGCAGCACCTCCCCCTCGCCGGGGTAGGCAAACCCTACATCCGTCATGGACAGGACCATGCCGGCCACCGAGCCTTGCTCGTCCATCGCATGCACCTTTTCTGAGTCACAAATCGTTGCGTCAGCCCGACGCCGAGTGGTTCGCCTGCAAGCAGGCTCCTGCAAGGCAGGACAATCCCCTGCAGGAGCCTGTTTGCAGGCGAACGGAGGGCCCATAACCGGGTCCAGGAACACACCCCACCACCCAACGCTCAGCACTCATCGACCCGCGGACTGGCTGGCCCATCACTGACCATGAAGAGTAGATGAATGTTTCAAAACCCCGCACAAGCGGTTGATTGACGCCCACCATGCGTTAGAATGAGCAGCATCTCCACACACGGGAATGTGCCTTGAAACGTCGATCACGCAATCGATCTATCCGCGCCTAGCGGCAAGCGCCCGTTCTCGAACCGGTCGTTTTCCGTCAGGCCTCTTTGATCAAAGAGCCGGAAATGACCGGGCCCCATGCCCGATCCAAACCGGACCAAGACACCGCATCCGTGCGGCGCCTGGCAAGGCTCTGTATTCAGCCCCAGGCCCGTCGATTATTGCCGGGAGTAAGGCATGGATTCGCATCTGGAACAATCCATCATCGAGCTGAAGGAGCTGCTGCGCCTGGATGAGCGCGACGGCATTCAGGAACTGCTCGACTACATGCGCGTGCAGGACATCGCGCATGCGCTGATGGAGGTGAACGACCACGATCTCGGAATCGTGTTCAACCTGCTGGAGCCTGGACGCAAGGCGGATGTCTTTTCCTACCTCGACACCGCGCACCAGATCCGGCTGCTTGAGGCCTCGCCGAAAGACGATGCCCGCTTCATCCTCTCGGAGATGGAGGCGGACGACCTCACCGGCCTGCTCCAGACCCTGGATCCGGAGGCCCTGCGTGGCTACCTGCGGCTACTGCCGTTCCGTGCCATCCGCCGCGCCCTCAAACAACTCAACTATCCGGAGGACTCCGCTGGCCGAGTAATGTCACCGGATGTCGTCGCGGTGGATCCGGACTGGTCGCTGAAAAGGGCGCTCGCCTTCATCCGCCGTAACGCGGATGAACACTCGAATAACGTGATCTTTGTGGTGGATCAGGAACGCGTGCTGCTTGCCGCCGTGCCGATCCGGCACTTCCTGCGCGCCTCGGCAGACAGCCCGGTGCGCGAACTGCTGAGCGAATCCGACCCGATCACGATCGGGGTATCCGAGTCGGCCGTCGAGGCCGCGCGCAAGATCCAGCACTACGACCTCGAGACCCTGCCGGTCGTCGGGGAACATGGCGAGCTGCTTGGGGTGATCACGGTCGACGACGTGATGGACGTGCTGGAGGCCGAATCCACCGAGGATTTCCACAAGATCGGGGCGGTCGGCACCCTCCCGCTCTCGCCGCAGGATGCGAGTCCCTTTCTGCTGTATCGCAAGCGCGTCGGCTGGCTGATCGGTCTGGTCGCGTTCAACACCATCGGCGCACTGATGATCTCGCAGTACGAGGAGGCCATCGAGGCCCTGGTGGTGCTGGTATTCTTCCTGCCGCTGATTATCGACTCCGGCGGTAACGCGGGTGCTCAGAGTGCCACGCTGATGGTGCGCGCCCTGGCTACCGGCGAGGTCACATCGAAGGACTGGCTGCGACTGTGGGGCAAGGAGCTCGGCGTGGCCGTCGGGATCGGCGTGACCATGGGGCTGGCCGTATCTGTGCTCGGCCTGTGGCGGGGCGGGGCCGACATCGCCCTGATGGTCGCGATTGCGATGACGCTGATCGTCGCCTTTGCCAGCATGGTCGGCATCCTGCTCCCGTTCATCCTCAGTCGCCTGAAGCTGGACCCGGCCACCGCCAGCGTGCCGCTGATCACCGCCATCGCCGACCTCGGCGGCATCATGATCTATTTCTCCCTGGCCGTAGCGATGCTCGGCCTGGCGACTCCGTAGGGGACTGACCGATGAGCCCGACCGACGACGACATCCAGACCCTGCCGGATACGCTCAAGACCGCGCTGAACCAGCCCACGGATGACGCGCTGCGTGGTCTTTGCGATGCCCATGCCAGCGCCGACCTCTCGGATGCGCTGGAGGCGCTGCCGGAAGACCGGATGCTGGACTTCTTCCGCCGCCTCGACGTGGCCTGCTCCGCCGAGGTGTACGCCCACCTGGAGCCCGATCACCAGACGCGCGTGCTGCATGCGCTCGACGAAGACCATGCGAGCCAGCTGATGTCCGCGCTGTCCTACGACGACGCCGCCTCGGTCCTCGAAGGATTGCGCGACGAGCACGCCGAATCCCTGCTCGAGTCCCTGCCGGACGACGACCAGGAGGCACTCGAAACGCTGCTCGGCTACCCGGAGGAAAGTGCCGGGCGCCTGATGACACCGGAATACGCCACCGTCCAGCCGGACTGGTCCGTGGCCGAGGCCATGGATCACCTGCGCGACCGCCACGCACTCGCGGAAACGGTCAACACCATCTTCGTGACCACGCCGGAGGGCGAACTGCTCGGCTGGGTGCGTCTGAAAGAGCTGCTGCTGTCGCGACCCACCATCAGCGTGCGCGAGCGCATGCATACCGATGTCGTGAGCATCGCGGCGGAGGAAGACCGCGAAGAGGCCGCCCACCGCATCGGGCATTACGACCTCGACGTCCTCCCCGTGGTCGACGACAACGGCCACCTGCTCGGCATCATTACCGTCGACGACGTGATGGACGTGCTGCGCGCCGAGACCACCGAGGACTTCCACCGCATGGCGGCAGTCGGCGACATGGTGCTCTCCCTGCGCGACGCCAGCATGAGCCTGCTCTACCGCAAGCGCATCGGCTGGCTCCTGATCCTGGTCGCGGTCAACATCTTCGCCGGCATCGCCATCGGCTACTACGAGGCCGCGATCGAGGCCGTGGTCGCGCTGGTCTTCTTCCTGCCCATGGTCATCGCCTCCGGCGGCAACGCCGGGGCCCAGGCCGCAACACTGGTCGTGCGATCACTCGCGGTGAACGACATACAACTACGCGACTGGTGGCGCCTCGGCGGCAAGGAAGTGCTGGTCGCCACCGCGCTGGGCGTCACCCTCGCCGCCGCCATCTGGGTCTCCGGCAACTGGCTGGGCACCGTCGAGGTCGCCAACGCCATCGCCCTGGGCATGTTCTTCGTGATTGTCTTCGGCTCGCTGTTCGGCATGCTCCTGCCGTTCGCCCTGACCCGCTTCGGCATCGACCCGGCCGTGGCCAGCGCCCCGCTGATCACCTCCGTAATCGACATCGTCGGCATCCTGATCTACTTCGGCGTCGCCGTCGCCGTCCTCGGCCTCTAACCCCAACGGGCTGTTACCCGCAGCCCCTGCGGGAGCCGCCCTTGTGGGAGCCGCCCTTGTGGGAGCAGGCTTTGTGGGAGCGGGCTTGCCCGCGAAGCCCCTGCCAGAGCGCGATACCAGCACCGCACCACCGTAGAAGAAGCCCCTGTACAAACGACCTCTGGGGAGGCAGAGCCATGGGCGAGCGCCCTTCGTGGGAGCGGGCTTGCCCGCGAAGCCCTCGCCAAAGTATGACACCCGCACCGCGCCACCCCCTCGTTACCGCTCTCAAGCACCACCCCACCAGGCCCCCGACGAGCCAAGGCTGCCCCTCCTCATACCGGCACCCCACCGCCATCCCGGCCGCAGCGAAGCAAAGAACCGGACTCTCCACCGATGAGCGAAACCCACCGCATACCGGACCACCACCGAGGACCACCCGGAACAACGACCAAATCGGCAATAGCCCCCGAGACACACATCAGCGGTCCAATCCACGAACCGACCGCCTGAACCCGATACCGCCGGCGATAGCGCCACCCCTAACTATTTTGTACAATCTGTACCTAATAGACAGAAAGGAACCGGCATGCGTACCGTCAGCGCAAGCGAAGCCAAGCAGGGCCTGGCAGCCGTCATCGAATCCGCGCGCAAGGAGCCCGTCATCATCCAGCGCCAGAAACGCGATGTGGCCGTGGTCCTTTCGCCCGAAGAATACGAGCGCCTGGTCCACCTGAACGTGAATGAGTTCCGCCGGTTCTGCGACCAGATCGGTGGCAAGGCCGAAGCGGCCGGCCTGACCCAGGAAAAGCTCGACCAACTGCTCGCGGATGACTGAGTCCAAGCGGCAGCGCCGATGGGTACTGGACACCAACCTGCTCGTCAGCCGCCTCCTGGTTCCATCCGGCCCCGCTGCGCGGGCCGTTGACCACGCACTCGACCGGGGCATCCTCCTGGTCTCGGAGGCCACCCTCGACGAGCTCGTCCAGGTTCTCTCGCGCCCCAAATTCGATCCCTACATCAGTCAAGCGGAGCGACAGCAGTTCATCCGCCTGCTGGGTGGCATTGCACGGTTCGTTACGATTACCACCCCGATCACGGCCTGTCGTGACCCGAAAGACGACAAATTCCTCGAAGTCGCCATCCACGGCGAGGCCCATGCCATCGTCACCGGAGACGGCGACCTGCTCGATCTCGATCCGTTCCACAGCATCTGCATCCTCCGCCCCGCCGATCTCCTCACCCAGCGCTGAACTGCACCCGCACCCAATCCACTTGTCGCGCAGAGCCTTGTCCACCCTGTAGGAGCCGCCTTGCCCGCGAAGCCCCCGCCAAAGCGCGACACCAGCAACGCCCCAGCCGCAGCCCGCTCCCCGTCATACCACGCCCCAGTCATCCCGGCCGCAGCGCAGCGAAGAGCCGGGATCTCCCACCCCGACCCAAACCCCAGGCCACCTGACCACCGACGTCACCCTAGGTGACCATTTTTGTCAGTTGTGTCACATCCCTCCCACCGAAACCGTCCCATGACGGCCCTGCAACCGCGCCCCCAACGCATTTCCGAAAAGGCTCGCCTTCCTGGCACACCCATTGCTAATATCCAGACAGCTGCCTTCGGGCGGCCGGGCCGCCGGCCCCGCTTTCATCACACAAGGGAGTACGACCATGCAGAAGAAGACCGCCCAAAAGGGCTTTACGCTTATCGAGCTGATGATCGTTGTGGCGATTATCGGGATTCTGGCGGCGATTGCGATTCCTGCCTACCAGGACTATACAGCCCGAGCACAGGCCTCTGAGGCTCTTTCCGTCACAGCAGGACTCCGGGCAGACATTGCCGAACGCGTCGCATTGGGCCAGGTCGACAACCTCGACAATATCGTGGAAACCAACACGGATCTGGCTGGCCGCTACGTAGCCACAGTCGACGTCGATGAAGACGGCCTGATTACCGTGGTGTTCGGAACTGCTGGTGTTGCCAACCCAATTTCGGGCGCCACCATGCTTATTGGTCCCGTCAACACTGCGGGGGATGAGATTATTGATGTCGATGACACCATCGATCGCATTGAAGGCTGGGGTTGCGAATGGGCGGAAGGCGCAGACGCCCCCGCCGATAACCTGCTCCCCGGTGGATGCCGCCTTAACTAAGTCAGGTCCAAAAAAACATAGGGTAAAGACACCCACTTAGCACTGTAGCCCCGGCCTTGCGCCGGGGCTTTTTTCTGGTTCATTGTGAACCGTACCGACTTTTCCTGTCCACTTCCCCGGATTAGGTCCACGCATAACTAGAGGTTTCCGGGTGGTGTAGCTGCCGGTATTCGACCGGCGTGAGATCCCCCAGCGAGTCGTGGGGGATGGTTTCGTTGTAGTCCTGCAGCCACTGCTCGGTGTGTTCCCGGACTTCGGTCAGCGTTCGGAAGACGTAGAGGTCCAGGACCCCTCGGCGGTAGCTGCCGTTGAACCGTTCGATGAACCCGTTCTGCATGGGCTTGCCCGGCTGGATGAAGCTCAGTTCCACGCCCCGCTGCTCGGCCCAGTCGGCGATCGCGGCCGAGACGAACTCGGGACCATTGTCGAGGCGGAGTTGCTGGGGATAGCCCCGCCAGGCCGCAATACGCTCCAGCACCCGGATCACACGGGGTGCGGGCAGATTCAGATCGATCTCCACCGCCAGCGCTTCCCGGTTGAAGTCATCTACGACGTTGAAGGTGCGAAAGCGCCGTCCGTCCCACAGCGCATCCGACATAAAGTCCGCTGACCAGCACGCGTTCGGAGCTTCGGTCGATGCCAGAGGTCGTGGCTCCCGTGGTGGTAAGCGGCACCCACTCTCCGGGACACCCACTTTGTCATGGGGCATCCTTCGGGACACTCACGTTGTTTTCGCAGCCACTCTCCGGGACACCCACTTTGTCATAAGCCGGATTCACCGACACCAGCGACACAACCAATTGGCGCGGGGCTCCGCACGCATTCCCAGTCCGCTCCTTCCCCCCAGGGCCACTAGCCATCCCCGGTGTTTTCGCCGTGGCGCGTTATGGCTTGCCAACGACCGGGATTGCCCGAGGGTCCGCGGCTGACCCAACCCGCCAATTGCATTCACCAGTTCCTGTGCATACAGTAATTCTATGGAGATCGAGTTTGACGCAGACAAGGACGCTGCGAACCTGGCGAAACACGGAGTCTCACTCGGCGATGCCCTTGGGCTCGAATGGGATACGCTCCTGGCCATGGAAGACCGACGGAAAAGCTACGGCGAACGCCGAATGCTCGGGTACGCCTTAATGGGAGAACGCTTGTATTGCGTCGTGTTCACCGATCGATCGTCCGTGCGGCGAATCATCAGCCTGCGCAAAGCCAACAACCGGGAGATTGCGCGTTATGTCGAAATCACTAACGCTACGTAGCGGTCGTCGGGTCGTCTTGAACGACTCCGACGAGGAATCGTCCATTCAGGCCGGAATCGATGCCGATTCAGAGACCCGGGAACCTTCCGAAGACGAGACGAAAGCCCTGCGACGCGTCGGTCGCCCACCTCTGCCTGTGACTAAAGAGCGCATCACGATCCGTCTGTCGCCAGACGTCGTGGAAGCATTCCGCGCCACCGGAAAGGGTTGGCAGACGCGAATGGACTCGGCTTTGAAAGACTGGCTCAAGGACCATAACCCGACTTCTAATAATCGTTAATGCTCGGCTCTGCGGCAGTGAGCGTCCGGAGGCGGACAGCAACCGCTGGCATCCGCTGGGACACCCACTTGCGGATATAAGCCGGATTCGCCGCCGCAAGCCCCGCGTCTGCACCCCCGGCCCCTCGCGCAAACCCATTTCCGCGACAGTTGTAACTAAGGTATGATATGACCATCTACATGGTCAGGAGAGTGCGAAATGCCCGAGCCGACGGTTAGCCTGGCGAACGCCAAAGCCCACCTGAGCGAACTGGCGGAACGCGCTGCGGCAGGTGAATCCATCCTCATCACCAAGCGAGGCAAGGCCGTCGTACGCCTTTCCAGCGCCACGGCACCCAAAAAACCGATTGATGCAAATGCGCTCCGTGCAGTGACGGATGCCCAGCAACACGGGTCCGATGAGGCCTTCATGCGACACATCCGCGACGATGCTCGCTACTGATGCGCTATCTGGACACCAGCATCCTGGTTGCGGCGCTCACTCGCGAGCCCCGTACCGAAGATATGCAAAATTGGCTGGCGGCACAGGGCCCCGATTCGCTATGCATCAGTGACTGGGTGCTCACGGAGTTCTCCGCGGCCTTGTCCATGAAGGTTCGAATGGAAATCCTGGCACCCCGGGAACGGGCAACCGTGCTTGGCGCATTTGCAGCGTTGCGGGAATCGTCGCTCTCGACCCTGACGGTCTCATCCATCGATTACCACACCGCTGCCCATTTCGCCGACGATCATGCCTCCGGGTTGCGCGCTGGGGACGCCCTTCACCTGGCCATTGCGTACAACCACGGCGTGGAACTTTGCTCTCTCGACAAAACGCTCATGGCCGCTGCAGAACCCATGGGCGTCAATGCGACGTTGCTGTAACGAGAACCCGCCCAGCCTTCCGAGCGTTCCGCACCAGCCTGCCGAATCACCCACTTTCCCGATCCTCTGGGACACCCACCCTCCTTACTCCCGATCCTCTGGGACACCCACCCTCCTTACCGTTCTCCTGAAAACCCGCAAGACAATGGCTATGCTATCGGCAGGAGCGCAACGGACAGCGTTCCAGCAGGCCTACTCCACGGAAGGAGTCCATCATGACCCAACCCCGCTCGACCCTCGTCTCTCTGGACGATACGCCCTGGTACCACGTGGTCTCGCGCTGCGTGCGACGCGCCTTTCTGTGCGGCCACGATGCACACACCGGCCGCTCCTTCGAACACCGGCGAGGCTGGATCGCCGACCGCATCAAGCAACTCGCTTCGGTATTCGCCATCGACATCGCGGCCTACGCGGTGATGAGCAACCATTTTCACATCGTGGTCCGGGTGGACGACACGCGGGTCCAGGGCCTGGGGCGCGACGAAATTCTGAGTCGGTGGACTCAACTCTTTTCCGGACCCACTCTGGTGCAGCGGTATCTGGCGGATGCGGAACGGCTCGGTCAAGCGGAAATCGTGCTCGTGGACGCCTGGGCGGAGACATATCGCTCGCGTCTGGCTGATCTGTCGTGGTTCATGCGCGTGCTGAACGAGTCGATCGCACGGCAAGCCAACGCCGAAGACGGGGTGACAGGGCGCTTCTGGGAAGGACGCTTCAAAAGCCAGGCGCTCCTCGACGAGCAGGCTGTGCTGACCGCCATGGCCTACGTTGACCTCAACCCCATCCGGGCCGGGATCGCGGATACGCCCGAGCGTTCGGATTACACATCGGTTGCCGAGAGGACCGACCGGCTCCTCAGGTCGGCCAAGGACGACGACCCGCGAACCTGCGGGCCAGCGAGGATCGATGCAGCCGATTCAACGAAAGTGTGCATGAGACGCTCGTACCGAATCTCCAGGGCGGCCGGGCATCAGTGGCGTGCGGATCCACAGGATGCAGAATCCCTGAACCCCGAGTGGGCCCTGAATCGTCTGCCGGGCGCCCCGCTACTGCCATTCGATGCCACTGGCCGGACGGAACCAGCGGTGCCCTTTGGGTTCGAGGACTACCTGCAGCTCGTGGAGGCAACCGGCCGCGTGATCCGCGAAGACAAGCGCGGCTTCATTGATGGCGAAACCCCACCCTTGCTGGTACGTCTGGGAATCGACCCCGACCAGTTCATCCGCACCTCCAGCCGCATGCTGCGGCAATTTGGCAGCGTGGTGGGGACACCGGCTCGCATCACGGCCCGGTGCGACGCGCGCCAGACCCGCTATTTGCGAGGCATCGGGGCCGCCCGCAAGCTCTTCCCCAATCGCGCTGCCTGACACCGTCGACAGCAATACAGACACCAACGGCCGGGATTCGCAGACACTCTGTGCCATCGAGGCCGGGAGATTTCAATTCTGGAGGACATCCACTTTGGCGTCACCCCAGCCCTGCCATCCCGGCCGGAGCGCGGCGAAGAGCCGGGATCTCCCGCGTCGAGGCAGCCCCAATCACCCAGATCCCGGATAACCGCTGCGCGGTTTCCGGGATGACCGGTGGGTGGGTGCGTTCTCTTAGGACACGCACTTTTTTGCTGGGCCCAATTCGCCAGCGGGGCAACGGGGGACACATTTACTTTTGGTTCCCCGAGCACCGGCGCGCGGTCGGGCATTTTATTGCCAGAGGCTGGATTCGCTGATACACCCGGCAGTTTGGGCAGGTCCGGCTTGGGCGGGGGCTTCGCGGCCGAGGCCGCTCCCACTTGGGGCAGGCGAGAACGCCTGACCCTTCAGTACATCGCGCAGCCGGCGCGTCAGTTCTGGAACAGGTCGCTGGCGGGGCGTGGGCGGCCGAGCAGGAAGCCCTGGCCGATGGCGCAGCCTTCGCGCAGCAGGAAGGCGCGCTGGGCCTCTTCTTCCACGCCTTCCGCGATGAGGTCCAGTTCCAGGGCGGCGGCGAGTGCGATGATCGCGCGGATGATGGATTCGTTGTGGCGGGAGTGGCCGATATCGCGCACCAGGGACTGGTCGACCTTGAGGCGATGCAGCGGGAGCCGGCGCAGGTGCGCCAGGTTGGAATAGCCGGAACCGAAGTCATCCATGGCCAGGCGCACGCCCAGGGTATCCAGGCGTCGCAGGATGGACAGCGCACGCTCCGGGTACTCCATGATCATGGTCTCGGTCAGTTCCACCTCCAGGCGTGCCGGGGCGATGCCGAAGCGCTCCACGGTCTCGCGGATGGTGGCGACCAGGCCCTCGTCATGCAGGTCGCGCGCGGACAGGTTGATCGCGATCACCGGGATATCGCGCCCTTCGGCATCCCATGCGGCCAGCTGTTCACAGGCGGCCTCCAGAACCCAGCGGTCAATCGACTGGATGAGCCCGGTCTCCTCCGCCAGCGGGATGAACTCGGCCGGCGAGACCATGCCCCGTTGCGGGTGGACCCAGCGCACCAGGGCCTCGACCCCCACGCAGGCCCCGCTGGCAAGGTCGAACTGCGGCTGGTAGTGCAGCACGAACTCGCGCTGCGTGATCGCCTGGCGCAGGTCGTTCTCCAGGAACAGGCGGTGCTCGGTCAGCGTGCCCAGCTCGGCCTGGTAGACGCACCAGTGGTCGCCGCCACGCCGGCGTGCCTCCCCCATTGCCAGTTCGGCGGCGGTCAGCAGTTCATCGCGGGTGCGGCCGTGCTCGGGAAACACCGCCAGCCCGATGCTTGCAGTCATCACCAGCGAGCGCCCGGCCACCTCGAACGGCGTACGCAAGGCCTCCATCAAGCCCTGTACGAACGCATCCGCCGAGGTGTCGGGCAGGCTTTCGACAATCAGGCAGAACTCGTCCGCCCCGACGCGGGCGACCGTGTCCTGCGGCGTCAACCGGTGCCCAAGACGCTGCGCAATGCCCTGGAGCACGGCATCCCCGGCCGCGGTGCCCAGCGTCTCGTTCACGTTGCGGAACCGGTCCAGGTCCATCAGGATCAGCCAGCGCGTGCGGCCGTCAGCCAGGCCCCGCTCCACGGTATGCCCAAGCCGGTCGTGCAGGAGCACACGGTTCGGCAAGCCGGTGCGGTCATCGTAATGCGATAGCTGCCGCAGCCGCTCTTTCTGCTCCACGCTGGCGGTGAGGTCGGTCCACACGCCGACGATCTCGGGCTCGCCGCGCCCCGGGATCAGACGCATCTCGTCGCGCACATGGCGCAGCTTGCCCCAGCCATCGAAGACCCGCAGTTCGCGCACCAGCTCGCCATCCTCCAGCACCCGGCCATTTTCCCGCTGTGCCGTAACCCGGTCTTCCGGGTGGAGCTGCTGCTCCAACCAGCCCGGGCGCAGGGCCACTTCCGGCTCCACGCCGAACACCCGCTCGATATTGCGGCTGACCCACACCGGGCGAAAATCCGTCCCGCGCAGCTGATAGATCACGGTAGGCCCGCTGTCGAGCAGATGCTCCAGGCGCTGATTCACGGCCCGCAGCTCGCGCGTGCGGTGGCGCACCTGCCAGCGCAGCACCACGCCGGCCAGGGCCAGCAACAGCACGAGGATGGCGGATAGCAGCAGCGTCCAGCCTACCCAGTCCGGCAGGCCGGGGCGCTCGGGGGTCAGCAGGGTGGCGTCCATCGCGTGCTGGTAGGGGGAATCCGCCAGCGGCTTCCAGCGCTCAAGGTAGGCATCGATGATGGCCAGGCGCTCGGTCTGCTGGCCGGGTGCGGCAGCGTAGTACAGCCCGACCTGGCCGAAGGTGATCGGCGTCTCCACCAGGCCGTGCAGCAGGGAATGGCGACGGCCATAGAAGTTGTTGCTGACGGCCACATCGGCCTCCCCCGTCTGCACCGAGGCCAGCACGGACTCGAGGCTTCCGAGGGTCACGAGTTCGAGAGCCTCGATCACACCGGCCATCTGCTGCTGGCGCAGGTGGGCCTCCTGCACCGAGCCCTCCAGCACCGCGATGCGCACGCCGGACAGGTCTTCCAGCTGACTGTGACCCGACTGGGGTGGCCCGTAGACCTGGCTCCAGCCGTGCACGACCGGGATCTGGTGAAACTCCAGCAGTTCCCGGCGCGCATCGGTCAGGGCGACATCCGGCATCAGATCCAGCCGGCCCGCGCGCAGATCGTCCAGGCACTGCGCCCACTCGCACGGGATGTACTCGATCTTCCAGTGCTCGCGCCGCGCAATGGCATCCAGCAGCAGCACGAAGGCGCCGGCCGGCTCGCCGCGCTCGGTTATGCTGACCTTCGGCGCGTTCTGGTACAGCCCCACGCGAAGCTCGGAACCGGCCTGCGCCGAGTTCGCTACCGAAGCCAGCACCAGTAACAGCAACGCCAGCAGGGCACCCGCCGACCACCCGCGGGGCGACAGCCAGGGCTTGTGGCCCGGCATGCCCGCCCTGCGCTGCCCTGCTGTTCGGAACGACACGCTCACCCACTCCCCCCGCTGCGACCCACTTGGGCATAGTGCCACGCCTGCGGCATGCCTGCCCGAAAACGGGTACGGGCTCGCCCGCGCAGCCATCAGGTGGGGTTTTCCTGCTCGTGAAACACACAGTCACGGCCGTGTTGCTTGGCCTGATACATCATGTTGTCGGCGCGCCCGAGCACCGCGTCCAGGGAGTCGCCGGGGCGAAACGCGGTGATGCCGAACGAACCGGTCACCGCGACACCCGCGATGGAAGCACGCGCAATCGCCTCCCGGCAGCGTTCGGCCAGATGCCGGGCCTTTGCTGCGCTGATCTCCGGGGCCACGATCAGGAACTCCTCGCCGCACCAGCGCGCCACCAGATCCGGCTCGCGCACGCTGTCCTGCAGACGCTGCGCGACGCCGGCTATTACTGCGTCGCCCCTGGCATGGCCGTGGGTATCGTTGACCGCCTTGAAATGGTCGATGTCCATGCTGATCACGGCGACCGGCCGGCCGTAGCGCTCGACCGCAGCGGCCTGGCGCTGCAGAAAGGCCTCGGCCGCACGGCGGTTGGCGAGCCCGGTCAGGGCATCGGTACGGGCGGCCCGGGCCATCACCTCGGAACGCACCAGCGCATCCTTGACGGTGTCGCGCATGGAGGTCGCAATGCTGGCCAGCACCAGCAGCACCCCCAGGAACAGGTGCACGCGCAGCAGGTAGACCAGCGACTGGGTGGAAACCTCATCCCGCATGACCTCTCCGGCCACGCCGGTGACGGCAATGGCCGTGGCCAGTACGAGGATCGCAAGCCCCGCCCACAGTCCCTGGCGATGCTCCAGCATTACAAAGGCGGCCAGGATCACGATCCCGACCGCCCAGTAGTGCCCCCCGGCCAGTACCAGCAGATGGTCATCCACCGGGCCGCCGGCGTGGAAATGCCAGGCCAGGCGGCCGAGGATGATCACCGCAACCAGCCCCAGCATCCAGGGCTCCAGCCGCGCCAGCGCTTCGGGATAGCGCCACAGTCCGAGCCAGAACACCGCCAGCAGAGCCGCGAACGCGGGATACAGGTAGGTCAGGAAGGGATCGTCCGGGCCGCGGATCAGCCAGCTCAGCAGGAAGATCGCAATGCCACCGGCCAGCGCCACCAGGTACACGACGCGCTTGCGCGCCATCAACTGCGCCGCATCGAACTGCGCCCCGCCGGTTGCCTCTTCCTGCATCAATTCATCCCAAGGAAAACACTACGGCACCTGCTGCCCCATATGATTGGGCACGACCGCCCCGAGGATGCCCGCTGCGGCGTCTGCGGACAACAACACCCAAACGCACAGGGCCGCCCCGGAGGGCGGCCCTGTACAGATGCTGCAATGGAGGCTGGGGTCGGAATCGAACCGGCGTACACGGATTTGCAGTCCGCTGCATAACCACTCTGCCACCCAGCCTTGAACGGCGGGTTCCGGACCGGAAGGGCCTGCGCCTCTCCAGTGGCCGAAACAGAAAACCCCGGCCGAACCGGGGTTTCAGGAATCTGTTGGAGCGGGAAACGAGATTCGAACTCGCGACCCCAACCTTGGCAAGGTTGTGCTCTACCAGCTGAGCTATTCCCGCTCTTCACTAACGGCGCGTATTCTACCGCAGATTACGGGCACGTCAATACCCACGGTATCCAACGACTCCGGAATCGTGCACCGCACGGTCATACACGACCACCTGATTGCGCCCGGCGTTCTTGGCCACATACATCGCCGCATCGGCCGCCCGCGATAATGCCGGGCCATCGTCGGCATCCAGCGGGAACAGCGCGATCCCGATACTGCAGGAAATGCGCACCTCGACCCCGTCGCAGTCAAACGGCCCCGCCAGGGCGGTGCGGATCTTCTCGCCCACCACGGCAGCCTGCGCCCGGCTCTCCTGGATCGACTGGAAGCGCGGCAGCATCACCACAAACTCGTCACCGGCAATGCGCCCGACCACGTCGCTTTCGCGTATCGCACCCGTCATACGCTGCGCCACCTGCCGCAACAGGAGATCCCCCACCGCGTGACCGTACTGATCGTTTACCGGCTTGAACTCGTCGAGGTCCACGAACATCAGGGCCACCGGCTGCCCTGCACGGCGCGCGCCCGTCAGTTCGTGCTCGAGGATCTGGTAAAACAGGGTGCGATTCGGCAGGTCCGTGAGCGGGTCGTAATGGGCCAGACGCTGCATCTGCTCCTCGGTTGCCTTGCGCTCGGTGATATCGCGCGCGATACCGAGAAACTCGGTGACGCGGCCCTCCTCGTCCAGCACCGGCGACACGTTGCTGGTGTGCCAGCGGTAATGCCCATCCTGGTGACGGATACGATATTCGATGCCCGAGGCTTTCTGCCCGGTGCGGGCAATCCCCTCGAGAAAGGAGTAGCAGGCCGGAAGGTCCTCCGGCGAGACGTACTCGTCGATGGCGTGGTCGATGGCAGCGCTGATCGGGTAACCGAGGTTTTCGGTCCAGTTGGGCGATACATAGCTCAGCACACCGTCGGGGCGTAGCGAATAGATCACGTCGCTGGCCGTCTCCACGAAGGCGCGAAACTTCGCCTCGCTCTGACGCAGTGAAGCCTCCAGTTGCTTGCGCTCGGTTACCTCGACCGCAAACCCGGTCCAGACGATCGCCCCGTCATCGAGCCGGCGCACGGTGTCGTAGGCGGACAGCCACATCTCCCCGCCCCCGTGACAACGCATACGGAACTCCATACTCCAGGGTTCCGCGTGCTCCACGGGCTCCATCCTGGAGCGCATGACCCGCTCGCGGTCGTCCGGGTGGATGCAGTCCAGCAGAGGCGCGCCGTCGACCTTCAGCGCCTCCCGGTCCACGCCGAACCAGCGCTCCGCCATCTTGCCGACATAGGGGCAGACGAAATGCCCGTCAGGCTCCCTGCGCAGCTGGTACACGAAGCCGGGAAGCAGACCCTGAAGCGCCTCCAGCGTCTGGATATTGTCGAGATCGATCTGGGGATCGGGCATGTGTATTCCGCTGGCGACAGGCGGTCAATCCGCGCAGTGTATCGCCGAACGGCGGCCAGGCGGAACGCTCGGCGCAGCGATGTCGCCGCACGGTGGAAGCCCGGCGGCGCCCAAGCAGAAGCCCGGCGGCGCCCAGGCAATGGCGGGTCAGCGATTGTTCGCGGCGGCCAGCATGTACTGGATCATCGACACCAGCGTGAGGGCCGCTGCCAGATACAGGAGCCACTCGCCAATGCGAAAGGTCGGCAGGCCAGCGATGGGCTCGGCCCACAGCAGCAGGAAGATCGCCACCATCTGCGCGGTGGTCTTGACCTTGCCCACCCAGGACACGGCGACCTTCGCGCTTCCGCCAATCTCCGCCATCCACTCGCGCAGCGCGGAAATCGCGATCTCGCGCCCGATGATCACGATCGCCGCCAGCGCCAGGCCCAGCCCCGGGTTGTGGTCCACCACCAGCACCAGTGCCGCGGCCACGATCAGCTTGTCCGCCACCGGGTCGAGGAAGGCCCCAAACCGACTGGTCACCTCCCAGCGCCGGGCCAGATAGCCATCCAGCCAGTCGGTGGCGCCCGCAAGGGCGAAGATCACCGCCGCGACGATGCCAGCAAGCGGCATCGACAGGCCGTAGAACGCTGCCACCAGCAGAGGGATCATTACGATCCGCGACCAGGTCAGCCAGGTGGGCAGTTGGGGAAACATGTCAGTAGCTTAAGGAAACACTGATTAATGTGCACGCTCGCGCTCGAGTCGCTTTTGCGTGCGTTTAATGGGCAGTGACCGCCGTGCAGTCATTCTGCACAAGCGAACCGCAACGCCGGAGCCCCTTCGGGGTTGGCACCCCAGGTTCCCCGATCCTGCGTTGCGGCACTTGCCGGTAGAACCACTACCGGCTGCGCACCGCGCCTTATCTCGGAAAACCTGAGGTGCCAACGCGAGCGTGCACATTAATCAGTGGTTCCTTAACTCTCGTGAAACTGGTCGTAGATCGACTGCGCGAGACGCCGATGGATCCCCGGCACCTTGGCCAGCTCCTCGACTCCGGCCCGACTGACCCCGCGTAGGCCTCCAAAATGCTTCAGCAATGCGCTGCGCCGTTTCGGACCCAGCCCCGGGATCGCCTCCAGGGTCGACTCCTTGCGCGCCTTTGCACGGCGGGCGCGGTGCCCGGTGATCGCAAAGCGGTGAGCCTCGTCGCGGATCTGCTGGATCAAATGCAGCGCACCCGAATGCGCGGGCAGTATAGAGGGGGCCTCTACACCGCTCAATATCAGGGTTTCCATGCCCGGCTTGCGCTCCTCGCCCTTGGCTACGCCGACCACCAGAATGTGGTCGAGGCCGAGATCCGCCAGCACGTTCAGGGCCTGGGTCACCTGACCCTTGCCCCCATCAATGAACAGGATGTCGGGTTCCTGGCCCTCGCCCTTCTTCAGGCGCGCGAAGCGGCGGCTCAGGGCCTGGTGCATCGCGGCATAGTCGTCCCCCGGTTCGATGCCCTCGATGTTGAATCGGCGGTAATCCGACTTGATGGGCCCCTCGGGCCCGAACACCACGCACGAGGCGACGGTGCCCTCGCCCCCGGTATGCGAGATATCGAAGCACTCCATGCGCCGGGGCGGGGACTCCAGGTTCAGTGCGGCGGTCAGTGCATCCAGGCGCGCGCTCTGCCCGGCCTGGCTGGCCACGCGCGTTTTCAGAGCCAGTTCCGCGTTGCGCTGCGCCATCTCCAGCCAGCGCGCGCGTTCACCGCGCAGCGACCACGCCAGGCTGACCTTGCGCCCGCTACGGCGCTCGGCCAGGAAGGCCTCCAGGCCTTCGGCGCCGTCGGGCGCGTGCGACAGCAGCACCCGTGCCGGCGGCTCGCGCTCGGCGTAGTACTGCGCCAGCACGGCGGTCATGATCTCGTCGGTCTCGGTGGCATCCGGCACATTCGGAAACAGCTCGGCATTGCCCAGGTTCTGACCGCCGCGCACGAAGAAGATCTCCACGGCCACCGTGCCGCCCGCGCGGGCCAGGGCGAACACATCGGCCTCGCCCTCACCGCCGGCGACGAACTGCTGCTCCGAGATCTGGCGCAGCCGCGCGATCTGGTCGCGCAGGCGGGCGGCATGCTCGAAGTCCAGCCGTTCCGAGGCGGCCTCCATGCGCTGCATCAGATCCGCGATCACGGTATCGCTTTTGCCCTGCAGGAACTGCACCGAGGACTCGACGTCGCGGGCGTACTCCTCGGGGCTGATGTAATCCACGCAGGGCGCGGTGCAGCGCCCGATCTGATACTGCAGACAGGGGCGCGAGCGATGTGCGAACACGCTGTCCTCGCACTGACGCACCTGAAACAGCTTCTGCAACAGCGCCAGGCTCTCGCGGACCGCGCCCGCCGACGGATACGGGCCGAAGTAGCGCACCCCCTTCTTCTTCGCGCCGCGGTGGAAGCCGAGGCGCGGGTACTCTTGACTGGACACAAAGATGTAGGGGTAGCTCTTGTCGTCACGCAGCAGCACGTTGTAGCGCGGCCGGTGACGCTTGATCAGGTTGGCCTCCAGCAGCAGCGCCTCGGCCTCGGTGTGCGTGACCGCCACGCGGATATCCGCGATCTGGCGCACCATCGAGCGGATGCGCGGCCCGCGGTCGTCACTGCCACGGAAGTAGCTGGCGACGCGGCTTTTCAGGTTGCGCGCCTTGCCCACATAAAGAACCGTACCGGCGCCATCCAGCATCTGATAGACACCGGGCGACTGCGTCAGCGTCTGCAGAAAGGTCTTGGGGTCGAATCCGGTCTCGGGGGTACTCATGATGCCCTCAGGATACCGGAACTGCCCCGACACCCGGCATAGGCACTGCGGCGTGTGCGCCCAGGAACCGCTGCCGGAGCAGCCACCTCGGGTGCGCCGAATGCAGGCTGCCCGCGTATGCCGTGGCAACGCAGGCCGGGCCGCGCTGGCTAGCCGAGGTGGCTGCGAATGCGGGCGAACAGGTCGTGGAACATTTTCGGGGTCAGGCGCCGGGTCTGGGTGTTGTAACGCGAGCAGTGGTAGGAGTCGACCAGGCGGGTCTCCGCATCCAGCGTGTGCTCCGCGCCATGGGCGAACCGCAGGCTGGACAGCGGCAGGCCCTTCGCGCGCAGGATGGCATCGTGGGCGATCTTGCCCAGCGCCAGGATCACCTGCGGCTGCATCGCCGTAATCTCGGCCGCGAGAAAGCCGTTGCAGGTGCGGATCTCTTCGGTGGTGGGCTTGTTCTGCGGCGGCAGGCATTTCACCGCGTTGGTAATGCGGCAGTCGATCAGTTCCAGTCCATCGTCCGCGCTCGTGCTCTCCGGCGCGCTGGCAAAGCCGTGCGCATGCAGCGTCTCGTACAGCAGCACCCCCGCATAGTCGCCGGTGAACGGGCGTCCAGTGGCATTGGCGCCATGCATCCCGGGCGCCAGCCCGACGATCAGCAGGCGCGCCGTCAGCGGCCCGAAGGCTGGCACCGGTGCGGCATGGTAATCGGAATGCTTCGTGCGCACGTCTTCCAGAAACGCGGCCAGGCGTGGGCAGGCGCGACAGTCCGCGGCGAAGATCGCGGGCGGCTCAGGAGGCATCCGACCAGTCGCGGTAGGGATTACGCGCAAGCTCGGTGTTGTAGTAGCGCGGGTCGTGGGAGACCTCCTCGCCCAGCCAGTCGGGGCGCGGGAACTCGGCATCGCTGCTCGGCAGTTCCAGTTCGGCGACGATCAGGCCGGCGTTGGCCCCCTCGAACACGTCGATCTCGTACTCCCAGCCCTGGACGTCGACCCAGTAGCGGGTCTTCTCGACCTGCGGGCCTGCAAGGGTGTCCAGCAGGCGGTGCGCCTCGTCCACCGGGATCGGGTACTGGTATTCGTCGCGTTCCACGCCCAGGGTCGCGCTCTTGATATTCAGGTTGGCGCCCTCCTCGTCCACGCGGACGCGGATGGAGGCGCGGTCGTTGCCACAGAGATACCCCTGGCGCATGCGCTGGGCGCGCACGACACCCCCGCGCCAGGCATCACTGGCCAGCAGGAACTTGCGTTCGATCTCGCGCCCCATGTCGTCGACTCCCGTCTTGCGGCGAACTGCCGGGTGATCTCTTTCCTGCCGGGAAACGCTGTTCAGTATTGCCCGGTCGGCGTGCGCTACATCCGGATCAGCGCGGAACCCCAGGTGAAGCCGCCGCCAAAGGCCTCGGTCAGGATCAGGTCGCCCTTCTTGATGCGCCCGTCACGCACGGCGGTGTCCAGCGCCAGCGGAATGGACGCGGCGGAGGTGTTGCCGTGCCGGTCCACCGTGACGACCACGTTGTCCATGGACATGTTCAGCTTCTTCGCGGTCGCCTGGATGATGCGGATGTTCGCCTGATGCGGCACCAGCCAGTCCAGCTCGGACTTGTCGATGCCGTTGTATTCCAGGGTCTCGTCGACGATCTGGTCCAGCGTGTTCACCGCCACGCGGAAGACTGCCCGCCCTTCCATGCGGATAAACGCAAGGTCCGGGTTATCGCTCGGCTGCGAAACGCCCCCCGGAACCTCCAGCAGGCCCTTGTGGTGGCCATCCGCATGCAGATGGGTGGAAATGATGCCCGGGTCCGGCGAACGCGACAGCACCACCGCGCCCGCACCGTCGCCCCACAGGATGCAGTTGCTGCGATCGGTGTAATCGGTAATACGCGAAAGCGTCTCCGCACCGACCACGAGCACGTGCCGGATCTCGTCGCTCTGCATGAAGCGATCAGCGGTCGCCAGGGCGTACACAAAACCGCTGCAGACCGCCTGGATATCGAACGCCGGACAGCCCCCGATCCCCAGCTTGGCCTGCAGGATGCACGCGGTACTGGGAAAGATCTGGTCCGGGGTCGTGGTCGCCACCAGGATCAGGTCCAGATCGGCGGCGCGAATCCCGGCCGCATCCATTGCGCGTTCCGCGGCCTTCAGCGCGAGGTCGGAGGTCACCTCGTTTTCGGCGACGATGTGGCGCTCGCGGATCCCGGTGCGCTCGCGGATCCAGGCATCCGAGGTATCCACCATCGCCTCCAGCTCGGCGTTGGTCAGGATCCGTTCCGGCAGGTAACTCCCGGTCCCGCTGATACGTGCATGCTTCACTCGCTGCTCTCCTGCCCCAGCAGCTGTCCCAGCTGCTTGTCGATACGCCGCGAGATGTTCGCCTCGGCCTCGATGCGGGCAATCCGGATGGCGTGCTCGAAGGCCAGCTCGTCGGCGCTGCCGTGGCTCTTGATCACCACGCCCTGCAGCCCCAGCAGCGAGGCCCCGTTGTAGCGTCGGTGATCGAAACGATGGCGCAGGCGTCGCAGCACCGGCAGCGCAAACAGGCCGGCCAGGCGCGAATACAGCGATGCGCCGAATTCGGCCTTCATGTTCGAGGAAATCATCTTGGCGACGCCCTCGCTCACCTTCAGCGCGACGTTGCCGACAAACCCGTCGCAGACGACCACGTCCACGTCGCCGCAGTAGACGTCGTTGCCCTCGACGAAACCGATGTAGTTGAGACTGGAGGCCTCGAGCATGCGCCCGGCCTCGCGCACCCGGTCGTTGCCCTTGATGGCTTCGGAGCCGATGTTCAGCAGACCGACCCGCGGGGCCTCGAGACCATCCACGGCGTTCGCCAGCACCGAGCCCATCACCGCGAACTGGTAGAGATGGGCCGCCTCGACATCGACGTTCGCGCCGAGATCCAGCATGTGGGTATGCCCCAGCATGGACGGCAGGGCCGTCGCGATGGCCGGCCGATCAATGCCGGGAAGGGTCTTCAGGACGTAGCGCGCGGTCGCCATCAGCCCGCCGGTATTCCCGGCGGAGACACAGGCCTGGGCGGTGCCGTTCTTGACCTGGTCAATGGCCACACGCATGGAGGAGTCGCGCTTGTTGCGCAGCGCAACCGCCGGGAGCTCCTCCATGCCGACTACCTGGCTGGCATGAACGATCTCGACGCGCTCGCGCTCGGGCGCCGACCAGCCGGAAAGACCCGATTCGATGGTCTCCTGGTCGCCGACCAGCAGCAGGCGGAAGTCATCCGCGACCTTCAGGGATCGCCGCGCCGCAGGCAGGACAACGGGGGCTCCATGGTCGCCACCCATCACGTCCAGTGCGATGGTAAAACTGGCTGTCATGTTCGGGTCCGACGATCGGCCGCGATACGGCCGGATTCAAACACGGAAAGGCCACGGTGCAGGCGCAGCCGTGGCCCCGGGACGGTCATTCCCTGGACCTTAATCTTCGTCTTCGTCGACTTCGACGTCCTGCTGGATCACCTGACGACCGCGGTAGAAGCCATCCGGGGTCAAGTGATGACGGCGATGGATCTCGCCGGTGGTCGGGTCGGTGGACAGGGTAGCGCCCTTAAGACCGTCGTGGGACCGGCGCATATCGCGCTTGGAACGGGTCTTGCGGCGTTGCTGAACAGCCATGATGGATCTCCAGATTAATCAAATCCCGTGGCGACGGGAGTGAGCCCGAAACGGAAACGGGCGCAAGTATAACGGTTTGACCGGGGCAATGCCCCGGCCCGCGTTCACATTCGGAAAACGCCAGTCCGCGCTTTCCTCAGGGGCCATCCCCTCCGGGACCTCCCTTCTTGAGTTGTTCAAGCACCGCAAACGGATTGTCGCCGCGCTCGCCCTCCTCGAATTCGGGTCCGGTGGCGGGCTCGCAGTTCTCGTGGCGCGGCACCAGCGGCCAGGCCAGCAGGATCTCTTCCTCGATCCACGCCGCCGGGCGCAGCAGCCCGTCGGCCTCGAGTTCGACGCAATCGTCATCCTCGCCGACCTCGACCGGCAGGCCCTCCGGCGGCTGCAACACAGCATCCGGCTGCAGGCCGAACGCCCAGGCCATGGGCTTCAGGCAGCGCTGACAGGTCAGCCACAGCTCGCCGGTGATCGTTCCGCTCAGCCGCATCTCGTTCAGCGGCCCGCGCTCCAGCAGGAACTGCGCATGGACCCGCAGCGGATGCCCCGGCAGCGCGTCGGCACGCAGTCGCGGCAGGTCCTCGGGGCGCAGATCGCCCTCGAATTCGAGGTGCCGGGCTCGCGGTTGCCACGGATCGAGAGAGACGGGGATACGACTCATAAACGGCTCGCTTGCAAGGGCGCGGAATATACGCGCGCGCGTGACGAGTGTCAAAGCGAAACAGAAACTTGCAGCCTCCACGCACGACGTCAATACTCGGGGCTTGTCGACCTGCCCGGGGCCTTCCGTTTGATACGCAAGCTGCTCATTGCCAACCGGGGCGAGATCGCCGTGCGCCTGATCCGGGCCTGTAGCGAACTCGGGATCATCTCGGTCGCCGTCTACACCGATGCCGACCGCCATGCCCTGCACGTAAAGAAGGCCGATGAGGCCTACGCCATCGGCCCGGACTCCATGGGCGGCTACCTCAGCATCCATCGCCTGATCGGCGTGGCGCGCGCGGCCGGCTGCGATGCCGTGCATCCGGGCTACGGGTTCCTGTCGGAAAACCCGGATTTCGCCGCCGCCTGCGCCGCGCGCGACCTGATCTGGGTAGGGCCCGATGCCGGCGTGATCCGGCGCATGGGCGACAAGGTCGCGGCACGCCAGGCCATGATCGAGGCCGGAGTACCGGTCACGCCGGGCTCCGACGGCAACCTTGCGGATGCGGCGGCGGCGCTGGAAGTGGCCGAACGCATTGACTACCCGGTCATGCTGAAGGCCACCAACGGCGGCGGCGGCCGCGGTATCCGGCTGTGCGAGGACGCCGCGGCGCTTGCGCACAACTTCGAGCGCGTACGCTCGGAGGCGACCCGCGCCTTCGGCAGTACGGAGATCTTCCTCGAGAAGGCCGTGATCAATCCACGGCACATCGAGGTGCAGATCCTCGGGGACGCGCACGGCCATGCGATTCACCTGTTCGAGCGCGACTGCTCGGTGCAGCGGCGCCACCAGAAGCTGGTGGAGATCGCCCCGTCCCCGCAACTGGACGAGGCCCAGCGCGAATACCTGGGCGAGCTGGCTGTGCGCGCGGCGCTGGCGGTCGGCTACCAGAATGCCGGCACGGTCGAATTCCTGATGGACGGCGACGATAGCTTCTATTTCATGGAGATGAACACCCGCCTGCAGGTGGAACACCCGGTCACCGAGATGATCACCGGCGTGGACATCGTGCAGGAGCAGCTGCGGATCGCGGCCGGGGAACCCCTGCGCTACCGGCAGGCGGACATCACCCGGCGCGGCTACGCGATGGAGTTCCGCATCAACGCGGAAGACCCGAAAAACGACTTCCTGCCAAGCTTCGGGCGCATCACGCGCTATTTCGCGCCCGGCGGCCCCGGGGTACGCACCGACGGCGCGATCTACACCGGCTACACCATCCCGCCGCATTATGATTCGATGTGCGCCAAGCTGATCTGCTGGGCGCTGGAATGGGACGACCTGCTGGCCCGCGCCAATCGCGCGCTAAGGGACATCGGCGTGTTCGGGGTACGGACGACCATCCCGTTCCATCTGGCCATCGTGGACCACCCCGCCTTTCGCAGCGGCCGCTTCGATACCGGGTTTGTCGCCGCCCATCCGGAACTGACGCATTTCCCCGGCAAGCGCTCGGACCGCCAGCTGGCGGTCGCCATCGCCGCCGCGATCGCCGCCCACCACGGGCTGTAGACCGCAGCCCGCCGCACGGACACCGGAATGACCATGGATCGAGTTCACATCACCGATGTCACCCTGCGCGACGGCCACCAGAGCCTGATCGCGACCCGCATGCGCACCGAGGATATGCTGCCGATCTGCCCGCAGCTGGATGCGATCGGGTTCCACTCGCTGGAGGTCTGGGGTGGCGCCACATTCGACGCCTGCCTGCGTTTTCTGAAGGAAGACCCCTGGGCCCGCCTGCATCAGCTCAAGGCCGCCCTGCCGAACACGCCGCTGCAGATGCTGCTGCGGGGCCAGAACCTGCTGGGATACCGCCACTACGGCGACGACGTGGTGCGCGCCTTTGTCGAGCGCTCGATCGCCGGGGGCATCGACATCATCCGTATCTTCGACGCGATGAATGATGCCCGTAACCTGCGCACCGCAATCGAGGCTACGCGCGCGGCCGGTGGCCACGCCCAGGGCACGCTGTGCTATACCACCGGCCCGGTGCACTCGGCGGCCGAGTTCGTGAACCTGGCGCGCGAGCTGGTGGCCATGGGTGCGCAAAGCGTCGCCATCAAGGACATGGCGGGGCTGCTGACCCCGGCCGCCACGCGCGAACTGGTGAGCGAACTGGTGGCCGCCGTGGACGTGCCGATCCACCTGCATGCGCATGCCACCTCGGGACTGTCCGAGCTGTGTCACTGGCAGGCGATCGAGGCCGGCTGCCGCCACATCGAGACCGCGATCTCCGCGTTCGCCGGCGGGACCAGCCACCCGCCCACCGAAAGCCTGGTGGCCGCGCTGGCCGACACCGAATACGCCACCGGCCTGGACCTGGTGGCCCTGCAGGAGATCGGCCTGTACTTCCACGAGGTGCGCAAGAAGTACCACCGCTTCGAGAGCGAATACACCGGCGTGGATACCCGCGTCCAGATCAATCAGGTCCCCGGCGGGATGATCTCCAACCTCGCCAACCAGCTGCGCGACCAGAATGCACTGGAACACTTCGACGCGGTACTGGACGAGATCCCCAGGGTTCGCGAAGACCTCGGCTATCCCCCGCTGGTCACGCCCACCTCGCAGATCGTGGGTACCCAGGCGGTGATGAACGTCCTGTCCGGCGAGCGCTACAAGACCATCACCAACGAGGTCAAGCAGTACCTGAGCGGGCACTACGGCCGTGCCCCCGGCCCGATCAACACGGTCGTGCGGCAGAAGGCCATTGGCAATGCCGAGGTCATCGACTGCCGCCCGGCCGACCGCATCGCGCCCGAAATGGACACGCTCGCCCGCGAGATCGGGGAACGCGCAGAGTCCACCGAGGACGTGCTCACCTGCGCCCTGTTCCCGGAGATCGGGCGCCAGTTCCTGGAACAGCGCCGTGACGGCACCCTCACCCCGGAGCCGCTGAACCCGCCGGAGAACACCCAGGCCGGCTGCCCGGCGACGGTCGAGTTCAATGTCACCTTCCACGGCGAGACCTACCATATCCAGGTGAACGGCTCCGGCCATCACCGCGAAGACACCCGCCCGATGTACGTCACCGTGGACGGCATGCCGGAAGAGGTCCAGATCGAGACCCTGGACACCATCGACACCGCTGGCGGTGGTGCCGCCGCCAGCGGTGGCAGCCTCAAGAAATCCCGCCGGGCCACGCGCCCCGGTGATGTCACCACCTCCATGCCGGGCACCATCATCGACGTCCTGGTGGCCGAGGGGGACCGGGTCGAGGCCGGTCAGCCGGTGCTGGTACTGGAGGCCATGAAGATGGAGTCAGAGATCACCGCCCCGGTCGCGGGAACGGTCGCTGCGGTCAACACCAGCAAGGGCGCCGCCGCCAACCCGGACGATGCGCTGATCGAGATCGACGCCGACGATGGCTGAGACCCCGCGTCCGCTGGTCCTCGCCTCGACATCCCCCTATCGGGCCGAACTCCTCGGGCGCCTGCGGCTCGCGTTTGCGACCGCGCGCCCCGAGGTTGACGAGACCCCGCTGCCTCAGGAGACCCCCGCGGCCATGGTCATGCGCCTTGCGGAGGCCAAGGCCCGGGCGGTGGCCCCCGCCTTCCCCGACCACCTTGTGATCGGCTCCGACCAGAATGCCAGCCATGCCGGGGACATCCTCGGCAAGCCCGGCGACACGGCCCGCGCCGAGGCGCAGCTGGCCACACTTTCCGGGGAGACGGTCACCTTCCACACCGGGCTGTGCCTGCTCGACACTGCCACCGGCAGCACCCGCGTCGATCAGGTTCCGTTTACCGTGACCTTCCGCGAGCTCGCGCCGGACGAAATTCGCCACTATGTCGCGCTGGACCAGCCCCTGGACTGCGCCGGCAGCTTCAAGTCCGAAGGCCTGGGCATCAGTCTGTTCGCCCGCATGACCGGTGACGACCCCACCGCGCTGATCGGGCTACCGCTGATCACCCTGAGCCACTGGCTGCGCGCGGCGGGGGTCGCGGTGCCACCCGCCACGCCCTGACGGGACATCGTTGCGACCAGACTGCGCTCGGGAGCGCGTCTAAAAACCGACAGTCCCCTGACCCCAGTCCTGCCGCGGCTTGTCTCGGAAAACCTGGGGTACCAACGCGAACGCGCGATTCAATCAGCGTCTCCCTATGATCTGCACAACCGCGCCGCGTCCGGTGTGAAACTGCCCCTCGACCACGTCGCGCTCGCGCTCGACGGCCTCCTCGAATTCCAGCCCGTCCAGCTCCTCGATCAGGGCATCCCGCGTCATCATCAGCTCCGCGGTCGGCGGGCCACCGGTTCCCCATTCCAGTTGCGCCGGGGTGTAGGCCTCGAGGATGAACACCCCGCCCGGACGCAGCCCCCCGACCACCTCGGCATGCAGCCGCCGCCGGATTGGGGCCGGCACATGGCAGAAGATCGAGGTGATCAGGTCCCAGCCATCCGGCTCGATCGCGTAATCGGCGAGGTCCGCCACCAGGGTCTCGATCCGTACGCCGCGATCCTCGGCCAGGCGCTGGGCCTTCTGCAGCCCCACAGCGGAGCTGTCCACCGCCAGCACGTCAAAACCCTGCTGCGCCAGATAGACCGCATTGCGCCCCTCTCCCTCGCCCAGGCACAGGGCCTTTCCGGGTGGCACGTTGGCCACCGCGGTGCGCAGGAAGTCATTCGGTTCGGTGCCGTAGACGTAGTCGTCCGTGGCATAGCGCTCGTCCCACATGGCCTGTCTCCTTCGGGTCCGGTCCGCGGCCCCTTCGTTCTATCACACCCGCCCGGGCCACCCCGATTCCTGCGCAGTTGACGGGCCGGCGCCGGCGCGCCGTCGATTGCCGGAACCCCTTCTTTACCCTACTCTTGCGCCTCCCCTGGCACTGCAACGAACCGCGAGACCATGAGCGAGACATCCACGCTGCGCACCCGGCTGGAAGGCTTCATCGAGGCCCGGCTGACCCAGCGCTTCATCATCGGCCTGATCCTGCTGAACGCCCTGACCCTGGGGCTTGAGACCTCCGAGACCGTGATGGGCTGGATGGCCCCGGTCATCCTCGGCGCCGACGCCATCATCCTGTCGATTTTTACGGCCGAGGTGCTGGCGAAGCTGTTCGTGTATCGCCTGCGCTTCTGGCGCAACCCCTGGAACGTGTTCGACTTCTTCGTGGTGGGGATCGCGCTGATCCCGGCCTCCGGGCCGTTCTCGGTGCTGCGTGTGCTGCGTCTGTTGCGTCTGGTCTCGATGGTGCCGAAGCTGCGCTTTATCGTGGAGGCGCTGCTGCGCGCCATCCCCGGCATCGTGTCGATCATCGGTCTGCTGGCACTGATCTTCTACGTGTTCGCGATCATCGCCACCGGCCTGTTCCGCGAATCGCATCCGGAATGGTTCGGCACCCTGGGCGCGTCGATGTACACCCTGTTCCAGATCATGACGCTGGAGAGCTGGTCGATGGGCATCGGCCGCCCGGTCATGGAGGAACACCCCTGGGCCTGGGCCTTCTTCGTGCCGTTCATCCTGATCGCCACCTTCACCGTGCTGAACCTGTTCATCGCGATCATCGTGGACGCGATGCAGCGCATGCATGATCGCGCCATGGAGATCGAACAGCAGATAATCCACGACAGCGTGCACGAGGAGAACAAGGCGCTGCACTCGGAGATCCACGAGCTGCAGCAGGAGACGATGAAGCTCCAGGAACGCCTGATCCGCATGCAGAACATGCTGGAGAAGCGGGTGAAGTAGCGGCCTGACGGCCGGTGGGGGACGGCGTGCGCTCGGTTCGCGTGCGAGCACGCTCCCACAGGGGGGGGCGGAATGCCCCCCCCGGGGGCCCACGAGATCAGGCGCTGGCGGCGGCCGGTTCGGCGGCGCGTTCGCCCAGGCGGCGGCCAGTGGCGTTCAGCACGGCCTGCAGCGTGGCGGCAGTCGTGTCCTCACCCAGGGCGACGCCGACGGAGCGTTCGCCGTCCACCTGCACGTCCACCGCGGCCATGGCGCGCGCCTCGGTGCCGGACTCCATCGCGTGCTCGTCAAAGTGGCTCACCTTGACCTCCACACCCCGGTCGGCCTTCATCGCGGCGGTCAGAGCCTCGACCGCGCCGTGGCCCTCGCCATGCAGGCGCGACTCGCGCCCGGGCGGGCCCATGGTCGCGTCCAACCTCACTACCGGGCCTTCCTTCTCGATCTCGTAGCGCACCAGATCCCAGCCGGCGACCGGCGTCAGGTAGTGCTGCTCGAACAGCTCGTGGATACGCTTCGAGGAGACCTCGACCTGCGTGGTCTCCGCGTCCTTCTGCACGATGCGGGCGAACTCGATCGCCAGCCAGCGCGGCAGTTCGATGCCGTAGTCGCGCTCCAGCACATGCGTCACCCCGCCCTTGCCGGACTGGCTGTTGATGCGCACGACCTCCTCATAGCGCCGGCCCAGATCGCTCGGGTCGATCGGCAGGTAGGGCACGTTCCAGTGGCCGCCCTTCTCCTTGTAGTGCGCCAGCCCCTTGCGGATCGCGTCCTGGTGGCTGCCGGAGAACGCGGTGTAGACCAGCTCGCCCGCCCACGGATGGCGCGGGTGGATCGGCATGTCGGTGCACTCCTTGTACACGTCCATCAGCCGCTCCATGTCGGACAGGTCGATGGTCGGGTCGATGCCCTGCGAGTACAGGTTCATCCCGACGGTGACCAGGTCCATGTTGCCGGTGCGCTCGCCGTTGCCGAACAGCGTGCCTTCCAGGCGGTCGGCCCCGGCCAGCAGGCCCAGCTCGGCCGCGGCCACGCCGGTACCCCGGTCGTTGTGCGTATGCAGCGACACGCAGAAGTGTTCGCGGTACTGCACGTGATCGCAGAACCACTCGACCTGGTCGGCAAAGACGTTCGGCGTGGCCGATTCCACCGTGGCCGGCAGGTTGATCACGACTTTCTGGCCCTGATCCGGGCGCCAGATCGCGTTCACCGCGTCCACGACCTCGACCGCGTAGTCCAGCTCGGTGGTGGAGAAACTCTCCGGCGAGTACTGGAAGATCCAGTCCGTCTGCGGGTACTTCGCCGCGTAGTCACGCACCCAGCGCGCACCGTTCTCGGCGATGCCGCGGATGCCGTCGCGGTCCATGCGGAAGACCTGCTCGCGCTGCGCCGGGTTGGTGGAGTTGTACACGTGCACCACCGCGCGCGGTGCGCCCTCCAGTGCCGCGAAGGTCTTCTGGATCAGGTCCTCGCGCGCCTGGGTCAGCACCTGCACGTACACGCCCTCGGGGATGCGATCCTCCTCGATCAGGCGGCGGGTGAAGTCGTAGTCGATCTGCGAGGCGGAGGGGAAGCCGATCTCGATCTCGGTCAGGCCGATATCCACCAGCACCTCGAAGAAGCGCATCTTCTGCTCGACGCTCATCGGGTGCACCAGCGCCTGGTTGCCGTCGCGCAGGTCCACCGCGCAGAAACGCGGCGCAACCGTGGTGCGCTGCGCCGGCCAGCGGCGATCCGCCTTGTCGATCGGCGGGAACGGGGCATATTTGGTGTGATCGAAGGCCATCTTGCTTCTCTCCTGTTGAACCGCAGCCGCCGGTCCTGTCCTGGCGGGCTGCGTCGCAGATTTCGGTCTGTGCATTATTCTAACGCATACGCCCCGGCATAACCTTGCGTTTTTTCCTATCATCCCCTTAGTTTTGGACAATTATTGCGCTTTTAAGCCCATTGTGCGCAATATCTGACCCATGAAACCGGAACCGCACCACCTGGATCGCTTTGATCGCCGCATCCTCGAGACTCTGCAGGAGGATGCCAGCCTGTCCAACCAGGCGCTCGCCGAGCGTGTAGGCCTGAGCCCCTCCCCTTGCCTGCGGCGGGTGCGTGCACTGGAACAGGCCGGCATCCTCCTGCGCCGTGTGGCACTGCTGGACCGGCGCCGCCTGGGGCTCGAACTCACCGCCCTGATCCACATCGGCATGGACCGCCACACCCCGGAGCGCTTCGCCCGCTTCGAGGAGGCCGTGGCCGCCTACCCGGAGGTGCAGCACTGCTACCTGATCACCGGGCAGTCCGCCGACTACATGCTGCAGGTGGTAGTCCCCGACATGGACGCCTACCAGGACTTCCTGTTGCGGCGCATCACCCGCCTGGAGGGCGTGGACAGCGTGCATTCCAGCTTCGTCCTGCGCCGCGTCGTCGACCGCACCGCCCTGCCACTCGACTACACCCCCACCTGACCGCCCAAAATCAAGGGCGGTCTACAGGAAGATGGGAAGGCTGGAAGATTGGTGGATATGACGGCAGTGCCGTAACACACGGCGGGGAGACAACATGGACGTCTGCGATCACGCCTCACCCTAAAAACCTTCCGATCTTCCCATCTTCCTGTGAATCGCCCTTGACCTTGACCTTTTTCGCTTGTCCTCGTGCGGGGCGTAGATGTACTGTATGTATATACAGTTATCGGAGGGCGCCTTGTGTCGCTTACTGAACGCCAGCAGGCCATCCTCGACTACATCGCCGAGACCGTCGCCACCCAGGGCACGGCACCGACCCGCAGCGAGATCGCCCGGGCCTTCGGCTTTCGCTCGCCCTACGCGGCCGAGTGCCACCTGAAGGCGCTGGCAAAAAAAGGCGCGATCGAACTGCTGGGCGGCACCTCCCGCGGTATCCGCCTGCCCGGCAGTGGTCGGGTGCAGGCCACCGCGCTGCCACTGGTCGGGCGGGTCGCCGCTGGCCTGCCGATCCTCGCCACCGAACACATCGAGCGTCACTACCGCGTCGATGAACACCTGTTCCGCGCCCGCCCCGACTACCTCCTGCGCGTGCATGGCGAGAGCATGCGCGACGCCGGCATCCTCGACGGCGACCTGCTGGCCGTGCGCCAGACCCCGGAGGCCCGGCCTGGTCAGATCGTGGTCGCCCGCCTCGAGGACGAGGTCACCGTAAAGCGCTTCGCGCAGGACGGCCCGCGGGTGCGCCTGCTGCCGGAAAACCCGGCCTTCGCAGCGATCGAGGTGGACCTGGAACGCCAGGAGCTGGCCATCGAGGGGATCGGTGTAGGCGTACTGCGCGATCTCGACCCCCAGGCCTAGGAAAACACGGATTCATGGGCGCGCTGGACACCCTGCTCGACCATCCGGCCCTCTGGCGCGGACGCAGCGCCACCCCGGCCCCGGATGCCCCGGTCTGGCCCAGCGGCCACGCGGAGCTCGACCGGGCCCTGGGGGGCGGCTGGCCACGCGGCCAGCTGGTCGAACTGCTGGGCGCCCCGTTCGGCTGCGGCGAGACCCGGCTGCTGGCCCCGATGCTGGCGGCCTGCGGCCAGGCCGGCTACAGGATTGCGCTGATTGCACCCCCGGCCACGCCCTGGCTGCCGGGCTGGCAGGCGCTCGGCATCCCCGCCGAACGCGTGTTGCTGATCCGTGCCGATGCGGACCGTGATCGCCTCTGGGCCGGCGAGCAATGCCTGCGCGACCCGGCCTTCGGCGCCCTGCTCGCCTGGCTGCAAGGCCCGGTGGAGGCCGCCCTGCTGCGCCGCCTGCGTCTCGCCGCCGCGGAAAGCCGGGCCTGCGCCATCCTGTACCGTCCGCCACAAGCCGCACAGCAGCCCTCCCCTGCCCATCAACGCCTGCAGTGGCAGCCGGCTCGTGACGGGCTGCAACTACTCAGTCTCAAGGGCCACGGGCGCTGGGCGCGTTCGGGGCAGCCCCTGCATATCCCCGATCCACACCCGCTGCCCGGTACCTGAGCATGGGCCGCCCTGCCCGCCGTTCGTCCCCTGGCTCGAGTCCGCCCCGGCGCCAGCTGAGCCTGATTCCGGACAGCCCCCCGGCGCCCGCCCCCGAGCCATCCCGCCCGCCGTCTCCGGCTGCCACCGGAAACGACCAGTGGATGGCGGTCGAGCTGCCGCATCTGGCCCTGGAACAACTGGCCCGCAGCGCATCCCCCCCGGCGGGCGGTACGCCGCTGCTGGTGGTGGAATCCGGCCCGCGCCCGCGGGTACACGCGGCCAGCCGCGCCGCGCGCCGCGCCGGGGTGCGGCCCGGCATGGCCCTGGTCGATGCCCTGGCCGTGCTGGATACCCCGCATCTGGTCGAATACGACCCGGCGGCACTGCACGCCCAGCTCGAACGCCTCGCCGGGGTACTGCTGCAGTTCAGCGACCACGTCCATCCGGAACCGGCAGCGCAGCGCATCATGCTCGAGGTCGGGCGCAGCCGGCGCCTGTTCGGCGGGCTGGAGGCACTGCGGGAGCAGGCCCGTCAGACCCTGGCCGCACTCGGCTTCCACGCCCGGATCGGGCTGGCGCGCAGTCCGGCCGCCGCACGCCTGCTGGCCGGGCTGCGGCATCCGGATATTCCGGAAACCGCGGAGGCCCTGCGCCGCACCCTGGGCCCGGTATCGCTGCAGGCCCTGCCACTGTCCGCCGCCACCCGCGAGGCCCTGCAGGCCACCGGACTGCGGCGGCTGGAAGACCTGCTGCGACTGTCACGTGATGCCCTGGCGCAGCGCCACGGCCTCGAACTGATCCGGCTGCTGGACCAGCTGCTGGGCCGGCAGCCGGAAACCCTGCCCCGGTTCAGTCCACCGGCGGAACTGGACCTGCCTCTGCGCCTCGACCACGAGATTCACGCGACCACCGCACTGGCCTTCCCGCTCAAGCGCCTGCTGCGCCAGGCCGAGGCACAACTGCGCGGCATTGGCCGCAGCCTGCAGGGCATGACCCTGGACCTGCAGCATCGCGAGACCCGCACCCGGCTGGAACTGGAGCTCGGGGAGCCCGATATCCGTGCCACGCAGTGGCTGGGGCTGTGGCAGACCCGGCTGGAACGCGTCACCCTGGAGGCCCCGGTCATCGGCCTGCGCCTGCGTGCGGAGCGCCTGCTGGACCCGCCGACCACTGGCGCAGCCCTGCTGGCCACGGCCCCCGACGACCACGCCACGGGGATCACGCCCACCGCCCCGGCCCGTATCCGCGCGCGCCTGGGCAACGCCGCCGTGTTCGGCCTGGAAAACCGCCTGACCCCGCTGCCGGAGGCCGCCCAGCAACCCTGCCCGCAACCCGAGGCCATGCGCCGCACGAACACCGCGACCCCCTCCCAGGAGGTCTGCGGCAGCGCCTTCTGGGTGCAGGACCCGGCCTCGATTGCGCCTCAGGGGGCGCTGCAACCGCTGGGCCGCCTGGAGGATGGCTGGTGGGATCACGGCCGCGACCAGCGCCGAGACTATGCCCTGGCCCGGGACCCGCGCGGGCGCCGGTTGTGGCTATTCCGCTGCCTGCGCAGCGGCCAGTGGTTTCATCAGGGCTATTGGGGGTAGACCAGCCGACTGCATTTACCGGTGATATTCGCCGGCACGCTCGGGCTGATAGAGCACCGCATCAATGCGCACGTGCATCCGGCCGCCGCCCGGACGCGGCCATTCGATCTCGTCCCCCTCAGACAGCCCCAGCAGGGCACTGCCCACGGGCGCCAGGATCGACAGCGTCCCGCCACTCTCGTCCATGTCGCGCGGGTAGACCAGCGTCATCTCGAAGGCCTCGTCGGATTCGATCACACGGAAGCGCACGCGCGAATTCATGGTCACCACCGTCGGCGGGATCGCCTTCGAGTCCACGACTTCGGCCCGTTCCAGCTCGGCCTCGAGATCGGCCTTGCCCGGGAAGGCATCGGCCGGCATCGACTCCAGCAGCTTGTCCAGGCGCTCCACGTCGGTGACAGAGACAGTGATCTTCGGCTTGTTCACGTTCACACTCCAAATACAGGACGCGCCTCTCAGGGAGGCGCGCCAGACAGGAAATTCAGGGATTTTCCGGAAACCGGGAAACGAACTTCGAGATTAGCCAAGTCTCGACGAAAAAGCGATCCAGCCGGTCACGGCACCGGGAACCCGCTCCGCCCGTACGCTCGCTACCGGGCCCCGTCGTCCCGCCAGGCCGCATAGCCACCGCGCAGCACATGCGCCTCGATTCCCATCGCCCGCAGGCTGTCGGCCACCAGCTGGGACCGGCCACGCCCTCCACAGAACACCACGACGGGCTGCTGGGGGTCCTGCATATGGGATTCAATGGTGGCCTCCAGCTTGGGCCGGGGGATATTCACCGCGCCCTCGATCGTACCCTCGGCCGCCTCCTCCGGCTGGCGCACGTCCACCAGCAGAAACGGCTTCCCGTCCTGGGGAGACGCTGATTGAATCGCACGTCCGCGTTGGTGCCCCCTGTTTTCCGAGACAAGGCGCGTCGTGCAGCGGGTAGTGGTTCTACCCGCAAGCGGCGCAACGCAGGATCGGGGAACCTGGGGTGCCAACCCCACAACCTATTGAGAGCAGGGGCTCGGCCGCTTTTGCGCGCGCACGGCGTTGCGGCTCCCTTGTGCAGAATGACTGCACGGCAGTCACCGCGCCTTGTTCGCACGCAAAAGCGACTCGAGCGCGGACGTGCGATTCA
>NZ_KB898045.1 GCF_000377345.1 Thioalkalivibrio sp. ALJ16 | reverse complement strand
GCAGTGCTCGCACCACACCCGGCGACGCGGCACCACCAGCACCACCCGGTACTCGAACAGGGGAAGATCCCGAACCCGCCGCAGCGTCGTCTCGTGCACCTGACGCGTCCGGTGCCCGCAGCGTTCGCAGTGCATCCACTGCCGCGTCGGCTTCAGGTGCAGCTCCAGCGTGCCGCCGGCCTCCTCCGGCCACACCGCACGTTCCAGCCGATAGCCTTCCCAACCGCCCAGCTTCTGCAACGTCTTCTTGTCCAGCATCCCGCTCTCCCGCGTCCAATCCGGCTCCACGCGAGATTACGATGCCATTCAACGCTCGAATACCTCCCCGGTATCCTTCGATGAACCAAAAAAATGGCCTCACCCTCCCAGCACGCTCGCGACGATCGCCCAAATCCGACAGACTCCTAGGGAGACGCTCGAGTCACTTTTGCGTGCGAACAAGGCGCGGTGACTGCCGTGCAGTCATTCTGCACAAGGGAACCGCAACGCAGTTCCCACGCCCGTTTTTGATCAACAACGGGCGGCCGAGCCCCTGCTTTCAATAGCTTGTGGGGTTGGTGCCCCCCCGATTCTGAATGAATATAGCCCGATCCTGCGTTGCGCCGCTTGCGGGTAGAACCACTACCCGCTGTACGACGCGCCTTGTCTCGGAAAACAGGGGGCACCAACGCGGACGTGCGATTAAATCAGTGTCTCCCTAGCACTTCGAGTAGCCGCAGTCGCGGCAGGTCGGGCAGACGTCGATGATCTCCAGGTGGCCATCGCAATGCCAGCGGCTGTGGCCACCACGGGCCGCCAGCGCGTGGCGAGATCGGCGTCAGAAGCGGTCGAGCCCGGCGAGAGGGTTGGCAAGCTCGCGCACGCGCATCCAGGAGGCGATGCTGGCGCGCCAGCGGTGGGTGGGCAGGACCGCGTGCGGCACGGTCTGGCTGAGGAACATAACAAGCGTGCCGGCCGTGGGCTGGATGCGCTGGCATTCGCAGCCCGCATCGTCATAGATCGCGAGCTGGCCGCCGTCCTGCTCGCGCCAGTCGCGGTTCAGGTAGAACACCAGTGACAGCCGGCGGCAGTTGCCGGCCTGGAAGGCATCCACATGCCGGGCGTAATGGGTGCCGGGCGGGTACAGGGCAAAGTGCGATTCGGTCTCGAACAGGCCCGGGATCAGCGACCGGCTCACCTGCAGCCGAATCTCTTCCAGGCGAGCCATGAACGCCTGTTGGGCCGGGCTGGCGCCATCCAGCCAGTGGATCCAGTCACCGCGAGTCGCCCGGTCGCGATGGCGCTCGCCACCACGACCAATCCGCGCCTGCGCCAGCTGCGCGGCATCGCGCAGGGCGTAGACCTCGTCGTGCAGCGCATCGACCGTGTCCGCCGGCAGGAAGTCGGGCCAGATCAAGCGCTGATCACGCGCCAGCGCATCCTGCCAGTCTGTCGGCTCGAAGGTCCCCAGGGGCGGATATTCACTTCCGACGGGATGTTTTGCACCCGGCAGGTCCGACACGAGGGCCGAAACCGTTTCGACAGCGTCCGGCGAGGCGAGACCGGGAACAGACGGATTCACTTGAAGATGTCTTCCATTCAGGCCGCCATGGCGGCGCTCAGGCGATTGGCTGCGATCCAGCAATATACCGCGGCCGCGCCGCCGCGCAAGCACTTTCGGAAAGCGTTTTTCGAACCCGGTCAGCGACCGAGAAAACCACCAGATATCAGGTGCTGGCGCAGCGCCGACTGGGCCTCGGTCACGCGGGCACGGGGACCGCGCAGGCCCAGCTCGACGCGGGGGCCGCTACGCTCCATGCGCGGCAGGCAGGAGATGCGCAGGTCGGGGAAGGCCGCCTCCATCGCCTCCAGCACCGGCACCAGGGCACTTTCCGCGGTGTTCTCCAGCACCAGGCTTTCCTCTACCGCGCCGGCCTCGGCATTGCGACCGGGGAAACGCTGTTCCAGCACCCAGCGCACCATCGGCTCCGCCATCGCCGGAAACCCGGGTACGCAGTGGTGACGCGCGCAGCTGAAGCCGGGGATGCCATTGACCGGGTTCGGGATCAGGCGGGCGCCTTCCGGCAGTTCGGCCATGCGCACGCGGTGGGGCCGGGCCTCCGCACCAAAGCGCTGCTCGAGGATGGCCATGAAATCCGGGTGCGGTCGCAGCGGGCGGCCCTGAGCCTCGGCCAGGCAGGCGCGGGTGCGATCATCCGGCGTCGCGCCGATGCCGCCAAAGCTGAACACCTCCGCCCCGGTGGCCAGCGTCTCGCGAAAGGTCTGTGTCAGGCGCCCGGCGTGGTCGCCGACGATGCGGATCCAGGCCAGCTCCAGCCCCTTCTCCGCCAGGGCCGCGGTGAGGTGTTCCTGATGGCGGTCACGGCGCTTCCCGCTGAGCAGCTCGTCACCGATGATGACCGCGCCGATCTCGATTTCCTCCATGGGGCCAGTCCGGGCTACTGCTCGGCCCCCAGGGCCAGGGCGCGTTCGCGCGCGGCGGCACGGGCCTCGGGCGCATTGTCCGGGTCATGCAGCCACGGCGCCAGATGCTGGTGCAGCAGTCCGGCCAGGAAGTCGAGGTGATCGTCGCGGTCGTTCAGCGCCGGGATGTAGTGGAAGCGCTCGCCACCGGCCTCCAGGAAGATCTCGCGATTCTCGTCGCCGATCTCCTCGATCGTCTCCAGGCAGTCGGCGGAGAAGCCGGGGCAGATCACATCCACCGAGCGCACGCCCTGCCCCGGCAGGGCCTCCATGGTCTTGTCGGTGTAGGGCTGCAGCCACTCCTCGCGCCCGAAGCGCGACTGGAAGGTGACCTGCCACTGATCTTCGTTCAGCCCCAGGGCCTGCGCCAGCTTGTGCCCGGTGGCATGGCACAGGCAGTGGTAGGGGTCGCCCTGCAGCAGGTAGCGCTTGGGGATGCCGTGGAAGGACATCACCAGGCGGTCGGCCTGGCCGTATTCCTGCCAGTGCTCGCGCACGCTGCTGGCCAAGGCCTCGATGTAGCCGGGCTGGGCGTCGTAGGCGGCAATGAACTGCAGGTCCGGCACCCAGCGCCAGCCCTTAAGCACGTCGGCCACGGCATCGAAGGTGGAGCCGTTGGTGCTGGCCGAATACTGCGGGTACAGCGGCAGCACCACCACGCGGCGCACGCCCTGGCGGCGCAGCTCGTCCAGCCCCGCGGCGATCGACGGGTTGCCATAGCGCATGCCCAGCGCAACCGGGATCTCCTCCCCTGCCTGCTCGGCCAGGCGGCGGCGCACACCCTCGGCCTGGCGCTTCGAGATCGCCAGCAGCGGCGAACCTTCGTCGGTCCAGACGGTGGCGTACTTGGCGGCCGAGCGCTTCGGGCGGATGTTGAGGATGATGCCGTTGAGGATCAGCCACCAGATCGGTCGCGGAACCTCGACCACGCGCGGGTCCCAGAGGAACTCCTTCAGGTAGCGCCGCAGCGCCGGGGCGGTCGGCGCATCCGGAGTGCCCAGGTTGGTCAGCAGGACGCCGACGCCGCGCGCCTGGCCGTGACGATAATCCGCTTCTCCGAAATACTTCATGCTGCTCCTTGCCGACAAGAGGGGACGCTGACCTCCTGTCGGAGTGGCGCAGCGCCATTTGGTTCAGCGGTCAAGGATAGCGCGGCGGCGGCCCGGGGGCAGCCAGCGCCGGTTCAGCCCAGACGGCCGCGCAGGGGGCTGGTGCGCGGGAAGTGCGCCTGCAGGAATTCCATCTGGTCGGCCAGCACGCGTTTGCCCTTGAGGAAGATGTATTCGGCGTGGGTTGGCGTGAACGGGATTGCGAGCAGCTGCATCCCGGCCTCTTCCGGCGTGAACCCGGCCTTGTGGTTGTTGCAGCGCTTGCAGGCGGTGACCACGTTGGTCCACGTGTCCTCACCGTTCTGGCTGATGGGGGTCACATGGTCGCGCGAAAGCTCTCGCTCGCAGAAGTGCTGGCCGCAGTACAGACAAAGATGAGCATCGCGGCGGAACAGGGTGGTGTTGTTGAGCGGTGGAATGTAGTCGTTGAAGCGGGACTGGCGAGTGCCGTGGGTCGCGATGATCGAGTTCACCTCGACCCGGGACTGCTGTCCGGTGCGCGCGTTGATGCCGCCGCGCATGCGGTACAGCGGACTGCCACAGGTGTAGGCCACCTGCTCGGTGTAGTAGAGGCGCACGGCCTGCTCCAGGCCGATCCACTCCAGCGGCATGCCAGCGGCATCCGTGCGCAGGACTTGATGCTCGGTCGGCAACATGACCTCGTCCCGTCTCAAGGAAACACGGATTTGCTCACGCGGTATGCGAGTGAACAAATCCATGCCCCCTCAGGCGCTTGAAAGACAATAAACAGCCTGCAGGAACAAAGCAATTACAACGCCATGACGCGCGGTGTCGTAAGCTGCCCCGGTTTGTGAACGCCACCCGGCGCGCTGGACACGGTTTATGCACGGGGCCGATTCCGCTACACTCGCGGGTCGTTTTTTGTGCGGCATGGCCGGATTTTGCGTGCCGTATCCGATTTCACCACCCGCGAGCGCGGCTGATCGTCCTGCCACGAGCATGGGGACGCTCGGCCCGGGGAGAGAGCGCATGGCAATCAAATTATCCGTTCCCAAGGAGTCTGCCAGCGGCGAGCGTCGCGTGGCGCTGGACCCAACGGTGGCGGCCAAGTTCAGCGATCTGGGCGTGACCGTACAGCTGGAGAAGGGTGCCGGCTCCGAGGCCCATTTTCCGGACGCCGCCTACGAAAAGGCCACCGTCGTCGACACCGAGACGGCCTACGGCCAGTCGGACCTGATGGTCCGCGTGGCGCCGCCGACGGTGGAAGAGGTCAACCAGCTGCCGGAAGGCTCCACCGTCGTCAGCCTGTTCCACGCCCACCGCAATCCGGACGTGGTCAAGGCGATGCAGGAACGCAAGATCCTGAGCTTCGCGATGGAACTGATCCCGCGCATCTCGCGCGCCCAGAGCATGGACGTGCTGTCCTCGCAGGCGGCCGTGGTCGGCTACAAGGGCGCGATCATGGGTTCGGATCTGTCCTGCCGCTTCTTCCCGATGCTGACCACCGCGGCCGGCACCATCCGCCCGGCCAAGGTCATCGTGATCGGCGCCGGCGTGGCCGGGCTGCAGGCGATCGCCACGGCCAAGCGCCTGGGCGCGATGGTCGAGGCCTACGATGTGCGCTCCGCGACCAAGGAGCAGGTCGAGTCGCTGGGCGCGAAGTTCCTGGATCTGGGCGTCTCCGCCGAGGGTGAGGGCGGCTACGCCCGCGAACTAACTGCGGAAGAGAAACAGCAGCAGCAGGATGCGCTGAGCGAGTTCATCGCCAAGGCCGACGTGCTGATCACCACCGCCGCGATCCCGGGTCGCCCCTCGCCGAAGCTCGTGCCCAAGACCATGGTCGAGGGCATGAAGCCGGGTGCGGTGATCGTGGATCTCGCGGCCGAGGGCGGTGGCAACTGCGAACTGTCCAAGCCGGGCAAGACCAGCAAGCACAAGGGCGTGGTGATCCACGCGCCGCTGAACGTGCCCTCGCAGGTGCCGCTGCATGCCTCCGAGATGTATGCCAAGAACCTGCTCAATTTCCTCACGCCGATGATCGCCGAGGGCGGCGAGTTCCAGCCCGACTGGGATGACGAGGTCATCGCCAAGAGCGTGCTGACCCGCGACGGCGAGATCGTGCACGAGGCCACCCGCGAGGCCCTGAAGGGAGCGAACTCATGATCATCGAAGGCTTTATCGCGCTGTACATCTTCATGCTCGCGGCCTTCACCGGCTACGAGATCATCTCCAAGGTGCCGGTCATCCTGCATACCCCGCTGATGTCCGGTTCCAACTTCGTCCACGGCATCGTGCTGGTCGGGACCATGGTCGCACTGGGCCATGCCACGACCCCGCTGGAACAGGCCATCGGCTTTGTCGCCGTAGTCCTGGCCGCGGGCAACGCCGTGGGTGGCTACGTCGTCACCGAACGCATGCTGGAGATGTTCAAGACCAGCAAGAAGGACGACAAGAAGGGAGATAACGCATGAGCCTGATCATCAACCTCGCCTACTTCGCGGCGGCGGTGCTGTTCATCGTCGGCCTCAAGCAGATGTCTTCGCCGACCACCGCGCGGCCGGGCATCATCTGGGCCGGCGTGGGCATGGTGATCGCCACGCTCGTGACCTTCGTGCACCCGGAAGTCTCCGGGGGCGTGAACTACACCCTGATCATACTGGGTATCGTGATTGGCGGCGGCCTCGCCTGGTGGAGCGGCAAGAAGGTCGCGATGACCGACATGCCGCAGATGATCGCGCTGTACAACGGCATGGGCGGCGGTGCCGCAGCCGGTATCGGTGCGATCTACCTGCTGCAGGCCACGCCGGAAACGGTCAGCAACACCGGCCTGGCGATCGCCGTGACCGGCTCGCTGATCGGCTCGGTGGCCTTCTCCGGCTCGCTGGTCGCCTACGCCAAGCTCGAAGGCCTGATGAAGAAGACCTTCACCTTCGGCGGCCAGCAGATCGTGAACATCGCGATCTTCGCGATCACCGTGATCCTCGGCTTCATGCTGGCGACCGGTGGCGGCGAGATCGGCTCGGCCACCCTGCTGCTGTTCTTCGTGCTGTCCCTGGCCTTCGGCATCCTGATGACCCTGCCGATCGGCGGTGCCGACATGCCGGTGGTCATCTCGCTGTACAACGCCCTGACCGGCCTCGCGGTCGGCCTCAAGGGGATCGTGCTCGACAACCCGGCCCTGATGATCGCCGGTATCGTCGTCGGCGCGGCCGGTACGCTGCTCACCCAGCTGATGGCCAAGGCGATGAACCGCCCGATCAAGAACATCCTCTTCAGCCAGTTCGGCAGCTCGTCGGGCGGGGCCGAGGAAGAGATCGAAGGCACGATGAAGGAGATCCAGGCCAACGATGCCGGGATCATGATGGCCTACGCCGAGAAGGTCATCATCGTGCCGGGCTACGGCATGGCCGTCGCGCAGGCGCAGCACAAGATCTGGGAATTCACCCAGCTGCTGCAGAAGCGCGGCGTGGACGTGAAATTCGCGATCCACCCGGTCGCGGGCCGCATGCCCGGGCATATGAACGTGCTGCTGGCCGAGGCCGGCGTGCCCTACGACATCATCTTCGATCTCGACGAGATCAACGAGGAGTTCAAGACCGCCGATGTCGCGATGGTGATCGGCGCGAACGACGTCGTGAACCCGGTGGCCCGGACCAATCCGGACTCGCCGATCTACGGCATGCCGATCCTGAACGCCGACCAGGCCCACAACGTCATCTGCGTGAAGCGCGGCAAGGGCGCCGGGTTCTCGGGTATCGAGAACCACCTGTTCTATGCCGACAACAACCAGATGCTGTACGGCGACGGCCAGAAGGTGGCCGCCGAACTGGTGGCCTCGGTCAAGGCGCTCGGCTAGGCGCCTCGACCCGCGAGGCCGCCTGGCGGCCTCGCCTGCAAGACCCGGTTCCGCTCGTCGGCGGCCCGGGTCTTTTTTTGTTCGCGGCCGCCCCCGCACCGCGGGTATCCGCGGTAATTTCTATACACACCCTGTACAGACTACCCACAAGAGACACCACAAGGCCGTGCTTAGAACAAATAGCGCCTATACGGTTTTACAAAGTAATCGTAAGTTACTGTTTTTTTGATAGTAAATGAATATGGTCGATTCTTGGCCAATCCAAGAGGCCCCTAGCAGTTACAGGCAGTTAGGGCCTCTCGGGGCTATTCACCCACAGAGTTATCCACAGCTTTTGTGGATAACCCGTGACCCCGCAGGCCAGCCCTGCACCCGGCCCAAAACAGTAGACTGTGGGCATGCCCGCCACGCCCCGTATCGCCCTCGTCGCCCTGGACCGCCCCCTCGACTGGCTGTTCGACTATCGCCTGCCCGAAGCACCGGACCTGCAACCGGGCCAGCGCGTTCGCGTACCCTTTGGCCGCGGCACGGCCATCGGCGTGGTAGTCGAGCTGACGACCTCCAGCGAGGTGCCCTCCGGGCGACTGCGCACCATCCAGGAGGTGCTCGACCGCGAACCCCTGCTCGACCCGCGCCTGCTCGAGTTGCTGCAGTTTGGCGCCCGCTACTACCATCACCCGATCGGCGAGGCCCTGGTGGGCGCCCTGCCGCCGGCGCTGCGCCACGGCGCCCCCCTGCCCGCGCTGACCCCCGAGACCCTGTGGCGACTTACTGCGCCCGGGCGTGAAGCCCTCGACGGCCACACGGTCCGCGGGCGGCGCCAGCAGGCCGTCCTGCGAGCCCTGGAACATGCCGGCGCCGACGCGGCCCTGGATCGTGCCACCCTCGCGGCAGCGACCGGGCTGCAGCTCGCCCCGCGCGAGCTGCGCGGCCTTGCCGAACGCGGCTGGCTGGAAGCGACTACCCCCGATCCCGAACACCCTCTACCGCCGACCTCCAGCGACCATGTGCTCACCCCCGAACAGCGCAACGCGGTGGCCGCGCTGGACCCGGACCATCCGACGCCACTGCTGCTCCAGGGCGTGACCGGCAGCGGCAAGACCGAGGTCTACCTGCAGATGGCGGAACGCGTCCTGGCGCAGCACCGCCAGGTCCTGTTCCTGATCCCCGAAATCGCCCTGACCCCGCAGCTCAGCGCCCGCATCCAGCAACGCTTTCCCGGACAGGTCGCTCTGCTCCACTCGGGGCTGGCCGAAGGCGAACGCCTGCGGGCCTGGGAGGCCGCACGGCGCGGCCTGCGCCGCATCGTGGTCGGGACCCGCTCGGCACTGTTCACGCCACTGCCGGATCTCGGGCTGATCATCGTCGACGAGGAACACGACGCCGCGTTCAAGCAGCAGGACGGGTTCCGCTACAACGCGCGCGATCTCGCAATCAAGCGCGGCCGCGTCGAGGGCGCCGCCGTCGTGCTCGGATCGGCCACGCCCACCCTGGAGACCCTGCATGCGGCCACCTGCGGGCGCTACGCCCAGGCGCGTCTGGACAACCGCCCCGATGGCAGCCACCCGCCACCTGTGGAGACCATCGACACCCGCGTGCATCCGGCCGACGAAGGCCTGACCGCGCCACTGCTGGACGCGATGCAGCAGACCCTTGCCGCCGACCACCAGTGCTTCCTGCTACTGAACCGCCGCGGCTTTGCCCGCGTCCTCTCCTGCGACGGCTGCGGCTGGGTCGCCGAGTGTCCCGACTGCGACGCGCGGCTGACCGTCCATGCCCATAACCCGCGCGCCGTGTGCCATCTCTGCGGCCATCAGGAGACCCGCCCCCAGCGCTGCCCCGAATGCGGCGAGCCCCTGGCCCAGCGCGGGCTCGGCACGCAGCGCCTGGAACAGGCCCTTGCGCGGCATTTTCCGACCACTCCGCTGATCCGCCTGGACCGTGACAGCATCCGCCACAAGGGCGCGCTGGAGGAGGCCCTGGAGCGCATCCGGCATCTGGGCGCGGCGATCGTGGTCGGCACCCAGATGCTGGCCAAGGGCCACGACTTCCCGCAGGTCGGCCTGGTCGGCGTCATCGACGTCGATCAGGGCCTGTTCTCGGTGGACCTGCGCGCGACCGAAAACACCCTGCAGCTGATCGTGCAGGCGGCCGGACGCGCCGGGCGCGGATCGGGTGGCGGTCGCGTACTGCTGCAGACCGGTCACCCGGATCACCCCCTGATCCGCAGCCTGGATGCCGAACAGTACCCGGCGATGGTCGCGCCCCTGCTGGAAGAGCGCGCCGCGGCCGGCATGCCGCCGCATGGATACCTCGCCCTGGTGCGGGTCGAAGCAGGCGCCGCCGAAGTCGCCCGCCACCATGCCGAGCGCGTGGCCGCTCACCTGCTGAGTGCCGCCACGGATGGCCTGCGCGTGCTGGGCCCGGCACCCGCCCCCCGACACCGCGTCAATCGGCGTTTCCGCGAACAGATCCTGCTGCAGTCCACCCGCCGCGCCCCCCTGCACGACACCCTCGGCCGCGCGCGTCACGCCTGGCAGGCGGACGAGCTGCCGCGCACCATCCGCATCGCCATCGACATCGACCCGGTATCCCTCGCCTGAGGAAAAGGCGAGGCGGCACGCGCAGGCCTGACGGGTTAGAATGCGGCCCTTTTTACACGACGGACCGGACCCCCTTGAAAGACGCCCTTGCCCAGGCCCTCGCGGCCGCCCTGGAGACCCTGGTGGCCGATGGCCGTGTACCCGCCGATCACGGTGTCGTGGTGCAGGTCACGCGTGCCCGCGACCGCGAGCACGGCGACTTTGCCAGCAACCTCGCCATGCAGCTCGCGCGCCCGGCGAAGAGCAAACCGCGTGACCTCGCCGAGGCCCTGTGCGCCGCGATGCCGGCCGTGCCCGGCCTGGCCGCCACCGAGATTGCCGGCCCCGGCTTCATCAACTTCCGCCTGGCCGCGGATGCCCGCACCCTGGTGCTGGGCCGCATTGCCACCCAGGGTGCCGACTTTGGCCGCTCGAGCGTCGGAAACGGCCGCCCGGTGCAGGTGGAGTTCGTCTCCGCCAACCCCACCGGCCCGCTGCATGTCGGCCACGGCCGCGGCGCGGCCTTCGGCGCCACCGTCGCCGACCTGCTGGATTTCTGCGGCTTCGATGTCACCCGCGAGTACTACGTAAACGACGCCGGGCGGCAGATGAACATCCTCGCCGCCAGCGTCTGGCTGCGCTATCTGGAACAGCACGGCGTGCAGGTCCCGTTCCCGGCCAACGGCTACCAGGGCGACTACATCTACCCAGTGGCCGAGGCCCTGACCGCGCAGATCGGCGAACAGGGCGTGCACCCGACCGAGGCCGTGACCCGCGACCTGCCGCCGGACGAGCCGGCCGGCGGCGACAAGGAGGTCTACATCGACACGGTGATCGCCCGCGCCCGCGAGCTGCTGGGCCCGGAGCTGTACCGCACGGTGTTCGACTGCGGCCTGAACGCGATCCTCGAGGACATTCGCGACGACCTGCGCGAGTTCGGGGTCGAATACCAGTGCTGGTTCTCCGAGCGCAGCCTGGCCGACTCCGGCGCGATCGATGCCGCGGTACAGGATCTCGAGGCACATGGTGCGCTGTACGAGAAGGACGGGGCGCTGTGGTTCCGCTCGACCGACTACGGCGACGACAAGGATCGCGTGGTGCGCCGCGAGAACGGCGACTACACCTACTTCGCCTCCGACATCGCCTACCACCGCGAGAAGTTCCAGCGCGGCTTCGAGCGCGTGATCAACATCTGGGGCGCCGACCACCACGGCTACGTCCCGCGGGTGCGCGCCGCCCTGCAAGCCCTGGGCCTGGAGGCCGACCGCCTCGACGTGCTGCTGGTGCAGTTCGCGATCCTCTACCGCGGCGGCGAGCGCCTGCCGATGTCCACCCGCGCCGGGCAGTTCGTGACCCTGCGCGAGCTGCGCGACGAGGTCGGCTCGGATGCCGCGCGCTTCTTCTATGTGCAGCGCCGCTGCGACCAGCACCTGGACTTCGACCTGGACCTGGCCAAGTCGCAGTCCAACGACAACCCGATGTACTACATCCAGTACGCGCATGCGCGTATCGCCAGCGTGCTGCGCACCGCCGCCGAGCGCGGCCATACCGCCAGCGCGCTGGACGACGCCGGCCTGTCCGCGCGCCTGACCGAGCCGCAGGAAGACGACCTGCTGGATCGCCTCGACCGCTTCCCCGAGGTGATCGCGGCGGCCGCCGAGGCCTGCGAACCGCACCAGATCGCCCAGTACCTGCGCGAGCTGGCCGCCGGCTTCCATACCTACTACAACGCCGTGCCGTTTCTGAATATCGAGGACGCCAACGTTATCGGCGCGCGCCTGGCGCTGCTGACCGGGGCCAAGCAGGTACTGCACAATGGGCTCCGCCTGCTCGGCGTCACCGCCCCCGAACGGATGTAGCCCATGGCCCAGGCCCGCCGCAAGCGCCGCAAGACGACCACCGCCCGCGCCTCGCGACCGATCCCGGGCTGGGTGTGGATGCTGATCGGCCTGCTGATCGGCCTGGGCATTGCCGCCGTGCTGTACCTGCAGGGGGCCGACCGCTCACCGGACCTGGGCGCGCTGTTCGGAGACCCCGAGACCGAGACCGCCGCTCCCGCCCCGACCCCGGCCCCCGTGGAGCGCGACACCGTACCGTCGGACGACGAACCGCGGTTTCGCTACTACGAGCTGCTGCCCGAGGACGAGATCCGCGTACCGGAGTCCGAGCGCGACACCCCTGCCCCGACCCTGCCGCCCGCCGCACCCCCCAGCGAGGGGGAGCCGGTGGTCCTGCAAACCGGGTCGTTCCGCCGCTTCGCCCAGGCCGACGAGATGAAGGCCCGCCTGACCCTGCTGGGCCTCGACCCGCAGGTGCACGAGGTCGAGATCCAGGGTGATACCTGGTACCGCGTTTACCTCGGCCCGTTCAGTGATGAGGACCGCGTGCGCCAGGCGCTGGAGCGCCTGCGCACCGAGAACATCGAGGCCCTGCGTCTGCGCTACCAGGGCTGACCGTGGAACCGGCCCCCGCACCGGATTTCGACGCCCTCGCCGCCCGCATCGAGGCGCTGCCCACCGGCCCCGAGCGCAAAGACCTCGCGGACCTGCTGCGCCGTGCCCGGCAGCGCCAGAAGCGCGGGCAGCCCTGCGACCGCTTGGCCCGCACCCTGACCGAACGCCTGGACCACGCCGAGGGAAGCAGCGACGAACGCGCCCGCCTGCGCCCGCAGCCCGTCTACGCCGGCGACCTGCCGATCCACGCCGAGCGCGAGCGGATTGTCGCCGCGATCCGCGAACACCCGGTGCTGGTGCTGTGCGGCGAGACCGGTTCCGGCAAGACCACCCAGCTGCCCAAGCTGTGCCTGGAGGCCGGGCGCGGCGAGGCCGGGCTGATCGGCCACACCCAGCCCCGCCGGATCGCTGCGCGCTCGGTGGCCAGCCGCATCGCCGAGGAGCTGGGCACCACGCTGGGGGGCGACAAGACCTCCACCGTCGGCTTCAAGGTCCGCTTCTCCGACCAGACCGGACCGAACAACTGGGTCAAGCTGATGACCGACGGCATGCTGCTGGCGGAGCTGGCGCATGACCCGGAGCTGCGCGCCTACGACACCCTGATCGTCGACGAGGCCCACGAGCGCAGCCTGAACATCGACTTCCTGATGGGCGTGCTCAAGCGCCTGTCGAAGAAGCGCCCGGAGCTGCGCATCATCATCACCTCCGCGACGCTGGACCCGGAGCGGCTGTCCGCGTTCTTCGACGACGCCCCGATCCTGACCGTGGCCGGGCGCACCTACCCGGTGGAGCTGCGCTACCGCCCGATCGAGCCGGAAGACACTGGCGAGGACGAAGACGCAGGCCGCGGCGAGCGCGACCTGTTCGACGGCATCCGCGACGCGGTCGCCGAATGCGAACGTGCCGGACCCGGCGACATCCTGGTATTCCTGCCCGGCGAGCGCGAGATCCGCGACGCCCACAAGGCCCTGCGCGGCCAGGTGCGCGCGGACACCGAGGTCCTGGCGCTGTACGCGCGCCTGTCCGCGCGCGAACAGTCGCGGGTGTTCCAGTCGCACCCGGGCCGGCGCATCGTGCTGGCCACCAATGTCGCCGAGACCGCGCTGACCGTCCCCGGCATCCGCTTCGTGATCGACTCGGGGCTGGCCCGCGTCTCGCGCTATTCCTGGCGCTCGCGGGTCCAGCGCCTGAGCCTGGAGCCGATCTCGCAGGCCGCCTGCGACCAGCGCGCCGGACGCTGCGGACGGCTGGGCCCCGGCATCTGCATCCGGCTGTTCGCGGAGGACGACTACCAACTGCGCCCGCCCTTCACCGACCCGGAGATCCAGCGCTCCAACCTCGCCTCGGTAATCCTGCAGATGGCCGCGCTGAAGCTCGGCCAGCCGCGCCAGTTCCCGTTCGTGGACCCGCCCGACCCACGTCTGGTCAAGGACGGCTACCGCCTGCTGGAGGAGCTGGGCGCGGTGGATGCGCGCGGGCGTATCACCCCGCGCGGCCGCCAGCTGGCGCGCATGCCCATAGACCCGCGCCACGGTGCGATGCTGCTGGCCGGGGCCGATCACGGCTGCGTAACCGAGACCGCGACCATCGCCGCCTTCCTGTCGCTGCAGGACCCGCGCGAACGCCCGGCCGAGGCCACGCAAGCGGCGGACCAGGCCCATCGGGAGTTTCAGGTCGAGGGCTCCGACTTCATGGGCATGCTGCGGCTGTGGGAGGCCTGGCACACCGCGCGCGAGGATCTTGGCTCGAATGCGCTCAAACGCTGGTGCCGCGAGCACTTCCTGAACTTCCTGCGCATGCGCGAGTGGCAGGAGCTGCGCGTGCAGCTGCTGCGCCAGGCCCGCGAGATGGACCTGAAGCCGAACCACCAGCCCGCCGACGCCGAGCCCGTGCACCGCGCGCTGCTGACCGGGCTGGTCAGCCAGATCGGACAGAAGACCGAGCGCGGCGACTACCTCGGCGCGCGCAACCGCCGCTTCCAGATCCATCCCGGGTCGGTCCTGGCGAAGAAGAAGCCGGCTTGGGTGATGAGCGCGGAGATCGCCGAGACCACCCGCGTCTACGCCCGCGACAACGCCCGCATCGAGCCCGACTGGATCCTGGCCGCGGCGCCGCATCTGCTCAAGCACCATATCTTCGAGCCGCACTTCCAGCGCCGCAGCGGGCGCGTCGGGGCCTTCGACCGCATCACCCTGTACGGCCTGGTCGTCGCCCCGAAAAAGCCGGTGGACTTCGCGAAGCACGACCCGGCCGAGGCGCGGCGCATCCTGATCCGCGAGGGCCTGGTCGGTGGCGAACTGCGCACCCGCTCCAAGGGGGTGCAGGCCAACCGCGAGGCGGTGGCCGAGATCGCCGAGCAGGAGGCGCGCGGGCGCCGGCGCGACCTGCTGGTGGAAGAGGATCGCCTGTTCGACTTCTATGATGCCCTCCTGCCGGCGGAGACCACCGACGGCACCCGCTTCGAGACCTGGGCGCGCAAGGCCGAGAAGCGGGACCCCGACGCCCTGCGGATCGACCGCGCGGAGCTCCTGAACGAGCCGGACACCACACTCCCGCAAGGGGCCTATCCCGACTACCTGGAGCTCGAGGGCCTGCGCCTGCCGCTCGCCTACCGCTTCGAGCCCGGCCAGCCGGACGACGGCGTGACCGTGACCATCCCGATCGCGGCGCTGAACGCGGTGCCCGACTGGCTGGGCGACTGGCTGGTGCCGGGGCTGCTGGAGGAGCGCGTGACCGGTCTCTTGAAGAGCCTGCCCAAGGGCCTGCGCCGCCAGTTCGTGCCCGCGCCGGACTTCGCGCAGGCGGCGCTGGCGCGCATCGAGCACCGCCAGGGCCCGCTGATCCCGGCGCTGGCCGAGGCCCTGCGCGCGATGACCGGCACCGAGATCCCGCTGGATGCCTGGCGCCCGGAGAACCTGGAGCCGCACCTGGTGATGCGCTTCCGCATCCTCGACCCGGAAGGCCAGGAGCAGGCCAGCGGCCGCGACCTGTCCGCGCTGAAGCGGCGGCTGGGCGACAGCGCCGAGGCCCACTTCGACGCCAGCCGCCCGGACGAGATCACCCGCGAGGGGATCACCGAGTGGGACTTCGGCGCGCTGCCGGAGAGTGTCGAGTTCGACCACCAGGGGGCGCAGTTGCGCGCCTTCCCGATCCTGGTCGATCGCGGCGACGCCGTCTCGCTGGAGCTGGAACCCGATCCGGGCCGGGCCGAACGCGCCCACCGCGCGGGCCTGCGCCGGCTGTTCCTGCTGGGCGCGCGCAAGACCGCCCGCGACCTGCGCCGCCAGCTCCCGGAGATCGAGCGCGCCTGCCTGAACTACTCGACGCTGGGCAGCTGCGAGGCCCTGCGCGACCAGATCCTGGAGGCCGCGGCCGACCGCGTGTTCCTGGCCGAGCCGTGGCCGCGCGATGCCGAGGCCTTTCAAGAGCGTCTGGAGGCCCGCCTGCCCGAGTTCTCGCCCACGGTGATGGAGCTCTCGCGCCTGGCCGCCGAGATCCTGCGCCACTGGCACGACCTGCGCACCCGGCTGCAGGGGGATCTGCCGCTGTCCTGGATCGAGGCCGCACGCGACATCCGCGGACAGCTCGAGGCCCTGGTCCCGGCCGATTTCCTGCTGCGTACCCCGCACGACACGCTGCCCGAGCTGCCGCGCTACCTGCGGGCGATCGACAAGCGACTGGAACGCCTGACGCAGGCGCCGGACAAGGACCGCGCCCGGCGCGTGGCCGTGGAACCGCTGTGGCAGCAGGCGCAGGAGCTGATCGCGCGGGCACCGGACCACCCGGATGTGCTCGCCTTTCGCTACCGCATCGAGGAGTTTCGCGTCTCGCAGTTCGCCCAGGAACTGGGGACCCGCGAGAAGGTGTCGCCGAAGCGGCTGGAACGCGAATACGCGGACGTGATCCAACGACTGGCCAGTGGCACATGAGCGTTCTTGATAGGGGAAGCAGCGGATGCGCGTAGTCGTGATCGGGGCCGGAGTCATCGGCGTGACCACTGCCTGGTACCTGCAGGAGGCCGGGGCCGAGGTCGTACTAGTGGACGCCGGCCCCGCCCCCGCCACCGGCTCCAGCCAGGCCAACGGCGGCATGCTGCATGCCAGCCACGCCGAACCCTGGAACACCCCCGGCGTCGGGCTGGATCTGCTGCGCTTTCTCGGCCGCACCGAATCGCCGCTGCTGCTGCGCCCGCGCGCCCTGCCGGGGCTGGCCGGCTGGGGCCTGCGCTTCCTGTGGCACAGCCGGCGTTCACTATTCGAGCAGCACACCCGCCTGAATGCCCGCCTGGCCGCGTTCTCGCTTCGGGAGATCGACCGCCTGCAGCGGGAACTGGCGAGCGAGGGGCTGAACTTCGACTTTCGCCGCTGCGGCATCCTGAAGCTGTTCCAGGACCCGGCCAGCCAGGCCCACAACCGCGCCGCCAGCGAGGCGATGCGTGATGAGGATGTCCGCTTCGAGGACTGGGACGTGGAGCGCATCATCGCGGAGGAGCCCGCCCTGGCGCCGGTGCGCGACCACCTGTGCGGCGGGCTGTTCTTCCCCGGGGATGCGATCGGCGACGCGGCACGCTTCACCGAGCAGCTGCTCGCGATCGGCCAGCGCCGGGGCATCCGCTACTACCCGAACGTCACCGTGCGGCGCCTGCGAACCCACCGCGGCCGCATCGACGCGGTAGAGACCTCCGAAGGGCCGATCGCGGCGGATGCCTGCGTGGTCGCCAACGGCTACCACGCGCCGGACCTGCTGCGCCCGCTGGGGTTGCATCTGCCCGTCGCCCCGGTAAAGGGCTACTCGCTGACCCTGCCGATGGACGCCGACTGCCGGCTGAACCTGCCGCTGATCGATGACGCCAACAAGGTGGTGATGACCCCGCTGGGAGAGCGCCTGCGCCTGGCCGGCACTGCCGAATTCGCCGGCCGCGACCGTCACTTGAACACCAAGCGCGCGGCCAATGTACTCGATCAGTGCCGGCGCACCCTGACCGCCCTGCCTGCAACCTTCGACCCGCAGACGATGGCGCCCTGGACCGGGCTGCGCCCGATGAGCGCTCGCGGCACGCCCATCCTCGGGCCGACCGCCATCAACGGGCTGCACCTGAACACCGGGGCCGGGCACCTGGGTTGGACCTTTGCCTGCGGGGCGGCGGCACTGGTGAGCGCAGGGATACTGGGCGAATCACCGGCACTACCGATGCGGGGGCTGGGTCTCTGATCCGGCCCGGGTCGGGCGCGGCGCGCTGTTCAACGCGCCATCGGGTGGCGACGGGCCACCGCGTTTACGAAGCCGGGAACACCATGCGGATGCGGGCGCCGTGCAGCTCCGGGGCTTGTTCGATAAACAGGGTGCCGCCGTGGTCCGTCACCAGGGTATGGATAATGCTGAGACCAAGCCCCTGCCCTCTGTCTCCTTCGCTGTCCTGCCCGCTGCGGGTATCCGCGCGCTGACCGCGCTCCAGTACCCGCGCGCGATCGGCCGGGGGGATGCCCGGGCCATCGTCGTCGATGATCAGCATCACCTCCCCCGGCTGGCAGCGGGTGGTAATCCGCACCCGGCTGGTCGCGTGGCGAATCGCGTTGTCCAGGGTGTTGCCCAGCAGCTCGAAGATGGCGCCGCTGTCCATGCGCAGGGCACAGTCCGGGGCCAGATCGGTCTCCAGCGCCACGCCCTCCTGCGCCGCCAGCCGGCCCAGGGCCTGGCCGGTTCGTTCGATGATCGGCGCCAGCGGCTCGCGGGCCTGAAACGGAGCCGGCCCCAGCCGCTGCGCCTGGTTCAGCTGGTGCTGGACGATCCCCTGCAGCCGGTCCACCTGGCGCTCCATGTCATCGCTGTCCGGGCGCGCGCTCTCCAAATTCAGGCGCAGCGCGGCAATCGGGGTTTTCAGGCTGTGGGCCAGATCCGCCAGGGCATTCTGCTGGCGCGCCAGCCGGGCGCGTTCGAATTCGACCAGGTCATTGATGCTCCCCGTCAGCGAGCGGACCTCGGTGGGATAATTCCCCTCCAGCCGCGCGTGATCGCCATGACGCAGGGCATCCAGGTCGCGGCGTACCTGGCGCAGGGGCCTAAGCCCCCAGAACCAGAGCGCCAGGGACAGCACCAGGATCATCGACACGGACATGGTCATCAGTCCCTGCCACAGACTGATGCGGTACTGTTCCACCTGCTCGTTGAAGGCCTCGCGGTCCTCCAGCATCTGGAAGGTGAGCCCGACCTGCGTGCCCTCCAGCTCCCACTGCACCGGCAGGGTGAAGCTGAAGTACTCGTCCTCCGACCAGCCGCGCAGCGACACCCCCACCGCCGAAGGCGACCGCCACAGGGTCTGCCCGTCGCCCCCCAGGATGCGCGCGTACAGGCCGCTGACCGGCAGCTGCAGCCGGCTTTCCGGCAGCATCTCGGGCACCCGCACGTCCGCCGGCCCGATCACCTCGGCCAGCCCCATCAGCAACAGGACCTGCGCCTCCAGACGGGTTTCCACGGCATCCGCGGCGTTGTCACGGAAGGCGGCCTCCAGCACCCAGGCCGTCAGCAACGAGAAGATCAGCACGGTGACCGCGGTGACTGCGGCCAGGCGCAGGATCAGGCTGCCCCGCAGCTTGCGCAGCCGGGAGCTCATGCCCGCCCCACCGCCAGCGGGCGGATCATCCGGATGTCGCCCCCCCGCCGTCCGGCGTGGCATCGGGCGTGCGCGCGAAGCGGTAGCCGCGGCCGCGCAGGGTCTCGATCAGCCCCAGACTGCCATCGGCGTCCAGCTTGCGCCGCAGGCGTCCGATCAGGACCTCGATCACATTGGACTCGCGGTCCTCGTCGTGTTCGTAGAGATAGTCGGCCAGCACTTCCTTGCTCAGCACGCGCCCCGGCTGTCGTACCAGCGTCAGCAGCAGGCGGTACTCGAAGGTGGTCAGGCTCACCGGCTCGCCATGCAGCCAGACATCGTCGCCTGCGGTGTCGATGACCAGCGGCCCGAACTGCAGGCGCTCCTGGCCCGACTGCAGGCTGCGCCGGGCCAGCGCGCGCAGACGGGCCACCAGTTCCTGGATATGGAACGGCTTGGCCAGATAGTCGTCGCCCCCGGCCTCCAGGCCCTCGACCTTGTCCTGCCAGCGGTCGCGCGCGGTCAGGATCAGGATCGGCAGGCGCGGCTTGGACTCGCGGGCCTTGCGGATTACGTCCAGCCCGTCCATGCCGGGCAGTCCGAGGTCCACCACTGCGATATCGCAGTGGTACTCGGTCAGCAGATACAGCCCGGTTTCGCCATCCGAGGCGGTGTCCACGCGACAGCCGCTGCGATCCAGTTCCTCGGCGATCTGGTTACGCAGGGCGACGTCGTCTTCGATCAATACCACCCGCAGGTTCATTCCGGCAGCTCCACCTCGGTTCCTTCCTCGATCCGGAGGGTACGCACCTGCTGGTCGTTCGTCAGGATGCGGATCACGAACAGGCGCGCACCGTACTGGCTCACGTCCTCGCGCGCATGGAGCACCCGTCCGGGATAATGGGCCTCGATCTGGGCGACGGCCTCGTCGAGATCCCAGACCGCGGCCTCCGGGTCATCCGTATTGAACTGGGCCTGGGCCGACAGTACGAACCCCAGCAGGACCGCCAGCACCAGCAGCGCACGCCGCGCCCGGGCGGGGGCCCGTCTGCCGCATCCGAACTGCAGATCCGGTGTCGGTCGCATATCGGTTCGTCTCCGGGGCGCGTGACTGGAAAAATCTTGAAGATGCAAGGGTATCGGCCTAGCCTGAACCATATCTGAAACCGAAGGAAACCGTCATGCACGACGCACCGGCCGAACAACCCGATGTCCCGCTGGAGGAAGAGGCTGGCCCGCTGCCCTGGAAGGATCTGATGCCGCATTTTGCCCGCGGCGTGGTGATCCGCGTGGCGCCGGAGCTGGACTTGATCGAGGTGGCACGCGCCTTCCGCGACGACGCCACCCACCAGGTCAGCGAATGGCTGGCGAACGACCAGGTGGCTCGGGCCTCGGATGACGATGCGCGCCGCTGGGCCGCGAACGACCCAATCTTCACCGCCATCGTGGCCGCGCCCTGGGTTCTTGCCCAGGAGCGGACCCGCGCCCACTAGCGATCGCGACGATGGCCACCTCCCTGGGTATCGACGACGCGACCATGGAGCGGCTGATACATGCCGCGCGCGAGTTCCACGCCAAGGAAGACGTGGTGTTCCCGGACACCGGGGCCGAGGGCAGTGACGATGACTGGGCGATGCAGATCCTGGCCGACCATGCCAGCGACCTGACCCTGCAGGAACTGGAGGGCACCCTGCGCGACCTGGGCCCCGAACAGCAGGCGGAACTGCAGGCGCTGAGTGGGATCGGTCGCGGCGACTACGCCGCCGGAGACTGGGACACGGCGCTAGAGGAAGCGCGCGAGGACTGGAGCCCGGACACCGTGCGCTGGCTGCTCACCAACCCGATCATCGCCGACGAATGGGCAGCCGGTCTGGAACAGCTGGAACGCGAGGGCAACACGGACTGAACCGTGCGGTCGCGGCCGGCTACTCCAGATCTTCTGGGTCGAAACGCACGGCGATACCGCCTTCCATCACGCGCACGACCTGAGCCTTGACCCGCGGCGCCTCGCCGCCATCTCCGAGCATCCCGAATACCTGCAGCATCAGCTCGTCGTCCGATGCGAGCTTCATCAAGTGCCCCACACAGGCATTGTCCGGATCGTCCCACTGCAGGAAGGCGCCACCGCCGGAGATATCGTTGGTGGTCAGGGTGATCTTTTCACCGTCCTCGATCTCGCACATGACCTCGACCGTCATCGGAATCCGTGGATGACGTCGTCGCTCCCCTGTCATGGCGCTCCTCCTGATCGCAGATGCCTTTTAGATGCATCGAAAAGGCCGGTTGTCTGTGCTATACGAAACCCATGATCGTTCCTTTATGCGATCAGGCGCAACTACCGGGCTCGAACCCGGTGGCGCAAAGACAACCCGGACTCTCGCACCGGGCCAGAGGATGAAGGCAGTACTCCACAGCTGTCGCTCGCAAAGCCACTTCCAACGGAGGAGTCCGTTTCAATGAAGAAATCGCATTTGTACCTGGTGGGGTTCGTAGCCTCGCTCGCGATGGCGGGCACAGCTACCCAGGCCATCGCCGACGACGAGATCACCCGGGGCCAGCTGATGGCCGCTTCCTGCAAGGCCTGCCACAACGCGGCCGGTGCCGATCAGGGCGTGACCGACCTGACCCGTCTTCCCGCTGAAGTCATCGCAAGCCAGATGAGGGCATTCCGCGACGGTGACCGTGACGCGACGATCATGGATCGTCACGCCAAGGGCTACACCGACGAGGAAATCGACGCGATGGCCGGCTACTTCAGCCGCTTCTGATCAGGGGGAACAACATCATGCATGACTTTTCGCGACGCAATTTCCTGAAGGTCGCCGGCATCACCAGTGCCGCCGCCTTCACCGGCATCGGCTGCGCAACCAACGGCATGCGCGGAGCCGACAAGGCCCATGTGGTCGTAGTCGGCGGCGGCTCCGGCGGGGCTACCGCGGCCAAATACATCAAGCAGTTCTCGCCCGGTATGCGCGTGACGCTGATCGAGCCGAACGCCACCTACTACACCTGCTACGGCAGTAACTGGGTGATCGGCGGCTTCGCCGGCATGGACGACATCGCGCAGGGTTACGACACCCTGCGCGACGAGTACGACATCGAGATCGTCCAGGACCGCGTCACCGCGGTGGATGCCTCCGCCCGCAGCGTGCGTCTGGAAGGCGGCGACAGCATCAGCTACGACAAGCTGGTGATGTCTCCGGGCATCGACTTCCGCTACGACGACATGCCCGGCATCTCGGAATCCGATGCCGACCGCATCCCGCACGCCTGGAAGGCCGGCTCGCAGACCGAGCTGCTGCGCTCGCAGCTGCGCGACATGCCCAACGGTGGCGTGTTCGTCATGGTCGCCCCGCCGAACCCGTTCCGCTGCCCGCCCGGGCCGTACGAGCGCGTATCGCTGGTGGCGCACTACTTCAAGCAGGAAAAGCCGCGCTCCAAGATCATCGTCCTCGACCCGAAGGACAACTTCTCCAAGCAGGGGCTGTTCGAGGAAGGCTGGGCCGAGCACTACGGCGACATGATCGAATGGCGTGCCGGCTCCGCAGGCGGCCGCGCCGAGGAGATCGACGTCGGCAACATGACCGTGCTGGCCGATAGCGGCTTCGAACGCGTCCGCGCCGACGTGCTGAACTTCATCCCGCCCCAGCGCGCCGGCCAGATCGCGCACGACGTCGGGCTGACCAACGACGAAGGCTGGGTCCCGGTGGATCAGCTCACCTTCAAGTCGGAGATGGACGACAACATCTACGTGCTCGGGGATGCCAGCGTAGCGGGGGCGATGCCCAAGTCCGGCCACTCGGCCAACAACCAGGGCAAGATCGTCGCCGCGGCGATCGTGCGGGAGCTGTCCGGGCATGACCCGATCAACCCCTCCTCGGCCAACACCTGCTACAGCCTGGTCACACCGGAATACGCCATCAGCGTGGCCGCGGTGTACCAGTACAAGGATGGTGCACAGGCGGGGGTCGAAGGTGCCGGCGGCGTCAGCCCGTCGGGTGCCAGCTCCAGCTTCCGCCGCCGCGAGGCGGGGTACACCCGCGCCTGGTACGACGGCATCACCCACGACATCTGGGGCTAGCACCCCGGCGTTCCATTAAGGAACACATTCGAACGGCGCCTCCGGGCGCCGTTTTTTTGTTCACCACAAAGCACACGAAGGCACGAAGAAGGTCAAGGTCAAGAGCGATTCACAGGAAGGTTGGAAGATCGGGAAGAAAAACAGATATTTCTATCAGGTGGCCGTGAGCCCCAGAGCTGACCGACGGGTAAACGCTTAACAGAACGATCTGGGCCCAAGGCCGATAGCCTTGCCTTTCTTCCTGCCTTCTAATCTTCCTGTCACGCGCTTTGCTCTCATGCGTGTCCCCGTGAGCTTCGGGGTGAAGACACCCGGGTCAGGCGTTGAGGTCGGGGATCAGCCGGCTGCGCAGGCGCTGAATGGAGTCTTTCAGCTGCAGCTTGCGCTTTTTCAGGCGCTGGATCGCAAACAGGTCCGGCGAGGACTGCTCGTGCATCACGCCAATCGCTGAATCCAGGGCCCGGTGCTCGGCCTCCAGCTCGGCCAGGCGTGCGCGAATCTGACTCTCGGTTTCCAAGTCGCCCCCTAACTACGTATGACCGTGAACGTATGGCCGTGATCTCGCGAGGCGACCCGCTTGGCCATCTGGATGCTCAAACCCGTATGATCGCAGACCGTCCCCTTCGGGACCATAGGAACCCGCGATCCGGAGCCCGGCCGATGCCCACCCAGACCACACCGCTGACCATCAAGACCCCGCGCGGGGTACACCTTGGCGGTGTTCTGGTCACGCCCGCATCGACCGATGCGATCCGCGGTCAGGCCTGCATCGCCCATTGTTTCGCCTGCTCCAAGGACTTCCCCGCTACGGTGCGGCTCGCGCGCGCACTGGCCGAGGAAGGCATCGCCACCCTGCGCTTCGACTTCATGGGGCTGGGCGACTCCGACGGCGAATTCCGCGACAGCACACTGGATACCTACTGCGAGGATCTGCATTCCGCACTCGAGGCTCTGGAGACCCATACCGGGAACCACACCAACCTGCTGATCGGGCACAGCTTTGGTGGCGCCATGGCCATCTACGTGGGGGCGCAACGCGAATCTCTCGACGGCATCGTGACCATCGCCGCCCCCAGTCGCCCGGGTCACGTGGCACACCTGTTCGGGGATACCACGGACACGATCCGGAACGAGGGCGCAGCCCGTATCAACATTGGCGGACGCCCGGTGGAGATCGGCCGCGCGTTCATCGAGTCGATCGAGGAACCCACGCTGGATACGGCACTGGAGACCCTGGAACGCCCCCTGCTGCTGCTGCACGCGCCGGGGGATACCGTGGTCAGCGTGGATCACGCCCGCAAGATCTTCCAGCAGGCCCGGCACCCGAAAAGCTTCGTGGCCCTGCATCAGACCGACCACCTGCTCTCGCGCCCGGAGCACACCCGTTACGTCGCCGGGCTGATCCGCGCCTGGTCGGCAAACCTGCTGGACTAGGCCCGGCGCGGCAGTAGCAACCACGGTGGGAGCCTGAGCGCAGGCGAAGCCCCGGCCAGCGCCCGATATGCGCAGGGATTTCGCCCGCAATCAGGGCCCGGCATGGACCCCGGCCTACCAGTAGTTCTCGGTGGTGATATGCCCGGGCTTGCGCCGCCGGTTCTTCTCCAGGCCACGCTCCTTCAGGATGGCGGTCGTGTCCTGCACCATCGCGGGGTTACCACACAGCATGACCTGCGAGTGCTCCGGCGTGATCTTCAGGCCCGCGTGGTGCTCCAGACGCCCCTCGGCAATCGCGGCCGGGACCCGGCCTTCCAGCCCCCCGGGAAATGGTTCCCGACTCACAAAAGGGATGTACTGGAACTGCTGCGGCGCGCGCTCCTGGAACTGCTGGATCGTGTCCTGGTAGGTCAGCTCCTCCGCCTGCCGGACCGCGTGGATCAGACGGATGTTCTCGAACCGCTCCCAGGGGGCCTCCGTCTTCAGCATGGAGAGAAACGGCCCCAGTGCCGTGCCGGTGGAAAGCAGCCAGAGATCGCGGCTATCCGGCAGCTCGTCCAGCGTGAAGAAGCCCGTGGCGCGCGGCATCACCTCCACCGTATCGCCGGGCTCCAGCGCGGCCAGGCGATTGGACAGCGGGCCGTTCGGCACCGTGATCAGGTAGAAATCCAGCGGCCGCTCGCCCGGCGCGTTCACGTAGGAATACGGCCGCCCCACCATCTCTCCGTCGACCTCCAGACGCAGGCGATTGAACTGCCCCGCCTTGAACGGCTCGACCGCGGCATCCACGCGCAGCGAGAACAGCCGGTCCGTCCACTGTTTGCGCTCCTGTACGACACCGGTTACCCAGCCCATATTATTCCTTACTCCATTACTCGGTTATTATGCGAAAGAGTGCTGGCGGGGCCGAAAGGTTTCAAGCACCCCCGGTCGGCACCGTATAATTCGTTCAAACTCGACCCCTGGAGCAGTCATGGCCCGAACCCCCTCGCAGATGATCGAACTCGGCACCGAGGCGCCGAACTTCTCCCTGCCGGACGTCGTCTCCGGCGACACCATCAGCCTGGACAGCTTTCCCGACGCGAAAGGCTACATGATCGCCTTCATCTGCAATCACTGCCCGTTCGTGCAGCTGATCCGCCACGAATTCGCGCGCTATGGCCGCGAATACTCGGGCAAGGGCATTGCGGTAATCGCGATCAACTCCAACGATATCCAGGCGGTACCGGACGACGCCCCGGACAAGATGCGCGACGACGCCCGCCGCTTTGGCTACAAGTTCCCCTACTGCCTGGACGAGGACCAGTCCGTGGCCAAGGCCTACCAAGCCGCCTGCACCCCGGATCTGTACCTGTTCGATGCCAACCGCAAGCTGTACTACCGCGGCCAGTTCGACGAGACCCGCCCCGGCTCCGACACCCCGGTCACCGGGCGCGACCTGCGCGCCGCCAGCGATGCCCTGCTCGCCGGCCAGCCGGCCCCCGAGCCGCAGCACCCGAGCCTCGGCTGCAACATCAAGTGGCGCCCGGGCAACGAACCGGACTACTACAGCTGACCCCGCCACGGCCGCGGACCCGCGGGGGCCGGCCGTATACTGCCCCGAAACCCCTTGGGATCGTCGCGCATGCCGCCCAGCAACATTGTTGAAGGCCCCCAGGTCGCCGACTGGCGCTGCCCGTCCTGTCAGGAGAAGGTCCCGCGTCTGCTGCCCAATGGCGAGCGCAACCGGATCGGCCTGTCACCGGAGCGCACGGCACTGCCCAACGAGACCATCCGCCTGGCCTGCGAGCGCGTGCAGGGGCTGCGCGCGCCGGAGATCTGCTACGCCTGCGATCAGGCCTACCAGGAGCTGCTGGGCACCCTGGTGCGCCCCCCGGCCGAGCTGGGCGATGCCCGCGGCGAACCCGGACTCAACGACACCGGCATCATCGGCGCCCTGCTGCCGATCGTCGACCAGGGCACGCAGATCCTGATCTTCAACGTCATCAGCGAAGAGCTGCGCTGTACCGAGATCGAACGCCTCACCAGCTTCAACCCCGACCGCCTGACCTACCCCGGCTCGCGCGGCGCAATCGCCCCGCGCATCTGGGCCCTGTACGAAGACCACCTGGCTCAGCTGCACGCCCGGGCGCCTGTCCCGTACCACCCCGAATAGCTCCGGCACCGCGCGGCACCCAGCGCCACCGCGATCTCCCGCAATCTCCCGGGAGCACGCCAATCGCGTGCCCCTCTCGATGTCATCCCGGAAACCGCGCAGCGGTTATCCGGGATCTCGGGCGTTGGTGCCGGGCAGGCGGTTGGGGCTTCCTGACGCCGTGGATCCCGGCTCTCCGCTGCGCTGCGGCCGGGATGACGATGGCAAGGCACGCACCGGCGCCGCGCGGGGACAGGGATGCGGGGCACTTCGGCCGGAATGACGCAGGATGCGCACAAACCGGAAGAACACAGCGCCTCAGGCGTCGTCTTCGGCGTCCACCCGCGCCAGCATGCGCATACCGCCGACCATACAGCGCAGTGCCTCCAGGGTCTGCAAGTCAAAGTCCGCCGCGGTCTCGCCGGGCAACTGCCAGTACTTCGGCCGGCAGGTCGCGGGGCGCTGCGCGGGCATGGCGCGTGCGGCGGCCGTATCGAGCGCCACCAGCAGATCGGCCCAGGCCAGATCAGCGTCCGCCACTGCGGCCATCGCACGCGCCGGGCGCACCTCGATCCAGTCCTCGAATTCGGCCGCCGCGGCCAGCTCCGCCACACGTGCGGCACGCCCGTCCGGACGTTCCGCCGCCACCAGCAGCCGCGCACGACGCTTATACATCTCCGCCTCCAAGGGAAACACTGATTAATGTACACGCTCGCGCTCGAGTCGCTTTTGCGTGCGAACAAGGCGCGGTGACTGCCGTGCAGTCATTCTGCACAAGGGAACCGCAACGCCGTTCCCACGCCCGTTTTCGACAACAACGGGAGGCCGAGCCCCTTCGGGGTTGGTACCCCAGGTTCCCCGATCCTGCGTTGCGGCCCTTGCCGGTAGAACCACTACCGGCTGCGCACCGCGCCTTGTCTCGGAAAACCTGGGGTGCCAACGCGAGTGTGTACATTAATCAGTGTTTCCCTGGTAGGTGCTTTTGAATGACACCGCCAACCGGCGGCAGGCTGTAACGCAATGGATCACAACGGAGAACGGACGGCATGGCCCACCTCGACTGGTCGCATTATCCGGTAAATGAACTCAAGCTCGTCTACAGCACGCTGCACGCGCAGCTGACGCTGGCGCCGGAGCTGATGGATTCCGAACTGATGGCCGACCTGCAAACACACCTGCAACAGGCCGCGAAGGCCGACGGCGTAGACGTCTCCACCCACTCCCAATGGGCCGCCTGGCTGAACGACCGCTGAGCCCCAAGGGCATCAGTGCGCACAAGTGCCCGACTGGCCGGAGGGCTGGCCCCCTACAACGGGGCCCGCCACGGAAAAGCACTGTCCACTACAACGCTCGCTGCATGTTCTCAAGGCGGCAGACCAAAGCGGGCAGGTGCTCATCTACCAGGTTCCAGATCGTGTCGCTGTCGATACCCAGATACGCGTGAATCAACCGGTTTCGGGTCGCGACAATCATGCGCCAGGGGATATCCGGGTGCGCCTCCCGCGCTTCGGAAGGAATATGCCCGGCCGCCTCACCGATCAGTTCGAGGTTTCGAAGCACCGCATCGTAGACCAGCTCGTTCTGTACGAACGCATCACGATCAAGGCCATCCGTATAAGCCATGGCCTTGCGTGCAAATCGAATCATGTCGTCAAGAAGAAGTGCCACTCGCGCACCGCCATTGAGTCAGACACGAATCGCCTCGCGCTCGACGTACGGACGCAGCTCGGCGCGCAGGGCCTTTTCGGAGATCAGATCCACCGGGTGTCCTAACAGGTCTTCAAGATAGAACTGAACGCCAAAATACTGCTGGGCTGAGGCCGGACCGTCGTAGCCGACAAGAATATCCACATCACTCTGCTCGCCGGCTTCGTCACGGGCCAGCGATCCGAACAACGCCAGCCCACGTACACCGAATTCACGCTCGAGATGGGCCCGATGCTCCCGTAGCGCCTGCAATACGGCAGAACGACTCAGCCTGCGAGATGGTTGATCCATTGCCTCGTCCTGTTGTTGCACAGCGGTCTTACCCATTCAAATATTCAGGCGTCGCCTTCGGTGGCCTTGCGGTGTTCGGCGGCGAAGTCGAGCATGCGCTGCGTGGCCACCAGGGCCTTCTGACGCGCAGCCTCGTCAACGAAGATCTCGTTTTTGGCTGGCTCGGCGTTGTCTTCCAGCGTCTCGGCCAGCGAGACCAGGTCGTTCATGGCCATCCACGGGCAGTGGGCGCAACTGGTGCAGGTCGCGCTGTGGCCGCCGGTGGGGGCCTCGATCAGGGTCTTGCCCGGGGCCGCCTGCTGCATCTTGTAGAAGATGCCCTTGTCCGTGGCGACGATAAATTCCTGTTCCGGGCGATTCTTGACCGCCGCGATCAGCTGGCTGGTGGAGCCGACCACATCGGCCTGATGGATGACCTCGCGCGGGGACTCCGGATGCACCAGCACCGCCGCACCAGGGTGGCGGCCGCGCAGGTCCTCCAGCGCCCAGGCGCGGAACTCGTCGTGCACCACGCAGGAGCCATCCCACAGCACCATGTCGGCACCGGTGGTGCGGCGGATGTAGTCGCCCAGGTGCTTGTCCGGGGCCCACAGGACCTTCTTGCCCTGATCGCGCAAGTGCTCGACCAGCGGCACGGCAATGCTGGAGGTGACGACGTAGTCGGCCTGCGCCTTCACGTCCACCGAGGTATTGGAGTACACCACCACCGTGTGGTCCGGATACTGGGCGCGGAACTTTGCGAACTCGTCGGCCGGGCAGCCGAGATCCAGCGAGCACTCGGCCTCCAGCGTCGGCATCAGCACGCGCTTCTCCGGGCTAAGGATCTTGGCCGTCTCGCCCATGAAGCGCACTCCGGCCACCACCAGCGTCTCGGCCGGGTGCTCCTTGCCGAAGCGCGCCATCTCCAGCGAGTCGGCCACGCAGCCGCCGGTCTCGTCCGCCAGGCGCTGCAGCGACTCGTCCACGTAGTAGTGCGCCACCAGCACCGCGTTGCGCTCGATCAGCAGGCGCTTGATGCGACGCACCATTTCGTCGCGCTGGGCATCGGTCAACGCATGCAGCGAGGCCGTCACGCGGGCCGTGGTCGGCACGTGAAAGATCGGCTTGTCGGCTACCGGTGCATTCATGGATTCCTCGCTCTCCGAGGCCATCGGAGGAGAATTACGGGTTGCTTATGGTACGACAGCCCTGCGCGCGGTGTCGTTCCTGCAGATTGTGGGGGCGCGGGACCCCAATCCGGTCATCTCCCTATAATGCCCACCCGATGGATGAACTTGCCCGCCAATACAAGGCGCTCTCCTTTGAAGCGCGCATGGACCTGGCCCTGTCCGCGGACCTCGAGGCGCACTGGCGCCCGCTGCTGGTGCGTGATCAGCACGCCCAGGTAAAGGCCTACTTCTCGCGCCGCATGGACCTGACGCCCGAGGAAGTCGCCCTGCTGCTGGCCGACCCCAACCAGACCGTGCGTCTGAACTGCGCCAAGCGCCCCGACCTGACACCGGACCAGGTCGAGGCCTGCGTGAACGATCGCGATCCAAACCTGCGCTATTTCGTCGCCCGCAACCCGCTCTTGACGCAGGCCCAGCGGGAACGTCTGATGGATGACGAGGACGAACTGGTGCGCATTGCGGTGCGCAAGGGCCCGAAGAAACGCGGGACCCGCGCCCGCCCCGGACAAGCCGAGATGATCCGTTGACCGATACCCGCCCCGAAAAACCGAAACGCCCAAAGCCTTCCCGGCGCCGCCGCGCCCTGAGCTGGGGCATCCAGATCGGGCTCGCACTGGTGATCTTTCTCGCCGTGCGCGCCTGGATGGCCCGCGACATGGTCGAGGGCCCGGCGCCCGAATTCGACGCCTACCTCCTGGATGGCACACCAGTCACCCTTGCCGACTATGCCGACCGGCCCATGCTGCTGCACTTCTGGTCCACCTGGTGCCCCATCTGCCGCCTGGAGGAAGGCGAGATCGTGCGCCTGTCGCAAGGCCACCCGGTCCTGACGATAGCCATGCAGTCCGGCACACCGGAGGAGGTGCTGGAGCACCTGAACGAACGCGAGCGCGAGCTGGCCGTCGTCAACGATCCCCAAGGCACCCTGGCCGCGCAGTACAACGTCCGCGGTGTGCCGGCCACGTTCATCATCAACCCCGACGGCGAGATCGTCTTCCGCAAGCAAGGCTACGCCCCGCCTCTGGAGCTGCGCCTGCGCCTCTGGCTCGCCCGCTGGCTGTAACAGCCTCCAGCAAACGGTGCAGTTCGCTGCGCTCAGTGCATCCTGCGCGCCGCAATCCAACCGTAGGATGCGGTTGAACGGAGCGACACGCATTACCCCCCAATGTGCGCCCCGGCTGGTACCGAGCAGCTCCCATAAGCGTCCATCAACGATGGTCCGTTCGCTTGCTATGGCTCACGCCGAATCGTACATTATCCCGTACATGTACAGATCCGGACCCAAGGGGTACTCCATGGACGCCATTAGCTACACCGCAGCGCGGAACAATCTGGCCAAGACGATGGAACAGGTCTGCGAAGACCATTCCACGATTATCATCACCCGCAACAAAGCCCCCTCCGTGGTCATGATGTCACTGGAAGACTTTGAGGCGCTACAGGAAACGGCCTACCTGCTTCGGGCACCAGAGAATGCTCGGCGCCTGCTTGCCTCGGTCGCCGAACTGGAGCAAGGGGGAGGCAAGGAACGGAGGCTAGGGGAACACTGATTAGTGTACACACTCGCGTTGGCACCCCAGGTTTTCCGAGCCAAGGCGCGGTGCGCAGCCGGTAGTGGTTCTACCGGCAAGGGCCGCAACGCAGGATCGGGGAACCTGGGGTGCCAACCCCGAAGGGGCTCGGCCGCTTTTGCGCGCGCACGGCGTTGCGGCTCCCTTGTGCAGGATGCTGCACGGCAGTCACCGCGCCTTGTTCGCACGCAAAAACGACTCGAGCGCGAGCGTGTACACTAATCAGTGTTCCCCTAGAGGAGTGAGGCTACTCTTTGCCGAACTTGCCTGGGAGGACTATCTCTACTGGCAACGACACGACAAGAAAACCCTTCGCCGCGTGAACGAGCTCATCAAGGCCATCCAGCGCGACCCGTTTACGGGCATCGGGAAGCCCGAACCCCTCAAGCACAACCTTGCCGGCTACTGGTCCCGCCGGATCGATAGCGAACACCGCATCGTCTACAAGGTGGACGACGGGACCCTGCTGATCGCCCAGATCCGCTACCACTACTGACCGGAAACATCGGACGCGCCACCGTTCGCGACCAAGCGAACGGTGCAGTTCGCTCCGCTCAGTGCTCCCTACGCCCAGGAAGCCCCTCGTAGGATGCTGTTGAGCGCAGCGAAACGCATCAAAATGATCGTGGCCGGCAACCCAGCTTCTTGACCACCAACGCACTTTAGTTACACTTCAAAGCGTAACCAGCGGAGGCCGTCATGGAAGCCACCACCAAGGACATGCGCCTACACAGCCGCGAACTGCTCGCCGCCGTGGACCGGGGCGAGGAGATCGAAATCACGTATCGAGGTCGCCTGCGCGCCAAATTGGTCCCATACCGAAGCACCTCGGCCCCGCAAACGCGCGCCGACCATAATCCTCTGTTCGGGCTTTGGCGGGACCAGCAAGGCTCGGTTGACGATCACGTCCGACGAATCCGGCAACCCAGGAACTTCAAGTAATGCTAGTGGACACGGATGTCCTGATCTGGAATCTGCGCGGAAATCAGCGAGCCAGCGAATGGCTCGACAGCTCGCCGGGATTCACAGTGTCCGCAGTAACCTACATGGAACTCGTCCAGGGGCTGCGCGACCAGTCCGAATTCCGCGCGCTGCGCCAGGCCGTCCAGTACTGGGATGCCCGCATCCAACCGGTAAGCGAAGCCATCTCGAACCGCGCAACCTTCCTTGTTGAGACCTACGCCCTCAGCCACAACATGCAGATGGCCGATGCGCTGATTGCGGCGACCGCCACACAGCTGGGCCTGCCACTCGTCACGGCCAACGATCGGCACTATCGGCACATCGAGGGCCTGGAGATCCACCTGTTCCGACCCGAATAGCGGCCCCCTTCACCCCGACCGTAGGATGCCGTTGAGTGAAGCGAAACGCATCGCTCCTACGAAAACTCGGTAAGGGTGCCCGGCCTGTGATTGTTCACCACAGAGGACACGGAGGGCACGGAGAAACCCTTCGACATTGCATTTCCCCGAAGATGGGGAGAGCGAAAGCAGGTGATGTTCGAGGGGGACAGTCGCCACCTCCTGATCCTGATCCGTTTCGTGTGGCTAGACGTGCCCCCCTTTGAAACCCGCCCTGCGATCTTCTCCGTGCCCTCCGTGCCCTCTGTGGTTCATCCCGACCCTGCAGGCCGCCGGGAAGCCGTGCCTCAATCGTCCAGCTCGCGCAGGACGCGGAATCCCAGGTTGGTATCCATCTCGTCGATATTGCGGCGACGCCGGGCAGCGCTGCGGGTGTTCACCGCCGGATCGAACCAGGAACCGCCCTTGGCGACCACCCACTCGTTGTCCGGATCGCGACGGTAGACGCCATCGCGCGGCAGGCTCGCATGGCTGTCATGCCATGGCGTGGAGGTGAACTCCTGCACATTGCCGTGCATGTCGTACAGCCCCCACAGGTTGGGCTGGAAACTGCCTACATCCAGCGGCCGCGACAGCGGGAAACACGCCGGGATGTACCACTTGCGCCGCTGGCGCCGCTCCTCGTACGGGAACAACGAATTGAAGTGCACGTCGCGACACCCCACCACTTCTCCGAAGGCAAACGGCGTGCGAGTACCGGCCCGGCAGGCATATTCCCACTCCGCCTCGGTCGGCAGGCGATAGCGCTTGCCCGTCTCCTCGCTCAGCCAGTCCAGGTACTGCTGGATGCTGTCCGGCTTGATATTGAAGATCGGCATGCGCGGCGTGCTGGGCCAGACCAGCCATTCCCAGGGCTCCCAGCCCGTCGCGGCCTGGAACGCCTCCCACTCCTCGCGCGTAATCGCATACCGCCCCAGCGCGAAGGACCGCTCCAGCGCCACGAAGCGCCGCGGCCCCTCGTGTGGCTGATGCCCGTATTCCGAGGCATCCGAACCCATCTCGAACTCCCCGGCCGGGATCACCCGCAGCTCCGGCGTCAGCGCGCCGGAACGCGCCTCGTCACGAAAACCGACGTCCAGCCTTGCGGCACGCGCCGCCTGCTGCTGCAAATCCAGCAGATCCGCCTGATCCATCCGCTGCACATCCGTCACCATGGGACTGCACACCTCCAGTTCCTGACCGTTGCCGGCGCTCGCCGCCTTCCGACTCCCGTCGTCGCACGCCGCCCGTATTAACAAGCCTGTAGGCAAGCGTTAGCGCCCGAGGTTCGCCACAGCCCGTTGTGGCTTGCGCAGGCCGCGAGGCCATTTTACGCTCCGATCCTTGTTTGGGCTCAGGGAGGAGTCAAACATGGAGCACATGGAGCGCTCGCGCGGCTTCACCCTGGTGGAGCTGATGGTCACCCTGCTGGTGGCCTCCATCCTGCTGGGGATCGGCGTGCCAGCTTTCGGCAGTCTCGTCGAGCAGACCCGCCTGACCACATCCACCAACCAGTTCCTGACCACCCTGCACATGGCTCGCAGCGAGGCCATTCGGCGCGGCCATCTGGTCACACTCTGTACCTCCAACGACGGCAACACCTGCACCAGCGGCGCGGACTGGGACGCCGGCTGGATCCTCTACGCCAATCCGGCGCGGACCGAACAACCGCCCGATCCCGCGAGCATCCTGCGCGCAGGCAACGCCTGGACCGACTCCAATGTGGCGGTGGCCGGCAACCAGCCGGTCAGCCAGCACATCTCCTACAACGCCCTCGGCCAGTCCGAGCGCCTGTCGGGTGCGCTGCTCATGGGCACGGTCACGGTTTGCACCGGCAACGGCGAGGGCCGCGCGATCATCATCAGCAGTACCGGTCGCCCCCGCGTCGACACCGCCGACTGCGCCTAGACCATCGGGCCCGGCCGATCCCGGCGCAGCGCCACGGCACCCCAGCGGATGCGACGGCTGCAACCGCTCGTCCGCGCGATTCGACCACTAACCCAATCGGACCTTGCAGTACAACCGCCGCGCGTTTATCTCTGAAATCACGAAACCCCAGAACGGCTGACGCTCAATGACCCGACTCCGCGGATTCACGCTCGTCGAACTGATGGTCACCATTGCGGTGTTCGCAGTGCTGGCGTCGATCGCCGTGCCCAGCTTTCGGTTCATCATCGAAAACAACCGTGTCACTGCCGCAGCCAACGAGCTGACCACCGCCTTTAACTATGCGCGAAGCGAAGCCGTCAGGAGAGGCTTGCCGGTATCCGTATGTCCGCTGGGTGACGGATGGGCAGACGGCTGGCAAGTCGTTCGCAGCGAAGGCTGCGGCGGAGACCAGCTTCGCGAGTGGACCGAGCTCCCGGCGCGGGTAACCATCGCCGCTTCGGGGGAAGATGACTTCCTAGCATTCGATGCCCTCGGCGGACGGATGGACACGGATGACGACGACGCCGAATTCACCTTCGTCATTCAACCCGAGGACTGTGCCGGAGGCGAGCGCGCGCGCGAAATATACGTCGGCCCCGGTGGCCGAGCATCCGTGCAGCGCATCGCCTGCTAGCAGCGCCCCGCACAACCGAGATTCAACCAGGGCCTTCTTGATGGACCGAGCACATAACAAACCGATACCCCCCCGCCACTCTACCGGTGTCACCTTGATTGAGGTACTGGTGGCCCTGCTCGTGCTATCCATCGGGCTCATCGGCGTAGCCGCCCTGCAGGCCAACGCGCTACAGGCCAACCATGGCTCCCAGATGCGATCGCAGGCGACCAACCTTGCCTACGACATTGCAGACCGGATGCGAGCAAACCGCCAAGAAGCCCTTAATAATGCATACGTCGGCCAATTTGACGCACTGGAATGCCCCGACGCCACCGAAGACATTCCGGAAACGACCGGCAATGTAACGGCAGACGATATTACCGAATGGCGTATTGCCCTTGCGTGCGGATTGCCAAACGGCCGCGCCCAAGTCAGCCGTAGCGGAGATGAATTCGTCATCCGTATCCGCTGGGACAACGGCCGCCTCGCCGAAGACGAGAGTCAAGAAGTCGAAGAATTCGTCACCAGGACCGAAATATGAGCACCCGCCGAACCCCGACAATTTCTCTTTCCCCTGTGGTCCGCGGTCTGACGTTGGTGGAGCTGATGGTCGCCATGCTCATCGGGCTGCTCCTGATCGGGGGCACGATCAGCATATTTATCAGTACCCAGCAGACCTATCGCACGCAGGAAGCGATGTCGCGCGTTCAAGAGTCCGGTCGCTTTGCGATCGAGCGTATCGCGCGTGATGCCCGCGAAGCCGGACATGTTGGCTGCCCCGGGGGGAACATCAACAACATTTTGAACGTGAACGACGCAGGCTATGATGCCTCTATTCACGATGACGTTCAGGCATTCGCCGCGGCGCCCAGCACGCTGCCTAACCGATATGTTAGAGGGGATTTCCTGACGATCAATCGCATGACTTCGTCTGGGCGAGACCTTGTTGCGGCTGGAAACGGCGCTGGAAACGTCCCACCCATCGTGCTTGATGGCTCCGAGGCTGGCATTCCAATGGGCACGATCGTCTTGGTTGTTGACCAAACCGGCAGCAGTTGTGAGCGATTTCAGCACAACGCCAATGAGAATGCTGCCAACCTGAACCGGTCCCAAAGTCCAGGCGGGCCGGGCAATCTGCCTCCACAGTCCGCAAATTACACGGAATTTTCAGGCCCCATTGACTTGCTGAGCCTGTCCACCACATCGTATTTCATAGGCGAAAGCACCGCTGATCCAGACCGAACGAGCCTCTTTCGAATGAACTTGTCAACAGGTGCACCACCCCGGGAAATTGCCGAAGGCGTCCACGATATGCGGATCGATTACGGCCTGGATGACAACGGAGACCGGCGGGTGGATCGATACGTAGCCGCAGATGACATGACGACCAATGACTGGCCAAACGCTGCGGCCGTCCGTGTTCATCTGCTGGTACACAACGGGGCCGAAGACAACGTGGTCGAACAGCCTCGAACAAATCTCTATTTTGGTAGCAGCTTGTTCGACGCGCCGGACCGGCGCCTCTACCAGACTTTCACCACCACCATCGCCGCGCGCAATCGACTCGAGTGACGCGAGGGATCAATCCTATGGCTTTTAATCATATTGGCAATCGTTCAGCAGGCTCCGACCGGCAAGGAGGCTCCGCTCTCATTGTTGCACTCATCCTGCTTTTGGTGATCACTCTTTTGGCCGTTGCAGGCATGCAGAACACCGTCCTGCAAGAGCGCATGGCTGGCAATATGCATGACCGCAACATCGCCTTTCAACAAGCAGAGCGGGGCCTCCGAGATGCACAGAGGGGACTACCCGGCAACACAAGTCCGATGGTGGACTTTCCCTCATGGGTTGCCTCGGAGTGGGACGAAGAATTATCCGCTTCCCCGCAGAGTTTCGCTTACTACGTGGAGCGCCTCGAGATCACTGGCGCCGAGTGCCCGCCAGGGCAAGTCTGTCCTGAAGACTTCGGCGCGGTGGTTACGGGGAATGCGTATAGGATCACCTCCAAAGGTGTCGGTGGCAGCCCAGAAGCGATCGTCATCCTGCAGGCCGTAATCCGATCAAACTAGTGCCACGGGCGTGATCCCGTCAAACAGAGAACAAAGCCATGGCTTCATATCGAACCAACACCCCACCGGCCCGTCCGCTTCGGCTCGCCCGCAGCCGCATCACCATTGCGGTTGCTGCAGCCACCATGGCGTTTTCGGGGACAGCACATGGCATTAACCTGGCCAATACGCCCCTGTTCCTGCAGGACTCCGCATTGCCACCGAACATCCTGTTCATTCCGGATACGTCCGAAAGCATGCAGGAAAGTCCCGACGGGCGTCTGGCCATGGATCAGGACAATCCGCTCTGCCAGCCGGGCCCAGATCTCGAACCGGATATCGACTACAACCGCGCCCCGGAAGATGACGTTTGCCCCGCAGGTGCCAGGCACCCCAACAGTAAGGGCAGTATCGTTAAGCGCGTGGGCCTCAACCTCGTCAATCAGTACGAAGGCCAGGTGAATCTGGGCCTGATGTCCTATCAACAGATGCCCGCCAGTAACAACCGCAACGCCTTTAACGCGGGCGGAACCGTGCGCTGGCGATTGGTGGAGCGTGCGATTGACACCCGCTTCAGCACTGACCCGGAACCGGACTGGTACGACCCGGACTTCGAAGGGGCTTGGGATTCCAGCACCAAGCGCTTTCGCGCACCTCACCCGACGCGTGACAACATCTGGATATTTTTCAACGATGGCGTCCCAGGATATTTCTGGGACACGGGTGATGGTTCTTTCGGGACCCCAACATCGGACCAAACTGAGTATCGGTGGTACACAGGTAACACGTCTCAAAACAACCCGCCCGATGGATTCCAGAACAATCGCTACGCAGACCTCCGTACATTCGGCGGCACACAAACATTCTTGGACCCAGACAGTGGGCTGTATTTCGCCAGTCCCACAGGGACAATTAACACTTTTCTGGTCGACAGCCAGCGGCAGCGAAATATCACTAGCTGGGGACAGCGTGCGGTGTTTTTTCAATATAACCAGCTAGAGTGGCGAAACACGCAATCACCCGGACTCGGATATCTGCACGTTCCCGTTGGCGGCCTGAACGAAGACGGAAGCATCGACAGCGACCATTGGGAGGCCATTCGCACCAAGCTGCAACCGCAGCGCCATGACTGGGATGGCACGGGCAACCCGATGTCCGACCCATCGTGGCCACTAATTGCATCAGGCCTGACGCCGCTCGAAGGCACCATGCAAACGGCTCGGGATTACTTCCTGCAGTTCGTGCACCCGGATGAAAGCGGAGACATGACGGGTACTCCCGGTAGCGCGCTGGGGAACAACCAAGGATCCGACAACGCGGCACAGATGCCGAGAAGCTGCGGTGTAAACGCGGCCATTTGGGTTACGGATGGTTTGCCTTCTGTGTCCGCCGATGGAATTGGCTTGGGCGCGGACCTGCCGCAGGCCCTCGAAGATGCCCAGCAGGCTGTTGCCAACTTCCATAACGACACGGGAGTGAGCACATACATTGTGGGGTTTGCCCTGCCTCCTGGCGTGTCTGGCATCCCGGGAATGCCTGAAAATCCACTGAACTTGCTGGCCGAGGCCGGCGGCACAGGCACGGCGTTCGATGCAACCGACGAGGAAGGCCTTGATCTCGCGATGAGCCAGATCTTCGAGGCCATCATCGCCGAGGCTACCGGCAGCGCATCCTCTGTGGCGGCCGCGTCAACCACCTACCAACCTGACGGGACCAACCTGGTGTATCAGGCCTCGTTCAACTCGGCCGATTGGTCGGGAGACCTTCGAGCCTTTGATTTCTTGCTGGACCAAGGTGTCTTCTCTGAACAGTGGGTCGCGTCCGAAGCTCTGCCTCAACCACAGAATCGCAACATTTTTTCCTATGACGGTAACGAGGGGATTTCCTTCGATTGGAACAACCTGAGTGCCACACAGCAACAAATCCTTTCCGACGCTCCGGTACTCTCTGGCGGGTCGAATCTGACCGGTCCCGACCTACTGGCATACCTGCGAGGCGATCCAAGCCACGAACTCCAAAACGGAGGCGAGTGGCGTAATCGCTCGAATCCCCTGGGCAACTTCATCAACTCGAGCCCGGCTGTCCAGACCCCTAATCTGAATTTCGGGTACTCACAGATGGACGGCTACACGCAGTTCCGGTCCGATAACCAGACTATCCCCGAGGTTGTCTACGTGGGAGGCAACGCCGGGATGCTCCACGCGTTTGACGGACAGACGGGAGAAGAACTTTTTGCCTTCGTACCCAACGCGGTGTTTGACAAGCTTCCGGATCTGGCCGATCCCAACTACAGCCACCAGTTCTTCGTGGACGGCCAGCAGACCATCGCTCACGCGCAGATCGACGGCTCGTGGCGCACGGTACTGGTCGGCACACTCGGCGCCGGGGGGCGCGGTATCTACGCACTGGACGTCACCGACCCCACCAGTTTCTCTGCCGACAACATCCTCTGGGAGTTGTCAGGCGACGACATTAGCGCACTGGGACATACGTTCGGGGCGCCAACGGTCGCCCAAACGGCCAACGGGCAGTGGTCAGCCCTCTTCGCCAATGGTTATGGGAGCGACGCCGACGAGGCGATCCTGATAGTTGCCAACCTGGCATCGGGCAGCGTTTTCGAGCTGGGAACTGGTGCCACTGGTGGCAATGGCCTATCCGAGGCGACCTTTCGGGCCAACGCGGAAGGCGTGATCCAGGACGGCTTCGCCGGTGATCTGCAGGGCAACCTTTGGAAGTTCGATATCAGCAACACGAACACGACCAACCAGTGGGGTGCCAACCTGCACTTTCAGGCAACGGCTCCAAATGGCGAGACGCAACCGATCACCGCCCGGCCGACGGTAGGCACCCACCCTGGTGGCGGGTCGATTGTGCTGTTCGGAACCGGCAAATACCTAGAAAACGCCGACAACCAGGTACCGAGCCCCGCACCGGTCCAGAGCTTCTACGGTATCCGCGACTATGACAGCATCTCGACCCCGGTGAGCCGCAACAACCTGTACCGCAATGAATTCATCGGTGAGGGTGTAATCGAAGGCTTCAATGTGCGCGCGACTTCCTCCGGTGAGGGCTTCGATTCCAGTGTGCATGAAGGGTGGTATATCGACCTGGATTATCCGAGCCCAGAAGGTGAACGTGTCGTTGAACGCGCCCAGATCGTTGGCGGGCGCGTTGAGTTCGTCACACTCACCCCTTCGGACGATCCGTGCGCAGGTGGCGGATCATCTTCGCTCGTTGCGCTGGATGCCGCGACTGGCGGCCGACCCAACGACCCGGTTTTTGACCTGAACAATGACGGCGACTTCGGTGTGGGCGACATGATTAACATTGATGGCGAAGACATTCCCGTCAGCGCCGTGGACCCCGGAATCGGGATCATGGCCACCCCAACCGTTGTGCAGAGCCCCGACGGAACCATCACTCGGATTCTTGGCGGCACTGACGCGGACGGCCCGGAAGAGCTCGCCGGCCCCGGGACTGGAACCATCCGCCCGCGTTCGTGGATTCAGCTTCGCTGATCTAGGGTTGCATAAATCAAGCCCGAGACCGACTCAGGCACGGACGGCCGGAGAACAGAACCGGCCTATAGGAGTATCGCGAAATGTACGCCCTACCAAGCGCACGCAGAGGCTTCACTCTGATCGAACTAATGATCGTGGTTGCGATAATTGCAATACTTGCTGCAATCGCTTATCCCGCCTATCAGCAATACGTGATCAACTCCTACCGCACGACCGCCGGCGCCTGTCTGACCGAGCTCTCTCAGGCGCTTGAGCGACGATACACGAGCACTATGAGCTACTCGGGTGCGCTACCTAATCGAGGCTGCATGAACGAAGGGGACATGAACAATCGATACGACTTTTCCCCTGACCCGATACCGAATACGCAGACCTTTACATTGACCGCATCCCCATTAGGCGCCCAACAAAATGACCGGCGCTCCTGCGGCGACCTCACACTAAACGAACGCGGCCAAAAGGGTGCCGAGGGTGACGTCAGTGACTGCTGGTGACTCGTAAAACCCTTGTTCTCACGAGCGCACGCGCGGGGGCAAACCTTGCCTTTTGCCTGACAGAAACACCGCCTACAAATAGAAAAAGTGCCAGACAGCAGGTGCGACCGGGCGCTTCTGGTCGCTTGGCCCACTGGCGGGGTGCTTGCGTCGATCATTACGCCGAGGCGGCGCGGACGGGCTTCTTTGAGTCGTGTTCGAGCTGGGACTTATGGCGAATGCGGATGTTTTCTAGAGCAATCTCGACCAGTTCGTCGTCGCCGATGAACTCGATAGCCTGCTCCAGCGTCATGTCGGATCGGCGGGGTCAGCTGGATGTTCTCGTCGCTACTGGCGGCGCGAATATGGGCTACCTGCTTGGCCTTGAGTGCGTTCACGACCAGGTCGTTCTCGCGCGAGAGCGGGCCGATCACCATACACGCAGGCGGATGCGGCGCGCTCTCGGCGCCGCATCCGCCAATTCGGTCATTTCAAAAGAGCGCTCTGTCAGTATGACCGGTTTAGCCGCTCGCCAAGACGACCCGCGCGGTATTTAGGCGCTGCTCCGGCTGTCGGCATTTTTTACAAAAGAGTAGCTGAGCGCTCGACCGATCGATTCTTTTTTATTTTATATCAATTATTTAAATTAAACCGGCATAACCTTTGCATATGATCCAGGCCATGGACGGAAACTGCCCGTCCTCGTCACAGACACCTGGCAAAGCAAAGGATAGGCAATGAAAACTTCGAGAAAGCTCCTGGTCATCGCGGGCGCACTCAGCCTGATGGGATGGGCCCACAGTGCACACAGCTCCCCGATCGACATCTCCGGCTGGACCTGCGAGGGCAACTGCGGCACCTCCGCCGCCGACGGGGACGTGACGCTCTCGCCCTTCGGCAGCTCCGAATACGGCTGGATTTCTACCGCCAATGGCATCGACACCGACGGCCTCGGTGTGGGATCTGAGACCACCGGAACGACAATCACATCGCCCCTGTTTCAGGCCAATCAGGGTGACGAGCTGAACTTCTTCTTCAATTTCGTCACATCGGACGGTGGTGGCTTCACCGACTATGCCTGGGCCCTGCTGCTGGACAGCAACATGGAGCCAACGCTCCAGCTCTTTACCGCCCGCGCCACCCCGGAGGGCGACACGGTGCCCGGGTTCAACCTTCCGGAACCGGACGCCGAGGTGTCGCTGAACCCGGCAGAAACCCCCGTCATTGCCGGCGCGCCGGAGTGGTCGCCGCTGGGCGCCAGCTCCGGGACCTGCTGGGACGACGGTTGCGGCTATACCGACTGGATTGAAAGCAGCTTCAGCTTCGACGAGGCCGGCACCTATGCCCTCCAGTTCGGCGTGGTGAACTGGTCAGATGAGGCCTTCCAGTCAGGGCTCGCCTTTGACGGCGCGACTATTGCGGGTCAGGACATCGGCGGCGACCCGACCGAGGTCCCCCTGCCGGCGACACTCGCGCTCTTCCTGACCGGACTGGTCGCCATGCTGGGTATCCGTCGCAAGCTCACGGCGCGGTAACCCTCGCGCTAAAACCCCGGCTCAGGCAATCGCCAGACCTCACGCCCGCCACACAACCTCTGGCGGGCGTTTTTTCTGCCCGCAAACGCGCCAGTTACTATGTGAGTCGCGGGGTCCGATCCTGTCTTTTGAACTCTGCGCATGCAGAGTTCGCCTCTGGCTTTTGCCTGCACACCGCCCATATACACAAAAAGCGCCCGGCGGATGATCCGACCGGGCGCTTTTTTGCCTTGCCCCTTGTGAGGGACGCGGGCGTCAGCCCTTACGCCGAGGCGGCGCGGGAGGCCTTCTTGCGTTCGTGCTCGAGCAGGAACTTCTTGCGGATGCGGATGTTTTCCGGGGTGACCTCGACGAGTTCGTCGTCGTCGATGAACTCGATGGCCTGCTCCAGCGTCATGCGGATCGGCGGGGTCAGCTGAATGTTCTCGTCCGTGCCGGCGGCGCGGATGTTGGTCAGCTGTTTGGCCTTGAGCGCGTTGACGACCAGGTCGTTCTCGCGCGAGTGCAGGCCGATCACCATGCCCTCGTAGACCTCGTCGCCGGGGCCGATGAACAGCTTGCCGCGATCCTGCAGGTTGAACAGCGCAAAGCCCAACGCCTTGCCGGCGGCATTGGCGATCAGCACGCCGTTCTGGCGCGAGGCGACTGCACCCGGCTGGTAAGGGCCGTAGTGGTCAAAGATGTGGTGCAGGATGCCGGTGCCGGATGTCGCGGTCATGAACTCGGTCTGGAAGCCGATCAGCCCGCGCGACGGGATGATGAAGTCCAGGCGCACGCGGCCCTTGCCGTCGGGCACCATGTTGGTCATGTCGCCGCGGCGTTCGCCGAGCTTCTCCATGATCGTGCCCTGGTGCTGCTCCTCGACGTCGACGGTGACGGCCTCGTAGGGCTCCTGCTTCACACCGTCCACTTCCTTGATGACCACTTCCGGGCGCGAGACGCCCAGCTCGTAGCCTTCGCGGCGCATGTTCTCGATCAGGATGCCCAGGTGCAGTTCGCCACGCCCGGAGACCCTGAACTTGTCGGCGTCGTCGGTCTCTTCCACGCGCAGGGCGACGTTGTGCTTGAGCTCTTCCAGCAGGCGGTCGCGCAGCACGCGCGAGGTCACGTACTTGCCTTCGCGCCCGGCGAACGGCGAAGTGTTGACCTGGAAGGTCATGGTCACCGTCGGTTCGTCCACGGTCAGCGGCTCCATCGCCTCGACGTTATTCGGATCGCACAGGGTGTCGGAGATGTACAGCTCGTCCATGCCGGTGAAGGTGATGATGTCTCCGGCACGGGCCTCCGCGACCTCGACACGCTCCAGGCCATGAAAGCCCATGATCTGCAGCATGCGGCCGTTACGTACCTTGCCTTCGCGGTCCACTACCTTGACCGGGGTGTTCGGCTTGATGCGCCCGCGCTTCACGCGGCCGATGCCGATCAGGCCCTGGTAGGAGTTGTAGTCCAGCGAGGAGACCTGCATCTGGAACGGGCCGTCGACGTCCACGTTTGGCGGCGAGACATGCTTGACGATGGTCTCGAACAGGCAGGTCATGTCGCCTTCGGTCACGCTGGAATCCATGCCGGCGAAGCCGTTCAGCGCGGAGGCGAACACGATGGGGAAGTCCAGCTGCTCGTCGGTCGCGCCGAGGCGGTCGAACAGGTCGAACACCTGGTCCACGGCCCAGTCCGGGCGGGCGCCGGGGCGGTCGACCTTGTTGACCACCACGATCGGCTTGAAGCCCATCGCGAAGGCCTTCTGGGTCACGAAGCGGGTCTGCGGCATCGGGCCGTCGACCGCGTCCACCAGCAGCAGCACGGAGTCGACCATGGACAGCACCCGCTCGACCTCGCCACCGAAGTCGGCGTGCCCGGGGGTGTCGACGATGTTGATGCGGTAGTCCTGCCATTCGATGGCCGTGTTCTTGGCCAGGATGGTGATACCACGTTCTTTCTCGATCGCGTTCGAATCCATGATCCGCTCGCCGTGGTCGCCACGCGCATCAAGCGTGCCGGACTGGCGCAGGAGCTGGTCGACCAGCGTGGTCTTGCCATGATCGACGTGGGCGATGATGGCGATGTTGCGAAGCTTCTCGGTCATGGAATACAAACTCTGGATACTGGCAAAAGGGCCGACACTATACAGACTTATTCATGACCGCGCTGCGACTCCCCTGTTTTATGCGCAGGCTCCTTCGCCGCCACGCGCCGCCAGCGCAGCAAAGCGGCCACCTGCCCTGCATCAGTAACCGGCGCCCCCGGCCGCAACCGTTTCGCCTCGTTACCCCTCCCACACACACCCACCCGCCCCGGTCATCCCGGCCGCAGCGCAGCGAAGAGCCGGGATCTCCAACACCGGATCAGCCCCAGGGCTTGGGAATGCTCCGACGCATGAGATCCCGGATAACCGCTGCGCGGTTTCCGGGATGACCGGGTGGAGGCTTCGAGGGGACGGGATGACCCGAGCAGGGGTCGGCTCTATGAGCCTGGCGGCGCGATGGGTGGCGACCGCGCGGGAGATCAGGTGCCGGGTTCGTCTTCCGGGGGCGGGAGCTGGAGGTGGAAGCCCTGCTCCTTGAGGTTGGCCAGGACCTTTTGCGGGTCTTCCTGGGCCAGGGCGCGCTCCGGGGTCAGTTCGAACTCCAGGGCGAACTCGAGGCGACCGAGTGCGCGGGTCAAGCCGTCGGGGAGCTCGGAGAAGTCGTCCTTCTGCGGCAGGTAGACGTAGGTATCGGCGCGCCGGGTCGCGCGGTAGACATAGCACTGCATGGGTTCAGTCCTCGAGATAGGTGTAGCCGGTCAGCCCCTGTTCCAGCTCGGCCAGCAACCGGCCCGCGGCCTCGCCGCGCAGGCCGGCGGCGTCGATCTTGGCGCGGAAGGCGCGGCGCAGGTCATCCGGGGCAAAGTGCACATAGGACAGCAGCTCGTCCACGGTATCGCCGCGCTCCGGGTCCACCAGACGGTAGCCACCCTCCGGCAGCAGCTCCACGTTTACGGTGTCGGTGTCCCCGAACAGGTTGTGCAGGTCTCCCAGGATCTCCTGGTAGGCACCGACCAGGAAGATGCCGAGGTAGTACGGCTCGCGGTCGTTCCACGGGTGCAGGGCGAGCGTGGTATGCGTGCCCTCGCGCTCCACGTAGTGTTCGATGTGGCCGTCGGAATCGCAGGTCAGGTCCTGCAGCACGGCGCGCCGGGTTGGCTGCTCGTCCAGCCGGTGCAGCGGCATGATCGGGAAGATCTGGTTGATCGCCCAGGTGTCCGGGATCGACTGGAACACGGAGAAGTTGCAGAAGACCTTGTCCGCAAGCTTGTCGGTCAGTTCCGCGTGGATCTCCGCCGGCAGGGCCTCCGGCCGCGCCAGCAGGCGCTGGCACAGGGCAAAGTAGATTGCCTCGGCACGGGCGCGGTCGGCCAGCGACAGCATCCCGCGGGCGAAGCGCGCCTGTACCTCGGACAGGCCATAGGCGGCATCGTGGTAGATCTCGGAGGCCGGGCGCTCACCATCCTCCAGCAAGGCGCGCATGGCGGCGATCTCCGGCAGCTCGCCATCTTCTGCGGGCGGCACGTTGCCATCCCCCGGGGCCGGCTCGCAGTCGATCACGTTGGTGATCAGCACCGCGTGGTGCGCGGTCAGGGCGCGGCCGGACTCGCTGAAGACCTCCGGCATGACCAGGCCCTGCTCCTCGCAAATGCGCTTGAGCGGGCGCAGGATGTTCAGCGCGTACTCCTCCACCGAATAGTTGATGGAACACTCGTTGCGCGAACGCGAGCCCTCGTAGTCGATTCCGAGACCGCCGCCGACATCCACCACCCGCAGGGCCGCACCGGCCTCGGTCAGCGCGGCGAAGTAGCTGGCCGCCTCGCCCATGCCATTCTGGATGTCGCGGATGTTCGCGATCTGCGAGCCCATGTGGAAGTGCAGCAGTTGCAGCCGGTCCAGCCAGCCAAGGCCCCGCAGGCGCTCGAGGATGCCCAGCACGTCCGCCGCCGACAGGCCGAACTTGGCCTTCTCGCCGCCGGTGTTCTGCCACTTGCCCTTGCCGATCGAGGCCAGGCGCACGCGCAGGCCCAGCAGCGGCTCGACCTGCATGGCCTCGGCCTGACGGATCACCTCCTCCAGCTCGGAGGGCTTTTCGATCACGATATACACGCGATGCCCGAGCTGCCGGCCGATCAGCGCCAGGCGCACGTATTCGCGGTCCTTGTAGCCGTTGCAGATGATCGCCGCACCCGGGCGCGACTGCGCCAGTACGGCCATCAGCTCCGGCTTGGAGCCGGCCTCCAGCCCCACGCGCGGGGTCAGGCCCCCGGCATCCGGCTGATCGCCGGCCGCCAGGATCTGGTCCACCACGCTGCGCTGCTGGTTGACCTTGATCGGGTAGATCGCGGTAAACGCGCCTTCGTACTCCAGCTCGCGCGCGGCGGTGTCGAAGGCCCGCGCCAGGCGGCGCACCCGGCCGTCCAGCACATCCTGGAACCGCACCAGCACCGGCGGGCCCACATGCTCCTCGCGCAGACGCCCCGCCAGTTCGTACAGGTCCACGCCGGGGTGATCCGGCCAGTCCGCGCGGCGCATCGCCACGTGGCCCGCGGCGTTCACCTCGAAGAAGCCACCGTTCCAGTGATCGATCCCGTAGGTGGCGCGGGCCTCATCCAGATTCCAGGGCGTGACAGACATGGCGATCCCGGGGTTGCGCATGAGTGTGACCAGTTGCCCGCAGCGTGCGGGGCACTATCATAGCGGCGCATCATACCGTCCACCGCACCGGCAAGGGGAGCCGCCCAATGGCACTCGACAACAACTGGTTCAGCGAACCGCACCAAGACATGGCGCTGTCCCTGCGCATCAAGCAGAAGCTGCACGAAGAACAGACCCCGTACCAGAAGATCGAGATCTACGAGACCGAGGCCTTCGGCAACCTGATGGTGATCGACGACTGCGTGATGCTCACCGGCCGCGACAACTTTATCTACCACGAGATGATGTCGCACCCGGTGCTGTACTCGCACAGCGCCCCGAAGAACGTGGTCATCATCGGCGGCGGCGACTGCGGCACCCTGCGCGAAGTGCTAAAGCACGACGAGGTCGAGCACGCCGTACAGGTGGATATCGACGAGCGCGTCACCCGCCTGTCCGAACAGTACTTCCCGGAGCTGTGCGACGCCAACGACGACCCGCGCGCCGAACTGCTGTTCGATGACGGCGTGCAGTACCTGAAGGACGCCGCCCCCGGCTCCATCGACGTGATCATTGTCGACTCCACCGACCCGGTCGGCCCGGCCGAAGGCCTGTTCTCCACCGCGTTCTACAAGGACTGCGTGAAGGCCCTGGGCCCGGACGGCCTGCTGGTGCAGCAAAGCGAATCGCCGCTGCTGCACACCGACAGCATCATCCGCCCAATGCACGACAGCCTGCGCGCGGCCGGCTTCATCGACGCGCTGACCCTGCACTTCCCGCAGGCCACCTACCCCTCCGGCTGGTGGACCTGCACCATCGCCGCGAAGGACGCCCCGGTGTCGTTCCTGCGCGAGGAGGCGGCCGAGGAGCTGCCGTTTGTCACGCACTACTATAACGCCGCGATCCACCGCGCCGCCGGTGCCACGCCGGAGTTCTTCCGCCGCAAGCTGTTCGCCTGATCGCGCGCCAGCACCGGGGCCACTCACGGAGAATCGCCACGGCGCGGCGCGCCTCGCGATGACGGGCACCACAAACTCCGCAGGGTGCATTGAGCGCATGCGAAATGCACCAATCCGCGCGTTTTTCTTGCTGGCAATTCGGGTGCGGGCTACAATTACTACAATTGTAGCAAAAAAGAGCAGGCCATGAGTTTGCCCGTCCGCATTGATGAAACGCTCTACCAGCAGGCTCGCGCCCACGCGAAGGCCGAGCACCGGACCATCGCCGGCCAGATCGAGTTCTGGGCCGAGGTCGGGCGTACCGCCATGGACAACCCCGACCTGCCCATCGACTTCATTTGTGAACTCCTGATCGCACGGGCCGAAGGCCGGGAGCTGGCCACGCCATTTACTCCCGAGGGCCAGCGCGACTGATGGCCCCCGAGAATTGAACGGCGTGGATGTGCTGCAAAGCACCCGATTCCGACGGGCTTACAAGCGCCTGCACCCCGCCCAGAAGGCCGACGTAGACGATGCGGTCGCCGAGATCATCCGCGACCCCGAGCTGGGCACCAGCAAGAAAGGGGACCTGGCGGGGGTCATGGTTTACAAGTTCAAGTCACGCGGGCAACTGATGCTGCTCGCCTATGAGTACGATCCCCGCACGCGCCACCTCCTCCTGCTGGGCACACACGAGAACTTCTACCGGGACCTGAAACGCGATTCTTAACGCCCGCACGTGTGTCTGGCCGATGCGGTTGGCAGCGCTCAGCGCATCCTACGGGGCATGGGTGCCCGGCTACGTCTCCCTAGGTGTGGCGGCCGGCCTTGAGGCGGTCGAGGCGCAGGCGCTCGCGGGTGTCGAACAGGCGGCGGGAAGCAAACCAGACCGCGCCCAGGGTGCCGAAGCCGGTACCGGCGGTGATCAGGAACATGATCAGGATCTGGTACTTCACGGCCTCCACTGGCGGGGCGCCGGCCAGGATCTGACCGGTCATCATGCCCGGCAGGCTGACGATGCCGGCGGCGGCCATGGCGTTGATGGTCGGCATCAGGCCGGAGCGCGCCGCCTCGCGGCGCATGGTCGTGACCGCCTCGCTCCACGAGGCCCCCATCGCCAGCCGTCCCTCGATGGTGCGCCGCTCGCGCCAGACGGTCTGGGTCAGGCGGTCCAGCCCCAGCGCGATGCCGGTCATGGTGTTGCCGAGCAGCATGCCCAGTAGCGGGATCGCGTACTGCGGCTCCCACCAGGGGGTGGGCCCGACCATGGTGGTCAGCGCCAGCACCGTGACCGCGAAGGCGGAGATGAACATGGTGGCAGTGCCGATCCCGTAGCCCCACAGGCCGACGAAGCGGCGCTGCTGGCGCGCCATCACCTCGTAACCGGCGACCGCCAGCATCACCACAGCCATCAAGGCGACCCAGCCCAGCTGCGCATGGTCGAACAGCGTCTGCAGGATCAGGCCGACCAGCAGCAGCTGGATCACGGTACGCACCCCGGCGATCACCAGGCTGCGCCCCAGCCCCATCCGTGCCCATACCGTGACCCCGGCCAGCGCAATCACCAGCAGCGCGGCGAGGGCGAGGTCGACCGCGGAGAGCGAGATCAGGTCCATGCCGGCGCCTCCAGCAGTCCTTCGCGGATGGTCAGGATGCGTCCGCCCAGACGCTGGCGCTGCAGGGTGTCGTGGCTGACCCAGAGGGCCGCGGCGTCCTGCTCGGCCAGATAGCTCCGCACGGCCCGCTCGATCCGTCGGGTGTTGTCGAGATCAAGGTTGGCGGTGGGCTCATCGAGCAGGAGGACACGCGGCTGGTTCAACAGCGCCCGCAGCAACCCCAGACGCTGCTTTTCGCCACTGGACAGGCGTTCGACCTCCCAGTGCAGGGCATCTTCCGGGAGGGCGACCTGCTCCAGCAGATGCAGCGCCGTATCGCGCGAGAATTCGCCGGGCAGGTGCTCGTCGACGCGCTCGCCCCACCAGGCCGTCTCGGCTGGCACATAGGCCACCTGGCAGCGCCACTGGACCGGGGGCATCGATTCGCGCGGCACGCCGGCCAGGCGGACCGAGCCGGTGTTCGGATCCAGATCCGCCAGCGCGCGCAGCAGCAGGGACTTGCCGGCGCCGGATGCACCGGTGACCTGTGCCAGCTCACCTGGCTGAAGCCGCAGATCCAGCGGGCCCAGGTGGGCGGTCTTGAGTTGCTGTACGTCGAGAAGGGGGTCCATGCGGGCATTTCCGGTCCGGCGATCAGGGAATCCTAACCGATGGGTGCGCGGCGGCCGGAAAAACCGGATCGGCGCGCGCAGGCGCCACATAAAAAAGGGCGCCCCGGGGGGGCGCCCAAATGCCAACATCCTCTAGTCCTGGGAGACTGTCTTGTCGGCTTCGGAGGAGACTTGTTCGGGGTTCGATCCGGCCGCACCGGACCGAACCCGCGTCAGGTTAACCGGGGATTATTGCTTCCCGGTGAACTCCGGATAGGCCTCGAGACCGCACTCGGCGATATCGGCACCGATATCCTCGTCCTCTTCGCTCAGGCGGATACCCATCACCGCCTTCAGGATGGCCCAGACGATCAGCGAGGCCACGAAGACGAACACGAAGATGGACAGCAGACCCAGCAGCTGAGCGACGAAGGTCGCATCCGGGTTGGACAGCAGCACCGCGAAGACACCCCAGATACCGGCGGTACCGTGCGCGGAGATCGCACCAACCGGATCGTCGATCTTCAGCTTGTCCAGCGCGACGATCGAGAACACCACGATCACGCCACCGACGGCACCGATGATGACGGCCAGGAACGGGCTGGGCATCAGCGGCTCGGCGGTGATGGACACAAGGCCCGCGACCGCGCCGTTCAGCGCCATGGTCAGGTCGGCCTTGCCGAACACCAGACGGGTGGTGATCAGGGCAGCCACCACACCACCGGCCGCGGCCAGGTTGGTGTTGGCGAACACGGCGGCCACGGCATTGGCGGATTCGACATCCGAGACCTTCAGTTCGGAGCCACCGTTAAAGCCGAACCAGCCCAGCCAGAGGATCAGCACACCCAGGGTGGCCAGCGGCATGCTGGAGCCCGGGATCGCGTTGATCTGACCATCCTTGCCGTACTTGCCTTTACGCGCCCCGAGGAGCAGCACACCGGCCAGCGCAGCAGCGGCGCCCGTGAAGTGGACAATGCCGGAACCCGCGTAGTCGAGGTAGCCGATCTGGTCGAGGAAGCCTTCGCCCCAGCTCCAGAAGCCCTGGATCGGGTAGATGAAGCCGGTCAGCACGACCGCAAAGGCAAGGAAGGCCCACAGCTTCATCCGCTCGGCCACGGCACCCGAGACGATGGACATCGCGGTAGCCACGAACACGACCTGGAAGAAGAAGTCGGCACGATCGGAGTAGTAGATGTCGCCATCGCTACCCAGCACGTCACCCACGGCGTTGTCGCCGGTGATCAGGAAGCCGATGCTCGGGATCACCGAGCTCAGGCCGTCGCCGTACATGATGTTGTAGCCAATCAGCATGTACATAATGCTCGCGATCGAGTAGAGCGCGATATTCTTGGTCGCAATTTCGGCCACGCTCTTGCTGCGGACCATACCGGCCTCGAGCATCGTGAAGCCCGCGGCCATCCACATCACCAGCGCGCCGGCCACCAGAAAGTAAAAGGTGTCCATTGCGTAGGCGAGTTCGACAACTTGCTGTTCAATTTCCATGATTGAAATTCCTCATTCGATGGAAGACGGAGGCCTTAAAGGGCTTCCGGGCCGGTCTCGCCCGTGCGAATGCGCACGACCTGCTCCACCGGTGTGATAAAAATCTTGCCGTCGCCGATCTTGCCCGTACTGGCAGACTTGGAAATGGCCTCGACGACCTGATCGACCAGGTTTTCGTCGACAGCCACTTCCAGTTTCACCTTGGGCAGGAAATCGACCACGTACTCGGCACCGCGATAGAGCTCGGTATGGCCGCGCTGACGACCAAAACCTTTTACTTCGGTCATGGTCATGCCCTGCACGCCGATCTCCGAGATCGCCTCGCGAACATCATCAAGCTTGAACGGCTTGATCACGGCGGTAATCATCTTCATGTCAGACTCCTGTGGGCGGACCCGCGACCATGCGGGCCCGCCTTAGCGTTAAGAGGTAGAGCAGGGATTAGAACGTCTTGGACCAGCCCACCCAGGCACCCAGGTCCTCGTCGGACTCATCGACGTATTCGAGGTTGAAGCTGAACTCGCCCCAGTCGCCCGCGTCACGGGTCAGGCTTGCGGTGTAATGGGTGTAGTTATCCAGGCTGGAGTCGTCGAACTTCGTGCGGCCGACCATGAACCCGGCGCTGTAGACATCCATGAACGGGATATCCAGACCGGCGTAGAAGTACATATCGTCATCTTCGAGAGCGGAATCATCGCTGTCGTTGACGACGTAGGCCATACCGCCGTAGAGACCGACCACACCGGTGTCAAAGCTGACTTCACCGTAGATCTCGCCGAAGTCGGCGCTCAGGGAGCCGGTGTCATCACGAGCATCGGGGTAGGCGTAGTAGATGTAACCGACGTCGTAGCCAAAGCCACTGTCGAATTCATCGGCAAAACCCAGGTAGAGATCGAGCTCGTAGCTGGTGTCATCGCCGAAATCGACATTGGACGCCCAGGTGCCTACGTAGAAGCCGGATTCATGTTCAAAATCGATGCCGCCCTGGATGGCCGCACCGCCGTCGGTTTCGGAAAAACCGCGGAAGTAATAATTGGAGACCGCGCCAATGTTCACGGACAGTTCCGCGGCGGCGGTGGAGGTAAAGGCAACGCCACCCGTGGAACCCACGGTGAGGACGGCGGCAGCCAGTGCGGAGCGGGTGAACTTCTTCATGTTGGTCTTCTCCCGGATTGTTCAATCAAGTGTCGCGTAGTCGACACCCGGTCCTTGCATGGGGCGTGCCACATGTAGAAACGCGGGAGAAATCGGGTACTCGCAACACCTGTTGCGGTAAAACCACGGGGGCGCGCACCAATGCAGTGCGCACTAAAAGTGCACACGCACCAGAAGGGTGCCAAACAGATACAAAAAAGCCGGCACAGGCCGGCTTCAGGGATGCAGGTTGTGTGCTGGCGACTCAGCCACCCGGGTGAACCCCGCGTTCAATCCGGATACCGACCTCGGCGACACCCGCGACCGCCCCCGGCTTGCCCAGATCGATGCGCACCCACGGGGTGCGGAACGCGGTCATCAGGGTCTCGGCGATCTCCTCGGCGAGGGATTCGAGCAGCGTGTGGGGCTCGCGCGTGACGATGGCGCGTACCGTATTCGCCACAGCCTCGTAGTCCACGGTGTCGGTGATCTCGCCGGAGTGCGCGGCCACCCGCGTATCGGTGGCCAGCTCGATGTCGAAGCGCAGCGGGCGCTGCTGGCGCTGTTCCCAGTCATAGACGCCGACCACGGCATCAATGCGCAGATCCTTGAGATAGATTCGATCCATGGTCCGTTCTTCCACAGCGGGGCGGTATTTGCCAGGCGCGCCAATCCTACCTGAGGCGCGACCGCGATACCGAACCGTTATCATGGGCACCACATTCCGACAGGCGGCGACATGAGCGAGCCCTTTCACGAATTGCCCTGGAACGAAGCCCCCGACGGCCAGCCCCGCCGTATCGGCGTCGAGATCGAGATGGCCGGCGTTTCACTCGAGACCATGGCCGCCGCGGTGCAGGAGGAGTTCGGCGGACACATCCAGCACGACAATGCCTTCGTGGCACAGGTGCAGGATTCCGAAGTGGGGGACTTCCAGCTGGAACTGGATGCCCGGGTACTGAAGGATCGCGCCTATCGCGAACACCTGCGGCGACTCGGGATCGAGCTGGACGACTCCGACGAGGCCGCGCTGGACCGCTGGCTGGCCGATGCCGCCGGCCACCTGGTACCCCACGAGATCGTCGCCCCGCCCATCCCCGCCGCGATGCTGCCGCGGCTGGACCGGGTACGCGCTCAGTTGCAGCAGGCCGGTGCCCAGGGCACGGAGACCTCCCTGCTCTACGCCTTCGGACTGCAGCTGAACATCGAGATCCACCGCACCGATGCGCGCTGGATTCTGGCCGTGCTGCGGGCCTTCCTGCTGCTGTACGAGGCCCTGACCGCGGCCGGCGCCATCAACCTGGCACGCCGGCTGTCGCCGTACATCCGGGCCTTTCCCGGGACCTTCGTGCGCGCCATGCTGGACCCGGATTTCCAGCCCGACCAGGCCGCGCTGATCGACGCCTACCTGGAACACAGCCCGACCCGCAACCGCCCGCTGGACCTGCTGCCGCTGTTCGCCCACCTGGACCCGGACCGAGTAGCCGCAGCGCCGGTGGAACACGAACTGATCAAGCCCCGCCCGGCGTTCCATTACCGCCTGCCCAACTGCGAAATCGACGACCCCGACTGGAGTCTGGCCCGACCCTTCAATGGCTGGGTGGAGGTCGAGCGACTTGCGGCCAACCCGGAACGCCTGGACCGGCTGACCCGGGAATATCTCGAACGTCCCGGGCAGGCCCTGGGCCGCTGGGCAGACGACTGGAGCCAGCGCATCCGTGAGTGGTTCTGAACACGCCAGCGCGGACCCGCTGACGCCGCCGCCCCGGCGCCCAGTGATCGCCATCACCGGGCCGGACCACGGCGGCGGCCCCGCCTGGCTGTTTACGGCCCTGGCCGTCTGGCGCGCCGGCGGGCGGCCCTTGCGACTGCGCCCGGGCAAGCCCCGCAGCCACTGCCACTTCGATGGGCTGATCATCGGCGGCGGCGCCGACGTCGACCCGGAACTCTACGGCGAGACGCTGCCCGAGGGGCCGGATGCCGATGCCATCCGCGCGGCCGAACGCCGCCTCTCCCAGCGCCTGATTGGCTACCTGTTCTACCCGGCGCTGTGGCTGCTGCGGCGGCTGTTCCAGTCGCACGGGGGCGTGCTCGATATCGACCGCGACCGGCTGGAAAAGGCCCTGATCCACCGCGCCCTGGACGACCACTGCCCCATCCTCGGCATCTGTCGCGGCATGCAGCTGGTCAACGTGGTCTGCGGCGGTACGCTGCAGCGCGACCTGACCGACTTCTACGTGGAAACGCCCCAGGCCCGCAGCCTGCTGCCGGTGAAACCGGTCACACTGGAACCACGCAGCCACCTGGCGGACATCCTTGGCGACACACCACTGCACGTAAACGCCCTGCACAACCAGGCCGTGGACACCCTCGGTCGCGGCTTGCGGGTGGCCGCGCACGAGGGATCCGGGGTGGTGCAGGCGATCGAGGCCGAGCACGGCTGGTGCGTGGGCGTGCAGTGGCACCCCGAATACCTGCCGCAAAAGCACCGCCATCAGCGCCTGTTCCACGCACTCGTACACGCCTCCACGAAACCCTGATCCATCACGGAGTGGATGAGCAAGGCAGGCCCTAAGCGATTCACAGGAAGTTTGGAAGATGGGAGGGTTTTTTTGGGTGACGAGCTGAGGCAGCGTTTATCGCACTACACACAACGTGGACGGTGGCTTGTCGCGGTCAACAGGATCTGTCTTCCACTCTTCACGTCTTCCTGTGAATCGCCTTTTTAGCCCCACGGCCACCCTGGCCGGACGGATACTCAGGCGGGATAGGGCACGGACAGGCCGCCAAGGCCGCAGTAGCCGTCCGGGACGCGGGCGAGGTACTGCTGGTGGTAGTCCTCAGCGAAGTACCAGGCGTCCAGTGGCCGGATCTCCGTGGTGATGGCGCCGCGCCCTGCGGCGTCCAGCGCGGCCTGGTAGCGCTCGCGGCTGACCTCGGCGGCCGCCTGCTGCTCGGCCGAGTCCACATAGATCGCGGAGCGGTACTGCGTGCCGACATCATTGCCCTGGCGCATGCCCTGGGTCGGGTCGTGCCCTTCCCAGAACACGCGCAGCAGCGTCTCGAGCGGGACCCGGGCCGGGTCGAACACGATACGCACCAGCTCCGTATGCCCGGTCTGCCCGGTCTGCCCGGAACAGACCTCCCGATAGGTCGGGTTGCGGGTGTAGCCACCGCCATAGCCCACACTGGTCGAATACACGCCATCGGTCTGCCAGAACAGCCGCTCCGCGCCCCAGAAACAGCCCATGCCCACATGCAGTACCTGCATGCCATCCGGATAGGGCGGCGCCAACGGCGTGCCCAGTACCATGTGCCGCGGCGGGACCGGCAGCGGCTCGTCGCGCCCGGGCAGGGCCTCCTCGGGCGCGGGCATGCGCGGTTCGGAAAACGCAAACATCACAAAGGCTCCTTCCGGAAACGGGGTTCGTCAGCCGGGATCGGTCGGGGTCAGTCGGATCAGCTCACCCGGGTTGTGGTCGGTCAGTACCCATATCGCACCGTCGTGCACGCGCACATCGCGAATACGGCGGCGAAGCTCGGGCAGCAGGTCTTCCTCGTTGACCAGCTCGCGGCCTTCGAAGGTCAGCCTGCGCAGGGTCTGGCCCCGGAGCCCGCCGACCAGAAGATCACCATCCCAGTCGGCGAAGGCCGGGTCGCGCAGGATCGCCATGCCGGACGGGGCGATGGCCGGTGTCCAGTAGTGGATCGCGGACTCCATGCCCTCCTTCTCCGACTCGCCCGTGCCGATCGGGCCACCGGAGTACGCCCCACCATGCGAGATCACCGGCCAGCCATAGTTCAGGCCGCGCTCGATGATGTTGACCTCGTCGCCACCACGCGGGCCGTGCTCGTTCTGCCAGAAGGTGCCGGTCTCGGGATCGATCACCATGCCCTGCGGGTTGCGCACACCGATCACCCACAGCTCGGGGTGCGCGCCGTCCGTGTTCACGAACGGGTTGTCGTCCGGCACCGAGCCGTCATCGTGCAGGCGCACGATGCTGCCGGCGTGGTCATCCTTCTGCTGGGCGCGGTCATCATCGCCGCGATCACCCACGCTGACGTAGACATGGCCCCGATCGTCGAACGCGATACGCGAGCCGAAGTGGCGCCCGCCCCGCGCCGCCGGCGCGGCCGAGAACAGCACCTCGACCGCCTCCAGTGCCCCGTCCGTGAACTGCCCGCGGGCGAGCCGCGTGGTCTGTCCGCCCTCCACCCGCGCGGAGTAGGTGAAGTACAGCCAGCCGTTCTCCGCGTAGTCCGGATGCAGCGCGAGATCCAGCAGCCCACCCTGGTTATTCGCAACCAGGTCGTCCGGAAGACCGGACACCAGCTCGCCCCGACCGTCGAAGTCCTTCGCATCGGGGAAGTAGCGCAACTGCCCCGGCCGCTCGCTGATCAGCGCCCCGCCATCCGGCAGAAAGGCCATCGCCCAGGGGTGATTCAGTCCCGAGTGCAGCACCTCGCCCCGCAGTTCACCGTTCGCGGTGGAGAACTCCTCGGCGGCAACGCCGACCGCGCCCCCGCAGGCCACCAGGAATCCGCCCAGCAGGGGGGCTGCCAGCAACCGCCCCGAATATCGCCTGACCATGTTCGCGCCTCCTCGGTGTTATCGCCGTCCCCTTTGGTGCCCCGCAGTCGGCGCCGGGTTCCCTGCCTGGCAGGACGGGCACCAGTAGGTGGAACGCAGGTGTTCGCCCGCCAGTGCCCGCTCGATGGCTGTGCCGCAGACCCGGCAGGGCTGGCCGCGACGCCCGTACACGTACAGGTACTCGTCGGTCTCGGCCCGCTCGCGCGTGATGCGCGGCCCCGGCTTCAGGTTGCGCCGCAGCAGGCGCGCCGCGTCTCGATACATCGCCTGCAGGGCGTCATCCGCGATCGCGGCGACCGGATCGAGCGGGTGGCGCCGGTGCAGGAACAGTACCTCCGATTTGTAGATGTTCCCGATGCCGGACGCCAGCGACTGATCCAGCAGCACATCCAGAATCGGGCGCGGCGGCGGGCTGCGGTCGCGAACGCGCCGGACCACCGCGGCCAGGTCCAGACCCGGGTCCAGCAGGTCCGGCCCCACACGCGAATCCAGGCGTTCCGGGTCGGCGCGCGCCTCTGAGCGGGGCTGCCAGGCCAGTTCACGTGGATGGAAGCAGACCAGCACCCGGTCCGGCAGCCGCAGCACGGCCCAGGCCTGCTGCACGGGCTTGTTCCAGGCGGCTTCGGGCGCGTATTGATGCCAGGTTCCGTACATTCCCAGGTGGGTGCGCAGCTGCCAGGCGTGACCCGCGGCGTCGTCCAGCGCGATCAGCAGGTGCTTGCCGCGCGCGCTTACGCCCCGTGCGGCCATGGCCCCGTGTTCCACCAGCGCCGCACCGCGTCGCGATCGAGTGGCCACGGCCTCCAGCGCGGCGGTACCCAGCACCGGGCCGAGCGCCCGCGCCAGCTTGTGGATGGTATCGCCCTCGGGCATCGCGGAAGGTCGATCAGCGCCTGCGGTCGGGGTAGAGCGAGGCCTCGCCGTCGGGGCGGGTGCGGAACAGCCGCAGGCTCCACAGGTATTGCGCCGGTGCCTGTTCGATGCCGCGTTCCACGGCCACATTCATCTGGCGGGCATCCACTGCATCGTCACCGGAGGGATAGCCGTCCATGGGCGGCCAGAGCCGCATCACGTACTGGTCCGCCGCGCCGTCATACCAGGCGAAGCTCGGCAGCACCGCCGCCTTCGACATGCGCGCCAGCCGCGCCAGGGCTGTCAGCGTGGCCTTCTTCACACCGAAGAAGTCCACGAAGACCGCGCCCTCGGCGCCCAGGTCCTCGTCCGGCAGGTAGTAGAAGAAGCGACCGCGCCGCAGCTGGCGAATGGCCGGGCGCAGCCCCTGCTCGCGGGCGAAAATGTCACCCGAGTAGCGGGTGCGGCTGCGGTGATTGATCCACTCCAGCACCGGGTTCTTCATCGGCTTGGCGAACGAGACGCCGTCGTGCATCTGGCTCATGCGCACGCCGCCGTAGTCCAGCGCCAGCGAATGCGGCGCGAGGATGATCACCGGCGTGCCGGCATCGCGCAGGCGTTCGTAGTGCTCGAGGCCTTCGATACGGATCCGCGCGGCGTGCTGCCCGGGCTTGCCGAACCACAGCAGCCCGTAATCCAGCACGGTCTGGGCCTGATAGCGGTAGTAGGCCTCCAGGCGCTGGGCACGCTCGGCGGGGCTCAGCTCCGGGAAGCACAGTTCGAGGTTGCGCTCGGCGATCACGCGGCTGCGCCCGGCGAGACGGCGGATCAGACGCCCTAGGCCGCGCGCCATTACGCGCACGGCCGGGCGCGGCAGTTCCTGCAGCACCCAGGCCAGCCCCAGCAGCAGCCAGCTGCCCCAGTAGCGCGGCGCGAAATGGGCCGCGGTCAGGGGTGCCTGGTAGGCACCGGCATCGGTGCCGCGCGCGGCGCGCTCGTCGCTGGAACTCATGCGTCCCCGGGCCCGTCCGCAGCCGCCTGCTGCTTGCGGGCGCGCCTGGCGAAGACTTCCATCTCCTTCGCCGCCTGCAGGTCGCCTTTGTCCGTGGCGACCCGGATACCCTGCTCGCAGGCGGAGAGGGCCGCCTCCGGGCGCTCCAGCTCGACCAGGGTCCTGGCCAGCAGCTTCCAGGCCGCGGAATAGCCACCATCCAGCGCGAGTGCCCGCTCCAGATGCGGGACCGCCGCCTCCAGCTGGCCGTCAGTCGCCAGGGCATTCCCCAGCGAGAAACGCAGCATCGCGGAATCCTGTCCGCCATCCAGCATGTTCTGGAAACGCTCAATCATGTCGCTCATGGGGCACCTCCCGCGCCACGCCGCTTTGCATGCTTTCAGGCTAACGCCGCCAGAAGGCGGGCGACAGAAGCACCAGCACGGTAAAGATTTCCAGCCGTCCCATCAGCATGGCCAGCACCAGCACCCACTTGCTGAAGTCGTTGATGCCGGCATAGTTGGCCCCGACCTCGCCCAGCCCCGGGCCCAGATTGTTCAGCGTGGCCGCAACCGCCGAGAACGCAGTGACCTGGTCCAGCCCAGTCACCATCAGCAGGAGCATCATCACGACAAACACCATCACGTAGGCGGCGAGAAAGCCCCACACGGCCTGGACCACGCGGTCCGGCGCCTCCTTGCCATTCACCTTCACAGTGATCCGCGCGTGCGGATGGATGAGCCGTTTGATCTCGCGCTGCCCCTGTTTCATCAGAAGCAGGACGCGCACGACCTTCATCCCGCCCCCCGTGGAACCGGTGCAGGCCCCGATAAACGACAGGAAGATCAGCAGCACGGGAAGAAAACCCGGCCAGAGATAGAAGCTGTCCGTGGTGAAACCGGTCGTCGTCGCGATCGACACCACATGGAACAGGCCCTTGCGCAGGGCCTCCGAGGGTTCGCTGGCAAAGCCGCTCCAGAGCATGAAGGCCACCACGATCACGCCGGCACCCGCGAGCAGCAGCAGATAGGTCCGCAACTCCTCGTCACGGCGGTAGGGGCCCGCGGAGGCGCGGTGAAACGCGAGGAAATGCAGGGCGAAGTTCATGCCCGCCAGCACCATGAAGACAATGGCCACGGCCTCGATTCGCGCGCTTTCGAAGTGGCCGATACTCGCGTCGTATGGCGAAAATCCGCCAATCGCGACGGTCGAAAAGGCATGCGCGACGGCATCGAACGCCTCCATGCCGGCGGCCCAGTAGGCCAGTGCGCAGGCCACGGTCAGGCCCAGGTAGATGTACCAGAGGTTGCGTGCGGTCTCGGCGATGCGCGGGGTCAGCTTGTTGTCGCGGATCGGGCCCGGGGTCTCGGCCTTGAACAGCTGCATGCCGCCGACGCCCAGCAGCGGCAGGATGGCCACGGCCAGCACGATGATCCCCATGCCGCCCATCCACTGCAGCTGCTGGCGATACCACAGCAGGGCCCGCGGCAGGTCGTCGAGTCCGGTCAGCACCGTGGCCCCGGTCGTGGTCAGGCCGGACATGGACTCGAACGCGGCGTCGGTGAACGAGACCTGCAGGTTCGGGTCCAGGAACAGCGGCGTGGCCCCGGCGATCCCCAGCCCCAGCCAGAACAGCACCACCAGGATGAAGCCGTCGCGTGCCTGCAGTTCGCGCCGCGCCCGGTACAGCGGCCCCCACAGCAGACCGCCGATCAGCAGCAGCAGCGCGAACGCCTGCAGGAACACCCAGGCGGTAGCCTCGCCGTACAGGAAGCCGATCGCCGCCGGCGGCAGCATGGACAGGCTGAAGAGGGTCAGCAACATCCCGAGCAGGCGGGCGGTGGACGCGAGATGCAGCATAGACGCCGCCTAGAAGAACAGCGCCGTCGGCTGGAACAGGCGCTGGACCTGCTTCACTTTGCGGCGGTCGGTCACGAACAGGATCACGTGGTCACCGGCCGCGATCAGCGTGTCCCGGTGCGGGATGATGACCTCCTCGTCGCGCACCACCGCCCCGAGACTGGTGCCCTCGGGGAAATCGATCTCGTCGATCCGGCGGCCGACGACCTGAGAGGTGCGGGCATCGCCATTCACCACGGTCTCGATCGCCTCGGCCGCACCGCGACGCAGGGTATGCACGGTGGCGGTACCGCCCTCGCGCACCCGCGCCAGCAGCGCGCTTATGGTCGCCTGCTGCGGCGAGATCGCGACGTCGATCGCGCCGCTTTGCAGCAGGTCCACGTAGCTCGGCCGATTGATCAGCGACATCACCTTGCGCACGCCCCAGCGCTTGGCCAGCATCCCGGCGAAGATGTTGGCCTGGTCGTCGTTGGTCACCGCGCAGAACACGTCGCTGTGTTCGACATTGATGGATTCCAGGAAACGGTCGTCCGAACTGTCCCCCTGCAGCACCAGCACGTTGCCCGGAAGGGAGCGCGCCAGGTAGTCGGCGCGTTCGGAATCGCGCTCGATCACCTTGACCCGGTAGCGCTTGCTGAGGGTCTCGGCCAGGCGTTCGCCGATGTTGCCGCCGCCGGCGATCAGGATGCGCTTGTACGGCTTTTCCAGCTTGCGCAGCTCGGACGTCACCGCGCGGATGTTCTTCTTCGCGGCCACGAAGAACACCTCGTCGTCGGCCTCGATCACCGTCGAGCCGTCGGGCTGGATCGGACGGTCCTTGCGAAAGATGGCCGCCACCCGGGTCTGGATCCCGGGCATGTCGCTTTGCAGGTTCTTCAGCTCGTGCCCCACCAGCGGCCCGCCGTAGTAGGCGCGCACGCCCACCAGCGAGACGCGGCCCTCGGCGAACTCCAGCACCTGCAGCGAGCCGGGGTGCTCGATCAGACGCTGGATGTGGCTGGTCACGATCGCCTCGGGCGAGATCAGCATGTCCACCGGCATCGCGTCCTGCGCGAACAGCGCCGGGGTCTCGTGATAGTCCCGGGCGCGGACGCGGGCGATCTTGGTCTCGATGTTGAACAGAGTGGAGGCCACCTGACAGGCGACCATGTTGGTCTCGTCGGAGTTGGTCACCGCGATCAGCATCGACGCATCCTGCGCCCCCGCCGCCTCCAGCACCGAGGGGTGCGCGGCAAAGCCGTGGATGGTCTTGATGTCGAAGCGGTCTTCCAGCTCGGCCAGCATCTCGGCACGGTAGTCGACCACCGTGATGTCGATACCGTCGGCGCTCAGGGCCTCCGCCAGCGACTGCCCGACCTGACCGGCCCCCAGAATGATGATGTGCTTCATGCGACTCCCGTGGCGGCGCGGGTTCAGCCTTCGGACTTGACCCGCTTGGGATCGATGCCCAGCGCCTTGAACTTGCGGTACAGGTGCGTGCGTTCCAGCCCGACCCGCTCGGCCAGGCGGGTCATGTTGCCTTCGGACCGCTCCAGCTGCTGCTGCAGGTATTCGCGCTCGAACTGCTCGCGAGCCTCGCGCAGCGGCAGGTCGGGGATCGCCAGCACGCCCTCCCCGGCCTCCTCGCCGCGCTGCGGCTGACCGGTCAGGGTACGCTCCACCTCGTCACGGGTGATCTCGTCGCCAGAGCCCAGGATCATCAGCCGCTGCACCAGGTTGCGCAGCTCGCGCACATTGCCCGGCCAGTGATACTGCTGCAACCGCTCCAGGGCCGGGCGCTGAAACGCGCGCACCGGCAGCCCCTCCTGCTGATGCAGGTGGCGCATGTGGCATTCCAGCAGTTCCGGGATGTCCTCCGGGTGCTCGCGCAGCGGCGGGATCGTCAGTGGCAGGACATTGAGCCGGTAGTACAGGTCCTCGCGGAAGTGGCCCTGCGCCACTGCCTCCGCCAGATCATACTGGGTTGCCGCGATCACGCGCACGTTTACACTGATCGGCTGGTTGCCACCGATACGGGTGATGCGCTGGGTGTCCAGTGCGTGCAGCAGGCGGCCCTGGGTCTGCAGGTCCATCTCCGCGACCTCGTCCAGGAACAGCACCCCCCCGGCGGCCTGCTCCAGCAGCCCGTAGCGCACGTGCTCGCCCTGCTCGCTGCCGAACAGCTCGGCAATCGCCTCCTCGCCGGACAGCGAGCCCACCGAGACCACGATGAACGGGCTCTCGCGCCGCGCGCTGCGCGCATGCAGCAGGCGCGCGAAGGTCTGCTTGCCCACCCCCGGCTCGCCGGTGATCAGCACCCAGGTATCGTGCTGCGCCATGCGCTGCACCTGGTCGCGCAGGTTCACCATGGTGGCGCTGCTGCCCACCGGGTCGTGGACCGTGCCCGCATGCCGCTTCAGGCCCACGTTCTCGCGCTGCAGGCGCGCGGCCTCCAGGGCGTTGTGCAGGGTAATCAGCAGCTTGTCGATGGACAGCGGCTTCTCGATGAAATCGTAGGCCCCGAGCCGCGTGGCATCCACGGCGGTCTCGACGTTGCCATGGCCGGAGACCATCACCACCGGGCATGGCAGGCCCTCGTCGTCGCTCCACTCCTTGAGCAGCGAGATGCCATCGCCATCCGGCATCCAGACATCCAGCAGTATCAGGTCGGGGCGCCGGCTCCGGCGCTGCGCCTTGGCCTCGGTCACCGATCCGGCCAGCGCCACCTGGTAGCCCTCGTCCTCCAGTACATCCTTCAGCAGCATGCGGATGTCCGGCTCGTCATCGACAACGAGAATGTAGGCTTCGCTCATGCGGGCTCCTCGTGAACCACCGGGCCATGCTCCACCGGGATGCGGATGCGGAACACCGCCCCGCCGGGACCGGATTCCGCATTATGGCACTCAATCAGCCCGCCATGCTCCTCCACGATCTTCTGGGCGACGGCCAGACCCAGCCCGGTCCCGCGCGGCTTGTCCGTGGTGTAGGGCTCGAAGATGCGCTCCAGGAACTCCGGCTTGATGCCCGGGCCGGTATCGGTCACCCGCATCTCGATGTGCGGCCCGGCGGGATCGTCGAGATAGGCGGTCACCACATGCACCTCCATGCCGTCGGTACCCGCACCCGCCTCCAGGGCGTTCTTGATCAGGTTGTGCAGCAGCTGCCGCAGCCGCCCGGCATCGCCCTGGATGGGCGGCAGCGCTGGGTCGAGGGTCACATCCACCCGCGAACGCCCGTCCTGGTCCCGGTACAGTTCGCAGACATCGCGGATCAGCTGGTTCAGATCCACCGCCGCGCGCTCCAGCTGCGGTGCCTGGGCATAATCACGGAAGGCGTTGACCAGGGTCTTCATCGCCTCCACCTGCTGCACGATGGTACCCGTGGCACGGTCCAGCACCTCGCGATCGGCCCCCTCCAGTACCTTGCCCAGACGCCTCGAAAGGCGCTCGGCGGAGAGCTGGATCGGGGTCAGCGGGTTCTTGATCTCGTGCGCCAGACGCCGGGCCACCTCGCCCCAGGCCGCGTCGCGCTGCGCCTTCAGGAACTCGGTCATGTCGTCGAACACGATCGCGTGCAGGCCGCGACTGGAACCGGACGTCGGCAGCCAGACCGCACGCGTCATCAGCACCTTGCGCCCGGTACGGGTGAACACCACCACCTGGCGCGACCACTCCTCCTCCTGACGCACCAGGGCATCGCTGATTGCCTCGAAGAACTGCGCCACCAGCGGACAATCGTCCCCCAGCTCCGACATCACCCGGGTACGCCCGCCCTGGAGGTCACATTCCAGGATCTCGCTGGCTGCGGCGTTGGCGGTACGCAGACGCAGGCTGCCGTCCAGTGCCAGCACCCCGGAACGCAGGTGCTGCAGCACGCTTTCCAGATAGGCGCGCTCGGCATCCAGCAGACGGCGGTTGCGCTCGGCCTCGTCGCGCGCCTCGTTCAGGGTGCGCGTCATGGTGTTGAACGACTGCACCAGGAAACCCAGCTCGTCGGCGCGCTGCACCGCGAGGCGGGTGCTGTAGTCGCCCTGCGCCACCATGCGCGTGCCCTGCACCAGGTCGGAGATCGGGCGCACCATGCGCCGCGCCACCAGCAGCCCGGCCCACAGCGCCGCCATCAGCGAGATCGCCAGCGCCAGTGACAGGGTAAACACGAATCCCTGGATCATCGGTCCGCGCAGGTAGGCAAATTCGCGGTAGTCCGCAAACGCATCCTGAACGCGCAGGGACAGAGCGCTCATGCGCGGATCCACCGGGTAGATACCCTGCAGGATGCGGTTCTCGGAACCCGGCCGGCGGCTGCTGGTGGTGGCTACGACGCGGATAATCAGCGACCCGTCGGAACGCGGCTCCAGACGCGAGTACGGCTGCTCCGGGCGCACTCGCATCAGTACGTCGGAATCGGGCGGGGTGGGCAGGCGCCGGATCGGGCTGTCGGTGCTGGAGGCAATGATGCGGTTGTTGGAGCCCACCAGCGTGAGCTCCTGGGCCCCGACCTGACGCCGGTAGTCATTCAGCGCCAGCGGCACCAGCCCCTCGGAGACGCCCTCCAGTTCGGCCATCAGTTCCTGCGTCTCGGTCGCCAGCTGGCGCACGCGCAGATCCAGCGAGGAACGCGACAACTCCAGTGCATCCTCCAGCGCCGACTCCACGCGCACGTCGAACCAGGAGTCAACCCCCTCGTTCAGGAACTTGAAGGAGAAGTAGTAGACCACCGAGACCGGCAGCACCGCGACCAGCATGAACACCGCGACCAGCCGCAGCGTCAGGCGGCTGCCCGGCACGCCCCGGCGATACTGGATCGCCATGCGCACCAGCTGAAAGATGATCAGGCCGCCCAGCACCACCAGAATGGCGGCGTGGAACACCAGCAGCCACAGGAACAGCTGTTCGAAACGCGCCTGATCCTGAGCGGCATTGCCCATGACCACCAGCGAGGTCAGCAGCAGCGCGAACAGCAGGCCGATCCCCAACAGCCCCCAGGGGAACCCCCTCAGTCCAGGGAACGACTGATTCATTCACACACCCGCGCTCGAGTCGCGTTTGCGTGCAAACCACGCGCGGTGACCGCCGTGCAGTCATTCTGCACAAGGGGACCGCAACGCCGTGCCAACGCGAGTGTGTACATAAATCAGTCTTCCCCTAGCGGCCATCGCAACCATTCCTGGCGCGTGGTCAGGTCGCCGCGCAACCCGGCGTCGAGCTGCAGCGGCAGCGGCAGCGCGGAATACACCAGCACCAGCCGCGCGGCCAGCTCCAGCTCCCCCGGGCTGGTGCGCACCGACGGCGGTACGTCGGTCAGGCGCAGACGCCCGAGCCGGCGGGCGACCAGCTCCAGGGCATCACCCAGGGTCGGTTTCAGATCCATGCGCTCGTCGGCCACCGTCGTCACCAGGTAATGCCGGTTCAGCGCAAAGTATTGCAGCTGCACGCGGCGCGTCTCGGCGGCCAGGGTATCGCGCCCGACCCGCCGGCTGTGCTCCAGGCGCGCATCCGCCTCGAACTCCAGGGTCACCCCGTTGGCCAGGGCATCCTCCAGTACGGCGGGCAGACGCATGTCGATATCCAGCCGCACCAGCAGCGTGTGCTCATCCAGCCAGAGGTGGTTGGCGCCACGGACCTCCACCGCCGAAGCCGGGCCGGTCCAGGCCAGAAGCAGGCACAGCAGCGCGAGCGGCCAGCCCCTTGAGAGCACACAGGCCGACATCAACGGGCCTGCTTCTCCAGAAGCGCGTAGTAGAAACCGTCTCCTCCCTCGAGCCCCAGCGGCAGCGATACGCCGACACTGCGCGCCACGGCGCCGGGGATGCCCTCGGTGCCGTTCACCGGCAGGACGCGCGCATCCGCGGTGGCCGCGACGAACGGCGCCACGACGGCATCGTTTTCCGGCGACAGCAGCGAACAGGTGGCGTACAGCAGTCGACCACCGGGGCGCAGCAACGGCCAGGCCGCGGCCAGCAGTCGGGCCTGCTCGGCGGCCAGGCGCGGGATGTCCTCGGGCCGGCGCAGGGTCTTGATATCCGGGTGGCGGCGCAGGACACCGGTGGCCGAGCAGGGCACGTCCAGCAGGATCGCATCGAAGGCCTGACCGCCCCACCAGGCATCCGTCGCCTCCAGGTCCGCGGCCACCAGCTGCGCCGGGTAGCCCAGCCGGTCGAGGTTCTCGCGCACCTGCCCGAGGCGCTCCGGATCGTTGTCCAGCGCGGTCAGGTCCAGCTGGCCCACGGCATGCTCCAGCAGGTGGCCGGTCTTGCCACCGGGGGCCGCGCAGGCATCCAGAACGCGCTCGCCCGCGCGCGGCGCGAGCAGCGCCGCCGCCCACTGCGCCGAGGCATCCTGCACCGACAGCCGTCCGTCGAAGAACCCCGGCAGGGCCCCGACGTCGGCTGGCTGTTCCAGGGTCAACGCGCTGGCCAGCGCGGGGTGGGGCCGGGCCGGGAGTCCCGCCTCTGCCAGGGCCTCCAGGGCCGCCTCGCGGGTGCCATGGTGCAGATTCACGCGCAGCGTCATCGGGGCCGGCCGCGTCGAGGCCTCCAGCAGCGCCTCCCAGTCTTCCGGCCAGGAGGCACGAACCGCGTCCAGCAGCCAGGCCGGGACGGCATAACGCAGCACCGGGTCCGCCGCGATGCGGCGCCCCAGGGCTTCCTGTTCGCGCTGCGCACGCCGCAGAATCGCATTGACCATGCCCACCGCACCGGGGCGGTGGATCTCCCGGGCCAGTTCCGCGTTCTCGCGCACGGCAGCGTGATCACGGGTGCCGAAGTGCAGTAACTCGGCAAGCCCCTGCGCCAGCAACACTCCGATCACCGCGTCCTTCCTGCGCAGCGGACGGTCGAGAAACCCGGATACCAGGCCCTCGAGCTGCGGATACCAGCGCAACGTGGTGTAGGCCAGTGCCTGCACCCAGGCCGCATCGCGTGCCTCCAGGCCCTCGGTCACCAGATCCACGGCCTGGGTCAGCGACTGGCCCTGCAGCACTACGCGCTCGGCGGCCTCCAGCGCCCGCTGGCGCGGCGACCGCGAGTCAACACGGGACGGCACCACGCGCTTCGCACGGGTACCCATCAGACAGCCCCCGTCAGGATCTGCCCGACCAGGTCCGCATTGCGCGCCCAGTCGGCGGCCGCCACTGGACGCCGCCCGGGCAGCTGCACCGTGAGCAGGCGCAGCAGGCCGTCCCCGGTGACCACATCCACGCCCTCCGGCCCGGCCGCGAGGATAGTCCCCGGCGTGGCCGTGCTCGAACCCGCCAACGGGACAGCCGCATGGACCCGCACCACCTGGTCCTGCCAGCCGGCCTGAGCCACCGGCCAGGGATTGAAGGCGCGGACCTGCCGATCCAGGGCCGCGGCCGAACGCGACCAGTCGAGCCAGGCCTCCTGCTTGTCCAGCTTGTGTGCATAGGTCGCCTGCGCATCATCCTGCGGTTGCGGCACGGACGCCCCCCGCGCGATCGCCGGCAGCCGCTCCAGCAGGAGCTCGGCACCCTCGCGGGCAAGTTCATCGTGAAGCGTGCCGGTCGTCGTCTGCGCGGTGATCGCGACCCTGCGGCAGGCATGCACCGGTCCGGTATCCAGCCCCGGTGCCATCTGCATCAGGCAGACCCCGGTTTCGTGGTCACCGGCGAGGATGGCGCGGTGGATCGGGGCTGCCCCGCGCCAGCGTGGCAGCAGCGAGGCATGGATATTGAGCCCGCCCAGCGGGGGCAGCTCCAGCACGGCACGGGGCAGGATCAGCCCGTAGGCCGCCACGATCAGCACATCCGGGCGCCAGCCCGCGAGTTCCGCCCGGGCCTCGGGCGACTTCAGCGATTCCGGCTGCACGACCGGCAGCCCCGCGGCCTCCGCGACCACCTTGACCGGACCGGGGCGCAGCTTGCGCCCGCGGCCGGACGGACGGTCCGGCTGGGTATACACCGCCACCGGCGCATGACCCGCGGCGATCAGCGCCTGCAGGGCTGGAACGGCAAAGTCCGGGGTCCCCGCGTAGACGATGCGCAGGGACGCGACTTCCGTGTCCGTCACCCCCATCAGACCGCGGGGACCGCGGCCTTGTCCCCCGCGCGGGCGCCCTGCTTCTCCAGCTTCTTGCGAATACGGTTGCGCTTCAGGCTGGACAGGTAGTCGACGAACAGCTTGCCGTCGAGGTGATCGATCTCGTGCTGGATGCACACCGCCAGCAGGCCGTCGACGTCCAGCTCGAAGGGCTTGCCGTCGCGTCCCAGCGCGCGCACGCGGATGCTGTCGGCACGCTGCACCTTTTCATAGAAGCCGGGCACCGAGAGGCAGCCCTCATCCATTGCCTCTTCGCCCCGGGTCTCGAGGATCTCGGGATTGATCAGGGCATGCGGCTCGCTCTGGTCCTCGGACACGTCGGCCACCAGCACGCGCTTCTGCACGTTGATCTGGGTCGCCGCCAGGCCGATGCCGGGAGCGGCGTACATGGTCTCGAACATGTCATCCACCAGGGTGCGGATCTCGTCATCCACATCGGTGACCGGTTCGGCCTTCAGGCGCAGCCGGGGGTCGGGGAAGTGCAGGATTTCACGCTTGGCCATGAAAAAACCTCAAACTTTGTACTGTACAGACGTCGCAATTCTGCTAACGTTGGACCGCAATATCCGCGGAATTGCGTCATCCGACTGGGGCCGGGCCACAGGAAGGCTCGGGGAGCGCGCGGACCTGACAGGGGACATTAAATGTACAAGACCCGGGCCACCACGACCTTCGTTCTTCCGAGCATTCTGTTCAGTGTAACGCTGTTGCTGGGCGCCTGCGCGGCGACCCCGGAAAATGGCGGCGCCGACGCCAGCGCGACCGAAAGCGGCGAAACCCGCAACGCGCCGCGCACCGCCGCCGACGCGACGCAGGAACGCCAGACCACCGAGGCGGAACCCGAGATCCGTGATTCCGCCCCCGAACGCTACGTGGTGAAAAAGGGCGACACGCTCTGGGATATCTCCGCGATGTTCCTCGAAGACCCGTGGTACTGGCCGGAGATCTGGCTGGTCAATCCCGAGATCGAAAACCCGCACCTGATCTATCCGGGTGACGTCCTGAGCATCTACTACGTGGATGGCCGCCCGCGCATCACGGTCGACGGCGGCCCGCGCGTGCGCCCAACCCACCGCCTGTCGCCCGAGGTCCGGGTGGTGGAACGCGACCGTGACGTCTCCCCGATCTCCACCCTGCAGTCGTTCATGTTCCGCCCGCAGGTGCTGGACGAAGAGACCCTGGAAAACGCCCCGTACATCCTCGCCTCGCAGGACGAGCGCGTGATCTTTGGCCCGGGCGACCGCGTCTACGTGCGCAACGCCGAGGACACCGAACGCTACGAGCTCTATCACATCGTGCGTGACGACGGCATGCTGATCGACCCGGATACCGGCGAGGACCTGGGTGTCGCCACGCTGCCGGTGGGCGAGGCCGAGATCCTTGAACCCGGCAACGTCGCCCGCGCCGACATCCGCAAGGGCGAGCGCGAGGCGATCCGCGGCGACCGCCTGGTGCCCTACGCCGAGGAACAGGACATGCTGTTCGACATCGGTCGTCCGCCCGCCGGGACCGAAGGCACGATCATCTCGCTGTTCGACGCCATCAGCCAGATCGGCCAGTTGCAGGCGGCCATCATTAACCGCGGCGCGCGCGACGGCATCGAGAACGGCCAGGTCTTCACCGCTTTCTCCGCCGGCCGCGAGGTCCGCGACCCGATCAGCGATCGCGCCAACGATGTGGTCACCCTGCCGGAAGAGGAAGTCGGCACCGTCATGGTCTTCCAGACCTTCGAGAAGGTGTCCTACGTGCTGGTGACCGAGGCCGAGCGTACCCTGCGCGAGGGCGACAAGGTTCGCACCCCCTGATCGGGACTGCGACCGGGCGGCATGCGTGATGCCGGCGCGGCAGCCGCCCCGCACGAGGACTGGCTGCAACTGATCAACACCCCCGGCCTCGGCCCGCGGCGCCTGCTGCAACTGGTCGAGGCCTTCGGGTCTCCAGGCAATGCCCTGGCCGCCCCTGCGGCCGAATGGCAGCGCGCGGGCGTCGACCTCAAGCTGGATACCGCCGCCCACAAAGCCCGCGAGGCCGGGGCGCAGGCCGACCAGGCCTGGCTGGATGCCGACCCCCGGCACACATTGCTGTGCCTGGACGACCCTGACTACCCGCCCCTGCTGGCGGAACTCCCCGACCCACCCCCGGTGCTATACCTGAACGGCGCGCGCAAGCTGCTGCGCAGCCCACAGGTGGGCATCGTTGGCAGCCGCGAGGCCACCCCGCAGGGCGAGCGCCTGGCCACCGAATTCGCGCGCGAGCTGGCCGGGGCCGGACTGACGGTCACCAGCGGCCTGGCGCGAGGCATCGACGGCGCGGCCCACGAGGGTGCCCTGGCCGCGTCCGGCGGGCGCACCATCGCGGTCGTGGCCACCGGGCCCGACCGCATCTACCCCGCCCAGCATCGGCGCCTGGCGCACCGCATCGCGGACCACGGCCTGGTGGTCTCGCTGTGGCCTACCGACACCCGCCCACTGGCACGCAACTTCCCGCAGCGCAACCGCGTGATCAGCGGCCTGTCACTGGCGACCCTGGTCGTCGAGGCAGCGCTGAAGAGCGGATCCCTGATCACCGCGCGGCTCGCCGCCGAACAGGGGCGCCAGGTCTACGCCGTACCCGGCTCGGTGCTGAGCTCGACCAGCCGCGGCTGCCACCGGCTGATCCGCGATGGCGCCCAACTGGTGGAATCGGCCGAGGAGATCCTGGATGACCTCGCGGACTGGCTGGGCGTCGCGCCCGATGCGCCTCCGGCCGCGACCGAACCCGCCTCCGACCCGCAGGATCCGGAGCAGGAACGCGTACTGCAGGCGATGGGTTTCGACCCGGTGGCACTGGAAACCCTGCGCGAACGCACCAAATTGACCATCGAACAGCTTTCATCCATGCTGGTTTTGCTGGAACTGAACGGCCGTGTGGCCGCCCTCGACCACGGGCGCTACCAGCGCCTCGACGCAGGATCCCCCGAATCATGAACGAAAGCGTGCTGGATGTGCTCATGTACCTGTTCGAGCACACCATCGACGAGGAATCCGACGAGGAGCCGGACCGCTCGGAACTGGAGCGCCATCTGGTGGAGGCCGGTTTTGCCCGCCGCGAAATCGACCGCGCCCTGGGCTGGCTGGATCGCTTGATGAGCGAATCCCCGCTTGCGGGTCGGGGCGGCGACGGTGCCGCGCACCGCATCTATGCCCCCGAGGAACGCAAGCGCCTGGACATCGAGGCGCACGGCTTCCTGCTGCACCTGGAACAGAACGGACTGCTGACCGCCGGCACCCGCGAGCTGGTGCTGGACCGCGTGATGGAGCTGGACGCCGAGGAGATCGACCTCGACCAGCTGCGCTGGGTGGTGCTGATGGTGCTGTTCAACCAGCCCGACGACGCAATCGCCTACTCCCGCCTGGAGGAGGTCATGCGCGACGATTCGGGCCCTGCGGCCGTGGATTATCTGCACTGATTCCTCCGTCTTCCGGTGGATACACGGTAGCCACAGACATTTTCCTCATCTAGTCTTTAGCGCCCGTGAACCCGGTCGCTGTCATGCGACCGCGATCGCCCCGATACGGAACCCGCTGCCACGGAGACGGTCCCGAGCGACATGAGCAAGCACCTCGTCATCGTAGAGTCGCCCGCCAAGGGCAAGACCATCGAGAAGTATCTCGGCCCGGACTACCAGGTCATGGCCTCCTATGGCCATGTACGCGATCTGGTCCCCAAGGAGGGCGCGGTGGACCCGGAAAACGGGTTCCGCATGAAGTACGACATCATCGAGCGCAGCGAGAAGCAGATCGAGGCGATCGCCAAGGCGCTGAAGAAATCCGACGACCTGATCCTCGCGACTGACCCCGACCGCGAAGGCGAGGCCATCTCCTGGCACCTCTATGAGGTGCTGCGCGACCGCGGCCTGCTGGACGATCGCGGCGTGCACCGGGTCGTATTCCACGAGATCACCAAGAAGGCGATCCAGCAGGCGATCGAGGAGCCGCGCGACCTCGCCAAACCCCTGATCGATGCCCAGCAGGCGCGCCGCGCGCTGGACTACCTGGTCGGCTTCAACCTCTCGCCGCTGCTGTGGCGCAAGATCAAGCGCGGCCTGTCCGCCGGGCGCGTGCAAAGCCCGGCACTGCGCATGATCTGCGAGCGCGAGAACGAGATCGAGGCCTTCGTCCCTCGCGAATACTGGACCCTGGATGCGAAGGTCGAGCGCCAGAGCCAGCCGTTCACCGCGCGCCTGACTTACCTGGACGGCAACAAGCTGGACCAGTTCGACCTGAACAGCGCCGAGCTCGCGCACGACGCCCAGAAGCGCCTGACCGAGGCCGCGAACGGCGCACTGCGCGTCGCCAAGGTCGAGAAGAAGCAGCGCCGCCGCAACCCGGCCGCGCCGTTCACCACCTCGACCCTGCAGCAGGAGGCCTCGCGCAAGCTGGGCTTTACCGCATCGCGCACCATGCGCACCGCGCAGCAGCTGTACGAGGGGATCGATCTGGGCTCCGGCGCGATCGGCCTGATCACCTACATGCGTACCGACTCGGTGGCCCTGGCCGGCGAGGCGATCGGCGAGATCCGCGGCCTGATCGAGGAGCGCTACGGGGCCAACAACGTCCCCGACAGCCCGCGCCAGTACAAGACCAAGTCGAAGAACGCGCAGGAGGCCCACGAGGCCATTCGCCCGACCTCCGTGCGCCGCCTGCCGAACGAGGTCCGCGAGCGCCTGAGCAGCGACCAGGCCCGGCTGTACGACCTGATCTGGAAGCGCACCGTCGCCTGCCAGATGATCCACGCGACCTTCGACACCGTCGCTGCCGACCTGGTCCCGGGCGACAGCCGGCACCAGTTCCGTGCCACCGGCTCCACCCTGGTCGACCCCGGCTTCATCGCGGTCTACCAGGAGGGCCGCGACGACGCGCAGGATGACGACGAGGACAAGCGCCTGCCGGAGATGGCCGAGGGCGACACGGTCAAACTCGAAGAGGTCACCGCCGACCAGCACTTCACCGAGCCGCCGCCGCGCTACACCGAGGCCAGCCTGGTGAAGACGCTGGAGGAATACGGCATCGGCCGTCCGTCCACCTACGCCAGCATCATCTCCACGCTGCAGTCGCGCGAGTACGTGGAGATGGACGGCAAGCGCTTCATCCCGACCGACACCGGCCGGATCGTGAACAGCTTCCTGACCCAGCACTTCGACCGCTACGTGGACTACGACTTCACCGCAAAGCTCGAGGACGAGCTGGACGCGATCTCGCGCGGCGAGAAGGACTGGGTCCCGGTGCTGGAGGATTTCTGGGGCGACTTCCGCGACCGGGTGAAGGAGAAGGAAGAAAACGTCACCCGCGCCGAGGCCGTGCAGTCGCGCGAGCTGGGCACCGATCCACAGAGCGGACGCCCGGTCAGCGTGCGCCTGGGTCGTTTCGGCCCGATCGTGCAGATCGGCACCAAGGACGACGAGGAGAAGCCGCGCTTCGCCGGCCTGCTGCCCGGGCAGAAGATGGACAAGATCACCCTCGACGAGGCGCTGGAGCTGTTCAAGCTGCCGCGCGACCTCGGCGAGACCCCCGAGGGCGAGCCGGTGATGGTGAACATCGGCCGCTTCGGGCCGTACGTGAAGTACGGCTCCAAGTACGCCTCCCTCGGCCCGGATGACGACGTCTGGACCATCGAGCTGCCACGCGCGCTGGAGATCGTCGCCGAGAAGAAGAAAAAGGACGCCGAACGCTTCATCAAGAGCTTCGACGCGGAGGGCATCCAGGTCCTCAACGGCCGCTACGGACCGTATGTGACCGACGGCAACAAGAACGCCAAGATCCCCAAGGAGACCGATCCCAAGTCCCTGACGCTGGAGCAGTGCCAGGAGCTGATCGCCGCCGCCCCGGAACGCAAGGGCCGCGGCCGCAAGGGGGCGGCCAAGTCGACCGCCAAGTCGTCGACCGCGAAGAAGACGACCACGAAAAAGGCGGCCACCACCAAGAAGGCCGCCAGCAAGACGGGCACGAAAAAGACCGCCGCCAGGAAGATCACATCGAAGAAGGCCCCGACGAAGAAGGCCTCGACCGCCAAGTCGGGTAGCACGAAGTCCGGCAGCGGCGACAGCGCCGGCGACAGCCGCCTGAGTGCCCAGCCTTCCGGCGACCGTGGATCCGAATAGCCAGCCGCTGCTGACCCCCGAGATCGAACCCGTCGCGCAGTGCGTGCGCGACGGCGGCGTGATCGCCTACCCCACCGAGGCGGTCTTCGGCCTCGGCTGCCGGCCTGATGCTTCCCAGGCGATCGATCGCATCCTCGAGATCAAGGGCCGGCCGGCCGCCAAGGGGCTGATCGTGGTCACCGACCGGCTGGAGCGCCTCGCGCCCTGGCTGGCGCCGCTACCGGCCGAGCGCCGGGCCGAGGTCGACGCCAGCTGGCCGGGGCCGACCACCTGGCTGCTGCCCGTCACCGATACCTGCCCGCCGCTCCTGCGCGGCGAACACGACAGCCTCGCGGTACGCGTCACCGCCCACCCGGAGACGCGCGCGCTGTGCGCGGCCGCCGAAAGCGCGCTGGTCTCCACCAGCGCCAATCGCGCGGGCGCGGAGCCCTGCCGAACCTGGGATTGCGTTGCCTCACAACTCGGCGCGGGCATCGATGCGATCCTGCAGGCAGAATGTGGCGGGCGCACCGCACCCAGCGCGATCCGCGATGCCCGCACCGGGGCCTGGCTCCGGGGCGCGCCGGACACCCACGAATAACCAACCGGGACGCAGCATGACCCAGGACCACGTCTCCATCGACCGAGTGATCGACTACCTGCAGGGCCTGCAGGACCGCATCTGCCAGGGCCTCGAGGGTCTGGATGGCCAGGCCCGCTTCCAGGAAGACGCCTGGGAACGCCCGGCCGGCGGCGGCGGCCGCACCCGCGTGCTGCGCGAGGGGCGGGTCTTCGAGCAGGCCGGGGTCAACTTCTCCCACGTAATGGGCGACAACCTCCCGGCCTCGGCCACCGCACACCGCCCGGAGATGGCCGGGCGCTCGTTCCAGGCCACCGGCGTGTCGCTGGTGATCCACCCGCACAACCCGTATGTGCCGACCTCGCACGCGAACGTACGCTTCTTCATCGCGGAGAAGCCCGGCGAGGAACCGATCTGGTGGTTCGGCGGCGGCTTCGACCTGACGCCCTACTACGGTTTCGACGCGGACTGCATTCACTGGCACCGCACGGCCGAGGCTGCCTGCCGCCCGTTCGGCGAGCACCTCTACCCGGCGCACAAGAAGTGGTGCGACGAGTACTTCCACCTCAAGCACCGCGACGAGCCGCGCGGCGTCGGCGGGCTGTTCTTCGACGACTTCAGCGAGGGCGGCTTCGAGCACGCCTTCGGCTACATGCAGAGCGTCGGCAACGCCTATCTGGACGCCTACGCCCCAATCGTCGAGCGTCGCCACGCGACCGAATACGGCGAGCGCGAGCGCCAGTTCCAGCTCTACCGGCGCGGGCGCTATGTCGAGTTCAACCTGGTCTACGACCGCGGTACCCTGTTCGGCCTGCAGTCGGGCGGGCGCACCGAGTCGATCCTGATGTCGCTGCCGCCACTGGTGCGCTGGGAGTACAACTACCAGCCGGAGGCCGGCACGCCCGAGGCCGAACTCTACGAACGCTACCTGAAACCGCGCGACTGGCTGGCCGAGGCCGACCAGTAACAAGGCCCGCAACAAGACCCACGCAAGGATCTGGTATGACCGCACCGATCGCCCCCTATCCCGCCGGCCGCCCGCGCCGCATGCGTCGCGACGCCTTCTCCCGCCGCCTGATGCGCGAGCATCACCTGCGCGCGGACGACCTGATCCTGCCGGTGTTCGTCACCGAGGGCGAGGGGGTGCGCGAGGCGGTACCGTCGATGCCCGACGTGGAACGCGTCAGCATCGACCTGTTGCTGGAGGAGGCGGCCGCGGCCGTGCGCCTCGGCATCCCGGCCCTGGCCCTGTTCCCGGTGGTCCCGGGCGAGAAGAAGAGCCTGGATGCCGCCGAGGCCTGGAACCCCGACGGCCTGGCCCAGCGCGCGGTACGCGCCCTGAAGCAGGCCCACCCCGAGCTCGGCGTGATCACCGACGTCGCCCTGGACCCGTTCACCACCCACGGCCAGGACGGCATCATCGACGACGACGGCTTTGTTGTGAACGACATCACCGTCGAGGCCCTGGTGAAGCAGGCCCTGTCGCATGCCGCGGCCGGGGCCGACGTGGTCGCCCCCTCCGACATGATGGACGGGCGCATTGGCGCGATCCGCACCGCACTGGAGGACGGCGGGCACGTACACACCCGCATCCTCGCCTACTCCGCCAAGTACGCCTCGGCCTTCTACGGGCCGTTCCGCGATGCGGTGGGCTCGGCCGGCAATCTGGGCAAGGGCGGCAAGGAGACCTACCAGATGGACCCGGCCAACGGCGACGAGGCCCTGCACGAGGTCGCGCTCGACCTGGCCGAGGGCGCCGACATGGTGATGGTCAAGCCGGGGATGCCGTATCTGGACGTGGTCCGCCGTATCCGCGACGCGTTCCAGCGCCCGACCTTCGTCTATCACGTCTCCGGCGAGTACGCGATGCTCAAGGCCGCCGCCGAACGCGGCTGGCTGGACGAACGTGCCTGTGTGCTGGAGGCCCTGACCGGCATGAAGCGCGCCGGGGCCGACGGCATCCTCACCTACTACGCCCGCAGCGTGGCCGAATGGCTGGCGGAGGACGCGGCCCGATGAGCGAGCCGCGCCCGGATCGCCCCGATCGTTATGGCGTGGTCGGCAACCCGATCCGCCATTCGCTGTCGCCGCGCATCCACGCCCTGTTCGCCGAACAGACCGGGCAGCACCTGACCTACGAAGCCCTGCTGGGCACCCCGGGGCAGTTCGCCGAGGAGGTCTGGGCGTGGTTCTCCTCCGGGTTCCGGGGCCTGAACGTGACCGTCCCGTTCAAGGAAGAGGCCTTCGCCCTGGCCCGGGTATTGACCGGCCGTGCCCGGCGCGCCGGCGCCGTGAACACCCTCTGGCGCGACGACGAGCGCCAGCTCCACGGCGACAACACCGACGGCATCGGCTTCTGCCGCGACCTCGACCGCCTGGGTGGCGAGGTGCCCGGCCGGCGTATCCTGATCCTCGGGGCCGGCGGCGCAACCCGCGGGCTGCTGCAGCCCCTACTGGAGCGCCGCCCCGCGGAACTGGTGATCGCCAACCGCACCGCGGCGCGGGCCGAGGCGCTGGCCGAGGACTTCGCCGACCTGGCGATCGAGACCGAACTCTCCGCCTGCGGCCTCGACGCCCTGCCCGCCGGCCCGTTCGACCTGGTCATCAACGCCACCGCCGCCGGCCTGTCCGATGAGGGCCTGGCCCTGCCCGCGACGCTGGTGCACCCGGGCAGCCTGGCCTACGACCTGGTCTACGGCCCGGGTGCGGCCCGGTTCCTCGACTGGGCCAATGACGCCGGCTGTCGGCAGACGGCCGACGGCCTGGGCATGCTGGTCGAGCAGGCCGCCGAGGCCTTCGCGATCTGGCGCGGCGTCCACCCCGACACTGCATCGGTTTTGCGCCAACTACGTCACGAAAGCGCCGAGCAATAGCACAGCCTGATTCCGGGTTCATGGACGGTTCACGCGCCTGACCGCAAGCTGGCGGGTATCCATCGCGCCATTTGGCCAGCAACACGAACACGGGAGAAACACCATGCAACGCATCCTCGCCCTGGCCGCCACCAGTGCTCTTGTCCTGGTAATGGGCTGCACCACCATCGATCCATATACCGGGGAGGAACGCGTCTCGCGCGCCACCATCGGGGCCGGCATCGGCGCGGCCACCGGCGCCGTGCTCGGCAGTGTCACCAGCAGCCGTAACCGCACCCAGCGCGCGATGATCGGGGCCGGCATCGGCGCCCTCGCCGGCGGCGCCATCGGCAACTACATGGATCAGCAGGAGGACGCTCTGCGCGAGCAGCTGCGCGGGACTGGCGTCAGCGTGACCCGCGACGGCGATAACATCATCCTCAACATGCCGAGCAACATCACCTTCGATTTCGACCGCAGCGACATCAAGCCGGAATTCGGGGATGTACTGGACTCGGTGGCCCTGGTCCTGGAGGAGTTTGACCAGACCGGCATCGAGGTCGCCGGTCACACCGACAGCACCGGGCGAGTCGAATACAACATGGATCTGTCCCAGCGCCGCGCCAACAGCGTGGGCCAGGCCCTGATCCGGCGCGGCGTGCAGCCGGTGCGTGTGCACACCATTGGCTTTGGCCCGCACCAGCCGGTGGCCACCAACGACACCGACGCGGGCCGCCAGCAGAACCGCCGGGTGGAACTGACCCTGTTCCCGCTGACCGCCGACTGATCGTCACCCGCACGCAGGCACCGCTCCCGGCGCGGTGCCTGCGTGCGTCCGGGGCGCTCTCCGCGCTGGACACCCCCACCCTTCCTGCGGCAGAATCCCGATCATTCGTCGCACCGTCATTTTTCGGTGCAATCGCGTCCATTCTCGTCAGGATCGCTACCGATTCCCGCTGCCATGGCGTCCATACTGCTGCTCAACGGCCCCAATCTGAACCTGCTGGGACAGCGGGAGCCAGAGCGTTACGGCGCCCAGACCCTCGCGGACATCGAGACCGATCTGGCAACCCGCGCGCGTGACGCCGGGGTCGCGCTCGATTGCTTCCAGAGCAACCACGAGGGCGCGCTGATCGACCGCATTCATGCCGCCCCCGGCGAGGGCGTGCAACGCATCCTGATCAATCCGGGCGGCCTGACCCACACCAGCGTCAGCCTGCGCGATGCCCTCCTGGGTGTTGCCATCCCGTTCTACGAGATTCATATCAGCAACATTCACGCCCGCGAGCCCTTCCGCCAGACGTCACGCCTGAGCGATGTGGCCGCCGGCCTGGTCAGTGGCTTCGGCGTCATGGGCTACCGGCTGGCGCTGGACGCGGCGCTTGCAGCCATCACGGAATAAGAGGCTTCCATGGACATTCGCAAGGTCAAGAAACTGATCGACCTGCTCGACGAGAGCGGCATCCACGAGATCGAGATCCACGAAGGCGAGGAGTCGGTCCGTATCACGCGCTCGGCCAGCGGCACCGCCGTTGCCGCACCGGCCCCGGCGCCCCTGCCCGCCACGGCACCGGCACCAGCCGGCACACCGCCCGCGGCCGCCCCGGCCGACGTGGCCAGCGCGCCCCCGGAGATGGACGGTCACCGCGTCACCGCCCCGATGGTCGGCACGTTCTATCGCGCCCCCAGTCCTGGCTCGAATCCATTTGTCGAGGTCGGGCAAACGGTAGAGGTCGGCGAGACCCTGTGCATCATCGAAGCGATGAAGATGCTCAATCCGATCGAAGCCGACCAGGCAGGGACGGTCCGCGACATCCTGGTCGAGAACGGCAACCCGGTGGAATACGGGCAGCCGCTGTTCATCATCGGATGAACCCATCCGCCGGGCTGCACGCCCGGCTTCGCTGGAAACAGGTTCGAGCATGTTTGAAAAAATTCTGATCGCCAACCGCGGCGAGATCGCCCTGCGGGTCCTGCGCGCCTGCCGCGAGATGGGTATCGCCACCGTCGCCGCACACTCCAGCGCCGATCGCGACCTGAAGCATGTCCGCCTGGCGGATGAATCGGTCTGCATCGGCCCCGCAGCCTCCGGCGAGAGCTACCTGAACATCCCCGCGTTGATCGCCGCAGCCGAGGTCACCGACGCCGGCGCGATCCACCCCGGCTACGGGTTCCTGTCGGAGAACGCCGACTTCGCCGAGCGTGTGGAATCCAGCGGCTTCGCCTTTATCGGCCCGCGCGCCGAGACCATCCGCCTGATGGGTGACAAGGTCTCCGCCAAGCAGGCCATGCTGGAGGCCAACGTGCCCTGTGTGCCCGGCTCCGGCGGCGCGATAGGCGACGATGCGGACACCAATCTGGCCCTGGCACGGGAGATCGGGTATCCGGTCATCATCAAGGCCGCCGCCGGCGGGGGTGGTCGCGGCATGCGCGTGGTGCACACCGAGGGCGCGCTGCTGAACGCGATCTCGCTGACCCGCAACGAGGCCCAGCAGGGCTTCGGCAACGACACCCTGTACATGGAGAAATACCTGGAGCATCCGCGTCACGTGGAGTTCCAGATCCTCGCCGATACCCACGGCAACGCCGTATGCCTGGGCGAACGCGACTGCTCCATGCAGCGTCGTCACCAGAAGGTGATCGAGGAGGCCCCGGCCCCGGGCATCAGCGACGAACAGCGCCAGACCATGGCGGAACGCCTGATCCGCGCCTGCCGGGACATCGGCTATCGCGGCGCCGGCACCTTCGAGTTCCTGTACGAGAATGGGGCGTTCTACTTCATCGAGATGAACACCCGCCTGCAGGTCGAACACACGGTCACCGAGCAGGTCACCGGCATCGACCTGGTGCGCGAGCAGATCCGCATCGCCGCCGGCGAGCCACTGGGCTACACCCAGGACGACGTCCACATCAACGGCCATGCGATCGAGTGCCGCATCAACGCCGAGGACCCGAGCACCTTCATGCCCAGTCCCGGCACCATCCAGCAGTACCACGCCCCCGGCGGGCCGGGCATCCGCATGGATACCCACATCTACAACGGTTACGCGGTGCCGCCCTACTACGACTCGATGATCGGCAAGCTGATCGCCCACGGGAACAGCCGCGAGATCGCGCTCGCGCGTATGCGCGGGGCCCTCGGCGAGATCGTGGTGGATGGCATCCAGACCAATGTCGCCCTGCACCACGACCTGATGATCGACGCCAACTTCCAGCGCGGCGGGACCGACATCCACTACCTAGAGAAAAAACTGAAGGCACAGGCCTGACGGCCCGCGTCATCCGGAGTCCCCATGAGCCTTGCCGAACTCGAATGCCAGATCCGTCCGGAGCAGGCCGAGCCGCTGGAAGATACGCTGTTCGAGCTGGGCGCGGTCAGCGTCGAGTTGTTCGACGCGGCCGACGAACCGCTGTTCGAACCGCCACTGGGCACCCACCCGCTGTGGTCCACCGTGCGCCTGAAGGCGGTGTTTCCCGACACCACCCGGGCCGATCTCGCGGCCGCCGCCCTGCAACGCCAGGCCGAGGCCCCCGAGGCCATCCAGGTCCAGGCCATCGAGGACCAGGACTGGGTGCGTGCCGGCCTTGACGGGCTGGGGGCCATCCATTGCGGGGGTTCGCTGTGGATCGTCCCGTCCTGGGAGGACGAGCCCGCCATCGAGGAAGGCACCTTTGTGCGTCTGGACCCCGGGCTGGCCTTCGGGACCGGCAACCACCCGACCACCGCCATGTGCCTGGCGGCGCTGGCCCAGCAGCCCCCCGTCGATCAGGACGTGCTCGACTATGGCTGCGGCTCCGGCATCCTCGCCATCGCCGCCCTCAAGCTGGGGGCCCGGCATGCGCTGGGGATCGACATCGACGAACAGGCCGTGCAGGCCACCCGCAGCAATGCCGACGTCAACGCCATCACCCCGGAGCAACTGGACATCGGGCTGACCGATCACCCGGTGCCAGACGCCGGCTACGACCTGGTACTGGCCAACATCCTCGCCAAGCCTCTGATCGACCTCGCCCCGGAACTGGCGCGGGCCGCGAAACCGGGTGCCCGAATCCTGCTGGCGGGCCTGCTGGAACGGCAGGCGGACGAGGTCATCGCGGCCTATTCCGACGCCTTTGACATCGGGGTCGAGGACTGCCGCGAAGGCTGGGCCCTGCTCGGCGGTCGCCGGCGCTAGGCGCGGTCACGCGCCCCAGCGCGCGCGGCCGGCAACGGACCCTCACCCCACGACATGCTGGCCCGCTGCCCCGAATGCCAGGTCACTCACGCCATTGCCCGCGGCGACACCCTGCGCCTGCAGCGGGTGCGCTGCGACAACTGCGGTGCCGAATTCGACCTGTTCCCGAGCCTCGAGATCGGCGGGGCCGGGGCGCCGGTCCGTGGCCGCGGCCTGACGCCGGCCCGTCACCGGCCGGCCGTGCGAATCGATACTCCGCGCCAGGAGGCGGTCCCTCTGAACATCGAGGCCGCCCCCGACGCCACAACCCTTGCTGCGCCCGCGGCCGCCCGCCGCGCGCCCGCGCTGGCCCTGACGGCGGCGCTGCTCGCGCTGCTGGCCCTGCAGCTGCTGCTCGTACCCCCGATTGCCCCAGACGAACACAACACACTCGATCAGGCCCGCGGCGAACTGTGCGCACGGATCCCCTGCCCGGCCTGGCACCCGCTGCGGGCACCGGAGCGCATCCGCACCTCGACACCGGACTTTTTTGCCGCCGCCGATGGCAGCCTGCATCTGCAATTCTCGCTCGAAAGCCCGGTGCAGCAGGCCTGGCCGGTGCTGGACATTCACCTGAGCGACCGCCTGGGGACCGCACTCGGGCGTCTACGCCTGACCCCCGATGACTATGCCGACGCCGGCTCCCTGCTGGCCGCGAACCGGGACACACCGGTACGCGTGACCCTGGCCAACCCGCCCGCGCCGGTGGCCGGCGTCGATATCCGGACCCGCTGAGCCATGCGCGCAGAATCTCCGGACCCGGCACTGATCAGGGCTGCCGAGGCACGCCTGGCGCAGGACCCGGGGCGTATCCTCGGCCTCGAATTCGACGGCCGGCGCTATGTGCTCAAGCGTGTGCGCGAGAAGGCCCGGAGTCGTCGCCAGCAATGGGCGATCCGACTGCTTTGCCGGCTGTTCTTCCCGTTCCTGACCGCGCCCGGCAATGCACCCCCGCGCGACGGCTGGTACGAGATGGAACGGGTGCGCATGCTGGCGTCCGCAGGGCAGAACGTGCCCCGCGTGGTGGCCACGCTTTCCGACGCGGTGATGTACACCCACTGCGGCGAGACCGTGGAACAGCACCTGCGCGCCCGGGACCCGGCCGCGCGGCGGCAAACCCTGCACGCGGTTACCCGCAACCTGGCGGCCTTCCACCGTGCCGGCTACTGGCATGGCGGGGCCCAGCTGCGCAATGTCCTGTTCGATGACGGGCTCTACTACCGGGTGGATTTCGAGGAAGACCTCGAACAGGTCCTGTCGCTGGAACTGGCGCAGGTATATGACCTGTTCCAGCACCTGGCGGACGCGACCGCCTGGGCGCAGCACGAGGACCAGGCCGAGGCACTGGGGCTGGAACTGCTGCAAACCTACCAGGAGCTGCACTGGAGTCCGCGGCAAACGCGGGCACTGCGGGGTGTGGCGCGTCTGCTGGCACCGTTTCGCTGGCTGGGGCACCGGCTGCAGCATGCCCGCAGCCGCGATATACGCCGCAGCGTGGCGATGGCGCGCGTGACCCATGCCGGCTACCGACAGGTCCCGCCATCCTTCTAGGAGCACACGGAGAGCCGAACCCTACCGATCCCGGCACCCCGAGCCCCGACCTGCTAGACTCGCGGGCCTTCCCCGTTCCTCCGTTCCGTGTCCGATGCAGCTTGGCGCCCACCATTTTCCGGATCCCGCCGTATTTCTGGCCCCGATGGCCGGCGTCAGCGACCGCCCGTTCCGGCTGCTGGCGCGGCGTCTGGGGGCGAGTGCGGCGGTCTCGGAAATGGTGACCTCCGACACCCGGCTGTGGTCCAGCGACAAGAGCCGGCACCGGCTCGACCACCGCCAGGAACCGCGGCCGCGCATCGTGCAACTGCTCGGCAACGAGCCCGACGCGCTGGCGGCCGCGGCGCAGGAGAACGTGCTTCGCGGCGCCGACGTGATCGACCTGAACCTGGGCTGTCCGGCGAAGAAGGTCTGCAGCAAGGCGGCCGGGTCCGCGCTGCTCGGCGAACCGGAACGGGTCCGCGATCTGCTGCAGGCACTCACCGCCACGGTGGACGTCCCCGTAACGCTGAAGATGCGCCTGGGTCTGGATCGCGAGCGCATCAACGCCGAGACCATCGCGGCGATCGCACAGGACTGCGGCATCGCGATGCTCACCGTGCACGGCCGCACCCGCGCCGATGGCTACCGCGGCCAGGCCGACTATGCGGCCATCGCGCGCGTAGTACGCGCGGTCTCGATCCCCGTGCTGGCCAATGGCGATATCACCTCCCCCGAGCAGGCCCGGCGGGTACTCGAGACCACCGGCGCCGCCGGGGTGATGATCGGCCGTGCAGCCCAGGGCCAGCCCTGGCTGCCGGGACAGATCCGCGCCGCCCTTGCCGGAGAACCGGTTCCACCTGCGCCGGATCCGGCCGCCCGACTGGCCCTGATCGAGGAACACATCCGCGGGCTGCACGCCCAGTACGGGGAGCCGCAGGGCGTGCGTATCGCGCGCAAGCATCTGGGCTGGTATCTTCTTGGGCTGGGTCTCGACGAGGCCCGCACCCGGGCGGCACGGGCTGAACTTCTCGCCGCCCCTACGGCCAGCGAACAGCTGCGGCGCCTCCGCGCCAACCTGACGGGAATCGCAAGCGAGGCTGCATGAGCACGAACCTGCCACTGCAACGGGAAACGGATGCAGGCGCGACCACGCAGGTCGGCCCGCTGGCGTCGGACTGTGTGCTGGCCGATTCCGTGCGCCGCGCCCTGGACCAGTACTTCCAGACCCTCGACGGCCAGAGCAGCCATGACCTCTACGCGCTGGTGATGAACGAGGTGGAGCGCCCGCTGCTGGCCAGCGTTCTGGAGCGCTGCGGCGGCAACCAGAGCCGCGCCGCCGCCCTGCTCGGGCTCAACCGCGCCACCCTGCGCAAAAAGCTGCGCGCCCACGGGCTGGTGGAACCCAACGGAAACGGGAACGGCGCCGCGACCTGACGTTCGGTTCTGGTCACAGGAAGCCAGGAAGGCCGGAAGAATGACTTCGGTTGCCGACACGGATGCCATTTACGGCCAGCTGGAAAAACCAACAGGTTACTGATGCAGGGCCCGGCCAATGATGGCCCCGAAATGCGCGGCATCACCAGCCAGCCTGCAACCACTCACAGCTTTCCCCTTCCAGTCTTCCCGTCTTCCTGTAGACCGCCCTTCTCTACGCCCCCTGTGTCCTCAGTGGTTCAATCAGTCCCCGGCTAGCCCTTCCAGGCGAGGCGGTTCAGGGCCGTCCGGTGCAGATCGGGCGTGGCCGCCGCCAGGACACTGGTGGTCTCCAGATCCAGCTCGCCACCGGACAGGTTGGTGAAGGTCCCGCCCGCCTCGCGCACGATCACGGCCAGCGCCGCAATATCGAGGATGTTCACGTCCGATTCGATGATCAGGTCGATGCTGCCGCGCGCCAGCAGGTGGTAGTGGTAGAAGTCGCCATAGCCGCGCGTGCGGTTGACCTCGGCCATGATCCCGCCCAGCGCCCTCCAGCCCTCGGCATGCTGCGCCAGGGTCTTCAGGTTGCCGGTAGACAGGGAGGCGCGCGCCAGATCCGTTGTCTTTTCGACCGAGATCGGGTCGCCATTCAGGAACGCACCCTGGTCCTTTTCCGCCCAGGCCCGCTCGCCGAACTGGATGCCGTTGGACAGCCCCAGGATCAGCTCGCCCTTGTACATCAGCGCGATCTGGGTGGAGAAGAACGGATAGCGGCGCACGAAGCTCTTGGTGCCGTCGATCGGGTCGATCAGCCAGACGTAGTCCGAGTCCATGTCCGACTGGCCGGTCTCCTCGCCATAGAAGCCATGATCCGGGAAGCGCTCGCGAATCACCTGGCGGATCGCCTGTTCGCTCTCCACGTCGGCCCGGGTTACCGGGGTATCGTCGGGCTTGGTTTCGACGTCGACACCCGCCTCGTAGTAGTGGCGGATCACCTTCTCGGCGGCATCGGCGGCGGCCTGGGCCGCCTCCATGAACGCACTTTGCGACATGTTCGTGTCCCCTCGACAAAAGCCGCTATCCTACCACGGGCCTCACGCCAGGCCGCCCCGGCCTCGTCCCTCCCGCCCGCGCGGGTTGGTTGTCGTGCCGCGGCCGTGCCCCGATAATGCCGCGATTCTTTCGAGGAGCCCGACATGTCCAAGAAGCTGCCCGACGTCAGCAAGATCGAACGCCTGGAATTGTTTGGGGAGGACTACAACCCCACGGCCACCATCGAGAATCGGGACGGCCAGATCCTGTCGCTGCAGATCTATTACCAGCTGGCCCTGGACTACGGCGGCATCGGACCGAAGGCGGCCAACTCGGGGCTGCTGATGTACGGCAGCCATGCCGATGACGCCCGCGCCAACCCCGGCAAGCACCCCAACATCGATCGTCTGATCGAGGTGCTGAACAACGACTACTACCTGTCGGTGAAGGCGGTTCCGCGGCGCGACACGCAGGCCGGCTAGGGGCTGGACCGGCTCAGACCCGGTTGGCGTAAAGCAGCCGCCAGCCGCGGGTCGGATGCCGATGCAGGCGGGTGCGGCTGGCGTACTCGCACTCGAGCTGGTAAAGGCGATCGTCCGGCACGCCCAGCACCCAGCCGACCAGCGCCCGTATAACCCCCGCGTGCACCACCATCAGCACCCGTTCCGACTGCAGCGGCCGCAAAGCCGCATCGAAACCGGCCTCGACCCGGCGGCGAAAGGCCGCCAGCGGCTCCGCCCCGGCCGGGCGCGCGTGTACCGGGTCGGCATAGAAGGCGCGGTATTCCTCCGGTCGGTCCCGCTGCAGCTCGACCCGGGTGCGGCCCTCCCAGTCGCCAAAACCGATCTCGCGCAGGTCCGGCTCCAGGATCAGCGGCAGGTCCTGGGTGGACGCGTAGTGCTCGGCGAAGGTGCGGCAGCGCCGCAGCGGCGAGCTGACCACGAACTGCCATTCGGACTCGCCGCGAACCGCGCGCTCCATCTGGCCCCAGCCGCGCGCGCTCAGCGGATCATCGCAGCCATGGCCGCGGTAGCGCTGACCACCCTCCGGCTCGCCGTGGCGCAGGAGATCGACAATCACGCGCCGGCCTCCCGCAGGTGGTCCGCCAGCGTTTGCCAGTCGAAGTACGGGCCCGGATCGGTCTTGCGACCGGGAGCGATGTCACTGTGCCCCGCCAGGGCCTGCGGGCCGATCCCCGGGAAATGCGACCGCAGCCACTGGATCAGAGCCGCCAGCGCCGCGTACTGCGCCGGGGTGAAGGGGTGATCATCCGTCCCTTCCAGTTCAATGCCAATCGAAAAGTCGTTGCAGCGTTCCCGCCCATCCCAGCACGACACCCCGGCATGCCAGGCGCGGCGGGAAAACGGCACGTACTGGACCAGATCACCCTCGCGGTCGATCAGCACGTGGGCCGATACCCGCAGCGCCGCGACCTCGGCAAAATATGGATGTGCCGCGGGGTCGAGGCGGTTGCGGAACAGCTCGCTGATGTGGGGGCCCCCGAACTCGCCCGGCGGCAGACTGATCGCGTGCACCACGATCAGCTCCGGCTCCTGACCGGGCGGGCGGGCGTCCTGGTTCGGGCTCTCGACCCGCCGCGCTGGCGGGTACCAGTCCCGCTGCGCGGGGGCCGTGGCGGCGGGCCGGGCGGTCACGGCGCCTCCTCCGGCGGCCGCGCGAGTACGGTGGTCAGGGCCTCGCGCAGCAGCGGCACGCGCGGCGGGGCCTCCAGACGGCCGTGATAGTCGCCGGCGCGAAAGACGAACAGCGCCGGCAGATGAAACACCTCGAACTCCCGTACCAGGGCGGTATCGGTCTCGGCATCCACCACGAACAGGGCGGGTGCGTCTGCCTCGTTCCGCCAATCGGCCAGGACCCGCCCCATCACCTTGCAGGCACCGCAGCCCTGACGCGTAAACAGGATCACCGCCGCCCCGGGGACATCCATCAGGCGCTGGTGAAAATCGAACTGGGTCAGGCGCGGGAGCTGGACCCGTTGCGCAGCCGCCGCTGCGGCCGGCGGTACATTGGTCAATGGATTACCCTCACCGCTGCAGTCTTTATGAATCGGGTTGCGTGGGTTAGTTTACGCGCCCCGCTGCGAAGGAATCGACCGCCCCGGTGTCCGAACTCAACCCGCAACAACAGGCCGCCGTGACCACCACGGACCGCCCCCTGCTGGTACTGGCCGGGGCCGGTTCGGGCAAGACCCGGGTGATCACCGAGAAGATCGCGCATCTGATCGAGCAACGCGGGCTGGACGCGCGCCGGATTGTCGCGATCACCTTTACCAACAAGGCCGCGCGCGAGATGCGCGAGCGCGTCCAGGGACGCCTGTCGAAGGACCAGGCACGCGGGCTCGGCGTCTCCACCTTCCACACCTTCGGGCTGAACTTCCTGCGCCGCGAACTGGCTGCGGCCGGGCTGCGCGCGGGCTTCTCCATCCTCGACCCGGGCGACTGCCGCTCGCTGCTGCGCGAGATCACCTACCGCGACGATACCGGCTCCGAGGTCGATGCCCTGATTGGCCACATCAGCCGCTGGAAGAACGACCTGATGACGCCGGAGGAGGCTCTGCACGAGGCCAGCCAGATGAGCGACACCCCTGAGGCGATCGCCGCGGCCAACCTCTACCCGCGTTACGAGGACGCCCTGCGCGCCTACAACGCGGTGGACTTCGACGACCTGATCAAGCGCCCGGTGGACTGCCTGCGCACGGACGCCGAGCTACGCAACCGCTGGCAGGACCGCATCCGCCACCTGCTGGTGGACGAATACCAGGACACCAACTCCGCGCAGTACCAGCTGGTGCGCCTGCTGGTCGGCGTCAGTGACGGCCTGACGGTGGTCGGCGATGACGACCAGTCGATCTACGCCTGGCGCGGCGCCCGCCCGGAAAACCTCGCGCGCCTGCAGCAGGACTTCCCGCGCCTGGAGGTGATCAAGCTGGAGCAGAACTACCGCTCCACTAACCGCATCCTGCACACCGCGAACGCGCTGATCGCCAACAACCCGCATGTGTTCGAGAAACGCCTGTGGAGCGCGCTCGGCGAGGGCGAGAAGATCGAGGTCATCGGCTGCTCCGACGCCGACACCGAGGCCGCGCGCGTGGTCTCCGAGCTGATGCGCCGGCGCTTCCGCCTGAACGCGGGCTGGGGCGACTTCGCGATCCTCTACCGCAGCAACCACCAGTCCAGGCTGTTCGAGAAGCTCCTGCGCGAGCAGGGCATCCCCTATCGGCTGAGCGGCGGGCAGTCGTTCTTCGAGAAGGCCGAGATCAAGGACCTGGTCGCCTACCTGCGCCTGCTCGCCAACCCGGACGACAACACCGCCTTTCTGCGCGTGGTCAACGTGCCGCGGCGCGAGATCGGCCCGGCGACGCTGGAGAAGCTGGGGCACTACGCCAACCAGCGCGGCACCTCGCTGCTGCAGGCCGCGCGCGGGGTCGGCCTGTCCGAGTACATGGACGCCCGCGCACAGGCACGCCTGGAGCGCTTTACCGACTGGGTCGACGGCTTCCAGCGCCGCGGCGCGGAGGAGGCCCCGGACGCCCTGCTGCGTGCCCTGGTCGAGGACATCGACTACGAGTCCTGGCTGCTGGAGAACAGCCCCAACCCGCGGGCCGCGACCCGGCGCATGGAGAACGTGCGCGAGTTCATCGACTGGGTCGGGCGCATGGGCGGCGGCAACACCACCGCCGAATACGGCGATGACCAGGCGGACGACGAGCAGACCATGGACCTGGCCGATATCGTCAACCGCATCAGCCTGATGGACATCCTCGACCGCAACCGCGATGCCCAGGACGGCGGCGAGTCGGTGCAGCTCCTGACCCTGCACACCGCCAAGGGCCTGGAGTTTCCGCATGTCTGCCTGGTCGGCTTCGAGGAGGAGCTGCTACCGCACCGGGTCAGCGTGGAGGACGATTCCATCGAGGAGGAGCGCCGCCTGGCCTATGTCGGCCTGACCCGCGCCCGACAGACCCTGCTGATCACCTACGCCCAGCAACGCAGCCGGTACGGCGAGAGCATCGAATGCGAACCCTCGCGCTTCCTGGACGAGCTACCCGAGGAACACCTCGAATGGCCGGACGCCCGGCCGCCGGACCCCGAGACCCAGAAGCTCACCGCCCAGGCCCACCTGGCCGGCCTCAAGGCCATGCTGGAAAAATAGCGGACCAGCGGGCCCGGGAGCCTTCCGTGTTGAGGACGGATCAGCTGCGGACGATGGAGGACGGCGCACCGACTACAGACGGAAGCGCGCGGTCAGCTCCTGCAGCTGGGCCGCCAGCCGCGCCAGTTCCTCGGTGGCCGCAGTCGTGTTTTCCGACGCGCGCGAGGTCTCCTCGGCCACATCGCGAATATTCGTCACACCCTCGTCGATATGCGAGGCGGTCGCACTCTGCTCTTCGGCGGCGCCGGCGATCTGGTGATTGACGTCGGTGATCTGGTCCACCGATGCCTTGATGCCGGAGAAGGCCTCTTCGGCCCCCCGAGCGTCCGCGACCGTGGTCGATACCCGTTCCATACCGACCGCCATCGATTTCGACGACTGCCCTGCGCGGTCCTGCAGCTTGGTGATGATTTCCTGGATCTCTTCGGTGGAGTGCTGGGTGCGGCTCGCCAGTGTCCGCACTTCGTCGGCCACCACCGCAAAACCACGTCCCTGCTCGCCGGCCCGCGCCGCCTCGATCGCCGCGTTCAGCGCCAGCAGATTGGTCTGTTCCGCCACACCCTTGATGACATCAAGCACCACCGTGATGTTCTCGACATCCGCCTGCAGGGCCTGCACCGATTCGGAGGTCTCGCCCACGGAGGTCTCGAGCGAACGGATGGACTGCACGGTCTTCTGCAGCGCCGACTGACCTGCATCGATATCCTTCTTCGCGCTGTCCGCCGAAGCCGCCGCGCCCTAGGCACTACTGGCCACTTCACGGGTGGTCTGCGTCATCTCGTTCATCGCGGTGGCGATCTGTTCGATCTCCTGGTGCTGCCGGCGCATACCCGAGTCGGTCTGCTGGGTGGTCGCGGAAACCTGCTCCGCCGCGGAGGCCACCTGACGCGTCGCATCGTTGATCGCCTCGATCATCGACCGCAGCTGCGTGAGCATGGCCTGCATTGCATGGGACAGACGCCCGGTTTCGTCATTGCGAGTCGTGTCCGCCAGTTCCTGGCTGAGGTCGCCCTGAGCAATGGCATCGGCTGCGCTGACCGCACGCAGCAATGGCGCAAACGAACGCTGGGTGTACCAGTAGATCAGGATAGCGAGGGCCAGCAGCACGATGACCGAACTGGCGACGGCAATACGGTTGATGACGGCCTGGCGGCCGAAACTCTCGGTAAAGTCGCTCACGCTGACGAAATGCGCGAGGGCCTCGCCATCTGGCGCACGCACCGGGTGGGTCACGACCGAATAGGCACGCTCATCGCCCAAGGCGCGAGCCACGCGCTGCTCACCCAGTGCGGGCAGGTCCAGCTCGATACGGTCGAGCAACCGATTTTCTTCCGGGTCGTAGGAACGGTGTTCCACGTTGCCACGACCGTCGAGCAGCAGATTGAGGGAGCCATCCGCGGCCGCCATCTCTGCCAGCGGGGCATCCATGTGGCGCATGAACACAGTGGCGCCGACGACCTGACCGCGGTCATACATCGGGAACACCAGGGTCGAGACCAGGGTCCCGTCCTCGTCGCGCTGTACCCCGCGCATCACGTTGCGCTCCTCGAGCACGGCCCTCACCAGTGGCTTGGTGGTCCTTCCGGAAAAGTCGCCGGTGGTGGAAAACAGGATGCGGGCGTCGCCATCGACCACCTGCATGCCGGTGAGGGTCCCGGAGGAACTCAGCCGGTTGAAGGTCGGGCGAGCTTCGTCCTGCAGCGCCTGGCGGTCGCCTTCGTAGAGCGCGGCGATGGCGCCACGGTTGCGGGTCATGCTCTGCACGCCTGCCTCCATGCGCTCCATCTCGGTGGCGATGATTCGGTCCCAGAGCTGCGCCTTGCTGGCGAGCATCAGGTCCTCGAACCGTGTCTCCGAAACGTCCTGGGCAACCCGCGCCAGCCCGATCAGGACAATCGATGCCAGCAGCAGAGCCCCCAGGGCCAGCAAGGTCAGACGAAGCTTCAGAGACATGTTTCCCCCGCGCGATATTGTTTTTTTCGATCTGGCAGGCCTGTCGGGCGGTGATGAAGGGATCAGCACCCGACAGGTCTTTTAGCGGCTTTTCCGGGGATTACTTGAGATCACTCGACCGGGTAGCCGGCGTCCTGCCAGGAGGGGAAGCCCAGACGGTAGTAATGGACGTTGGTGAAACCCCACTCCACCGCGCGCTCGGCGGCCACGGAGGTACGCCAGCAAGGGGTGCTGTTGCAGTAGAGCACGACCTTGGCGTCCTTGGAGCCGATGAACTCCAGCAGCGACGCCTCGGTGAAATCGCTATCCGCCTGGTCGCGATGGACCACCAGATTGATCGCGCCGGGGATCCGGCCGGCCTCGTAGTCGGACGCCACACGGACATCCACAAACGGCACACGCTGATCGAACAGGGCGCGGGCCTCCTGCGGTCCGGCGTAGGTCGTGCCGTCGACGCGCTCGGGCGAGGCGTAGTCAGCTAGCAGGGCTAGCGGAAACAGAAAGGCCAGCACAACGGCAAAACGGAAAAGCGGAAAAGCTGAAAAGCGGGCGAAATACAGTCATGGTTACAACTCCTGATGGAAACGGGATGCGCGCACAACGTGATAAAAATCACGCTTTGCACTTACAGATAACCAGAGTATTCGCCACCTGGCAAGATTTTTGTTGTCGGTTTTTTTTACACAACGATTCGCTTTATGAAGGGGTTCACCAGTACCGGGCACCAACTTCGTGCACCCTAACGCCCCAGAACGGCGCAGTACGCCCGACCCTCAGGGGCCGCCAGGCGGCAACGATCAAACGGCTCGTCAGGGGGCGGTGGCGGCTCGCGCTCCGGCACGGTGAAGTGCCCCGCCGGGCGCGCCGGTCAGGACGCCTTACCTCAGGAGTTTCAGGCCCACGCGGGTGATGCGGGGGCCGTCCATTTCCCGGATGACCAGGCGCATCGGCCCGAGGTCGACGGCATCCCCCACCACCGGTTCGGCCTGGAGTTCGCGGCGCAGGTAGGCCTCCAGGGTCTCGCCCTGGCGCTCCGGCGGGACCGGGGCACCGTAGGCCATGCCGACCGCGCCCAACTGCGCCCCGCCGTTGAGCGCGAATTCCCCGAACACGCTGCGTTCGGTCAGGCGCTCCGGCACCTCGTCCTGCGGCACGAACAGGCGATCCAGATCGTGCAGGTCAGCCGGCGCGACCATGATGTAGAGGTGGTCGCCGGCATGCAGATCCAGCATCTCCAGGGTCTCCAGCAGCCTGCCGTCGCGCAGGTGGGCCACGACGCGCGCGGTCCCCGGCAGGCGAAAGTTCGACCATGCCTCGCGCACCACCGGTGTGGTCTCGGCCAGGCGATAGCCCACCAGCTCCATCTCCTGCTGGCCGGGGATATCCAGTTCGGTGCGCTGGACCCGGGCGGTCGTCGGCGGCAGCTCCAGGCCCAGCCAGCGCGCCGACGGGGCGACGGTCCAGCCCTGTACCAGCAGCGAAATCAGCACCACGAAGAACACCACGTGGAAGAAATATTCCGCCAGCTCCAGCCCGGCCAGGAGCGGGAACAGCGCCAGGATGATGGGGACCGCACCGCGCAGCCCGACCCAGGCGATGAACAGCTGTTCGCGCCAGGGAAAGTGGAAGGGGTACAGGCAGATCCAGACGGCCAGTGGCCGCGCAAGCAGGATCAGAACGGCCGCGACCAGGCCGGCATCCAGCGCCACCGGCGGCAGGTCCGAGGGGGTCACGATCATGCCCAGCATCAGGAACATGCCGATCTGTGCCAGCGACGCGATGCCATCGTGGAAGCGCTTGATGTTCTGCGAGGCCTCCAGCGGGCGGTTGCCCAGCAGCAGGCCGGCCAGGTACACCGCGAGGAAGCCGGAGCCCCCGACCAGCCCGGTCAGGCCGAAGATCGCCAGCGCCCCCGCCATCGCGAACAGGGGGTACAGTCCCGCCGCCATCGGCACCCGGTTGATCAGCGCCAGCAGCGCCAGACCTCCCCCGACCCCAAGCACCGCGCCCAGGCCCATCTGCTGCACAAATTCGATCAGCACCACCAGGCCGAAATCACGCTCGGGCATCAGCAGCAGTTCGATCAGGACGATGGTCAGGAAGATCGCCATCGGATCGTTGGAGCCGGACTCGATCTCCAGCGTGGCGCCGACGCGGCTTTTCAGCTCCAGCCCGCGCGAGCGCAGCAGGGAGAACACGGCGGCGGCATCGGTGGAGCCCACGATCGCCCCCAGCAGCAGGCCTTCCAGCCAAGACAGCCCCAGCCACCACACGGCGAACAGCCCGGTCAGGCCGGAGGTCACGAGCACTCCGACGGTAGCCAGCCCCAGCGCCGGCTTCAGCCCGATCCGGAAATTGCGGGCCGGTGTGCGCATCCCGCCGTCGAACAGGATGATCGCCAGGGCGGCCGAGCCGACCAGATACGCAAGGGTGATATTCTCGAAGACCAGACCGCCCGGGCCTTCCGGGCCCAGCAGCATCCCGATCACGAGGAACACCAGCAGCAGGGGCACCCCCAGCCGCGAGGTGATCACGCTCGACAGGATGCTCCCCAGCAACACGATCGCGGCCAGGAAGATGATCTGGTTGGAGAGGTCCATGCACCAATCATACCGGAACACCATTGCCCCTCGAGGACGGTCATCCAACCGCAGGATGCGGGCGTGGCTGGCCGCGGCGGCCCTTGGTTTGGCGGCTGCAGGCCCGACCGCCGGTGCGGAAACCGGCGTGGATGCCCTGCACTTCGAGTTCGAGAACGACCTGTTTGCCGGCGAGGACCGCTACTACACCAACGGCGTTCGCATCGGCTGGACCCGCAGCGGGGAAAAGGTCCCCTCGTGGCTGCGAAGCGTGGCCGACTTCCTGCCCTATTTTGTGGAGCGCGAGGAGCGTGGAAGGCTGAAATCCGCCATCCACCTGGGCCAGAACATGTACACACCGGAGGACATCGAGCGCTCGCCCGCGGACCCGGACGACCGCCCCTACGCGGGCTGGCTGTACCTGAACTTCAGCCTGGCCGAGGAGCACGGCGACCGCCTGGACCGACTGCAGGTCACCCTCGGCACCGTGGGGCCGGCCTCCCTGGCGGATCGCACCCAGAAAGAGGTCCACAGCTGGTCCAGCGCGCCGCAACCCCAGGGCTGGGACGACCAGATTGGCAACGAACCGACCCTGATGGTGGGCTACGAGCGCCAGCTACGGGGCTACACGCGGCATGCCGCGAGCGGTTGGGGCTGGGATCTGACCCCGCACTGGGGCACGACCGTCGGCAGCCCGTTCACCTTCGCCAACGCCGGGGCGATCATGCGGGCCGGGCGCAACCTCCCGCGCGACTACGGCCCGACACGGGTCAACCCTGCCCTGTCCGGCTCGCATACCTTCGAACCGACCAGCAGGGTTGGCGGCTATTTCTTCGCCGGGGTCGACACCCGCCTGATGGCCTACGACCTGTTTCTCGACGGCCCGCTGTTCCGCGACGGCCCCTCGGTGGACAAGCACCCGCTGGTCGGCGAGCTCACCGCCGGCGCGGTCTTTCATGTGGGCGGCGTGCGGGTCGGCTACACCCACGTGTGGCGCTCGCGCGAGTTCAGCGGCCAGGCCAAGGGCGCGGCCGAGTTCGGCTCGCTGCATGCCACCTGGCAGTTCTGACCGCGCCCGCGGGCGGCTTCAGAACACCGCCGCCTCGACATCCGGGTACGTGGTCGCCACCGAACGGTCGATCTTGTCCTCGAACCCCGGATAGGCCTCGACCAGGTCGCCCATCCGCTCGCGCACCAGGGGCACGGTCTCGAAGTCAGCCAGTCCCTGTTCCACGCCCTCCTCGATGGCATCCCACAGCGTGACCAGATAGCGCTGCAGCCGCTCCAGGGTGGCGGCATCCTCGATCCGGCCGTGACCGGGAACCACCACGGTTGGTCGCAACGCGATCAGCTCGTCCAGAAGATCGATCCACCGCGCGACATCGCCATCCCACACCGAGGGTGCGCGATCGCTGTAGACCACGTCCCCGGCCAGCAGGACGCGCTGCCGTGGCAGCCATACACTCAGGTCACCCGGCGAATGGGCGCCCGCGGACGGGATGATCACGACCTCTAGGGAGACGCTGATTTAATCGCACGTCCGCGCTCGAGTCGCTTTTGCGTGCGAACAAGGCGCGGTGACTGCCGTGCAGTCATTCTGCACAAGGGAACCGCAACGCAGTGCGCGCGCAAAAGCGGCCGAGCCCCTGCTTTCAATGGCTTGTGGGGTTGGTGCCCCCTGTTCCCCGATCCTGCGTTGCGCCGCTTGCGGGTAGAACCACTACCCGCTGCACGACGCGCCTTGTCTCGGAAAACAGGGGGCACCAACGCGGACGTGCGATTAAATCAGCGTCTCCCTAGCCCGCCCAGGTCACGGGTAACGCGCTCGTCCACGGACGTATCCGGCAGGCGCAGCACGGAGTCACCGGTCGCCCCCTCGGTCATCTCGCGGAAGTTCTCGACCCAGCCCT
>NZ_KB898044.1 GCF_000377345.1 Thioalkalivibrio sp. ALJ16 | reverse complement strand
AGTCGCTGGCTGCTGCTGCGCAACCAGGCGTCGCTGAACACCGGCCAGGCGGTGCGTCTGGGCGAGCTGTTGCAGGCCAACCAGGCGTTGCTGACGGTCTATCTGTTACGCGACGAACTCAAGCGGCTCTGGTTCCAGCGCCGTCCGGAACAGACCTGGCAGGCCTGGCGACACTGGGTACAGCAGGCACAGGAGAGTGGCATCCAGGCCCTGCAGCGCTTCGCGCGGTTGCTGGAACCCTATCTGCCCGGCATCGTCTCGCGCTGCCGGCATCGGCTGAACACCAGCGTTGTCGAAGGCATCAACAACACCATCAAGGTGATCAAACGCCGCGCCTACGGCTACCGCGACCAGGACTACTTCTTCCTCAAAATCCGCGCCGCCTTCCCCGGTAATGCTCGATGAACCATTTTTTTTGGTCTCTCGAGGCGCATAACGGGGACTATGTAACGAGAGATAACGGAAAAAGGGGCCACTCTCCCACGCGCGCAGCAGATCAGTCCCAAGTCCGACAGACTCCTAGTGCCTTCGGGCGAAGGCGGGGTGGGCCCGAACGGCTGGCGACTGTGAAGCCAATCAACGAAGCGCGTATCCGGCGCCGAAACGCGATTGATCACAGGCTCACCAGGCCCTGAAGCACTATGGATAACCCCTTGGCTTGCGGGGCCGCCGTGGAAATATCGCAGGGCGTCTCGTAGTCTCCTCGGCTTGTCCATGCCGCCTGGAGAGACCGTGGCCCACATCCTGAACCCGTACGCCGACGATCAGCCCGAGCCGAAACACATCGTGCTGCGGGCTCGCAGTGGCCAGGCGGTATCGGCCAATTTCACCCTGCAGGATCGGCGGGGGCGCCAGAGCGCGGCGGAATACCTGTTTCACCTCTATGCCACCATCAAGCAGAAGCTGGGCGAGCCGGTCCTGGATACCGCGGCCCCATCGCCGGACGACCAGACCGCTATGCAGCGACTGATCCTCTACTCGGCCGGCGCCCACGACACCATGTTCGGCACCTTCAATGGTTCCAATACCTCCTCGGAGATGCCGGAGGAGGAGCGCAACGAGTTCGTGGAAATCTTCCTGCTGGCCTGTGCCACGGTCATCGAGGGCCAGCGGATCATCGTCGATCTCCAGCGCGGTCTCATCACCACCGAGACTGCCTGAGCGCACCGGGTCTGGGAGCAAGCACGGGTTGGGTGGGCTCCGGCTATGTAGCGGCTCGAAGCATGTCTTCGCAAGGCCGTAACGGCGTGCGCCGAGAGGCGCGCGACTGGGATGGCTGGACCTGTCCAGCAGGATCGTAAGCGAGTGGTGGGCCCGGTTGGGTGGAGGCCGGTCGCGTAGCGGCGCGAAGCCTGGCTTCGCGAGGCCGGAACGGCGTGCGCCGGCAGGCGCGCGACTGGAATAGTCCGACCCGCCCAGCGCGAGCGCAAGCGAGTGGTGGGCCCGGTCGGACTCGAACCGACGACCAAGGGATTATGAGTCCCCTGCTCTAACCAACTGAGCTACAGGCCCGTATTCGGGGAGGGTACAAACGACTGCGGCGCCATTCTACCCGGAAAGGGGGAGATGGCGCCGCAGCGGCAGGGCAGGTTCCGGCCGTTGGGCCGGGACGCCGGTTATTCGGCGTCGGTGTAGGTGCGCAGCAGTTCGGCGCGGGTCGGGTGACGCAGCTTGCGCAGGGCCTTGGCCTCGATCTGGCGGATGCGCTCGCGGGTGACGTCGAACTGCTTGCCGACCTCCTCGAGGGTGTGGTCGGTGTTCATGTCGATGCCGAAGCGCATGCGCAGGACCTTGGCCTCGCGCGGGGTCAGCGTGGACAGGATCTCGCGGGTGGCCTCGGTGAGGCTTTCCTGCGCGGCGGAGTCCGACGGCGAGGCGACCTTTTCGTCCTCGATGAAGTCGCCCAGGTGGGAGTCTTCGTCGTCGCCGATCGGGGTCTCCATGGAGATCGGTTCCTTGGAGATCTTCAGCACCTTGCGGATCTTGTCCTCGGGCATCTCCATGCGCTCGGCGAGTTCTTCCGGCGTGGCCTCGCGGCCCATCTCCTGCAGCATCTGGCGGGAGACGCGGTTGAGCTTGTTGATGGTCTCGATCATGTGCACCGGGATACGGATGGTCCGGGCCTGGTCCGCGATGGAGCGGGTGATGGCCTGACGAATCCACCAGGTGGCATAGGTCGAGAACTTGTAGCCGCGACGGTATTCGAATTTGTCCACGGCCTTCATCAGGCCGATGTTGCCTTCCTGGATCAGGTCAAGGAACTGCAGGCCGCGGTTGGTGTACTTCTTGGCGATGGAGATCACCAGGCGCAGGTTGGCCTCGACCATCTCCTTCTTGGCGCGGCGGGCCTTGGCCTCGCCGATGGACATGCGGCGGTTGATGTCCTTGATCTCGGAGATGCTCAGGCTGGCGTCGTGTTCGATCTCGGCGAGCTTTTTCTGCAGGCGTACGATCTCGTCCTCGTGTTCGGCGAGGGCGTTGGTGTACTTGCCCTTGGCCTTGCAGGCCTCCTTGATCCAGCCAAGGTTGGTTTCGTTCTTCGGGAAGCTGTCGATGAACGCCTTGCGCGGCATCTGTGCCTGTTCCACGGCCAGGTCCATGATGCGGCGCTCATGGCGACGGATCTGGTCGATGCGGCCGTGCAGCTGGGTGGTCAGCTGGTCGACCATGCGCGGCACCAGCTTGAACTCCATGAAATACTTGGCCGTGGCCTCGCGTGCGGTGGCGTAGGCCTCGCGGTTGCCCTTCTCGAAGGCCTTGTGGGCCTTGGCGTGCAGCTTGCGCAGCTTGTCGAAGCGTTCGCGGGCCTCTTCCGGGTCCGGGCCGGTGTCCACCGGCTCGGCGGCTTCCTCGTCTTCCTCGGCGTCCTCGACCTCGTCCGCGATGGCGTCGATGTCCGCGTTGGCCTGCTGCTCGGCGGCGGCCGCGGCGGCGGCTTTCAGCTCGTCCTGGGCCTTCTGGGCCTGTTCGGGGGTCACCAGGCCGCGGGCGACCGCCTCGCCGTCGGCGTGGTTGTCGGGGTCGATGAAGGACACGACCAGGTCGGTCAGGCGGCCGTTGTTCTCGACGATGCGGTCATATTCCCGGATCAGCTGTTCGATCGCGCCCGGGTGATGGGCGAGCGCGAACAGGACCTGCATCAGGCCCTCTTCGATGCGCTTGGCGATGCGGATCTCGCCTTCGCGGGTCAGCAGCTCGACCGTGCCCATCTCGCGCATGTACATGCGCACGGGGTCGGTGGTGCGGCCAAAGTCGGAGTCGGCCGAGGCCAGCGCGGCCACGGCATCTTCGGCGTCCTCGTCGGCGGAGACGGAGCCGTCGGACAGCAGAAGGCTGTCGGCGTCCGGGGCCTGCTCGTGCACCGCGATGCCCATGTCGTTGATCATCGCGATGATGTCTTCGACCTGATCGGAGTCGATGATCGAGTCGGGCAGGTGGTCGTTCACCTCGGTATACGTGAGGTATCCCTGCTCCTTGCCCTTGGCAATCAGTTCCTTGAGCTGGGATTGCTGCTCTTCACGATTCATTGCGGTAGTACTCCGAGGGAAGTCGAGTCGGCCAAAAAATAATCCTACATTGTAGCAGAAGATTCTTATATTGCTGGTTGCCTGACCGATTTTCCGGTCAACGGCACCTGACCGCCGCCGTGGCGAAGGCGACAGGCATGTCTCCAGAATGCGGGCAAATGCCGGCGCTTCAAGGGTCGGGGGGCTGGCTGTGGTCCCTACTCGACGTTCTCCTGGCGCGGCGCATCGAATTTCTGCAATTGCTGGGTTAGACGAGCCAGCTCGGCGCGTTGTTCCGTTCCCAGTTCGGCGCCAGGGCGGGTGAGTTCGCGAATCCGTGCACGATAGTGCTGGCGCAGCAGCTGGCGGGCGCAGTCGACGGCGGTCTGACGGGTTACGGCCTCTTCGCGATCGCCCAGCTCCTGGTGGGCCAGCGCCATCAGGCGCTGGAAATGGCGCTGGTCGCGAAACCGTTCCAGCAGCCCGGCGGTATGCCGTGCAGGGTGCTCGCGCAGGGCCTCGAGCAGTTCGCGCAGTGTGGCCGCCGCCACGCCGTGCAGCTCGGCCAGCTGGACGATCTCGGACTGCGACCAGTCCAGGTCGGGGTGCTGCAGTATGCGCGCCAGCAGGGCCCCCCACAGGGCGGGGGGCGTCTCGCCGCCGGCGGCGCGGGCCTGTGCAGGCGGCCCGCCGCGCGGCTCGTCCCGGACATCGTGCGCGGAGGGTGCCGGCGCCGGTTCGGTCAGGGCCTGTTCCAGGCGCTCGCGGCTGAGATGGGTCTCCTCGGCGATGCGTTCGACCAACTGGTCGCGGAACAGGGGATCGCGGGTGGTGGCCACCAGCTTCATCGCGGCATGTGCGAAGCGGGTGCGGCCCTCGGCGGTGTCGGTCGGGTGTTCCTCGCGCAGCAGCCGCACAAGCGTCTCGGACAGGGGCAGGGCGCCGGCCAGGCGTTCCTCCCAGCCGGCGAGGCCGTCGCGCAGCACCAGGCTGTCGGGGTCGTCGCCTTCGGGCAGGAACAGCACGCGCACCTCGCGCAGGCCCTGGATCGCGGGCAGCGCCTCGGCCAGCGAGCGCCAGGCCGCGCGGCGGCCCGCGGCATCGCCGTCGAAGCACAGGGTGATGCGCGAGACCTGGCGGAACAGGCTGTCCAGGTGGGCGCGGGTCAGGGCGGTGCCCATGCAGGCCACCGCGCGGCGAAAACCGGCGCGCGCCAGCCCGACCACGTCCATGTAGCCCTCGACCACCACGATGTCATCCAGCCGGGTACCGGCCTTGCGCGCCTCGAACAGGCCGTAGATGGTCTGTCCCTTGTGGAAGACCTCACTCTCCGGGCTGTTCAGGTATTTCGGCTCGCCGTCTTCGATCAGGCGCCCGCCGAAGCCGGTGATGCGCCCGCGCCGGTCGCGGATCGGGAACATGATGCGCGCGCGGAAACGCTCGCGGATGCCGCCGTCGTCGCGGCGCGCGGCCAGGCCCGCATCCACCAGCTGCTGCGGGGTGAAGCGTGGCTTGAGGGCCTCGATCAGGCCCGAGGGCGGGGCCCAGCCGATCTGGTAGTCGCGGGCGGTGGTGCCGTCGATGCCGCGGTTCTTCAGGTACTCGACGGCCTTCGGCGTCTGGCGCAGTTGCTGCACGTAGTAGTCGGCCGCCGCGTTCAGGGCCTCGTACAGCGGTGCGTGGGCCTCGCGCTTGTCATCGCCCCCGGCCTCGCGCGGGACCTCCAGTCCGGCCAGCTCGGCCAGCTGCTCGACCGCCTCGGGGAAGCTCAGGTTCTCGTACTCCATCAGGAAGCTGATGGCCGTACCGTGCGCCCCGCAGCCGAAGCAGTGATAGAACTGCTTTTGCGGGGAGACGTAGAACGACGGTGTCTTCTCGCCGTGGAACGGGCAGCAGGCGGCGAACTCGCGCCCGGCCTTCTTCAGGCTCACGCGGCGCTGGATCACCTCGACGATGTCGCTGCGCTCGAGCAGCTCGTCGATGAATGCCTGTGGAATGAGACCTGCCATGGGGGTGCCGCGTGCTCCTCGGGTCGTGCCGGTGATCAGCTTCGCATGATAGCCCGGAGCCGTAGGTGGTCGTCAGGGTGCGCGTGCTGCCATCACAGGTTCTGTGGGGCTGCAAATGAAACGGGCCCCGTGAGGGGCCCGTTTCAACGTTCCGCCGAAGGGTGGGGCGGGTCAGGCGGCCTGGCGCAGGTTGGCCAGCAGGCCCCGCAGTTCGGAGGCCTTGGGCTTCACCAGCCAGAACGAGCCCTGGTAGTCGTCGAAACGTTCCAGGATCTCGCGGCCCCAGGCGCTGTCCGTCTCGTGCACGAACTCGGTGATGAGTTCCTCGAGATAGTTGCGGTGCGCCTCCATCTCCTCGGTGTCGAGGCGGTGCAGGTCGATCAGCTCGTTGTTGATGCGGTCCGGGAAGTCGTTCTCCCGGTCCAGCACGAACGCGAAGCCGCCGGTCATGCCCGCGCCGAAGTTGATGCCGGTGTTGCCCAGCACCACCATCACGCCGCCGGTCATGTACTCGCAGCCGTGGTCGCCGATGCCTTCCACCACGGCGATCGCGCCGGAGTTGCGCACCCCGAAGCGTTCGCCGCACTGGCCGGCGGCGAACAGCTTGCCGCCGGTTGCCCCATACAGGCAGGTGTTGCCCATGATGGTGGTGTCCTGGCTGGCGAAGCCCGAGCCTTCCGGTGGGCGGATCACCAGCTTGCCGCCGGTCATGCCCTTGCCGACGTAGTCGTTGGCGTCACCTTCCAGGTACAGGTGCAGGCCACCGGCGTTCCAGACGCCGAAGCTCTGCCCGGCCGTGCCCTTCATGCGCACGGTGATCGGGGCATCGGACATGCCCTGGTTGCCGTGGCGTTTGGCGATCTCGCCGGACAGCCGCGCGCCGATCGAGCGGTCGGTATTGGCGACGTCGAAACGGTATTCGCCACCGGCCTTGTTCTCGATCGTCTCGATCATCTCGGCGACCATCTTCTCGGCCAGCTCGCCCTTGTCGAACGGCTCGTTCTTCGGCTCCTTGCAGAAGCGCGGCTTGTCGTCGAGATCGCCACTGGCCAGCAGGCCGTTCAGGTCCAGGTGCTGCTGCTTCGGCGTCTCGCCCGGCAGGATCTCCAGCAGATCGGTACGGCCGATCAGATCCGTCAGGCTGCGCACGCCCAGCTTCGCCATCCACTCGCGGGTCTCGCGGGCGACGAACTGGAAATAGTGCATGACCATCTCGGGCAGGCCGATGAAGTGGTTCATGCGCAGCACCTTGTCCTGCGTGGCGACACCCGTTGCGCAGTTGTTCAGGTGGCAGATCCGCAGGTACTTGCAGCCGAGCGCGACCATGGGGCCGGTCCCGAAGCCGAAGCTCTCCGCACCCAGGATCGCCGCCTTGATCACGTCGAGGCCGGTCTTCAGGCCGCCGTCGGTCTGCAGGCGTACCTTGTCGCGCAGGTCGTTGCCGCGCAGGGTCGCGTGGGTCTCGGTCAGGCCCAGTTCCCACGGGGTGCCGGCGTACTTCACCGAGGTCAGCGGGCTGGCGCCGGTGCCGCCGTCATAGCCGGAGATGGTGATCAGGTCGGCGTAGGCCTTGGCCACGCCAGCGGCGATGGTGCCGACGCCGGCCTCGGAGACCAGCTTTACCGAGACCAGCGCATCCGGGTTGACCTGCTTGAGGTCGAAGATCAGCTGCGCCAGGTCCTCGATGGAGTAGATGTCGTGGTGCGGCGGCGGCGAGATCAGGGCCACGCCCGGATTCGAGTAGCGCAGCTCCGCGATCATCTTGTTGACCTTGTGGCCGGGAAGCTGGCCGCCTTCACCGGGCTTCGCGCCCTGGGCGACCTTGATCTGCAGCACCTCGGCGTTGACCAGGTAGTGCGGGGTCACGCCGAAGCGGCCGGAGGCCACCTGCTTGATCTTGGACATGCGCTCGGTGCCGTAGCGGGAGACGGCCTCGCCGCCCTCGCCGGAGTTGGAGCGCCCGCCGAGGCGGTTCATCGCGGTGGCCAGGGCCTCGTGGGCCTCCGGCGACAGCGCGCCCAGGCTCATGCCGGCGGAGTCGAAGCGCGGCAGGATCTCGGCCTCGGACTCGACCTCGTCCAGCGCGATCGGCTCGATGTCGTCGCGGACCTTCAGCAGGTCGCGCAGCACGGTCACCGGGCGCTCGTTCACCAGGTCCGCATATTCCTTGTACACGCCGTAGTCGCCGGACTGCACCGCGCGGTGCAGGGTCTGGATCACGTCCGGGTTGTAGGCGTGGTACTCGCCACCGTGGACGTACTTTAGCAGGCCACCCTGGCCGGCGCTCTTGCGCGGGTTCCAGGCGCGCCTGGACAGCGTCTCCAGGTCCGCCTCGATATCGGCGAAGCGGGTGCCCTTGATGCGGCTGGTAGTGCCGGTGAAGCAGGTGTCCACGACCTCGTCGGCCAGGCCGACGATCTCGAACAGCTGCGCGCCGCGGTAGCTGGCGATGGTGGAGATGCCCATCTTCGACAGGATCTTGAACAGGCCCTTGTTGATGCCGCGGCGGTAGTTCTGCGCCAGGGTCAGCGGGTCGGCGTTCGGGATCTCGCCGGATTCGCACATGCCGTGCAGCGCGGAGTAGGCCAGGTACGGGTAGATCGCGGTGGCCCCAAAGCCGAGCAGGACCGCGAAGTGGTGCGGGTCGCGCACGGTGGCGGTCTCGGCGACGATGTTCGCGTCGGTGCGCAGCTTGGCGCGGATCAGGGCGTGATGCACCGCGCCCACGGCCAGCGCGGCCGGGATCGGGCGGCGTTCCGGGTCGATGCCGCGGTCCGACAGCACCAGAACCACGGCACCGCCGCGCACGGCCTCTACCGCGTTGTCGGTCAGGGCCTTCACGGCGTCTTCCAGGGAGCCGGCATGGACGTCGTAGTTCAGGTCCATGCGCTCGACGCGGAAGGCGTCTTCGGTCTGGTTGCACAGTTCGCGGAACTTGGCCTCGGACAGCACCGGGGAGTCGGATACCAGGCGGTGGGCGTGGTCCGGGGTCTCCTCGAACAGGTTCTGCTCGCGGCCGAAGCAGGTCTCCAGCGACATCACGATGCTCTCGCGCAGCGGGTCGATCGCCGGGTTGGTGACCTGGGCGAACTGCTGGCGGAAGTAGTCGAACAGCGAGCGGGTGTGGCTGGAGAGCACGGCGAACGGGGTGTCGTCCCCCATCGAGCCCACGGCCTCCTGACCGGCCTCGGCCAGCACGCGCAGGATCTGGTCGCGCTCCTCGAAGGTGACGTCGAACAGCTTTTCGTAGGTCTCCAGGCGCTCGGCCGGCATCGGCTCGCCGGAGAACAGCTGGTTGTCGTCCAGCTGGCTCTTCAGGTGCTTCACGTGGGCGCGCAGCCACTGGCGGTAGGGCTGGCGCGTGCGGTTGATGCGGTCGACGTCCTCGGGCTGCAGCAGCTCGCCGGACTCGGTATCCACGGCCAGCATCTGCCCGGGCTTCAGGCGGCCCTTGGCGACCACGTCCTCCGGGGCGTAGTCGTACACGCCGATCTCGGAGGCCAGGGTAATGTGGCGGTCCCTGGTGATCACGTAGCGTGCCGGGCGCAGGCCGTTGCGGTCCAGGGTGCAGGCGGCGTAGCGGCCGTCGGTCAGCACGATCCCGGCCGGGCCGTCCCAGGGCTCCATGTGCATGGAGTTGTATTCGTAGAAGGCGCGCAGGTCGGAGTCCATGTGCGCGACGTTCTGCCACGCCGGCGGGACCAGCAGGCGCATCGCGCGGAACAGGTCCATACCGCCTGCCAGCAGGACCTCGAGCATGTTGTCCAGGCTCTGCGAGTCGGAGCCTTCCAGGTTGACCAGCGGCTCCAGCTCGGCCAGCTCCGGCAGCTTCTCGGTGGCGAACTTGTGCTGGCGCGCGACCGCCCAGTTGCGGTTGCCCTGCACAGTGTTGATCTCGCCGTTGTGGGCGAGGAAGCGGAACGGCTGCGCCAGGCCCCACTGCGGGAAGGTGTTGGTGGAGAAGCGCTGGTGGAACACGCAGATCGCGGTCTCCAGCTCCGGGCGCTGTAGATCGCGGTAGAACACCGGCAGGTTCTCCGGCATCACCAGACCCTTGTAGGAGACCACGCGCGCGGACAGGCTCGGCACATAGAACACCGGGTCGTCGCCCATTGCGATCTCGGCGCGGCGGCGCACCACGAACAGTGCGCGCTCGAAGGCGTCGCCGTCCATGTCGGCCGGGGCATTGATGAACACCTGCAGGATGTGCGGCTGGCTCTGCATCGCCTCGGCGCCGCAGGCGTCTTCCGGATTGACCGGGACTTCGCGCCAGCCGGCAAGCTTCAGCGGGCCGCGCTCGATCGCGGCCTCCACGGTGGCGCGCGTCTCGGCGATCTTGTCCGGGTTGATGAACACCATGCCGGCGGCGAAGCGCTCGGCCAGTTCGATGCTGGCCTCTCCGGCCAGTGTGCGCAGGAAGGCCACCGGGGTCTTCATCAGCAGCCCGCAGCCATCGCCGGTCTTGCCGTCCGCGGCGATCGCGCCGCGGTGAGTCATGCGTTCCAGGGCCTTGATCGCCGTGTCCACCACCCAGTGGCTGGCCACCCCGTCCATGTGCGCGATCAGGCCGAAGCCGCAGTTGTCGCGCTCGAATTCGGGGCGGTACAGGGTGCCGTTCAGTTGGTTCTGTCGCATCGGTGAACTCCGGTCACGGCGCGCAGGATGGTGCGCGGGCGCGGTACGTTGGTCAGGGCCGTCCCTGGAAACATGAACACGGAAAAAGGCGCAGGAATATAGCCGAATCGCCATTCTCCCGGCAAACCGGGCCCGGTCAAATAGGCACGACACCCGCGCAGGTTAAGTTCGGGCGGTACGCGGCCGTGTGCCGCGGGCAAGGCCCGGTCGAAACGCCCGAAGGGTCGCGACCGGAAGATCGGAAGCGATGGAGGGCGGTTGTGGCCGGCCCTGATCCATGTGCAGGGTGTGCGGCGCATTCAGGGGGGCGATGGTGTTTACCCTGTGATCTTCCTGCCTTCAGGACTTCCTGTTAGGCGCTTTGCGGGCGCTCCTGTGCCTCGCACGGGGCGATCAGTCGCGGACGACGTTCTGCACGGAGCCGATGGAGCGAACCCACGGCCCGTCGTTACGTACCGCGGCCGGCAGATCCTCCACCGCCCGCTGGGCGGCCTCGCGATCCGCGAAGGCCCCGGCCAGGATGACCACGAAGTCGCGACCATTGACCCGGGTCGGGATGTAGCGGATCCCGCCCAGCTCGTGCCGGTCGGCGTAGGCGCGGGCGGTGGACAGGTTTGGCGCGGCCAGCAGCTGGATGGTGGTGGCGCCGCTGTCCTGATTGTTCAGCCAGGCGCGGTCATTGCTCAGGCGCTCCGCGTCGGCTTCGTCCGCGGCGGTCGTCGCCGGTTCCGGTTCCGGCTCCGGTTCCGGTGTGGACTCCGGTTCGGGTTCGGGTTCGGGTTCCGGCGCGGGTTCGGGGTCCGCGGGCTGTGCCGGGGGGTCCGGTTCCGGTTCCGGGGCGGGTTCCGGGTCGCGCGCGGGCGCCGAGGGTGCCTCGGTCGGTGCCGTGGTCGGTTCCGGCGCGGATTCCGTAGGCGCGGGCAGGTCCAGGGGATCGCCGAGGGCGAGCGTGTCGTCCGTCGCGGGTTCCGGTTCGACAGCGGGCTCGGCCTCGGTGATGCGGGGTTCGGGCAGGGGCAGTTCGATGATCTCGCTGTCGGCCGGAACGGATTCGGTTTCCAGTAGCTGCCAGGCGACGGGTGCCGCGATGCCGACGGCCACGGTCAGGGCGACCGCGGGCACGAACCAGCGCTGGTTCCAGAATGCGGTGCTCTCCGTGGCCGGCGGTTGCGGTATGCGGGTGTCGGCCTCGATGCCCTCGAAGCCTTCGGGGGGCTCCGGCGGCGCTGGCCGCTGGTCGCCGGTCGCCAGGGCCTCGGCGGCCGGGGTGAAGTCGCTGCGGCTGGTGTCGCGGGTGGCGGCCAGGGCCACGTCCGGCTCGGGGGCGTCGCTGACCGCCTCGTCGCGGGTCGCGGAGAACGTGGGTTCCAGGGGTTCCTGCGGGGTCGGCGCGTCGCGGGGCGTGTCCGCGGCCTCGGCCGCTGCCCCTGTGGCCACGCCCGCGCCGGCGGTTGCCGCGGCCACGGTATTGCGTCGCTCGCTGCGGCACTGGCGTTCCAGGAGGCTGTTGGCCTCGCGGTTGAGGTTGCCGGGCAGGCCCTGGCTGGTGGTCTGCAGGTGGTGGACGCTATCGGCGTCGAGCAGGCGCTCGGGATCGGCCAGGCCGGCGGCCTGCAGGCGGTGCCGCAGGTAGGCGGCCGTCTGTTCGAGGTTGAAGGCGCGCAGCCCGACACGGGTTACCTGGTCCTCGTCGGATGGGTCCGGCAGGTACAGGCGCCGGCGCAGCAGTCCGTTGGAGCCGACCAGGATGATGCGCGGCGCCCGCCCGTGCCGGGCGAGGATCTCGCTGCGCATGCGCATCAGGTTGTTGACGATGTCGGTGCCGACCAGGTGGGCGTCGTCCATTGCGATCACCGGGTCCGCGCCGTCGGCCACGCGGTTGCCCAGGAGCTCGGTCAGCGCGCGATCGGGGTCGTCGGCGTTCTGCGAGCGCAGGTAGCTGCGAATGGTGTTGTCCACCGATTCGAACTGGGTGTTGATGCGGGCACGAAACGCGATCAGCTCGAACGGCTCGGGCAGCATGGCCAGCAGCCGCATCAGCTGAAGACTGCGCCCGGAGCCGTTCTCGCCAGTCATCAGGACCACTGCCCCCGGCCCGTTCAGGGCGGCGCGGGCGGACTCGAGCAGGCCGTCCAGCAGCGGGTCGCTGTAGATGAAGGTCTCGTCGGGGGCATCCTCGAACGGCGGGGCATGCAGGCCGAGCTGTTCCAGGCATTGTTCGGAGAGCGCCATCGGTCGGTTTCTCAGGTCAGCGTGCCCAGGTCGAACAGGCGGTGGTGTTCGCGGATGGCATGGCGATCGGTCATGCCGGCGATGTAGTCGGCGATGGCGCGTTGCGGCCCGTGCGGGTCGTTCGCGCTCATGGCGTCGGCGTGGCGCTGGTAGTGCTCGGGCATCAGGCGCAGATCCGACTCGAATGCGGCGAACAGGTCCTGAATGAGCTGGCGGGCCTTGTGCATCACGCCGTGCACCTGGTGATGATGGTAGAGGTTCTCGCGCAGGAAGGTCTTGAGCTCGCGTGCCTGCTCGGCCATTTCCGGGCTGAACCGGATCAGCGCGGATTCGGCCTGGCGCACGGCGTCCGGGTCTTGCGGGCGGTGCCGGTCGATGGCCGCGCGGCTGGTCTCGATCAGGTCGCCCACGAGGGCATCGATCATGCGGCGCACGGTCTCGTGCTGGACCCTCCTGGGTTCCAGCCCGGGATACCGCGCCTGCACCGCCTTGTGGCAGTCGCGGAACAGTGTGACCTCGGAGAGCCGGTCCATCGAGAGGAGTCCGGAGCGCAGGCCGTCATCGACATCATGGTTGTTGTAGGCGATCTCGTCGGCGACGTTGGCGAGCTGGGCCTCCAGGCTTGGCTGCTCCTTCTGCAGGAAGCGCACGCCGATCTCGCCGAGCTGGCGCGCGTTGTCGGGCGAGCAGTGCTTGAGGATGCCCTCGCGGGTCTCGAAGGTCAGGTTGAGTCCGTCGAAGTCGGCGTAGTGGCACTCGAGCAGGTCGACGATGCGCAGCGACTGCAGGTTGTGCTCGAAGCCGCCGTGCGTGCGCATGCAGGCATTCAGTGCGTGCTGGCCGGCATGCCCGAACGGTGTATGGCCCAGGTCATGGGCGAGGGCGATGGCTTCGACCAGGTCTTCGTTCAGGCGCAGGGCGCGCGCGATCGAGCGCCCGATCTGCGCGACCTCCAGCGAATGGGTCAGGCGATTGCGAAACAGATCGCCCTCGTGGCTGATGAACACCTGGGTCTTGTATTCGAGGCGGCGAAAGGCGCTGGAATGCACGATGCGATCGCGGTCGCGCTGGAAGTCGCTGCGGTGCTGCGGCGCGGGTTCGCTGCGGGCGCGCCCGCGTGAGCGCGCAGGGTCGGAGGCGTACGCGGCCAGCCCCGGTGCGGCGACGCTGGGGGTGGCCAGGGCCTCAGGCGACACGGGCATGCTCGCGCAGGGTGTGGTCCAGTGCCGCGTCTTCGAACTGGTCGGTCAGCACCGCGTTGCCAATGCCGCGCAGCAGCACCAGACGCAGGCGACCGGCGGCGACTTTCTTGTCGATCGCCATCAGTTCGCGGAAGCGCTCGGGTGTGACGGCGTCCGGCGGTTCCAGGGCCAGCCCGGCGCGTGCGATCAGGGCCTCCGCGCGCTCGCGCTCAGCCGAGGTCATCCACCCCATGTGCTCGGACATGCGCGCGGCCATCGCCATGCCGGTGCCGACGGCCTCGCCGTGCAGCCAGGCGCCATAGCCCATGCCGGCCTCGATCGCGTGGCCGAAGGTATGCCCAAGATTGAGCAGGGCGCGGATGCCGCCTTCGCGTTCATCGGCGGCGACGATCTCGGCCTTGCAGGCACAGGAGCGCTGGATGGCATGGGCCAGGGCCGCCGGTTCCAGGGCACGCAGCTCGTCGATGTGTGCTTCCAGCCAGGCAAAGAAGTCGGGGTCGCGGATCAGTCCGTACTTGATGACCTCGGCCAGTCCGGCCTGCAGCTCGCGTTCGGGCAGGGTCTTCAGGGTGTCGGTGTCGATCAGGACCGCGCGCGGCTGATGGAAGGCGCCGATCATGTTCTTGCCCAGCGGGTGATTGACCCCGGTCTTGCCGCCCACCGAGGAGTCGACCTGCGCCAGCAGGGTGGTCGGAATCTGCACGAAGTCGATCCCGCGCTGGTAGATCGCGGCAGCGAACCCGGCAATGTCTCCGACCACGCCGCCGCCGAGCGCAACAATGCGGCTGCCCCGGTCCAGTCGCGCCTCGAGCAGTCGGGTCAGGATGGTCTCGACCGTGGCCAGAGTCTTGTGCTGCTCGCCGTCGGGCAGCTCGATCCACAGTGGCTCGCCACTGATCCCGCAGGCGGCCAGGCTGCGGCGCAGGCGCTCGCCGTACAGGGGCGCTACGGTGGTGTTGCTGATCACCGCGACGCGGCGGCCCTCCAGCGCGGGGCGCAGCTGCTGCGCCTGGTCGAGCAGCCCGGGGCCGATGTAAATCGGATAGCTGCGTTCACCGAGTTCTACGTTCAGACTTTCCATACCGGCCATCATAGCGTGCGCCCCGGCGGTGGCGTAAGCCGATCCCTTCACGGCCTGCGGATCGCTTCACGGACTTTTGCATTCGGCGCGGGTTGGATTACCATAGGGAGTTCTGCATGGTCGCCTGCTGTGTTTGGCGGCCGGTTTTGTCGTTTTTGATCGAGATGATCTGCATCTGATTCGGAGATTGTATGCCGCACGTACGAGTTCGCGAGAATGAGCCCTTCGAGGTTGCCCTGCGCCGTTTCAAGCGCACCTGCGAGAAGGCCGGCGTGGTCGCGGAAGTCCGCCGCCGCGAGTACTACGAAAAGCCGACCACCGAGCGCAAGCGCAAGGCGGCCGCGGCGGTGAAGCGCCAGCTGAAGAAAAACTCCCGCGACATGACCCGCCGGGTGCGTCTGTACTGAACCCCTGTCCGGGCCACTGGCCCGGAACCGAGGACCTCAAGATGTCACTCAAGGCCCGGCTGCAGGACGACGTGAAGCAGGCCATGCGTGCCCGGGAGAAAGACCGGCTGGGTGCGCTGCGCATGATTCAGGCCGAGATCTCTCAGTTCGAGGTGGACGAGCGCCGCGACGCCGACGACGATGCGGTCCTCGCGATCCTCAACCGCATGCTCAAGCAGCGGCGCGACTCCATCGACCAGTTCCGCAAGGGCGGTCGCGAAGATCTGGCCGAGCGCGAGGCGGCCGAGATCACGGTGATCGAGGCCTACATGCCCGAACCGCTGGGCGATGCCGAACTGGAGCAGATGATCGCCGAGGCGATTGCCGAGACCGGCGCCACCGCTCCGGGCGACATGGGCAAGGTGATGGGCATACTCAAGTCCCGGGTCTTCGGGCGCGCCGACCTGGGCGTTGTCAGTCAGAAGGTCCGCACCGCACTGGGGATTTCTTGACCGTTACGCTCGGGTGAGCGAAACGTTCCTTTCCTGAACGCAACAACGGGGAACCCGTGGCGTCCGCGCCTGCGAGTGTTCGCCGGAGCGAGTGATCCATGGCTTCCAATCCGATGCAGTTCCTGGACCTGCCGCGCCAGGACCCCCAGAAGACCCCGGCCGAGATCCGGATCCACGAATTCGGCGAGATCATCGGCCAGTTTGACCCGGCGACCGCGGGCCAGCAGGCGGGGCGCTGCCTGGCCTGCGGCAACCCCTATTGCGAATGGAAGTGCCCGGTCCACAACTTCATCCCGAACTGGCTGAAGCTGGTGGACGAGGGCAACTTGTTTGCCGCCGCCGAACTCTCGCACAAGACCAACTCCCTGCCCGAGGTCTGCGGCCGCGTCTGCCCGCAGGATCGCCTGTGCGAGGGTGCCTGTACGCTGAACGACGGTTTCGGCGCGGTCACCATCGGCTCGGTGGAGAAATACATCACTGACGAGGCGCTGAAGGCCGGCTGGCGGCCGGATCTGTCCGATGTGGTCGCCACCGGCAAGCGCGTGGCCGTGATCGGCGCGGGGCCGGCCGGGCTTGGCTGCGCCGATATCCTGGCGCGCAACGGCGTGCAGGCCGTGGTGTTTGACCGCTATCCGGAGATCGGCGGCCTGCTGACTTTCGGCATCCCGCCGTTCAAGCTCGAAAAGCAGGTGATCCGCACCCGCCGCGAGATCCTGGAGGGCATGGGCGTGGAGTTCCGCCTGAACACCGAGATCGGCCGCGACATCCAGATGGAAGCGCTGCTGGAGGAATACGACGCCGTGTTCCTCGGCATGGGGACGTACACCGCGATGCAGGGCGGCTTCCCCGGCGAGGACCTGCCGGGCGTGTACCCGGCGCTGCCGTTCCTGATCTCCAACATCCGCCAGGTGATGGGCTGGGAGCACGATGAAGGCGGCTTCGTCGACATGGCCGGGCAGCGGGTGGTGGTCCTCGGCGGTGGCGATACCGCGATGGACTGCAACCGCACATCGATTCGCCAGGGTGCGGCCTCGGTGACCTGCGCCTATCGCCGCGACGAAGAGAACATGCCCGGCTCGCGTAAGGAAGTGGTGCATGCCCGCGAAGAGGGCGTGCAGTTCGAATTCAACGTGCAGCCGGTCGAGATCGTCGGCGACGGCAAGGTCGAGGGCGTGAAGGTGGTGCGTACCCAGATGGGCGCGCCCGACGAACGCGGCCGCCGGCGTCCGGAGCCGGTGCCCGGCTCCGAACATGTGATCCCGGCCGACCGTGTACTGATCGCCTTCGGGTTCCGCCCGTCGCCGTCGGACTGGTTTGCCGACTACAAGATCGGCGTGGACGAGGGCGGGCGCGTGCAGACCGTCGGTGAACATGCCTTCCAGACCGGGAATCCCAAAGTGTTCGCCGGTGGCGACATGGTGCGCGGCTCGGACCTGGTGGTGACCGCTGTCTTCGAGGGCCGCGAAGCGGCCGAAGGCATTCTTGAATATCTCGGCGTTTGAGTCTCCTCTCCCATGTCCCAGACCCTGAAGAATGACCGCCTCCTGCGTGCCCAGCTGCGCGAGCCGGTGGACCGCCCGCCGATCTGGATCATGCGGCAGGCCGGGCGCTACCTGCCGGAATACCGCGAGACCCGCGCCCAGGCCGGCAGTTTCATGAACCTGTGCCAGAACCCGGAGCTGGCCTGCGAAGTCACGATGCAGCCGCTGCGGCGCTTCGCGCTGGACGCGGCGATCCTGTTCTCGGACATCCTGACCATCCCCGATGCGATGGGGCTGGGGCTGTACTTCGAGACTGGCGAGGGCCCGCGTTTCCGTGATCCCGTGCGTTCGCTCGAGGCGATCGAGAACCTGCCGGTGCCGGATCCGGAGCAGGAACTGCGCTATGTGATGGACGCCGTGCGCCTGATCCGCCGCGAGCTCAATGGCGAAGTGCCGCTGATCGGCTTTGCCGGCAGCCCGTGGACGCTGGCCACCTACATGGTCGAAGGCCAGGGCTCGCGCGACTTCGCCGAGACCAAGCGCCTGATGTACGGCGAGCCGCAGGCGATGCATGCGCTGCTGCAGAAGGTCGCCGATTCGGTGACCGCATACCTGAATGCCCAGATCCGTGCCGGTGCGCAGTCGGTGATGGTGTTCGACACCTGGGGCGGCTCGCTGACGCCACGGGCCTACCGCGAGTTCTCGCTGGCCTACATGCAGCGGATTGTCGATGGCCTGATCCGCGAGAACGATGGCCGCCGCGTGCCGGTTACCCTGTTCACCAAGGGTGGCGGGGCCTGGCTGGAGTCGATGGCGGACACCGGGGCCGATGCCCTCGGCCTCGACTGGACCATCGAGATTGCCGACGCCAGCCGCCGGGTTGGCGACCGGGTCGCTCTGCAGGGCAATCTCGACCCCTCCGTGCTGTATGCCCCGGAGGCCGTGGTCCGCGAGGAGACGCGCCGGGTGCTGGACGGTTTCGACCGTGACACCGGGCATGTCTTCAACCTCGGCCACGGCATCCACCCCGGCATCGACCCCGAGCGCGTCGCCGCGATGGTGGATACGGTCACGAGCTACCGTCGCTAATGGCTGCCGCCCGGCGATCGCCGGGGCGCGCGCTGCGTAGCTTGCGATGACGGTTTGCCGGGGGCTCGGCTCCCCGCTGCCTGTTTGCGCTCAGTCCGCCGCGGCGGACAACCCGGCGCTCTGCGCGGCATCCTCCAGCATCCGCTCCACTTCGTGGCGGGCCGCACGCGCCATCGGGCGCCCATCCACCGGGGAAGGCGGGGCCTGGCGTATCCCGTCCAGCGGGAATATGGTCAGTTCCACATCGGTATCGTCCGGGCCGCGAAACGCCAGAAAGGGGACGCGCTGTTCACGGCCCTGGCGGCTGCGGTAGCGGTGTTCCCCGGTCTCGCAGTGGATGCCGCGCTCGCCCAGTTCCAGGATGACTTCCTCGACCGTCTCGGCGAAGCCGTGCAGGTTGATCAGCGGCTGCGATTCCACCAGCCCCTGCAGCAACGGCCCCACCAGACGTGGTTCCAGGTGCCTCAGACGTTCCATGACCACCAGCGCGGCCGCTAGCCGGCTGCGATAGGCGGCCTGGCTGTCGGCATCGGCGAACAGGCGGCTGCGTTCGATCGCGGCGTCCTGGATCTCGAGGTTGCCGGGCATCTCGTGGCGGGCATCGACGCCGAGGTGTTCCGCCGCCTTGCGCTTGGCCAGGCCGAAGTCACGGATGCCGTCATCCAGCATAATGCGGGCCGCCTCCTGAGCGAGCTCCTGGCGTACGCGTGACGGGGCCGGCATCAGAACACCAGTTCGGGCTGCTCGGCGCCACCGCCGTTGTCGCCGCCGCCGGGGATGGCGTGTCCACGCTCGGGGATCTGGTGCGGCAGCAGCCACTGGTTGCGGGCGCCCGGGGTGTCGTCGCTGGGCGCGCGCCGCCCGTTAGGCAGGATCGCGACACGCACCAGGTCGTCCGGCCGTTCCACCGGCCGTTCCGGGCGATCGGCGAGGACGCTGCCCATGAAACGGGTCCAGATCGGCAGGGCGGCACGGCCGCCGCTCTCGCGCCGTCCCAGTTCGCGGTTGTCGTCAAAGCCGATCCAGGCAGTCGCGACCAGCTCGGCGTTGAATCCGGCGAACCAGGCGTCGCGGTAGCTATTGGTCGTGCCGGTTTTGCCGGCCAGGTCGGAGCGACCGAGTTCGAGGGCGCGGCGCCCGGTGCCGGCGGTGATGACGCTGCGCAGCATGTCGCTCATCTGCCAGGCGACCCCGGGATCGAGCACCGGAACCGGGTCGGTGTACTGCAGCGGACCGCCACTCGCCACCAGCGGCAGGTCCTGGCCGCGCGGGTTTTCACAGGGTGCGGCGCAGGCCCGCTCCGCCGCTGCCTCGTACAGTACCTCGCCGTCCACGGTTTCGATGCGGGCGATGATCCAGGGGCTGTTCAGGCGGCCGCCGCTGGCGAATACCCCGTAGGCATTGTTCAGCTGCAGCGGGGTGAGGGTGCCGGTGCCCAGCACCATGGACAGGTTGTTGGGCTGGTGGTCCAGGTCGAGCCCGAAGCGCGCGAGCTGTTCGTGGACGTTGCCGGTGCCGAGCGCGTCCAGCAGGCGGATGGAGGCCAGGTTGCGCGAATTGGCCAGGGCCTCGCGCAGCGTCGTCTCGCCGTGAAAGCGGCGGGTGTAGTTCTGGGGCCGCCATTCCGCGCCCAGCGCGGGATCATCGAACACCATGGGGGCGTCGATGACCATGCCGTCCGGGCGCTGGCCCTCGCGCAGCGCCATCGAGTAGACCAGTGGTTTGAATGCGGAGCCGGGCTGGCGCTGCGCCTGGGTGGTCCGGTCGTAGCGGTTGTCGAAAAAGTCGAAGCCCCCAGCGAGTGCGAGTATCGCGCCATCCTCCGGGGCCTGTGCGATCACTGCTCCGGTGACCTCGGGCTTTTGCGCCAGGCGCCAGCGTCCGTCGGTGTACGGACGTACGCGGATGACGTCGCCGGCCTCGAACGACGGCGAGCCAGCCCATTCCGTGTCGTCTGGCAGGATCTCCTGCTCGCCGATGCGGCCGCCGTCGACGCGCAGCGCCCCGGCCTCGGTCTGTCCGAGCACGACCGCGGGGAACAGCAGGCGCCCGTGCACGCCGATCGCGGTCAGGGCCCGTTCGCGGGCCTCGGTGTCGTCAAGGGTGGCCGTCGGCAGCCGCAGTTCCGGCCCGCGAAAACCGTGACGTTCGTCATATTCCAGCAATCCTTCACGCAGGGCGTGGTTCGCGGCCTCCTGCTGGCGCGAGTCGATGGTGGTGTGTACCTGGAGTCCGCGCCGATAGGCCTCGTCGCCCCACAGGTTTACGACCATCTGGCGGGCCATCTCGGCGACCCAGTGGGCATCGATCTCGGTGGCGGCGGTGTGTCGTTCCGAAAGGACCGGGCGGGCGAGCGCGGTCTCGAAGGCCTCCTCGTCGATGGCGCCAGTCTCCAGCATGCGCCGCAGCACGTAGTTGCGGCGAATCTCGGCGCGCTGGGCATTGGTCACCGGGTTGGTAGTCGACGGGGCCTTGGGCAGGGCCGCGAGCGTGGCGATCTCGTCCAGTTCCAGCGCGTCCAGGGAGCGCCCGAAATAGACGCGGGAGGCGGCCTCGATGCCGTAGGCGCGCTGCCCCAGGTAGATCTTGTTCAGGTACAGCTCAAGGATCTCGTCCTTGCTCATCTCCTGTTCCATGCGGATGGCCAGGAAGATCTCGCGCAGCTTGCGCTCGTAGGTGCGGTCGCGGGTGAGGAACACATTCCGGGCGAGCTGCATGGTGATGGTGCTGCCGCCCTGGGTGCGCTCGCCACCGGTGGAGATCACGTTCAGCGCGGCGCGCGCCAGGCCGAGGACATCCACGCCGGGGTGTTCATAGAAGCGTTCGTCTTCCGCGGCAATAAAGGCATCCCGAACCTGTTGGGGGATCGAGTCGATCGGGACGGGGATGCGGCGTTCTTCGGCGAATTCGCCCATAAGACGCCCGTCTGCGCTGCGCACCTGCAAGGGGGTTTGCAGGCGCACATCGCGCACCGCATCGGCCTCGGGCAGGGTGGGCGCGTAGTGGATATACAGCGCGGCCACGGCGATGGACAGGCCAATCCCGGCTGCAAGGATCAAGGCCAGCAGCGCCGCAACAATCTTAAGTACGGGGTTCATGACAGCAAAAAAAGTGAGGCCAAGATGAGAAGTCGCTTTCAATGCGACTTGCAACCTTGAAGTCGCGGTGTATATTGTGAACGAGCTAGCATACGTGATTGTAACGCTACCAGTTACTTGCGTCGGGGTATACAGGGGGATGTGTGCTGAGTCTCGGAAAATCCAAACAGGGGGTCCTGGGCGTGGACATCAGCTCGGCAGCCGTAAAGGTGCTGGAGCTGGCGCGACAGGGTAAGGGGTACCGGGTCGAGGCCTTTGCCGTCGAGCCACTGCCCGACGGTGTGATGGTCGACAAGGTCTGCCAGGACACCGAGGCCGTGGGCAATGCCCTCGCCCGGGCGGTCAAGCGCTCCGGCACCCGGCTGAAGCACTGCGCGATGGCGGTGCCATCGTCCGCGGTAATCACCAAGACCATCCAGATGTCGGCCGCGCTGGGCGATGCGGAACTCGAGGGCCAGGTCTTCGTGGAGGCGGATCAATACATCCCCTACACGCTCGAGGAGGTCAACCTGGACTTCCAGGTCCTCGGCAAGAATGAAAAGAACCCGCAGATGGTCGATGTCCTCGTGGTGGCCTCGCGCCGGGAGAATGTTGATTCCCGAGTGGCCATCGCCGAGGCCGCCAAGCTGACCCCGGAGCTGGTGGACGTGGAGGCCTACGCCATCGAGCACACCGCGGAACGGCTGATGGAGCAGATCCCGGACCGCGAGAGCAAGCCGATCGTCGCGGTGGTCGACGTCGGTTCCTCGGTGACCGCGGTGTATGTGGTCAGCCAGAGCGAAGGGGTGGTCTACACCCGCGAACAAAACTTCGGTGGGCGTATGCTTACCGAGGAGATCATGCGCCGCTACAGCATGAATTATCAGGAGGCCGGGTCCGCCAAGATGAGTGGCGATCTGCCGGCCGATTACGCCAGCTCCATCCTCGAGCCGTTCAAGCAGACCATGGTCGACCAGATCCAGCGCCTGCTGCAGTACTTCTACGTGACGCGCCCGCAGGACACCATCGACCACATCCTGCTCGGTGGTGGTTGCGCGGCCATCCCCGGCGTGGACGAATTGCTCGAACAGGCAGCCGGAACGCCGGTATCCATCGCCAACCCGTTCCGGGGCATGGCCCTCGCCAAGCGGGTCAACCAGGAACGCTTTGCCAATGATGCCCCGGCGCTGATGACGGCCTGTGGCCTGGCCCTGCGGGGGTACGCGTCATGATCAACATCAATCTGCTTCCCTGGCGCGAAAAGGCCCGCGAACAGCGGCGCAAGCAGTTTTTCACCGCCGTCGGGGGGGCTGCGGTGGTCGGGGTCCTGCTAGCCTTTGCCGGCTATAGCTTCATGGGCGCCTTGATCGATCATCAGCAGTCGCGCAACCAGATGCTTGAACGCGAGATCCGCGAGCTGGATCGCCAGATCGCGCGCATCCGCGATCTCGACGAACAGCGCTCAGCCCTGATTGCCCGCATGGAGGTCATCCAGACCCTGCAGGCGCGCCGCCCCGAGGCCGTGCATCTGTTCGACCAGCTGGTCGAGACCCTGCCGGACGGGACCTACCTGAGCGAGATCCGCCAGGAGGGCGAGAATGTCCGCCTGGTGGGGCGTTCCGAGTCGAACACGCGGATCTCTGCATTGATGCGGCAGATTGACGCCTCGCCGTGGCTGGGCAGCTCCAACCTGCAGATCATCGAGACCCGCGAGGAGGGTCGCCTCCAGGTGCGTGACTTCCGTCTGGATGCCACGCAGACCCGGCCGGATGCCGAAGAGGGGGATTCCTGATGGATCTCAAGGAACTCAACCAGATTGATTTCAACAACATCGGCGAGGCCTCCTGGGGCGTTAAGGGCCTGATCCTGGTCGTGATCGTCCTGCTCATCCTGGGCCTGTCCTACTACCTGTTCATTGGCGATCAGCGCACCGATCTGGAGCGTGCCGAGAACCGCGAGATGCAGCTACGGGACGAGTTCGAAGACAAGCAGCAGCGGGCGGCCAACCTCGGTGCCTACGAGGACCAGCTGGAAGAAATGGAGCGCATGTTTGCCTCGCTGCTCGAGCTGCTCCCGAGCAGCGCCGAGATCCCGAGCCTCCTGGTGGATATCTCCCAGACCGGTCTTCAGGCCGGCCTGGAGATCGAGCTGTTCGAGCCGCGTGGAGAGACTCGGCGCGACTTCTATGCCGAGGTGCCGATCCGGCTGCGCGTGCGCGGCGACTACGAGGAGCTCGCCGAGTTCGTCAGCGGGGTCTCGGCCTTGCCGCGCGTGGTCACCATGCACAACATGCATATCCGTCCCGGGGATGCCGACAGCGACCTGCTGATGGACGCCGTCGCTCGCACCTACCGTTACCTGGAGGAGAACTGATGAAGCATTCTTCCATGCGAACGGTATGGCCCGGACTGGCCGTGGCCCTGGTGGGCGGCATCCTGCTGACGGGCTGCACCCAGGACACGCGCGATCTGGAACAGTACATCGCCGAGGTCAACGAGCGGCCCGGCAGCGGGATCGAACCGATCCCGACGCTGGAGCCTCACGAGCCATATCTTTATCCGGGGCATACGCGGTCGCCTTTTGACTCCTCGGTCATCGCCCAGCCGGAACTGGCTGCGGCCGAAGGCCAGCCGGGTGACGCCGAGATCGATCGCGACCGCCCGCGGGAATTCCTGGAAGGCTTTCCGCTGGATTCGCTGCGGATGGTCGGTTCCCTGGAGCAGGCAGGGGTGCGCTTTGCCCTGATCCGGACTCCGGATCGTGGCATCCAGCGTGTGACCGAAGGGAACTACATGGGGCAGAACCACGGCGAGATCGTCGAGATCACGCCCACGCGGATTCGCCTCGTCGAGGTGGTCCCGGATGCGTTCGGCGGTCACGTGGAACGCGAGAATTCGGTGGCGCTGACCGACTAGCGGTTTGGGGGAGAAGAACATGATCACGAGCATTCGCCGCAAGATCGGCACAACCAACAGGGGATTCAACATGGGTTCTTCCATGCGCGCTTTTGCAGGCACCGTTGTGGCCGGCCTGCTGTTCATGGTGTCCCAGGGAGTGGGTGCCACCGAACTGGAAGAGATTCGGGCCGGTAGCCTGAGTGGTGACCGGGTGCAGGTGAACCTGCGCTTCTCGGACGCCCCGCCCGCGGACGTGCGCGCATTTGCGATCGATTCGCCACCCCGTATCGCACTGGACCTGCCGGAGGTTGGCAATGCCCTGCCGCAGCGTGAAACCGATCTGAACGTCGGCCCGATCCTGCGTGCCAGCACTGTCGAGGCGGGCAATCGCACCCGTGTGGTCCTGAGCCTGACCCAGGCTTCCGAATACACCACGCGGGTCGAGGGCAACAATCTGATCCTGACGCTGGGGCGTGGTGTCTCCGAGGCGGATGCCCAGGTTGACCAGGTGGTTGAGCGTGTGGGTGCTACCCCGGCCACAACGCGCAGCGCGCGTCCGATGGAGATCACCGGCATCGATTTCCGCCGGGGCGAGGAAGGCGAGGGCCGCGTGGAGGTCGATCTGTCCCGCTCCGGGGCCGAGATCAACGTCCGTGAACAGGCGGGCCGTATCGAGATGACCTTCCCGCGCGCGATGATCGACGAGCAGCTCGAGCGCCGCCTGGACGTCGTCGACTTCGCCACGCCGGTGCATACCATCGATACGGTTGCCGAACGCGACCGGGTCCGTATGGAGGTCGAGGCGCGTGGCGAGTACGAGATCCTTTCCTATCAGAGTGATCGCCAGTTCGTACTCGAGGTTGCGCCGATCTCCGAGGCCGAGCGCCGTGCCCGTGCCCAGGAAGAAGAGGAATACCAGGGCGAGCGCCTGTCGCTGAACTTCCAGGACATCGAGGTGCGGTCCGTACTGCAGCTGCTGGCCGATTTCACCGACCTGAATATCGTTGTCAGCGACACCGTGGGCGGCAACATCACCCTGCGCCTGAACAACGTCCCCTGGGATCAAGCGCTGGACATCATCCTGCAGGCCCGCGGCCTCGACAAGCGCATGCAGGGTAATGTGCTGTACGTCGCCCCGAGCCAGGAAATCGCCGCGCGCGAGCGCCAGGAAATGGAGGCGCAGCGCGACCGCCAGGAACTGGAGCCCCTGCGCACGGAGTTTGTGCAGATCAACTTCGCCCAGGCGGAACAGATCGCGTCCCTGATCCGCGGCGGTGACGGCGGTGAGTTCCTGTCCGAGCGCGGCAGTATCACCATCGACAGCCGGACCAACACCCTGCTGATCCAGGATACCCAGAGCCGCATCGAAGACGTGCGTCGTCTGGTCTCGACGCTGGACGTTCCGGTACAGCAGGTCCTGATCGAGACCCGGATCGTCATCGCCGAGGACACCTTCAACCGTGAACTGGGTGCCCGCTTCGGCATCAGTGCCACCCGCGGCGATCGCCGTACCCGGGCAGGTGCGTCCGGCTCGCTCGAAGGCGCCGATGGTGCTCGCGCCAGTTCGACGGGCGCCCTGGGCGGTCTTGCGATCGGCGACCGTCTGAACAGCTCGCTGCCGGCAGGAGGCAATGCCGGCCAGGCGGGCCTGAGCATCCTGCGCAGTGGTGTGCTGCTGGATCTCGAGCTCTCGGCCCTCCAGGTCGAGGGACGCGGCGAGATCATCTCAAGCCCGCGGGTCATTACGGCCAATGGCCAGACCGCCACGATCAAGCAGGGTGAAGAGATCCCGTTCCAGGAGGCGACCGCATCGGGTGCGACCTCGACCCAGTTCATCGAGGCCGTGCTTTCCACGGAGGTCACGCCGCAGATCACGCCGAATGGCAACGTGATCCTGGATATCAAGGTGACCAAGGACGAGCCCAGCCAGCGTGTGGTGCTGGGTGTGCCCGGGATCAACAAGCGCGAGGTGGAGACCCAGGTCTTTGTCGGCAACGGCGAGACCGTGGTGCTCGGCGGCGTCTACGAGATCGACAGCCGCACCAATCTGGAGAAGGTCCCGTTCTTCGGCGACATCCCGTTCCTCGGCAACCTGTTCCGCAATCGCTCCACGGAAAATACCAAGGCCGAACTGCTGATCTTCGTGACCCCGCGCGTGCTTGACTGAGTCCGCGTGATATCCCGGCTGCCGCAGGCACCGGGAGTTGATCCGAAAAGCCGGGGCCAGTCCCCGGCTTTTCTTTGTCGGGCCCAGCCAGTAGCCTTGCCCCCATGCAGAACATCGTACTGGTAGGCCCGATGGGGGCCGGCAAGAGCACAATCGGCCGCGGCCTGGCCGGCCTGCTGCGGCGCCCCTTCTTTGACACCGATCAGGAGATCCAGCGCCGGACCGGCGTGGATATCCCGACGATTTTCGAGTTCGAGGGCGAGGCGGGTTTTCGCAAGCGCGAGACGGCGATGCTGCAGTCCCTGTTGCAACAGGAGGGGGCGGTGATCGCCACGGGGGGCGGGATCGTGGAGCGCCCGGAGAACCGCGAGTTGCTGCGCGACCAATTCGTGATCTACCTGCGGGTCCCGGTGGAGGAGCAGTTCCGCCGCACCCGCCGCAACCGCAAACGCCCGCTACTGGCAGAGGCAGCCGATCCTCGGGCGCGGCTGCAGGAGCTGTTCGAGGCGCGCGATCCCCTCTACCGGGAGGTAGCGAGCCTGACGCTGGAGGGCAAGGGTCGACGGGTGCGTGACGCAGTCAAAGGGGTCTGCTCGGCCCTGCAGGTCCAGCGTCCTGACCTGTGCCAGCCCCGCTCCGGCGGCTAGCTTGCTCAACCTCCTGGGGAGACAGGACAAAAGCAGTCACAGGAAGTCTGGAAGAGCGGAAGAGTTATTTTGCCAGTGAAGCGCAAGCGCACCGGGCCCTGACCCAGCTTCCCGTCTTCCAGCCTTCCTGCGATCTGCTTTTGTCTTTCTGTGTGCGGTTCCCGCTGGGTTATCCAGTTCGTTGTCAGTGGCGGGTACTGCCGCCGCCATCGGGGACGAACATGCCGTCCTGGGAGGGCGGCGAGCGGCGCCCGTGCGAGGCGTGATGGAATTGCAGGCGCCAGCCCGCATCCTGGCGGCACCAGGTCTGGCTGATCAGGATGGTTCCGGTCGGTGCCACGTCTCCCGGCCGGGTGATGGCTTCTTCAATGACCAGGCCGAGGACCTCGGCGGTCTCCTGGCGCGCCACGACTCGCGGATCGATCCCGATGTTCAGCTCTCGCGCGAAGACCAGGAGCCAGCTCTCCATGACCTCGGCGACACCGCGGTGCGCCCGCGGGCTGCCCGGGTGGATGCAGACGATGTCGGGGCGCTCCGCCCACAGCGCCATCATCTGTTCGATGTCGGCGGCGCGGAAGGCCGCGTAATACGCCGCGAGGCAGCGGTCGCCATCCGCGGGCATCAGTGCATGCCTCCGACGGGGAATTCCGGGACCGGCTCCGGGTCCGGGCTCGCGTGGTGCAGGACCATGCGCCAGCTCTCCCCGTCGTGCCGGTAGCCGTTGGTCGCCAGCATCACGCCGCGGCGTTCGCCCTGTACGTAGAGATTCTCGCGCAGCACATGCAGGACCAGGTCTTGTCCCCCGATCACCGTGACCTGTGCGCGGTGTACGATTACGCCGCGCATGCCCGGCAGGATGTCTTCCCAGCTCTCGAGGATCACGTCCGTCCCCTGCAGGCGCTCACCGCCGGGATGGATGCACACGCACTCCGCGCTGTCGTGCCAGATCTCGCGCATGCCGTCGGCGTCTCCGGCCTGAAAGGCCTCGTAGAAGGCGGTTTCGACGGAATCGGGGGAGGGAAAGGTGGCCATGGGCAAAGCTGCGCTTGGGCGGAACGGGTATTGTCGCAGGCCCGGCCCGTGCTGACGAATGTGCCGGGCCTGTGGATGCAGTGATCATTCATCAGCGTGTCCACAGGAGCGTGACCTGGCGGGTCGGAACCGCCAGAATGGTGTGCCCCCACGCTCAGGAGTCGGCATGGCGCGTATTCTCGCCACTGGCATCGTCACGCTCGACCACACCCTCGATATCGCCGGCTACCCGCCGGAAGATGCCGAGATCCGGGCCCGGGCGAGCAGCACGCAACCGGGTGGCAACGCCACCAATACCGCCACCATTCTCGCGCAGTTCGGGCATCGGGCCGGACTGGCGGCGGTGATCGCGGAGGACGCATCCGGGAACGCCCTGGTCGATCGCCTGCAGGGGCTGGGGCTGGAACTGGATGCCTGCGTGCGGCACCCGGGCGCCACCCCGACCTCCCATATCCTGCGCTCGCAGGAAACCGGCAGCCGCACTATCGTCCATCACCGTGATCTGCCGGAGCTGTCAGCGACCGATCTGGCAGCCGTCCCGTGGCCCGAATACGACTGGCTGCACTTCGAGGGCCGCAACCCCCCGGAGCTGGCCAGGATCCTCGCCAGTGCACGAGCGGAGATTGTCGATCAGCCAATTTCTCTGGAGCTGGAGAAGCCGCGCGCGGGCCTCGACGCCTGTATGCGGTACGCCGACGTGATCATGCTCTCGCGTGCATGGGCCGCGACCATCGCGGACACCCCGGCATCCGCCGTGACCGCCCTCGCGGAGCGTTTTCCGGATCGCATCCTGACGGTGACTGCGGGCGCGGCCGGGGCCTGGCTGGTGGCGCGCGGGCAGCTGCATCACTGCCCGCCGACGCCCGGATTACGGGTGGTCGACAGTGTGGGGGCGGGCGATACCTTCAACGCCGGCCTGATCCATGCCCTGGTGTCCGGGGGGCCGCCGGAGCAGGCCTTGCGGAGCGCCGTGCGGCTGGCCGAGCGCAAGCTCGAGCAGACTGGACTCGCGGGATTGGGATCGGTGCCGGGGTAAAGCGGGCAGGGCGGGGCGGGTTCGTGCGGTGACCCGGAACCGGGCCGGGCGGCTCAGGCCTCTTCGCCGAAGCGGTCTCCGACCAGTTCGGTGAGGGCCTCGAGCGCCTCCTGCGCATCCGCGCCTTCGGTGGTGATGGTGACCTCGCTGCCCTGGGCGGCGGCCAGCATCATCACGCCCATGATGCTCTTGCCGTTCACTTCCTGCTGGTTCCGGGAGACGGTCACATCCGCGGCATACTGGCTGGCCAGTCCCACGAACTTGGCCGCCGCGCGAGCATGCATCCCCAGACGATTAACGATGGGGACTACGCGCTGCGGCATCGCTGCACTCCTGGTCGCAGAGAAGGATTCCGTCATGCCCGCCGGACAGGGCCTTGTTGACCAGTTCGGTCAGCGGGAGGTGCTGATAGTTGAGCACGCGGACCAGCATCGGCAGGTTGATCCCGGCGATCACGCGCGCGTTGGCGCCGCGAGCCACTCGGCTGGCAACATTGGAGGGGGTAGAGCCGAACATATCGGTCAGGATCAGCACTCCGGAGCCACTGTCCAGGGTCGTCAGGCGCTCGCGGGCGCGGGCCAGGACCTCGTCGGGGTCGTCGTTCTGGGACATCGCCATGGACTCGCAGTCATCGGGCAGGGCGCCAAGCATGCTGTGCGCGGTCTGCAAGAGGGTGTCGCCCAGATTTTGATGCGTGATCAGGATGAGACCAACGCCCATGGATCTGCTCCAATTGCGGGTTTCGTAGGGACTTGTGCCCGCATTCCGTGGTTACTGCTTGCCCAGCTCGCGGTGACGGGTGCTAACAGTAACATGTTCCCGGTCCCGCCACGCCCCCGCAAGGCGTTCGACCAGGTATACCGAACGGTGTCGGCCACCGGTGCAGCCGATCGAGACCGTTACGTAACTGCGATGGTCCTCCAGCAGACGAGGCAGCCACTGCGCGAGGAAACCCTGGATACTGTCGAACATTGCCGCGACCTCCGCATGTCCTTCGAGGAACTCGCAAACCGGCTGGTCGCGGCCGGTCAGGTCGGCCAGTTCGCGCTCGTAATAGGGGTTGGGCAGGCAGCGCACGTCGAAGACGAAGTCGGAATCCATCGGGGCGCCATGCTTGAAGCCGAAGGACTGGAACAGCAGGGACAGCTCGTGCTCGCCGCGCTCGCCCATGCGGTCGCGCAGGGTTCGCGCCAGGTCGTGCATCGAAAGGCGCGAGGTATCCACGGTCAGGTCGGCCTCGGCCGCCACATGCCCCAGCCACTCGCGTTCGCGATCGATGGCCTCCACCAGCGGAAGGCCATCCCGCGCCAGCGGATGGCGGCGTCGCGTGAGGTGATAGCGGCGCAGCAGGACGTCGCTGGCCGCCTGCAGGAACAGGACCTCCACCTGGAGCCCTTCCGCGCGCAGCACGCGCAACAGGTCGCCAAAGCCGCGCAGGGCCTCCAGGCCCGAGCGTACATCCACGCCCACGGCGAGGTGGCGATCGCCTTCGGTATCGTAGTGGCCGTGGCGGACCTGCTCGATCAGATCCCGCAGCAGGGGCAGCGGGAGGTTGTCCACGCAGAAGTAGCCGGCATCCTCGAGGGTATGCAGGGCGACGGTCTTGCCGGAGCCGGACAGGCCACTGACGATCAACAGACGCATCGGGCGTTCAGCCCTCCGGATCGGGGTTGGGGACGGTCGTGGTGGGTATCGCGCGATGGTAGGGTGGTTCTTCCGCCGCACCGCTCATCTGGCGTCGCTGACGCGCCCGCAGATCGTCGCCGGCGATGTAGCCTTGCATGTGCAACATGTGGTTGCGTACCGCGGCCTCGATCATCACCGCGATGTTGCGTCCGGGGGCAACCGGCAGGCTGATCAGCGGGATGCGCAGCCCGAGGATGGCGATCTCGCCGCGCCGGCCGTTCAGGCGATCGTCCGGCACCGGCGACGGCTCGCCATGATCGCGCAGGTCGATGATCAGGCGCAGGTACTTGCCGCCCTTGATCGCCGAATCGCCGTACATCGCGCGGATGTTGAGCACCCCCAGGCCGCGCACCTCGAGCAGGTCCTGAAGCAGGGCCGGGCAGTGTCCGCGCACGATATCCGGGGCGATACGCGCGAATTCCGGGGCATCGTCGGCGATCAGCCGATGCCCGCGCGAAACCAGTTCCAGGGCGACTTCGCTCTTGCCGACGCTGGAGGCCCCGCTGATCAGCACCCCGATCCCGAGGATCTCCATGAACACGCCATGGCGAACCTCGAAGTGCGCCAGCCGCTGCTGCAGGAAGTAGCGCAGCAGCGCGATGATCTCGTGGCTGCTGGTGCTGGAGCACAGGATCAGCGGCAGGGCCGCCTGCGGGGCGTCGGGCATCTCCGAGAACGGGCAGGTGTCCTCCGCGAAAATCACCGCGGTGGTACCAGTGCGGGACATCTCGAGAATCAGGTCGAGGCGTTGCTGCTGACCCAGGCTGTTGATGTAGCGGGCCTCGAAGTCCCCGATGACCTGGATACGATTGGGGCGGATCAGGTTGAGGTGGCCGGCCAGCGGCAGGTCGTCGCCGTCCTCGCCGACCAGCTTGCGATCGGGTGCAGTGCGTTCGCCATGCACGAAGCGCAGATCCAGACGACTGCCCATTGCCTGGATCAGGCTGTCCACGGTGATGTCGCGGGCGATCCCGCCTTCTCCCAGGGACTCGTTCATGGTTGTGCCGGTACGGTGTTTGCCGGGTCCGCGGGGCGGCGGGTTCGGCGGGGGGCGACGATCACGGGCTCAACCTGCGCTGAAGCCGCGGACGAGTTCCTGTTCCAGCGCCGTAACGTCCTCGGCCCGGCGCAGGGCGGCGATGGTGTCCGGCTGGGACAGGCCGCGGGCCAGTTGTGCCAGCAGCTCGAGGTGGTCGCCGGTGGCGTCCTCCGGCACGAGGAGCGCGATCAGGATATCCACGGGCTCGTGGTCCATGGCATCGAAATCGACCCCGCTTTCCAGACGCAGCACGGCGACGCGTGGCGCTCCCAGCCCCGCCAGGCGGCCATGGGGTATCGCAACCCCGTGGCCGAGTCCGGTGGAGCCCAGTTTTTCGCGGGCGGACAGGGCTTCGAAGATCGCACCGCTGCCCGGTTCTGCGGTGTCACCGCCGGTGGCGAGGAGCTCCGCAAGGGTTTCCAGCGCCCGCTTCTGGCTGGAGCATTCGGGCTCCAGGCGGATGCGTTCGGCGGTGATCAGCTCGGCAATCGACATGGATCAGGAGGCCTGCTCGCGGTTGCGCTGGGCGCCTTCGGCGCGGTGGTGATCCTTGATCTTTTCCTTGTGCTTGATCAGCTGGCGATCGACCTTGTCGATCAGCCCGTCAATCGCGGCGTACATGTCTTCGTGGGAGGCCTCGGCGTGGATGTGGTTGCCGCTGACCTGCAGATTCGCCTCGGCCTTGTTGTGCTGGGTCTGGTTCCTCTCGTGGGTCAGCACGACGTGCACGTCGATGACCTTGTCGAAGTGGCGTTCCAGCTTCGCGAACTTCTCGTTGACGTAGTCGCGCAGGGCATCGGTGAGGTCCACATGGTGGCCGGTCAGGTTGATCTGCATGGTCAAGGCTCCTTGGTTACTTGTGGCCGGTGGGCATGGAGGCCATCTGCCGGCGTTCGCTGGATGAAGGTATGTGCATGGCCTCGCGGTACTTGGCTACGGTGCGTCGTGCGACGTTGATGCCCCGATCCGCAAGGATCTGGGCGAGCCGGGCATCGCTCAGCGGCTTGGTCGGTGGTTCGTCGCCGATCAATTCGCGAATCATGGCACGGATGGCGGTGGCGGAACACTCGCCACCATCGTGAGTGCCGACGTGGCTGGAGAAGAAATACTTGAATTCGAACACCCCGCGCGGGGTATGCATGTACTTCTGTGTGGTCACGCGGGATATGGTCGACTCGTGCATTTCCAGGATCTCCGCGATGTCGCGCAGGATCAGTGGCTGCATCGCGACCTCGCCGTGTTCGAAGAAGCCCTGCTGGCGCTGGACGATGGCCTCGGCGACGCGCAGCAGGGTGTCGTTGCGGCTGTGCAGGCTCTTCAGGAACCAGCGTGCCTCCTGCAGCTGGTCGCGCATAAAGGCGCTGTCGCGGGCATCCGCAACCTGGCGGACCATGCCGGCGTAGAGATCGTTGATGCGGATGCGCGGGGCGATATCCGGGTTCAGTTCCACCCGCCAGCCGTCCTGGCTGTGGCGCACGTAGACATCGGGCACCACGTATTCCGAGGTGTTGGTGCTGATCTGGGCGCCCGGGCGCGGATTAAGGGTGCGGATCAGGTCCAGGGCGCGTGCGAGCTCGTTCGGGTCACGCACCCCGGACTGGCGCTGCAGGGCCTTGTAGTCGCGCTTGCCCAGGCTGTCCATGCCGTGTTTCAGGATCGCCCGGGCGGCCTCGCGGGCGGGGGCGTCCGGGGTCAGTTCGCGCAGCTGGATCTCCAGACACTCGCGCAGGTTGCGCGCGCCCACGCCCAGCGGGTCGCATTGCTGGATCCAGTGCAGGACCGCCTCGACCTCGTCCGCGCCGACGGGTTCTTCCTCGCCGCGGCTGATGGTCTCGGCCAGGGTCTCGAGGTCGCCTTCGAGATAGCCATCGGGGCTGATCGCGTCGATCAGGGCCGCGCCGATACGCTGGTCGCGTGGTGTCAGGTGGCTCAGATGCAGCTGCCACAGAAGGTGGTCCTGCAAGCCTTCGCCGTCGTCGTCGCTGGTGTTTTCCAGCGGGTCGCGGTCATCCACGCCCTTGGGGGCGGGCGGCGGTTCGTAGATGTCGTCCCAGCGGCTGTCGGTGGTCAGTTCCTCGGGGATTACGTCATCGCTGGTGGTGGTGGCCTCCATGCGGTCGCCTTCTACCACCTCGCCCTCCGCGTCCAGGCGCTCGGTCGCGGCCATGTCGTCCTCGTCCTCCACCTGTTCGAGCATGGGGTTGCTCTCCAGCGCCTGCTGGATCTCCGCCTGCAGTTCAAGGGTGGACAGCTGCAGCAGGCGGATGGCCTGTTGCAGCTGTGGGGTCATGGTGAGCGTCTGACCCAGCTGTAGATTGAGGCCGGGTTTCAGCATCGCGTATTGGGGCCCTGGGTGACCATGATTGGAATCCTAATGCCTGTCCCGGGTCTTGTGCAGTGGCGGGAGGGCGAACGGGCCGACATCACAGCCGGAAGTTCTCGCCGAGATAGACCCGGCGCACCTGGGGATCGGCCAGCAGCTCTTCCGGTGTCCCGGCGGCCAGCAGGCGTCCCTCGCTCAGAATATAGGCCCTGTGGCAGATGCCGAGGGTCTCGCGGACGTTGTGATCGGAAATCAGCACGCCGATCCCGCGGGCGGCGAGGTGGCCGATCACTGCCTGGATGTCGCCCACCGAGATCGGGTCCACGCCGGCGAAGGGCTCGTCCAGACAGATAAAGCGCGGGTCTCCGGCCAGGGCGCGGGCGATCTCCGCACGCCGGCGCTCGCCGCCGGACAGGGCGATCCCGGGGCTGTGACGTACGGTCTCCAGCTGGAACTCCTCGATCAGGGCATCGCCGATGCGGCGGCGCTCGTGACGGTCCAGTCCGGGCCGCAGCTCCAGCACCGCCTGCAGGTTGTCCCATACGCTCAGGCGCCGGAAGATCGAGGCCTCCTGCGGCAGGTAACCGAGACCGGCGCGGGCGCGCACATGTATGGGCGCGCGGGTGATGTCGTGCTCGCCCAGGGTGATGCGGCCGGCGTTGGGGCGGATCAGCCCGACCAGGCTGTAGAAGCAGGTGGTCTTGCCGGCACCGTTCGGGCCCAGCAGGCCGACCACCTCTCCGGGTGCCAGATCCACATCCACGCGGTCCAGCACGGTGCGCTGACCATAACGCTTGGTCAGTTCGCGCCCGGTCAGGCGGCCATCCGCGGGTGCGCTGGCGGGAGGAGCAGCCGTGGCGGTCATTCCTGGTCGCGGGGCTGGATGGTGATGCGCACGCGTTCGCCTTCCCCTTCGCCGCGTTCGGCCTCGATCACGTCGGTGTTGAGGTCATAGGTGATGCGCTTGCCGCGAGCCTCCTCGCTGGGGGTCACCACATGGGCCTGGTCGGTGAGGATCATGCGGTCCTCGTCCAGCAGGTAGTCGATGCGCAGGGCGGTGGCGATGCGCATGGCGCCGGTTTCCGGGTCCGGGGACTCCAGGCGCGCGGGCTCGCCGTGGGCCTCCATCTCGTAGGGCCGCCGGTCGCGGGTGCGCACGTAGACGGTATCCGCCTCCAGCGTCATGTCGCCGCGGATCACGATGACATCGCCGGTGTAAGTTCCGATCCCTCGGCGTTCGTCCATTTCCGCGCGATCCGCGGTGATCTCCACCGGCAGCGCCGTACCGGTGCTCTGCTGCGCCGCCACTGGCGCCGCGAGGAAGCCCAGCCACAGGCTGGCCGCCACGGCCATCATGGCAGGGCGTGTCCGGCGCCTAACGCGGGTCGACATCATGCGGGCGGTCCTCCTCGCTCGTCTCGCTGTAGAGCGAGTACACGTCATGGAACAGCTCTATGGTATCCGCTCGCGAGTCCACGCGCAGGCCGGTGCCGCGCTGGAACAGCCCGGGCTGGGTCAGGGTCGAGCGCGCCTCCGAGGTCGCGACCATGGTCTCGGTGGCGATGCGCACATCGCTGGAGTCGATCACGGTTTCCACCCGTTCACCGTGGGCCGGCTGCCGGCCGCGGGTCGGCCCGACGGTGTCGAGGGTCTGCGCGTCCGGCTGGTGCAGCGCGGCGGGCGCGGTCCAGTGCCACTGGATCGTGCCCTCGGCGTACAGATCCAGCTCGGGATCATCGATCCACTGCGGGCCGTCGCGCCCGAATTCGCGCAGGCGCGAACCGCGCAGGCGGTGGGTCGGCTCGCCGTCGGCGCCGGTGGCGTGCAGGGTGAAGCCGTCGATCTGCAGGGTCACCGTGTCCGCGGGCGGTTCGATACGGGCCACGGCTTCCTCCGTTTCCGCCTGCGCCGGGGCCGCGAGCACGGCCAGGGTGGTCAGCGCGGCGAGGACCGGGCGGCGCAATCCCCTGCTCATCCGTTCAGGTAGGTGTCGAGCAGCGCGTCCAGTTGGCCCTGCGCGGCCAGCAGGGCCTCGCAGGCCTCGCGCACGGCGCCGCGGCCGCCGCTGGCGGTGGTCACCCACTGCGCGTGCTGGCGCACCAGCGGATGGGCATCCGCTACCGCGATCCCCAGCCCGACACGCTGCATGGCCGGCAGGTCAACGATGTCGTCGCCCATGAAGGCGGCTGCGGCCGGGTCGTGGCCGGTGCGCTGCAGCAGTTCGTGCAGCGCCTCGCCCTTGTCCCGCCGGCCCTGGATCAGGTGTTCCACGCCGAGGTCACGCATGCGGTGTTCGACCACGCCGGAGGTGCGGCCGGTCAGGATGGCGATGTCGAGGCCGCCGTCCAGGGCCAGGCGGATACCGTGACCGTCGCGGCTGTTGAAGGCCTTGTACTGCTCGCCGCCATCACCCAGGAACAGGCTGCCGTCGGTGAGCACGCCGTCCACGTCCAGGATCAGCAGGCGCACGGCCTGCTGGCGGATGCGCAGGGTGGCCGCGTCGAGGTTCATCAGGCCACCCCCGCGCGCAGCAGATCGTGCATGTTGATGACGCCGACCAGGCGCTGGTCGCCGTCGGTGACGGGCAGGGCGTTGATGCGGCGGCTCTCCATGGTCTCGAGTGCCGTGACCGCCAGCCAGTCGGGCTGCGCGGTGTGGCCGCCGGTGGTCATGGCGGCGCCGATGGTCAGGCCATCCAGGCTGTGTCCGGCGTCCAGGGTGCGGCGCAGATCGCCATCGGTGAACACGCCCTGGATGCGGTCGTCGTCGCCCGTCACGATCACCAGCCCGAGCCCCTTGCGGGTGATCTCGAACAGGGCGTCCTTCAGTGCGGCGTCCGGTCCAATGCGCGGGATCGCGGTGCCGGTGTGCATGATGTCGGCGACGTGCACCAGCAGCCGGCGTCCGAGGCGGCCACCGGGGTGCGAGCGGGCAAAGTCGTTGGCGGTGAAGCCGCGCGCGTCCAGCACCGCGACGGCAAGGGCGTCGCCCATCGCCAGCGCGGCGGTCGTGCTTGAGGTGGGGGCGAGACCCAGCGGGCAGGCCTCGCGTTCGACGCTGACGTCCAGGTGCGCGGTGGCATCGGCGCCCAGGCGCGAGCCGGGGTTGCCGGTCATCGCGATCAGCGGCACGCCCAGGCGCCGGATCAGCGGCAGGATGGTCAGGATCTCGTCGGTCTCCCCGGAGTTCGACAGCGCGATGACTACGTCCTCGCGGGTGATCATCCCGAGGTCGCCGTGGCTGGCCTCCCCGGGGTGCACGAAGAACGCGGGGGTGCCGGTGGAGGCGAGGGTCGCGGCCAGCTTGCTGCCGATATGGCCGGACTTGCCCATGCCGGTCACGATCACGCGGCCCTTGCACTCGAGGATGTGGCGGCAGGCATCGAGGAAGCTGTCGTCGATACGCTGGGCGAGATTGCGCACGGCCTCGGCCTCGTCATTGAGGACGGCCAGTGCCAGGTTGCGGGTGGTTTCAGGGTTGAAGTTCATGCCGTTACTGTAATTCCCAAATAAACAAGGTAGCCCGCGAAGGCTGTGAGGAGAAGGGCGCCCTGCCAGCGCAGGATCTGCCCGCGCCGGCCCAGGGCGATCAGAAACAGGATCACCGTCAGCGCCAGCATCACCGGATAGTCGCGCGCCAGAACCTCGGCGTCGATTGCCAGCGGCGCGATCAGGGCCGGTACCGCCAGCACGGCCAGCAGGTTGAACAGGTTGGACCCGACCACGTTGCCGATGGCCAGTCCGGCCTCGCGGCGGAACGCGGCGACCACCGAGGTGGCGAGTTCGGGCAGGCTGGTGCCGACCGCGACGATGGTCAGGCCGATGACCAGGTCGCTGACCCCCAGCTGTCCGGCGATCTCCACCGCACCCCAGACCAGCATCTGGCTGCTGACCAGCAGAAGCAGCAGACCCAGGACCATCCAGGCCACCGCCGGTCCCGTTCGGGTCGTGTCCGGGATGGTCTCGACCATGCCGCGTACCACCTCCGGGGTGTCGTCTCCGGGCGGTGGTGCGCGCCGCGCGCTGATCGCCATCCAGGCGGTGAAGGCCACGAGCCCCGCCAGCAGGGCAGAGCCCTCCAGCCGTCCCAGCTCGCCATCGGCCAGCAATAGCAGTACGCCAAAGCTGGCCAGCAGCAGGATCGGCAGTTCGCGCCGGACCATGCCGCGCCCGATCGCCAGCGGTGTGACCAGTGCCGCAGCCCCCAGCACCAGGGCGATATTGGCGATATTCGAGCCGATCGCATTGCCGACCGCGAGGCCAGGATTGCCCTGCACGCTGGCGAGTACCGAGACCACGATCTCCGGGGACGAAGTGCCGAAGGCGACGATGGTCAGGCCGATGATCAGCGGGCTGACCCCGACACCGCGGGCAAAGGCGGACGCCCCGAACACGAAGCGGTCGGCGCTCCAGGTCAGCAGGATCAGGCCGACGATGACGGCGGCGATGGGTAGTGCCATGGGGCAGACGGGTCCCGGAACGGTCAGGTCGCGATTGTAGCGGATCGGGACACTGTTTCAGCGGCGCAGCCGCTCCAGGCATTCGGCGGTGGTGACCGCGGGCGTCCAGCCAAAGGCCGCGCGTGCCCGGCTGCAGTCCAGCACCAGGGGGCCATCCAGGCCGCGGACCCAGCCGGGGTCGCCGGCACCTGCGCTCAAACGCCACGCCAGGGGGTGCAGCCCGCGGATCAGCCCGAGCGGGACCGGGATGCCCCAGCGTCGCCCGTGGCGAGCCATTGCGCGCAGTGTCCAGGCCGGTTCTGCACCCAGATTGAAGACCCCCGCAGCCCGGGTGATCACGCTGCCCACGATGGCGGCGGCGGCATCTTCTTCCCACAGGATCTGCACCGGCTGTTCCGCCCCCGCGGGGTACAGCCGACCGCGGGCGATACGCTGCAGCAGCGGGTGGGCGTGCGGACCCACGATGGCGGGCGGGCGCAGGATGGTCACGCGGCATTCGGGGTGGTCGCGGCCGACGGCCAGCAGGGCCTGTTCCACCGCCACCTTGTCCTCGGCATAGGGGAAGCGGGGGCGCGTCGGGTGGTCCTCGGACAGTGGTTGCGGACTGTCCGGCCAGGGGCCATAGACGGCGGCGCTGGACAGGAACACCAGGTGTCGGACACCGGCGGCCACGGCGGTCCGGAAGACCCGTTCACTGACGGCGACGTTCTGTTCGCGTACCCAGGCGCGGTCATGCCGACGGCGTCCGCCGTGACCGCCCATCAGTTGAAAGGCGAGATGAATCAGGGTATCCGCCGCGTCCAGATCCGCGGCCTCGACCCGGCTCAGCTCGAGGACGCGGGCGCTGCAGTGAGCACTCGCGTCCGGGGCGGGCAGTGTCGGGGCGGTGCGGTCGAGGGCGTGGACTTCCCGGATTTCGGGTGTGCGCGCAAGGGCGGGCAGCAGCGCCTGCCCAAGGCGCCCCGCGGCGCCGGTCACGATGACGCGCATGGATCTAGGTGGCAACGCGGGCGGGCGCGATGACGGGGTCGGAGAAGGTCGGCATGACCTCCTCGGCAAAACACTGCATGGATTCCACGGCCAACTCGTGGGGTACGGCCCCGGCCCCGAAGGCCAGCAGGACCTGATCGACGCCAGCCGCGCGCAGCTTCTCGATGCGCTCGCGGCACTCGGCGGGCGTGCCGACCAGCGTCATGCCCAGCATGTCGAGGATCTTCAGGTTGATCCCGGCCTTGACCAGGTGGCGGAAACGGCCCAGCGAACGGTAATAGTCGTAGCCCTCGATCAGGCGCTCCAGCACCGGCAGGGTCTGCTGGAACATATGGCGATAGAACCATTCGAACGCGGGCTTGGCCTCGCGCCGTGCGCGCTTGCCGTCGGGCAGGCACAGCACCCCGAGGGTCATCCCGACGCGCGGCGGGTGGGCGATGTCGGTGCGCGATGTGTCCCAGGCTTCGTGGTACAGGCGGATGTCCTCGCGGATCATCTGCCACGGCTTGAACGGACCCGCCAGCGCCCCGATACCCTGCTCGGCGGCCCAGGTGAAGGACTCCGGACTGACCGCCGCGGTCCAGATCGGCGGGTGCGGGTCCTGCAGCGGGCGCGGCATCACCGGCACGTCGTCCAGATGATGGAACGGGCCGTCCTGGGTGATCCGGCCGGTGGCGAAGGCCTGGCGCAGCGCATCCAGTCCGGCGTCGACCCGCGCGCGGGACTCGCTCATTTCGGCGCCGAATGTGGCATATTCGCGCGGCGAAAAACCGCGCCCGATGCCCACGTCCAGGCGCCCGCCGGAGAGCTGGTCGAGCATGCCGACCCGCTGCGCGACCCGCAGTGGATGATGGTAGGGCAGGGGCACCACGCCCAGCCCCAGACGCAGCCGTTCGGTGCGCTGGCTGGCCGCGGCCAGGACCAGATCCGGCGCGGTGCTGTGGGAGAATTCCGGCATCAGGTGGTGTTCCACCAGCCAGGCGGTGCCGTAGCCGAGACGGTCGGCCTGTTCCCACAGGCGCAGGGTGTTCTCCAGCACCTCCGATTCGGAGGTCTGCAGGAAGTCCGGCACCGAGAGTTCATGGAACAGGTCAAAACGCATGGCGCCAACTGTGCCGCGCGCCCGGGCGCGATACAAGCGACCCGGACCGCGGTTGTGGGGACAACGGAGGACGCATGACCCAGGCAGCAACAATATCTTCCCGGTTGCAGGCAGCCGGTGTGGCCGCGCCCGGCGAAGACTGGTGGGAGGGGTTCTTCCCCGAGGACCTGCCGCAGGACTGGCAGCTGGAGTACTACACCCATTATCACAGTCGCCTGCTGTTGCCGGCTGCGGTCTGGACTTCGCCCGATCCGATATTCGGGGACTGGGCCGAGGCGGTGCCTTCGAAGCTGCGGCTGACCGTCGATTGGCCGCAGGATCTGGCGCCCGAGGCGGGTGCGGCGCAGGTGCAGGCGCTGGCTGATGCCGTGGGTGAGTGCCTGCAGGCGGTCGCGCCGGGGCCGATGGAGCCGGCGCAGGTGGTGGCGATCCGCGACGCGCTCGAGTGTGCCGGACTCGGACGCCTGATCGTGTACGGCGCGGGCGAGGCGCGATCGCTGGCACGCGCGGAGACGGCCTGGTTTCACGCGCCCATGGGCGCGGCGGGCGGCGGGGCGTGGCAGGTCACGCCGGAAAGCGGGCTGGATGCGCCCGGCTGGCGGGCGCTGGTCGAGGCCCTGATCGAGGCCTCGGGGCGCGCAGACGGAGCCGGCGAAACCCCGGTGTTTCTGCGGGCGCGGCCGGAGCGGCTGTCCGACTTTCGCACCATTGCCGCGTTGCTGGGGAACGGGTGATTCCGTGGTTTTCTCCGGCGCCGCGATCGGTCGCGCCCTGACGACCCGCTGTATGCCGCGCCCCGGCCCGGACACCTGCGGTCCGGAAGTTTGACGGGCCCACGGGCGGGCGCCAGACTCCATGGTCCCGAATTTTGAACGCCGAGGAGCGCGCGTGGCCGAGTCGCCCGTCGCAGACAGTCCGCACATTGTTATCGAGAACCTGTGTTTTCGGCGCGGGCGCAAGGTGATCTTCGACGACCTGTCGATGCGTATCCCGCGCGGTCAGGTGACGACCGTGATGGGCCCCAGCGGCAGCGGCAAGACGACCCTGCTGCGCCTGATCGGGGGACAGTTGCGCCCGGACCGGGGGCGCATCTGGGTCGATGGCCAGGAGGTGGCCAGGCTCTCCACCCGCCGCCTGTACGCGCTGCGCAAGCGCATGGGCATGCTGTTCCAGAGTGGCGCGCTGCTGACCGACCTGTCGGTGTTCGAGAATGTGGCCTTCCCGCTGCGCGAGCACACCGATCTGCCGGAAGACGTGCTGCAGACCCTGGTGCTGCTGAAGCTGGAGGCGGTGGGCCTGCGCGCCGCGCGGGATCTGGACCCGGCCTCGCTGTCCGGTGGCATGGCCCGGCGGGTGGCGCTGGCGCGCGCGATCGCTCTGGACCCGGATCTGATCATGTACGACGAGCCCTTCACCGGGCTGGACCCGATCACCATGGGGCAGATCGTGAGCCTGATCCGTCGGACCAACCAGAGCCTGGGATTGACCAGCGTGCTGGTGTCGCACGATGTTGCGGAGGCCATGGCCATCTCCGATCAGGTGGTGCTGATCGCGGGCGGACAGGTGGTGGACGCCGGGGCGCCGGACGAGCTGGAGGCACGCGCTTCCGACTGGAGCGCCCAGTTCCTGCAGGGCCGTCCGGATGGGCCGGTGCCGTTCCACTATCCCGGGTCCTCCTACCGCGACGACCTGCTGGGGCAGCGCCGCGATGATTGACGCGATTGCCTCCCTCGGCCGCAGTTCGCTGAACGCGCTGGAGGTGTTCGGCCGCGCGTTCGTGTTCCTGCTGCGGGTGCTGGCCAGCCTCGATGTGGTGCTGCGCCGGTTCGGGCTGACCGTGGTCCAGATTCACTCGGTGGGCGTGCGTTCGCTGCTGATTATCGTGGTCTCCGGCCTGTTCGTGGGGATGGTGCTGGGCTACCAGGGCTACATCACGCTGGTGAATTTCGGTGCGGCCGAGGCCCTGGGGGGTGTGGTGGCGCTGTCGCTGGTGCGCGAGCTCGGCCCGGTGGTGACCGCGCTGCTGTTCGCCGGGCGTGCCGGGTCCGCGCTGACCGCGGAGCTGGGCCTGATGAAGACCACCGAACAGCTGTCGGCGATGGAGATGATGGCGGTGAACCCGTACCGCCGGATCTTTGCCCCGCGCTTCGTTGCCGGGTTCGTGTCCATGCCGCTGCTGGCGGCGATCTTCAGCGCGGTGGGCGTGATGGGTGGCTATCTGGTCGGGGTGGGCCTGCTGGGGGTCGACAGCGGGGCCTATTTCTCGCAGATGCAGGCGGTGACTGACTGGAACGAGGATGTCCTCTCCGGCGTCATCAAGAGCATCGTGTTCGGTTTCGTCGTGACCTGGATCGCGGTGTTCCAGGGCTTCAATGCCCAGCCGACCTCGGAGGGCATCTCGCGCGCGACCACCCAGACCGTCGTGATCTCTTCGCTGGCGGTCCTGGGCCTCGACTTCATCCTGACCGGCCTGATGTTCGGTACGGGCTGATCCAACCGGTGCTTCCCCGGGGAAGCACTGAAATCGGAGTTCCCTAGCAGGTGGCAAGAATGAAGATGCGTTTCTTCGAGCTGGCGGTCGGTGTGTTCGTGCTTCTGGGCATTGGCGCGCTGTTCTATCTGGCCGTCCAGGTCAGCAACGTGACGGACTACCACGACCGCGACACCTACACGGTGACAGGCTATTTCGACAACATTGGCGGGCTCAAGGCGCGCGCGCCGGTGACCGTCTCCGGCGTGCGCATCGGGCGTGTGGCGGATATCCGCTACGACCCGGATCGTTTCCGTGCCGAGGTGGTTCTGGCGATTCGCTCCGAGCACGACTACCTGCCGCTGGACACCCAGGCGGCGATCCACACCGCGGGGCTGCTGGGCGAGCAGTACATTGCCCTGGAGCCGGGCGGGGACTATGACACCCTGCGCGATGGTGACGAGCTGATGTTTACCCAGTCCGCGCTGGTGCTGGAGAACCTCATCGGCCGCTTCTTGACCAACATGGGGAGTGACTGATGGTCCTCAACCCGGAGCAAAGAGACATGAAATGGTTGCGTGAATCGATGCGAATCCTGCCGCTGGCGCTGCTGGCCCTGTTGCTGGTGATGTCGGCGAAGGTACAGGCGGGCAGTCCGTCCGAACTCATCCAGCAGTCGATCGACGAGGTCTACGAGATCCTGCGCGCCGACGAGACGCGCGCCCAGGAGGATCCCGAGTTCGTGATCGGTGTGATCAAGGACAAGATCCTGCCCAACGTGGATGTGGATGGCATGGCCCGTCTGGTGCTGGCCCGCCACTGGCGCGAGGCCTCCAGCGAGCAGCGCACCCGTTTTACCGAGGCCTTTACGGAGACCCTGCTCAAGGCCTATGGCGTGCAGCTGGGCGATCACCTCGACAAGGACGTGCGCGTGATCGAGCGCCGTTCGCGGCAGGACGACCGCATGGCGGTGGTGGCCACCGAGGTGGTCATGGGGTCCGGGCAGTCGAACATCCAGGTGAACTATCGCCTGCGTCCGGTCAATGGCGAATGGAAGGTGTTTGATGTCGAGGCCGAGGGGCTGAGCTTTGTCGGCAACTTCCGTACCCGCTTCAACGAGGAGATCAATCGGGGCGGCCTGGATGCCCTGATCGAGCGCCTGGAAGATGGCGACGAAGACCTGATCGAAGACGCGGTGGGCGACATCAACGCCGCCAGCAACGGGCAGGAGCGGTGAGCGACGCCCGCATCCGGGCGGATGCCGGGGGACTGGTGCTGGAAGGTCCTCTGAATTTCACGACCGTGGCCGCGCTGGATGCGCGGGCGCGCGAACTGACCGCTGCGCTCCCGGAACATGCGCGGGTGGATCTGGAGCAGGTCGGCCGCATCGACAGCGCCGGGGTCGCGTTTCTGGTGATCCTGTGGCGCCGGGCTCGCGAGCAGGGGCGGACCCTGGTCTTCGAGCCGATCCCGGACGCCCTGCGGCCGCTGCTCGAGCTGTATGACCTCGAAAACATCGTCACCGACTCGGCCGCCCGAGCGCTGGCCTGACCCCCTCCGGGCGGCGCTGCGGCCAGCCGGGCGGGCGTGTGGCGCGCGGATTCGTTATCATGGCGCGTTTCGCCGGACCACGGTCGGTCCGGCGGTGAATCCGGGCACCCCATGGACAAGCTGATCATCACCGGAGGCGGCCGACTCGAGGGTCAGGTCTGGATCTCCGGCGCCAAGAACGCCGTGTTGCCGATCCTGTCCGCCACCCTGCTGGCGGACGGGCCAATGACCATTGGCAACGTCCCGCACCTGCAGGACGTCACTACGACCATGGAGCTGCTCGGGCGCATGGGCGTAAGCCTGACGGTCAACGAGCGCATGCGCATCGAGGTCGACCCGACCACGCTGACCCAGTGCGTGGCGCCGTACGACTTGGTGAAGACCATGCGCGCCTCCATCCTGGTGCTTGGGCCGCTACTGGCGCGCTTCGGCGAGGCCGAGGTGTCGCTGCCGGGCGGCTGTGCGATCGGCTCGCGACCGGTCAACCTGCACCTGCGGGGCCTTGAGGCCCTGGGCGCCGAGATCGATGTCGACGGCGGCTACATCCATGCGCGCGCGGATCGCCTGAAGGGCGCGCGGGTGGTGTTCGACCAGGTCACCGTGACCGGTACCGAGAACCTGCTGATGGCCGCGACCCTGGCCGAAGGCGAGACCCTGATCGAGAACGCCGCGCGCGAGCCGGAAGTGATCGATCTGGCGGACTGCCTGACGGCGATGGGGGCGAAGATCCAGGGCGCCGGCACCGACACTATCCGGGTGCAGGGTGTGGAACGCCTGCACGGCTGCGAATACGACGTGATGCCGGACCGGATCGAGACCGGCACGTTCCTGGTCGCGGCGGCCGTGACCCGCGGGCGCGTGCGCTGCCGCAACACCCGCCCGGAGCTACTGGACGCGGTCCTGGCCAAGCTGGTCGAGGCGGGTGCCCGCGTGGATACCGGGCCCGACTGGATCGAACTGGACATGGAAGGCCGCCGGCCGAAGGCGTTGAACCTGCGTACCGCGCCGTTCCCGGCCTTCCCGACCGACATGCAGGCCCAGATGATGGTGCTGAACACGGTCGCCGAGGGCACCGGCTCGGTGGTGGAGACGGTCTTCGAGAACCGTTTCATGCATGCGCTGGAGCTGCAGCGCATGGGTGCGCACATCACGATCGAGGGCAATACCGCGATCGTCGAGGGTGTGGAACGGCTGGTCGGCGCGCCGGTGATGGCGACCGACCTGCGGGCCTCGGCCAGCCTGATCATCGCCGGCCTGGTGGCCGAGGGCGAGACCGAGGTGGACCGCATCTACCATATCGACCGCGGCTACGAGTGCATCGAGGAAAAACTGAGCCAGATCGGCGCGACCATCCGTCGCGAGCCGGTCTGATACGCGACTCACACGGAACCGGACGAACGCCTGACCCATGATGGACCCCAATGCCCTGACCATCGCCCTGTCCAAGGGCCGCATCCTCAAGGACACCCTGCCGCTGCTGGCCAGCGCCGGGATTGAACTGCTGGAGGATCCGGACAAGACGCGCAAGCTGATCCTCGACACCAACCGCGAGGACGTGAAGATCGTGGTGGTGCGCGCGACCGACGTGCCGACCTATGTGCAGCACGGGGCGGCATCCATTGGCGTGGCCGGCAAGGACGTCCTGATGGAGCATGGGGCCGCGGGGCTGTACGAGCCGCTGGACCTGCACATCGCCCAGTGCCGCCTGATGCTGGCGGGGCGCCCGGGCCAGCAGCCGGACCCGCAGCAGCGCCTGCGCATCGCCACCAAGTTTGTGAACATCACGCAGAACTATTTCGCCCAGCAGGGCCGCCAGGTGGAGATCATCAAGCTCTACGGCTCGATGGAACTGGCGCCGCTGGTCGGACTGGCCGACTACATCGTGGACCTGGTCGATACCGGCAACACCCTCAAGGCCAACGGCCTGGAGCCGCTGGAACTGATTACCCCAATCAGCTCCCGGTTGATCGTGAACCAGGCAGCCATGAAGATGAGACATAGAACCATTCAAAATCTGATCGAGGGCCTGCGCGACGCCGTCACGCCCGCGACGACGTAACGAGAACACCATGACCGCCGATACCGACGACCTCCGAATCCGCGATATCCAGGAGGTGTCCGCCCCGGACACCGTCCGCGAGGAGCTGCCGATCACCGACGCGGCCGCCGACACCGTGTTCGAGGCACGCCAGGCCTGCCATCGCATCCTGCACGGCGAGGACGACCGCCTGCAGGTGATCGTCGGCCCCTGCTCGATCCACGACGTGGATGCCGCGCTGGAGTACGCCGAACGCCTGAAGGGCCTGCGCGAGGAGCTCTCCGACGCCCTGCACATCGTGATGCGGGTGTACTTCGAGAAGCCGCGCACCACGGTGGGCTGGAAGGGCCTGATCAACGACCCGGACCTGGACGGCAGCTTTCACATCAACAAGGGCCTCCGCGTCGCGCGCGGGCTGCTGCGGGATCTGGCGATCAAGGGCATGCCGGCCGCCACCGAATACCTCGACCTGATCAGCCCGCAGTACATCGCGGACCTGGTCGCCTGGGGGGCCATCGGCGCGCGCACCACCGAGAGCCAGGTGCACCGCGAACTGGCCTCCGGGCTTTCCTGCCCGGTGGGCTTCAAGAACTCTACGGATGGCAGCCTGCGGGTGGCGATCGACGCGATCCGCTCCGCCTCGCGCCCGCACCACTTCCTGTCGGTGACCAAGGCCGGGCGCTCGGCGATCTTCTCCACCACCGGCAACGACGACTGCCACATCATCCTGCGCGGCGGCAAGCAGCCGAACTACGATGCCGCGAGCATCGAACAGGCCTGCAAGGAGCTGCGCATGGCCGAGCTGCCAGAGATGGTGATGGTCGACTGCAGCCACGCCAACAGCCGCAAGGATCCGAAGCGCCAGGTGGACGTGGCCCGCTCGCTCGCCGAACAGATCAGCGGCGGCGATCGTCGCATCATGGGCGCGATGCTGGAGAGCCACCTGGTCGGCGGCCGCCAGGACATCCTGCCCGGCAAGCCGCTGAAATACGGCCAGAGCATTACCGATGCCTGCATGGGCTGGGACGACACCGATACCAGCCTGAACCTGCTGGCGGACGCCGTACGCGCACGCCGCAAGACCGCCGTACCGGCCTAGGGAAAACGCCCAGAGGACCCCGATCATGCCCTCCATTGCCCGACTTGATACCCAGCAGCCCGATTTCGATCAGGCCCTGGAGCACCTGCTGTCCTGGGAGTCCGTTGCCGACACCGGCGTGCGTGATGCGGTGGACGAGATCCTGGGCGCGGTGCGCGCCGAGGGCGATGCGGCCGTGCTGCGTTACACCGCCAAGTTCGACCGTCTCGAGCGCACTGCGGTCGCGGACCTGGAGATCCCGCACGAGCGCCTGCAGGCCGCGCTGGAGTCGATCCCGCCGGAGCAGCGCGCGGCATTGGAGACCGCCGCCGCACGCATCCGCCAGTACGCCGAACACCAGAAGATGCAGGACTGGGACTTCACCGACGAAGACGGCACGGTCCTCGGTCAGCGCGTGACCGCGCTGGATTCCGTCGGGCTGTACGTGCCCGGCGGCAAGGCGGCCTACCCGTCCTCCGTGCTGATGAACGCCGTTCCGGCCAAGGTCGCCGGCGTCGAGTTGCTGGTGATGGTCGTGCCCGCGCCGGGTGGCGAACTGAATGACCTGGTCCTGGCCGCGGCCGCCGTGGCCGGGGTGGACCGCGTGTTCACCGTGGGCGGCGCCCAGGCGGTGGCGGCCCTGGCCTATGGCACCGATACCATCCCGGCAGTGGACAAGATCGTCGGCCCCGGCAACATCTTCGTGGCCGCGGCCAAGCGCGAGGTGTTCGGCACGGTCGGCATCGACATGATCGCCGGCCCGTCGGAGATCCTGGTGGTCTGCGACGGCGAGACCGACCCGGACTGGATCGCGGCCGACCTGTTCTCGCAGGCCGAGCATGACGAACAGGCCCAGTCCATCCTGCTGTCCTGGGACGCGGCCTTCCTCGACCGCGTCGCCGAGGCCATGGATCGCCTGCTGGCCGAGATGCCGCGCGCCGAGATCATCCGCACCAGCCTCGACAAGCGCGGGGCGCTGGTGAAGGTACGCGACTCGGCCGAGGCCGTTGCCGTCGCCAACCGCATCGCCCCGGAACACCTGGAGCTGTCCGTGGCCGATCCGCAGGCGATGCTGGACGCCGGCCTGCGTCACGCCGGCGCGATCTTCATGGGCCGCTACACCTCCGAGGCCCTGGGCGACTACTGCGCCGGGCCCAACCACGTGTTGCCGACCTCGCGTACCGCGCGCTTCTCCTCGCCGCTGGGGGTGTACGACTTCCAGAAGCGCTCGAGCATCATCCACTGCTCGGCCGCGGGCGCGGCGAAGCTCGGCACGACCGCCGCCGCGCTGGCGCACGGCGAGGGCCTGACCGCGCACGCGCGATCCGCCGAACTGCGCAGTCGATGACCGCACGCTCGACACGAACCCCGGACGCCCTGATGCGCCCGGAGGTGCTGGCGCAGCCGGCCTATCAGGTGGCCGACGCAACCGGCCTGATCAAGCTGGACGCGATGGAGAACCCGCACCCCTGGCCCGGCGCGCTGGAAGACGCTTGGCTGGAGGCTCTGCGCGACCCGCAACTGAATCGCTACCCGGATGCCCAGGCGCTGGGCCTGGCCGGGCAGGTGCGCGCCGCCCACGGCGTGCCCGAGGCCGCCGGGCTGATGTTCGGCAACGGCTCCGACGAGCTAATCCAGATCCTGATCACGGCGATCGCCGGGTCTGGTCGACCGGTGCTGGCGCCCGAACCGACCTTCGTGATGTACGGCGTGCTGGCCCGGGCGCTGGGCGTACCGTTCGTTGGTGTGCCCCTGAACGCGGACTTCACCCTGGATCTCGCGGCGATGCGCGCGGCGATGGCCGAGCACAACCCGGCCGTGGTGTTCCTGGCCTACCCCAACAACCCCACCGGGACGCTGGACGACGCCGCGACGGTGGAGGCGGTCGTCGACGCGAATTCGGGGGTTACCGTGGTCGATGAGGCCTATGCCCCGTTCGCCGCCCACAGCTTCCTCTCGCGGGTCGGCGCGGATGACGGCCTGATGGTGATGCGAACGGTCTCCAAGCTGGGGCTGGCCGGCGCTCGGCTCGGCTATCTGGCCGGCACCCCGGCCTGGATCGACGCGCTGGACCGGCTGCGCCTGCCGTACAACATCAACACCCTGACTCAGCGCTCCGTGGCCTTCGCCCTGGAGCATCGCGAGGCACTGGATGCCCAGGCGCGGGGGATCATCGACGAACGCGACCGCCTGGGCGAGCGCCTGGCGGCCACGACGGGCGTCGAACAGGTCTTTCCCAGCCAGGCGAACTTCATCCTCTTCCGGGTGCGCGAGGGACACGGGCATGCGAGCTTCGCCGCCCTGCGCAACGCCGGCATCCTGATCAAGGACGTCGGCCGCGCGCATCCCCTGCTCGCCGACTGCCTGCGCGTCACGGTCGGGCGCCCTGACGAAAACGACGCCTTCCTCGTCGCGCTGGGCCAGGCTCTCGGTTCCTGACGTCTTCTTGTTGCACCACAGAGTGCACGGAGCCCACGGAGAACGTCGCAGGGTTGTCAGGGTCGGTGTCCACCTTTTCCCGCCCGGCAACGTTCCTTTGTTATCCCGGAAACCGCGTTGCGGTGATCCGGGATCTCGGCGGTGGGGTCCGTCCGAACGTCGCGGGGCGGGATGGGCCGCATAGATCCCGGCTCTCCACTCCGCTGCGGCCGGGATGACACGGGTCGTTTGAATGTCGCGCTGCGACGGATTTCGCCCAATCCTCCACAACCCGAAAGCCCTTCTTCCTGCCTTCCCACCTTCCTGTTAATCGCGCCCCGAACCTCTCCGTGTCCTCTGTGCCCTCTGTGGTGAAAAGCCCTTCCTGGCCCTTCACCCTGCCAGGTGGGTTAGTGGCGGCCGGCGGGGGGTTCCAGGCGCAGGCCGCGCACCTCGCCCAGGGCGCCGCCGGCGCGCAGCGCAGCGGCGAACGGGGACTGGCGTGCCGGTTCGCCGTTGATGCTCTCGATGGTCACGCCGCGGCGTTTCGGCAGCCAGCCGCTGGTGGCGAGCTGGCGGATCGCCTCGGTGACGAGTGCCGCGTGTGCCTCGCCGGTGTCGATGCCGGGGATCGTCTCCCAGACGAACAGCTGGCGGCCGGAGGCGGCCAGGTACAGCAGCGGCTGGCCGCCGGCCAGCGCGATCAGCGCCCCGGCGACGCGGCGCAGGCGGCCCTCGGCGGCTTCCGGCGGCTGCGGCCAGGGCAGGAGCAGGCCCCAGGGGCTGGCCGGGTCGACGCTTGTCAGCCACTGTGGTTCGGGGGTGTCGTCGGCCGCGCGTTCCAGGGCGCGCAGGCGGTCCACCGCGCCGGCGCGGGCGAACTGCGCGCCGGTCAGGCCCTCGACGAAGTGGCCGCGGCGCAGCTTGCCGGCGTCCTCCATCGCGCGGTAGACGGGATACACGCGCCCGAAGCCACCCGGCAGGCCCTCGGCGCGGGCCATCTCGCGGCTGACTACGCCGTAGCGGGCCAGCAGGTTTTCGGCCTGTTCGCGGGCGCGCTCGGTCAGCGACACGCCGGGGTCGATCAGCTCGGCGACCCGTGACCAGCGCCCGCCGGCCAGGCCCTGTCCCGGTCGCCGCCGGCCGCGCGCGGAGGTCCGGCGCTGGCCGAGGCTGCGCAGCGGCGCGAAGGTGTCGTTGGTGATCTGCCCGGCCCAGACCAGGTCCCAGATCGCGGCCTCGATCGCGTCCTGGCGGGCATCCGGCTGTGCGCTGCGGGCCGCGCGTTCCAGCTCCAGATAGAAGCAGGCGCCGCGCCGGTCCAGGGCCTCCAGGATCGCCTGCGCCAGCGGGTCGTCGCCGGCGGGGGTATCCGTGGCATCGGCCTCCGGTTCCAGCAGCACCATCGCCTGTTCGCGGCGCAGGAAGCGGATGCGTCCGTCGCGCTGGCCCAGCGCGCCACTGCCCACCCAGACGAACTCCCCGGAGGCGGTGATGCGGTCCAGCGCATCCAGCGAGAAGTCGCGCACCCGCATCGGCAGTATGTGGGTGGTCCAGGCGGACCAGGGCAGGGCGATCCCCTCCAGTTGGGTCAGCGTGTCGCGCAGGGCGCCAGCCCCGCGGCCGGGTTCGGCCAGGCCCTGCCAGGCGGGCAGGAAGCGGCCCAGCGCGCGGGCATCCACTGCGGCCGCCTCGTCGCGCAGCCGCGCCAGGGTGCGGCGCTTCAGCCGTCGCAGGATGTCCAGTTCGCACCAGTCTTCGCCCGTGCCCTGCGGGCGGATCTCGCCGCGCAGCAGCACGTCGGCGCGCTCCAGGCTCTCGAGCGCCGGCAGCAGTGCGCCGGGCGCGAGGCCGTAGCGTGCGCCAAGGTTCTCGACGCGGAACGGGCCGTGGGTGCGGGCGTAGCGGCGCAACAGCTGTTCCAGCGGACGCTGCGGCGGTTCCAGGAAGGCGGCGGGCAGGCCGGGCGGGGGCACCACACCGAGGGCATCGCGGTACAGTGCGGCGTCCTCGGCCGCGATCCAGCGCGGCTCGCCGGCGATGCGCACCTCCACCGCGCGCAGGGAGTGGGCGAGCCGGTCCAGCCACGGCCCCGGCGCCTCGGCGCAGGCGGCCGCGACCTCGTCCGGGGTCAGGTCCCCGCGCCGGCGCAGCAGGTCGTGCAGGGCGTCGGTGTCCTGCACCCGGGTCGCCTCGGTGGCGTGCGCCAGCTCGGACTCCAGCTCGGCCAGGGCCTCGGGGTCGATCAGCTCGCGCAGCTCGGCCTGGCCCAGCAGTTCGGCCAGCATGCCGCGGTCGAGCGTGAGCGCCTGGGCCTTGCGCTCGGCCATCGGCGCGTCCTGCTCGTAGATGTAGGCCGCGACATAGGCGAACACCAGGCTGCGGGCGAACGGGGAGGCCTGCGGTGTCTCCACCTCGTGTACGCGGATGCGGCGTTCCTGCACGCCGCGCAGGATCTGGCGCAGGGCGTCCAGATCGAACACGTCGGCCAGCACCTGGCGGTAGGTCTCCAGGACCACCGGGAAGCTCGCGTACTCGCGCACCGAGGCCAGCAGCTGCTGCGACTTCAGCCGCTGCGCCCACAGCGGGGTGCGCTGGCCGGGGCGGTTGCGTACCAGCAGCAGGGCGCGTGCCGCGTTCTCGCGAAAGGCGCTGGCGAACAGGGTGGAGTTGCCGAGCTCGCGGGTGACCGCCTCCTCCAGCTCCTCCGGGTCCGGGAACAAGGCGTCCAACTCGGGCAGGTCCTCGCTGTCGGCCAGGCGCAGCACGATGCCGTCGTCGGTATACATCACCTGCACCTCGAAGCCGGAGCGGCTGGTCAGTGCGCCCTGCAGGGCCAGCGCCCAGGGGGCGTGCACGCGGGCGCCGAACGGGGTCAGGATGCAGACGCGCCAGTCGCCGACCTCGTCGCGGAAGCGCTCGACCACGATGCGTTGGTCGGAGGGCAGCTGCCCGGTGGCCTCGCGCTGTTCGTCGATGTAGTCGCAGAGGGTCTCCACCGCCGCCTCCGACAGTGGCGCGTGTTCCCTGAGCCAGGCCGTGCGGTCGGCGCGGCCCATGCGTGCCAGCCGCTCGCTGGTGGCGCCGATGGCCTGGCCGAGCTGGATCGGGCGGCCGGGGCCGTCGCCATGCCAGAACGGGAGCTTGCCGACCTCGCCGGGGGCGGGGGAGACGAGCACGCGGTCGCGGGTGATCGCCTCCACATGCCAGGTGCTGGCACCCAGGGTCACGTTCTCGCCGGTCTTCAACTCGAACACCATCTCCTCGTCCAGCTCGCCGATGCGCGGCCCGCCCTCGCCGACATGCACGCCGTACAGCCCGCGGTCGGGGATGGTCCCGGCGTTCAGGCGCGCGGCCAGCGCCGCCCCCCGGCGTGGGGTCAGCTCGTCGCGGGCGCGGTCCCAGGCGAGCCAGGGGCGCAGGTCGGCGAAGTCGGTGCTCGGATAATGGCCGGAGAGCATGTCCAGCGTGGCCTCGAGCAGCGCCCGCGACAGCTCGCGCCAGGGCGCGGCGCGGCGGACCAGCGCGTGCAGCTCGTCCACCGTGCGCGGGCGTTCGCAGACCATCGCGACGAGCTGCTGGGCGAGCACGTCCAGCGGGTTGTGCGGGGCGTGGATCGGTTCCAGCGCGCCGGCCTGCATGCGCTCGCCGATTACCGCGCATTCGAGCAGGTCGCCGCGAAAGCGCGGCAGCAGCAGCGAGCGCGAGACCTGGCCCACGCCGTGCCCGGCACGCCCGGCGCGCTGCAGCCCGCGGGCGACGGCGCCGGGGGATTCGACCATGATCACCAGATCCACTGCGCCCATGTCGATGCCCAGCTCCAGCGAGCTGGTCGCGACGATGCCGCGCAGGCGCCCGGTCTTCAGCCGGCCCTCGATCTCGGCGCGGCGCTCGTGGGATACGCTGCCGTGGTGGGCGGCGACCAGGTCCTCCACCGGTTCGGCATCCTCCGGCTGCTGTTCCCGCCAGGCCTCGTTGATGCGCTGGACCAGGCGCTCGCACAGCCCGCGGCTGTTCACGAACACGATGGTGGAACGGTGCTCCAGGATCGCGGCCAGCAGGCGCGGCTCCAGCCTTGCGGCGCGGTCGCCGCCACCGGTGGGGAGCTGCCCGGTGCCGTGGCCGTACACCGCGCCGAGGATGGAGCCGGACGGGATGGGGCTTTGCGCCTCCGTGGCCTCGACGGTGGCGGGTGCGTGCTCGGCGGGCGGCTCCTCGGGGGCAAGGATCTCCAGGTCCAGGCGCGGTGGCTCGGCGGCGTCGATCACCTCCACCTCGCGGTCGCCGCCAAGGAATCCGCGCGCCACCTCCACCGGATGCACGGTGGCGGACAGCCCGATGCGCTGCGGATCCTCGCCGCAGCGCTCGGCCAGGCGTTCCAGCGACAGGGCGAGATGCGCGCCGCGCTTGTTGCCGGCCAGCGCATGTACCTCGTCGATGATCACCGTGTGGATGGATTCGAGGTTCTCCGCGGCCTTCGAGCCCAGCAGCAGGTACAGCGACTCCGGCGTGGTCACCAGGATATCGCCGGGTTCGCGCGCCTGAGCGCGGCGCTCGGCCTGCGGGGTGTCGCCGGTGCGGATGTGCACTACCGGCTCGCTCGGGGCATCACCTACAGTCTGGCCCGTGGTCTGGCCCAGGCGCGCGGCGGTCTGCGCAATGCCGGTCAGCGGGGCGCGCAGGTTGCGCTCAATGTCGGTGGCCAGCGCCTTCAGCGGCGAGATGTAGAGCACCGAGTAGCCGCGACGGGCATCCGGCGCGGGCTCGCCGGTCAGGCGGTCAATGGCGCTCAGGAACGCGGCGAGGGTCTTGCCGCTGCCGGTGGGGGCGATCAGCAGGCAGTGACGGCCGGCCCGGATCGCGGGCCAGCCGCGCGACTGGATCGTGGTCGCCTGCCCGAAGGCCTCGCCGAACCAGGTGTCGGTCGCGGGGCGAAAGGGCGTGACCGGCATCGGCTCGGGCGTAGCGGGTCAGGCGTGGCCGACGGTGGTGTCGGTGGTGGCGTGGAAGTAGTCGCTGTCGCGTGCCAGCTCGTCGATCAGCTCGTGCAGCATGGCCAGACGGCTCTCGGCGTCCGCGAACGGCGCGCAGTCCTCGCACAACGGATCGCCGCAGGGCTGGCGGCTGTAGAGCCAGAAGTGCACGGCGCCGGCCAGCAGGCCGTCGGCGACGTCGCCGGTCTCGGCGGCCTGGCCGTCATCGGCGAGCCGGTTGGCCAGCTCGATCAGGTTCTGGGCGGCGTTGTTGTAGGTCTGGTCGGCGGTGTCGTTCATGGGTTCTCGAAATCGGTTTCAGCTAGCCGCGATCCTTCGACCGCGAACGAACCCGGCAGTTTACCGCGACTGGCCGATATTCCGAAGAAACAGGGGAATATGCCGCTCCTCCGGGGACAATCCGCCGTGGGCACCGACGAAGAACGGCCCCTCGTCGTCGTCCGGCGGGTCCACCAGGTAGGCGTCCTCCGCGGGCAGCAGCAGGTAGTCGCCGGCGCGTGCCCGCAGCTCGGGGTGCTCACGGTGATGCCCTGGGGGCAGGCCCAGCGTGCCGGGCCCCAGCCAGTCGGCGGCGGGGACTGCGGCTACGTCTGCGCCGAAGGCGGCGTCCAGGGCCGTCAGGAAGTCCGTGTCGCGTCCTTCGCGCACATGGGCGATGGCCGCGCGTGGCTCGCCGGTCAGGCGGTGGCGCAGGCAGGCCTGCACCGCCGGGTGCTCGCGCAGGTCCAGCCGGCGTTCCATGGTGCGCATGCCGTGGTCGGCGGTGGTCAGGAAGATGCTTTCCGGGCGCTGGATCTGCGCGCAGGTCGCGGTGTAGGCCAGGTCCAGCTGCTTCAGGTGGCGCTCCACCTCCGGGCTTTCCGGGCCATAGGCGTGGCCCAGGTGGTCGAGCTCCGACCAGTAGACGTAGGTGAAATGCGGCCCCGGCGTCGCATTCACATGCGCGGCCACCCGCGCCGGCAGTTCGGACAGGTCCTCGAAACCGATGAATGCGGCCGAGCTATTCATCATGCGGTTGTACGGCGTGCCGCCGATCCAGTCCGGGCCGATCATGGTGGTGTGGCAGCCGAGCCGGTCGACCAGGCGATCTGGCTGTACGCGGCCGGTCAGCTCGCGGTAACCGAGTGTGGCCGGGCGGTCCTCGGCGTCGCGCTCCTGGCCCATCAGGACCGTCAGCGTGCGCTCGGCGGACGGCAGCCGGGTGTGCCAGCCGAGCAGGCCGTGCTGCGCGGGTGTGCGCCCGGTCAGGATGCTGCTGATCGCGGTGGCCGTGGTGCTGGGGAACACGGTCTCGAGGTCCGTCACGTAGTCCGCGCCCAGCAGCGGTGTATGGCGGCGATAACGGGTGGCAAAGCCGTCGATCAGCCACAGCACGATGTGGCGGTCCGGCCCCAGGTGTTCGGATACGCCCGCCAGCGGCGGGTGGCTGGCCGCCGGGTTCAGACTGGCCTCGATCTGGCCGAGCAGGTCCATCAGCCCGGGCGCTTCCAGCCGGGCACGCAGGATGTGGTCGACGGTCGATTCGGGCGCGGGGATCTCTGTTAGTGGCAAGGGATCAGGCCTTGCCGCCGTCGCCACCCATGCAGGGCGGGGAGTCGGCGACCTTGCCGGCGCGCTCGAACCACTGGTCCGGGTCCAGCGTGTGCAGCGCCAGGGCGTGGATGCCACCGGCCAGCTCGTCGGCCAGGGCCTGGTTCACCAGCCGGTGCCGCGCGATCAGCTTCTGGTCGCGAAAGGCCTCGGACACCACCGTCACCTTGAAATGCGACTCCGAGCCCGGCGGCACGTTGTGCATGTGGCTCTCGTTCACCACCTCCAGATGCTCGGGCGCAAAGCGCTCATCCAGCTTCCGGGTAATGGTCTCCTGCATGGTCATCGACGACTCCATTGCTTCGATTGACGGGACATCGCACTCAGTGTGCCGTGTCGTACCCGCATGTCCAGATCCTTGGCCAGCCGCATGGCTGCCGCTGTCCGGCGGAGCAGTCGTCAGTCTGCCTGTGTGCGTTCCTTCCAGTAATCCGGGTGGCGATGCAGGTGCATGACCGCGAGAATCAGGATGCCCCCGTCCTCTTCTGCGTAGAGAACCCCATACGGAAACCGCTTCACGAATGAGCGCCGCACTTCGCCCTCCAGAACGGTCCAGGCACGCGGGTAGGCGATGGCGCGTTGCACCGCTGCAAACACTTCAACTGCAAAATCGTTCCCGAGGCCGGGCTCGATTTCTTCTTAGTACTGAACGGCCTCGGTGAGTTCTTGCTCCGCTTCCGGGTGAAAGCGAAAACTCATCGTTCAAACCGGCTCCATATCCTCTCGAAGACCTGTTCGCTCGGAATCGCTTCGACTGTGCCCGAGCGGATCTCTTCCAGGCGTTTCCGCGAGACCTCTGCCCATTTGCGGTCCACGCCCGCATCGGGCGGGTTCAGGCTGCGCAGGAGGGAATCGACCATCAGAGCGCGCTCTTCCACGGGAAGGGACTCGGCTTCGTCAATGAGGTCTTTGATCTTCATGTCACCATCCTTGTGGTATCGCTGGGGGGCGATGACCGGCGCAAGCGGAGTTCTCATACTGGCATTTTGCGGCTGGCAGTGCGAGATGGAGGCTTGGTGGCTACATGCAGGAGGGAATATACGGCGGGCTCTGTTCGGCCCCTGGGGGGGCGGCACGGCCATCATCGGTCGCCTGGACGAACTAGCGGGGGCACTGCGTTAGTCGGGGTCTCGTCACCGGTGAATATTCCTGCTGGGGCGGGCTATTGGCGCCTGGTGGTTGCGCTACGATGGAGATCGGGCCGCCGCCGGGAGAGGAGCGTGAGCCAGCAGGTCAAGCAACGGGTCGCGCCCGCCGCAGAATCGCCCTTGATCCGTCCGGCCACGCTGGAGGATCTGGAGGCGCTGGTGGCGCTGGAGGATGCGGCGTTCGAGATCGATCGCATCTCGCGGCGGCAGTTTCGCTACCTGCTCACGCGCGGACATGCGGCTACGCTGGTGGTGGAGGATCCCGGCGGGGAGGGCCTGCTCGGCTACGTGATGCTGCTGTTCAGCCGTGGTACCTCGCTGGCGCGGTTGTACTCGATTGCGGTCAGCGCGCGGGCGCGCGGCCAGGGGCTGGGGCGGCGTCTGGTGGAGGCGGCGGAAGACGCGGCGCGCCAGCACGGGCGGACCGATCTGCGCCTGGAGGTGCGGCGCGACAATGCAGCCAGCCTGGCCCTGTTCCGCGGGCTCGGGTATCGCGACTTCGGCACCATCGACGACTACTACGAGGACCACATGGATGCCCTGCGGTTGCAGAAGTCGCTGGCGCCCGGGCCCGATCCGGCGCTGGTGCGCGCGCCGTACTACGCGCAGACGCTGGAATTCACCTGCGGCCCGGCCGCGCTGATGATGGCGATGCGCGCAGTGGACCCGGCACTGAAGCTGGACCGGCGCCTGGAGCTGCGCCTGTGGCGCGATGCCACCACGATCTTCATGACCTCGGGCCACGGCGGCTGCGGGCCGTACGGGCTCGCGCTGGCGGCGGCCCATCGCGGGTTCGAGGTGGAGCTGCTGGTGCGCGATCGCGGCGTGGCCTTCGCGGATTCCGTGCGCAGCACGGAGAAGAAGGAGGTCATGCAGCTGGTGCAGGAGGACATGGTCGAGGAGCTGGAACAGCTGGCGGTGCCGGTGGTGCATGGCCCGGTGAACGTGTCCCAGCTGGAGGCGCGCTTTGCCGAGGGCGGGGTACCGGTGGTGCTGATCAGCAGCGTGCGGCTGTATGCCGAGCGCTTCCCGCACTGGGTCACGGTGACCGGCTTCGACGAGCGCTTTGTCTACGTGCACGACCCGTTCGTGGATGCCGAGCAGGGCGAACGTGCGGTGGACTCGGTGAACATGCCGATCGCGCGTGCGGACTTCGAGCGCATGGCGCGCTACGGCCGCGCGGGGCTGCAGGCGGCGGTGATCGTTGGCCCGCGTCGTGCGGCGGAGGGCGGGCATGCCTGAGCACCGCATCCTGGTCGAGCGTCGGGCGGACTGGAAGCCGCACTTCCCCGACCTGCCGGTCATGGTCATCGACGACTACCTGCGCGGACTGGCCGCCGACGACCCGGCCACCCTGCGCGTGATCAACCTGTGCCGCAGCCAGCGTTACCTGTCCGCCGGGTACTACGGCTCGCTGCTGGCGGAGGCGCGCGGGCACCGGGTGATCCCCAGCGTGCGTACCCTGCAGGACCTGTCGCGCAAGTCCATCTACAGCCTGGATACCGAGGTTCTGGACGAGCGCGTGGCGCGCGTCCTGGGCCGCAGCCGCCAGGGCGCGCAGCCCGAGCGCCTGGAGCTGACCGTGCTGTTCGGCCAGTGCAACGAGCCGGCGCTGCAGGAGATCGCCGCGCAGCTGTTCGCCCTGTTCCCCGCGCCGATGTTCCGGGTGGAGTTCCGGCTGCAGGGGCGCTGGCAGATCCTCGCCCTGCGCCCGTTCGCGCTGAATACGCTGGAGCCCGAGCAGGAGCCGGCCTTCTTCGCCGCGCTGGAGCGCTATCTCTCCAGGCCGTGGCGGCGCCGCCGTGGGGCGCGTAGCGCGCGCTACGAGTTGGCTATCCTGCACAACCCGGACGAGGCGATGGCCCCGTCCACGCCGGCCACGCTCAAGCGCTTCGCCCGCGCCGGGCAGGAGCAGGGGATGGATGTCGAGCTGATCCAGGCGCGTGATCTGCCGCGGCTGGCGGAGTTCGACGCCCTGTTCATCCGCGAGACCACCGCGATCGACCACTACACCTATCGCTTCGCGCGCAAGGCCGAGGCCGAGGGCATGGTGGTGATCGACGACGCCGACTCCATCCTGCGCTGCACCAACAAGGTCTACCTGGCCGAGCGCCTCGCCGCCCATCGCGTGCCGACTCCAAAGACCGTGATCCTCAACCGCGAGACCATCCTGCGCGCGGAGGAACAGATCGGTTATCCCGTGGTGCTCAAGATCCCGGATGGCAGCTTCTCGCGCGGGGTGTTCAAGGCGAACGACCGCGCGGAGCTGGAATCCATCGCCCGACGCCTGCTGAAGGAGAGCGATCTGATCCTCGCCCAGGAGTTCGTCTACACCGAGTTCGACTGGCGCATCGGCGTGCTCAACCGCCAGCCGCTGTACGCCTCGCAGTACCTGATGTCGCGCAAGCACTGGCAGATCGTCAACCACGACGCCAAGGGCGGCCCGCGCGAGGGCGGCTTCCGCACACTGCCGCTGGCGGATGTGCCCGCCGCCGTGGTCAAGACGGCCGTCAAGGCCGCCAACCTGATCGGCAATGGCCTCTACGGCGTCGATCTCAAGCAGACCCCGCGCGGCGTGATGGTCATCGAGGTCAACGACAACCCCAACCTCGACGCCGGCATCGAGGACAAGGTCCTCGGCGAAACGCTCTACACCACCCTGATGCAGGACTTCGTCCGCCGCCTCGACGCCGCCCGTCGTCACCGCGCCGCGCCCTGATTGGTAACGAGAGTCCGCCAGTCGCTGCGTCGCAGGATGCGATGAGCGAAGCGAATCGCATCGGGGTTCGGGCTGTGCAGGGAGTGGTGCGTTTCGCTGCGCTCAACGGCACCCTACGGCTGCAGGATGTTTCCTACCCGCGTCAGGAGGCGGTCAGGCCACGGCCTCGGGTGGTTCCTGCAGTGGGTCGTGGAGTTCGAGGTCGACCATCAGCTCGTTGGCCAGGGCCTCCAGGTCATCCTGCAGCGTGTCCAGGTCCAGGCCCTCGGGGACGCCCAGGCGGGCCTTCGCGCGGAACATCGGCTCGCCGGTCATCGAGCCCGGCTCGCAGGCGGTCTCCAGTGTCTCGACGCTCACGCCGTGGCGCGAGAGCACGGCGGTAATGTCCTGCACGATCCCCGGCCGGTCGTGCCCGATCAGGTCCAGCTCCACCGGATGCCGCGCCGCTGGGGGCAGCTCGCTACCCCGCTGGATCTGTACCTGCAGCCCGTCCCCTTCCAGCCCGCGCAGCGCGGCCTCCAGCGCGTCGGCATTCTCGGTATCCACCTCCAGCAGTACCACTCCGGCAAACTGTCCGGCCAGTTGCGCCATCCGGCTTTCCAGCCAGTTGCCGCCCGCCGCGCGAGCCCGCGCCGCCACCGCGCTCACCAGCCCCGGCCGGTCCGGCCCGATCACCGTCAGAATCACCGAAGTCTTCATACGCACTTCCTCACACGAATCGCTATCGGACCAACCATCCTGCGCGCCCTTGCAGCCCATGACAATGCGCTGGATGTTGCTCACTGCGCCACCGCTCGACGAACGGCAGCATCGCTGCTCTCAGGCGTCGGCGGTTTCGGGCAGGTTGTAGAAGGCGCGGGCGGTGGCGGTGGTGTGGGCGGCGAGGTCTTCCGGGGTCTCGTCGCGCAGCTGGGCCACGTATTCACCGATGTGGGGGAGGAAGGCGGGCTCGTTGCGCCGGCCGTTGCCGATCTTTTTGCCGGTGCCCTTGGGCAGGGTGCGCGGCAGCAGGTACGGGGCGTCGGTCTCGATCATCAGGCGGCCGCGCGGGATGGTCGGGACCAGCGGGTGCAGGTGTTTGCCGCGGCGCTCGTCGCAGACCCACCCGGTGATCCCGATGTGGCAGTCGAGGTCGAGGTATTCGGCCAGGGCGTCGGCCTCGCCGGTAAAGCAGTGCACTACGGCGGCCGGCAGCTTGTCGCGCCAGCGGCGCAGGATCTGGGCGAAGTCATGGTGGGCGTCGCGTTCGTGCAGGAACACCGGCAGGCCGAGATCGGCGGCCAGCTCCAGCTGGGCCTCGAAGGCGATGCGTTGTTGCGGGCGCGGCGAGTGGTCGCGGTTGTAGTCCAGCCCCATCTCGCCCATGGCGACGACGTTGGCGTCCGCGCGGGCGAGGTCACTGAACCGGGCGGCGATCGCATCGGTCCACTGTTTGGCCAGATGCGGGTGCACGCCCAGGGTGGCGCGGCAGCAGTCCGGGTACTGGTCGGCGATCTCCAGGCACTTCTCGCTCTGGTGGGCGTCGGCGCCGGTGATCAGCATCCAGGAGACGCCGGCCTCGCGGGCGCGCTCGAGGACCTCGTCGCGTTCCTTGTTGAAGGATTCGTGGGTGAGGTTGAAGCAGATATCGATCCATTCCATGCGCGGTATGCTAACGGATTGGTGGTGTGGTGCCAGTCTCCGGGCCGTCATTACGGCGAGGAGTCGGAGCCGCGCTGGCAATGACAGTGTCATGGTCCGGGTTTGGGGCCGGGGCTGTGGTGGCGTGTTAAATCTTCTGCAATGCCTTTGATTTGGAGTTTCGAATGCGTGATGCGAGTCCCCAGGCGGTTTATCTGAGCGATTACCAGCCGCCGGCGTTTGTGGTGGAGAGCCTGGAGCTGGACTTCGATCTGGCCGCGGCGACCACCGAGGTGACCACGCGCATGGCGGTGCGGCGCAATCCGCAGGCGGCGGAGCCGAACGGGGCGCTGCGGCTGTACGGCGATGGCGTGGAGCTGGTGTCGCTGACGGTGGATGGCGCGGAGCCGGGCGAGGGCCTTCTGGAGCAGGATGGCGAGGGCCTGCTGCTGCACGGCCTGCCGGAGTCGGCGCGGCTGGAGATCGTCAGCCGCTGCCACCCGGAGCAGAACACCGCGCTGGAAGGCCTGTATGCCTCCAGCGGCAATCTGTGCACCCAGTGCGAGCCGGAGGGCTTTCGTCGTATCACGTTCTTCCCCGACCGCCCGGATGTGCTGACCACCTACCGCGTGCGCCTGGAGGCGGACCGGGCGCAGTACCCGGTGCTGCTGGCCAATGGCAACCGCGTGGAGGCCGGCGAGCTGGACGGCGGGCGCCACTACGCGGTGTGGGAGGACCCGTTCCCCAAGCCGTCGTACCTGTTTGCGCTGGTCGCCGGGGATCTGGCCTGCCAGCGCGATACGTTCACCACGATGTCCGGGCGCGAGGTCGCGCTGGAGCTGTATGTCGAGGCGCACAACGCCGATCGCTGCGATCACGCGCTGGCCTCGCTGAAGCGCGCGATGCGCTATGACGAGGAGGCCTTCGGCCGCGAATACGATCTGGACGTGTACATGATCGTCGCGGTGGACGACTTCAACATGGGGGCGATGGAGAACAAGGGGCTGAACCTGTTCAACGCCAAGTACGTGCTGGCCAGACCCGACACCGCCACCGACAGCGATTTTGTCGCCATCGAGTCGGTGATCGCCCACGAGTATTTCCACAACTGGTCCGGCAACCGGGTGACCTGCCGCGACTGGTTCCAGCTGTCGCTGAAGGAGGGGCTCACGGTCTTCCGCGACCAGGAGTTCACTACCGACTGCACCCTGTTCGGGGTCAAGCGCATCGACGATGTCGCCATGCTGCGCGCCTTCCAGTTCCCGGAGGATGCGGGCCCGCTGGCGCACCCGGTGCGCCCGGACCACTACGCCGAGATCAACAACTTCTACACCCTGACGGTCTACGAGAAGGGCGCGGAGCTGATCCGCATGCTGCGCACCCTGATCGGGCGCGAGACCTTCCGCCGCGGGCTGGACCTCTATTTCGAGCGCTTCGACGGCCAGGCGGTGACGACGGACGACTTTGTCGCGGTGATGGCCGAGGCCAGCGGGCGCGATCTCTCCCGTTTCAAGCGCTGGTACACCCAGGCCGGCACGCCGCATGTGACCGCGAGTACCGCCTTTGACGGCCCCGGTGGACCCGCCCGCATCACGCTCGCGCAGGAGATCCCGCCAACGCCCGGGCAGGACCACAAGGATCCGGTGGTGATCCCGGTGCGCATGGCCTTCCTCGATGCCCAGGGGCGGCGGATCCAGGCCCTCCGCGAGGGCGACGCCGCCAAGTGCGACGAATGGGTGCTGGAGCTGGACGCCGCCGAGCACACCTTCTGCTTCGAGGATCTGTCCGCCGAGCCGGTCGCGATCTCCTGGCTGCGCGGCTTCTCCGCCCCGGTGATCCTGAACGCCAACCAGGGCGTGGATGAACTGGCCCACCTGCTCGCGCATGACGACGATGCCTTCTCCCGCTGGGAGGCCGCGCAGACCCTGTTCCGCCGCGCGATCCGCGCCCGTATCGAACATGACGCTGCTGACTCCGCGCTGGAGGCTGCCACTGAGCGCGCCCTGCATGCCCTGATCGAGGACCCGGCGATCGAGCCGGTGCTGCTGGCGACCATCCTGCAGCTGCCGCCCACGCGCGAGCTGGCCGAGCTGTTCGAGCGCGTCGACCCGGTGCGGCTGCGCATGGAGCGCGACGACCTGGAGAAGCGTCTCTATGCCCCGCTGGCGGGTGCGATGCAGCAGATCCAGCCGAAGCTGGACGACGTCGACAACGGCGCCTTCACCGCCGAGGCAATGGGTCTACGCCAGCTGCGCAACCGCCTGCTGGCGCTGCGTGTGGCCGCTGGCGACCAGGCCGCGGTGCCCGAGGCCCTGGCGCAGTACCAGAAGGCGCGCAGCATGACCATGCGCATGGGCGCGCTGAACGCGGTGAACGAGCTCGATCACGAGGCCCGCGAGGTGCTGCTGACGGACTTCGAGCAGCGCTACCGGGACGACCCGCTGGTGCTGGACAAGTACTTCGGCCTGCAGGCCGGCAGTCAGGTCCCGGGCGGCTTCGAGCGCCTGGAGGCGTTGCTGGAGCATCCAGGCTTCCGCTGGACCAACCCGAACCGGGTGCGCGCGGTGCTGGGGCCGTTCATGGCGCGCAACGAACGCCACTTCCACCAGGAGGACGGCGCGGGCTACCGCCGCGTGGGCGGCTTCGTCGAGAAGCTGGACGCGATGAACCCGCAGACCGCCGCCCGCCTGGCCCAGCCGCTGACGCGCTGGCAGAAGGTGGACAGCGCCCGCGGCGAACAGATGCGCGCGGAACTCGAGCGCCTCGCCGCGCTCGAACTGTCACGCGACCTGCGCGACGTGATCGAGCGCGCGCTGGCGGAGTAGGCCAGCCCCTTAGCCGATGGGGCGACGGGAATGTGTGTGGGAGCGGGCTTGCCCGCGAAGCCCCTGCCAAAGCCAGATGCGGGCAGGAGCATTCGCGTGCAGGCACGCTCCCACAAGCCCACAAGGGTGCGCTGATGCGTGCGGGCTGTGATAGCGTATCGGCGGGTTATCGGGGTGATGCCTCTTGAGATGAGGATTTGACCGACGTGAAACGGGCCTTCCATCGACTGCTGTGCTGGATGCTGGTGCTGGCGATTGCCGGCCTGCCGGCGCTTGCGGCCGTCGCGAGCGTGGAAGGCGGTCACGCCGAGCATGCGATGCACGGGGCCCAATCGAAGGGCGACAAGCCTGCGGAACACGCGGCCCATGACCACTCACATGATCACGCGCACGGCGACGACCATGATCACCGTGCGCATGACGATCATGCCGATACCCGATATGGCGGCGACCACGCCCACGAGACTTCGGATTCCTCTGCCGCCAGCGGGGTGATCGTGCACGTGGATTGCGTGGACGCCGCCTGTATGGCGAGTTGCTCGGCCTGCAGCCACTGCCAGGGCATGCCGTCCATCACCGGGATGCACCTGCTGACCCCGGTCACGCAGGCCATGAACCTGTATTCCTTCCAGAGCGGTCCGCCTGCGGCCGCGTTGTACCGACCCCCGATCCTCTCCTGATCTGACTCTACCGGCCCGAGCGCCGGGACTGTCCGCACGTCCGGGTTCCACCCGGCACGGACGGACGGCAAGGCCGTGTCGCGTGTTCGCGCGGGATGCGGAATCGAAGTCCGATCAAGGAGATTTTCACGATGCGAGCAACTCGATTGCTGCTCCCCGTCGTTTCGGTGCTGTTCCTCGCCGGTTGCGCGGTCACCGCGCCCGAGCTGGACCGCTCCGAACTGGCGGAGGACATCTCGGTGCAGGGGATCGACCTGCCCGAGTCGGAGATGCCCCGGCCCTCTGGCGAGCTGACGCTCGAGGAGGCCATTCATCAGGCCCTGTGGCGCAACCCGCGCATGCAGCAGGCCTACGCCAAGCTGGATCTGACGGCCGCCGATGTGGTCGAGGCCGCCCAGTTCTCCAACCCCTCCCTGTCGCTGTCGGTGATGCGCCCCGAAGGCGGTGGCGGCAACGAGACGGGGGTTGGCCTGGCCTGGGGGATTTCCGGCCTGCTGATGCGCAGTGCGCGTCAGGACATTGCCGAATCCCACTGGGAGTCCACCCGTCTGCAGCTGGCCGAAGGCATGGTGGCCCTGGCCTCGGACACCGAGCGTGCCTGGTATGACGCAGTGGCCGCGCGCCAGCGGGTCCAGGTGCAGGCGCTGGAGACCCGTGCCGCGGATCTCGGTTCGCTGCTGGGCGAGCGCTTCTACGACGCCGGCAACATCACCGACCTGAAGCGGGCACAGCTGCGCATCCGCGCGGCCGAGGCCCGGCTGAAGCTCGAGGATGCGCGGCAGCGCGAGCGCGAGACCCGTCTGCGCCTGGCCCACCTGATGGGGCTGCCCGGCCAGGTGGATGGCTGGGAGGTCCCCGGCAAGCTGCCGCTGCCGCTGGCCGGTGTGGACGATCGCGATGCCCTGGTCGAGCAGGCGCTGGAGCAGCGTCTGGACCTGCGCGCCCTGGATCACGCCCTGGAGGGGCTGACCGAGGGCGTGGCCCTGGTGCGCCGCTATCGCTGGCTGGGCGATATCGAGCCCGGTATCGAGTTCGAGCGCGAGAGCGACGGCACCCGCCTGTGGGGCGGTGGCATCTCCTTCACCCTGCCGATCTTCAGCCAGAACCAGGCCGGCATCGCCCGCGCCGAGGCGCGGCTTTCGGACGGCGAGGCCCGCCGGGCCCGGCTGGAGCAGGCGGTCACTGCCGATGTGCACCAGCACTTCGTGCGGCTGGCTCATCACCGCGACAAGTTCGGCACCAAGCGCTACGAACTGCTGCCGGCCCGGGAGATCGAGCTGGAACGCGTGCAGGAGCGCGTGAACTTCATGTTCGACGATGTCTTCGACCTGCTGGTGACCAAGCAGGAAGAGCTGGCCGACTGGCAGCGCGCGGTGGCCGCACTGGGCGAGTACTGGCGGGCCCGGGTGGACCTGGCCTTTACGGTGGCTGGTGAGTTGCCGGGCGGGGCGCCGGGTGACGAGGGCTATCTTGAAACCGACGCACTCGAGCATGACCCGTCCGCGATGGATCACGGGGACCATGGCGGTCACGGCGGTCACGGCGGCCACGGAGACCACGGAGACCACGGGGATCATGACCATGGCGATCACGGTGACCACGGTCACGGAGGGCATCACTGATGAAACGGCGTAACTTCTTGCTGGCCGCCGGCGCGGCAATGCTGCCGGCAACCACCCTGACCCGGGTAATGGCCGAAACGGGTCACGAGCACCACAACGAGGGCGACGCCACGCCCGGCGAACGCACCGAACAAGGCTACATGCCGGTGCATACGCCGAACGGCTGGACCCTGCCGTATGAAATGAACAACGGCGTGAAGGAGTTCCACCTGGTCGCCGAAGAGATCGAGCACGAGTTCGCGCCCGGTTCGGTGGCCAAGTGCTGGGGCTACAACGGCACCACGCCGGGGCCGACCATCGAGGCGGTGGAGGGCGACCGTGTCCGTATCTACGTGACCAACCGCCTGCCGGAATACACCTCGGTGCACTGGCACGGCATCCATCTGCCCTCGGGCATGGACGGGGTGAAGGGCGTGACCCAGCCGCCGATCCATCCGGGCGAGACCTTCGTCTACGAGTTCGAACTGAACCAGCACGGCACGCACATGTACCACCCGCATGCCGACGAGATGGTGCAGATGGCGATGGGGATGATGGGGATGTTCATCATCCATCCGAAGGACGGCGAGATCGAGCCGGTGGACCGCGACTACGCGATCCTGCTGCACAACTGGGGCCTGCACCCGGGCACGCGTACGCCGGACCCGTCGATCATGGTGGACTTCGACCTGTGGTCGATGAACTCCAAGGTGTTCCCGGCCATCGACTCGCTGGTGGCGAAGACCGGCGAGCGGGTGCGCATCCGCATGGGCAACCTGTCGATGTGGAACCACCCGATGCATGTGCACGGGGTGACGTTCGAGGTGACCGGCTCCGATGGCGGGCGCTGGCCGCGCAATCAGTGGCGCAAGGAGGTCACCGAGATCGTCGCGGTCGGCCAGACCCGCGATATCGAGTTCACGGCACCGCCGGGTGACTGGGCGTTCCACTGCCACATGACCCACCACACGATGAACCCGATGGGTCACGGCATCGCCAATACCTTGGGCGTGGATCAGTCCGGCCTCGAGGAGGAGATCCGTACATTGCTCCCGGGCTACATGGCCATGGGCGAGCACGGCATGGCGGATCACCAGGACCACACCGATGGTGGCCACATGCGCGGGCCGGAGAACACCCTGGCGATGGGCATGGGCCAGGGGCCGTTCGGCAACATCGGCATGGGCGGCATGTTCACCCTGATCAAGGTGCGCGATGACCTGGAGCCCGGGGATTTCCGTGATCCGGGCTGGTACTGGCACCCGGACGGGGAGGTCGCCCGGCGTGTGAGCAGCGACCCTGACTTTGGTAGTCCGGTACGCCGCGGCAAGGTCGCGGGTGCGGATTCCGACGGGCTCCCGACCCCCAGCCGGGATGCCCATGGCGGGCATGGAGGTCATGGGGGGCATGGAGGACACAACGGCCACGGAGGCCACAACCACTAAGCGTCCACGGATGCAGGTGCCGGGACCGCCGCAAGGCGGCCCCCGGTGGCCTGCGGCCGGCGGAATCTGATACGACACGACTGCACTTGAGCAACTAGAGGATTACATGATGACGATTGTTACCCGCAATACCCTGCGTTCCGCCCTTGCAGCCCTGCTGCTTGTCTTCTCCGCCCCCCTGCTGGCCCACGAAGGCGAGATGGGGAGCGTCCCGGAGGACGGCTCCACGGTGCAGGGCACCCCGGAGGAGATCGGGATTCACTTCGATGGCGCGATGCGCATCACCCAGTTCGACGTGATCGGCCCGCGCGGCCGTGTTTCCCTGGCGGACCAGCCCGGCAACGATCCGACCGAGGAGTACCACGTGCGTCCGGCCGGTGATCTGGAGCCGGGCCGCTACGAGGTGCGCTGGCGCGGTCTGGCCCGTGACGGCCACATGATGTCCGGGACCTTCCGCTTCACGGTGGAGAACTAGGCCGTGGCCTGGCTGTCCGCGCTGACCGGTTTGGATGCCTGGACGGTCGCCATGATGCTGGTGGCGGCCGGGTTCTATGCCGGTGCCCTGCTGGCGGCCGGGGCGGTGCTGTTTCGTCTGGCGTTTCCGGATCTGCCCGATCCGGATCGCCGGGCGGCCAGCCGCATGGGTGCGGTCGCGGCCTGGGTCGCGATCGTGCTGGCCCTGGTCCAGTGGCCGCTGCAGGCCGGATACCTTGGGGGTGGCAATAGTTCCGCCGCCTTTGACCCGATGCTGCTCGGCATCGTGTTCGAGGGCGCCCAGGGTACGCGGCTGCTGCTGGCGGTGACGGGGCTGCTGCTGGTGCAGGCGATCCTGCTGGATGCCCGGCGCCTGTGGGGGCTGGGGTACGGCCTGAGCCTTGCCGGCGTATTGCTGGTCATGCTGGCCTTCGTGCAGGTCGGACATACGGTCAACGAACCCCGGTGGCTGCTGGGTGGCCTGCTGGTGGTTCATCTGCTGGCGGCCGCGTTCTGGGTCGGCTCGCTGTGGCCGCTGTATCGGCTGGCGGGCCACCCGCCCGGCGGGTCGGATGCCATTCGGACCCTGGAACGTTTCGGCCGGGTGGCGGTCTTCGGCGTCGGTCTGCTGGTGCTGGCGGGCATCGTCCTGGCTGCGTTGCTGCTTGGCGGGGTCACGCCACTGCTGACCACCAGCTACGGACAGTTCCTGATCGGCAAGCTGCTGATCGTGGCCCTGCTCCTGCTGCTGGCGGCATCCAACAAGTGGCGTCTGGTGCCGGCCCTAGAGCGCGGCGATCCCCGGGCCCCAGAGCGGCTGCGGCGCAGTATTGCGCTCGAGATCGGGCTGGTGGGGCTGGTGCTGCTGGTGACTGCCGTGCTGACCACGATCAGTTCCCCGGCCAACGGGTAAAGACCCCCGCCTATGGAATCCGGCCCCGGGCCTCCGAGGGGGCCGGGGCGTTCGTACCCCTAGATCGGGCGCTGGGCGACGGTGGCCTCGAGTGTGATCTCCTCGCCGTCGCGCAGGAGCTCGATGCCCAGGGCTTCGCCCGGCTGCGTGCGGGCAATCGCGTTCAGTGCCTCGCGCGGGGAATTCACGCTGCTGCCGTCCAGATGGGTGATGATGTCGCCGGTCTGGATTCCGGCCTCGGCAGCCGGGCCCTCGCGCAGGATACCGGCCACGAGCACGCCCCGCGGGGCATCCAGTCCGAACGATTCCGCCAGTTCCCGGTTCATCGCCTGGACCTCGATCCCCAGCCATCCACGGGCCACGAAGCCCTGCTCGATGATCTCATTCATCACGTTGCGCGCCAGATCCACGGGGATGGCGAACCCGATGCCGTGGGATCCGCCGGAGCGCGAGAAGATCGCGGTGTTGATACCGATGACCTCGCCACGGGCGTTGATCAGTGCGCCGCCCGAGTTGCCGGGGTTGATGGCCGCGTCGGTTTGGATGAAGTCCTCGAAGGTGTTGATGCCGAGCTGGTTGCGTCCGGTGGCGGAGACGATCCCCTGGGTGACCGTCTGGCCGACGCCGAAGGGGTTGCCGATGGCCAGCACCACGTCGCCGACCTGCAGGTCGCTGGAGCGGCCCACCGTGGCGACTGCGAGATCCGGACGGCGAACCCGCAGCACGGCGAGGTCGGTGTCCGGATCGATCCCGATGATCTCGGCGGGGTGGGCGGTGCCGTCGGGCAGCATCACGGCGATGGCATCGGCCTCTTCAATCACGTGGTGATTGGTGAGGATGTGCCCCTGATCGGTCATGATGACCCCGGAACCCAGGCTGGACTGCTCGCGTTCGCCGGGGGGCAGGGGCTGCCCGAAGAACTCGTGCAGTCCGAAGCCGGGCGCGGCATCGATGCTGCGCGAGGTCATGATGTTGACCACCGCCGGGGCGGCCCGGCGCACGCCCTCGGCGTAGCTGGCCGGCGCGGAGGTCAGCGCGATCGGGCGCTCCTCCGGCGCGGACACCCGCGATTCCGGTCCGCGCTCGCCGCGCTCGAGCACGCCGGGGAAGAACACGGCGATCACCACGGCCAGGGCCACGCCGGTGACAGCGGCTTGCAGCAGGAAGCGAGAGAAATTCACCATATGCCGAATATACCGAATCATGGATCAAACAGGGGGCTTCAGCCGTGGTCGATCGCGATGAACTGATGCAGGCAATGAACGCCGAGCTGCAGCCGGAGGCGTTCCGTGACTACTGCCCGAACGGTCTGCAGGTGGAGGGGCGCCGGGATATCCACCGGATCGTCAGCGGGGTGACCGCTTCGCGGGCCCTGGTGGAGGCTGCGGTGGAGGCCGACGCCGATATGATCCTGGTCCATCACGGCTACTTCTGGAAGGGCGAGCCGCAGGTGATCACCGGCATGAAGCGCGAGCGCGTGCGCCAGCTGCTGGCGCACGACATCAATCTGGTGGCCTACCACCTGCCGCTGGATGCGCACCCGGTGCTGGGGAACAACGCCCAGCTGGCCGAACGTCTGGGCTTCACGGTGGAGGGTCCGCTGCGCGAGGACGGGGTCGGGCAGATCGGGTTCCCGGCCCGGCCGCTGACGGCCGGCGACCTGCAGGCGCAGGTCAGCCAGGTTCTGGGTCGCGAGGCGCTGTGCGTGGAGGCGGGGGACCACCCGATCCGCCGCATTGCCTGGTGCACCGGTGGCGCCCAGTCGCTACTGACCGCGGCCGCCGCCCAGGGAGTGGATGCCTATCTCAGTGGCGAGATCTCCGAGCAGACGACCCACGAGGCGCGCGAGCTGGGCGTGCACTACATCGCCGCCGGCCACCACGCGACCGAGCGTTACGGCGCGCAAGCCCTGGGGCGCTGGTGCGCCGAGCGCTTCGGCCTCGAACACCAGTTCATCGATATCGACAACCCCGCTTGAGCCTTGCCCGGCCGGTGGCACGGAACAGCGTGCCGGTCGATGGCTCATTGCGGTGCAGGCTGTGCCCTTTCGGGGCATCTTTCGGAGCTATCACAACCCCTTTTTTAATCAGACGCTTATAAGGTTTCGGCGGGTTCGAGTCCGAGTGCAATGCTCGGTCTTAAGGCACCAATCTACTTGACCTTATTAGCGTGTTCGGGAATTCTATCGGATTTTACAGCTCGCCCAGATGGGGCTCCGCGCGGACGCCGCGGGCCTTCGCGTGCCGGCTGCGCTTTCGTTGTGCGGTCGCGGTACCACGATTTCAACACGTTGTTTGGAGAGACAAACATGGCAAACCAAGGCGTAAACCGAGGCCGTCGCCGGTTCCTCGTCGCCGCGACATCCGTCGTAGGCGGAGCCGGGGTCGCCGCTGTTGCGGCCCCGTTCCTGGCGTCCTTGCAGCCCAGCGCACGCGCTCAGGCAGCCGGGGCCCCTGTCGAGTTCGACGTGTCCGCTGTCGAGCCGGGTCAGCGTGTCAGCGTCGAATGGCGCGGTCAGCCGATCTGGGTGGTGCGACGCACTGACGAGATGATCGCCGGTTTGTCCGAGGTGGCTGATCGTCTGCGTGACCCGGATTCCGAGGTTGAGAGTCAGCAGCCGGCATACGCGCAAAACGAATACCGTTCGCGCGAGCCGGAAATCCTGGTCGTGATTGGAATCTGCACCCACCTGGGCTGCTCGCCGAGCTACCGTCCCGAGATCGGCGACCCCGAGATGGGTTCCGACTGGCAGGGCGGCTGGCTGTGCGGTTGCCACGGCTCGCGCTTTGACCTGGCCGGGCGCGTGTACCGCAACATGCCGGCGGCCACCAACCTGGTGGTGCCGCGCCATATGTACCGCACCGACACCTTGCTTGTCATTGGCGAAGACGAAGACGGGGAGGCGATCTAATGGCCAGCAATCCTGATACCAAGATCCAGGGCGGCGTGCTGGGCTGGGTCGATGCCCGCTTTCCGCTCTCCCAGATGTGGAACGAGCATCTGGCCCAGTATTACGCGCCGAAGAACTTCAACTTCTGGTATTTCTTCGGCTCCCTTGCCCTGCTGGTGCTGGTCATCCAGATCGTCTCCGGCATTTTCCTGACCATGTTCTACAAGCCCGATGCGGATCTTGCGTTCGCTTCGGTCGAATACATCATGCGTGATGTGGAGTGGGGCTGGCTGATCCGCTACATGCACTCCACTGGCGCCTCGATGTTCTTCGTGGTCGTCTATCTGCACATGTTCCGGGCGCTGATGTACGGCTCCTACAAGAAGCCGCGCGAGCTGATCTGGATCTTCGGTGTGCTGATCTATCTGGTGCTGATGGCCGAAGCCTTTGCCGGCTACCTGCTGCCGTGGGGCCAGATGTCCTACTGGGGCGCACAGGTGATCGTGAACCTGTTCCAGACCATCCCGTACATCGGGCCGGACCTGGTGACCTGGATTCGCGGTGACTTCCTGCTGTCCGACGCCACGCTGACGCGCTTCTTCGCGCTGCACGTGATCGCGCTGCCGCTGGTGCTGATCCTGCTGGTGGCCGCACACATCATTGCTCTGCACGAAGTGGGTTCCAACAACCCCGACGGCATCAACATCAAGGAAAACAAGGACGAGAACGGCATCCCGAAGGATGGTATCCCGTTCCACCCGTACTACTCCGTGAAGGATCTGGTCGGCGTCGGCGTGTTCCTGATGGTCTTCGCCGTGATCATGTTCTTCTTCCCGACCGGTGGTGGCCTGTTCCTGAAGCCGGACAACATGATCCCGGCCGACCCGCTGGTGACCCCGGACCTGATTCCGCCCGTGTGGTACTTCACCTCGATGTACTCCGTGCTGCGTTCCGTTCCGGATCCGTTCCTGGGTGTGGTCGCCATGGGTCTCGCGGTGGTGATGCTGTTCTTCATCCCGTGGCTGGACCGTAACCCGGTTCTTTCGATGCGCTACCGCTCGTTCGCGGCCAAGTTCAACCTCGGCGTGTTCGTGGTTGCCTTCGTGATCCTCGGCTGGCTGGGTCTGCAGCAGGCCACCACCGAGGTCAGCGAAATGAGCCTGCGCTGGTCCACGGTCTACTTCGGGTTCTTCTTCCTGCTGTGGTTCCTCAGCAAGGAGCGCTCCGTCGCCTTCAGCCTGATCGCATTCGCCGTGGTGGTGGGTATCTACACGATCTACGACATCCTGCGTTTCGATCCGAGTGACGCGAGTCTGATCATGTGGTCCTGGCTGATTCCGACCGTGTATCTGTTCGTGACCATGGTGGCCCCCGCCTTTGCGCGTGGCCTGGGCCGTGACCGTGCCGTTCCGGAAAGGGTGACTTCGTAATGAAAACGCTGATTGCAACTACGTTCCTGGCCGCTGCGGCCCTGTTCACTGTCCCGGCCGCTTCCGCGGCCGGGGGTAGCGGTGACCTGCAGAAGGCCAACATCGACGTGACCAACGAGGCCTCGTTGCAGCGCGGTGCCAACCTGTTCATGAACTACTGCATGGGCTGCCACAGCACCGAGTACATGCGCTACAACCGCGTGGCGCGCGATATCGGCCTGACCGACCAGCAGATGGAAGACAACTTCATCTTCATTACCGACGAAGCCGGCGATCCGGTCGGTGTCGGCTCGCTGATGAAGAACGCGATGAGCGAGGCCTACGGCGAAGAGGCCTTTGGTGTCGTCCCGCCGGACCTGACCATGACCACCCGCATCAACGGCGAGGACTGGGTCTACACCTTCCTGAAGAGCTTCTACGTGGATGATTCGCGTCCGCTGGGCGCGAACAACACCGTATTCAGCAACGTCGGCATGCCGCACGTGCTGTGGGAGCTGCAGGGCTGGCAGGAGAAGGTCGTCGATGAGGACGGCAACGAACGCCTGGAACTGGTCCGCTCGGGCAAGATGACCTCGAGCGAATATGACCGGGCCGTGCGCGACATCGTGACTTACCTCTCCTACATGGGTGAGCCGATGCAGCTCGAGCGCCAGCGGATCGGCCTGTACGTCCTGATTTTCCTCGGGATCTTCACGATCCTTGCCTACTTCTTGAAAAAGGAGTACTGGAAAGACGTACACTAGGCGGCCTGAACCGTCGCCGGCGCGAGGCCAGGGATGACCCCGCGCCGGTGTTATTGACCGTCTGCCCGGCGTGGCCTCGTGCCCGACCGGGGTAGGGAAACGCTGATTAATGTACACACTCGCGTTGGTACCCCAGGTTTTCCGAGACAAGGCGCGGTGCGCAGCCGGTAGTGGTTCTACCGGCAAGGGCCGCAACGCAGGATCGGGGAACCTGGGGTACCAACCCCAAGGGGCTCGGCCGCTTTTGCGTGGGAACGGCGTTGCGCCTCCTTTGTGCAGAATGACTGCACGGCAGTCACCGCGCCTTGTTCGCACGCAAAAGCGACTCGAGCGCGAGCGTGTACATCAATCAGTGTTTCCCTAGGGAGAAAGCCATGGCGCTGGTCGCCAATCGTCGTTCCGTAATGACCCTGTTTTCCGCTCACGACTGCGTGCGCTGTCACCGCGTGCGTATCATCCTCGCCGAGAAGGACATCGCGGTGGATGTCGTCAACCTCGGGCCGGACGAGCTCCCCGAGGACCTCTCCGATCTCAATCCCTACAACGAGGTGCCGACCCTGGTGGATCGGGACCTGGCGCTGTACGGAACCCACGTGATCACCGAGTACCTGGACGAGCGTTTTCCGCATCCGCCGCTGATGCCGGTGGATCCGGTCTCCCGCGCGGCCGCGCGGCTGGCGCTTTATCGCGTCGAGCGCGACTGGTATGAGGGACTGGACGCCGTTTATCAGGCCTCGGGCAATGCGTTGACCAAGGCACGCAAGATCCTGCGCGAGAGCCTGGTCAGTTCGGCCGAAATCTTCGAGCTCAAGCCGTATTTCCTGAGCGACGAGTTCTCCATCGTCGACTGCGCGATCGCCCCTGTGATGTGGCGCCTTCCGGTGGTCGGCATCGATCTCGGATCGCTGCCGCAGGCCATCCAGGACTACGCCGACCGCGTGTGCAAGCGTGAGTCGTTCCAGTTGAGTCTGACCGAGGCCGAGCGCGAGCTGCGCCTGTGACTTCGTCGCGCCCCTATCTGCTCCGGGCACTGTGGGAGTGGGTCACGGATAACGGCTTCACGCCGCATATCCTGGTCGACGCTACGCTGGATGGCGTGGTGGTGCCCGCGGCATTCGTCGAACAGGGCAAGATCACGCTGAATGTTGGCCCGTCGGCCGTGCAGGCGCTGAACATCGGGGACGATGCGGTGGCCTTCTCGGCCCGATTCGCCGGTAATCCGATGGACGTGTACGTGCCGATGACCGCGGTGCTGGCCATCTATGCCCGCGAGAACGGGCAGGGGATGATGTTCGGCAGCGAGCCGGGACCCGGTCCGGAAGACGGCCCCGGCGGCGATGGGCCGGACGACCCGGGTCCCAAGGGGTCCGATGCGGGTTCCGGTCAGGAAGGGGACAAGCCGGCCGCCCGGCGCAAGGGCCCAGCACTGAAGGTCGTCAAGTAGGGTCGGCCAGGTCCGGGCCCGGCGCCTTGCCGGGGTTCAGGATATTGTCGGGATCAAAGTGCCGCTTGATCCCGGCCATCAGTGCCAGCGCCACGGGATCGACCTCCCGTCCCACGAAGGCACGCTTCACCAGGCCGATGCCGTGTTCGCCGGACAGCGTGCCACCCAGCCCCAGTACCAGTGTGAATACCGCGTCCAGGCAGCGCTCGGCGGCCGCGAGCTCCTGCGGGTCATCCGGGTTCACCAGCAGGTTGACGTGGATATTGCCGTTGCCGGCATGGCCGAAATTCACGATCCGGATCGCATGCTCCGCCGCCAGGCGGTCGAGGCCGGCGATCAGGTCCGGGATGCGTGACACCGGGACCACTACGTCCTCGTTGATCTTTTTCGGCGCCACCGTGCGCAGCGCCGGCGAGAGCGCCTTGCGCACGGCCCACAGCGCCTGCGCCGCCTCCGGGGTGTCGGCACTGACGGTCTGCAGGCAACCCTCGCCCTCTGCCGCGCGGCGCACGCCGGTCGTGGTCGCGGCGATGCCCGCCTCGGTGCCGTCGGTCTCGATCATCAGGATGGCCCCGGCATCCGCCGGCAGCGGGCAGTCGGACGCATAGTCGCGGATCATCGCAATGGCCGAGTGGTCCATGAACTCGAGCGCCGAGGGCACCTCCGCGCGCGCCATCAGGCGCGACACCGCGCGTGCGGCGGCGTCCACGTCTCGATAGACCGCCTGGATCAGGCGTGTGGCCTCGGGCCTGGGGGTCAGGCGCAGGGTCGCCTCGGTGATCACCGCAAGCGTGCCTTCGGAACCGATCAGCAAGCGTGTGAGGTCGTACCCGACCACGCCCTTCGTAGTGTGAACCCCGGTACGAAAGGCCTCGCCGGTGCCGGCCACCGCGGCCAGGCCTAGCGTGTTGTCTCGTGGTGTGCCGTACTTGACCGCATGCGGCCCGGCCGAGTTATAGGCCAGGTTGCCACCGAGCGTGCAATAGGCACTGCTGGTCGGATCCGGTGGCCAGAAGAAGCCCTCCCGTCCCGCAGCCTCCTGGATCGCCCCGTTGGTCACTCCGGGTTCCGCAATCAGCCAGCGGTTGGCCGGGTCCACGTCAAGGATTCGGTTCATGTGCTCGAAGGAGACGACCAGGCCGCCATGGTCCGGGACCGCGGCGCCGGTGGTTCCGGTGCCGCGGCCGCGGCTGGTCAGGGCGGTGCCGAGCCTTCGGCACAGGCGCACCAGTTCGCGCACCGTGGCGGCATCGCGCGGAAACGCCACGGCCTCCGGCACCGCATGCAGCTTGGAGTTGTCGGCCCCGTAGGTCCAGCAGTCCGCCGGGTCGACCAGATAGTCGCCAGCGGGCAGCAGGCGTTCCAGCTCGCGTTGCAGTGGAGTCATACCGCCCGCCTCACGTGGCGTGGCCCTGGATCGCGTCCTGCAGCCACTCGATGCGGTTGGCCCCGTCCAGGGTCACGACGTCGAACCGCACCGGCCCGGTCCAGCGACTTTCCTGCAGATAGGCCTCCGCTACTCGCAGCAGCCGATCCTGCTTGCGCCGGTCGATGCTTTCCGCGCCGCCACCAAAGCCCGGGTGACTGCGCTTGCGCACCTCCACCAACACCAGGGTCTCGCCCTCCAGTGCGACGAGGTCCAGTTCGCCGTAGGGGCGGCGGACGTTGCGGGCGCGCAGGTGCAGACCCTGGGCCTCCAGGTAGTCCGCCGCGAGTTGCTCGGCGGCCTGGCCGGCCGCGCCGGGGCGGAACATGTCAGGTGTCCCCGGCGCTCGCGGGCCGGTCGATCCGCTGGGCCTCGCCGCGCTCGAAGCGCGCCCAGGCGGGCTCGCGCACCCATTCGTGGCTCAGGGGGTTCAGTCCCCAGGTCCCGGTGCCGCCCGGCAACTGGTGATGAGGTGCTGCGCGCACGGCGTCCTGGCGCAGGCTCAGGCGCAGCGCGTCCATGCCCAGTGCCACGAACCGGGGCAGTTCCTCGGTGAGGGGCTCCTCCCCCATCTCGCCGAGCGGGCGGATGCTGTCGAACAGGCGCGGGGCGTCCGGGAATACGATGCCGTTCAGATCCGCGTCGCGCCGTGGATCCGGGTACCCGGCGTAGACATGGGAGGTCGCCATGATCGGGAGCTGGGTGGCGCGGTGAAAATGCAGGTGCGGCACGATCCGTCGCACCTGGCCTGCGGCACCGGCCACGAACAGATGGTCAACGTCAGCCCGTACCTGCGGGTCGGCCTCCAGCTCCAGCCCGGTGCGGCGCGCAACGTCGCGGATCCGGGCCTCGCTCTGCGGGATGCCAACGGCATTCCCGATAGTGGCATTGAGGTCGTCCGCGGTGGGCTGCACGCGGACCACGGCGCGCGCCTGCAGCTCCAGCTCCGCGAGTGCTGCCTGGTGGGCCTGCGCGACGCGGTCGCCGAAGGTTCCTTCGGGCAGGATCACCAGCGCGTGGTTCCAGCCGGCGCGGGCCGCGCGATCGGCCACGGCGCGTGCATCCTCTTCCGGATTCAGCGCCAGCGTGGAGACATTGTCATGCGCACGGACGTCGGTACGGTTGAGCAGGACGGTGGGGCGCGTCTGTTCGCTGGCCGCCACCTGCTGAACCGACTCGCGGCGCAGCGGGCCGATGATGCGGGCAACCCCCGATTCGACCCCACGCCGGTACAGCGCGGCTGCGGCGTCGGGTTCCCCGCGGGTATCGCGCACGATCAGGCGACCGTTGCCGCTGCCCTCGGCGTAATAGGCGCGGGTGATCCCGTCCAGCACCGCATTGCCGAGCTCGGCGAGGTCGCCGGACAGCGGTAGCAGCACGAGGGTGTCGCCGCCGCTGTCGGCGCCCAGCGGAAAGCTGGCCAGCAGGTCCGGGAGCAGGCTGTTGGCCGGGTGCGAAGGGTTGCGCTCGCGCCACTGTGCGGCGGCCTGGCGGGCTTCTTCTGGCGAGCCGGCATTGCGCAGTGCGATGAACAGGCGTACCCAGGCGTCGCCGTCCGGCGGGTGGTTACCAAGTACCTGTTCCCGCTGGGCCGGGCGCAGCGCCGCCAGCAGCCCCCAGATGCGCTGCTGGTTTTCGCCGTGCAGGCCCGGTTCCATGATCAGCTGGCCGTCCAGCCGCAGGCGGCTGTCCAGGGCCTGATACCATTGGCCTTCGTGTTCCAGCAGGCGGGCATGCAGGGAAAGTCCCTGGCGATAGACCTCGGGGGTGCGGGTCGGATCGTCCGGGTCATCCGCGCCCAGGCGTTCACGGGCCTGTTCCCAGTCGCGCCGCTCGGCGGCCAGGCGGGCGCCAAGCAGACGGGTTGCCTGCGGCTCGCGCTCGGCGTCGGGCAGCTCGCTCCAGAGGCGGTCGGCCCGTTCCAGCTGGTCCGCGCTGGGGGCTGCCAGCGCCAGGACGGCCGCGACGGCCTCGCGAACGGTCTCCGGTTCCGGTCGCGCACGGGCCTCGCTGAGCAGCAGACTGGCGCGTACCTCGGGCGGCAGCTCGACCAGGTCCTCGCGCTCAACGGGCTCGGGCTCCGGAGTCGGGTCCGGACGCGGGGTCGCGCAGCCCGCCACAATGATCGTGGTGAGCAGCAGCAGGGCAAGACGGGGCGAGAGCCGGGCGCTGCCGGCGCGTTGGTGAGGTCGGGGCACGATGGTGGTCACGAGGTTTCCCTGGCGAATGAGGAGTCAGTATTGAAAGCGCATCAGGCCGTGTCAACGAACTGCGGCACGTTGTGGGTGGTTGCCACCCCGATCGGCAATCTCGGGGATCTGAGCCCCCGGGCCGGCGAGGTCCTAGGGCAGGTGGCGCGCATCGCGGCCGAGGATACGCGACACAGCGCCGGGTTGCTGGCGCACCTGGGTATTCGCGCCTCGCTCGTTAGTCTGCACGAGCACAACGAGTCCGAGCGCGTCCCGATACTCCTGCAGGCCCTGCAGGCGGGGGAGTCGGTCGCCCTGATCTCGGATGCCGGCACCCCGCTGGTGTCCGATCCGGGGTTTCGGCTGGTGCGCGCCGCGCGCGAGGCGGGGTTGCCGGTGCGGGCGGTGCCGGGGGCCAGCGCCCCCCTGGCCGCGCTCGCGGTGGCCGGGCTGCCGTCGGACCGTTTCTGTTTCGAGGGCTTTCTGCCGCATGCGGCCGGGGCCCGTCTGCGCCAGCTGGAGATGCTTCTGGCCCAGCCGGTCACTACGATCGTATTCGAGTCCTCTCATCGTATCCGCGCTGCGGCCGGGGACCTCGCCGGGCTGGCGCCTGCGCGCGAGGTTTTTCTGGCGCGCGAGCTGACCAAGCAGTTCGAGGAGCATTACCGGGGCTCCGCTGCGGACCTCCCGGCCTGGCTGGATGCGGATGCCAACCGCACGCGCGGCGAGTTTGTCCTGATCCTGGGGCCAGCCCCGGCCCCGGAAACGGGCGGCGAGGCCGACGAGCCGCTGGCGTCCGAGCATGAGCGCCTGCTGGTGGCGCTGATGCAGGAGCTCCCCCTGAAGCGGGCCGCGCGCCTGCTCTCCGATGCCACGGATCTGCCACGCAATCGCGTCTACGCCCGCGCCCTGGCACTCAAGGACGCCAAACGCTAGGCCTGTTGTTCAGCCACCGAAAGGGCAACGGCAAGAGCGGTCGACAGGAAGGGTAGAAGATGGGAAGAAAATCATTGTTGGGAAGGGTGGCTGGTTGTTGTCGTATCGCCCGGATCACGGTGTTTGGAGTCCAGTTGATTTCCTTCCGATCTTCAAACCTTCCTGTGAATCGCTGTTGACCTTGATCCGTGCGCCTGATGGCGGGTCAGGCCCTTGTTCGTCAGGACCTGGCCACGTCTTGCGTTCGCGGGCGGGGCGGCGTACAAGGAGCGCGGGAGTCGGCCAGGCAGTCGCTGCACCCTTGGGTGTGGAGGAAAGTCCGGGCTCCGCAGGGCAGGACGCCAGGTAACACCTGGGCGGCGCGAGCCGACGGAAAGTGCCGCAGAAAATACACCGCCGATGGCCCCGGTTCGCCGATGGCACAGGTAAGGGTGAAATGGTGCGGTAAGAGCGCACCGCACGGCTGGTAACAGTCCGTGGCAGGGTAAACCCCGTCCGGAGCAAGGCCAAATAGGGGTGCATGGTGTGGCCCGCATCGCACCCGGGTAGGCTGCTCGAGGCGTCCGGTGACGGACGTCCCAGATGAATGACTGTCCACGACAGAACCCGGCTTACGGCCGGCTCCCACTTTTTCCCACCTGCGAGTCTCCCGCCGCCGTGCCGGCTCGGGCCGGTCCCGCTGTGTCTGCGGAAAACTTGTAAAGTGATGCATGAAGTTTGGGCCTCAACGCGAGGCTTTTAATACCCTTCTTCCAGCTCGTTCGGCGCCTTCGCGTCGGTCGCGCTAAGTCTCTGTGATTCAACGCTTATTTTTTGTTTTTCGGGGTCGATTTTCTTGACTCTGGAGGATGCCCGTACCTATAGTGTCGAAAAGTGGGGCAAAGTGGGGAAAGGTGGGTAACCGCCGCTATCAATCATGTTTCGAGGCGTCAGCCAGCTCAATCTGGATGCGAAGGGCCGCCTGGCCATGCCGGCGCGGTATCGCGACGACCTCGCTATGAGCTGCAACAGCCAGCTGGTGATTACCGTTGATCCATCCCGCTGCCTGCTCCTCTACCCGTTTCCGGAATGGGAGCGCATCGAGCAGAACCTGATGTCCCGCCCCAACATGAATCCCAAGGTGCGCAACCTGCAGCGCCTGCTGGTGGGTCACGCCACCGAATGCGAACTCGATGGCAGTGGCCGTTTGCTGCTGCCGACGCCCCTGCGGCGGTATGCCGGCCTGGAAAAGCGGGTCGTCCTGCTGGGCCAGGGCAAGAAGTTCGAGATCTGGGACGAAGCCACCTGGGAAGAAACCTGTGCCCAGGTGCTGGGGGGTGACGTGGATGACGAAGCGCTCGAGTCCATCGCGTTGTGACGGACATGGAAGCCGTCTCCCATATCCCGGTGCTGCGCGACGCGGTGCTGGAGGGCCTGGCCGTGCGTGCTGACGGGTTGTACGTCGACGGCACCTTCGGCCGCGGTGGACACAGCCGCGCCATCCTCGAGCGTCTGGGTCCGGAGGGGCGCCTGCTGGCGATGGATCGCGACCCGGAGGCCGCCGCAGCCGCTGCGGACTTGGCCGACGACCCCCGTTTTGCGTTCGAGCCGGCACCCTTTTCGACCATGGCCGCCACCCTGTGTCGCCGCTTTCCCGGCCGCCCGGTGGACGGGGTATTCCTCGATCTGGGCGTGTCCTCCCCGCAGCTGGACACCCCCGAGCGCGGTTTCAGCTTCCAGCACGATGGTCCGCTGGACATGCGCATGGACCCCACCTGCGGCGAGAGCGCGGCGGACTGGCTGGCCCGTGCCGACGAGACCGAGATCGCCGACGTGATCTATCGCTATGGCGAGGAGCGTCATTCGCGGCGTATCGCGCGGGCGATTGTGGAGGCGCGCCGCGAGGCCCCGATCACGCGTACGGGGGAGCTGGCCGAGCTCGTCAGCCGGGCCGTCCCCCGGCGCGAACCCGGCAAGCATCCGGCCACTCGCAGTTTTCAGGCCCTGCGCATCTTCGTGAACCAGGAACTGGCCGAGCTGGAGCAGTGGCTGGCCACGATCCCCGACGTGCTGGCGCCGGGCGCGCGTCTGGTCGTCATCAGCTTCCACTCGCTGGAAGACCGCATGGTCAAGCAGGCCCTGCGCAAGCCGGTTGCGGACGTGCGTCTGCCGCGCGGTCTGCCGGTGATGCCGGAGGAACCGGAGCGCAAGCTGCGCCCGGTGGGCAAGCCGATTCACGCCGACCGCGATGAACAGCGCCGCAATCCGCGTTCGCGTTCCGCGGTGCTGCGCATCGGGGAGCGGCTCTGATGGTCGCGCGCGGGCTCCTGGCGGTGGCACTGGCGACCGGCGTGTTCGCCTCCGCGATTGGCGTGGTGGCGGCCAAGCACGAGGCGCGCCAGGCCTTCATTGACCAGCAGCAGGCGCTGGCGCAGCGCGACGTCCTCAACCTCGACTGGACTCAGCTGCAGATCGAGCAGTCCACCTGGGCCACTCAGGGCCGGGTGGAGGAACAGGCGCGCGAGCACCTGGGGATGATCCCCCCGGACTCCGATCGGATCGTCGTGATCGGAGGTGACACATGGGCGCGCTGAAGCGGCAGATCAGCGGCGGACGGCTGAAGGTCGTCATTGCAGTCTTCGCGGTCGCAAGCGCCGCGCTGCTGCTGCGCGCGATCGACCTGCAGGTACTAGAGCGCGACTTCCTGACCCAGCAGGGCGAGCAGCGCCAGGTGCGGACCCTGACCGAATTCGCCCATCGCGGCATGATCACCGATCGCCATGGCGAACCGCTGGCGATTTCGGCGCCGGTGCAGACCGCCTGGGCCAATCCGCAGGACCTGATGGGGCAGCGCGAACGCTGGGACGAGCTGGCGGCGGCCCTCGGGGTCGAGCCCGACTGGCTGGCCGAGCGCATCGAGGCCCGCGCCGGGCGCGAGTTCATCTACCTGCGTCGCCACATGCTGCCGGCCCAGGCCGAGCAGGTGGCCGCCCTGCGCATGCAGGGGGTTGGCCTGAATCGGGAATTCCGGCGCTATTACCCGCATGGCGAGGCCACCTCGCACGTGCTGGGCTACACCAATATCGACGATCAGGGCCAGGAGGGCGTCGAGCTGGCCTTCGATCACTGGCTCTCGGGGCACCCCGGGGCCAAGCGTGTGCTGCGCGACCGCCATGGCCGCACCATTCGCGATGTCGCCAGCATCCGCCCGGCCCGGGACGGCAACACGCTGGCCCTGACCCTGGATCAGCGGCTGCAGTACCTGGCCTACCGCGAACTCAAGACCGCGGTGACCGAGCACAACGCGCGCGGTGGATCCGCAGTTCTGCTGGACGCGCGTAGCGGGGAGGTCCTCGCGCTGGTCAACCAGCCTGGGTTCAACCCGAACAACCGCGGCGCGATCCGGTCCGATCGGGCCCGCAACCGGGCCGTCACCGATACTCTGGAGCCGGGGTCGGTGATGAAGCCATTCACCGTGGCCGCTGCCCTCGATGCCGGGGTGGTGGATCCGAATGCCACCCTGGAAACCGGCCCGGGCACCATGCGGGTCGGCCGCCTGACCGTGCGCGACCTGCGCGACTACGGGACCATCGACCTCACCACGCTGATCGCCCGCTCCAGCAACGTCGGTGCGACCCAGCTGGCTCTGGACACCCCGGCCGACCGCTTCTGGCAAACCCTGCATCAGGCCGGCTTCGGGCAGGCGCCGGGCACGCATTTCCCCGGCGAGGCCACCGGTCGCCTGCGTGATTTCACTACCTGGCGCGAGGTCGAGCAGGCCACGCTCGGTTATGGCTACGGCCTGTCGATGTCCGTTCTGCAGATGGCCGCCGCGTACACTGCGTTTGCCAATGCCGGTGAACGCATCCCGGTGCGCCTGGTGCGCACCGCGGACGACCTGCGCGAGCCCGCGCGCGTGATGGCGCCGCAGACGGCCCGCCAGGTGCTGGCGATGATGGAACACGTGATCGGCACCGAAGGTACCGCCCGCCAGGCCGCGATCGACGGCTACCGGGTCGCCGGCAAGACCGGGACCAGTCGCAAGAGCGGAGCCGGCGGCTATACCGAAGACCGCTACTTTTCCAGCTTTGTCGGCCTCGCGCCGGCCTCCGATCCGCGGTTCGTGATGGCCGTCGTCATCGACGAGCCGGGCGCCGGCGTGTATTACGGCGGCGCCGTGGCGGCTCCGGTATTCCAGCGCGTGATCTCTTCCGCGCTGCGCATGTTCAACGTGCGCCCCGACGCGATGCCGGAGATCCCGGTACGCCTGGCCGCGGAACGCGAGGGGGCGACATGATGGCTGCCCGCGATACCCGTGTGCCGAACACGCCGCTGCTGGGCGAGATCCTCCCGGCCGGGCTGCTCCCCGCCGGTCTGGAGCGCCTGCCGGTGAGCGACTTGATCCAGGACAGCCGCCAGGCGCGCCCCGGCTGTGCGTTCGTCGCGCTGCCCGGGACCCGGGGGCATGGTCTTGCCCACGCCGCCGAGGCGGCCGCGCGCGGCGCCGGCGTCGTCCTGTGGGACGAGGCGCCGAACCCGGAGATGACCCTGGCCGTGCCGCAGGTACGCGTGCCGGGCCTGCGCGACCGCCTGCCGCAGATGGCGCAGGCCCTGTACGGCGCCTGGCCGGCCACCGACCCGGTGGTGGCGGTGACCGGCACCGATGGCAAGACCTCGGTGACCCACCTGATTGCGCTGGCCCTGGAGCACCTGGGACGCCCGACCGGGCTGATGGGCACCCTGGGTGTCGGCCGTCCCGGGCACCTGGTGGATACCGGTCATACCACCCCCGGCGTGATCGACCTGCAGCGTCATCTGGCCGCGCTCACGGACGCCGGCTGTCGCGCGGTGACTCTCGAGGCGTCTTCGCACGGGCTGGCGCAGGGTCGCCTCGCCGGGGCCCCGATCCGGGTGGCGGTGCTGACCCATCTGAGCTCCGATCACCTCGACTTCCACGGCACCCGCGAGGCCTATGCCGCCGCCAAGGCGCGGCTGTTCGCCTGGCCGGGGCTGCAGGACGCGGTACTGAACCTCGACGATCCCTTTGGACGCCGGATGCTGGCGGACCTGCCGCCCGGCGTGCGCGCGCTGACCTACAGCGCCGACGGCCGGCCCGAGGCCGACCTGCGGGCGCACGGCATCGAGGCCACGCCCGCGGGCCTACGCTTCGTGCTCGAGACCGGTGACCAGTCCCGGCTCGTGCATTCGCCCTTGTTCGGGCGATTCCAGGTCGCCAACCTGCTGGCCACGCTGGCCACTCTGCGGACGCTGGGCGTCGACCTCGACGCCGCCGTTGCGGCAATGGCACAGCTGAGCGGCGTGCCCGGGCGTATGGAGCGTTTTCCCCAGGCCAGCGGCGCCCTGGCGGTGGTCGACTACGCGCATACCGCGGAGGCGCTGGCGTCCGCGCTGAAGGCGCTGCGCGCGCACACCCGCGGCCGCCTGAGCGTGGTGTTCGGCTGTGGCGGCGAGCGTGATCGCGGCAAGCGCCCGGCGATGGGCGCGGCCGCGTGCCGCGGGGCGGATGTGGTGTTTGTGACCGACGACAACCCGCGCGGGGAGGATCCTGCCGCGATTCGCGCCGAGATCCTCGCGGGCTGTGCCGACGCCGCGGAGTGCCACGAGATCGGCGATCGCGCCACCGCGATTGCCAGCGCCCTGGCCGAGGCGGGCGCCGGCGATGTGGTGCTGATCGCCGGCAAGGGGCACGAAACCACGCAGGAAATCCACGGCGTGCGCTACCCGTTCAGTGATCGCGAGCAGGTTGGCGCCGGGGTGGGGCTGCAGCCAGCGGGCGCGCAAACGGCCGCCGCCCTGAAGGGCATGGGGGAAACATGATCCAGATGACCAGCCAGGAACTGGCGACAGCGGTTCAGGGCCGACTGCAGGGCGCGCCGGACGCAGCCTTTTCGGGGGTGTTTACCGACACTCGTGAACCGCGGGCGGGGGCCCTTTTTGTGGCCCTGCGCGGGCCCAATTTCGATGCCCACGACAAGCTGACGGCAGACCTGCCGGCGGCCGTTCTGCTGGTGGAGCGCGCGGTGGATACGTCGCTGCCACAGGTCATCGTCCCCGATACCCGCGAAGCCCTGGGGCGGCTGGGCCGCGAGTGGCGGCGCCGCAGCCGTGCGCGGGTGATTGCGCTGACCGGCTCCAATGGCAAGACCACGACCAAGGAGATGCTGCGTTGCATCCTCGAGGGGGTGGGTTCGGTGCATGCCACCGCGGGCAACCTGAATAACGAGATCGGCACCCCGCTGACGCTGCTGGCGATGCCGCTGGATGTGGATTACGCGGTGATCGAGCTGGGCGCCAACCACGCCGGCGAGATCGGTCGTATGGTGCGCTGGGTCGAGCCGCAGGTGGCCCTGATTACCAATGCCGGACGGGCGCATCTGGAGGGCTTTGGCAGCCTCGAGGGCGTCGCGCACGCCAAGGCCGAGATCTACTCGGGCCTGCCAGCGCAGGGCGGCACCGCGGTCGTCAACCTGGATGATCCGTTTGCCGACTACTGGCTGTCGCTGAACGCACACCACCACTGCCAGCGCTTCTCGCTGGAGGGTGGCGGCGAGGTCGAGGGCATGTGGCAGGCCCCGGACCGGCTGCGTCTGGCCATCCTCGGCGCCGGGCGCGACCTGAGTCTGGTGGGCCCGGGGCGCCATCTCGCGGCCAACGCCGTCGCCGCCGCCGCGGCGGCGAACGCGGTCGGCATCGGAATCGACCGGATTGTCGAGGGCCTCGTGCGCTGGAAGCCGGTGCGTGGACGCCTGCAGGAGTTCTGGCACACCAGTGGTGCGCGGGTATGGGATGACAGCTACAACGCCAACCCGGACTCCCTGCGCGCCGGGCTGGAAGTGCTGGCCGCGATGCCCGGACGCCGCATCCTGGTCCTGGGGGCCATGGGGGAACTCGGCGCCGAGGCCGGCGAGCTGCATCGGGAGACCGGCCGACTCGCCCGAGCGATGGGCATCGACCAGTGCCTCACCCTGGGCGCAGCGGCGCGCGACAGCGCCGATGCCTTTGGCGAAGGCGGCGAGTGGTTTGCCGACCATGAAGCGTTGCGCGCACGCCTGGAGCCGTTGCTGGCGGCCGGTACGACCGTACTGGTGAAGGGCTCGCGCAGCCAGCACATGGAACAGATCATCGAGGGGCTGGATCTGGCCTCGGCGGCGCCGGAGGTGGCGAATGCTGTACGCGCTGACTGAGTACCTGAGCCAGTTCCATTCAGGTTTCACGGTCTTCCAGTACCTGACCGTCCGCGCCATCCTCGGGGTGGTCACGGCGCTGGCCATCGCACTGCTGATCGGTCCGGCGATGATCCGCCGCCTGACCGTTGGCAAGGTGGGTCAGCAGATCCGCGACGACGGGCCGGAATCGCATCTGAGCAAGGCCGGCACGCCAACCATGGGCGGTGCCCTGATCCTGGTTGCGGTCGCGGTGGCCACCTTGCTGTGGAGCGACCTCAGCAACCGCTTCGTCTGGATCGTCCTGCTGACGACGCTGGCCTTCGGGGCTGTGGGCGGCTGGGACGATTACCTGAAGCTTCGCTACGGCAACAGCAAGGGGCTTTCGGCACGCGCCAAGATTCTGTGGCAGACCCTGTTCGCGCTGATTGCCGCCGGGGTGATCATGTACACCGCCCAGAGCCCGGTGGAGACGACGTTCTACCTGCCGGTGTTCAAGGATCTCCAGTTCAGCCTGGGCTGGCTGTTCATTCCGCTGGTCTGGCTGGTGGTCGTCGGCGCCTCCAACGCGGTAAACCTGACCGATGGGCTGGATGGACTGGCGATCATGCCGGCGGTGCTGGTGGCGGGGGCGCTGGGCGTGTTCGCCTATGCCGCCGGCCACGCGGTGTTCGCCGAGTATCTCGGCATCCCGGCCGTGCCCGGGGTCGGCGAGGTCGTGATCTTTACCGCGGCCCTGGTCGGTGCCGGTCTCGGGTTTCTGTGGTTCAACACCTACCCGGCCCAGGTCTTCATGGGCGATGTCGGGGCCCTCGCGCTTGGCGCGGCCCTGGGTATGCTGGCGATCCTGACCCGGCAGGAGATCGTCCTGCTGATTATGGGTGGCATCTTCGTGCTGGAGACCCTCTCGGTGATGCTGCAGGTCGCGTCGTTCAAGCTGACCGGACGTCGCATCTTCCGTATGGCGCCGCTGCATCATCATTTCGAGCTCAAGGGCTGGCCGGAGCCGCGCGTGATCGTGCGCTTCTGGATCCTGACCGTGGTGTTCGTACTGATCGGTCTCGCGACCCTGAAGGTGCGCTGACGCCATGACCCGAGCCACTGCCGACAACCTGATCGTGGGCCTGGGGGCAACCGGACAGTCGGTTGCCCGCTACCTGCATGCGCAGGGGCAGTCGTTCGCGGTGACTGATACCCGCGCCCGCCCGCCGGCACTGGAGCCGGGCGCGCCGGCCGCGTGGCTGGCCGAAGCCTGGGCCGGCCCGCTCGACGACCTGGACGCAGGCGCCTTCGCGCGCGTGATCGTCTCCCCCGGGGTGGCCCTGGAGCACCCGGTGCTGCAGCGGGCGCACGCCGCCGGGGCACAGTTGACCGGTGACATCGACCTGTTCGCCGCCGCTGCCTCCGCGCCGGTGATCGCGGTTACCGGTTCCAATGGCAAGAGCACGGTGACCGCGCTGGTCGCCGAGTTGCTGGGCGCCGCCGGCTGGCAGGTGGCGGTGGGGGGCAACTTCGGTACCCCCGCGCTGGACCTGCTGGAGCAGGCTCCGCAGCTGTACGTGCTGGAGCTGTCCAGCTTCCAGCTCGAACGCAGCGCCGTACTGGCGCCGGCGGCTGCCGCCATCCTGAATATCTCGCCGGATCACCTCGATCGCTATGCGGATCTGGAGGCCTATGTCCGTGCCAAGGCGCGGATCCTGGAGCGCGCCGAGCGTGGTGTCCTGAACCGTGATGACGCCTGGCTGCGCACGCTCCCGCTGCCGGCCGGGCTGCGCGTGGTCTCGTTCGGACTGGATGCCCCGTGGGCGGCGACCGACTTCGGCGTGGCCCCGGGCGCGGCCGAGCCGGACCTGGTCCGTGGCGAGGAACATCTGCTGCCCACCGCCCGCTTGCGCCTGCGCGGACAGCACAACTGGGCCAATGCGCTTGCCGCACTGGCGCTGGCCTGGCCCTGGCTGGAGGACCGGGATGCGCGCACCCGCGCGCTTGCCGCACTCGCTGATTTCGCCGGGCTTCCGCATCGCTCCCAGTGGATCGCTGCGATCGCTGGCGTCGACTACATCAACGACTCCAAGGGCACCAATGTCGGCGCGACCCTGGCCGCCCTGCGCGGAACGCCGGGGCCGCTGGTGCTGATCGCTGGCGGGCAGGGCAAGGGCCAGGACTTCTCGCCGCTGGCCGACTATGTCCCCGGCAAGGTGCGCGGTGTCGTCCTCCTCGGCGAGGATGCGCCGCTGATCGCCCGCGCCCTGGCCTCGGTGGTCCCGGTGCAGCGGGTGGAGGATATGGATGCCGCGGTGGCGCAGGCAGCGGCCTGGGCCGAGCCCGGCGACACCGTGCTGCTGTCGCCGGGCTGCGCCAGCCTCGACCTGTACGCCAACTACCAGGCACGTGGCGACGACTTTGCCCGCGCGGTACGGGGGCTTCCGGCATGAGCGTATCCAGCACCCGTATCGGTTTGGAGGGGCGTGGTCTGGTCGCCGGCATGCGCGATCACGTCGATCTCCCGCTGCTGGCAGTCGCGAGCATCCTCCTCGGCATCGGCCTGGTTATGGTCGCCTCCGCCTCCATGGGGCTGGGTGAGCGCTACTTCGGCAATACCTGGCACTTCTTCCAGCGTCAGGTGATCTTTGCCGCGATCGGTCTCGTGGTCGCGACGTTCCTGTGGTCGGTCCCGCTTGCACGCTGGGAACGCGCCGGTCCCTGGCTGCTGATCCTGGTGATGGTGCTGCTGATCGCGGTCCTGATCCCCGGCGTCGGCCGTACCGTCAACGGGGCCACGCGCTGGATCCCGCTGGGCATGTTCAATCTGCAGGTGGCCGAACTGGTCAAGCTGCTGGTGGTGATGTACCTGGCCGGCTATATCGTGCGCCACTATTCGACCCTGCGGCTGCATTTCCTCGGCTTTATCCGGCCGCTGGTCGTCCTCGGCGTGGGGACGATCCTGATGCTGCTACAGCCGGACTTCGGTGGCGCCGCGATCATGCTGGTCATTGGCATGGGGATGCTGTTCCTGGCGGGCGCCAAGCTGTGGCAGTTCGTGGCGCTGGGCGCGACCATCGCCGTCGGCATGGCCATTGTCGCGGTCGCGGCACCGTACCGGGTTGCGCGCCTGACGGCCTTTCTCGATCCCTGGCAAGACCCGTTTGCGACCGGCTTCCAGCTTACCCAGTCGCTGATCGCGATCGGTTCGGGGGGCTGGTTCGGGGCCGGGCTGGGCAACAGCGTGCAGAAGCTGTTCTATCTGCCGGAGGCGCACAACGACTTCCTGTTCGCCGTATTTGCCGAGGAGTTCGGGTTCGTCGGTGTGGTCGCCCTGATCGCCCTGTTCGCGGTGCTCGTGTGGCGCTGCATCCGCATCGGCCTGATGGCGGAGCGTGGTGGCCACGCCTTCGCCTCGCATCTGGCCTTCGGGGTCGCGATCTGGATGGGGCTGCAGGCCTTCCTGAACCTTGCCGTCAACATGGGGCTGCTGCCCACCAAGGGCCTGACCCTGCCATTTCTCAGTTACGGCGGGAGTTCCCTGATCGTCTCGCTGGCGGCCGTGGGGCTGGTGATGCGTGTCTACCGTGAGGCACAGGTCCCGGCGCCCCGGGTGGCACCACCGCGACGTCGCCATGGAGGTGGGGCATGAGGCCGCCGCGTATCCTGATCATGGCCGGCGGGACTGGTGGGCATGTGTTCCCGGGGCTGGCGGTGGCCGAACTGCTGCGTGCGCGCGGCGCCGAACTGCTCTGGCTGGGTACCGCGCGGGGTGTGGAGTCCCGGCTGGTACCGGAAGCGGGGATCGAACTGCATACGCTTCCCATTGCCGGCGTGCGCGGCAAGGGGCTGCTCGGTCTGGCCCTCGCGCCCTGGCGCCTGGGGCTGTCACTGTGGGCCGCATTGGGCTTGATGACCCGCCTGCGCCCGGATGCCGTGATCGGCTTTGGTGGCTTTGCCGCCGGTCCCGGCGGTCTGATGGCATCGGCCCTTGGCCGGCCCCTCGCGATCCATGAGCAGAATGCGGTGGCGGGCCTCACCAACCGATGGCTGGCGAAGGTCGCGGACCGGGTTTACGCCGGCTTCGAGCACAGCTTCCCCGAGCGCGTGACGGTGACCGTGGTGGGCAATCCGGTCCGCGCCGAGATCGCCGCGCTGCCGGCCCCGGAGGCGCGTTACGACGAGCGCGGTGGCGCGCTGAATATCCTGGTTCTTGGCGGCAGTCTGGGGGCGCGTTCGCTGAACCGCACCCTGCCTGGCGCGCTGGCGCGCGTGGCGGCGCAGCAGCCGTTGCAGGTTCGCCACCAGGCGGGCGAGCGGACCCTGGACGAGGCCCGTGCCGCCTATGCGGAGGCAGGTCTCGAGGCCGAGATCAGCGCCTTCATCGAAGATATGGCCGCCGCCTATGCCTGGGCGGATCTGGTGATCTGCCGGGCCGGGGCGCTGACGGTCGCCGAGGTCGCCGCCGCCGGGGTGGCAGCGATCTTTGTCCCTTATCCGCATGCAGTGGACGATCACCAGACCGCGAATGCGGAGGCGCTGGTGCAGGCAGGAGCCGCCTGGCGCATCGCGGACGCGGAGCTCGATGTCCAGCGCGTATACGAGCTGGTGGTGTCACTGGATCGCGAGACCCTGCGGACCCGGGCCTTGCGCGCGCGCGAGCAGGCTTTCCCGGATACGGCCCGCCGGCTGGCCGATGCCTGCATGGAGATGGCGGGTGCCCGCCGGGAGGGGACGGGATGAGCGCCACACGTCTGCCGCGTCATGCGATGCGCCGTATCCGCCGCATTCACTGTGTCGGGATCGGTGGTTCCGGGATGAGCGGCATCGCCGAGGTCCTGCACCAGCTGGGCTATCAGGTGTCGGGCTCCGACCTCGGGCAGTCGCCGATGGTGCAGCGCCTGCAGGGAATGGGTATCCCGGTGGTGGCGGCCCACACCGAGGCCAATGCGGCCGATGCCGACGTGCTGGTGGTCTCCAGCGCGATCAACCCCTCGAACCCCGAGGTACAGGAGGCGCGGCGGCGCGGCATCCCGATTGTGCGCCGCGCCGAGATGCTGGCCGAGCTGATGCGTTTCCGCTACGGCATCGCGGTGGCCGGTACCCACGGCAAGACCACCACGACCAGCCTGATCGCCAGCGTGCTCGCGGAGGCCGGGATGGACCCGACCTTCGTGATCGGCGGGCGCCTGAACAGCACCGCCAGCCACTCCAATCTCGGGGCCGGCGACTACCTGGTGGCCGAGGCCGACGAGAGCGATGCCTCGTTCCTGCACCTGCAGCCGATGATCAGCATCGTGACGAACATCGATGCCGATCACCTGGGCACCTACGGCAACGACTTCGGCAAGCTGCGCGCCACCTTCCTCGAGTTCCTGCATCACCTCCCGTTCTACGGCATCGCCGTGCTGTGCGCGGACGACCCGCAGGTGCGCGACCTGTACCCGGAACTGGAGCGCCCGCGCCTGACCTACGGCATCGAGCAGTCGGCCGACGTGCGCGCACTGAATGTGCGCCAGGAAGGCGTGCGCATGGTTTTCGACCTGGCCCTGCCGGGGCAGGCGGCATTCCCCGTGACCCTCAACCTGCCCGGCCGCCACAATGTGCTGAACGCCCTGGCCGCGGCTGCGGTCGCACACGAGCTGGAGGTGTCACCGACTGCGATCCAGGCCGCGCTGGAGCGCTTCCAGGGGATCGGCCGGCGTTTCCAGGTGCAGACCTGGCAGGCCCCGAGTGGCCCGGTGACCCTGGTTGATGACTACGGTCATCACCCGCGCGAGATCAGCGCGACCCAGGCGGCTGCCCGTGACGCCTGGCCCGGCCGGCGGCGCATCACCATCTTCCAGCCGCATCGCTATACCCGCACGCGTGATCTGTTCGAGGACTTTGTCGAGGCGCTGTCGGAGACCGATGTGCTGATCCTGCTGGAGGTCTATGCCGCCGGCGAGGATCCGATCCCCAGTGCCGACGGCCGCAGTCTGGCGCGGGCCATTCGTCTGCGCGGTCAGGTCGAACCGGTGTTTGTCGAGCGTGCCGACGACGTCGTCGACGTGCTCGGGCGCATGTTGCGCGCGGACGACGTGGTCATTGCCCAGGGGGCTGGCGATATCGGCCGCCTGGCGGGGCTGCTGCCGCAGCAGCTGGCGGCGGCCGGCGGGAGCGCATCATGATGGCGGAACGGGTCATGGACAGCAGCGCAGGACCGTTTGCCCGCGTGCCGCGGGGCCGGCTGGAGGCCGGCGTTCCGCTCGCGGGCCTGACCTCCTGGCGCGTGGGTGGCCCGGCCGACTGGCTGTTCCAGCCGGCCGATCTCGACGACCTGGTCGCGGCCCTGAGTGACCACGCGAGCCATGCACCGGAGATGCCGGTGACCTTTCTCGGCCTCGGCAGCAACGTGCTGATCCGGGACGGCGGGATTGAGGGCCTGGTGGTGCACCTGTCCGGTGTCCTCAACGAGCGCCGCCGTCTGGACGGCGACCGCCTGCTGCTGGGAGCGGGGCTGGCCTGTGCCCAGGCGGCCCGTTTCGGGGCCCGCGAGGGGCTGGTCGGGGCCGAGTTCCTGGCCGGTATCCCGGGCACGGTGGGCGGCGCGCTGCGCATGAACGCCGGGGCCTGGGGCGGCGAGATGTGGCCGCTGGTGGAGTCGGTCACGACCATTGACGCCCGCGGCAGCCTGCACACCCGCACCCCGGCCGAATACCGCATTGGCTATCGCAGCGTGCACGGGCCCGAGGACGAATGGTTCACCGGCTGCATCCTGCAGCTGGCGGCCGGCGACCCCGAGACCGGAACCCGGCGCATCCGCGAACTGCTGCGCGAGCGTTCGGCGCGGCAGCCGCTGGGCCTGCCCTCCTGCGGTTCGGTGTTTCGTAATCCGGAGGGTGACCACGCCGCGCGCCTGATCGAGGCGGCCGGTCTGAAGGGGCTGTCTTGCGGCAGCGCCGAGATCTCTTCCAAGCACGCCAATTTTATTACCCATGACGGCCATGCGCGGGCCGCCGATATCGAGTGGCTGCTGCACCACGCCCAGGCCGAGGTGCAGCGCCGGTTCGGTGTCCGGCTGGAGCCGGAGGTGCGCGTCCTCGGACGGGACGCGAGCGCGAATGAGGAAAGCGAGGGAACGGCATGAGCAAGCGAACTGCACACGACTACGGCCGGGTCGCGGTCCTGATGGGCGGCTGGTCGGGCGAGCGCGAGGTTTCGCTGCACAGCGGCCAGGCCGTGCTGGCGGCCCTGCAGCGCCAGGGGGTGGATGCCCATGCGGTGGACCTGACCCGCGATCGCGCGCGCTGCCTGGATCTGGAAGGCTTCGATCGCGTGTTCATCGTGCTCCACGGCGAGTGTGGCGAGGACGGGACGCTGCAGGGCTGTCTGGACATGGCGGGCATCCCCTACACCGGCACCGGGGTTCTCGGTTCGGCCCTGGGCATGGACAAGCTCGCCTGTAAGCGGCTGTGGGCGGGCAGTAACCTCCCAAGCGCGCCGTACCGACTGCTGACCCCGGGCTTTGACCCCGACGCGGTGGCTGACGCGTTGGGTCTGCCGCTGATCGTGAAGCCGGCCCGCGGCGGTTCCAGTCTGGGCATTACCCGTGTGGATCGCGCGGCCGATCTCCCGGCCGCCTATGAGGCCGCACGCCTGCAGCCGGGCCAGGTGTTCGCCGAGCAGTGGATCAGCGGGCGCGAGTACACCGTCGCCATCCTCGGCAACGAGCCGTTGCCGGTGGTCGAGATCCGAGCCGCCGGCGGATTCTACGACTACCACGCGAAATACGAGGCGGACGATACCGGCTACATCTGCCCGCCGCCGCTGGACTCCAGCGCGCTGCTGGAGCTGCAGTCGCTGGCGATCGCGGCCTTCGCAACCCTCGAGGGCTGTGGCTGGGGCCGAGTGGACATCCTGCAGGACGAGCATGGCGAGAACTTCCTGATTGAGGTCAACACCATCCCGGGCATGACCGACCACTCGCTGGTCCCGAAGGCCGCGGCGGCGGCCGGTATCGATTTCGATGCGCTGTGCCTGCGCATCCTCGATTCCAGTTTCGAGTGTGGAGGTCTGCGTTGAGCGCACGCCGCACAACCCGCCCCGCGCGCCGGCCGCAGCGTCAGGGCCCGTCGCCCCTGCGCCGGCTGGCCGGTCCGGGCCTGCGCCTGATGGCGGGCATGGGCCTGGCCGCCGTGCTGGTGCTGGGCACGCTGGCCTGGCTCCAGTTCGATGCCGATGCGCTGCTGCCGATCGAGCGCATCGAGATTGCCGGCAATCCGCAGCATGCGGATGTCGACGCCCTGCGCGAGCTGGCCCGCGTGCATGCCAGCGGTTTTGTCGGTGTCGAGCTGGAGCCGCTGCGTGCGGTCCTGGAGGCGCACCCCTGGGTCGACAGCGTGCGTCTGCGCCGGCAGTGGCCGGACACCCTGGTGGTGGAGGTTCGCGAGCCGGTACCGGTGGCGCAGTGGGGCGGCGACCACCTGGTGGACCGCCGCGGCCGTCTGTTCGGCCCGGTGGACCTGGACCCGTGGTCGAGCCTGCCAGCGCTGGCGGGCACCGATGGCCGCCAGGTCGTGCTGATGCATCGCTATCTGGAGGTCTCCGCGCGGCTGGCGGATGCCGGTCTGGAGGTGGTCGGTCTGGAGGAAGGGGCACGCCATGACTGGAGCATTCATCTGTCCGATGGCGTGCGCGTGCTGATGGGGCGCGATGCCGATCTGTCGCGCCTCGGGCAGCTGGTGCGCGCGGCTCCGGCGATTCGCGAGTACCGCGAGGCCCCGGTGGAACGGATCGACATGCGCTACCCGCACGGGTTGGCCGTGGCCTGGGCGAACCCGGGCGATGACGGGGCGGGGGGCGCCCGATGACACGAACGACAGGACGCAGAAAGATGATGGCAAAGAAGTCGGAACCCGGTTTGATCGTCGGCCTGGATGTCGGCACCTCGAAGATCGAGGCCGTGGTCGGGGAGCTGACCGAGGAGGGCGAGATCGAGATCATCGGCATCGGCTCCTCGCCGTCGCGGGGGCTGAAGAAGGGCGTGGTCGTGAACATCGAGTCCACCGTCCAGTCGATCCAGCGCGCGGTCGAGGAGGCCGAGCTGATGGCCGGCTGCGAGATCCACTCGGTCTATACCGGGATCGCCGGCTCTCACATCAAGAGCTACAACTCCACCGGTGTGGTCGCGATCAAGGACGGCGAGGTGGTCGCCGGCGACGTGGACCGGGTGATCGATGCCGCCCGCGCGATCGCGATCCCGGCCGACCAGCGCATCCTCCACGTGCTGCCGCAGGAATACATCATCGATGAGCAGGAGGGCATCCGCGAGCCGATCGGGATGTCCGGGGTGCGGCTGGAGGCCAAGGTGCACCTGGTCACCGGCGCGGTGTCCGCGGCGCAGAACATCGTCAAGTGTGTGGAGCGCTGCGGGCTGCGGGTGGACGACATCATCCTGGAACAGCTCGCCTCCAGCTATTCGGTGCTCAGCGAGGACGAGAAGGACCTGGGTGTCTGCCTGGTGGACATCGGCGGCGGGACCACCGACATCGCGGTGTTCGCCCACGGCGCGATCATGCACACCGCGGTGATCCCGATTGCCGGGGATCAGGTGACCAACGACATCGCGGTCGCCCTGCGCACGCCGACCCAGTACGCCGACGAACTCAAGATCAAGTACGCCTGCGCACTGCGCTCGCTGGCCGACCCGGGGGAGACCATCGAGGTCCCCGGTGTCGGCGATCGCGCCGCGCGCCGGCTGTCGCGCCAGACGCTCGCCTCCGTCGTCGAGCCGCGCTACGAGGAACTGTTGCAGCTGGTGCAGGCGGAACTGCGCCGCAGCGGTACCGAAGAAATGATTGCCGCCGGGGTGGTGCTCACCGGCGGCTCGTCCCGAATGGAAGGTGTGGTGGATCTCGCCGAAGAGGTCTTCCACATGCCCGTACGCCTGGGGGTGCCACAACGCGTCACCGGGCTCCTGGATGTGGTGAAGAACCCGATCCACGCGACGGGGGTGGGGCTGTTGCTCTACGCCCGCGAGTCGCGCGCAGAGCAGGAATCCCGGCCCGTGAACAGCGGATTCCAGGGTGTATGGGCGCGCATGAAGCGCTGGTTTTCCGGGCAGTTCTGACCTTCGGGTCAGCCCGGGTTCAGGCGGTCGGACCGCTCTCCGGCCATTACGCAGGCAAATGCAGTACACGTACACACGCAACGAGAGGACGCAGCCATGACGTTCGAACTGATGGATACCTATAGCCAGAACGCCACGATCAAGGTCGTCGGCGTCGGGGGCGGCGGCGGCAACGCCGTGCAGCACATGGTCAACTCGCAACTGGAGGGCGTGGATTTCATCTGCGCCAATACGGATGCCCAGGCGTTGAAGAACCTGGACTCCAAGACGCTGCTGCAGCTGGGCGGCGACATCACCAAGGGTCTGGGTGCCGGCGCTGACCCGGCCGTTGGCCGCGAGGCGGCCCTGGAGGATCGCGAACGCATCCAGGATCTGCTGCAGGGGGCCGACATGGTCTTCATTACCGCAGGCATGGGTGGCGGTACCGGCACCGGGGCCGCGCCGGTGGTGGCGCAGATCGCCAAGGAGATGAACATCCTGACGGTCGCGGTCGTCACCAAGCCGTTCCCGTTCGAGGGCAAGCGCCGCATGCAGGTCGCGATGTCCGGGATCAAGGCGCTGACCGAGCAGGTCGATTCGCTGATCACCATCCCCAACGAGAAGCTGCTGACGGTGCTGGGCAAGAACACCACGCTGCTGGATGCCTTCAAGGCCGCCAATGACGTGCTGTTCGGCGCCGTGCAGGGCATCGCCGAGCTGATTACCCGCCCGGGTCTGATCAACGTCGACTTCGCCGACGTGCGCAACGTGATGCGCGAGATGGGCATGGCCATGATGGGGACCGGGTCCGGCACCGGCGAGGATCGAGCCCGCGAGGCCGCCGAGGCCGCGATTGCCAGCCCGCTGCTCGAGGATATCGATATCTCCGGCGCGCGCGGCATCCTGGTGAACGTCACCGGCGGCATGGATGTCGGTATCGGCGAGTTCGAGGAAGTCGGGGAGGCGGTGAAGGCCCTGGCATCGGAAGACGCCAACGTCGTCGTCGGGACGGTGATCGACCCCGAGATGACCGATGAGCTGCGGGTCACCCTGGTGGCGACCGGCCTGGGGGCGCCGGCCTCGCAGTCCGAGCGCCCGCAGGTGCGAGTGGTCGATGCGCAGCCCAAGAAGGCGGTCGGCTCCGACGTTGAAGTCGATCTCGACCAGCCGACCGTCAAGCGCCGCGGTGGCGACAACCTAGCGGTGGACTACAACCAGCAGCAAGGTATTGATGTGCTGGATATTCCGGCCTTTCTGCGCAAGCAGGCAGACTGAGACCGGGTGCTCATGCAGGACGAGCGGAATCCTGCAATAATGGCGCAATCGTTGTGTGCATGAGGAGCCCGGGAGGGCCCGGGCTCCCCTTATGCGCTCTGCTGCAAGAGAGGCTCAATTCGTTGATCAGGCAAAGAACGCTCAAGAACAGCATTCGGGCAACCGGCGTCGGTCTGCATACCGGAGAGAAGGTCGTACTGACCCTGCGCCCGGCCCCGGTGAATACCGGGATTGTGTTCCACCGCTGCGATCTTGATCCGTCCGTGGAGCTGCGCGCCTGTGCCGACAATGTCGGTGACACGCGTCTGTCCACCACGCTGGTCAACGGCGATGTCCGGGTATCGACGGTGGAGCATCTGCTCTCCGCGATCGCAGGTCTGGGAATCGACAATCTGCACGTCGATGTCAGCGCCGCCGAGGTGCCGATCATGGACGGCAGTGCCGGTCCCTTCGTGTTCCTGCTGCAGTCCGCCGGACTGAAGGAGCAGGACGCACCCAAGGAATTCATCCGGGTGAAGCGCAGCGTTGAAGTCCGTGAGGGCGACAAATGGGTGCGCTTCGAACCCTATGACGGTTTCAAGGTCGGTTTCTGCATCGACTTCGAACACCCCATGTTTACCGATGGCAGCCAGAAGGCCGAGCTCGACTTCTCCTCCACGTCCTTCGTGAAGGAGGTGTCGCGGGCCCGCACCTTCGGGTTCATGCGCGACATCGAGGCCCTGCGCGCCAACCAGCTGGCGCTGGGTGGCAGCCTCGACAATGCCGTGGTGCTGGACGACTACAAGATCCTCAACGAAAACGGCCTGCGCTACGACAACGAACTGGTCAAGCACAAGATCCTCGACGTGGTCGGGGATCTGTACCTGCTCGGGCACAGCCTGATCGGGGCGTTTACCGGGCACAAGTCCGGCCACGCGCTGAACAACCAGCTGATTCGCAAGCTCGCTGCGGACGAGACGGCCTGGGAAAAGGTCACCTTCGAGGATCCGGACGAGCGCCTGCCCATCTCCTTCGGCCAGCTGGCGCCCACGCCGGCCGGCTAGCCTGGCGGCAGCCCAGCGCGTGCACGCGCTGGAGGTCGGTGCGCGGATCAGTTGTCCTGTGCCGAGCGCCGGGCGGCCCGCGCCAGGCGCTCCAGGGCGCCGGCCAGGGCAGGGTCGGTCACCCGGGCGGCGGTGTCGGCCAGGATGCGCCGCGCCGCATCCGGAATCTCGCGCCGCTCCAGCGGCGCTACCGGTTCGGGGGCGCGCGGGGTCTGGCTGAGTCGGATGCGCATCTGGGTAACGCCCTCGAAGCCCGCGGCCGCCAGGGTCTTCAGCAGCTCGCGCTGCTGGAAGCGCATCTCGGTGGCCAGTCCGCGCTCCGCGCAGATCGCCACCAGGGTGTCGTCGCGCACGCTCAGGGCCAGGCGGCCGGCCTTCAGGGCCTCGCCTGTCAACCCTTCCAGGGCACGCTCCACGCGGCGGTCGCGGTTCGAGTATTCGGACCAGTCGCGGGCAATAAAGCGGGTGATCCGTTGTGGTGTCATCACCCGGCCCCGTGATCGCGGGACGAACAGGACAAGAGGTTTGGCATGCAACTGATCGTACTACGACCGGATGGCCTTTGCGCGCGGTTCCCGCTCTGGGGGGTCGGTCTGGCGGCGGCGCTGACGCTGCTGCTGGTGGCGGCCGCGGTGGTGGCGGCCTACCTGGCCGGACAGCAGCAGCGCGAGATCATCAAGGTCCCGGTGGCCACCACCCTGGATCCGGCCGTCCTCGAGAACGCCGACCGCGAGGCCGCCCGCGAGGGCATGAACCAGCTGGTGGAACGCGTGGTGACGCTGGAGCGCCAGCTGGCACGGGTCGATCTGCGCATCCGCTCGGTCGGGGACAGCCTCGGGTTGAATGTCGCCGACCTCGAGCCCGACATGGGTGGCCAGGGCGGTCCGCTGCTGGACGGCCCGAATTCGCCTCTGGATCTGCATGACCAGCTGCTGGCCCTGGAGCATCTGCTGGGACGCCAGGCTTCGGCGGTGGACCTGGTCGACTCCGAACTGCGCCAGGATGCGGCGCGCGACGCCCTGCAGCCGCAGCAGCGTCCGGTCGAGGATGATGCCTGGATCAGCTCCGCGTTCGGCTATCGGCAGGACCCGTTCACCGGCCAGCGCCGGTTTCACTCGGGCATGGACTTCGCCGGCCGCCCCGGTTCGGAGATCCGTGCGGCGGGTGGAGGCCTGGTGGTCTTCGCCGGGCGCCGCGGTGGCTATGGCAACCTGGTCGAGATCGCCCACGGTGGCGGGCTGAACACGCGCTATGCCCATAACGCCGATATCCTGGTGGAGTCCGGCCAGCGGGTAGAGGCGGGCGAGGTGATCGCGACCATGGGCCGTACCGGGCGCGCAACGGACACCCACCTGCATTACGAGGTCGTCGAGGCCGGCGAGGCCCTGAACCCCTATTCCTTCCTGCCCCGGCAGGACTGACCCCCGCTTCCCGGCGAACGCCCCGGCACGGAGCGGCCAGCATCCACGCCCGGACACGCGCCCCCCGGGCGAACGGGCGCCAGCGTTTCCCCTGCGGATCGTTTATCCTAGGCGGGTTTCAGCCAACCCTTCCCGGATCCCCATGGTCAAGCAGCTCGTACAGAAGATTTTCGGCAGTCGCAACGATCGCATCCTGAAGCGCTATACCCGAGCGGTCGAGCGCATCAATGCCCTTGCCGAATCCACCGAGGCACTCGCGGTCGACGAACTGCGGCACAAGACGCAGGAGTTCCAGCGCCGTCTGGGCGAGGGTGAGGATCTGGAGAAGCTTCTGCCGGAGGCCTTTGCGGTCTGCCGCGCGATGAGCGCCCGGGTTCTGGGGCTGCGCCACTTCGACGTGCAGCTGATCGGCGGCATGGTCCTGAATGACGGCCGTATTGCCGAGATGCGCACCGGGGAGGGCAAGACCCTGGTCGCGACCCTCCCCACCTACCTGAACGCGCTGACCGGCGACGGCGTGCACGTGGTGACGGTGAACGACTACCTGGCCCGACGTGACGCCGCCTGGATGGGGCAGCTCTACCACGCCCTGGGGCTGTCGGTGGGCGTGGTCAACAGCTCCGGTGGGCTGGGCGTGGATTCCGCCTCCTTCATGTTCGACCCCGACTACCAGGCGCCCGAGGGCGGTTTCGACCGCCTGCGTCCGGTCACCCGGCGCGAGGCCTACGCGGCCGATATCACCTACGGCACCAACAACGAGTTCGGCTTCGACTATCTGCGCGACAACATGGCCTTCTCGGCCGATCAGCGGGTCCAGCGCGCGCTCAACTTCGCGGTGGTCGACGAGGTCGATTCCATCCTGATCGACGAGGCCCGCACCCCGCTGATCATCTCCGGCCCCAGTGGCGACAGCTCGGAGCTGTACGAGCGCCTGAATACCATCCCGCCACAGCTGGTGCGCCAGGAAGACGAGGAGAGCGCGGGCGACTACTTCGTCGACGAGAAGGCCAAGCAGGTCTTCCTCAGCGAGGAGGGTCACGAGAAGGCCGAGGAACTGCTGCGCGCCGCGGGGCTGCTGGAGGAGCACCAGACCCTGTACGACTCCGCCAGCATCGCGGTCCTGCACCACCTGAACGCCGCGCTGCGGGCCCACGCCCTGTTCCACCGCGACGTGGACTACCTGGTGCGCGACAACAAGGTGCAGATCATCGACGAGTTCACCGGCCGCATCATGGGCGGCCGGCGCTGGTCCGAGGGCCTGCATCAGGCGATCGAAGCCAAGGAGGGGGTGCCGATCCAGCGCGAGAACCAGACGCTGGCCTCGATCACCTTCCAGAACTACTTCCGTCTGTACGAAAAGCTCTCCGGCATGACCGGCACGGCCGACACCGAGGCCTACGAGTTCAAGACCATCTATGACCTGGAAGTGGTCGTCATCCCCGGCAACAAGCCGCTGCAGCGTGACGACATGCAGGACCTGGTGTTCCTCACCCAGCCCGAGAAGTACGCGGCGATCATCAAGGAGATCCAGTGGTGCGTGGATCGCGGCCAGCCGGTGCTGGTGGGGACGGCCTCGGTCGAAAGCTCGGAACGCCTGGCCGACGCGCTGAAGAAGACGGGTATTGCGTTCGAGGTCCTGAACGCGAAGCAGCATGAGCGCGAGGCCGCGATCATCGCCCAGGCGGGGCGGCCGAAGGCCGTGACCCTGGCCACCAACATGGCCGGTCGCGGGACCGACATCGTGCTGGGCGGGTCGCTGGACGCGGAGCTTGCCGAGGTCGATGCCGACGACGCCGCGCGGCGCGAGCAGATCAAGGTCGAATGGCAAAAGCGGCACGACCAGGTGCTGGAGGCCGGGGGTCTGCACATCATCGGCTCCGAACGCCACGAGTCGCGCCGGATCGACAACCAGCTGCGCGGCCGTTCCGGGCGCCAGGGCGATCCCGGTTCCAGCCGATTCTTTCTGTCGCTGGAAGACAACCTGATGCGGGTGTTCGCGTCCGAGCGCGTGCGCGGACTGATGCAGCGTCTGGGCATGAAGGAAGGCGAGGCCATCGAGAATGCCTGGGTCTCGCGCGCGATCGAGAATGCGCAGCGCAAGGTCGAGGCGCACAACTTCGATATCCGCAAGCAGCTGCTCGAATACGACGACGTCGCCAACGACCAGCGGCGGGTGATCTACGACCAGCGCGCCGAGCTCCTGACCACCGAGGACATCAGCGAGACCATCGACACCCTGGTCGAGGATGTCGTCAACGCCCTGATCAGCCTGTATCTGCCGCCGGGCTCGATCGAGGATGAATGGGATATCGAGGGTCTGCAGCAGGCACTCAACGGCGAGTTCGGCATCGACCTGCCGGTGCAGCAGTGGCTTGATGACGAGGATGACCTGCACGAGGAGCCGCTGCGCGAACGCATCGTCGCGCATGCCCGCGAACTCCTCGGGAACAAGCGCGAGCAGCTGGGCGACGAGACCATGAACCGCCTGCAGCGCGACGTGATGCTGCAGGTGCTCGACAGCCAGTGGAAAGAACACCTCGCGGCGATGGACTACCTGCGCCAGGGTATCGGCCTGCGCGGCTATGCCCAGCGCAATCCCAAGCAGGAATACAAGAAGGAAGCCTTCGCGATGTTCCAGTCGCTGCTGGAACGCATCAAGCACGATGTCGTGAAGTTCCTGCTGCGCATGCAGCTGCGTTCGCCGGAGGAGGTCGAGGCCCTGAAGCCGAAAAAGGCCGCCCCGGCCGAGGATGATCTGCAGTTCCAGCACCAGAATCCGGACAGCGCCCTGGCGGCTGACGGCGGCGCCGAATCCGGTGCGCGCGAGCCGGTGGGCGGCGGCGAGGCCCCGTACCGGCGCGAGGAACCCAAGCTGGGGCGCAACGAGCCCTGCTGGTGCGGCTCCGGCAAGAAATTCAAGCACTGCCACGGCAAGCTGTAGGCCGGGCCCCAGCATGGAAACAAGCCCATGGCAGTAGGATTGATCGCGCCGGAGGTCCTGCACCCGGTACCCGGCATCCGCCTGGCCGCCACCGCGGCCGGCATCCGCTACGTGGGGCGGGATGACCTGGTGCTGATCGACGCCGGTGCGGACGCGGCGATCGCGGCGCTGTACACCACCAATGCCTTTCGCGCGGCCCCGGTCATCGTGGCGGCCGAGCATCAGGCGGCCGGGCGGCCGCGCTGGCTGCTGATCAATGCCGGCAATGCCAATGCCGGGACCGGTGCGCCCGGGCTGGACGCCGCGCGCGCCTGTTGCGAGGCGCTGGCCGCGGTGACCGGTGGCACGCCTGCCGCGGTGCTGCCGTTTTCCACCGGTGTGATCGGCGAACCCCTGCCGGTCGAGCGCATCTCCGGCGCCCTGCCGGCGCTACAGGCCGGCCTGGCCCCGAACACCTGGATGCAGGCGGCGCGCGCGATCATGACCACCGATACCGTGGTCAAGGGCGCGAGTCGCCGGGTCCCCCTGTCCGCCGGCGAGATCACGCTGACCGGAATCGCGAAGGGATCGGGGATGATCCACCCGGACATGGCTACCATGCTGGCCTTCATCGGGACTGATCTGGCGATCGAGGCCGAGGCCCTCTCGGATCTGCTGCGCCAGGCCAATGTCGAGAGCTTCAATGCGATCACCGTCGACGGGGACACCTCGACCAACGATGCGGTGGTTTGCATGGCCAGCGGCGCCAGCGGCATCGGGCTGGCCACGGCAGCGGACCGTGCGGCCTTCGCCGCCGCACTGGAGGCCGTGTGCCTGGAGCTGGCGCAGGCGATCGTCCGCGATGGCGAGGGGGCGACCAAGTTTGTGACGGTCGAGGTCACCGGCGCCGGGTCGCGCAGCGAGGCGGCCGCGGTCGCCGAGACGGTCGCCCTGTCGCCACTGGTGAAGACCGCTTTGTTTGCCTCCGACCCGAACTGGGGGCGCATCCTGGCCGCCGTCGGTCGCGCGGGCATCGCGGATCTGGTGATCGATCGCGTCGCCATCCGGGTCAATGATGTCGAGATCGTCCGCGCGGGCGGCCGGGCGCCCGGGTATGCGGAGGCCGCGGGCCAGCAGGCCTTCGGCGCCGAGGAGATCCACATCGTGATTGACCTCGGCCGCGGCGACGCCAGCGCGCGCAAGTACACCTGCGACTTCTCCCACGAGTACGTGCGCATCAATGCCGAGTACCGCTCCTGAGCCTGTCACGGGGACGCCGGTCGAGGTCGCCGTCGGGCTGATCCGCGATGCGGATGGGCGCGTCCTGGTCACGCGCCGTCGGGCCGGGCGCCACCTGGAAGGCTTCTGGGAATTCCCCGGCGGCAAGGTCGCGCCGGGCGAGACGCCGGCGGCGGCGCTGGCACGCGAACTTGACGAGGAACTGGGCATCCGGGTCCATGCGGCGACCCATTGCCTGTCGATCCCCCACGACTACCCCGAACGGCGCGTGATCCTGCGGGTGTTCCGGGTGGCGGACTGGACGGGGCAGCCCGCGGGCCGCGAGGGGCAGCCGCTGGAATGGCGGGCGCCACAGGCCCTGGAGGCGGCGGAGTTTCCGGCCGCCAACGGCCCGATGCTGGCGGCGCTGACCCTGCCGGCCACCTGTCTGGTTACACCGTCGCCGCGCACGGTGGACGAAATCGGCACGGTGGTCGCGCGTGTGGGGCAGGCCCTCGCCAGCGCTCAGGCTGGTATGGTGCAGGTGCGGGCGCCGCATCTGGAGCGCGACGATTATCTCGAACTGCTGGCCGCGGTGCTGACGCGGGCGGAGCCGCAAGCGATCCCGGTGCTGGCGAATGCGCCGCCGCCGTGGCTGGCAGGGTTTCCGCAGATTGGGCTGCACCTGCCCGAACGCCGCTGGCGCGAGCTGGACGCCCGGCCACAGGGCTTCGGGCGGGTGGCGCTGTCGGTGCATGATCGCGCCGGTCTGGAACGCGCGGCGGCGCTGGGTGCGGACTTCGCGGTGCTGAGTCCGGTTGAGGCCACGGCGACCCATCCCGGGGCCAAGCCCCTGGGCTGGGAACGATTCACACAGCTCGTGCGGGGCGCTGCGCTACCGGTATACGCCCTGGGGGGCATGGATACGGCCAGTCTGCCGCAGGCGCAGGCGGCCGGTGCGCAGGGGATCGCTGCGATCCGGGGGCTGCTCGGAGACTAGGCTCGGCGTGGCCGGGCACGAGGCGGCAGCGCGGGGTCGTTCAGATCGCGCAGCAGCAGAGCCGGAACGGGATGTCGTGCCCGGCCGGGGCCGGGCGCTCGCGGAAGTTGCCGGGGGCGAAGAAGCGGACGGTGAAGCGCTGGCGGCCCCCGCTGATCTCGGGGTAGACCCCGAGCTCGGTGTCCACGGTGACCCGGATCAGTTGCCAGGCATGCGTGGTGTCGAGGGCGCGCTCGAAGTAGCCGTCCTCGGCGGTGACCGGTTCCGCGTTCCCCGAGCGGCGCATGTAGCGCAGAACCTGTGCGGTGGCCTCGGCCACGGTGTTCAGCGGTTCGAACCACTCCAGCAGGAGCTCGCGGCGGGCTGGTTCCGGCTGCGCCAGCCAGTAGTGGTAGATCGGCAGGTCGAAGTCGAAGGCCCCGCCTGGCAGCGCCATGCGCTGGCGCACGCTGGAAAAGAATTCGCTGCCGCGCACGCGATGGTCGAGCGCCCCGGCCTGCGCCTCAAGGGCGTCGTGCAGGCGTTTCTGTGCGGCCATGGTCTCGCTGAAGCGGTCGGTGTCGACGCCCGGCTGGTTGGCCAGGCGGTTCAGGTTGACGGTCTGGCGCTCGATTTCGCCCATCAGCTCGCGCTTGATGTCCACGCGGGTGACGAGGGCGTAGATGTCCACCAGCGAGGCCAGGGCCTCGTGGTGGTCGAATGGCCGTCCCGACTCCAGCGCATCGCCAAAACGCGCCCCCAGGGCCTCCAGCCGAAGCAGCAGGCGCACACGTTCGTGCAGCGGTTGTTCGAAGGTCAGGGGTTGGCTCACGGCGTTCCCGCTTGGCAGGGGCTGGGCTGGACGGTCAGGTAATCCGCGCAGTATCAGGTATTCTGGGGAGGGTTTTCTACCCGTCGGCTGCCCGTGGTGGCCTGCTGGCGCAGGCGGGCGTCGCAATCTGCGACCTGTTGCGCCAGTTCGGCATCGGTGGTCTTCCCGGTGTTGTGAATGGTGCTGTCCGCGCGCAGGCGCCGCTCCTCGCGGTTCATCTGCGCCTCGATGATGGCTTCCACCTCGGCCGGGCTGCGCCCGTCGCGGCGGCTGACGCGCTCGACCTGCTCGAAGGGGTCGCAGTCAACCACGATCACGTGGTCAAAGCGCTGTTCCCAGCCGGCCTCGAACAGTAGCGGGACGACGATCAGGGCGTAGGCGGGTCGGTCCGGGAGCCGCGCCAGGCGTTCCTCGATCGCGGCCTCGACCGCGGGATGCACCAGGGCCTCGAGGGCCTGGCGCTCGCCGGGGTCGGTGAAGATTCGGCTGCGCAGCGCGCCGCGGTCGAGGTGCCCGCGCGCATCCAGCACGCCGGGCCCGAAATGATCGATGATGGCGGCGTAGAGGTCGTGTCCCGGCGCCTGCAGTTCACGATTGATGGTGTCGGCGTCCAGGACCGGTACGCCGAGGCTGGCGAACAGGTCACCGACCCGGCTCTTGCCGCAGCCGATCCCCCCGGTGAGTCCGACGCGCAGCATGGCGTTCCGCCTACAGGCCCTGAGGGAAGTAGAGGGCCAGCAGTTGATCGCCCCAGATCAGCGTCAGCCAACCGGCGGCGGCCAGGTAGGGGCCGAACGGGATCGGGATGTTGCGATCGCGCCCACGCAGCAGGATCAGGGCGATGCCGACCACCGCGCCAACCAGGGAGGCCAGCAGCAGGATCACCGGCAGGGCCTGCCAGCCCAGCCAGGCGCCAAGCGCGGCCAGGAGCTTGAAGTCGCCGAAGCCCATTCCCTCCTTGCCGGTCAGCAGGCGGAATCCGTGGAAGATCAGCCACAGCGTCAGGTAGCCGGCCGCGGCCCCGATGACGGCGGACTGCAGGTCGGTGAAGGTGCCGGGGATATTGACCAGCAGCCCCAGCCACAGCAGGGGCAGCGTGAGCTGGTCCGGCAGCAGGGTGGTGCGGGCATCGATGCCGGCGGCGGCGACCAGCACCGCGGTAAAGACCAGCGCCAGCAGTCCGGCGGCGTCCGGCCCCAGCTGCCAGATCGTGACGATGAACAGCAGCGCGGTCAGGGCCTCGACCGCCGGGTACTGCCAGCTGATGCGGTTGCCGCAGCCGGGACAGCGCCCGCGCAGGAACAGGAAGCTGAGCAGGGGGATGTTTTCCAGCGCGCGGATCGGGCGCTGGCACTGCGGGCAGCGCGAGCGCGGCCGCAGCAGGTCAAAGGGCTCGCGGCCCGCATCCTCCGCCGGCGGGTGCTCCAGGATCGCACGTGCCTCGTGCTCCCACTCGCGTTCCAGCATCACTGGCAGGCGCGCGATGACTACGTTCAGGAAACTGCCGATCAGCAGCCCGAAAACCCCGGCGATCGGCAGGGCCCAGGCGCCCAGTTGCGTGCCGGTCTCGGCCAGCATGGCCTAGATCACCTGGCCCATCTGGAAGATCGGCAGGTACATGGCGATGACCAGGCCACCGACCAGCACGCCCAGGACGACCATGATCAGCGGTTCCAGCAGGCTGGACAGGCTGTCCACGGCGTTGTCGACCTCTTCTTCGTAGAAGTCGGCGACCTTGGAGAGCATGGAGTCCAGGGAGCCGGATTCTTCCCCGATGGCGACCATCTGTACCACCATGTTGGGAAAGACGGCGGTATTGCGCATGGACCACTGCAGCTGGCCGCCGGCCTCGGTTTCGTCGCGCATGCGCAGCGTCGCCTCGCGGTAGACCGCGTTGCCGGTGGCGCCGGAGACCGAGGTCAGCGCATCCACCAGCGGGACACCGGCGGAGAACATGGTGGCCAGGGTGCGTGCGAAGCGTGCGATGGCGGCCTTGCGCAGGATCGGGCCGAAGGCCGGGGCCTTCAGGATGATGATGTCGAGAAAACGCGCGAAGCGCGGCGAACGCCGTTTGGCCTGCACGAAGATGAATCCGATCGCGACCATCACGCCGAGGATGGCCCACCACCAGCTTTGGGTGAACTCCGAGAGATCGACCACCATGCGGGTGAATACGGGGAGGTCGGCCCCGAAGCCCTGGAACAGGGCCTCGAACTGCGGGACCACGTAGATCAGCAGGATGGCCGTCACCACGATCGCGACGACGATAACCGCGGCCGGGTAGAACAGGGCCTTCTTGATCTTGGCCTTCAGGGCCTCGGTCTTTTCCTTGTAGGTGGCGATCTTGTCCAGCAGGGTTTCCAGTGTCCCCGCCTGCTCGCCGGCCTCGACCAGGTTGGTGACCAGGTCATCGAAGTATTTCGGATGCTTGGCGAGGGCCTTGGCGAAGGTCTCGCCGCCTTCCACATCGGCCTTTAGCTTGAGCACGAGATCGCGCATCGCGGGTTTTTCATTCCCGCGGCCGACGATCTCGAAGGCCTGCACCAGCGGCACACCGGACTGCAGCATGGTGGTCATCTGGCGGAGGAAGTAGGCGATATCCGCCGGCACGATCTTCTTGCTGCCGGCAGACAGCAGCGATTTCGGCTTCTTGCGGATCTTGGTGACGTTGATGCCGTTCTTGCGCAGCTCGGCGCGCGCGACGGCCTCGTTGTCGGCCGGCGTCTCGCCCTTGACCCGGTTGCCGTTCTTGTTCAGTCCTTCCCAGGTGTAGATTGTCCCGGAGTCGGCCATCCCCCTGTCCCCCTGTAGCTGGTGACCTGTGCCTGCTGCGGCACTAGTCCTTGGTCACGCGATTGACTTCCTCGAGGCTGGTCAGCCCCGCCATTACCTTCATCAGACCGGCGCGGCGCAGGTCTTCGATCCCTTCTTTTTCTGCCTGCTCCGCGAGCTGCATGGAGTTGTATCCCTCGAGGATGCCGCGCTGCATCTCCTCGCTGATCGGCATGACCTGGTAGATCCCCAGCCGACCCTTGTAACCGTTGGTGCACTGATCGCAGCCCACTGCCCGATACGCCGTGACCCCGGCCTGGATGTCGGCGTCGGTAAAGCCTTCCTTGCGCAGGACCTCCTCGGGGAGGTCTTCGCGTTCCTTGCAGTTCGGGCACAGCCGCCGTGCGAGGCGCTGGGCAATGATCAGCAGGATCGAGGAAGCGATGTTGTAGGGCGGCACGCCCATGTTCGCCAGGCGGGTCAGGGTCTGGGGTGCGTCGTTGGTGTGCAGCGTCGACAGCACGAGGTGGCCGGTCTGGGCCGCCTTGATCGCGATCTCGGCGGTTTCAAGGTCGCGGATTTCCCCGACCATGATCACGTCCGGGTCCTGGCGCAGGAAGGCGCGCAGCGCGCTTGCGAAGGTCAGGCCGACCTTCGGATTTACGTTGACCTGGTTGACCCCGGGCATGTTGATTTCCGACGGGTCCTCGGCGGTGGAGATGTTGCGGTCCGCGGTGTTCAGAATGCCGAGCCCGGTGTACAGGGACACGGTCTTGCCCGAGCCGGTCGGGCCGGTGACCAGGATCATGCCGTAGGGTCGACTCAGGGCCTTGAGATAGGCCTCTTTCTGATGCTGCTCGTAGCCGAGCTGGTCGATCCCGAGCGAGGCACTGCTCGGGTCGAGGATACGCATCACGATCTTTTCGCCATACAGCGTCGGCAGGGAGCTGACACGGAAGTCGATCGCGCGAGTGCGCGAGAGCTTCAGCTTGATGCGCCCGTCCTGCGGCACCCGGCGTTCGGCGATGTCCATGCGCGACATGACCTTCACGCGGGCGGTGATCCGCGGGGCCAGCGAAGTCGGCGGGTGCGCCACCTCGTGCAGTACGCCATCGATCCGGAAGCGCACGCGGAAGTCCTTCTCGAACGGCTCGAGGTGGATGTCCGAGGCTTTGCGGTTGATCGCGTCCATCAACAGCTTGTTGACGAAGCGCACCACCGGGGCATCGTCGGCGCCGTCGGCCGTGTCCCCGCTGTCCTTGTCGTCCTCGCCGGATTCGATCGCCAGGCTGTCCAGCCCGTCATCACCGAGGTCGTCCATCAGCGAGGAGGCGGCGCTCAGGGCGCTGTCGATCATGCGATCGAGCTTGTGCGGCTCGACCAGCACGGCCTCCACTGGCATCCCGGTGGCGAACTTGAACTCGTCGGTGGCGCCAAGGTTGGTCGGGTCCGAGACCGCGATGTAGAGGCGATTGCCCCGCACCATCAGGGGCAGTGCGTGGTGCTTTTGGATCAACTTTTCATTGAGGTGATCCTTCGGCAGCAGGTCCGGGTCGAAGCAGCCCAGATCCAGTACCGGCAGCCCGAACTCCTCGGCCGCTGCCTCCGCCAGGCGCGCCTCGGCGACCTTGCCCTTGGTGGAGAGCAGGCTCATCAGTGGCGTCTGCTGGGACTGGGACTCCTCGACCAGTTGCGAGGCAATGTCTTCCGCGATCAGGCCGCCCTCGACCAGACGCTTCGCCAAGCCGGGGAGCCGCGGTGCCGTAGTGGTGTTCGCCATGGGCCTCAGTTTCGAAAAGCGTTGATGCTCCACACTCTACGTGCGTCCGCGTTGGAAGGGAAACGCGCCGCGGACGGGCGCTCGCCCCGAGTGCACCTCGATCATAGGAATCAACCCCACCAAACACAAGGCGTTTGCGGGCATGTGCCGCAATCCGGGTTTTGCTCGCGGGAGGTGCTTGACGCTGCGGTTCGCGCTGGTCCAGAATACGCGGCTTGATCGAGGAGGGATACCCAAGCGGTCAACGGGGGCAGACTGTAAATCTGCTGGCTCAGCCTTCGGAGGTTCGAATCCTCCTCCCTCCACCATCGGGTTTTCAAGCCAGCGGCCTGTAGCGGGCGGTGGTTGGTAAGCCAGGGTTCTGCGGGTGTAGTTCAATGGTAGAACCTCAGCCTTCCAAGCTGATGATGTGGGTTCGATTCCCATCACCCGCTCCAGATCCGGCCAGTTCTGGCCCGCAACAAGGCGGGAAAGGCCCTGGCGGCAGTATCGGCTCATGTAGCTCAGTCGGTAGAGCACTTCCTTGGTAAGGAAGAGGTCACCGGTTCGAATCCGGTCATGAGCTCCATATTTAATGTCAGCGTACAACCTGCGTCGCTGTTGTGTTTTAGCGTCACGATCCGGGGAAACGAGAGATGTCCAAGGAAAAGTTCGAGCGTAAGAAGCCGCATGTGAATGTGGGGACGATTGGTCATGTTGACCATGGGAAGACGACGCTGACGGCGGCGCTGACTGTGGTGCAGGGCAAGAAGTTTGGTGGCGAGTCGCGTGCGTACGATCAGATTGACAACGCGCCGGAAGAGAAGGCGCGCGGGATCACGATTGCGACGGCGCACGTGGAGTACGAGTCGGAGAATCGTCACTACGCGCATGTGGATTGCCCCGGGCACGCGGACTACGTGAAGAACATGATCACGGGTGCGGCGCAGATGGACGGCGCGATCCTGGTGGTGTCGGCGGCCGATGGCCCGATGCCGCAGACCCGCGAGCACATTCTGCTGGCGCGTCAGGTGGGTGTGCCGCACATCGTGGTGTTCCTGAACAAGGCCGACATGGTGGACGATCCGGAGCTGCTGGAGCTGGTGGAGATGGAGGTGCGCGATCTGCTGTCCTCCTACGACTTCCCGGGCGACGACACCCCGGTGATCACCGGTTCTGCGCTGAAGGCGGTTGAGGGCGACGAGTCCGAGATTGGCGCGCAGGCGATCGAGAAGCTGATCACGGCGATGGACGAGTACATTCCGGAGCCGGAGCGCGCGATTGACGGCGATTTCCTGATGCCGGTGGAAGACGTGTTCTCGATCTCGGGCCGCGGCACTGTGGTGACCGGTCGTATCGAGCGCGGTGTGGTGAAGGTGGGCGAGGAGATCGAGATTGTCGGTATCCGCGACACCCAGAAGACCACCGTTACCGGTGTCGAGATGTTCCGCAAGCTGCTGGACCAGGGCGAGGCGGGCGATAACGTGGGCATTCTGCTGCGTGGTACCAAGCGCGACGAAGTGCAGCGTGGTCAGGTGCTGTGCAAGCCGGGTTCGATCAACCCGCACACGCATTTCGAGGCCGAGGTGTACATCCTGGGCAAGGACGAGGGTGGTCGTCATACCCCGTTCTTCAACGGGTATCGCCCGCAGTTCTACTTCCGCACGACGGACGT
>NZ_KB898043.1 GCF_000377345.1 Thioalkalivibrio sp. ALJ16 | reverse complement strand
CAGCACACGGCCACCGTTGAACTCGGTGCTGTTGGCGATCCGCGAGACCTCGGACATCAGCTGCTGAACCTCGTCGTTCAGCGCCTGACGGTCGGAGGCGGAGTTGGAATCGTTCGCCGCCTGCACCGCCAGCTCGCGTGCACGCTGCAGCGCATCGCCCACGGTACCCAGCGCACCCTCGGCCGTCTGCGCGAACGAAATCCCGTCATTGGAATTGCGCACCGCCTGGTTCAGACCGCGAATCTGCGTGGTAAAACGCTCGGAAATGGCCAGACCGGCCGCGTCATCCTTGGCGCTGTTGATCCGCAGGCCCGAGGACAGACGCTCCAGACTCTGGGCCAGCGCGCCCTGGGAATTCCCCAGATTGCGCTGCGCGTTCAGGGACAGAACATTGGTGTTGATAATCTGGGACATGGTCACTCTCCTGTAGAGTCGTACTCGCCGCCTCGGGCGGTTCGGTCGACGGTCCTAACCCGCCTTCAGCACCGTTAACGACACCTGTAAGCGTTCCTTTAGCCCCAAATCGAAAAAAATTCTGATACCCCTTTTCGGCTCAGTCGCCGCCGGGAAAGACCTTCGCCTGCGCGGCAGCCACCGCCTCCTCGAACGCAGGCCGATAGGCCGCATACTGCTCGCCGATACTCGCGAATGCCGGGTTCACGCGGCTGCGTCTGCCGAGGCTGCCGGTCAGTCCCAGCAGGGCCGGGTCCGCGATCTCCCCTTGCGCGTCCGCGCATACCGCCTCCCACTCCAGATCGTGCGCGGCGAGTATCCGCGCCACGTGGGCATCGGGGTCTTCCAGCACGTCTTCATACCGCACTCGCTGCACACGATCGGGAAACAGCCTCTCCCAGTGATCCGCCAGCCGGCGATACAGCATCACGAACTCGGCGATGGTGTCGATCGCCCACGCATACGGCAGGCGCTGGGCAAACCAGCGCATGTAGATGGCCATCGCGTTCTCCACCGGGTCCCGCTCGCACACCACCAGACGGGTATCCGGGTACAGACTCATCAAGGTGCCGACATGGAAGATATTCCCCGGGTTTGTCACCAGATGGGTACGGATCGATTCATCCCTGGCCTCGCCCCACATAGCGTCGACCCGCGCCCGCATCTGGGCGATCCCCTCCGGTTCCAGCTCCCGCATGAACAACGGATAGCGGTTGCGCACCTCCTTCGGGAACTGAGACAGGACCTCCTGGAGCACTGCCAGCTCGCCGTAATGACGGATACGCGAGTGTCCGGAGAGCGGCCCCTCCAGCAGGGACTTGCCGGAACGGGGCGGGCCCAGCACCAGCGTCAGCGGCCTTGGCGACTGGCCCGGGTCATCAAGGCCACTGGCCCATTCGGCGCAGAAGATTTTCTCGGTGGCGGCGACATTCTTGCGGATCGCCCCCTGTCGCACCTGCTCGACCTGGCGGTGAATCGCCTCCGCCTGGCGCGCATTCCCGAGCTCGAAGGCCGAGAACGCCTGATCGCGATCCCCCGCATCCTGGTGCAGCTTCGCCAGCGCGAAATACAGACGGCCCTGGTCGCGAAGGTCGAACTTGCCCTTGCGGATGATCTTTTCCAGCTCCTTCCTGGGCGAGCTTTCCGCCGGGAAATGGCGCGAGTGCGCAAACGAGAACCACAGCTTGGCGCTGTTGCGATCCGACGCTACCAGCGATTCCAGAATCTCGCTCGCTTCCTCCCAGCGCCCCTCGGCCTGAAGTACCCGCGCGTAGTTGTCCAGGGCCAGACGCATATCGGGGTCCAGCCGCAACGCCTCGCGCAGCGCGGCCCCGGCGGCTTCGAAGCGGTCGCGCAGGATCAGCACCCCGGCCAGCGCGTTGTAACTGGCGGCATCATTCGGGCACATCTGCACCAGCTTCGAGGCATACAGGGTGGCCGTGCTGAACTGATGCCGATCAAACGCCGCCTGGATCAGCAACCGCAGTGCGTCGGTACTGTCGGGCTCGATCCCGAGGACCTCACCGCACAGGGTCTCCAGCTCGTCGAACGCGCCATCATCCAGTGCCCGCCGGGCCTTCTTGATCAGCCCCGCGGCCTTCGAGGGCTTCGCTTTCGCCTTCTTGCCTGCCTTCCGCGCCGCCATACGACTCCCGGTCGTTCATCCATGTCGGGCCAGTATAGCGGGCCGAGCACCCACCCATGCGAGGCCTCACCCGGCCGTCTTCCCACCACCGCTGCGGTGCCGCATCGACCATCCCGCGCAGGCCCTAGCCCATCATCCCCGCTGCAGCCCCCCGTCAAACCACCATCCCGGCCTCAGACCTGCCCCCGTCATACCGGCCACAACCGCCCCGCAAACCTTCATCCCAACCACAGCCGTCCGCAGTAATCCCAACCGCAGCCCTCCCGAGTCATCCCGGCCGCAGCGCAGCGGAGAGCCGGGATCTCATGCGCAGGAACGCCCCAGCGGCGTACCCATACCCCACCGCCGAGACCCCGGATAACCGTTGCGCGGTTTTCGGCATAACAACCGTGTGGTGAGTTGGGCTTTGCGGTGTCCAGAGGGGCCTACGCTTTAGGCGCGAGAGCACGACAGGTCGGACGTACTAAAGCAGCCAGGTGGTTCCGATGCGGGTCTCGGGGGTGGCGCCGGGGATCAGGTCCATCAGGGCCCAGCCCAAGATCAGGGTGATAAATGCACCACAGAACACGGTGGCCACGAACAGGCCGATGCGGTTGCCCCGCTTCAGGCCGAGTATGCCGCGCAGCGACCAGTACAACAGCCACAGGCTGTACAGGATCAGCAGCAGCCCGATGCTGTTGCCCCAGGGCCACGGGAAGGCGGCCGCGACCTTGCCGAGCCAGGCCGGCAGCAGCCCGATGCTGACCGCGAGCATCGCCCGGTCGGGGTCCCCCCGGCCCTGAAACAGCTCCGTCAGGTAATGCGCGGACCAGGCCATGCCCAGCGTGCCGATGCTCATGGCCAGCACGCTGTAGACCCCGAAGCCCCAGGCGTCCGGCATGGCTTCTGGCGGCAGGCCGGATGGCATCACTTGATAGAGCCACTGGCTGACGATCACGCTCGTCAACAGCACCGGCAACGCGAGGCGCAGAAAAGTCTGCCACCACGGCGGTACCGACTCCAGCGCCCCCGCCTCGCGTACCGCGGCCAGAGGGTTCAGCAATACGCGCAACAGCAGGCGGATTGGATTTAGCACAGACGGACAGGTGACCATCCGCGCAGTATGTGGCAGCCCGATGACATTTCCGTGACAGCGCCGGCGGCGATCGCAGCCGTCATAAACCTTTCTGATGCCCTTGTGATCGTGGCTCAATACACCGTCAGGGCGAGCGTCATCACAACGAGTGTGGCGACCTCCACCAGCTCCAGACCGGCGCCGGCCGTATCGCCGGTGAAGCCACCCAGCCAGCGCCGCAGGAAGGCCGCGATCGCCGGCACCAGTAGCAGCGTGGCGGCCAGCCCCAGGATCAGAGTCCACTGCCATGCAAGCAGCGCCAGCAGCACGATCAATAATCCGGTCACGGCCAGCACCGCCCGTGCCAGGCGACGCGGGAGATGAGCGGCCATCGCCGCACCCAGCCCCTGCGGGCTGACATAAGGCACCAGCAGAAACAGCCCCGGCAGCGCCGCGCGCCCCAGCACCACCGCCACCAGCAGTACCAGCCAGGCCCCCGCCTCGACCACGGCCACCAGGGCCGCGAACTTGATCAGCAGCACCAGGATCAGCGCGGCGACCGCCATCGGCCCGCTGGCCGGGTCCTTCATGATGGCGCGGGCGCGCTCCGGGTCCCGATGACTGCCAACCCAGGCATCCACCGAATCCGCCAGCCCGTCCAGATGCAGCGCACCGGTAAGCCCCACCCACAACGCCAGCAGCAGCGCCGCAACCAGCAGCGACGGCACGCCGGGGATCGCCATCAGCGCCATCCCCACCAGCGCCAGCAGCAACCCCAGCACCAGCCCGACAAGCGGATACGCCAGCAGCGCGCGCCCGAGATCCTCCGGTCGCGGCTTCAGTGCCGGCGTCGGCAACCGCGTCAGAAACTGCACCGCCAGCCAGACGGGCGCCAGTACTGCGTTCACACCGACCTCCCCGTCTCACGCTGCCATCGCAAGCCCCCGCCCAGCCCCAGCGCCCCGCACATGCACCCTAAGGGGGCGTGCCTGCACGCGAAGCCCCCGCCAAAGTCCGAAGCCACCCGGAGCCCTGCCTGCCCGCACCACCTCGCATCCTTGGACCATGGGTCATTTCGGGATTTCATGTCCCCACCTCCACCACATGCAGCGAGGCCAGCGGGGCCTCGATCGAAAGCAACTGCTCCAGCGGCTGCCCCTCAAGATGGGCCCGCAGCAGGCGAATCACCCCCCCATGCGTGACCACCAGCACCCGGCCGCCCGGGGCCACCACGCTCTGTGTCCAGCCCTCCAGGACCCGATCCCGGAAAGCGGCCAGATCCTCGCCATTGGGGGGGGGACAGCCGAACGGGTCCTGCCAGAAACGTCCCAGGGCGTCGGCGTCATGCTGCATCAGCTGTTCCGCCGTGAGCCCTTCCCAATCGCCAAAGTGCAGCTCCTGCAGCCGGGGTTCGCACAGCAGTGGCAGACCGGCTCCCTGCGCAAAGCGCTCGGCCGGCCGGCGACAGCGCTGCAGCGGGGAAGTCACGATCCGGTCCCAGGGACCGGAGCCCGCAAACGCGGCCTGCATCGCCTGTTCCCCCGCCGCCGTCAGCGGATCATCACACCCGCAACCGCGAAACCCGGTCCCGGTAGTCTCGCCGTGGCGCAGCAGGCCGATGCGCGCCATGCCGCCTACCCGCCCTCGCCGGACACCCCGGCCTCGGCGAAGGTCGCCATGCCCGCGTGCAGCTGGCAGGCCAGGCGCAACAGCGGCACGGCCATGGCCGCGCCACTACCCTCGCCCAGGCGCATCTCCAACTCCAGCAGGGGCTCGGCCGCCAGCGCCTCGAGCAGCCGTGCATGGCCCGGTTCCGCCGAGGCGTGCCCGTAAAAGAACCATTGCTCGGCACCCGGGCACAGGCGCGTGGCCACCAGCGCCGCGGCGCTGCTGATAAAGCCATCTACCAGCACCGGAAGCCCGATCTGCGCCGCCGCGATATAGCTCCCCGCCAGCCCCGCGATCTCGAACCCGCCGAGCGCCCCGAGGCTGCCCAGCGCGTCGCCCCGTACCCCGGCGTGCAGCGCCAGTGCACGCTCGATCACCGCGGCCTTGTGCCGCACACCCGGTGCGTCCAGGCCTGTGCCCGGCCCGGCCAGTTCCGCCGCCGGCCGCTCCAGGATGGAGCAGGCCAGCGCCGCCGCCGCCGTGGTATTGCCAATGCCCATCTCGCCGCCGATGAACAGCTGCGCGCCGCCGCGCCGCGCACGTTCCGCGCACTGGCGACCCACATTCAGGGCCCTTTCCAGCTGGCCCGGGGTCATCGCGGCCTCACGCGCAAGATTGGCCGTGCCGGGCCCCAGCGCCAACTCACGGATGGAGACGCCCGCCGGCACCGTGTGGGCGGTTCCCAGGTTGATGACTTCCAGCTCCGCACCCAGCTCCCGCGCGAGCACCGCAACCGCGGCCCCGCCGGAGGCGAAGTTCGCCAGCATCTGCGCCGTCACCGACTGCGGGAAACGCGAGATGCCTTCCTCGACCACCCCGTGATCACCGGCAAACACCGCAATCTGGATGTGCTCGATGCTTGGGCAGGTACGGCCCTGCATCGCGGCCAGCCTCTCCGCCACGCCCTCCAGCCGCCCCAGCGCCCCCGGGGGCTTGGTCAGCTGGGCCTGCCGCTCCGCCGCCGCCCGGCCGGCGGCCGCATCCAGCGGCGCCGGTGGAACCTGCAGCCAGTCACAGTCTTCGGTCACATGTTCTCCCTATTCGATCCGTCTTCGCGGGCAACCCCCGCTCCCACAGGGCTGCCGCACATGCATTTGTGGGAGCGGGCTTGCCCGCGAATCCCCGCCATCCTGGCCACAGCCAAGCCCGCCCTAGGTCACAGAAGGTCACCCTTGAGCACATGCGGGAGGCCAGCCACGGTAAGCACGACGCAGTCCATCTCGGGGGCCAGGCGCTGATGCAGCCAGCCGGCCTCGTCGGCGAAGCGGCGTGATAGCGCATCGATCGGGGTAATCCCCAGACCGGTCTCGTTGCTGACCAGGATCACCGTGCCCGCAAGCGCCGGCAGGGTCCGCAGCAGGGCCTCGCGTTCGTGTTCGATCAGGGCCTCGTCCTCGGTGCACAGCAACTGGGTCAGCCACAGCGTCAGGCAGTCCACCAGCAGGCAGTGCCCCGTCGCCGCGGCCCGTTCCAGCTGCGCGGCCAGATCGGTGCCCGCCTCGATCAGCCCCCAGTCGGCGGGCCGGTCCGCGCGGTGGCGCTCAATCCGGCGCGCCATCTCGGCATCATCGGCGCGGGCCGTGGCCACATAGGTCACCGGTAGCCCGGACGCGCCGGCCAGGCGTTCCGCCAGCCGGCTCTTGCCCGAGCGCACGCCCCCCAGGATCAGCGTCTTCATCCGGTGCCCTCCTGCATGCCACGCGGCTGCAGCAGATGCAGGACCCGCTCCATGTCCAGGTGTTCCTCCAGCGTGTCGGCCAGGCGCTCCAGACCGCGCTCGCGCGCAGCGTCCAGGTCCTCGGCCTGCGCATGCCCCGGTGCGAGACCCGCCCACTCCAGGATGGTCGCCAGCGGCCCCGCCCGGTCCAGTAACCCGTGCAGGTAGGTGCCGATCACCGCATCGTCCTCGCTGCGCGCCCCGTCCGGCCCGTGGTCCAGCTGCAGCAGCGGCCGCTGCAGCCCTTCCCCGCGGGTCACCCCGACGTGGATCTCGTAGCCGGACACCGCCACCGGGTCGTCCAGCACCTGGCACCCCTGGACCCGCGCCAGACGCTTCTCCGCGGCCAGGGTCGTTTCCAGCTCCAGCAAGCCCAGACCTGCAGTCGAACCCGCGGGGCCCTCGACGCCGTCGGGGTCGTGCACGGCGCGGCCCAGCATCTGGAAGCCGCCGCAGATCCCCAGCACCCGGCCACCGTAGCGCACATGCCGCTCCAGCGCGGCCTCCCAGCCCTGCGCGCGCAGCCAGGCCAGGTCACTGCGCACCGCCTTGGACCCCGGCAGGATCACCAGATCCGCCGGCTGCAACGACTCGCCAGGCCCGACAAAACGCAGATCCACCGCCGGGTGCAGGCGTAGCGGGTCGAAATCGGTATGGTTGGAGATACGCGGCAGGGCCGGCACGACCACCTTCAGTGCATCCGTAGCTTTCTCCGGCACTGCCTCGCGCGGCAGGGCATCCTCGGCATCCAGATAAAGCCCGTGCAGGTACGGGATCACCCCGAGCACGGGCTTGCCCGTCTCCTGTTCCAGCCAGTCCAGCCCCGGCTGCAGCAGGGCCACGTCGCCACGGAAGCGATTGATCACGAAGCCGCGCACTCGGGCACGCTCGCTTGCGGTCAGCAGCGCCAGCGTGCCGACCAGATGCGCGAACACCCCGCCGCGGTCGATATCCGCAATCAGGATCACCGGGCAGTCCACCGCCTCGGCAAAACCCATGTTCGCGATATCCCCCGCGCGCAGGTTGATCTCCGCCGGCGAGCCGGCGCCTTCCACCAGCACATGCTCGAAGCGGGCGCACAGCCGCGCATGCGCCGCCCGCACCGCCGCAAACGCCACCGGCTTGTAATCGTGGTAGGCATGCGCATCCATCTGCGCCGCCGCGCGACCATTGATGATGACCTGCGCGCCCTGATCCGAGCTGGGCTTGAGCAGCACCGGATTGAAGTCCGTATGCGGCTCCAGGCCGCAGGCCGCCGCCTGCAGCGCCTGGGCACGACCAATCTCGCCACCGTCCACGGTGACCGCGCTGTTCAGCGCCATGTTCTGTGGCTTGAACGGTGCCACACGCCGCCCGCGCCGATGCAGCACGCGCGCGAGCCCAGCCACCAGCACGCTCTTGCCGGCATCCGAGGTGGTCCCCTGCACCATCAGCGTCGTCGCGTTCACAACGCCTCCAGTGCCTGTTCCAGGCGGTGCCATTGAGCCTCGTCGCCCGGCAGCCCGAAACGCAGGCTGGCCGGATCGTCGAAACGCCGCACCAGGATCGCCTGGCGCGCCAGCGCATCCTGAATGGCGACCGCATCCTCGTGGCGCCCCCAGCGAAACAGCGCGGTACCCCCCTCGGTGGCGATCCCGTACCGCCGCAGCAGCTGGTCCAGCCGGGTGCCCGCCGCAGTCAGGGCCGTACGCGCCTGCTCCTGCCAGGCGCGATCCTCCAGTGCGCGGGTGGCCGCCCAGCGCCCCGGACCGGATAGCGCCCACGGGCCCAGCCGCTCTGCCAGCGCCGCCCGCAGCGCCGGCTCCGCCGCCAGGAATCCAACCCGCGCACCGGCCAGGCCGAAGAACTTGCCCAGCGAGCGCAGCACCAGCAGCCCCGGGCGCCCGTTCATCGTCAAAAGGCTGTGCCCGGGGCTGGTATCCATGAAAGCCTCGTCCACCACCAGCCAGCCCCCGCGGCCGGCAAGCTGCTGGTGCCAGCGCAGCAGCGTCTCCACCGGCACGCGCAGTCCGGTCGGGTTATTCGGATTGACCAGTAGCAGCACATCCAGCTGCGGCAGGTGGGCCTCGATCGCGGCCGGGACTGCATCGCCAAGCGCCGGAAGCGCCTCGACCCGATGCCCCGCCATGCGCCAGGCCCGCGCGTGTTCGTTGTAGCTGGGCGCGAGGAGGCCCACCCGACCCGCGGCCGGACGCAGCTGGGGCAGCAGCTGGATGGCCGCCTGCGAGCCCGCCAGGGGCAGCAGCCCCTCGCAGCCGTAGTACCGCGCCGCGGCCACCTCCAGACCGTCATCGGGCTCCGGCAGGCGCGCCCAGACCTCCGCCGGGGGCGCGGGCAGCGGGTAGCCGTGCGGGTTAATACCGGTGGACAGGTCCAGCCATTGCTCCGGCGCGATGCCGTAATGCCCGGCGGCCGCGCGCAGTCCACCGCCATGCACCTGGGTCAGCGCGGGCGTTGCCGGTCGCGATGCGATCGCGTCAGAAAATCGAGACTCAGAAGACTGCAAGGCTCACCCCGATCACCAGAACGCCCATCCACAGCGCCAGCGCCCGATCCACCAGCCCCATCGCCGCACGGATGCCGGCGGCATCCGGTGCCGCCCCCATCCCCAGCCGCGGGCGCCACTGCCGCTCGCCGTGATACTGGCCGGCACCGCCCAGCACTAGCCCCAGTGCGCCCGCCCCGGCGGCCATCACCGGCCCGGCGTTCGGGCTTTTCCAGGCCGCGGCCTGCTCGCGCCAGCACTGCAGGGCATCGCGGGTGCGCCCGGCCAGGGCATAGGCCAGCGCAGTCAGGCGCGCCGGGACCCAGTTCAGCAGGTCATCCAGCCGCGCCGCGGCCCAGCCAAAGCGCACGTAGCGCGCATTGCGATAGCCCCACATCGCATCCAGCGTGTTCACCAGGCGATACAGCACCACCCCCGGCGCACCGGCCACCAGAAACCAGAAAATGGTGCCGAACAGGGCATCGTTGCCGTTCTCCAGTACCGACTCCACCGCCGCGCCGCTGACCCCCGCCACATCCAGCGCCTCGCTGTCGCGGCTGACCAGCATCTGCACCTGCTGCCGCGCCTGGCCCAGATCGCCATCCTCCAGCGCCCGGGCCACGCGCTCGGCGTGCTCGTCGAGGCTGCGCCAGCCCAGCGCCAGCGCCAGTACCAGCAGCCCCACCAGCCAGACCGGCAGGAGCTTCTGCAACCAGAGCGTCAGCAGCACAAAGGGCACCACCAGGACGGCCAGCAGCAGCGCGCCGCGGGCCCGACCATCGCGGTAGAACCGGGCCTCCAGGCGCTGGACCAATAGACCGAACCCGGCCAGCGGGTGCCAGCGGCGCGGATCGCCGATCAGGCGATCCAGCACCAGCGCACCAAGCAGCGTGAGGAACGCGATCAGCATCGGGTCATCCACTCGCTGAGGAACCGCCGGTTGCGTCGGTGCACCTGCCCCAGCGATTCTCGAACACCAGTTCGTCCAGCGACCGGCGCTGATCCCAGCCCGCGGTTTCCAGCATCGGCCGCTCGTAGAACGCATCCACATGACCCAGGCACAGGATCGCGATCGGCCAGGCCCCGTCCGGCATCCCCAGCTCGCCGGCCAGCCAGTCCGGGTCGAACAGCGACACCCAGCCCATGCCCAGGCCCTCGGCCCGCGCGGCCAGCCACAGGTTCTGGATCGCACAGGCGGCGGAGCACAGGTCCATCTCCGGGATCGTGCGCCGGCCCAGCACGTAGCGTTCGCGCCCGTCGGTCAGCGCGACCACCAACAGCTCGCCGGCATCGCGGATACCTTCGAGTTTCAGACGGTGCACCTCGGCGGCACGCTCGCCGCAGGCCTCGGCCGTGCGCGCCTGTTCCGCCGCGACATGGCCATGCAGCGCATCACGAAGGCGGGCGTCCGTCACTCGCAGAAAGCGCCAGGGCTGCATGTAGCCCACGCTGGGCGCCTGGTGCGCGGCGGCCAGCAGCCGCCGCAGGGTAGCGGCGTCCACCGGGTCCGGGCGGAAATGGCGCATGTCCCGGCGCTCGCCGATCACGCGATAGACCGCCGCGCGCTCCGCGGAGGGGAACGCGTTCGGATGGTCTTCTGACTGGTTGGTAGCTGGGGCCGTCATGAGCTTCCGTCGCGGCGACGACACGGCGAACACACGAAGGGACAGGCACGAACGCATGCCTGCGCCCTCGACCGTTGCCCGCCGCACGGTCGCAGGTTTGCAGGGCAACGTCGGTCGCCCTGTCCAGGCCGGTCTCCGGGCTTGCGCGCGTCGCCGATGCCGAATCGGCAGACGCCTTCCCGGGTGCACAACCCAGTGGCCAGCCTGCCAAGCCTTTAGCCGCTCGCTTACCGTTGCGGGGGCAGCGCCGGAATTGCACCGGCTTCCCGTTTCACCTGCGCACGGCAGGCACCTGATAAAGCGCGACATGATACGCGCTCGGGCCACCCGCGACCAATTTGGGCACCAAACCATTTCATCCTAACTGCTATGATGAGACGGCTTCGCTGGCTTCAGGCCGCGCCAGAAACGTCGCATGTTTTTGTTTACTTTCTTTCTACAACCAACGGAAATTGAATGACTTTCAAGGTATTCCGACGCCACATGGCCCTCCTCGTGGCCACATTCCTGTGCGCGACACCGGCACTGGCCGAACCGGTCACGGTGACCGACGACGAGGATCGCGAGCTACGTCTCGAACAGACCGCCCAGCGCATCGTCAGCCTGGCGCCGCACATCACCGAGGTGGTGTTCGCGGTCGGCGCTGGCGATCGCCTGGTCGGCGCGACCCAGTACAGCGACTACCCACCAGAGGCCGAGGACATCCCCCGGGTCGGCGGCTACAGCCGCATCGACCTCGAGCGCGTACTGGAACTGGAACCCGACCTCGTCATTGCCTGGCGCAGTGGCAACTCCGGCAGCCAGATCGAACGCCTGCGCGATCTCGGTATCCCGGTCTATGTCTCGGAACCGCGGCGCTTCGAGGGGGTGGCCTCCAGCATGCGCCGTATCGCCCACCTGGCGGGTACGGAAGCGACGGGCGATGCCGCCGCACAGGCGTTCCTCGACCGTATCGAGGCCCTGCGCAACGAGTACGCACAGCGGGACCCGGTCCGGGTGTTCTATCAGGTCTGGGAGCAGCCGCTGATGACCATCAACGACCAGCATCTGATTGCCGAGGCGATCGAGGTCTGCGGCGGCAGCAACGTCTTCGGCCACCTCGACCGGCTGGTGCCACGCATGGATCGCGAGGCGGTGATCGAGGCGGATCCCGAGGTCATCATCGGTGGCGGCATGGGCGAGGACCGGCCGGACTGGGTGCGCGCCTGGGAGCGCTGGGAAGACCTGACGGCCGTCCAGCGCGACAACCTGTTCTTCATTGCCCCCTCCCTGCTGCAGCGGCACACGCCGCGTATCGCCGAGGGGACCGCGCTGATGTGCGAAGAGCTGGAACGCGCGCGGCTGCGCCGCCCGGGGCAGTAGTCCGGTGGCGAGACGCCATCAACCCCTCTGTCGGCGCGCCCCGGCGTCCACGCGGCGCGAACGCCGATGACTCGCGCCTTCCTGCTGGCGATGGGAGTTCTGCTGCCGGCCTCCGTGCTGGCCGTACTGGTGGCGCTGGCCTTTGGCAGTGTGACCATCCCCACAGCCGATCTGCTGGCCGTGTTCAACGGGGAGGCCTCGCGCCTGCACAGCACACTGGTGCTGGAGCTGCGCCTGCCGCGGGCCCTGGCCGCATTCGCCGCTGGCGGGCTGCTGGGCATCGCCGGGGCCTTGATGCAGGTGCTGCTGCGCAACCCCCTGGCCGATCCGTATGTGCTGGGGCTGTCCGGCGGGGCCTCGGTCGGTGCGTTGCTGGCGATGCTGGCGGGGCTGTCGATGTTCTCGGTCTCGATGGCGGCCTTCTTCGGCGCGCTGCTGTCCACCGTGATCGTATTCGGCCTCGCCCACGGCACCGGCAGCTGGACCCCGACGCGTCTGCTGCTGACCGGGGTTGTGGTGGCCGCCGGCTGGGGGGCGATGATCAGCTTCATCCTCGCGGTGAGCCCCACCGCGGAGCTGCCCGGCATGCTGTACTGGCTGATGGGCGATGTCTCGCATGCGCGCAACCCGTACCCGGCCTGGGGCGTGCTGGTGCTGGTGGTGCTGCTGGCGCTGCCCCTGGGACGCACGCTGAACGTGCTCGCACGCGGACCGATGCAGGCCGCGGCCCTGGGCGTGGCGGTGCGCCCGGTGGAATGGAGCATCTACATCGCGGCGGCGCTGATCACCGCGACCGCGGTGACCCAGGTCGGCGCGGTGGGCTTTGTCGGGCTGATCGTGCCGCACATGCTGCGCCTGGTGTTCGGCAACGACCAGCGCGTGATCCTGCCCGCCTCGGCCCTGGCCGGCGGCATCCTGCTCACCCTGGCCGACACCCTCGCCCGCACCATCATCGCGCCGGAACAGCTCCCGGTCGGCGTGATCACCGCCATGCTGGGGGTACCCGTGTTCCTGTTCCTGCTGTACCGGAGTCGCTGATGGCCGAATTTGAGCAACCACCGGCCCAGCCGCAGCCGCATGCGGCGGCAGCGGATGCCCGCAGCGTTCACGAGGCCCCGGGCCCCGACACGCTGCTGGCGACCCGTAGCCTCGTCATCGACATCCCCGGTCGCTCGGCCGGGGCACCCCTGGACCTGACCGTAAACCAGGGACAGTGCTGGGGCATCCTCGGCCCCAACGGCGCCGGCAAGAGCACCCTGCTGCACACCCTCGCCGGGCTGCGCGCCGCCCGCGCCGGTCACATCGAGCTGCGCGGTACCCCGCTCGCACGGCACGCGCGTCGCGACCTGGCGCGCGGCCTGGGGCTGGTGTTCCAGAAACACCACGACGGCTTCCCGGCCACCGTGCTGGAGACCGCGCTGATCGGCCGCCACCCGTATCTGCGTCCCTGGGACATCGAGACCGCGGAGGACTACGCCCTCGCCCGCCGCGCGTTGGCCGAGATGGACCTTGGCGACATGGAGGACCGGCTGGTCGACACCCTGTCCGGCGGCGAGCGCCAGCGCCTGGCCATCGCCACCGTGCTCACGCAGGACCCGGCCCTGCTGCTGCTGGACGAACCCACCAGCCAGCTCGACCTGCATCATCAGGTGGCAGTCCTGGACCAGGTACGCAAGATCGCGTCACATCCCAAACGAGCCGCCATCCTGGTGCTGCATGACGTGAACCTCGCCGCGCGCTACTGCGACCACCTGCTGCTGCTGTTCCCGGATGGCACAGCCTGCTGGGGACCGACACGGACCATGCTCGTCCCTGCCGCCCTGGAACGGCTGTACAACCAGCCCTTGAGCGTCGGCGAGATCGACGGCCGCCCGGTCTTTCTGCCCACCATCCCGTAGTCGAGGAGCACCATGGAGTTCTTTCGCACCCTCCCGCTGCAGGCGGATGCCGCAACCCTGCAGCGCGCCGTCACCGTGCCTGCCCTGCCGCGGCTCAACAGCGCCATCGACACCCTGCTGCAGGATGCAGGCCTCGATGTCGGGGTCGTCTACTGCCTGTGGGGGGAGTTTCGCGTGCACCGGGAGTGCATCAATGGCGGCGTGCGTTTCAGCCTGCCGGGCTGCCCCAACGCGCTGGCCTGGACACTGACCACCGGACACCCACCAGCCCCCGACGCGGTGATCCTGCACCTGACCATCAACCGGGCGGAACACGACCCGGATTTCGTCGAGAGCCTGGAGCTCTTCGCCGACAGCTGGCTGGAGCTGACCCGCCTCCCACCAGAGGCGTGCTGATCACGGCCCACGCCTGCCCTCCGTTGCATTCAGCGCGCGGCGGGCCGGCGCCGATCCGTCGCAAATCCGGGGGCCTCCCGGCGCAGACCGATACCGGTAGGCAATTTTCTTTTGTCTGCATGGTCGGTATCGTTCTAGGGCTTAACAAGGAGACGTCATGACCCCCACACCGCCGGACAGCGTACGCAACGCCCAGCCGACCCAGGACGGCGCAGGCGTGAAGATCCGCCGCATTCACGATTTCCGCGGCGGACTGGATCCGTTCCTGATGCTGGATGAACTCAAGGCGAGTGCGCGCGAGGACTACATCGGCGGCTTTCCCTCCCATCCGCACCGCGGTTTCGAAACGCTGACCTACCTGGTCCACGGCGGCCTGACGCACGAGGACTCCATGGGCAACCAGGGCCGGGTGGAAGCCGGTGAGGCACAGTGGATGAGCGCCGGGCGCGGGGTGATCCATTCCGAGATGCCGCTGCTGGACTCCGACGGGCTGCACGGCTTCCAGCTGTGGGTCAATCTGCCGGCCGCGCGCAAGATGGACGCCCCGCGCTATCGCGACGTGCGTGCCGACGCCATGCGCCATCTCCCGGAGGACGAGGGCCCGCTGCACTTCAAGGCGATCGCCGGCTCCTGGCAGACCAGCGCCGGCGATACCGAAGGTCCGCTGCCACAGATCGGCGAAGGGGCCGCGATGGCCGAGCTCACGCTGCCGGCCGGCTACCGCCTGTCACTCGCGGTGCAGCTGGAAGATCGCGTACTGGCTTATGTGTTCGATGGCGAACTCACCGGCCTCCAGACCGGCCAGCTGGGCGTCTGGAACGGCCAGACCCAGATCCACCTGGTTGCCCGCCAGGATGCCCGCGTACTGCTGTTCAAGGGGCGCCCCCTGGGCGAACCGATCGCCCACTACGGTCCCTTCGTGATGAACACCCCCGACGAGATCGAACAGGCCATCAACGACTACCAGACCGGCCAGCTCGCCGCCGCGCCCGCAAGCGTGGAATAGCCCGCGCGTTTCAGTCGGCCGCTCCCTGATCGTCCCGCGCCCAGCCCATCGTGCGCTCGACGGCCTTCTTCCACCCCCGGTAATAGCGCTCGCGCGTGGCCGAACTCATCTGCGGGGCAAACACGCGATCCAGCTGCGCCTTCTCGCGCAGTGTCGCCTGATCCCAGAAACCGAGCGCGAGTCCGGCCAGATAGGCTGCCCCCTGCGCTGTGGATTCGGTGACCACCGGACGCTCGACGGGCACGCCCAGGATGTCGGCCTGAAACTGCATCAGCAGATCGTTCCGAACCGCGCCGCCATCCACCCGCAGGGTATCCAGCGCCACGCCGGAGTCGGCCACCATCGCATCAATGACGTCGCGCGTCTGATAGGCCAGGGCATCCAGCGTGGCCCGCGCAATATGCTCCTTGCCCGTGCCCCGGGTGAGGCCGAAAATCGCGCCCCGGGCGTACATGTCCCAGTATGGGGCCCCGAGCCCGGCAAAGGCCGGCACCACGTACACACCGCCCGCATCGGGCACCTGCGCGGCAAGGGATTCGGACGCCTCGGCGGTTGCGATCAGCCCCAGCTCGTCGCGCAGCCACTGGATCGCCGCACCGGCAATGAATATCGAGCCCTCCAGGGCATACTCGACCTGCCCATCCAGTGACCAGGCGATGGTGGTGAGAAGCCCTGCGTTCGAGGTTACCGGTTCGGTTCCGGTGTGCATCAGCAGGAAGCAGCCGGTGCCATAGGTGTTCTTGGCCATGCCACGCTCGAAGCAGGTCTGCCCGAACAGTGCCGCATGCTGGTCCCCCGCCATGCCGGCGATCGGCAACCGCGCACCGGCAAACAGCCCGCGCCCGGTCACACCCACGACGCCACTGGAATCCACCACCTCCGGCAGCAGCGCACGCGGGATCTCCAGCGCCGCCAGGAGCTCGTCGTCCCAGCGCTGCTCGTGGATGTTGTAGAGCATGGTACGGGCGGCATTGCTGGCATCGGTCACGTGCCGCTCACCGCGGGTGAGGTTCCAGACCAGCCAGCTGTCCATGGTGCCGAAGGCGAGTTCGCCACGTTCGGCCCGCTCACGCGCATCGTCCACGTGGTCCAGCAGCCAGCGCAGCTTGGTTGCCGAAAAATAGGCATCGGTGACCAGCCCTGTGCGCGCGCGGATCAGGCCATCAAGCCCCTGCGCCATCAGTTCGTCGCACAATGCGGCGGTGCGCCGGTCCTGCCAGACAATTGCGGGATGGATCGGCTGCCCCGTCGCCCGCTCCCACACCACCGTTGTCTCGCGCTGGTTGGTGATCCCGATACCCGCAAGCTGCCGGGGCTCGACGCGCTGGCGTTCCAGGACCTCGCGCGCCACTCCGATCTGGGTCGCCCAGATCTCCATCGCATCGTGTTCCACCCAGCCCGGCTCGGGGAAATGCTGGGTGAATTCCTTCTGCGCCAGGCCGACGATCCGTCCCTCTCGGTCGAACAGCAAGGCCCGACAGCTGGTCGTCCCCTGGTCCAGAGCCAGGATGTAGTCGCCCGACGCCATGAGACTCAAGGAAATGCCACGGTCCGCATCAGCCCGGCACGGACTCGATCAGCTCGATGGTGTTGCCGTCCGGGTCGCGGACAAAGGCGGCCGGGCGCCCGGAACGGCTTCGGTCCGCGGCAAACCCGGCGGCCTCCAGTCGCGCCAGCAGGCCGTCCAGGCCCTGCACCCGCAGCGCCAGATGGCGGTCGCGGCCGCCGCGCACCGGGCGCTCCACCGGGTCTGGGTTGGGTCCGCCCAGCAGGTGCAGGGTCTGCCCCCGCCCCAGGTCGTACCACAAGCCGGGAAAGCCCAGATCGGGCCGTGCGACCGGCACGAGCCCGAGTAAATCTTCATAGAAATGCTGTGCCCGGGGCAGCTCGGCAATGACCAGACTGGCGTGATCCAGCCCCTGCATCCGATGCGCCGCCGTAGCCGTCATACCGCCATCAGCCCCGAGGCCGGCTCCAGCAGCACCACGGCCTGCGCCGCAATCCCCTCGCCGCGCCCGGTAAAGCCCAGGCGTTCCGTGGTTGTGGCCTTCACGCTGACCACCTCCAGCGGCCGTCCCAGATCCGCCGCGATATTGGCCCGCATGGCCGCGATATGCGGCGCCATCTTCGGGGCCTGCGCGATCACCGTGGCGTCCAGGTTTACGGCGCGCCAGCCGGCCTGCGCGACCCGTCGCACCGTTTCCCGCAGCAGCATGCGGCTGTCCGCCCCGCGAAACTGCGGATCGGTGTCGGGAAAATGCTGACCGATATCGCCCAGGGCCGCAGCCCCCAGCAACGCATCGCAGACCGCATGCAACAGTACGTCGCCATCCGAATGCGCCACGAAGCCCCGATCAAACGGGATGCGAACGCCCCCCAGCACCAGGTCGTCGCCCTTACCGAAGGCGTGCACATCGAACCCCTGACCGATCCGCAATGCGCTCATGGCCGGTACCCTCCGTCCAGTCGCCCCTGCTGCATCAGATAGAGCCGCGCGAGCTCCAGGTCTTCGGCGCGGGTAATCTTGATATTCATCGCCGAGCCCTCGATCAGCCGCGGGTGCTCGCCAAGATACTCGATCGCGCTGGCCTCGTCGGTCACCGCGTGCCCGCCGGAACGGGCCTGGGCATTGGCGCGACGCAGCATATCGAGACGGAACATCTGGGGGGTCAGCGCACGCCACACCCGCTCCCGCTCCAGACTGTGCTCTACGCGACCCGCACCATCGCTCCACTTGATGGTATCGGTACTGGGGCAGGCCAGCAGCCCGCCCACCGGATCGTCGCGCAGCTCGCGCAGCAGGCGATCGACGTCACTCGCCGGCAGGCAGGGCCGGGCAGCATCGTGCACCAGCACCCAATCATCGCCATGGGCGCGTTCGCTCAGGAAATCGAGGCCGTTCTGCACCGAATCCGCGCGTTCCGCACCCCCGGCCACGCGGAACAGGCGCCCCCCGGCAAGGGGCAGGTCGAGGGCATCCGGGTCCACATCCGGGCCCAGCACCAGCACCACACCACGGATGCGCGGATGCTCCAGAAAGATGGACAGGGTATGCGCAAGGATGGTGCGAGAACCCAGGGTGAGGTACTGCTTCGGGCGATCCAGGCCCATGCGGCGACCGATTCCGGCTGCCGGTATCAGCGCCCAGAATACCGGCTCGCGTTCCGCCATCTGCGCTGATTCAGCCATCAAAGGGGTCCTCGGGTGGCAGGGTATCGGTTGCCGGCTCGGCGTCCTCCGGAGCCTGGGTCCCCGGCGTGACCTCCCGCGCCGGCCCCGGCAGTGGCTCCACCTGCAACCGCGCGGGTTCGTCCTCGCCGACCACGAAGAAAAAGACCTCGTCGTCGCGAATCATGCCGAGATCGCGCCGCGCGCGTTCCTCTACCGCCTCGGTGCCACTGCGCAGATCGCGTACCTCGGCCTCCAGCGCCTGGTTGCGCTGCTCCAGTTCGGCATTCGCCTCCCACTGGCGCTCCACCTGAGCACGCAGCTCGCGCACGTCGCGCCAGCTCCCCTCGCCCAGCCACAGGGGCCATTGCAGCAGCAGGAAGACCACGGCCAGCCCCGCCAGCAGGACGCGCATCAGCGCACCACCGGCTGACCGCATACAGCACGACGGCACCCGCAACCCGCATGGGGTCCGGGTGCTGGAATCCGCACCATTGCGCCATCCACCACCATGCCCGGCATTCTACGAGCCCGAAACGCGCGGGGACAGGAACCGCCCCACAGGCTGCCCGCACTGCACCGGCCAGGGACGTCTGCGCGCGGCGTTAACGACCGAACGTGAACGCCGACATACCGGGATAGCTCGCACGCGAACCCAGGTGTTCCTCAATCCGGATCAGCTGGTTGTACTTCGCCACTCGGTCGGAGCGCGAGAGGGAACCGGTCTTGATCTGCCCGGCCCGGGTCGCCACCGCCAGATCGGCAATGGTGACGTCTTCCGTCTCGCCGGATCGGTGCGAGATCACCGCGGTGTAGTTCGCCTGGCGCGCCAGCTCGATGGCCTCCAGCGTCTCGGTCACGGTGCCGATCTGATTCAGCTTGATCAGGATAGAGTTGGCGACGTTCTTGTCGATCCCTTCCTGCAGGATGCGGGTGTTGGTCACGAACAGGTCGTCACCCACCAGCTGCACGCGGCCGCCGAGGCGATCGGTCAGGGTCTTCCAGCCTGCCCAGTCATCCTCGGCCATCCCGTCCTCGATGGTCAGGATCGGGTACTGGTCCACCCAGTGCGCCAGGTAGTCGGAGAACTCGTCCGCAGTGAAGGCCTTGCCCTCGGAGTCGAGGTGATAGCGCCCGTCACGGTAGAACTCGGAACTGGCGCAGTCCAGCCCGATCCAGATGTCCTCGCCCGCCTTGAACCCGGCGTTGTGGATGGCCTCGAGGATCACCTCGATGGCGGCGGCATTGGACGGTAGATCGGGGGCGAAACCGCCCTCGTCGCCCACCGCCGTCGCCAGACCGCGCTTGGCCAGCACCTTCTTCAGCGCGTGGAACACCTCGGCGCCGTAGCGCACCGCCTCGCGCACCGAGTCGGCACCTACCGGAAGGATCATGAATTCCTGCATGTCCACGCTGTTGTCCGCGTGGGCACCGCCATTGATGATATTCATCATCGGCACCGGCAGCAGCGTGGCGTCCGCGCCCCCAAGGGTCTCGAACAGCGGCTGTTCGCGGTCCGCCGCCAGTGCGTGCGAGGTCGCCATGGAGACGGCCAGCAGCGCGTTGGCGCCCAGGCGGGACTTGTTCTCGGTGCCGTCCAGTTCCAGCATGCGCCGGTCCACCGCCGTCTGGTCGAGCTCCATGCCGCGCAGGGCATCACGGATCTCGCCATTCACATGACCCACGGCCTTCAGGACGCCCTTCCCGCCATAGCGCGCCTCGTCGTCCCGAAGTTCCAGTGCCTCGCGCGCGCCGGTCGATGCACCGGACGGTACCGCGGCGCGCCCCATGGCGCCGGAATCCAGGACAACATCAGCCTCTACGGTCGGGTTGCCGCGCGAGTCGATGATCTCGCGGGCCGTAATCTCCGCAATCTGGGACATGCTCTCTCCTTGAAAATACCCGCCCGGGCGGGCCCGCCCGGGACGCTTTATCGAATTCGTTGTTTTGGCGCCGCGCGCTCTGGAACCGCGCGGATCGCGCTCAGTTTCGTCCTAGCCGAGACCGTATTCTGCCTCCGCGAACGGCTGGCCCTTGGTGGCAACATCCAGCGCCTTCAGCGTTCCCAGCAGCTCCGCCATCTTAGGCAGCGGCCAGGCGTTCGGGCCGTCGGACAGGGCGCGTTCCGGGTCCGGATGGGTCTCCATGAACACACCCGACACGCCGGCCGCAATGGCCGCCCGCGCCAGCACCGGGACATATTCGCGCTGACCGCCGGAACTCGCGCCCTGCCCGCCCGGCTGCTGCACCGAGTGGGTCGCGTCGAACACCACCGGGCAGCCGGTCTGGCGCATCTGGGCCAGCCCGCGCATATCGGAAATCAGGGTGTTGTATCCGAACGAAACGCCGCGTTCACAGACCATGATCTGGTCGTTGCCCGCCTCGCGGGCCTTGTCCACCACGTTGCCCATATCCCAGGGCGCCAGGAACTGGCCCTTCTTGATGTTGACCGGCCGCCCCTGGCGCGCCACGTTCTGGATGAAGTTGGTCTGGCGGCAGAGGAACGCCGGTGTCTGCAGCACATCCACCACGCTGGCCACCTCGTCCAGTGCAGTATCCTCGTGTACATCGGTCAGCACCGGCACCCCGATCTCCGACTTCACCTTGTCGAGGATGCGCAGACCCTCCGCCATGCCCAGCCCGCGGAAGCTGCGGGTGGAAGAGCGGTTGGCCTTGTCGAAGGACGATTTATAGATAAACGGGATACCGAGGTCATCGGCGATGGTCTTGAGTGCCGCCGCGGTCTCCAGCGCCATCGCCTCCGACTCGATAACACAGGGGCCGGCAATCAGAAAAAAGGGCTGATCGAGCCCGACTTCAAATCCGCAAAGCTGCATGTTCTGTCCTGTCCTGCGACCCCGGCCGCTCTCGGGCCGGGTGCCGCTACGTCGGTTGGCCCGGTCTATTCCGCCAGGGCCGAGGTGGGTTCCTGCTCACGGCTGTCCTGGAACTGCCGCGCCGCGCGTACGAACCCGGTGAACAGCGGGTGGCCGTCACGCGGAGTGGAGGTAAATTCGGGGTGGAACTGGCAGCCCACAAACCAGGGATGCCCGCTCAGCTCGACGGCCTCCACCAGCTCGCCGGACTCCGATACGCCGGAGATCCGCAGCCCGGCGGCTTCCAGGCGTTCGCGATAGGCGTTATTGAATTCGAAGCGATGGCGGTGCCGTTCCTGAATACGCTCCTGCCCGTACGCCTCGGCAATCCGCGAGCCTGGGGTCAGTCGTGCGTTCTGAGCCCCCAGGCGCATGGTCCCGCCAAGATCGCTGTCGGCGTCGCGGCGTTCGATACGGCCTTCCTGGTCCTGCCATTCGGTGATCAGCGCAATCACCGGATGCGGGGTATCCGGCGCGAATTCGGTGCTGTGCGCCCCTTCGAGCCCGGCGACATCGCGGGCGAACTCGATCACCGCCACCTGCATCCCCAGGCAGATGCCCAGATACGGCACGTTCTGTTCGCGGGCGTAGCGCACGGCCGCGATCTTTCCCTCCACGCCGCGTTCGCCAAAGCCACCCGGGACCAGGATCGCGTCAAGGCCCTCAAGTTCGCCGGCGGCCTCGCTATCCGCACCCTCCAGCTTCTCCGAGTCCAGATAGCGAATCCGCACGCGGGTACCCACCTGAACTCCGGCGTGGGTCAGCGCCTCGTTCACCGACTTGTAGGATTCCGTCAGATCGACGTACTTGCCAATCATGCCGACCGTGATCTCCGACTCGGGGAACTCCATGGCATTGACCACGTGCTTCCAGTCGGAAAGATCCGCCTGCGGCGCCTCGATGTGCAGCTTGCGCAGCACGATCTCGTCGAGCTTCTGCGAATGCAGCCACAGCGGGATCTTGTAAATGTTGTCCACATCCACCGCGGAGATGACCGCCTTCTCCTCGACATTGGTAAACAGCGCGATCTTGCGCCGCTCGCCCTCGGGAATCGCCTGCGTGGAACGGCACAGCAGGATATCCGGCTGGATGCCGATGGAGCGCAGCTCCTTGACCGAGTGCTGGGTCGGCTTGGTCTTGATCTCGCCGGCTGCCTCGATGTAGGGGACCAGGGTCAGGTGCATGAACAACGCGTTTTCGCGGCCCAGTTCCACGCCCATCTGCCGAATCGCCTCGAGAAACGGCAGCGACTCGATGTCGCCCACGGTGCCGCCAATCTCGATCAGCGCGATATCGGCATCGCCCGCCCCTTCGTGGATCGAACGCTTGATCTCGTCGGTGATGTGCGGAATCACCTGCACGGTGCCGCCAAGATAGTCGCCGCGCCGCTCCTTGCGGATTACGTTCTCGTAGATCTGACCCGTGGTGAAATTGTTGCGGCGCGAGGTGCGGATGCGCACAAAGCGCTCGTAGTGCCCCAGATCCAGGTCGGTCTCGGCGCCGTCATCGGTGACAAACACCTCGCCGTGCTGAAACGGGCTCATCGTGCCCGGGTCCACGTTGATGTAGGGGTCCAGCTTGAGCAGCGTCACCTTGAGGCCGCGGGCCTCAAGGATCGCGCCCAGCGAGGCGGATGCAATGCCTTTGCCCAGAGACGAGACCACGCCTCCGGTAATGAAAACAAAACGCGTCATGCGGGAAACCTGGCTGCGACTGACCGGCACCGGACCCGGGCTGCGCTAGGCGTGCTTCGAGTCGGCGGAAAACGCCTCAGAGAGTACCAGAGCGCCCGCCCCCGCTCAATCGGAGGGCGCGGGCAAACGCCCGTTTGGCGACTGGCTCGACAGCGGCCGAAAGGCGACCAGCGTCATGTCGTCGCGACGCGGTTCGCCGTCCCGGTAATCCTCCAGCACCCGCACCACGGCATCGATCTTGGCCGACAGGTCGCGCCCGCTCTTCTCCGCCAGCACGCGCCGCAGACGCCGGCGGCCGAACAGCCGGGGCGGCTCGCCGCCGACATGGTCGTGAACGCCGTCGGTTATGAGGAAAAATTCCATGCCCGGCTCCACAGCGATCTCGTGATCCACCGGCTGGGCCGGCTCCAGGCTGCGGTACCCGAGTCCGCCACGAACGCCGCGGATCTCTTCGACCTCACCACCGTTGTCGATCATCAATGGCAGCCCCACCCCGGCGTAAAGCAGCTTGCGATCATCCGGGCAGTACACGCAGACGGCGGCCTCGAGGCCATCGTCGGAGTCCGAATCCTGACCATCCTGACGCAGCCGCGAGCGCACCAGTCGGTCCATCTCGCGCAGGATCGCGGACGGCTCCAGCAGCCGGTGTTCGTGCAGGATGCGGTCCAGTGCCGAGGCCACCACCAGGGTAATGAAGGCCCCCGGCACGCCATGCCCGGTGCAGTCCGCCACCACCAGGATACTGCGGCCTTCGATGGACTCGACCCAGAAGTAATCGCCCCCGACCAGATGCAGCGGCTCCCAGAAGATCTGCACCTCGTCCATATGCGCGTCGAGGGCATGCTTGTCCGGCAGCATCGCAGTCTGGATGCGGCGTGCGTAGCGGATGCTTTCCACCACCAGCCGGTTGCTGCGCTCGAGTTCGCGGTTGGCCTCGTCCACCTGGGCCATAGCGCGCTCGGTCTCCGCCTTCTCCCGTTCCAGCTGGCGGGTGCGTTCCTCCACACGCCGTTCCAGGTCCGCGTTCAGCGCCTTCAGTTCGCCGCGCGCCCCGTCGCGCGCATCCAGTCCTTCCTGGAACGCCCGCAACAGACGGTCGAGCGACCGGCCCAGGGCCCCGAGCTCGTCGTTCTCGTGGTGCCCCAGCCGCGGCATGGGCCACTGCGCGGGCTGGTCCGGGTCGGTGTCCGCGACCGCACGGGAAATGCGCAGCATCGGCCGCAGCATCAGCACATAGAACAGCAGCACCACCACGACCGAGACGATTACGGCCTGGGTCACGCTGGTCACCACCCCGGTCTGCAGCCTTGCGACAAAGACCCGCCCCAGCACGCCGGGGTCAAGCTCCACGCGCAATTGTCCTACGCCCTGTACATTGCCACGGGTCCCGGGATGGGTCAGATCGCGTTCGTGGGTCTGCAGGTCGCCGAACAGCCAGAGGGCCCAGTCGGCCGCCTCGCCGTCGCCCTCGCGGGAATCCTTCGCCAGGGTATTGCCGAAGTCGTCGAGGATCTCCACCTGGCGGATTTCCTCGAAGACCAGAAGCCCCTGCACAAGGGAATCGGCCTGGTCTGCGCTCAGCTGAAAGGCGGCCTCGGCCGCAGGGGGCTCGACCAGGCGCTGCAGCCGGTCCATCTGTTCCGAGGTCTCGGCGCGGAAGGCATTCCAGTCGGAGGCAATCACGTAGGCGCTGCTCAGGAGGCTCAGAGCCAGCGCCGCCAGGAGGGTGGCAACGGCCAGCTTGGCAACCAGACTGCGGGTTCGGCGGCGGGTGCCGGCAGCCATCACCCGCACTGGCCGCGCATCTGCACGATCACGCGATTGCGGCCTTCGTTCTTGGCGCGATAAAGGAGATCATCCGCGAGGGCTACCAGCTCTCCGGCGTTCGGCCACGGGTCGGTGGTGACTACCAGGCCAATGGAAACCGCGAGCGACAGCGGCTCGCCTTTCCAGTGCAAGGAGGCATTTTCCACCGCGCTGCGGATGCGCTCCGCGAGTGCAACGGCGGCATCACAGTCCAGATCGGCCGCGACCACCAGGAACTCCTCACCACCCATGCGGCCGGCATACTGCTCCGCACCCAGCTCGCCACGCAGGATCTCGGCGAAGCTCTCCAGGGCGAAATCCCCGGCGGCATGGCCATGGGTGTCGTTCAGGGTCTTGAAGTCGTCCAGATCCAGCATCATCACGGTCAGCGTCTGCGACTGCTCTCCAACGCCTTCGGCCATGCCCTCGACGCAGTCGATCACACGCCGGCGCGAGAACAGCCCGGTCAGCGCATCCTCCAGTGCGAGCCGTTCCAGCTCCGCGGTCAGGCGCTCGCGCTCGCGCACCTCGTCGGACAGCGCGTTGTTGAGCTGGGCCAGGTGTTCCGCCTGCTCGCGCAACTGGCGGTTTGCATCCTGCAGGTCCGCCTGCATGCGATCGCTCATGCGCATCATGCGCCGCTGGGCGCGGTAGCTCTCCGAGTAGGCCTTGGCCAATACCTTCACCCCGTCCGCGACGGCATCCAGGGCCTCGAGCATCTGCTCGGAGCGCTGCATGACCGCCTTTTCCTGCTCGAACAGAGAAAAGTCGGCCAGGCTCTCGACCTCCTGGGTCTTCTGTGTGCGCTGGGTCGGGTCCATCGGATTATCGCGGGAGGGAGCACTCATGACTGCGGGCACATTCGATAGTCAGCGTGCACAAAGTCTTCGGAAAAGTCCTCGCCGAACTCCTCCATGGTCTCGTCGTCTTCGTGGTAACACCAGTTGATCCGCACGCCCACGCCGGACTCGGCCGCATCTTCCAGAATCTGGAACATGTTCATCAGGGCCTTCGCGGTGGAGCTGTTGAAATAGATCATCTCGACGGTAAATTCCACCTCGTCGCTGACCCGGTCCTCCAGCGCCTGACGCAGCCCGAGGGTGAGGGGACCATAGAAATTGGCCGCATCCTCCGGATAGGACTCGCCCGAGAGCCGGTACTGCCCCGCACCAAAATCAAACAGGACTGCTGGGGTCCGATCGGTTGCCTCGTGCTGGATCGATTCGACGACTGCCATCAGATATAGGCCTTGAGAACAAAGTAGGATTGCGCATCGGAGATATGCTGAAAATCGAACTGGATCGGCTCGCTGGCCCGCCGCGCGATCTCGATCAGGCCGATACTGCCACCCTTGCTGCCCTCGTCCGGCGGTTCCCGCAGCTTCTCCTTGTAGAAGCGCCGCAGCTCGGCGCTGTCCATTGCGGCGAGCTCGCGCAGCCGGCCAGCCAGCACGTCGGCATCTTTGCGTCCGATCACATTGCCGCAGATCACGAAGAAGCGGCCGTTCTCCGAGCCCACGGTAATCATCCCCGAGCTCAGCTCAACCGGGGGTTCGTCATCGTGTTCGATACGCTCCGCGGAGTAGCGGATGATGTTCTGCACCTGTTCCACGAACACCGAAAACACCCGGTTGACGGTCTTGTTGTCGGTGGATTCGAGTCGAATCTTCTGGCGCAGGGCATCGCCCAGGGCCTTCAGGATGCCCTCGGAGATGTATCCGGTGAACGAGAAGATAATGCCGCGGCGCGCCATGTTGCGCTGAAAGCCCAGCACCTCTTCGGCGATCAGGGCCGGGGAATCCGTCCGGGCCTCGGCTGCTGCCTCACTCATGCACCCCTCCATTGCTCTCGAGCACATCCTGCAGGATCGCCGCGTAACGCCCGTCGGAGCGCATGGCGTCCAGTTCTTCCTGCATTCGGTCCAGCGGGGCGCGGTCGGTGTCCGGGTGGCAGGCCAGCGACATCACCGTGTCGTTGAACGCAAACAGCGAACGCAGTTCCCCGATCCCCTCCAGCTGGGCATACCAGGGCGCCAGGTATTCGCCACTGACCCAGACATCGATCCGGTCGGCGGCGAGCTTGCGTGCATTCAGGCGGTCATTCGGGGCGGTGTCCACCGCGATGCCCTGCGCCTCCACGAACAGCGCCACGGCATCATCACGGTAGCCTCCAACACGGTAGCGCTGGAGATCCTCCAGCGATTCGGCGTCCACATCGGAGTCCTCGAGTACGAACGCGTGCCATTCGTTGTCCACCAGCGGACCGACCCAGGTGAACAGGTCCTCGCGCTCTTCGGTACGCGTGGTGGAGAAGACGCAGGTACCGGGCTCCGCCTGGGCCTCGGCGTACGCACGGCTCCAGGGCAACAGGCGGATATCCGCCTCCACGCCCGCGGCCTCCAGCAGCACGTCCATCACCCGGACAGAGATTCCGTCCAGCTCTCCGGAATCGGTCTCGAAATTAAAAGGCGGGTAACTCTCGGTGGTCAGCACCAGCGACTGCGCCGCCAGTGGCGAGGCAAGCAGCAGACCGGCCGCAAGCATCCCGATACCCCTTCGTCCGCACTGTGCCGCGAAACCTGTCACGTGCCGCTCACCCGGAAGACCATGAATACGCCCCAAGAATCGTCGGATCCTGCGTGCCCGTCAACTCCGGGCGTTAGCCATCTCCGGCCAGACCACGGCCACCAGCTCGCCGTCACTCCGGCGCAGGAGCGGGATCCGCTGGCGCTCCCAGGGCGGGATCCCCCGGGCCTGCAGGAGCTTTTTCAGACTGCGCCGGCCGCCCGCCGTAAGCACCTGCTCACCACCGCGCCGATAGCTAACGGTCAGGGCCGCGTCCCGCTCCACTCCCAGGGCCGGCAGCATGTCACGATTCAGGCAGCGGCCATCGGGCAGGACGAATTCCCGCTGCTCCACAGGCCAGAGGTGATCGGGTGGCGGCTCGGCGTCCGCTGCCGTCGCGGGACCCGGCCCGGCGTATACCCGACCCTGATACCGCCGCATCCAGCCGTCGTCCCATGCCACACAGGGCGAGGCATCCGGGCTGGCGGCCAGCACCTGACGCAGGAACTCCTGCAGGCGCTCGTGCCCCGGTGGCCGCAGCCCCTGTTGGCGCAGCCACTGCCGCAGCAGGCCGCGCTGCTCGCTGGCCTGCAGCGGGCGCAGGCGATCGAGCTCCAGCCATGGCCGGGCCATATCATCTGGCGCTGGCAGGCGCGCGGCATCCCGGGCGCGCAGCCGGGCCACCGCTTCCTGCTGCCACGCCGCGGCACGCGCCAGCCCCGCGCTGCCGCCAAAGCGCTCGCGCAGCCGCGGCATTACCGAATGGCGCAGGAAGTTGCGGTCAAAGCGCAGATCACGATTGCTGGGATCGTCGTACCAGTCCAGGTGCGCGCGCTGCGCATACTCGATCAGTGCCGCGCGCGGCAGGTTCAGGAAGGGCCGTCCCAGCCAGGTTGCGCCCTCACGGCGCCGGGGGCGCATGCCCTGCAGCCCGTCCGGACCGCTGCCGCGCAGGGCCGCCAGGAGAAAGGTCTCGGCCTGATCGTCGGCATGCTGCGCGGTCAGGATCAGGTCGTCCGCACCGAGGCCCTCGCGCAACCGGGCATAGCGTGCCTTGCGCGCGGCCGCCTCGAGCCCGCCGTCCGTCCGGTCCAGTGGCGCCAGCACCCGCAACTGAAACAGACAGCCCAGCGCTCCGGCCATGGCCGCACAGTGCTCGGCCTGCAGCGGCGCATCCGGTCGCAGGCGATGGTCCACATGCATGGCTTCCAGCCCCGCGACACCCAGTCGTGTCGCGGCGTGCAACAGCACGCTCGAGTCGAGGCCGCCACTGAAGGCAACGCGGACCCGGCGCGGGCCCGAAGCAGGCTTGAGAAAGTCGCGGAGCGCGGCGACGACGGGGTCGTCCGCCGCCGCGCGCGGGTCAGGAGGCGGCTTCCTGGAAGGCACCGTAATCCATGAGTCGGCGATAGCGCCGATCCAGACGCTTGCGCGGATCCAGCCCCTCAAGGCCGACCAGGGTGTCCAGCAGTGCCGTGCGCAGGCGCGCAGACATGGCCTCGGGGTCACGATGGGCGCCGCCCAGGGGCTCCGGCACGATACGGTCGACCAGCCCGAGCTCCTTCAGGCGCTCCGAGGTAATGCCCAGTGCCTCGGCAGCATCCGATGCCTTCTCCGCGCTCTTCCAGAGGATCGAGGCGCAGCCCTCCGGCGAGATCACCGAGTAGGTCGAGTACTGCAGCATCAGGGTGGCATCACCCACGCCAATCGCAAGCGCACCACCGGAACCGCCCTCACCGATCACAGTGGCGATGATCGGGGTATCGAGACGGGCCATTACCCGGAGATTGCGCGCAATGGCCTCGCTCTGGCCACGCTCCTCCGCCCCGACGCCCGGATAGGCACCGGGGGTATCGATAAACGTGAGGACCGGCAGGTGGAAGCGCTCGGCCATTTCCATCAGACGCAAGGCCTTGCGGTAACCCTCCGGCCGCGGCATCCCGAAATTGCGGTGAATCTTGTCGCGGGTCTGCCGACCCTTCTGGTGGCCGATCAGCATCACCGGCCGGCCATCAAGACGCGCCACGCCACCGACGATCGCCGGATCGTCGCCATAGGCGCGGTCACCGTGCAGCTCTTCGAACTCGTCGAACAGCTCGGGGATATAATCCAGCGTGTAGGGACGGCGCGGGTGACGCGACATCTGCGCCACCTGCCAGGGAGACAGCTTGGCGAAGATGCTCTCGGTCAGCGAGCGGCACTTGTCCTCCAGGCGCTGGATCTCCTCCTGAATATTGACCTCGGCGTCGTCGCCGACATAGCGCAGATCACGGATCTTCGCCTCCAGTTCGGCAATGGGCTGTTCGAAGTCGAGAAAATCCGGATTCATGCAGGGTCCCGAAGACTGGTTGTGGATACCGGTGAAGGACGCGAATTGTAACCAATTGCGACGATCGTCGCTGCGTTGCAGGTGCACCCGCGCATCTTCGTCCGTGCGACAGGCCCGCGAACCCGATGCCGATTGCGCCTAGTGCCCGTACAGTACGCGGGCCTCGCAGCCCGGGCCAAGCGACTGCTGGATGCCCCGCAGCAGGCGTTCGTCGGGACGGATGGTCCAGCCCTCGGGCAGACTGATGTCCGCCTCCATATCCTCGCGTCGATAGCACATGTGGACCCGGCAAGGCCCCTCGCGATGGGCCTCCATCAGCCCGCGCAGGTGACTCACCTGCTCCGGCACCACGCCCTCCAGGCACAGGTGCAGGGCGCGCGCCCACTGTGCCCGCGCCTCGTCCAGGCTGTGGATGGCACGCGCCCGCATGCGGATGCCCCCGGCGTATTCGTCGAGCGCGACCGGTCCCTCCGCCACCAGCAGGGCATCCGGCTCCAGCAGCTCCTTGTAACGTGCCAGGTCGTCATTGAACAGCATGACTTCGGCCCGCCCGCTGCGATCGTCCAGGGTGATGATCCCCATGCGGCCGCTTTGGGTATTGCGCAGGCGCACCGCGACGATCAGGCCGGCGATGCGCACACTCTCCTGCTTGCCGCGCCACTTCTGGCCCTGGGGCTCGTCCGGGCGCTCCTCCAGTTTCGCCTCCAGTGCCTGCAACGTGGTGCCGGTCAGGCGCAGCAGCTCCGCGCGATAGCGCTCCACCGGGTGGCCGGTCAGGTACAGCCCCAGCGTGTCCTTTTCACCGCGGAGACGGTCGTCATCTTCCATCTCCGGCAGGGTTTCACTTTCCGGGATGACCGCGGCCGCGGGATCGCCAAACAGATCGACCACCCCCAGACTGGCGTTGCGCTCGGTCTGTTCCGCCGCCGCTACCGCCATCGGGATATCCTTCAGCAGCGTGGCGCGGTTGACGCCGATCGCATCCAGGGCCCCGGCCCGGACCAGGGTCTCCAGCACTCGCTTGTTCAGTTTGCCAAGCTCCACGCGCTGGCACAGATCGACCAGCCCGTGAAAGCCACCCCCGTCCGCGCGGGCCCGCAGCAGGGTGTCGATGGCCGATTCGCCCACGCCCTTGATCGCGCCGAGTCCATACACCACCGTCTGCGCATCCTTGCAGGTAAAGCGGTAGTCCGACTGGTTCACGTCCGGGGGCAGCACCGCGAGCCCCATGTTGCGGCATTCCTCGATCAGGCCTACGACCTTGTCTGTATTGTCCATGTCGGCGGACAGCACGGCGGCCATGAACGGCGCGGGATAATGCGCCTTCAGCCAGGCGGTCTGGTACGCCACCAGCGCGTAGGCGGCGGAGTGCGACTTGTTGAAGCCGTAGCCCGCGAACTTCTCCATCAGGTCGAAGATGTAGGTCGCGACCCCCTCGTCGACCCCGCGGCCAAGGGCCCCCTCGAGGAAAATCGCCCGCTGCTTGGCCATCTCCTCGGGTTTTTTCTTGCCCATCGCGCGGCGCAGCAGATCCGCGCCGCCGAGGGTGTAGTTCCCCAGCACCTGGGCAATCTGCATGACCTGCTCCTGGTACAGGATCACGCCGTAGGTTGGCTGCAGGATCGGCTCCAGGTCAGGGTGCGGATACTTGACCTCGGCCCGACCGTGCTTGCGGTCGATGAAGTCGTCCACCATGCCGGACTGCAGCGGGCCCGGGCGATACAGCGCCACCAGGGCGATGATCTCCTCGAAGCTGTCGGGCTGCAGGCGCTTGATCAGCTCCTTCATGCCCCCGGATTCGAGCTGGAACACCGCCGTGGTCTGGGCATCCTTCAGTAACTGGAAGGTCGCCGGGTCATCCAGCGGGATCGCGTCAAGATCCACCAGGGTCGAGGCATCCATCTTGCGAACGTTCTGCACGGCCCAGTCGATGATGGTCAGGGTGCGCAGACCGAGGAAGTCGAACTTCACCAGCCCCACCGCTTCGACGTCGTCCTTGTCGAAGTGGGTCACTAGCGAGCCGCCATCATCTTCGCAGTACAGTGGCGAGAAATCGGTCAGCGCGGACGGCGCGATGACCACCCCACCCGCATGTTTGCCGGCATTGCGGGTCAGCCCCTCGAGCTTGCGCGCGAGATCGATGATCGCCCGGACCTCTTCGTCCTCGTCATACAGGGCCTTGAGCTCCTCGCTCTCGGTCAGGGCCTTCTCCAGGGTCATGCCCAGCTCGAACGGGATCAGTTTGGCGATCCGGTCCACGAAACCATAGCCATGCCCAAGGACGCGACCGACATCGCGCACCACCGCCTTGGCCGCCATGGTGCCGTGGGTGATGATCTGCGAGACCTTGTCGCGGCCGTAACGCGCGGCCACGTAATCGATCACGTCATCGCGCTTCTCCATGCAAAAATCGACATCGAAGTCGGGCATGGAGACCCGCTCGGGGTTCAGAAACCGCTCGAACAAGAGTTCGTAACGCAATGGATCCAGGTCGGTAATACCCAGCGCATAGGCCACCAGTGATCCGGCCCCGGAGCCACGACCAGGCCCCACCGGGATCGCGTTGTCCTTGGCCCACTGGATGAAATCGGCCACGATCAGGAAGTACCCGGGAAACCCCATCTGGCAGATCACGTCCAGCTCGCGCTGGAGCCGTGCCTGGTAGTCCTCGACCGGCGCAAAGCAGAAGCGTTCCAGCCGCGCCTCCAGCCCGCGCGCGGAGGTGACGCGCAGGTGATCCTCCACCGTGGATCCCTCGGGCACCGGGAAATCGGGCAGAACCGACTGCCCCAGCGTCAGCCGGACACTGCAGCGCCGCGCAATGGCCACGCTGTTGGCCAGCGCCTCGGGGATATCCGCGAAGCGTTCCGCCATCTCCGCGGGCGATCGCAGGTACTGCGCCTCGGAATAGCGGCGCGGACGCCTCGGGTCATCCAGGGTGACGCCATCGTGGATACAGACACGCGCTTCGTGCGCCTCGAAATCCTCCGAACGCAGAAACCGCACATCGTTCGTCGCCACGACCGGCAGATCAAAGGCCTCGGCGGCCGCCAGGGCCTGCTCGATCCAGGCCTCCTCACCGGGCCGGTCACTGCGCACCAGTTCCAGGTAGAAACGCCCCGGAAAGCGCCGCATCCACGGTTCCAGATCCTCCGCCAGCAGGGCACGGGCAACCCCCGTCCCGCTCACGAACAGGCCGTCGATCCCTCCGGACAGCGCGATCAGGCCCTCGGCGGCGGCATCCAGCCACGCACAGTCCACGCGCGGGATGCCCTTCTCCTGACCCTCCTGCCAGGCCCGAGAGATCAGGCGAGTCAGGTTGCGGTAGCCGGGATCGTTCTGCGCCAGCAGCGTCATCCGCGCCAGGCTGCCATCGGCCCGGGCATCGCGGACCAGTACATCGGCGCCAATAATGGGCTGCACGCCCTGTGCAATCGCCGCACGATAGAACTTGACCAGCCCGAACAGGTTGCAGTGATCAGTCACCGCAACCGCCGGCATGCCGGCCTCCGCCACGGCCCGGACCAGCGGCTTCAGCCGCACCAGACCGTCCACCAGCGAGTACTCGGAATGCACCCGCAGATGCACGAATCCAGGTGAGGTCGTAGTCATCGCCCGGTCACCGCGTCCGCGGCCGCCAGGGCCCGGGCCACAGGCGCGAAGCTGCGCCGGTGTTGCGGACAGGGCCCCAGGCGTTCCAGAGCCTCGCGATGCGCGGGGGTGGGGTAACCGGCATGGCGGTCAAAGCCGTACTCCGGGTAGACCTCGTGCAGCTCATTCAGCCAGGCGTCGCGCGCCACCTTCGCAATGATGGAGGCCGCGCTGATCGCGGGCACCGAGCCATCACCCCCGACGATCGCCTCCGCGCTCCAGGGGCCTTCGGGGGTGAAGCGCCCGTCCACCAGCAAATGGGCAGGCGCGATGGTCAGCCCCGCGACCGCGCGCTGCATCGCCAGCAGGGTTGCACGATGGATATTCAGTTCATCGATCTCCGCGGCCTCGGCCCGCCCCAGCGACCACGCCAGCGCATCGGCCCTGATCTGCCGATCCAGGATCTCGCGCCGGCGAACGCCGAGCTTCTTGGAGTCCGCGAGGCCAACCCCCGCATAGTCCTCCGGCAAGATCACGGCTGCGGCCACAACCGGGCCGGCCAGCGGCCCGCGCCCTACTTCGTCCACGCCGGCCACGTACCGCTGGCCCGCCTCGATTCCGGACATGAATACCCCACAACGGTGAACTGCAGACCATTGATCGCCCGCGACCATGCGCCGCGCCCGCGATCCGTTACAATAGCGCCGAAAATCCTAGCACACCCCCTCCGAACCCGAGCCTACCCATGTCCCAAACCCCGTTACGCTGCGCCGCCGTCGGCGTAGGCCATCTCGGTAAATGGCATGCCGCCAAATACGCCGCCCTGCCCGACACCGAACTGGTGGCCGTGGTCGATGCCGACGCCGACACCGCCGCCCGCATCGCGGCTGAACACGGCTGTGCCGCCGAGACCGATCACCGCGCCCTGCTCGGCAAGGTCGACGCCGTGTCCATCGCGGCCCCGACCACCCTGCATTTCGATATCGCCCGCGACTTCCTGGAAGCGGGCTGCCATGTGCTGGTGGAAAAGCCGATTACCGCGACGCTGGAGCAGGCCGAGGCCCTGAACCGGATCGCGGAGGACAAGGGGGTCGTGCTGCAGGTCGGCCACCTCGAGCGCTTCAACGCCGCCCTGCGGCGCCTGACCGAGAGCCCGCTGCATCCGCGCTTCATCGAATCGCACCGACTCGCGCCGTACACCCCGCGCGCCACGGACGTCTCCGTGGTCCTGGACCTGATGATCCACGACATCGACATCATCCTGTCGCTGGTGGATGCCCCGCTCGCGGACATCCGCGCCTCCGGCGCGCGGGTGCTGACCCAGGACATCGACATCGCCAATGCGCGCCTCGAGTTCGCCAATGGCTGCGTGGCCAACGTGACCTCCAGCCGGGTCAGCACCAAGACCGAGCGGCGGATGCGCATCTTCCAGTCGCACGCCTACGCCTCGGTGGACTTCCAGAACCGCATCCTGTCGCTGAACCACATCGGCGAGCCGGATCCGGCGACCGGGGCCCCGGCGATCCACCGCGACGAGAGCGTGTTCGATGCGGCCGATGCCCTGCTGGCCGAGATCCAGGCCTTCGTGGCCGCGGTGCGCGGCCAGGGGCCGGTCGTGGTCAGCGGCCGCGACGGGCAGCGTGCCCTGGAAACGGCCAGCCGCATCACCGATCTGGTCTACGAAAACCTCAACATCATGAGCCGGGCCGACGGTCCGCACAGCCACCTCGACGCCAACCCAACAGGAGTCAAGCCGTGATCCCGATGGTCGACCTGCAGCGCCAGTACCAGACCCTGCGCCCCGAAATCGATGCCGCGCTAGAGGACGTGCTCCAGGGGGCCCGCTTCATCCTCGGACCCAACGTACAGTCCCTGGAGCAGGAGCTGGCCGCGTACCTGGGAGTCGGCCATGCGATCACCTGCGCCTCCGGCACCGACGCCCTGCACCTGGCGCTGGCGGCGGCCGGCATTGGTCCTGGCGACGAGGTCATCACCACCCCGTTCACCTTCATCGCCACCGCCGAGGCCATTCGCTACGTCGGTGCGGACCCGGTATTCGTGGACATCGACCCGCGCACCTTCAACATCGACCCGGATCAGGTCGAGGCGGCGATCACCGAACGCACGCGCGCGATCCTGCCCGTGCACCTGTTCGGCCAGCCGGCCGACATGCCGCGCCTCGAGGCGATCGCCAAGGCACACAAGGTGATGATCGTGGAGGACTGCGCCCAGTCCTTCGGCGCGACCGTGGATGGCGTGCAGACCGGGGCCGGCAACGCCTTCGGGTGTTTCTCGTTCTTCCCCAGCAAGAATCTCGGGGCGTTCGGGGACGGCGGCCTGGTGACCACCAGCTGCCCGACCTCGGCCGAGACCCTGCGGCGCCTGCGCAACCATGGCTCCAGCGAACGCTACTATCACGACGAGATCGGCTACAACAGCCGTCTGGACGAGATGCAGGCGGCCATCCTGCGCGTGAAGCTGCCGCACATCGACACCTACAACGCCGAGCGCCGCCGCGTCGCCGCACGCTATCGCGACGGACTCGCCGGCCTGCCCGTAGAGGTGCCGTTCGAGGACGGTATCGGGGTGCACGTCTATCACCAGTACACCCTGCTCAGTGACCATCGCGACACCATCATGCAGGCGTTGAAGGCGGCCGACATCGCCAACGCAATTTACTATCCGGTCCCGCTGCACCAGCAGAAGGCCTTTGCCGATCTCGCCAACCGTCCGGCCTCGCTGCCCGTTACCGAGTCGGTCGCGGCCCGCTGCCTGTCGCTGCCGATCTTCCCGGAGCTCGAGGACGCCACTATCGACATGATCTGCGGCACCATCCGCGACGCCCTCGCGTGAACCCGGCTCTGCCCTCCGGGCCGGTGACGTGCCACTGGCGGCGATGAGCCGACACGTCGTCATCTGCGCGGGCGAAAGTTCCGGCGACGCGCTCGCCGCCGGCCTGGTGCACGCGCTGGGTGACCTCGAACCCGGCCTGCGCTACAGCGGCATGGGCGGCACCCAGATGCGCGCCGCCGGCGTGGAGACGCTGATCGATGTCGAAGAACTGGCTGTGGTCGGCCTGGTCGACGTGCTGGTCAACTATCCGCGCCTTCGGCGCCTGTTTCGGCGCATGTGCACCCACCTGGAGGCCACCCGACCGGACCTGCTGGTGCTGGTGGACTACGTCGAGTTCAACCTGCGCCTGGCGGCCCATGCCCGCCGCCTGGGCATCCGCGTCCTGTTCTATGTGAGCCCCCAGCTCTGGGCCTGGCGTCCCGGTCGCATCCGGCGTATTCGTCGCTGCGTGGACGCGATGGCCGTCCTGTTCCCGTTCGAAACCGAGATGTACCGGCAGGCCGGTATCCCGGTGCGCTACGTCGGCAACCCGCTGGTCGACCGCGTGCAACCGCCCAGGATCCCCGTCCACGAGCGTCTCGGGCTGCCCGGTGATACCCGTATCGTTGGCCTCTTGCCGGGCAGCCGCAGCGGGGAACTCAAGCGCCACTGGCCGCTGCTGGTGGAAACCGCGCTCCGCCTGCGCCGTAGCCACCCCGACCTCGAATTCGTGGTCTCCCTCGCGCCCGGCGTGACCGCAGAACGCCTCGCCGCACTGGCATCCGCACAGGACCTGCGCCTGCACTTCGTGGGCGGCGACGCGGCAACCCATTCCCTGATGGCCGGTGCCGACCTGCTGCTGATCGCCTCCGGCACGGCCACCCTGGAGGCCGGCCTGCTGCGGGCCCCCATGCTGGTGTTCTACCGCATGGGCGCGCTCAGCCATGCGGTCTTCTCGCGGCTGGTCAAGGTAAAGGACATCGCGCTGGTCAATATCGTGGCCGGGTCACGGGTGGTTCCGGAATATCTGCAGAAGGATGCCCAGCCGGAACGCCTCGCGGCCGATGCGGCCACCCTGCTGGATCAGCCGCTGGATCTTGAGCGCATGCGCGAGCGTCTCGGGCACGTACGGGAACGGCTGGGTTCCGGAGGCGCCGACCAGCGGGTGGCGGAAATGGCGCGGGAGATGCTGCTGTACGGACACCTCCAGGACACGACTGCCGTCACCGCGAACGAGGACTGACCGCGACGGCGGAGCGGCCACGCCGGGCCGCGGCCACCGCAATCAGTGCGGACGCCCCCCGCGCAGTATGCCGCGACGGCTGCCACGCACGAACCCGATCAGATTGCGCACCTCGGGTACGTCCGTCTCCTCGAACATGGTGTCGAGATGGCTCTCGCGCCCGGCCCGGCCGCGCATCCCCTGGATGAACACCCGGTGCAGGGCCTGGATGGCCTCATTCGAGAAGCCGTTGCGCTTCAAGCCGACCTTGTTGATCCCGATCAGACGGGCATAATTGCCGCTCGCCAGGCAATAGGGAGGTAGGTCGCGGTTCAGTGCCGCACCCATGCTGGTGAACGCGAACGTCCCCACCCGGCAGAACTGGTGAACCAGGGTAAAGCCGCCCAGTGTCGCGTGGTCCTGGATCTCGACATGCCCGGCGAGCGAGGTCGCATTCGAGAAGATGATCTTGCTGCCGATGGTGCAGTCGTGCGCGATGTGCACATAGGCCATGATCAGGTTGTCATGGCCGATCACGGTCTCGCCAAGTCCCTTCTCGGTCCCTCGGTGCAGGGTCACGGACTCGCGGATCACGTTGCGATCGCCGATCACCAGGCGGGTGGGTTCGCCGCGGTAGCTGGTGTCCTGGGGTTCCTCGCCAATGGAGGAGAACTGAAAGATCCGGTTCTCCCGACCGATCTCGGTGGGCCCGCTGATCACCACGTGCGGCCCGATCCGGGTGCCCGCGCCGATCTTCACGTTGGCGCCAATGACCGAGAACGGGCCGACCTCGACCGAGCTGTCCAGCTCGGCACTGGGATGGACCTCCGCGCGTGGATCGATCACGCCGGAATTTCCTGACCGGAGCACATCAGCTGGGCACTGGCACACACGTCATCGCCAACCTTCGCCACCGCGTCGAAACGCCAGATACCGCGCACGGTGCGCTTCAGGTCCACCCGCAGATGCAGCTGGTCCCCGGGGGTCACCTGACGGCGGAAACGGGCCTCGTCGATCCCGACAAACAGATACAGCTGCTGCTTGTCCTGGTTTTCGTTGCGAGCCTCCTCGGTCTTGAACGCGAGCAGGCCGGTGGCCTGGGCCAGCGCCTCCAGGATCAGCACACCGGGCATCACCGGTTTGATCGGGAAATGTCCCTGAAAATAGGGCTCGTTGATGCTGACGTTCTTGATGCCGGTCAAGTAGCTGCCCGCCTCCCAGTCCAGCACCCGGTCCACCATCAGGAACGGGTACCGGTGCGGGAGGTAGCGCATGATCTCCTGGACGTTGAAGTCATCCACGCAGATGTCCTTTTCTAGACTTGTTGTGCCGCATCCAGGCCGCCGAGCGGACATCGAGTACGACGTTCGGTCCGACCGGGGGCGGCCGGGGGTTCCATGGGAATACGGATCCGTACTCCCTATCGAGCCATTCTTCGCAGGCGCGCCAGCATGCGATTCCACAGCCGCGCCTCCTGGTGCGGCACGCCCGAGGCGTACTGCCCTGCCCGTTCGATCGAACGCGTCACCAGGGTCATCGCGTGGATCGTGACATGATCCGCAATGGCGAGATGGCCGAGAATGCCCGCCCCGCCACCGATCGCGCAGTGCGCCCCGATACGCGCGCTCCCCGCAATTCCCACACATCCCGCAATGGCCGTATGGTCGCCAATCTCGACGTTATGGGCAACATGAACCAGGTTGTCGATCTTCACGCCGTTGCCGACACGGGTATCCACGAGGGCGCCGCGGTCAATGGTTGTGTTGGCGCCGATCTCCACGTCCGACCCGATCACCACCGCGCCCAGCTGCTCGATCTTCTCCCAATCGCCGGTCGCCCCCGGCGCAAAACCGAAGCCGTCGGCGCCGATCACGCAGCCACTGTGCAGGATGCAGCGTTCGCCAACCTGCACCCCGTCCAGCAAGGTGACCCGCGGGTGCAGAAAGCTCCCGGCCCCGACCACGACGCCCGCACCCAGCACGCAGTGCGCTTCCACCACGGCCCCGGCGCCGACGCGGGACCCACGCCCGATGATCGCACCCGGCCCGACATGGGCATCGGACGCGACCCGCGCCGCGTCGTCGACCACCGCGGCCGGGTGGATGCCCGCGGCACGGGCACGGCGGCCGGCCCCGAACAGCCGGCTCGCGCCGGCATAACCCCGATACACATCCTGCAGAAAGATCAGGGCGCGCCCGGCCTCCGGCTCGAGGTCGGCGCCTTCCGGCACCAGCACGACCCCCGCGGCGCTCTGTTCGAGGGCCTCCGGGTGGCGCTGGGGATCGATCAGGAATGCCAGGTCCGTCGATGTCGCACTGGCCAGCGGCGCCAGGCCGGTGACCCGGCAATCGGCATCGCCTGCCAGACGCCCGCCGAGCTGCTGCGCAAGCTCGCGCGCCAGGCAGCCGCGTTCAGTCCCGCTGCATTGCAGCAAGGATATCGTCCGTAATGTCGATCCGGTCACTGGCGTAGAGCACGTTGCGCTCGGTCAGGATCAGGTCGATGTCGCGTTCGCGCGCGAGATCGACGATGGCATCGTTGATGCGCCGCTGCAGCTTGGCCAGCTCCTCGTTGCGGCGAACGTTCAGGTCTTCGCTGAAGCTCTCCTGCGCGCGCCGGAACTCGCGCGAGCGCTGCGAGAACTCTCGTTCCAGGTCGGCCCGCTCGGACGGATTCATCAGGTCGCCATCGCGCTCGAGGCGGTCACGCAGGCGCTGCAGCTCCTCGCGCTCCGCCACCAGTTCGGAGTCGCGTGGCGAGAACTCGCGTTCCAGTTCGCGCATGGCCTCCTCGGCCTGTGGCGAATCCTCAAGGATGCGGTTCATCGTCACGAACGCCACATTCTGCGCACCCGCCACCGCCGGCACGGCCAGCCAGCCCGCCGCGACCACGGCCACCGCCGCCAACCAGGCTACCCCGGATCTCATGACCCCTCCCGATGCCTATGCATCGCTGTCGTCCACCATACTCAGAAACTGGCACCCAGCAGGAACTGGAAGCGCTGCAAATCATCACCCGGCTGGTCGTTGAACGGCTCCGCCACACTGAAGCTCAGCGGCCCCACCGGCGAGAACCAGGTCACCGCGACCCCGGCCGAGGCCCGCAATTCGCTGGCATCGAAGTCGGAGATATCGTTGAACACGTTACCCGCGTCGACAAAGGTACTCATGCGCACCGCATCGTTGTCGGCGGCGAATGGCAGCGGGAAGAACAGCTCTGCGGACAGCGTGGTCCGGAACCGCCCGCCGTACGGGTCGTTGTTGGAGTCCCGCGTGGCGGGATCACCGTCGCGCAGGGGACGCAGATCGCCCAGACGGTTGTCCTCGTAGCCACGGACCGAGCGGATACCGCCCGCGAACAGGCGCTCGTAGAACGGCACCTCGTCGCCGCCATATCCATCGGCATAGGCCAGCCCGGCCGACATGCTGAACGAATAGCGGTCCGACAGCCGGAAGATCTCCTGCCCGGAGTAGGTCAGCTTGTAGAACTCGCGGTCGCTCCCGGGAATGGTCAGTTCCAGCCCGACGCGATGCCGACGCCCCTGCGAGGCAAAGGTAGTGCTGTCACGGGTGTCGTGGACATAGCTCGTATCCAACTTGTAGAGGTTGGCGGAGCGGCCGAATTCGTCCAGCTCGTCGATGATTTCATCCGGAGTACCCACCAGGCCCCCATTTCCATCGACAGTCTGTATTTCGACGTGTTCGAAACCCGGTCGTACCTGGAGACGGTCGAACTCCGACAGCGGGATCCCGTAGGTCACGTCAAAACCATAGCGGTTGGACGAATACCGCGAGATATTGGCCCGCTCGGCGTCGATCTTGCGGTAGAAGACCGAGAAGCCGCGACTGGCGCCAGCCGGGGTGAAGTGCGGGTTCGTCACGCTGAGGCGGAAGATCTGATTGACCCGGCTGTTGCTGAGCTCGGTGGAGAAGCGGTTGCCGGTACCGAGGAAATTGTCCTGGCTGAGGCTCGCGGTCAGCAGCACGCCCTGGTTCTGGGAGAACCCGGCACCCAGGGACAGCGCCCCGGACTGCTGCTCGGTGACCGTGATGTTGAGATCTACCTCGTCATCCGTGCCCGCCACCCGCTCGGTTTCGACGTTCACGCTCTGCACAAAAGGCAGCCGCTGGATGCGGACCCGCGAGCGGTCCACCAGGGCGCCGTTGTACCAAGAGCTTTCCATCTGCCGCAGCTCGCGACGGTAGACCCGCTCCTCGGTGTTGCGATTGCCGGTGATGCGGATATTGCGCACGTAGACCCGCGGACCGGGGTCCACGAAGAAGGTGATCTGCACCTCGCGGTTTTCCTCGTCGACCTCGGGCACGGGATTCACGTTCGCGAACGCGAAGCCCTCGCGCGTCAGCCGTTCACTGATGCGCTCGGCGGACTGCGTGACCTGGCTGCGCGAGAACGGGGCATCGACATCCACCTCGATCAGCCCCTCGAGTTCCTCGCGCGGGACCACGAATTCGCCGGCCAGATCCACCCCGGTGACGCGGTAGCGATCCCCCTCGTCGACGTTGATGGTAATGAACAGGTCCCGGCGGTCCGGCGTGAGGGTCACCTGTGTCGAGTCGATATCGAACTCCAGAAAACCGGAATCCAGGTAGTGCGAACGCAGCTGCTCGAGGTCGCCCGAGAGCTTCTCGCGGGAATAGTTGTCGCGGCGGCTAAAGAACGCCCACCAGCGCGGAACGCCGGATTCAAAGCGGCGGGTCAGCTCGCGATCGGTAAAGGCCTCGTTGCCGACCACGTTCACCTGCCGGATCTTCGCCACCGGTCCCTCGACGATGTCGATCTCGACATCCACACGGTTACGCGGCAGCTCGACAATCTCCACGTCGATCTGAACGTTGTAGCGTCCACGCGCGAAATACTGCTGGCGCAGCTCGCTCTCGATCCGGTCCAGCATGGTGCGGTTGAACACCCGGCCCGAGCGCAGGCCCGCGGAGTTCAGCGCCTCGCGCAGGCCCTCGTCGCGAATATCGCGGTTCCCGGAGAAATTGATCTCATTGATCGCCGGACGCTCGGAGACAATGACCACGAGGACATCGCCGCGGCGGGCGATCTCGACATCATCGAAAAAACCGGTCTGGAACAGCTCGCGGATTACCTCCGGACTGCGGCTGTCATCGAAGGTATCGCCCACCTGTACCGGCAGATAGCTGAGTGCCGTGCCCGCCGTGATTCGCTCCAGGCCCTCGATCTCGATGTCCTCGATCTGATAGGTCTGCCCCCAGGCCGTGCCCGCCAGACCCAGCAGGCCCACCAGGGCCATTCCTCTCAAGCTGTTTCGCGCCATGCTCTCCGCCAAAAAAAGGCCGCTCGCCGGGCGGGATGCCGGGACCTCGCTGCGATCCCGCCACCCGTCGCCTAGCCGAACAGTCGTGTCAAATCATTGTACAGGGCCAGGGTCATCAGTCCGGCTATCGCCAGAATCCCCACCTGTTGCCCGATCATCTGGGTCCGTTCCGACACCGGGCTGCCCTTCACCGCCTCTGCGGCGTAGTACAGCAGATGTCCGCCGTCCAGCATCGGGATCGGCAGCAGGTTGATGATCCCGAGCGAGACGCTCACCAACCCGAGAAAGCCCAGAAAGGCCGAGATCCCGATCACCGCCGAGACCCCTGCGAACTCGGCTATGGTAACCGGTCCACTGATATTTTTGACCGAGGCATCCCCGGTGACCATGCGCCAGAGGATCCCCAGGGTCAGAACCGACACATCCCAGGTGCGTTCCACCCCCGAGACCGCCGCGGCAATCGGGCCCTGCCGCACCAGCACCGCCAGTTCGCGGGCCGCCGCCTGATCCGTATCCACCCCGGCACCAATGCGCCCGAACGTGGTTTCACCATCCTGCACCGACTCCGGGGTCATGCGCAGCTCCACAAGGCCACCATCGCGTTCCACCCGGACCCGCAACTCCTCCTCGGGGCGCGCCCGCACGATCTCTACCCAGCGATTCCAGTCATCCACCGCATCCCCGTTGACCGCGCGCACCTGGTCCCCCGGTGCCAGCCCGGCTGCCGCCGCCGGGCTGCCGGATTCGACCGATCCGATCCGCGGCTCCAGCAGCGGCCGGTACGGGCGCAGGCCCAGCTTTTCCAGGAACTGGCCCTCGCCGAGCAGGGCCTGCCTATCGCGCAGATCCACGACCCGCTCGATCTCGCCTCCATCGGCGTCACGCAGAAGCAGCGTCACGCGTTCGCCGCGAACGGCATGGTCCAGCAGTCGCAGATTGGCCTGCTCCCAGTCCAACACCGCGCGCTCGCCCACTCGCAGGATCTGCTGCCCGCGTTCCAGGCCTGCCTCCGCCGCCGGCGTATCCGGTACGATCTCGCCGAGCACCGGTTTGACCCCGCCGACCCCAACCATGAACATCACGGCGTACACCACAATGGCCAGCAGAAAGTTCGCCGCCGGCCCCGCGGACACCACAAAGGTGCGCGCACGCAGGCTCTTCTGGTTGAACGCGCGCTCACGCTCTGCAGGCGCGACATCCCCTTCGCGCTCATCCAGCATCTTGACGTAGCCACCCAGCGGCAGCGCGGCGATCACGAATTCGGTTCGGTCGCGCCCGAACTGGCGCTTGAACAAGGGGCGGCCAAAGCCGACGGAAAAGCGCAGTACCTTCACCCCCATCAGACGCGCGGCGAGGTAGTGCCCGTACTCGTGCACGGTGACCAGCACCCCGATGGCCACAATGAAAGCCAGAACGCTGGTCAGGAAGGTCATGACACTGCCTGCTCGGCGTTCGTGACCAGGCTCCGGGCCACCTCGCGCGCCCTGTAATCAGCCGCCAGGACGCGCTCCAGCGAATCGGCGGCCTCGGCCTCGACCGCGTCCAGGGTCGCGGCGATCAGCGCCGGGATCTCGCTGAACGGGAGGCGCTCGTCCAGAAACGCCTCGACCGCGACCTCATTGGCGGCATTCAGTACCGCCGTGGCGGTCCCGCCCCGTTCCAGCGCCTGATAGGCCAGCCCCAGCGCCGGGTACCGGGCCGGTTCCGGCTCCGAGAATTCGAGCTTGCCCATGGCCAGGAGATCCAGCGGCTGCACGCCCGACTCCATACGCTCCGGCCAGGCCAGGGCATGCGCAATCGGGGTCCGCATATCGGGGTTGCCGAGCTGCGCCAGGACCGAACCATCCTCGTAGGCCACCATGGAATGCACGATGCTCTGGGGATGCAGCACCACCTGGATCGCCGAGGGCTCGACCGCGAACAGCCAGCAGGCCTCGATGACCTCCAGCCCCTTGTTCATCATCGTCGCGGAATCGACCGAAATCTTGCGCCCCATATCCCAGTTCGGGTGGGCACAGGCCTCCTCCGGCGTAATCCCGCCAAAGCGATCCAGCGGCCGGTCGCGAAACGGCCCCCCCGACGCGGTCAGCCATATCCGGCTGGCACCGTGCGGCGACACCGACTCCGCACACACATAGCCCGTGGGCAGACACTGGAAAATCGCATTGTGTTCGGAGTCGATCGGCAGCAGGCAGGCGCCCGACCGCCGCACCGCGTCCATCAGCAGGGCGCCGGACATGACCAGCGCCTCCTTGTTGGCCAGCAACACCCGCTTGCCGGCCTCCGCCGCCGCCAGCGTCGGCAACAGCCCGGCGGCCCCGACGATCGCCGCCATCACCGCATCCACCTGCGGCGCCCGCGCGACCTCGGCCAGCGCCTCCGGTCCCGAGCGCACCTCGGTACGCGAACCACTTGCCGCAAGTGCAGCACGCAGGGCCTGCGCGGCCTCCTGATCGGCCATCACCGCCACCTCGGGCGCATGCGCCAGGCATTGTTCCCGCATCCGTTCCACGTTGCGGTGCGCGGTCAGGGCATACACCCGGAAACGCTCCGGCTGACGCGCGACCACATCAAGCGTGCTCAGCCCGATACTGCCGGTCGAGCCCAGGATGGTGAGCTGCGTCGTCTTCATCAATACCCTACCCGTTCCCCCAGGGAACACCGATTCTTCTTCGCACGTCCGTCCGTACCCGCCAACACGGGACAGGCAGCGCCCCGGCCCCCGCACCGTTCCCGAACCCGGCAGACGCTAGAGTCCTGTCGCCGGAACCGGAATCAGCGCCAGCCAGAGCAAGCCGGCAAGGAACACCGGCGCCGCCGCGATCATGCTGTCGAACCGGTCCAGAATACCCCCGTGACCGGGTAGCAAGGAACCGCTGTCCTTGGCATCCGCCTCGCGTTTCAGAATGCTCTCGAACAGATCACCGACCACCGAAACCAGGCCAATCAGCACCGACAGCAGCACGAACACCAGCGCATCCATCGGAGCCAGCCCCCAGACGGCCGCAACCACGATGGCAAAGGCCAGGACCGTAAGCAGCCCGCCGAACAGCCCTTCCCGCGTCTTGCCGGGGCTGATGTGCGGTGCCAGCGGATTGCGCCCGAAGGACTTGCCGGCAAAGTAGGCGCCGGTATCCGCCAGACCCACCAGCACCACCAGGTACACCACCAGCAACGGCGCCAGGGCGTGCAGCCACACCAGGGCCATGCCCGCCGGTACCAGGGCCAGGATCCCGGCAACCGTGAACAGGGCATTGAAGCGCCCGGCCACTCGCGCCTCGTGTTCGCGATAAAACGGCAGGACCAGCAGCACCACCAGCCACCAGACGAGAGCCAGTGCCAGCAACAGGTAATGCAGCCCGGCCACCGGCGCCGAGCCCAGCACCGCGACCGGAATCACGACCGCCGCTCCGAGCAGAACCCGGGCCGGCGTACCCGGCGCCCCGGCCAGACCCGCCCATTCCCAGCTGGCGAGCGCCAGAATCAGCACCACCAGCGCCAGTACCGCGATGTTCGGCCCCCAGGCGACTAGTGCCAGTGCCGGCAAACCCAGCGCCAGCGCGGTCAGGACACGCTGCCTAAGCATCGCGGACCGCCTCGCGCGCGTCCTCTGCCGGCCGCACGCGTCCGAAACGGCGCTGGCGGCTGGCATACCAGGTCAGCCCCTGCCGCAGTTCATCCGCCGTCACATCCGGCCAGAAGGTGTCGATGAACAGCAGTTCGGCGTACGCCGCCTGCCACAGGAGGAAATTGCTGATCCGACGCTCGCCGCCGGTACGGATCAGGAGATCGACATCCGGCAGACCAGCAGTACTCAAGTAGTCCGCGAAGTCGCTTTCGGCATCCGCACCGGGGGCGCCGTCCGCCACCCAGCGGCGTGCGGCCTGCACGATATCCCAACGCCCGCCATAGCCCAGGGCCACCACCAGACACATACGATCGTTGTCGGCCGACGCCTGCTCGGCCTCGCTCATGCGGGTCTGAAGATCCGGCGGAAAACTCGCACGATCGCCGATGAAGCGAAGGGCGATGCCGCGCTCCACGAGCTCGGGCAGCTCCGCCTCGATCGCAGAGACAAACAGCTCGAACAGCGCCTCCACCTCTTCACGCGGGCGCCCCCAGTTCTCACTGCTGAAGGCAAATAGCGTAAGGGTGCGAACGCCCTGCTCGGCGAGGAAGCGCACGGCCAGGCGCGTGGCCTCGAGGCCCGCGCGGTGACCATCTGCGCGCTGCTGCCCACGGGCCTCCGCCCAGCGGCCGTTGCCATCCATGATGATGGCAACATGCGCGGGGAGCGCCTGCGGGACTTTGTGCGTAACCGGCATGGGGGACGCCGGTCAGACTTCCATCAACTCGGCTTCCTTTTCCGCCAGCATCGCGTCGATCCGCGCGATGTGGTCGTCGGTCAGCTTCTGGACCTGTTCCTGCGCCTTGCGCTCGTCGTCTTCGGAGATCTCCTTCTCCTTCACGAGCTGCTTGAACCCGTTGTTCGCGTCACGACGAATGTTGCGGACGGCGACACGGGCATTCTCAGCCTCGGCCTTGACGACCTTCACCAGGTCGCGCCGGCGCTCCTCGGTCAGTGCCGGAAGCGGGACGCGAATGACCGTACCCATGCTGGCCGGGTTCAGGCCCAGATCGGAGGTCATGATCGCCTTTTCCAGCTTGCCGACCATGTCCTTCTCGTACGGTACGACCGTCAGGGTGCGTGCATCCTCGGCGCTGATATTCGCGACCTGGTTGATCGGCACCTCGGAGCCGTAGTAATCGACATGTACGTGCTCGAGCAGCGACGGGTGGGCGCGTCCGGTGCGGATCTTCGCCAGCTCGTTGCGGAGCGCTTCCAGGCTTTTGTCCATGCGCTCGCGCGCATCTTTGATCGTGGCGTCACTCATTGCTGGATCCCTCGACCAGGGTGCCGATCGGCTCGCCCATCACGAGCCGCATCAGGTCGCCCTTGGCAAACATGTTCATTACCCGGATCGGCAGGCCGTTGTCACGGCACATCACCAGGGCGGTGGTGTCCATCACACCGAGGCGCTGGGTCAGGGCCTCGTCGAACGTCAGCCGCTCGTAGCGGCGGGCGTCCTTGCGTTTCATCGGGTCCGCGTCGTACACACCATCGACCTTGGTGGCCTTGATCATGATATCGGCATTGATCTCGATCGCACGCAGGCTGGCCGCGGAATCGGTGGTGAAAAACGGATTGCCGGTCCCTGCGGCGAACACGACAATACGTCCCTTCTCCAGGTGGCGTACCGCCCGCCGGCGGATGTAGTCCTCGCAGACCTGATTGATGCGGATCGCGGACATGACCCGGGAGAAGCGGCCGGCCCGTTCGATCGCGTCCTGCAGCGCCAGGGCATTAATGACCGTCGCCAGCATACCCATATGGTCGCCGGTGACGCGGTCCATGCCGCCCTGGGCCAGTCCCGCACCGCGGAAGATGTTGCCGCCACCGATCACGATGCCGACCTCGACCCCCATGCGGGAGAGCTCCGAAACCTCTTCGGCCACCTGCGCCAGTACATCCGGGTCAACCCCGTAGGCTTGCTGGCCCATCAGGGCCTCCCCGCTCAACTTCAAAAGGATGCGCCGATACGCGGGCTGGCTGTCCTGACTCATGGGGTTCCTTGATCTCGGGCTCGGTTATTCTCGCTTGCCAGTCTATTCTGGCCCGTACATCCGGAAGCGGCCGCATCCTGCGGCCGCCCCGGGGTCCTGCTGGGTCAGGCGCCGCGTGCCTGCGCCATGACCTCTTCCGCGAAGTTCTCGGTCTTCTTTTCGATCCCTTCGCCCACTTCAAAGCGGATGAAGCCGGCCACGGATGCACCACTGGCCTCCAGCAGCTTGCCGACCGTCTGGTCCGGATCCTTCACAAACGGCTGGCCGACCAGGGTGATCTCGGCGAGGTACTTGCGAATGCGGCCTTCGATCATCTTCTCGATGATGTTCTCCGGCTTGCCGGATTCCTCGGCCTGGGCCTTGAAGATGGCGCGTTCCTTGTCGAGCATCTCGCTCGGCACCTGGCTTTCGTCGACGCACACCGGCTGGCTGGCCGCGATATGCATGGCCACATCCTTCGCCAGTGCCTCGTCGCCGCCATTCAGGCCCACCAGCACGCCGATACGTGCGCCATGCTGGTACGCACCGAACACGCCGTCCACGTTCATGCGCTGGAAGCGACGGACCTGGACGTTCTCCCCTACCTTGGCAACCAGCTGGGTACGCTGCTCTTCCAGGGTCTGGCCATCGACCGTCTCGGCCATCAGCTCTTCGACGGAATCGACCGCGGAGCCCAGCGCCACCTGTGCGCAATTGGCCGCGAACGCGCGGAAGTTGTCATCATTGCCAACGAAGTCGGTTTCGCAGTTGATCTCGACGATCACCGCATTCGAGCCCTCGCTCGCGATTTCGACCCGGCCCTCGGCGGCCACGCGATCGGCCTTCTTGTCGGCCTTGGCCATACCGGACTTGCGCATCGCCTCGATGGCCGCCTCCAGGTCGCCGCCGGTCTCGGTCAACGTCTTCTTGCACTCCATCATGCCGGCGCCAGTGCGCTCGCGAAGTTCTTTTACCTGTGCAGCAGTAATCTGCATCGTCACTTGCTCCTGAATCGTACGCGGGCCGGCCGCCTGCGGGCGACCGGCCCCGGTTATCAAGCGGGGTTGGCGGGCGACGCGGTATCGGTCTCGCTCGTCGCGGCGGCCGGCTCGGCGAATGCCTCTTCGCTCACACCACCGGTCGTCACCGCACCCTTGGCCTCGATGATGGTGTCGGCGATCGCAGCCACATAGAGCTGGATCGCACGCATCGCATCGTCATTGCCGGGGATCACGTAATCCACGCCTTCCGGCGAATGGTTCGAGTCCACCACCGCAACCACCGGGATGCCGCGCTTCTTCGCCTCGGCCACGGCAATCTTTTCGTAGCCGACATCGATCACGAACATCGCGTCGGGCATGCGGTTCATGTCCTTGATACCGCCCAGGCTGCGATCCAGCTTTTCCTTTTCGCGGCGACGACTCAGTGCCTCGCGCTTGTTGAGCACCTGAAAGCTGCCGTCGGCGTCCATCGTCTCGAGGTCCTTCAGGCGCTTGATCGACTGCTTGACCGTGTTGAAGTTGGTCAGCATGCCACCCAGCCAGCGATGGCTCACGTGCGGCATACCGCAGCGATGCGCCTCTTCGGCCACCACGTCGCGGGCCGAACGCTTGGTCCCGACGAACAGGATCTGGCCACCGTCGGCGGCGACCTTGCCGAGGAAATTCAACGCATCGTTGAACATCGGCAGGGACTTTTCGAGGTTGATGATATGAATCTTGTTGCGCTCGCCGAAGATGTACGGGGCCATCTTCGGATGCCAGTAGCGCGTCTGGTGGCCGAAGTGCACACCGGCCTCCAGCATCTGTCGCATAGTCACGAGGGACATGAGGTTTCTCCTGTAACGGGTTGAGCCTCCACGCATCCCGGCCTGAAACCCGAAGCGAATCATCTTCGCGGGCGGGCACCCGACAGACCGTGCCGATGCGTGTGTGGATTAAGGTTTCGAAAATCGCCCCGCAAAAGGCGGCCTCCGGCCCCGCCGAATTGCCAGCGAGGCGCGCGCTTTATAGCATAGGACGCTTATCCGAACCAAACGCCGAGGCCCTCCGGGCGCCGCGGCCGGAGTCCTCATGTCCGTTTCCATCAAGACCCCCGAAGAGATCGAACACATGCGCGTGGCCGGGCGCCTCGCGGCCGAAGTGCTGGAGATGATCGAACCCCACGTGCAGGCCGGCATCACCACCGGGGAACTGGACCGGATCTGTCACGACTACATCGTGAACACCCAGGACGCCATCCCCGCGCCGCTGAATTATCGCGGCTTCCCGAAGTCGATCTGTACCTCGGTCAATCACCAGGTCTGTCATGGCATCCCGGGTGATCGCAAGCTCAAGAACGGCGACATCCTCAACATCGACATCACCGTGATCAAGAACGGATTCCACGGCGACACCAGCCGCATGTTCGTGATCGGCAAGGCCGGCATTCAGGCCCAGCGCGTGATTGATGTCGCCCGTACCAGCATGTACCTGGGCATCCAGCAGGTGCGCCCAGGCGCCACACTGGGGGACATCGGCCACGCCATCCAGCAGTACGCCGAGGGTCAGCGCTGCTCGGTGGTGCGCGAATTCTGTGGCCACGGCATCGGTCGCGGGTTCCACGAAGATCCGCAGATCCTCCATTACGGCAAGCCGGGCACTGGCATGGCGCTGCAGGAAGGCATGTGCTTCACCATCGAACCCATGGTCAACGCCGGGCGCCGCCATACCCGCATCCTCGCGGATGGCTGGACTGCGGTGACCAAGGATCACAGCCCCTCCGCCCAGTGGGAACACACCATCCTGGTCACCGCCGACGGCTACGAGATCCTGACCCTGCGCAGGGACGAGACCCCGCCCCAGGAGATCGCGGCCTGATCGCCGCCCGATCCGCGCACCCGCCCGCCCTTTCCAAGGAGATCCCATGAATCCCGCGGGCAGCACCCCCGGCGAACTGGAAACCCCGGCCTTCACCCCCGACTGGGGTGACGACTACCAGCGCCTCAGCCGCAACCCGGGCAACATCGCCCTGTTCCGCGACCGCCGCAAGGCCATCCTGGAGCAGCAGTACCAGGGCTTTCGTGACGGCATGCCCATCGCCGACCTGATCCACGGGCACGCGCAACGCATCGACGAACTGCTCAAGCTGATCTGGGCCCAGAAGGGTCTTGCGGACGACGCTCACCTCTGCCTGGTCGCGGTCGGGGGCTACGGGCGCGGCGAGCTGCACCCCGCCTCCGATATCGACATCCAGATCATCATGGAAGGCGCCAGTGATCGCGCCTACTTCGAGCGCATCAGCGAGTTCGTCACCTTCCTCTGGGATATCGGTATCGAAGTCGGCCACAGCGTTCGCAGCATCGAGGACTGCACCCGCGAGGCCCGGGACGACATCACGGTTGCCACCAACCTCATCGAGGCGCGCTACCTCGCGGGCCACCTGGGCCTGTTCAACCAGTTTCGCAGCGCCATCGAGCCGGACCGGATCTGGGATTCGCGCAGCTTCTACGCCGCCAAACTGGCGGAGCAACAGGCGCGCCACCGACGCTTCGGCGAGACCGCCTATCGCCTGGAACCAAACGTAAAGGAAGGCCCGGGCGGCCTGCGCGACATCCAGATGATCGGCTGGGTCACCAAGCGTCATTACGCGGCCGAGCGCATCGAGGAACTGGTCTCCCTCGGATTCCTGCGTGAGGGCGAGTTCCGCGAGATGATGGAGGGTCAGAATTTCCTGTGGCGGGTACGCTTCGCGCTGCACATGCTGACCGGGCGACGCGAGGATCGCCTGCTGTTCGACCTGCAGCGCCAGCTTGCAAACAACTTCGGCTTCGTGGACCAGAACCACAACCGCGCCGTCGAACAGTTCATGCAGCGCTACTTCCGCACCATCAACGACCTCGAGCGTCTGAACGAACTGCTCCTGCAGCACTTCAACGAGGCCATCCTCGACGACCCGCGATCACTGCAGGAACCGGTGCGCATCCACCAGCGCTTCCAGACCCGTGGCGGCTATCTGGAAGCCGCCCACGACCAGGTCTTCATGATCTACCCCCCGGCGCTGCTGGAGGTCTTTCGGCTCCTGCAGGAACACCCGGAGATCCAGGGGATACGCGCCTCCACTATCCGTCTGATCCGCGCCCACCGCCACCTGATCGACGGCCACTTCCGGCGCAACCCGGTGTGCCGCGCCCTGTTCATGGACATCCTGCGGGCCCCGCGTGGCATCACCAGCCAGCTCCGGCGCATGAACCGCTACGGCGTGCTGGGCAACTACCTGCCCGCGTTCGGCCGCATTATCGGCCGCATGCAGTACGACCTGTTTCACGCCTACACCGTCGACGAACACACCCTTAATGTGGTGCGCAATGCGCGGCGCCTGGCATTGCCGGAGTTCGCCCACGAACAGCCACTGGCCAGTCGCATTCACGCCGACCTGGAACGCCCGGAACGCCTGGTCCTCGCCGCCCTGTTCCACGACATCGCCAAGGGTCGCGGCGGCGACCATTCCGAACTCGGGGCCCACGACGCACTGCACTTCTGCCAGCAGCACGACCTCTCGGACGCGGATGCCAGCACCGTTGCATGGCTGGTGCGCTCGCACCTGCTGATGTCGCTGACGGCGCAGCGCAAGGACATCTCCGACCCCGAGGTCGTGCTTGGCTTTGCCCGTGAGGTCCGCACACGCGAGCGCCTGGACCTCCTGTATCTCCTCACCATCGCCGACATCCGCGGGACCAACCCGGAGCTCTGGAACAGCTGGAAGGACTCCCTGCTGCAGACCCTGTATCACGCGACCCGCACGTTACTGGAGCGCGGCCTGGACACGCCCCCCGATCTGGAAGAACAGATCCACCAAACCCGCTCCGAGGCGCTGGAGCAGCTTCAGCACCAGGGATTCGACAGCGAGCGCGCACGCGCCCTCTGGGACGAACTGGATGACGAGTATTTCCTGCGCCATTCGGCCGACGAGATCGCCTGGCACGGCCAGGCCCTGCTGTCGCCCGCCGCCACCGAGCTCCCGCTGATCCTGGTCCGGCCCAAGACCTCGCGCGGAAGTACCGAGATCTTCGTCTGCGCCGACGACCACCCGCAGATCTTCGCGCGCATCACCAGCACCCTGACCCAGCTGGGCCTCGATATCGTGGATGCCCGCATCATCACCACCGCCAGCGGCCGGACACTGGATACCTTCCTGGTACTCGAGAGCGGCGGCGGACAGACGGTGGACGCCGGCTACCGCTGCGAGGAAATCCGCACAAGCCTGGAACGGGAACTGCGCCACAGCGACGGCCCCAGTACCCCGGTCAGCCGCCAGCTTCCACGCCGACTGAAGCATTTTGACGTCGACACCCGCATCGAATTCGAGCCCGCCTCTAGCGGTCAGGCGACACGCATGCGCCTGCGCGCCCTGGACCGTCCCGGCCTGCTATCCACTATCGGACACATCCTTGCGGAACAGGGCATCGATGTCAGTACGGCCCGGATCGCCACCGCTGGCGAGCAGGTCGAGGACAGCTTCCTGCTCAGCCGGCCCGGCCGACAGCCGCTCGACAGCGAAGAGCAGAAAAAGCTGCGCGAGGCGCTGCTGGCGGCGATCTGAGCCTCAACCCGTGGTGCCTTGACGCTCAGCCGCCGCCCAGCAGGCGCGTCTCGAAATCGGTGAGCACACTGAATTCCACCCGTCGCGAAGCCGCCCGATCCTCCTCGCCCGCGGCATCCAGGATGCGCCGCGAAGACGACAGGCCCACCGCGGCCACACGTGACCGAAACCAGTCGTCCTCCCGCAGCGGCTCCAGCTGGTAGGCGTATTCCAGCACCGCCCGCGTGCGCCGCTGGCTCAGGTCCATATTGCCAAAATAGGACTCCAGCTCGTCCTCGCTGCCGGCCCATTCGCTGGAGGTATGCCCCTCGATCCGGACCTCGCGGATGACCTCCGCAAACGGCCGCAGCTGCTCCGCGTAGCGCGGGATAAAGTCCTCCAGGATGGCCTCGAAACGCGGCCGAATGCGCGCCGAGCTGCGCTCGAACAGGACCTCGGGCTCGCGGAAACGCAGGGTCAGGCTGTCGCGATCCAGCTCCGCATTCCAGCGCGGCAGATCCTCGCGGAATTCCGCCTCCAGCACGGAATAGATTGCCGCGCGCAGTGCCGCTGCCTCGTCGCGAACCTCGGTATGCGCCGCGCTCTCGCGCTCCACCTGCACCATGTGCAGCAGCGCCAGGAACAGGAAGATCATCATCAGCGCCGCCATCAGGTCCGCTACCGCAAGCCAGTGCGAACCCTGATCCGCTTCGTGACCGGCCGCGCCGCCACGCGAGTCACGCCGGGCGCCCGCCACCCAGGACAGCATCAAACCGCCCCTTCTGCCGCGGCCAGCCCGCGGTGGCGGCGCTGCGCGGACTGCCCCGCCTGTACCGCGTTTTCAATGCTCTCGAGCATCGCTTCCAGACGCGCATCCATCGCCGGGAAGGCCTCCGTGGCGCGGTCGCGCAACGCCGCGATGCTGCCGAGCAGCGCCTCCAGCTCGACCGTCTCGCGCCGCAGGCTGGCCAGCGTCGCCTCCTGATCCTCGACGTGACGGGTGATCTGCAGGGCCTGCCCGGTCATGCGCTCGAGGGTCTGCTCGGTCTGCTCGACCCCGCTACGTGCCTGTTCAAAGGCCCGCTGCAGACTGTCCATCTGCTCCCGGTAACGTTCCTGCCACTCGACCAGGCGCTCCACCGAGGCATCCAGACGGCGGAAATTCTCGCCAAACTGCTCGCCGAGCCGGCTGTTGAAATCGTGGATCACCCGCTCCAGTGCCTCGACCAGATGGGTGCTGCTCAGCTCGGTCAAACGCTCGGCCATCGCGTCCAGCGCCGCGAGCAGGGCCTGATGCTGGTGATCGAGCCGCGTCTCCAGCCGCTGGTCAAGCACCCGTACCGCCTCCGCCGTGCCCAGCGCGGCATCGCGCTGCTGCGCCAGCAGTTGCAGCATCTCGGCCCTGCCCGCCGCTTCCCCCCGGGGACCGGTATCCGGATCAACAGCGGTGGCCGCGGCCTGCGTACCGTGCCCCGGCGTCAGCACCTGAACCAGGCGGAGCACCGCCGACAGCAGGATGCCCACGATGCTGGTGACAAACGCCAGCTTGAGCCCCTCCAGCAGCGCCGGGATGCTCGCCTCCACGCGGCCGGAGTCAAAGTCCAGCAATCCGATCGCCACCCCCAGGAAGGTTCCGAGAATCCCCAGCGTCGTCAGCAGGGCCGGCGCCGCCCCCTGCAGGGCGCGTGCACGGCGCAGGGCGGTCGCCAGCAGCGCCAGCAGAAACAGCGCGAACAGCAACAGCGTAAACAACCCGATCACGGTCATCGGGCTCATGCCCTGCAGCGTCGCCAGCAGGGCCTCGGCAATCCGGTCAAGTGTCGCTGTCATAACTTCTCCTGCCATAGCGTGGGACACGCGTTCATCACTCCACGGCCTGAGCAAGAAACAAGCCAGTCGATACGGCACGATCAGAGGCGGCGCCCGCAATCAACCGCTCGATAATTTATTGACACAAGCACCCTTCGACAATCGCGGTCAGCCTCCAAAACCGTCATTTTTCCGACTATCAAGGCAGTCCCGGTCAAAACCCGCGCTGCCTTAGCGCGGATCGCTTCCCGCTTCTGGTATAAGCCCAACAGCTCTGCTACAGGTTTAATTAGGAGATGCGCACGAGCGCATCTGCTCCTCTGCGAGAGGTGGCACACTGATCATGTCCAAGGTTTCTGCGTTTCATTTGGGGCTTTCGGTATCACGCCCATCTCTCCGTATCCCGGGGACCGTCGCCTGCTTGCTCGCCCTGCTGCTCCTTGCCCATATGCCCGCACATGGATCTGAGACACGTTCGCTGGGTATACAGCCATTTCTCAGCCCTCCAGCACTCTTCGAGCGCTACGCGCCACTTCGTGACTGGCTTGCGGAACAGATCGGTGAGCCCGTCCAACTTCAATCAGCGCGCACACGCAGCGCCTTCCTCCGAAGGATCGCAGCCGAGCGCTACGACTTCGTCTTTACATCGCCGCACGTTGTGCCCCTGCTTACGGAAGAAACGGGCTACCGTCCAGTCGCAGCCACAGTCGATCGACTCGCGATCGTGCTCGTGGTCAGGTCGGAAGCTCAGTTCACCCAAATAGAAGACCTGGCGGATACGACGATCGCGGCCCCTTTCGAGGAAAGTCTTGCGGCCGCTTTTCTGAAATACACGCTTTCGTATCTCGAATGGCCGTATGGGTCCTCAGCCCCGACGGTGCGACACCACCATCACCACTCCGGGGCATTGACTACGTTTGCTCGCGGGGAAGCCGATGCCCTCGTGGTCGTGACCGACGGCGATCTGATCGCACGACTACCCCATGACACCACGGTCCAGCGTTTGATGTCGCTGGGTGATGGCACCCTCGTTCGGATCATTGCCAATTCGCCCAGTTTCCCGGGAATGACCCTGCTTGCCAGCAACGATGTGCTGCTGGGCTCGCCAGAATTGGAGGAGCGCCTGATCGGGCTGCGTAAAACTCCTGAGGGGCAAGAGGTACTCCAGAAGATCCGCCACCGTGGCTTTATTACGGTTGAGGAGAGCGACTATCGGCCTTTTCGTCCCGACACCTTCCAAAGACAACTTCCGTCCATGCGAGACGCAATGACTCACTGAAGGCACCCGGTCTTTGTGCTCCATCATGGGCAGCCACCACAAACTCCCCGTAGAATGCACGTCTCGGTTCACACACCGCTTGACCGCGTGCACTGGCGCATATCCAGCCAAAGACCCCCTCATGACGCTCACCGACTCAGCCAAAAGCAAGCTTCGCCCTTCAATAGTCTTGCCACAACAGCACGGCTAGACGGTTCCGTATGCGCCTGAATTTCGCCTGGCAGATCATCATTGGCACCGTCGCGATCCAGGTCGTGATGGTTGTCGCGCTGATGTTCAGTGGCATCTCCCAGGTGCAGCAAAACCAGTCGCAGATGCTGGAGCGCTTTGCCGAGCAACAGGGACGCCTTTTGTCCAGCGCGCTGACCCCAGGGCTGGCATACGCCGACCCGGAGATGCTGCAGGACCTGCTGGATCTGGTCGCGGGCGACTCCAACGTGCTTTACGCAGTCGTGCTCGATGCTCAGGATCAACCGATGGCCTCCTCGGGCATCTCGCCGGAGGCGCTTCCCGAGCAACCAGGCCACATTCGCACCGCCCCCGGACAGATCGAGGTATTCAAGGAGATCGAACTGGCCGGCCAGCCACTGGGTTCCCTCGCGGTCGGATACTCCACAAATGCCATCGACGCCATGTCCACCAATCTTCTGCAGCGCAATGTCACTCTGGCCATCGGCGTTCTTTTGCTGTCCATGGTTGCCGCGATCGTATTCAGTCTGGTGGTCACCCGCCGTCTACGCCTGCTTAACCAGGGCGGGAAAGCCCTGCAGAGCGGGCGCCTGGACCACCGCATCCGCGTGCGTTCGAACGACGAGTTCGGCGACCTCGCACGCACCATCAACGACGTCGCCGCCCACCTCGGTTCCACCCAGGCCGCGCTGGAACAACAGAATCAGCAGCTCAACCGGTCGGTCGCACGTCTGGAATCCATGCTCGGTGGCGCCAACGCCATCCTCTGGGAGGCCAACCCCGGCACCCACGAATGGGAGTTCGTGGCCGGCGACACCCGTCGGCTGCTCGGGTTCCCGGCGCGCAACCTGGGGCGGGGCGAACTCCGTGCGCGGCACATCCATCCCGTTGACCTCCCGCGCGTCCAGAACGCGGCACGCGAAAGCCGCGAGGCCCCGCGCTCGGTCGACTACCGCTTTGCCCATCGTGACGGGCAGTGGATCTGGCTGCGCGACATCCTGTCCTGGGCGCACGACGGCGATGGGCGCGAGAGCCTGCGCGGGCTTACGCTGGACATCACCGCGCACCGGCGCACCAGCGATGCGCTGGCGGAAAGCGAGAACCGCTATCGCGATGTGGTGGATCACATCTCGGAAGTCATCTTCCGAACCAATGCCGAAGGCCACCTGACCCTGCTGAACCCCGCCTGGGAGTCCCTGACCGGCTTCAGTGTCGAACAGACCCTTGGCCAGCCAATATGCAACTTTGTGGCCCCGGAAGACCGCGAAGACACCCACCACTTCTGCGCCAGCCTGCTGGAGGGCAGCTCGCACGCCCAGTCCGAGGAGATCCGCCTGCAGACACGCGACGGCGAGGTGCGCTGGGTGAATGTCTACGCCAGCGCCCGCTTCGACGACGGTGGGCGCGTGACCGCGACCTTCGGCACGATGACCGACATCTCCGACCGCAAGGAGGCCGAAGACGAGATCCGGCGGCTGGCATTCTTTGACGGGCTCACCCACCTGCCCAACCGCACACTGCTCCACGACCGCCTGAGTCAGACCCTGGCCAACACCGAACGCACGAACCTGCACGGGGCGCTGCTGTTCATCGATCTGGACAACTTCAAGGACATCAACGACACCCTGGGCCACGCCGTCGGCGATGACCTGCTGCGTCAGGTGGCGGAGCGCATGCTGGACTCGGTGCGCGAGGCCGACACCCTGGCACGCCTGGGCGGCGATGAGTTCGTGGTGATCCTCAACGATCTCCACCGCGACCCGGCACGGGCCGCCACCCAGGCCGAGGCCGTCGGCCGCAAGCTGATCGAGATCCTGCGCACACCGTTCGATCTGGCCGGGCAGAAACGGCACATCACGCCCAGTATCGGTGCCACCCTGTTCAGCGGCCGCCAACTCGGCGTGGAAGAGATCCTGAAACAGGCCGACCTGGCCATGTACCGGGCCAAGAACGCCGGGCGCAATACGCTGCGCTTCTACGACCCCGACCTGCACCGCGCGGTCGAGGCGCGCTTCGAGCTGGAAAGCGAACTGCGCCACGCACTCGATGCGGATGCCTTCTCGGTGCAGTACCAGCCGCAGGTGGAGGCCAATGGGGCGGTTATCGGTGCGGAACTGCTGCTGCGCTGGAATCACCCGGAGCGCGGGGCCGTCTCGCCGTCCGAGTTCATCCCGGTCGCCGAGCAGACCGGACTGATCGTGCCGATCGGGCGCAAGGTGCTGTACATAGCCTGCGAGCAACTGGCGGCCTGGCAGCAAAAACCGGAATTTCGTGAACTGACCCTCTCGGTGAACGTCAGTGCCCGCCAGTTCCGGCACAAGCGCTTTGTAGCCGACCTCACCGAGACGCTGGTCAGTACCGGTGCTCCGGGCTACCGGCTCAAGCTGGAGCTTACCGAGAGCATGCTGCTCGACAACGTCGAGACGGTAATCGCGCACATCGAGGAACTGCGGACGCTCGGGATCGAGTTCGCGCTGGACGACTTCGGCACGGGATATTCCTCGCTGGCCTATCTCAAACGTCTGCCCCTGGCCCAGCTCAAGATCGACCAGTCCTTCGTGCGGGACGTGCTGGACGACACCAATGATGCCGCCATCGCCCAGATGGTGGTGAATCTAGCGAACACCCTGGACCTGGACGTTATCGCCGAGGGGGTGGAAAACGAACAGCAGCGCGCCTTCCTGTTTGGCCTCGGGTGCCGCCACTTCCAGGGCTTCCTCTACGGGTACCCGGATACCGCCACCGCCCTGGAGGCCATGGTCCTGCAGCAGCAGGGGCGCGGTTCATCCATCGAGCAGCGTTGAATGTTCGATTTAATCGAAACTTTGGCGGCTATTTTCGCCATTTTCATTCGGTTAAACCGGATCTAAGGTGATACCTAACCGGAACGTCAACGCGGAGGACGCGAGACCATGAGCACCAAGATCCTGATCCTGTACTACTCCACCTGGGGTCATATCGAACAGATGGCCGAGGCCGTCGCCCGCGGTGCGCGCGAGGTGCCCGATACCGAGGTGACCATCAAGCGCGTGCCGGAACTGATGCCCGATGTGATCGCCCGCAACGCAGGCGCGAAGCTCGACCAGGCCGCGCCGATCGCCAAGCCGGAGGAGCTGGCGGATTACGATGCCATTATCATCGGCACCCCCACTCGCTTTGGCCGCATGTCCGCCCAGATGGCGAACTTCCTCGACCAGACCGGGGCCCTGTGGTTTGGCGACAAACTGGTCGGCAAGATCGGCAGCGTGTTTGGATCCACCGCCTCGCAGCATGGCGGGCAGGAAACCACGCTGATTTCGACTATTGTCAATCTCATGCACTACGGGATGACCATCGTCGGCCTGCCCTACACCGAGAAGCGCCTGGTCGACATGTCCGAGATCAGCGGCGGTACGCCGTACGGCGCCACCACCCTGGCCGACGGCGACGGCTCGCGCCAGCCCAGCGAGAACGAACTCGCCATGGCGGCATCACAGGGTCGCCACGTGGCGGAAGTCGCGCGCGCCCAGCGCCTGGGTCGCGCGGCGGGCTGAGGGCTGGATGGCCCCTGCACAGCGGCCAGGGAGGTACGCGCTGATGCAGGGGCCGGTAGCCATAACGGACAGTCAACGGCAACGAAGCCGCCAGGGACCCGCCTCCGCGGATGGCCGAGAGTGACACCGCGGTGTGACGCACATGGCCATCCCGGACCCGACCCAACACCCAAGCCCACTGCACCAGCAAGGAGAGCACTGCCATGGACAACACACTCGACGACAGCGGGAAACTCATCCTGCGGCTCGCCCTCGGGATCCTCATCCTCATGCACGGCGTCGCCAAGATCACAGGCGACATCAGCGGCATCGAGGGCATGCTGACCAACGCGGGGCTGCCCGCCATCCTGGCCTACGGTGTCTACGTCGGCGAGATCCTGGCGCCCATCCTCGTCATCCTTGGGCTGTATGCCCGAATCGGCGCGGTACTGATCGCGATCAACATGGTCTTTGCGATCGGCCTGGCGCATGCCGACGAGGTCTTCCAGCTGACAGGGACCGGGGGCTGGGCCCTGGAACTGCAGGGGATGTTCCTGTTTGCCGCCATCGCGCTGGCCCTGACCGGTCCAGGCCGTCTGGCCATCAACCGCATGTAACCTGACCCACCCCGTCCGGGGCGGCGCAACGCCGCCCCTTTCGGGTACCATGCGCGCCCTGGAACCGCGTGCACGAGCCTTCCATGCCCAATACCCCGACCCTGATCCTCGCCGCCCCCCGGATTGTCCCGGTCGTGCCCCGCAACACGGTACTCGAAGACCATGCACTGGTCGTCCGCGACGGGGAGATCACCGCCGTGCTGCCGCAGCACGAGGCAAAGGCGCAATATCCGGATGCCGATATCCAGGATCACCCCGGTCAGGCACTGATCCCGGGGCTTGTCAATGCGCATACCCATTCCGGGATGAGCCTGCTGCGTGGCGTGGGCAGCGACCGCCCGCTGATGGAATGGCTCAAGGGCTACATCTGGCCGGCCGAAGGCAAACTGCTGTCGCCCGAATTCGTGCGTTCCGGAACACGCCTGTCGGTCGCCGAGATGCTGCGCGGCGGGACCACCTGTTTCGGCGACATGTATCTCTTTGTCGAGGATGCGGCGCGGGTCGTGGACGAAACCGGCATTCGTGCCTCGCTGGGGCTGACGGTGTTCGACTTCCCGACCCCGTGGGCCCGCACGGCCGACGAATACTTCCAGCGCGGTGCCGACGTCGTGGACGCCTGGGGCGACCACCCCCGCATCCGCTTCAACGTGGCGCCACACGCACCGTACACCGTGGGTGATGCCAGCCTGGAGCGGGTGGCAGCCCGAGCGCGCGAGCTGCGCGTGCCCATCCACATGCATGTCCACGAGACCGCCAGCGAGGTGAGCGACAGCCTGCGCGACCACGGCGAACGTCCCCTGGCACGCCTGGCCCGCCTTGGAATGCTTGATCAGCCGTTCATCGCGGTCCACATGACTCAGGTCGCCGACAGCGACCTGGAACAGCTGCAGGGGCGTCCGGTGTCCATCGCGCACTGCCCGGAATCCAACCTCAAGCTGGCCTCGGGTTTCTGCCCCATCGCCCGCCTCCAGGCGGCAGGCATCAATGTGGGCCTGGGCACGGACGGCACCGCCTCCAACAACGACCTCGACATGATCGGCGAGATGCGCACCGCCGCACTCCTGGCCAAGGGCGTCAGCGGCGATGCCTCCGCGCTACCCGCCAGCGCCGCCCTGGAGATGGCCACGCTGGGCAGCGCCCGCGCCCTCGGCCTGGACGATCACATCGGATCGCTGGAGGCCGGCAAGCAGGCGGACGTGGTGGCCGTGGACCTGCAGGCGCCGGAGCTTCAGCCCGCGCATGATCCCTGCGCCCAGATCGTGTATGCCGCAACCCGTGACGCCGTGCGCAGCGTCTACGTGGCGGGCCAGCCGTTGCTCCGCAACCGCCAACTGCTTACGCTGGACCTGTATGAGCTCCATGCCGAAGCCGAGTACTGGCGCACGCGGGTACTGGAGACACAGCAGCCCCTCACCGCCTGATCGAGATGCCCATGAGCCCCGAGCCCGAATCCCGCCGTCACGACAACGTCGATCACGCCGAGGTCCACAAGTTTGCGCACCGTGCCCGGGAGTGGTGGGACCCGAACGGGGCCTTCGCCACGCTGCACGCCATCAACCCGCTGCGCCTGGAATGGATCGACCAGCACGCCGGGCTGGAGGGCAAGACCGTTGTGGATGTGGGCTGTGGCGCAGGCATCCTGTCCGAGACGATGGCCGTGCGCGGGGCGCGCGTGACCGGCCTCGATGCTGGCGCCGAACACCTGGAGGTCGCGCGCGAACATGCCACGGAGGCCGGGCTGAAGATCCACTACCTGCACACCACCGCAGAGGCCCACGCGGAACACCATGCCGGCGCCTACGACATCGTGACCTGCCTGGAAATGCTGGAACACGTCCCCGACCCCGAGGCCGTGATCGACGCCCTCGTGCGGCTGGTACGTCCCGGCGGCTGGCTGTTCCTGTCCACCATCAACCGCACCCCGCGGGCGTTCGCCGAGGCCATCGTCGGCGCCGAGTACGTCCTCAACATGCTGCCCACGGGCACGCACGAGTACGCGCGCTTCATCCGTCCCTCGGAGCTGGGTACGGCCCTGCGCCGCCATGGCTTCCGCGTGACGGCGATGACCGGCCTCACCTACTCGCCCCTGAACGGCCAGTACCGTCTGGTCCCGCGTACCGACGTGAACTACCTGATGGCGGCCCGCCGCGAAGAAACCGCAGGCCCCGCATGAGGAGCATGCTCGGATCGGTGCTGTTCGACCTGGATGGCACCCTGCTCGACACCGCACCCGACATGCACGCCGCGCTGGTCAAGCTGATGGCCGAGCACGACCGCGCCCCGCTGCCCTTCGAACGCGTGCGCAATCACGTCTCGCATGGCTCGCAGGCACTGGTCGCGCTCGGGTTTCCGGATGCCGCTCCGGACTTCGCCGAACACCTGAAGAAGCGCTACCTCGAGATCTACGCCCGCGACCTGTGTCAGGCCACCTGCCTGTTCCCCGGGCTGCCTGACCTGCTGGAGGCCTGCGAGGATCGCGGCTGGGCGCTCGGCGTCGTGACCAACAAGCCCGGCTGGCTCACCGATCCACTGCTCGACGCCCTGGGCCTGCACGCACGCATGGCGACCGTGGTCAGCGGCGACACCCTGCCCCAGCGCAAGCCGGCACCGGAGCCCATGTGGCTGGCCGCCCGCCAGACCGGGCTCCCCCCCGAACGCCACTGCTACTGGGGCGATGCCGAGCGCGATATCGCCGCCGGACGCGCCGCTGGCATGAGCACGCTGATCGCCGGCTGGGGCTACATCGACACCGATCAGACCCCGGAACAATGGGGCGCCGATGGCCGCCTGGAGCACCCCGACGCATTCTGGCCCTGGTACGCCAACACACCGACCCCGGAGACCGGGCTTGCGAGCTGAAGGCGGCAGCGGCCGGCAGCGGCCCATCCCGCCCCGCGTCAAGGACGCCTACCGCCACTGCCGTCGGCGCGCCACGGCCCACTACGAGAACTTCCCGGTAGCCTCCTGGCTGCTGCCCCGGCACCTGCGCGGCCCGGTCGCCGCCATTTATTGCTTTGCCCGCGACGCCGATGACCTGGCGGACGAAGACCCGCGCCCGCTCGCCGCGCGCCGCGCGGACCTGCTCGCCATGCAGGAACGCGTGGAGATCCTCGAGGACCCGGCAGCGGAACACGAACCGGAGTGGATCGCGCTGGCCGATACCCGCGCCCGCTTCGACCTCCCCGCCGAACCCTTCCGCGACCTGATCGACGCCTTCCTCCAGGACCTCGAGCAGACCCGCTATGCCAGTTTTGGCGAGCTCATGGACTATTGCCGGCGCTCGGCGAATCCGGTCGGGCGCCTGATGCTCCATCTCGATGGCGAGCCCACGGAATCGATGCTCGGCTACTCGGACGCAATCTGCTCGGCGCTGCAGCTGATCAATTTCTACCAGGACCTGCAGCAGGACCTTCGCGAGAACAACCGTATCTACCTGCCGCAGGACGAGATGGACCAGTACGGGGTGACCGAGGCCATGCTCGCCGCCGGCCAGTCCAGCTTCCAGCTACGCAACCTGATGCAGTTCCAGTACGCTCGCGCCGATCGCCTGCTGCGGGCCGGCGCGCCCCTCGGCGGCTTGCTCCGCGGGCGCATGGGGCTGGAGATTCGCGCGATCATCAACGGCGGTGCCCGCATCCTCTGGCGCCTGCGCCAGCAGGACGACGTATTCGCGCGCCCCCGCCTGCGTGCCCGCGACGTCTGGGTCATCCTCGCCCACAGCCTGCGCCCGCGTCGCCGCTAGGCGGGCAGGCGATTGATACCCGTCACCGGTGTTCAGACCACACGCGAGTAGCGCGGCCGCTCTTCGCGCTGCAGGTAGGCATCGAAGGCCATCGCGATATTACGCAGCAGCAGGCGCCCGCGCGGCTGTACCCGCAGTTGCTGCGCGTCGATTTCCAGCAGACCATCCGCCTGCATCTGTTCCAGGCGCGTGAGGGCATCCGCGAAGGTCGCGTGAAAATCGATCCCGTGGCGCGCCTCGATCGCGGCGAAGTCGATCCGGGAATGGCACATCAGTTCGCGGATCACATCCCGTCGCAACTGGTCGTCGGCTGACAGCTCCAGGCCGCGGAACACGGGCAGACGGCCCGCCTCCAGGCGCGTCTGCCAGGCCTCCACCTCGCGCAGGTTCTGGCTGTAGCTGTTACCCACGCGACCGATCGCGGTCGGACCCAGCGCCACCAGGTCGTATTCCGCCCGGGTCGAATAGCCCTGAAAGTTGCGCTGCAGCGTCCCCGCGCGCTGGGCCACGGCCAGTTCGTCTTCCGGCAGCGCGAAGTGATCCATACCGATGTAGACATATCCGGCCGCGGTGAGGCGCTCGATGGTCGCCTCGAGAATGGCCAGCTTCTCCGCGGCCGGCGGCAGGTCCGCCTCGCGGATCTGCCGCTGTGTCTTGAACATCTCCGGCAGATGCGCGTAGTTGTAGATCGCCAGACGCTCGGGGCGCAGCTCCAGCACCCGGTCCAGGGTGGCGGTGTAGGTCGCCACCGTCTGCAGGGGCAGGCCATAGATCAGATCAACGTTGGTGGACACAAAACCGTTCGCGCGGGCCTGGCGCACCGCCTGCTCGGTCACCGCGAACGGCTGGATGCGGTTAACCGCCCTCTGTACCTCCGGGTTCACGTCCTGCACCCCGAGGGATACCCGGTTGAAGCCCAGCCTGGCCAGATGCGCGAGCGTATCCGGTCCCACCGCACGCGGGTCGATCTCGATCGAGAACTCGCGCTCGGGCCCGGTCTCCAGCCAGAAATGCCGCGCCAGCGCATGCATGACCCGCGCGAGATCGGCGTCCGACAGATACGTGGGCGTGCCCCCGCCAAGATGCAGCTGGCGTACCGGGCGCCCGCGGCCGAACAGCGCGGCCTGCAGCGCAATCTCTCGTTCCAGGGCGTCCAGGTAGGCCTCCGCCCTGCGGTAGTTGCCGGTCACGACCTTGTTGCAGGCACAGTAGAAACACACGGTGTCGCAGAACGGCACGTGCACGTACAGCGAGAGCGGTGCATGCGGGTCCGCCACGCTGCTTTCCCGTGCCACGCGAGCATAGGTACTGGCATCGAATCCCTCGTGGAACTGCGGCGCGGTGGGATACGAGGTGTAGCGCGGCCCGCTCACGTCGTAGCGACGCAGCACCTCCGGGTCGAATACCAGACGTTGTTCCATGCGAGTCTCCGGCGTGGCGGGTGACGCCAATGGCCACCCGTTCGCGACCAGCCTACGGCGCCGCCGCGCCCCTCCGCTTGATGTAGGTCAAAGGCGCACCCGTCCGGCGCCATCCCCGCAAACCGCGGCGGCTGTGCTAGCCTTGCCCTCCCTGGCCGGAACGCGATCCCGAGAACGCATGTCCCCCGACGAATACTGCGAGGAAAGGGCCGCACAGAGCGGTTCCAGCTTCTATTACGCCTTCCGCTTCCTGGAACCCGACCGGCGCCGCGCGATTACCGCGCTGTATGCCTTCTGCCGCGAGGTGGACGACATCGTCGACGAGGTCTCCGAAGAGAGCGTGGCCCGCACCAAGCTGCAATGGTGGCGCGAGGAGATTGAACGCCTGTTCGCGGGCGAGCCGCGCCATCCGATCTCGCAGGCCCTGCAGCCGCACCTCGCCCCCTTCGATCTCGGCCGCGAGCACTTTGACGAGATCATCGACGGCATGCAGATGGATCTCGACTACGACAGCTACCCGGACTTCACCACGCTGTCGCTGTACTGCTATCGCGCGGCGAGTGTGGTGGGCATCCTGTCCGCACAGATATTCGGGTACTCCGACCGCCGCACGCTGAAATACGCACACGACCTCGGCATGGCCCTGCAGCTGACCAACATCCTGCGCGATGTCCACGAGGACGCGATGCGCGGCCGCGTCTACATCCCGTTGGACGAGCTGAAAAAGCACGGCGTGAAACCCGAGGAATTCCAGGTCAACGTCACCGATGCGCGTCATCAGGCCCTGTTCGCCGAGCAGGCCGAGCGCGCACGCCGCTATTACCAGCGCGCCGAGGAGCACCTGCCGGAAACGGACCGCTATCCGCAGCGGCCGGGCCTGATCATGGCGGCGATCTACCGCACCCTGCTGGACGAGATCGATCGCGACGGCTATCGCGTGCTGGAACATCGGGTGCGCCTGACCCCGATCCGCAAGCTCTGGATCGCCTGGCGCACCGCGCGCCGCCTGAAGCGCGAACACCGCCGCCGCGCGGCCTGAACCCATGCCCTCCGGTCACTCACCGCCGGTGGTGGTGCTGGGCGCCGGCTGGGCCGGGCTCACCGCCGCGCTGACCCTTGCCCGCGCTGGTCACCGCGTGCACCTGATCGAGGCCGCCAAGACGGCGGGGGGCCGCGCCCGCAGCCTGAGTCTGGACGGCACCGAACTGGACAACGGCCAGCACGTACTGGTCGGCGCATGCCGGGAGACCCTGGCGCAGATGCGCGCCCTCGGGGTGGACACCGATACCGGCTTTCATGCACTGCCCTTCGGCCTGCGCATGTTCGCGCCGGGCCAGGCGGACGAACAGCCCGCGTTCCACCTGGAGCCGCGTTCACCGCGCCTGCCGGCACTCGCGGCCGCCCTGTACCGCGCCTTGTCGCAAACCGACCTCCGCGACCGGCTGCGGGCGCTGCTGGGAGCCGCCGCTATGCTGCACCGGCCGCTGCGCGACGACCTCCCGGTACAAGACTGGCTGCTCGCGCGCCACCAGCCACCCGCCCTGATACACGCACTGTGGGACCCGCTCTGCCTGGCGGTGATGAATACGCCGACACGCCATGCCTCCGCCCGCATCTTCCAGCATGTGCTGCGCCTGGCCCTCAATCACGGGCCGCAGGCCGCACGTCTGCTGATTCCGGCGCGTCCCCTCGGCGCCCTGTTCCCGGAGCCTGCACTGCAGGAGCTGCGCGCGCGCGGGGCCCGGATCGACCTCGGCCGCCGGGTGACCGCGCTGGAACAGCGGCCCGACGACCCTGTGGCTCCATTTCGTATCCATAGCCGCGCGAGCGACCCACTCCCGGCCCGCGGCCTGATCCTGGCAACCACCCCCGCGGCCGCCGCCCGTCTGCTGCCCGCATCGGGGCCCTGGCTGCCCACGAAGCAGGCACTGCAGGCCATGGGGGCGCGCAGTATTTGCACGGTCTACCTGCGCTACCCGACCCCCCCCGGCGAGATCGGACCGCTGCAGGGGCTGCTGGACCAGCATGGCCAGTGGCTGATCCCGCGGCACCTGGCGGATGCGCCGCACTGGCTGGCCGTGGTGATCTCGGCCGCCGACGACCAGCAGCCGTTGACGGCGCAGGCCCGGTGGCGCACCGTCGCCCGTTCCCTGGCCGCAACGTTCCCGCAACTGGGCACCCCCGAGGCAGGGCATACGGTGTGCGAACGCCGGGCCACCGTGGATGCGCGGCCAGGGCTGGACTGCCAGCGTCCGTCGCCACACACACCCTGGCGCGGCTGCATTCTGGCCGGGGATTACCTGACCCGTGCACTGCCCTCGACGCTCGAAGCGGCCGTACAATCTGGACTAGAATCGGCCCACCTGTTCCTGGAGGACCATCCTTGACCGACCTCGATATCCCACGCCTGCTCGCCTACCGCCCGCAACCGGGTGCCTTCGACCAGCGCGTCATCCTCGTGACCGGGGCCGCTGACGGGATTGGCCGCGCGGTGGCCCGCGCCTGTGCCGCCGCCGGCGCGACCGTCGTCCTGCTGGACAAGGACCTCAAGGGCCTGGAACAGGTCTACGACCTGATCGAGCAGGCCGGGCATCCGCAGCCGGCCATCTACCCCCTCAACCTGGAAGGGGCCACCGTCAAGGACTACGGTGACCTCGCGGAAAACATCCGCGACTCGCTGGGTCGGCTGGACGGGCTGGTGCTGAACGCCGGCTGGGCGGGCGCGCTGATGCCGATGAAGAACTATGACCCGGAGCTCTGGTTCAAGGTCATCAACAGCAACCTGCACGGGCCGTTTTTCCTGGTGCAGGCGGTGCTGCCGCTGCTGGAAAAAAGCCCGACCGGCAGCCTGGTGGTATCGACCCAGAACGCGCGCAAGGCCTTCTGGGGGGCCTTCGGCATGGCCAAGGCCGCGCAGGATGCGCTAATCGACATCCTCGCTCACGAGCACCGCAACGAGCCGCGCTTCATCCACGTGAACGGCGTCGACACCGGCCCCGTGCGTACCCGTTTCCGGGCCGGCCACTACCCCGGCGAGAACGCCGACCTGCTGCCGGAGCCGGACGCGGTCGTGGGCCCCTACCTCTACTTCCTGGACCCCGGCGACCGCACCACCACCGGGAAGAACATCAGTCTCGAGGGCCAGGTTCCGGTAGCGGACACGACCTCCTGAACCCGCGCGGCATCAGCCGCGCGGACGCCGGCCCGCGGGTCGCCCCCGGCGTGCGCCGGCACCCTTTCGGGGTTTCTTCGGCCCGGCGGGCTTGCCACTCCCCGCGGGCGTTGCCCCCGGGCGCGCTGCCGCCTCGACACCGTTGTGCTGGGTCTGGAAGGTCTGGCCACGCCGCCGCAGCGCCTTGCCCCCACGGGTGATGCGGCCGCCCGCGGCGGGCCGCGCACCGCCCTGCCCGGTCCCCGCCGGCTGCCAGGTGGGCACCAGGTGGTGCTTGCCGTTCCCGATCAGATCCGCCCGCCCCATGCGCTGCAACGCATCCCGCAGCAGCGGCCAGTTGTTGGGGTCGTGGTAGCGCAGAAAGGCCTTGTGCAACCGCCGCGCGCGTACCCCGCGCGCAACCGGCACGCGTTCGCTGACCTTGCGGCGAATGCCGCGCAGCGGGTCGCGCCCGGAATGCCACATGGCCGTAGCCAGCGCCATCGGGCTGGGCAGGAAGGCCTGCACCTGGTCGGCACGGAAGTCATGGCGCTTCAGCCACAGGGCCAGCTGCAGCATGTCCTGATCCGTGGTGCCCGGGTGGGCCGCGATGAAGTACGGGATCAGGTACTGCTCCTTGCCGGCCGCCCGCGAGTACTTTTCGAACAGCGCCCGAAAACGATCGTAGGTGCCCATGCCCGGCTTCATCATCCGCGACAGCGGGCCGCTCTCGGTGTGTTCCGGGGCAATCTTCAGGTAGCCCCCGACGTGATGGGTGACCAGCTCCTTCACGTACTCGGGTGATTCGATCGCCAGGTCGTAACGCAGGCCGGAGGCGATCAGGATCTTCTTGATACCGGGCAGGGCCCGCGCCTTGCGATACAGCCGGATCAGACTGCTGTGGTCGGTATCCAGGTTGCTGCAGATCCCGGGGTAGACACAGGACAGGCGGCGGCAGGAGCGCTCGATCTTCGGGTCCTTGCAGGCCAGGCGGTACATGTTCGCGGTCGGGCCACCCAGGTCGGAGATCACGCCCGTGAAGCCGTCAACCTTGTCCCGGATCTCCTCGATCTCCCGCAGCACGCTCTCCTCGGAACGGCTCTGGATGATGCGCCCCTCATGCTCGGTGATGGAGCAGAAGGTGCACCCCCCGAAGCAGCCCCGCATGATGTTCACCGAGAAGCGGATCATCTCCCAGGCCGGGATGCGCGCATCGCCGTACGACGGGTGCGGGGCGCGCGCATAGGGCAGATCGAATACCGCATCCATCTCCGGGGTCGACAGGGGAATCGGCGGCGGATTCAGCCACACCTCCTTGTCGCCATGGCGCTGCACGATGGCGCGCGCATTGCCCGGGTTGGTCTCCAGATGAAGCACCCGCGAGGCGTGGGCATAAAGCACCGGGTCGCCACGGACCTGCTCGAAGGCCGGGATGCGGATGACCGTGCGCTCGCGCGGGGTGCCGCGCGGGATATCGCGATGAAAACGGACCACCCGGGCACCTGACGCGGCCTCCAGGCCCGCCCCGTCCGCAGTGGACACGTCGGCGTCGGCGCAGGTCTCGGCCGTGACCATCGCGTAGGGGTCCGGGTTCGCATCCACCGGTCCGGGGGTGTCGACCTCGCTCGAATCCAGCTCGACGTAGTCCGCGGGTACGTCGTCACGCAGGAACGCCGTACCCCGCAGATCCGTGATCTCGCGCGGATGCTCGCCCGCCGCGACCCGATGGGCCAATTCGACCAGCGCCCGTTCGGCATTGCCAAACAGCAGGATATCCGCGCGCGAATCCAGCAGCACCGAACGGCGAACCTTGTCCTGCCAGTAGTCGTAATGGGCGATTCGGCGCAGGCTGGCCTCGATGCCCCCGGCCACGATCGGCACATCCTTGTAGGCCTCGCGCGCACGCTGGGCATACACGATCACCGCGCGATCCGGGCGGCGGCCGTGCACGTCACCCGGGGTGTAGGCGTCGTTGGAACGCACCTTCCGCTCGGCGGTATAGTGGTTGACCATGGAGTCCATGTTCCCGGCGGTCACGCCGAAGAACAGATTGGGCCGGCCGAGCGCACGAAACGGTTCGGCCGAGGTCCAGTCGGGCTGCGCCAGGATACCAACCCGGAACCCCTGCGCCTCCAGCAAACGCCCGATAATCGCCATCCCGAAACTGGGATGATCCACGTAGGCGTCACCGGTCACCAGGACGATATCGCAGCTGTCCCAGCCAAGGGCGTCCATCTCCTCGCGCGTGGTCGGAAGAAACGGGGCCGTGCCGAAACGCTTGGCCCAGTAGGGCCGGCGGGAGAACAGGGTATCGGGTGCTGCGGACATGACCAGGCTTCTTCCGGCGCGCGCCGGCAACAGGAAATGCGCGCATTACACGCGCGCGAGCCCCGGAGATCAACCGCTCATGCGCGCAGGCGGGAAATAGCCGCCGCTATCGGAGCGCGTGCGTGTCCGGGTGGTCACCGCCCACGTCGGGCCCGTTAACCCGGGGAACTCTAATAGCGCTCGACGAACAGCTCGATCGCCGGGGTCAGGGCCTCGCGCCAGCGCGGCGCCAGTGCCTCGTCCCAGCGCGGATCCACCTCGCGCGCGGTCTCGACCATGCAGTCCAGCCAGATCCCGTACAGCTCGGGATCCACGGGGACCCGACCGTGGCGGCTGTGGACCTCCGCCATCTTTTCCATGGTCGGGGCGACGAAGCGCTCGCCCTCCGCATAGCTGATCGCGGTCGACACCGCCTGACCCAGTGCCCGCTTCTGCTGCGACCAGTTGGTGGTGCCAAAGGCCTGTGCCACCCGCTCGTCGGCGGCCAGGAAGCGCTCGTAAAAGCGATCCACGAAATTGCCGGAACGCCGGCAGCGTCCATAACTCTGGTGTACGTCGGAGTAGCTCATCGCGGCTCCCTTCTGGTATCGCGCCAGTTTACCGCACGCCGCCTGCCCCGAGCCTGATCCAGATCAAATCCGGGCCGCCTCAAGCGTGAGCAGCAGCCGGCTACTACCGCGGACCACCCACCCGCTCGGAGACACCGCTGCGCGCTCAGGAACCCTCCAGCACACCCGCGTACTGAATCCCGGCCAGACGCGCCAGGTCGCGGTCGAACGTGGTCAGATCGTTCGGCCCGAAATCCTCGAGATTGGCGTGGCCACAGGCGCGGGCCAGCACCTGCATCAGCGCCGCCGATCCACCAAGGAATCGCGCCAGCCGTTCCGCGCCCTCCTGCGGGTCAAGCCGGCGGCGCAGCTTCGGGTCCTGGGTCGCGACGCCGCTGGGGCACCGGTTGGTGTGGCACATCCTGGCCCCCACACAGCCCACGGCCTGGATCGCGGAATTGGCCAGCGCAATCCCGTCCGCACCCAGCGCCATGGCCTTGATGAAGTCCGCCGGGGTGCGCAGACCGCCCGTTACCAGCAGCGTGACCCGCCCCGACGCGCCGTTTGCATCCAGAAAGCGGCGGGCGCGCGCCAGCGCGGGAATGGTCGGGACGCTGATGTGATCGCGCAGCAGTGCCGGCGCGGCACCCGTTCCGCCGCCGCGCCCGTCGAGTATCAGATAGTCCGCCCCCGCCTCCAGGGCAAAGGCCAGGTCGGCCTCGATGTGGTTGGCCGATAGCTTGAAGCCGATCGGAACGCCGCCCGTCTTCTCCCGTACCTCGTCGGAAAACCGACGGAAATCGGCAGCCGTTTCCAGTTTCGCGCTGGCCGCGGGCGAGAGCGCGTCCTGGCCCGGTTCGATCCCCCGCACCTCCGCGATCTCGTCACTGACCTTGCTACCCGGCAGCACGCCACCCACACCGGTCTTGGCTGCCTGCCCCGCCTTGAAATGAAAGGCCTGAATCCGGTCCATGATGGCATCGGAATAACCGAAGCCGGCCGGCCCCAGCTCGAACAGGTAGCGCGAATTCTCGGCCTGCTCCGCATCCAGCATGCCGCCCTCGCCGGAACAAATGCCGGTACCGGCGCGCTGCGCCCCGCGCGCCAGCGCGATCTTCGCCTCGCGGGACAACGCGCCGAAACTCATGTCCGACACCAGCAGGGGGACGTCCAGTTCCAGCGGCCGCTTCGCTTCCGGCCCGATCACCAGACGGGTGCCCACCTCCGCATCGTCGTCGAGCGGCCGTGACGCCAGCTGCGCCGCGAGAAGCTGGATCTCGTCCCAGCTCGGCAGCCGGTCGCGCGGCACCCCCATCGCGACCGTCGGGCCATGGTGCCCGATCCCTTCCAGCCCATCACGCGCCAGCGCATGGATCCACTCCACATGCGGCTCGGCCTCGCTGTTCCGCGCCTTTGGCATGCCCGTGTCCGAGTCCGCTTCCTCCTCCGGCGCATCGGACCCGTCGGCCGGTCCCCCGACCGCATCCGCATCGAACTGCGCATGGCTACCGTCGCAATACGGAAGGTTGCCGGACTGCTTGCACTGGCACAGGTAGGCCTCGCCATCCTCCTCGGCCGTGAACACCAGCGGCTCGATCCCGGTCCCCTGGTGCGACCCGTCGCAGAAGGGCTGGTCCTGCGAGCGCCCACAGCGACAGAAGGCATACTCCTCGCCCTTTTTGAGCTCCACGCCCTTGGGTTCCACGGCGGCGATGATCGGCTCGGCCATCAGGTACTCCTTGCATTGCGTTTGAATGGGAGATTCAGAACTCTGACAGTGAAAAACGAACAAATTTCCGATTCTTCCACAGCGCCGTATGATGAACGCCAGACCCTAGCCCCGGGAGCCCCATGAGCACCGCCGACCACCGCCATACCCGCCGTGACTACACTCACGCGGAGCTGCGCCGCACCGATCTGAATGCAAGCCCCCTCGCCCTTCTGAACGAATGGCTGGAGGCCGCGCGCGAAGCCGGCAACCCGGACCCTACCGCGATGATCCTTGCCACCGCCGATGCCGATGGCCAGCCCTCCGCGCGCACCGTCCTGCTCAAGCACGTCGATGCCGAGGGCCTCGCGTGGTACACCGATTCACGCAGCCGCAAGGGTCAGGACCTCAACGAGAACCCACGGGCCGCCCTCCTGTTCTACTGGCCCGAGACCGAACGCCAGATCCGCGTGGAGGGGCCGGTCAGCGCCCTGCCTGCCGAACTGGCGGACGACTACTTCCACCAGCGCCCGCGCGGCAGCCAGCTCGCCGCCGCCGCATCGACCCAGAGCCACCCGATCCCCGACCGCCAGACACTGGAACAGCGGGTGCACGCGCTGGAACAGCAATACCCCGACGGCGACATCCCGCGCGATCCGGCGTGGATCGGCTATCGCCTGCAGCCGGAGCTGTTCGAATTCTGGCAGGGTCGCCCGAACCGGCTCCACGACCGCTTCCAGTTCCACCGCGCCGGGGATACCTGGGAGATCACGCGGCTGATGCCCTGAGACAGCCGCGCTACCCCTACCGGCTCCGGATCTGCTAGGATTCGCTCCGCCGTGGGCACGAGGTTTCCGCCTCGTGTACCAGCGACCCAAGGAGAGGTGCCGGAGTGGTCGAACGGGGCGGTCTCGAAAACCGTTGTACTCTCGCGAGTACCGAGGGTTCGAATCCCTCCCTCTCCGCCAGATTCTGCAAAGGGGCCCATGTGGCCCTTTTCGCATGTTGAGCCCACCAAAGTACCGGGATTCGAACCCGAGGAATCACAAACCATGGTTCGACTGGCAGCGCGCAGCGATGCCAGAGCGGCACCGGAGGTGACGACCCGAAGGGCGAGGCACCCGGTGCCGAGTAATCCCGCCCTCTCCACCAGATTCTGCAAAGCGGCCCTCTGTGGCCCCTTTTGCATGCTGGGCCCACCGAAATATCGGCATTCGAACGCGAGAAATCCGCGACTCTTCCCCTTTCTTGAACCGCCGTCCGCGTGCCCGAAATCCACGGTCTGGGCCCTTCACGCCACATCGACCTGCACGCGGCAGGCACAAAAAAAGCGGCCTGGTTTCCCAAGGCCGCTTTTCCTGATTCAGATCTGGTGGGCGGTACTAGGTTCGAACTAGTGACCCCTGCCGTGTGAAGGCAACCAATGTCCAGCCCTACCAAGGGCCACACGCCTACAATCATAGACTTACGGAAACGGTTTGTGCAAGGTAGGGCACCGTAGTTCACGTTTGTGTTACCTTCATGGTCACCAAATGGTGACACGAAACGGGTGACCCGATGGCTGCCAAGGCCCTTGATACCAGCATCACCGACGCCGCCGCCCGGCGGTTCCTGGAATCTGCCGAGGGCCGCGCGACCCTATGGTGTGACCGTGTGACCGGCCTGCACCTGATCCGAACGGCCAAGGGCGGGAGCTGGCGGTATCGGTACACAGACCCGACCGGCAAGCGCCGGACCGCGACTATCGGGCGATACCCGGCGCTCAAGCCTCAGCAGGCCGCAGAGAAGGCCCTGGCCTGGCGAACCGAGGGTGCGGACGTGCTGGCGGAGAAGGAACGCCGGAAACGCGAGGCACGCGAGGAAAAGGCCCTGGCGGGCACCCGCACCCTGCGGGCGTATATCGAAGGCCCGTATGCCCGCTATCAGGCGCGGCGAACGGCGGGCGGTGAAACGCTGGCGATCCTGCGGACGAACTTTAACCATTGGTACGACCGCGACCTTGCGACACTGACCCGCGCCGACGTGATGGCGTGGCAGTCCTGGAGGGAGGGACTGGGGCGCGCACCCGCAACCATAAAGCGAGCCTACGGAGCCTTGCGCACGCTGTTGCGCCAGGCGGTGCGGGATGGCGTCATAGAAGACGATCCGCTGCGGGACGTGGCGCTCGACAAGCCTGCGGAAACCGAACGCACCGAGGCCCTGCGCGAACGGCGGGCCGCGACCCGTCGCCTGCTGACCGATGACGAGATCCACCGCCTGCATGTCGGCCTGGATTCCTTCGCGGACGAACTGCGCCAGCAGCGGCGCAACAGTCGGGCACACGGGAAGCCGGAGCTGCCCGACCTGGACGCGGTGGCGTACCCCCACTGGTTTATCCCGTTCGCCTATCTATCCCTGTACACGGGACTACGCCCGGGCGATCTGTACGCCCTCACCTGGCTGGAACTGAACCCGGCCTTCGGGCGCCTGGTAAAAATACCGGCGAAGACCCGCCACCACCCCGAACCGGCCCGCGTGGAAATGGATTTGCCGCCCGGTGCCCTCGACGTGGTGCGGGCCTGGTGGGCACAGCAAGGGAAACCAGCCACCGGCCTAGTGTTCCCATCACCCATTACAGGCCGGCGCATGGACAAAAAGGCACATGGCAAGCCGTGGCGCCGCGTGAAGCGTTTGGGCGGACTGCCCGACGATCTGACGTTCTACGCGCTGCGGCATCACTTCATCTCGACACTGGTGGCCGCTGGGGTGCCGCTGCTGACGGTCGCCAAGCTGGCCGGGCACAAGTCGGCAGCCATGATCGAAGGTCACTATGGGCACCTATGCCCGGACACCGCCCGCGAAATCATGAGGCAGTACGGCCAGGCCGTGGCGCCGGCAGGCAGCGGTGAGGCGAACCGTGAGCGCGGTTGAAGCTGGCCTGCGGGTATTGGGTGCGGACGATACGCGCGAGAACCGGGCACACGTCGAATGGGCGCTACAGGCTGCGACTTCAAGCCTGCGAGCGTTCGACCAGTCACCGCCCGGCCAAGAACGGGACCGCGAACACGCCAGAGTCGCGACGAAGGCGCGGGAACTGCGCGAGGCTTTGGCCAGCATGAACCCCTACTCACTTGGCGAACTGTGGGGCGCCGGCCTGCGGTGGCAAGTGCCCTGGCTTGACCCCAAGTTCCCGCCACAGGGGCAACAGGACGTGTCGCTGCTACTCGACCAGCTTGACCGGATCGCGGAGATAGCGGACCGGCGATCCAGCCAGCCGCGACCAATGGGCGCCCGCCAGCAACGGGGCCGCCGTCACGCCGTGGAGGATGCCTGGCGCTGCTACGCAGCCGTGACACCTGACGCCGAACGCAGCCGCCCGGCGTTTGCGGAATTCGCTCACTGGCTGCATGGCGTCGCTCGGATTGAAGGCAATCCAGACGCCGATGATGCGCATATCGACCTGACCGGCCATATCAAGGCCGTGTGGAAGGAACGCACCGGATAGAAGTCGATTGCCCGCGCGGCACTTGTATCCACAAGGGCGGAAGCCCGCTCGGCACCGTATGCCTCACACGAACAACTTGAGGCAACCACGAATGACCGAGGAAAAAAACGCCGCCGCAGTCCTGCGGCCCAAGCAAGCCGCGCCCTATCTCGGAATGTCGCGAAGCAAGCTGCACAGTATTTCCGAGAAGGATCCAACTTTCCCGAGGAAGATCCGCTATAGCGCCCGCTGCGTCGGCTGGCGTCGCGAGGCCCTGGACGCCTGGCTGCGCGGCAAGGAAGGTGCGGAATGATTGGGACACGAAAAAGCCCCGGCGCCAGGGGGGCGGCGCACGGGGCGGGGGGCATCGGCTGGCACCGATACGGTGATTATAGCAGCACCGATCCGCTGCAGGAGATCCTGGCCGCGATGGCCCGCGATGGCGTGGCGCCGTACAACCCGGAGGATCTGCGCGCGGATGGCTCACTGGTCCGCTACCGCGTTGACGGCGACAAGGCCGGCACGCGCAACGGCTGGTGCGTTCTGCATCTGGACGGCATTCCCGCAGCCGCTTACGGATCTTGGAAGCATGGAGTTTCCGCAACCTGGTGCGCCCGGTCCCGTGGTGACCTGACCCCTGCCGACCGCGAGGCCCTGCGGCAGAGGATGGACGATGCCCGCCGCCAGCGGGACGAAGAGACGCAACAGCGGCACGAACGCGCAGCCGACCGAGCACGGCAGCAATGGCGCGCAGCCGACCCCGCCGATCCGAATCACCCGTATCTGGTGAACAAGCGGGTCGGGCCGCATCACGCCCGCCAGCGTGGTGACCGCCTGGTGCTGCCGGTTATCGACCCCAGCGATGCAACGATTACAAGCCTGCAAACGATCGGCCCTGACGGCGACAAACTGCTGCTGCCTGGCGGGCGTAAGCGGGGCTGCTGCATCCCGGTTGCGTTGGGTGACGGCGGCCCGACCTTGATCGCCGAAGGCTTCGCCACCGCCTGTACCCTCGCCGAAGCCGACCCCGCTGCTCGTGTTCTGGCGGCCATCGACGCGGGCAATCTGGAGCCCGTCGCGCTGGCGGTGCGGGAACGGTGGCCGGATGCGGACATCGTGGTCTGCGCTGATGCAGATGATGTTGGCATTGCCAAGGCCCGAACGGCTGCGGCTGCGGCTGGTGCGCGCCTGGCGATTCCTGATTTTCCGCCGGGAGCGGGGGGTAGCGACTGGAACGACTTGGCCACCCTGCTGGCCGCAGGGGGTGGGGCATGACCGGCAACCCTATTGCGACGGCAATCGAACGTGCGCCAGAGGCGTGCCCGGTTGAAACCGAGCCGACGTTGCACCCTGTTAGCCTGGGTGACTTCCTGAGTATGCAGTTCCCGCCCCGCGAGAACCTACTGTCTCCTTGGTTGCCCCGGCAAGGGCTGGCGATGCTGTTTGCGCCGCGCGGAGTCGGCAAGACCTTTGTCGCGCTACACGTCGCCTACGCGGTCGCGTCCGGCGGGTCGCTTTTCGGGCGATGGCATGCGCCGGCCCCGGCCACTGTCGTTTATCTTGATGGTGAAATGCCCGCCGCCGCCATGCAGGAGCGGCTGGCCGGGATCGTGGCCGCCAGCGATGCGGAGGCAAGCCCTGGCGCATTCCACCTACTGACGCCCGACCTGCACCGCGACGGAATGCCCAACCTAGCGAGCCAAGAAGGCCAGGCGGCGGTGGACGCCGCCCTGCCCGATGACACCAGCCTGATCGTAGTGGACAACCTCAGCACCCTTGCCCATGGCGGCAAGGAAAACGAGGCGGAATCCTGGCTGCCCGTCCAGACCTGGGCACTACGACATCGTGCTGCCGGTCGGTCTGTGCTGTTCGTTCACCACGCGGGCAAAGGCGGTGCGCAGCGAGGCACCAGCCGACGCGAGGATGTCCTGGATACGGTGATTAACCTGCGCCGACCTGCCGAGTACACGCCTGACCAGGGGGCCGCGTTCGAGATCCACTTCGAGAAGGCGCGCGGCATCCATGGCGAGGACGTGGAGCCCTTCGAGGCGCGGCTGGAGCTGCGAGCGGGGCGCCTGGAATGGACGTGCCGCAGTGTCGAGGATTCGACCCGACAGCGCGTCCTGGCATTGCACGAGGACGGCTTGCGCCCGGTGGAGATAGCGACCGAGCTGGAGTGCAATCGCTCCACCGTCTCGCGGCACTTGCGGGCCCTGGGGGTCACCCCGAACAAAGGGGGTGCACGATGAACCGGGACACCGTTTGTTGCACGGTTGCACCCCCGGGGGGCGCAACAATGCAACGAGACACCCCTGGAGGCGCAACCAGCCATGCAACAGGCGCGCAACCAACCAGCCTGAAGGCCGCAGCGCAACGTGTTTTACAGCGCAACGAAGGGCGCAACGAGCCGGCAACCGAAGCCCTGCAACGCGTGCAACGAGAGGGGGTTTCCGGAGGGGGTCTCGTTGCACGGAATCAGGCCCTGCAACAGGCCGCCGAAGCTGCCGAACTGGCACCGGACTGCCTGGTGGCGCTGCTGAGTAACGAGGATCGCGAAGACTTGGCGGCTGGCCTGCTGACCCTGGACGAACTGACGTGGTTCGCGCGGTCCGTGGCCAGCCGGTGGCGGCAAGGTGACGTGATGCCTGACGAACGCGCACTAGCCGATGCCTGGCTGCGTGATCTAAGTGAGAGCGCCCGACTGCGCCCATCACTGGATGATTCATCCAGTGAGACCACACACAGCACGGAGGCAGAGGTGGCCGCTGCCGAGCGTGTGCGCCATGACCCGCTGGCGGGCCTGCCGTTACTACGTGAGGATCGGTTCTTTATCGAGCGGTGTCTGGTCGGCCGCACGGACCGGCACGAGATGCTGGCGGGATACCGCCGGGAATGGCTGGCGGCCGCTGATGCTGAGGCGTCCGAGATTAAGCGAGACAACGCCGGACGGCGTGCTGCGAATGCTTGGCTGAGGGAGGCCACCGCGTGAGCAACGTTCAACCGATCCGCGATCCGCGCGACGTGCTGCGGGAGATCCGCCAGGCCGCTAGTGCCCGCCTGAGCTTGTACGCCGCAGGCCACCACCAGGCCGCGCAGCGGATGGAGCGGGATCTGCGCCGCCTAGTGACGCACGCGCCGATGGAAACAAGCGCGGCGATCCATGCCGGGGAGCTGAAGCACTGGATGCCGCCGGCCTACCGCCGCGACCTATCGACCACGCCTACGTCATAGTGTGTCACTATTCATACGAAGCCAGATCATTTATCATTGTCTATGAGTGAACCGAGGCCCGCGCATGAATCCAGCAGAGATCGAAAGCCAGTGGAGGTTCTTGGTCGCGTACCTGCGCGCCATGCTGAGCCGACACCAGAGGGCCGCGCGATGACACACGACCGAGTCGTCGAGGCGGCGGTCCTGGAAGTGGCGACGCTCGGCAGAAGCAACCTGTCCGCCCGCGAGTACGCCGATGCCCTGCAGGACGTGGCCAATCGGATGACGCTTGCCCTGGCGGCGAACCCAGACCCGAGCCGCCGCGATGACCCCCGCCCCCTGGCGGTCCTGAACGTAGCCGCCTGCGCTGAACACGCGGCACAACAAGCGAGACCCCGCCCATGACAAGACGATTCGCCCAACGCGACCCGATGATCCCGAGCGGGCCGGCCAAGGCGTACTTGGACCGACCCGCCCCGAAGCGGGACAAGCCGAAGGCCGGCCCCGTCCGGCGGGTGAAGGCCCCCAGGAGTGCGAAGAAAATTGACCGCCGGTCGGTCCTGAACCTACTCCCGGTCAACTTCAGCATGGAGCAGGCCGAAGCGGAAATTCGACGCGAGAACGATCCGAACTGGACCGAACTCGACTGCGCCGCCGCGCTCGGTTGCACCGTCGGCGACCTGGAACGCATGCGCCGGGCCGGAACCGGACCCGATTACACGGAGACCCGAGACGGCATCCGGTACAGCCTGGCCGCGATCACCTACTACATGCTCGACACGAACACCGGGAGGAAGTGACATGCCTGCGAAAACCGATTTCAAGAGCAAGCTGGGTTCTCTGGCCGAAAGCCAGAAAGCCATCCAGGACGAGATGAAGGGCGCGCACGATGGCCTGATGGCAAAGATCCAGGCCAAGCGCGATGAGCTGAAGGCGATCACCAGCTCCGGCCCGAACGTTGGCGAGATCCTTCACCGTGCCCAACTGTCGATCGACGAGATGGCCGGGCGGTATGAGAAGCGCCTTAAGGGCGCGTTTGTGGAGTCGCGGACAGCCGAGGCGATGCTTCAGACGGGGGCAGCGATCCCGGACAACAAGAACTTGTTGGGGCCGCACGGTGCGGTGCTGCGCAGTCGCATGCAAGAAAACTGGCGCAAGCAACTGGTGCTCGACCTGTTTGCGCCCGGACCAGGCCCGGCCAACCAGGAGCACCAGGACAACCAGATCGACGGAACGGATACGGCAATGCTGATCGCCTGGCTGTTCCGTGACGAACTGGTCGAGCGGATGCGCACCTTCGCGGAGACCCACGCCCCCGCTGGCGAATCCCGCGCAGCCGATATCGAACGGCTGAAGGCGGAGATCGCGGACCTCGAAGAACAAGCCGCACAGATCCGCCGGGAAGCCTCCGAGGCCGGTTTGCACCTGGAGGCCGCATGAACACGCGCGTTATCGAGGAAATCGCCGAACTCGTTGGGTTTCGCGCCGCTTACGATCTCAGCCTCCAGCGCGCCGGCACGTCGTTCTACGTCCCGGCAGACCCTCCCCCCGGTCATTGGCTGCGGGAGATCCTGACGGACGAGGAAGTCGGGCTGCTGTGTGAAAGGTTCGGGGGCGACACGCTCACCATGCCCGCCCTGCGAGACAACACACGGCACCGGGTCGAGGTGGCACTGAAGAACAAGCTGGAGGTTCGCATGGTGGCGATGCTCGCGAATCGCTCCGAGCGCTACGTGGCGCGCGTGAAGGAAGAACTGGCGCGGGCTGGCCGGCTGCCGAGCGATGCGGCATAAGGAAATGCTTATGGGACCCTGTGAGGCCCTAGCAGGCGGGTGCCCGCAGAACCGCGTTGGTTGCCTAAATTCCGCACTTTAAACTTGATTGGTAATCAAGCACATGAACGGACACGGCGGTAAACGACCCGGCGCAGGGCGGCCCAAGGGGTCGAAAACCAGCGACCACGCGGCGCAGTTCGAGCAGGCCCGGGCCCGCAAGGAATCGGCCCTGGCTGATATTCGCGAGATGGAAGCCGGAGAGCGCGCCCGCACGCTGATCCCGGTGGCCGAAGTCGAGGAAGCCGTGGCCACCGCCTTTGCCCGTGTGTCGAGCCGGCTGAAGCTGCTACCGGATGACCTCGAGCGCCGTGGCTTGCTGACAGCGGCGGAGGCCGAGCAAGTCGAGACGATCATTCACGAGACGATGGCCGGCCTTGCCGAGCAGCTAGAGAATCTTCAGGGGCGGTAGAACCGCACACGGCCCGCCGGGAGCCGTGCTCCTAAATCCCGGCAACCCGTCTGCGCGGACGGGGGGCTCCGGCCCGAACCCCGGTGGGACGTACCAGCCCACCGGGGTTTTTTGTTCCCGAGGGCGCGCAGATCCTCAAGAACCGCGGGCGCCAGGGGTCGATCCCGGCCAAGGAAGCCGTGCGGGCCGCGAGGGAGAATCCAGCACGCAAGCCAGGCGCACCAGAGGGAAACGACAACCGGGCGAAGGAGAGGGAGAACGAACTTGGTAATACCAAGTTTGAATCAGAGAGAAACGACAACGGTTACGTTCTCCGCCGTCTCGCCCGCGACCGGCCCGACCTGCTGGATCGGGTAGACACAAAAAAGCCCGGCGCAAGGCCGGGCCCGGTGGGTTCTGCATCCGCTACCGCAGGCTGCGCCGTTCCTGAAGGTAGAGCGGCTCCCGTTCGTCCGTCCAGCGTCCGATATAGACCCCATACTCGAGGCGCTCCTTGAGTGCGTCCTGGGCCTCCTCACGGGTGTCGAACGGCCCGGCGACGATATCGCCCAGCAGGCGGCTCCCATCGGGCAAGTCGCGGTCCTGGACGACATAGAAGCGGTCGAACTCCGGCGGGGTCCTGGCGAAGGTCTGCAAGATATCCAGGTTCTCGCGATACGCCTGGTAGCCGCGGCGGGCTTCGGGGGTATCGGTGTGGCCGTAGTGGTCGGCCCATTCGGTAAAGCTGTACATGGCATGCCCTCCTAGGGGTCACATATTGGTGACACGAAGCGTGTGACCGTCAGGAGGAAACAAAAAAGGCGACCCCGGAGATCCGTAAGTCGCCCTTTTTGCTGGACTTTTTGGTGGGCGGTACTAGGTTCGAACTAGTGACCCCTGCCGTGTGAAGGCAGTGCTCTACCGCTGAGCTAACCGCCCGAAGCGCCGTAAAGGTTAGGGCCACCGGCTTCGTCCGTCAAGCCTCTTGCGCCGGCTTGCGAGCCACCCGCGGGCCACGATGCGCCGGCGGTTGCCAGCCCCGCCCCCTTGCCAGACAATGCCCAGCCTCGGAGAGGTGGCAGAGCGGTTGATTGCACCGGTCTTGAAAACCGGCAGGGGTGAAAGCCCCTCGAGGGTTCGAATCCCTCCCTCTCCGCCACCATGACTCCCACACCCACCCGCTGACCGCCCCGGTCTGCAATGACCCGCGACCTCCGCAGGCAGCACCGGCTGCTGGCCGAGCACCCGCGGCCTTGCAAGACAAGCCGATTTTCACGCTGCCCGCTCCAGGCCCGCACGAACCGGGCACCCCTGTGCACGGCTCATTCATAGTCCGCGGAATATGCGTTACATAGAACAGCTTAGATAGAAGAAAATGTACTGCCGCTCTATAATCTGCCTTTCCTTTCCGCCTGTGCCCGTCTCCTGCCGGGCCCAGATCTGGCTGCCATCACAATGACGACGGCCCTGGCAGCCGACCGCCCCTGGCCTTTCCGGGGCCGCAGCATGGGTCCGGCCGTTGTCGATCTTCACGAACTGGCCAAGCGAGCGACCCGATGAATTCAATCCTGCTTCGAGTATTCCCCTTTCTGAGCTGGCGCCCGACGAAGCAAACCCTGAATGCGGACCTCATCGCCGGCATCTCGGTCGCGCTGGTCCTGATCCCGCAGTCGATGGCCTATGCCCAACTCGCGGGCCTGCCGCCGGTGTACGGCCTGTATGCGTCTTTGTTGCCGGTCATGGTGGCGGCGCTGTGGGGATCGTCCAACCAGCTGGCCACCGGTCCGGTGGCCGTGGTCTCGCTGCTGACTGCATCCGCGCTGATCCCGCTGGCCGCCGAGGGTTCCGCGGAGTTCGTGGTACTCGCGATCGCGCTGGCCTTCATCGTCGGCGTGATCCAGCTGATGCTGGGACTGTTCAAGCTGGGCGCACTGGTGAGCTTCATCTCGCATCCGGTCATCGTGGGCTTCACCAATGCGGCGGCGATTATCATTGCCCTGTCCCAGGTCAACAAGCTGCTGGGCGTCCCGATTGATACCAGCGGTCATTTCCTGCTGGGCCTGTGGGGCATGCTGCTGGAGCTGGGCAGCATCCACTGGCCAACATTCGCCTTCGGCATGGGCGCCATCGCGCTGATGGTGCTGATGAAGCGCTTCATCCCCAAGGTGCCCGGCGTGCTGGTAGCCGTTGTGGCCGCGATCCTGCTGAGCTGGGCGCTGGGGTACGAGCGCAAGGCCGAGACCTCGCTGGACCGCATTGCCCCGGCCGAGGTGGTCACCCTTGCCCAGAACATCGAGAGTGACACCGCGCGCCTTGCGGATCTGGACGAGCGTATCCGCAACATCGAGTCCGAACTCCGCGAGCAGGAAGGTGCGGAGGCGGTGCGTCTGCGTCACGAGGTGGACCAGCTGCGTCTGGAACGCGAAGAGCTGCGCCCGGAACTCGCCGAGCTGCGTGACCAGATCCGCGACATCAGCCTGCGCCGCGTGCCCGGCGAAAACGACGAACCGGCCCGCTTTATCGCCGAACAGCACCTGACCGATGCCGAGCGCGAACGCGCCGAACGGGCATCCTGGCGGGTCGAGCGCATCGAAGAGGACCGCATTCACCTGAATGGGGGTGGCGCCGTGGTCGGCAACGTACCGCAGGGCCTGCCCAGCTTCTCGCTGCCGGACATCGGCTTCGGAACGCTGACCACCCTGCTGACGACCGCGTTCGTCATCGCACTGGTGGGTTTCACCGAGGCCATCGCCATCGCCAAGGCCATGGCCGCGCGTACCGGCCAGCGCCTGGATCCCAGCAAGGAGCTGATGGGTCAGGGTCTGGCCAATATTGCCGGCGGCTTCACCCAGGGCTATCCGGTCAGCGGCTCCTTCTCGCGCTCGGCCGTCAACCTCAACTCGGGCGCCAAGTCGGGCCTGGCATCGGTCTTTACGGCGGTCATCATCGGCCTGGCACTGCTGTTCCTGACACCGCTGATCTATCACCTGCCGCAAGCCGTGCTTGCCGCGATCATCATGATGGCCGTGGCCGGGCTGGTGAACTTCAAGGCCATCAAACACGCCTGGGTGGCCAACAAGCACGACGGCGCCGCCGCGATCGTCACGTTCATCGCCACCCTGGCCATGGCCCCGAACCTGGACTACGGCATCCTCGTCGGTGCCGGCCTGGCCATCGTGCTGTACCTGTACCGCACCATGCAGCCGCGGGTCTCCGAGCTGGCCCGCTACGAAGACGGCACCCTGCGCGAGGCGCAGCGCTACGGCCTTGAGACCAACGAAAAGGTCGGCATGATGCGCTTTGACGGCTCGCTCTACTTCGCCAACGTGCCCTACTTCGAGGATGCGGTGCTGGACCTGGTGGCGCGGCACCCGCAGGCCAAGTACCTGATTATCGTCGGCAAGGGCATCAACGAGATCGACGCCTCCGGCGAAGAGGTCATCCATCAACTGGTCCACCGCCTGAAGGCACGCGGCATCACGCTGGTCTTCGCCGGGGTGAAGGCCCAGGTGATGGAAGTGATGCAGCGCACCGGGCTGGACGAGGTGATTGGCGAAGACAATATCTTCAAGTCCACCGATCACGCCGTGAAGACGGTTTCCGAGAAGGTGGGCGAGCCGATTCGCTGATGCGCGGGGCCCGGCCGCTCGGCCGGGCCGATGCCCCCGCAGCGGATCGGCGATTCGCTGCAGCCCGCTGCAGGAGTCGCTACACTAGACGCCGTCCCGAATCCACTTGAGGAGTTGACCCGTGTCCCGAGACCAAATCGTCCGCTCGAGTCGCAACCCGTCCGCTACCGGCTCCATCAGCGAGACCATCTCCACCAACAAGGTCATCCGTCAGACCTACATGCTGCTGTCGCTGACGCTCGCGTTCAGCGCGGTCATGGCGTTCGTGGCAATGGCGGTCGGCGCTCCGGCCGTGCACTGGCTGGTCCTGCTGGCCGTGCTGATCGGGGGCCCGTTCGCGATCCATTTCGCGCGCAATTCGCCGCTGGGCCTGGTACTGACGTTCGCCTTCACCGGCACGCTGGGCTTCTTCCTTGGCCCGATCCTGAGCATGTACCTGGGCCTGCCCAACGGCCCGCAGATCGTCGGCAACGCCTTCACCGCCACCGCGGTGGCCTTTGTCGCACTGTCCGGCTATGCGCTGGCGACCAGGAAGGACTTCAGCTTCCTCGGCGGGTTCCTGGTGGTCGGCCTGATCGTCGCCCTGCTCGCGATCGTGGCAAACCTGTTCCTGGCCATCCCGGCGTTGTCGCTGGCGATCTCGGCCGCGGTGGTGCTGTTGCTGTCGGCGGCCATCCTGTTCGACACCAGCCGCATGATCCACGACCCGGAGGCGAACTACATCATGATGACGGTCTCGCTGTACGCGAACCTCTACGTGATGTTCCTGCACCTGCTGAACCTGTTCCATGCCTTCATGGGTGACAACTAGGCGCCCCCTGCAGCTGGCAGGACCGACGGGGGCCCCGCTGTGCGGGGCCCTTTTCATTGGGTCTGTCCGGCACGGAACCACAGCATGAGCCCACTTCAACGCGGCGTCTTTCTGGATCTGGCCACAGTCGATCGCGATGATCTGGACCTTTCCGCGCTGCAGAACACCCTGCCCGAATGGCGCTTCCACTCCCGCAGCAGTCCGCAGCAGCGCGACGCGCGCATCGCCTGTGCCGAGGTGATCGTGACCAACAAGGTCGTGATCGACGCGGACGCGCTGGACGCCGCCCGCGACCTTCGCCTGATCTGCGGGGCCGCGACCGGCACCAACAATATTGATGTCGAGAATGCCCGTCGGCGGGGCATCATCGTCTGTAATGCACGCGACTACGCAACCGATTCCGTGGTGCAGCATGTCTTTGCCATGCTGCTGACCCTGGTGACGCGCCTCGACGCCTATCGCGCCGATATTCGCGCGGGGCGCTGGAGTGCCTCGGACCAGTTCTGTCTCCTCGACCACCCCATTCGCACCCTTGCCGGGATGCGCCTGGGCATCATCGGCTGGGGTGTGCTCGGCCAGGCGACCGCGCGCATGGCCCGGGCCTTCGGGATGGAGGTCCTGGTGGCCGCAAGCCTGAACCCGGCACACGCCGCCGCATCCGCGGATGACGCCTGCGCACGGATCCCGCTCGACACCCTGCTGGCACAGGCCGACGTGGTCAGCCTGCACTGCCCGCTTACCGCGCAGACGCGGCACCTGATCGATGCCGCCGCGCTGCGACGGATGCCGCCGGGAAGCCTGCTGCTGAACACCGCGCGCGGCGCGCTGGTGGACCCCGAATCGCTGGCGCAGCACCTGCGCAACGGGCACCTGGGCGGGGCGGGTATCGACGTCCTGGAACCCGAGCCGCCCCCACCCGATCACCCCCTGCTGGCACCGGACATCCCGAATCTGGTCCTGACCCCGCATACCGCCTGGGCTGCGCGCTCGGCCCGGCAGCGGGTCATCGATCAGATTGCCGCCAACATCCAAGCCTTCGCGGCCGGTACGCCGCGCAACGTGGTGGAATAAGCCGCATGCAACCCGACAGTCTGCAACGCCGCCTCGAGGACCTCGAGATCCGCCTGGCGCACCAGGAATACACGCAGGAAGAGCAGGCCCGCGTCCAGCTCGAGCTGCAACAGGCCAATTCCGAACTGCGCCGTCAGGTTCAGTGGCTGCGCGATCGCCTGCGCGAGCTCGAGGCCCACAGCGCCGGCCCCGAGGGCGACGAACCGCCCCCGCCCCACTACTGAGCCATGGCGCTGACGATCCGCGCGATGGCCGGCGGCGAGGCGCGGGCCGACCGCCTGCAGGCGGCCCTTGGCGCCTGCGACTACCGCCATACCGGGCCCGCGCAGCTGGTGCTGGAGGCGACCGCCGACGGGCTTGCCCTGGTGCGCGAAGACACCCAGCCCGCGCTGCGCCTGCAGCTGGATTTTGTCGGCGGGCGCCAGGGCTACCGGCTGGCCCACGCCGGTCACCAGCGCGAGGGGCTGATCCGGGCCTTGGGCAAACTGCCGCGCGATAGCTACGTGATCGATGCCTCGGCGGGCCTTGGCCGCGATACCCTGCTGCTGGCGGCGCACGGATTCCGGGTCACCGCGTGGGAGCGCCATCCGGTCGTCTACGAACTGCTGGCCGACGCCCTGGCGCGCGCCGCGAGCCACGCCGAACTGGCCCCTCTGGTGGAGCGGATTCACCTGTTTTCCGGCGCGGCCGACCCCGCGCAGCTGCACCCGCGCGCGGACGCCGCAGTGTTTGATCCCATGTTTCCGCCGCGCAACAAACGTGCGGCCGTCAAGAAAGACATGCAGCTGATCCAGGCGCTGATGCACGATACCGCCGATCCGGATGCCGAGCAGACACTGGCCACGCTGCGCGCGAACGTGGAACGACGGGTGATCGTCAAACGACCGCTGCACGCCCCGGCGCTTGGTCCCGATGCCCCGCAGGCCTCGGTGCGAGGCAAGAGCGTCCGTTTCGATATCTACTCGGGGTGCTCCGTGTCGGCACCGGCGTAAACCGGCCGCATTGCCGCCATCAATTCCCGCCGAGGATCAGCTGATCGGTGGCGCTGAAGCGGTATTCCGGTATCGGCAGGTTGCGGCGTGCATCCTGCCCCGCATACACCCGCCCCGCCCCGTCATAACGGCCCCCGCGGCAGCGGTCCACAAATCCACCGCTCCAGTCCTCGGCCTCATGCGGATGCACCAAATCCAGCTCGCAGCCCAGATCGGTGCTTTCACCGATGACGACCAGCCACTCGGGACGGTAGCTGCGCAGGGGCAGATCCAGCCCGTCTGGCTGCTGACCCCTGCGGGCGCGCGGGTCCGCCAGCTCGGCGTCCGGCGCCAGGGCCGCCTGCCAGGCGGCATCGCGGTGAACCACGAGTATCTGGCGGTTGCGCCAGGTCAAGCGCTTGGCCGCACCCGGCTCGATGGCGCCCAGATCCACCCGCAGGGTCTCGCCCCGGGTATCGCCGGGACGCGACAGGGCATAGCTCAGCACCACCACCAGCAGCACGGCCCCGCCGGCCAGCACCATCAGTTTCAGCAGACCGCGGATGCGCACCCGCGCCGCTGTGTCATTGGCTCCCTTCAAGTGACCTGCCTTCCTGTTGTCAGAAATCGCTTTGCCTGGCTGCACCGCAGCCCTACACTATGCGCCATGAATGCACCCAGACGCTCCAACCGAACCTACGTCGGCATCTACAACGACATGTACGGCGGCATGACCTCCATCGGCAATTTCATCCGCGATGCGTGGGTCTTCGGCCTCCTGCCCGAGACCGAGACCTGCGAGGGCTGGGATGTCTCCCGCATCCAGCACCTCCACGACCAGGTCAACGCCGAATGGGACAAGTACGACCTGCGCATTGGCAACCTGCCGCCGGACCTGCGTGAACGCCACGAGCGCATCCACGCCGCGGCGATCGAGCGGGCCCGTGAACATGGCTGGGTCGCCGGCCAGGACCTCGACAGCGAGATGGGCGACGACGCCTGATGGGCGCTGGCGAGCCACTGATTCGGCCGCTGATCGTCATTGGGGCCCTGCTCGCGGGGGTGGCCGTAGTCCTCGGCGCATTCGGCGCCCACGCCCTGCAGGAACGCCTGTCCGCGTCCGCCCTCGCCACCTGGCATACCGGCGTTCAGTACCATTTCATCCACGCCCTCGCGCTGCTGCTGGTCGCCGCACTGTGGAGCCATCTGGCACCGGGCTGGGCCAGTGCCAGCGCCGTCGCCTTCGTGATCGGCATCGTCCTGTTCAGCGGCAGCCTGTACGCTCTCGGCCTGGGTGCCCCGCGCGTGCTGGGCGCCATTGCGCCCCTCGGCGGGACCGCCTTCATCCTGGGCTGGGTGGGGCTGGCGATCGCCGCGTGGCGTGCCTGATTTATACTTTCGAGCCGACCCCACCCCCAGCCGCAGCGAGAGCCCCATGAGTCAGACGTCCTTCGCCGTATTTGCCGAGCAAACCCTGGACGACATCCAGACCCGCCTGAGCGACCAGAGCGCCCTGGACGACCTGGATATCGACCTGATCGACGGCGTCATGACCATTGAATTCGAGGACGGCGCTCAGATGATCCTCAACCGCCAGGAGGCCGCCCAGCAGATCTGGCTGTCATCGCCCGAGGGACCGGCCCACTTCGGCTACTCCGAGGATGAAGGCGCCTGGATCGACGACCGCAATGGTGACGACCTGCATGCGACCCTGGTCCGCGTGATCGAACAGAAGCTCGGCGTACCCGTCGAGCTCTGAAGCCTTCCCCGGGCCCTCAGACCCGGGAATCAGGGGCGCGGGTCGCGCCGATCCCCATCTTCCGAGGCCTTGTCCGCTTCTTCCTCACCCGTCAACTTGCCTTCCTCGGCACTGGGCGGCTCGTCCTCCAGCGCCCGCAGGTGTGCCTCGACCTCGGCCAGCACCGGATGCGGCCTGTCGTGCTCCAGCGCGACATCGATCGCCCGCAGGGCCTCGACGGCCGCCGGATCCCCGCGCAACGGCATGCGCGCCACGCCCAGCGCCAGCATGCGGAACTGACGGAACACCAGATAGCTCACCGTCGCCACCACCAGGGCGCCCCACATGTTGTCCTGCATCCAGAGCCAGACCGCGGCGCCGTAGCCACTGAAGGTCAGCACGAAAATCCCCAGCGCCACGCGATGCGAGCGGGCTACGATGCCCTCCAGCACCTCGCGGTTACGGATCACGAAATCGCGTTCGAAATGCACGGGCAGGCCCTCGGTTCGGGTCACGGCTGCGGCTGCTGCGCACGCCAGCGTTCAAAGGTGGGGTATTCCTCGTAACCGCCGGTCAGGACGTAGTCGAGGACATTGCGCAGGCGATTGAGATGCACGACGGAATCGATGCGGATGATCTCCTCGCCCTGCTCGTCGAAGAAGATCAGCGTTGGCGCCCAGTGTACATCCAGCTGTTCCGCCCATGCGCGCGGGCTGGTGCGCTCGCCGCCCGGGGTCAGGACCGGGGTATCGCCGTCATCGGCGTCGAGCTGCACCGCATCCATCTTCCCGATACGGTCCAGCACCGCCGCGTCCTGCAACGGCTCGGAATGCAGGATATCGCAGGCATGACAGGCCTCGCGCTCGAAAAACACCACCAGCGGGCGATCCGCCGGGATGCGGCTACGATCGAGGGCGAATGGCTGGCGCACGAAGAAGTCACGTTCGTTGATGTCGTCGAGATCGAATTTGGGCGGCGGGTCCGCCCGGTCGAGATACTCGCGAAAGCCCATCTCGCGATCATGGCGATCGATCACGTATTCCAGGAGCGCACGAAAGCGATAGGGCGGATAGTATCCCCGCATCTGGTGAATGCGCTCGCTATCCTCGTCGTAGAAGGCGATCGACGGGGTGAAATTCAGACGCTGGTCGGCGGCGTAGCGCCGCTCCATCCAGGTCTCCCCGTCGAGATCGGTCAGCTCGCGCGAGCCCAGGGCATCGATGGCCACCACGTTGAAGTGCGCGGACAGGTAATCGCGAATGTCCGGCTGCGCGAAGTTGTTGTCAAACAGCGCCTCGCAGTAGGGACAGTCGTCCATGCCGAAATAGACAGCGAGTCCCATTTTTCCCTGCTCGACGGCCTCCTCCAGATCCTCGCGCAGGTCGAGAAAGCTCAATTCGAACCAGTCCGGGGTATGCAGCCCGATCGGTCGCGGGGTATCGTCGAACACGAGCCCTTCCTGCTCCTCATCCGCATCCGCGAACGCCATAATGGGCACCCACGCCAGCAGCGCAGTCAGCAGCATCAGCAGCGCCAGCCGCTCGCGGCGACGGGCCGAAATCGACGGCATCATCATCGGGAACCGCTCCGAACGAATCTGCTACTCGGACGGCGACCGCAGTACCGAGGTTCCCCCGAGGTAGGGCTGCAGCTTCTGCGGGATCCGGATGGAACCGTCCGCCTGCTGGTGATTCTCGAGCAGGGCGACCAGGGCCCGGCCCACCGCGACCCCGGACCCGTTGATGGTATGCACCAGCTCCGGGCGCTCGCCCGCCTGCGGCCGGTAGCGGGCTTGCATGCGACGGGCCTGAAAGGCCTCGAAATTGGAACAGGAGGAGATCTCGCGATAGGTGTCCTGTGCCGGCAGCCAGACCTCCAGGTCATAGGTGCGGGCGGCGGCGAAGCCCATGTCTCCCGCGCTCAGCAGCATCACCCGATAGGGCAGCTCCAGCGCCTGCAGGACCTTTTCCGCATGCCCCAGCAGTTCTTCCAGGGCGGCGGCCGAATCCTCGGGGCGCACCACCTGTACCAGCTCCACCTTCTCGAACTGGTGCTGGCGTATCAACCCGCGCACGTCGCGCCCGTAGTTGCCCGCTTCGGCCCGGAAACACGGGGTATGCGCGACCATGCGCAGGGGCAGTTGATCCGGGTCCAGGATCTGCTCGCGGACCAGGTTGGTCAGGGTCACCTCGGCTGTGGGGATCAGGCGATAGCGCTGGTCACAGTCCACCGAAAACAGGTCATCGTCGAACTTGGGCAGCTGCCCGGTCCCCTCCAGCGACTCCGGGTTCGCCAGATACGGCACGTAGGTCTCCTGGTAGCCGTGCTCGCCACTGTGCAGATCCAGCATGAACTGCGTCAGGGCACGATGCAGACGCGCCATCTCGCCGCGCATCACCACAAAACGGGAGCCGGCCACGCGCACCGCCGCCTCGAAGTCCAGCCAGCCACCGGGCAGGCCGAGGTCCACATGGTCGCGCGGCTCGAAGTCAAAGGCCGGCGGCTGTCCCTCACGGCGCAGTTCCACGTTGGCGCTTTCGTCAAGGCCGTCCGGTACCTCGGCCTGTGGCAGGTTGGGGATCTGCATCAGCAGCGCGTCGAGGTCGGCCTGAACGCCGTGCAGGTCGGACTCGCACTGCTTCAGTTCGTCCCCCAGCCGGCCGAGCTCGGCCTTCAGCGGCTCGATGTCCTCGCCCCGCGCCTTGGCCTGGCCGATCCCCTTGGAGCGGCTGTTGCGCTCGGCCTGCAGCTCCTGGGTACGGACCTGCAGGGCCTTGCGCCGCGCCTCCAGCGCCTCGAAACGCTCGCGGTCGAGGGTGTAGCCACGACGGGAAAGTGCCGTGACGGTGGCATCCAGATCCTGGCGCAGGCTGCGAATATCAAGCATGTCGGGGTTCCGCTAGAGAGTCATGAACGACGGGGAAGTCTACGTTTGGCGCCCGTTGGCGTCCACGGCGGCGAGCGGAGTCCACCTGCAGATGATCATGTCGGACCGGGGACGGCTCCTGCATACCGCCCCCTGCCGCGACCGCCGATCCGGGCGCGGCGCCCGCAATCACGGCGCCTGGCACGGTTTCCCTGTAACGGGAGGCCGCGTTTCCCTAATCACGAACAAGCCCCTACCATCCACCTCATGGACACTGCTGCTACCCGCCCACCGGATTCCGAGACCGCTGCCGATGCCCTCGCCGCTGTGGTCGCCGCCCTGCGCGACGAACTCCCCGGGGACGCGCTGATCACCGCGGAAGCCGAACGCCGGGCCTATGAGTGCGATGGACTCTCCGCCTACCGCCAGGTCCCCGGTGCGGTCGCGCTGCCTCGCACCCGCGACCAGCTGCTGGCCTGCCTGCGCCTGTGCCGGGAACACGGCGTTCCATTGATCCCGCGTGGGGCCGGTACCGGCCTCTCGGGCGGGGCCCTGCCCAGTGCAACCGGCCTGCTGCTGTCGATGGCGCGGTTCAACCGCATCCTCGAGATCGACAGCGCCAACCGCTGCGCCGTGGTGCAGCCCGGGGTACGCAATCTCGCCATCTCCGAGGCGGCGGCCCCCCAGGGCCTGTACTACGCGCCGGACCCCTCCTCCCAGATCGCCTGCTCGATTGGCGGCAATGTCGCCGAGAACGCCGGTGGCGTGCACTGCCTCAAGTATGGCCTGACGGTACACAACGTCACCGGGCTGGAACTGGTCACCCTGGACGGCGAGATCATCCGGCTGGGCGGCAAGACCCTGGACACCCCCGGTCTCGACCTGCTGGCCCTGATGGTGGGTTCCGAAGGCATGCTGGGCATCGTCACCGAGGTGACGGTACGCCTGTTGCCGCGCGCCGAGCGCACGCAGGTGCTGATGGCCCGCTTCGACGAGGTCGAGGCCGCCGGGCGGGCGGTCGCCGGAATCATTGCCGCCGGCCTGATTCCGGCCGGCCTGGAGATGATGGACAACGCCGCAATCCGCGCCGCGGAGGCCTTCGTGCATGCCGACTACCCGGTGGACGCCGCGGCCATCCTGCTGTGCGAGCTCGACGGCACCAACGCCGAGGTCTCGGAAGACGTGATGGTCGTGCGCCGGAAACTCCTGGAGCTGGGTGCAACCGAGGTCCGCACCGCCCGCGACGATGCCGAACGCGCTCGCTTCTGGGCCGGTCGCAAGGCCGCCTTCCCGGCCGCCGGGCGCATCTCCCCGGACTACTACTGCATGGATGGCACCATCCCGCGGCATCAGCTCGGCACCGTGCTGCAGCGGATCAACACCCTGTCCACGGAACATGGCCTCGGGGTCTGCAACGTGTTCCACGCCGGCGACGGTAACCTCCACCCGCTGATCCTCTACGATGCCAACCAGCCGGGACAGCTCGAGACTGCCGAGACCTTCGGCCAGCAGATCCTCGAACTCTGTGTCGCGGTTGGCGGGACCGTCACTGGCGAGCACGGCGTCGGAGTCGAGAAGCTGGACGGGATGTGTGCCCAATTCGCCGCCCCGGAACTCGAACAGTTCCACCGACTGCGCCGGGCGTTCGACCCACTCGGCCTGCTCAACCCCGGCAAGGCCATACCCACCCTCGCTCGCTGTGCCGAATTCAGCCGTCAGCATATACATGGCGGGGAACTGCCCCACCCCGACCTGCCCCGGTTCTGATGCCCAATCCCTCCCCCACAACCCTTGCGACCCCGCTGGCAGTCGACTTTACGGCTGCGATCGATGCCACTCTCGCGGCCCTGCAGCATCTGCTCCCGATGGATCAGTGGATGCTCACACGGGTCGAAGGCGACGCCTGGATCGTCCTGCACACCCGCGGCCAGTCGCCCCGCATCCGCCCCGGTTCCGCGTTCAGCTGGGAACACTCCTACTGCACGCGGATGCATGCCGGCGACGGCCCCAACATCGCGCCTGACGCCCGCGCGGTGGCGGCCTATGCGGATGCGAAGATCAACGAGCAGCTCCGTATCGGTTGCTATGTCGGCTTCCCTGTACTCAATCAGACCGGCCGTCTCCACGGCACGCTCTGCGGCCTGCACCCGGAGCCGATGGATCCGGCGATCGAACGCCATCAACCCGTTATTCAGGCTCTGGCCGAGGCGCTCGGGCATGTGCTGAGCCTGGACCTGCGCGCACAGACGCTGGATCGCCTGCGCCAGCGCACCGCCCTCGCAGCGCACAGCGATCCATTGACGGGCACCCTGAACCGCGACGGCTGGAACCTGGCCCTGGAGGCCGAAGAGACCCGATGCCAGCTGCATGGACACCCGGCCGGCGTGATCGTGCTGGACCTCTTTGCATCCGACCCGAAAGCGGGGGCACTGGCCATCGAGGACGACACCGAACTGGTCCGCGCCGTGCTGATGCTGCAGGGGCTGCTTCACCCCACGGATCTGCTGGCGCGCCTGGAGGGCCGGCGCTTCGCGCTGCTGGCCACCGCGATGGATGACGAAGCCCTGCCGGACCGCGCCCAGCGGCTGGCGGATGCCCTGAGCACCGAGGGCATCCCGGTTCTGCTCGGGTACGCGCTGCGCGAGCCCGGCGCCGGCAGTCTGGCGCGCGCCTACCGGCGCGCGGTGAACGGGCTGCGCCCCACCGCACGCCCTGCCGACGCTTGAGCCCGGGGCCCATGTCCCGCAGGATTGGCGCGCAAGCACCCTCCATGCACGGGTCCTGATGCCCGCATCCAGACTTCGGGGAACCGCCTATGGCCCGATCTTCCGACACCACCCACGATCAAGCCGCATCCGCCTTCAATCAGGGGGTCGACCACACCCTGAAGCTGCTGCACGGCCTCGTACCGCTGGATGCCTGGATGCTGACTCGCGTCGAGGCCAACGAACAGATCGTGGTGCGCGCCGAGGACCACGCCTACGGCATCGAGCCCGGTACCACGTTCGCCTGGAGCCATTCCTTCTGCATCCGTATGCTTTCCGGGCAGGGCCCGCACATCGCACCCGACACCCGGCAAGTACCGGCATACCGAGAGGCCCTTGCCGCGCAGCCGGAACCGATCGCCATCGGCAGCTATATCGGCTACCCCATCCACGATCAGAACCAGGGCATGTACGGCGTGCTCTGCGCAATGCACCCGGAGCCCCTGCCCACCTCCATTGAAGAACGCGCTGACGACATCGAGTCCGCGGTGCGGGTGATCGAGTCCCTGCTGGCGCAACGGCGCCAGCTGGACGAACTCGAACGCGAACAAGAGGCCCTGCGCCTGGAGGCATACAGCGATGCACTGACCAGCGCCTACAATCGGCGTGGTTGGCAGCTGGTTCTCGCAGCCGAGGAACAGCGCTGCGAGAGCCACAGCCTGCCGGCCGGCATCATCGCGATCGACCTCGACCATCTGAAAACCGTCAATGACGAACAGGGCCATGCCGCCGGTGACCAGCTGATCGCCACGGCCGCACAGGCCCTGCTCGCGGCGCTGCGCGAGCGCGACCTCCTCGCGCGCCTGGGCGGCGACGAGTTCGCCGTGCTGCTGCCGGACACCCCGGCCGACCACCTCCCCGAAATCGCCGAGCGCCTGTCCTGCGCGATGGAAGGCGCAGGGGTGGCAGCCTCCATCGGGTTCGCCTGCCGGACCGTCAATGGCTCGCTGCTCGCCGCCCAGACCAGCGCGGATGAAGCCATGTATCAAAACAAGCGCAGGCGCCGTGCCACGACCCGTCCACGCGACCACGGCGCCTGATGCATTCGCACCGTGATGCACCCACCCGCTGCCGCCAGCAGGTCGATGGTTTACCATTGATCCGATCCGCATCCGGACGACCCCTTACCCACGAGGCCGTTTCATGAGCAAAACCGTCACGCTGACCGACAACACCACCGGCAAGAGCATCGAGCTGCCGATCCAGGAGGGTTCCCACGGCCCCAACTGCCTGGACATCCGCACCCTGTACAAGGAGCTCGGCTACTTCACCTATGACCCGGGGTTCATGTCGACTGCCAGCTGCCGATCCGATGTCACCTTCATCGATGGCGACGAGGGCACCCTGCTGTATCGGGGATACCCGATCGAAGAGCTGGCGGAGGAAAGCACCTATCTCGAGGTGTGCTACCTGCTGCTGAACGGGGATCTGCCCTCGGCCGACGACCTGCACGACTTCTCTCGCATCATCAAGGAGCACTCGATGCTGCACGAGGCCGTGCGCCGCTTCTTCGACGGCTTTCGTCACGATGCGCATCCGATGGCGATCATGGTCGGCGTGGTGGGCGCGCTGTCGGCCTTTTATCACGACAACGTCGACGTGCATAACCCGGAGCACCGCCGCATTGCCGCACACCGGCTGATCTCCAAGATGCCGACCATCGCCGCCTGGTCGTACAAATACGCCCACGGCCAACCGTTCATGTACCCCGACAACAAGCTCTCCTACACGGCGAACTTCCTGTCCATGATGTTCGGCGTGCCCAGCGAGCCCTACCAGCCGAATCCGGTGTTCGTGCGCGCGCTGGACCTGATCCTGATCCTGCACGCCGACCACGAACAGAACGCCTCGACCTCGACCGTGCGCCTGTCCGGTTCCTCCGAGGCCAACCCGTTCGCCGCGATCTCCGCCGGCATCGCCTCCCTGTGGGGCCCACTGCACGGGGGTGCGAACGAAAAGGTCGTGCGCATGCTCGAGGAGATCGTGAACTCCGACAAGAGCGTGCAGGACTTCGTGGCCCGCGCGAAGGACAAGAACGACTCCTTCCGGCTGATGGGCTTCGGCCACCGCGTGTACAAAAACTACGACCCGCGCGCCAAGATCATCCGCAAGATGTGCCACGAACTGCTGGCGGAAATGGGCGATATGGGCGCCGAGAATCAGCCGCTGTTCGATGTCGCGATGGAACTCGAGCGCATCGCGATGGAGGACGACTACTTCATCGAGCGCAAGCTCTACCCCAACGTGGATTTCTACTCCGGCATCATCCTGCGCGCGATGGGCATCCCGCTGAACATGTTCACCGTGATCTTTGCGCTGGCCCGGACCGTGGGCTGGATCTCGCACTGGAACGAGATGATGCAGGACCCGGAGTCTCGCATTGGCCGCCCGCGCCAGCTCTACACCGGCTACCCCGCGCGCGAGTATGTTGCGATCGAGGAGCGCTAGGCACCTCCGGGAACTTCCGCGATCTTCATGCGCAGACTGAGGACCAGACGCCGCCGGTTTCCACTCGCTCCCCTCGTCTAGTCGCGGCGACCCGGCACTGACGCCGCGCCGCCGTTCTTGCGCGCCTGCCGCCAACCGCAGGCGAGCACGCGTCTGCTGTTCGCATTTGCGGGTGGACACCCCCAATATCCCGAGCCCGCGCGAGTCAGGGCACGCCCCGTTGTGCCCTTGCCGAAGCCGCGAACGAGTGCTAATAACAGGATGTTGCGCCAGTGCGAGGGAGTCGCCATGACCACCGATCGATTCTTCATGCTGTTTGCCGGCATCGTTGTACTGCTCAGCGCCCTGCTGACCTGGCTGGCCAGCCCCTGGTGGCTGCTGCTGGCCGCCTTCATGGGTGTCCACCTGATTCAGGCGTCGTTTACTGGCTTCTGCCCGCTGGTGATGATCCTGAAATCACTGGGACTGCGCCCTGGAAACATCTTTCCCTGAACCCCCGTCCGGTGCGGGGATCGAACCCATGGCGAGTGCTTCGGTACAGGCGCTGGCCCCTTGCATTCACCCACCAGACCCGTATATTAGTACTTACTAATAATCAGTCAGGAGACAAGCCCCATGAGCATTGACCGCGTAGTCCTCGCCTTTGCCGGCACCGTCGTGATCATCAGCGCCATCCTCGCGTGGGTCTTCACGCCGATGTGGCTGATCCTGACGCTGTTTGTCGGCTTCAACCTGCTGCAATCCGCCTTCACCGGCTTCTGCCCGCTGGCGATCATCCTCAAGGCCATGGGGGTGAAGCCAGGAGAGGCCTTCAACTAGCCTCTTCCGCAAGGCGAGAAAGGCCCGGGCGCCGCATGGCCCCGGGCCTTTTTTATGCGCCGGGCACGCCTGCCCCGCAGGGGTGCCCGGATGGATCTAAAATCAACACACGGACGCCTTCCTGACACCGGGGGCCAGATGCATTTTCGGGATCGCAATGATGCCGGCGAACAACTCGCGGCTGCGCTTGAGCACTACCGGGGGCAGCCCGGCGTCATCTATGCCCTACCCCGCGGTGGCGTACCCCTCGGCGTCGCCGTAGCGCGCCATCTGGGCATGCCGCTGGACCTGCTGATCCCGCGCAAGATCGGCCACCCGTTCCATCCCGAATACGCCATCTGCGCGGTACCCGAATACGGCGAGCGCGTATGCAATGCGCGCGAGGCCGCCAGCGTGGACCAGGACTGGCTGCAACGGGCCGAGGCCCGCGAGCGCAGCGAGGCCCGGCGCCGTCGTCAGCTCTACTGCGCGGGACCCGGCCCGGACGTGCAGGGCAAGCTCGCGATCATCGTCGACGACGGCATCGCCACGGGCCTGACCATGCGCGCGGCCATCCGCGACGCCCGCCAGCGCCAACCCGGACGTCTGGTGGTCGCCATTCCCGTGGCACCGGCCGATACGGCCGCTCTGCTCGAGGTCGAGGTGGACGAGCTGGTCACGCTGGATACCCCCGAGTACTACCGAGGCTCGGTGGGCGCCTATTACGAGAATTTCGAGCAGACCACGGATGACGAGGTCATCCTGTTGCTGGCCTCCGCCACCGGCGCGCGCAAACCCGATGTCTCGCGCTAATCCCGTCACCCTCGCCCTGCGTCTCGATGGCGCCCTCCATCAGGGTATTTTGGCCTGCCCCGAACACCCCGTTGGACTGGTGATCTTCGCCCACGGCAGCGGCAGCAGCCGCCTGAGTCCGCGCAACCATCAGGTCGCCGAGGTACTTCAGGATCGCGCCATCGCAACCCTGATGTTCGATCTCCTGACCGAAGAAGAGGACCGCAGCTACGCCAACCGCTTCGATATCGACCGGCTGGCACGGCGGCTGGCGCAGGCCTGCGACTGGGCCGCAGCCGAGCCCGGTATCCGACATCTGCCGCAGGGCCTGTTCGGTGCCAGCACGGGGGCCGCGGCTGCATTGCGTGCGGCCGTCGCCCGGCCACAGATGATCCGCGCGGTCGTCTCGCGTGGCGGGCGCCCGGACCTCGCCGGCGACGCCCTGCCCGCAGTGCGCTGCCCAACGCTGTTGATTGTGGGGAGAGGACGACATGGTGATCGCACTCAACCAGCAGGCCCGCGACCGGATGCAGGCGCCCTGCGAGCTGTCGATTGTGCCCGGCGCCACGCACCTGTTCGAGGAGCCCGGAACCCTGGACCAGGCCGCCCGCCTCGCCGCCTCCTGGTTCGCCCGCTGGCTTGCCGCTCCACTTTCCGACACCGACGCCGAAACAGGGGCCTGAACTCACCGCGCCGGCCCCATCGCGACGCCTGCCCGGCCTGTCCTACAATGGCGACCTGTTCGCCCCGAGGACGATCGCGCGTGCTTACCCTGTTACCCCGGCTGTTCCAGCGCGCACCGGCGCTCGATCCGGAGAGCCGTGCCTGGATTCAGGCCGTCTTCGACTGGTCCGAGGCTCAACCCCAGTGGCGGCGCATGCTCGAGCACGCCGATCTGGTATGCCCGACCGCAGCGCACTTTCCCGGCCGCGCGGATAACGCCCCGGAAATGGCCCAGCTCGTGTTTGACCGGGTGCTGGCGCATGCCGGGCTTGCCGACAGCCCCTTCCGACTCGCGCACGCCGGAGCCCTGATGGACCAGCCCATTGCGTGGGACACGCTGGCCACGCCGGTGGCCGAGGCCGTACCCGCCACGGGGACCGTGCGCATCCCCTACGACCCGCAACTGGTCCCGCACTCCGAGGCCCTGATCGCCCACTTCGCCCGCGAGATCGCGCTGCGCCTGCTGCCCACCGCCGAACGGCCCGCGCCCGCCGCCGAAGACAACACCCCGCACATCGCGGAATTGCTGGCCGTGCAGCTGGGCTTCGGCATCATGCTCGCGAACACGGCCTTCCACGTACGCGTGAATCAGTGTGGTGCCTGCAAAGGCCCCTCCGCCGAACGCGAGGCGGCCCTGTCGCGCGACGACCTGGCCTACGCCCTGGCATTGTTCTGCCGCCACAAGGGCATCCCGCCGGGTCGTGCGCGCTCCCACCTGAACGCACCATTGCGCGCGGCCTTCCGCCATGCCGTTCGGGATGTGGCCCGCAACAAACGAACAGGCGCCAGTGGCGCCGCCTGAAGCCACCCGGGTGGTCGCCCGACGTTATTTCAAGCGTTTTATGACAATTTGAAAGTAATGGATGGATAGTCCGGTAACTTCCATGCCTCTCGAGCGCGGCGGATCACGATTCGTACCCGCGCAAGTGGAAGAACGCCATGCGGCCATCTATGGGACAGGATGCAACCCCCGTCTCTCAGGAGGCCCGTCATGTTCACGCCCCGAACCCTTCTCGCCACTCCACTCCTCCTCGCCCTGGCGGCAGCGCCTCTGCAGGCCAGCGAGGGTACCTTCAACACCCCGACCCTGATCCCCGAGATCGCAATGAAGGCGGTGGAGGCCGCGGTGGAGGCCTGCCGCGACCGCGACACCCAGGTCACCGCCGCGGTCGTGGATCGCCACGGTACACCCCAGGCCCTGAAGCGTGATCGTTTTGCCGGTCCGCACACCGTGGACACCGCAATCAGCAAGGCCTGGACCGCGGTCAGCTTTCGCACGGACACCCTTGATCTGCGCGAAATCACCGAGCCGGGCGCTGCCGGGTACGGGATTCAGCACCTGCCTCAGGTGAGCATCCTGGGTGGCGGCAAGCAGATTACGGCGAACGGCCGTATTGTCGGCGGCATCGGGATCTCCGGTGCGCCCAGCGGCCAGGTCGACCACGAATGCGCAGCGGCCGGGGTCGAGGCCATCGCCGAAGACCTGCTCTGACGCACAACCCTTGAAGGGGCCCTCCGCCACCGGGCGGAGGGCCCGCGTACCCGCCGCGTCAGCCCGCCAACAGACCGCTGCGCTGCAGGCCGTCAAAGATGAACTGCACCGCCAGCGCACTCAGGAGCACGCCGAGGATACGGGTAAGGACGTGGGCACCGGTCACGCCCAGCCAGCGCTGCAGGCGGGCGGCGACCAGCAGGCACACCAGCGCCAGCAGCATCACCGCAAGCAGGGCGCCGATCACCACCACCTGGGCGGCCCATTCGCCCTCGGCGCGGCTCATCATCAGGATCGCCGCGCCCATGGCCCCCGGTCCGGCCAGCAGCGGCGTGGCCAGCGGAAAGATCGACAGGTCCTTGCGCATGCGGGCCTCCTGGGTCTCCGCCGCCGTGGCCGAAACACCCCCCGAGCTGCGCGCGAACACCATGTCGATCCCGATCAGCAGCAACAGGATGCCACCGGCCGTGTAGAGCGCGGCCAGCGAGATCCCCAGCAGCGACAGCACGGCCTCGCCCACCAGCGCAAACAGCAGCAGGATCGCGGTTGCGGCCAGCGCGCCGCGAATGGCCATCGCACGGCGCTGCGCCGGGTCCACGCCCCGGCTCAGGATCGCGAACACCACGGCCACATCCACCGGCCCAATCGTCACGAAGAACGTCGTCAGGGCCACAATTGCCAGCTCGATCATCGTGACGACTCCCTGTTGGCGGCTGTGCTGCGGCGGCGGCCCACCGGCGCGAATGCTCCCGGCCTTTCCGGGTTTAAGTTGCCACCCGCCGGCGGCGACCGTACTTTAGCGCGTCCTGAAAAACTTATTGGGGACCTTTCGCTGATGAAACGCCGTACTCTCGGCCGGCTGACGCTCGCCAGCCTCCTGGCCACACCCGCCCTCGCCGCCGCTCAGGAAAGTGCACCAACGCTCGGCACGGTTTCGGTTACGGCCACCGGTTACGAAACCCTGATTGACGAGACCCCCGCTTCCGTTACCGTGATCGAGTCCAGCGAGATCCGCAACCGCGAGGCGCGCACCCTGGGCGATCTGCTGCGTGGCCAGCCGGGCATCGCCACGGCGGTGGACGGATCGGTGGGCTCCGATCCGATCATCCGCGGACTCAAGCGCGACCAGGTCCTGGTGCTGGTGGACGGTGTACGCATCAACGCCATGCAGCCACCGGCGCGTGGTTCGCTGGCGTCCTATGTGAACGTGGACCTGATCGAACGCATCGAGATCGTGCGCGGTCCGAGCTCCGTACTCTATGGCGCCGGCGCCATGGGCGGCGTGATCAACATCATCACCCGCGGCGGCGACTTCACCGAGGAGCCCGAAACCCGCGGTTTCTCGCGCCTGGGTGTCACCTCGGTGGATGACGGCATCCGGGGCGCGGTCGGCGTGACCGTCTCCAACGACCGCAACGTGCTGGACCTGTCCACCGCGTATCTGAACACCGACGACTACAAGAACGGCGACGGCGACCGCCTGCGCGACTCCGGCACCGAACAGAACGCCTACCACCTGCGCTATCGCGGCAAGCTGGCGCCGGGCCACGAGGTCCAGTTCCGCGCCCAGCGCGACGAACGCAAGGACGTCTGGTACCTCGCCTCGCGAAACTTTAATGAGAACGATCCCAGCGGACTACCCGCTGGCGCGCCCCCTCTGGGACTCAACACCCACTACACCCCGCGCCAGACACGCGACCTCTTCGAGCTTCGTTACGAAGGCGAACTGTCCGGGGCCTGGGCACCCCGCGTCGAGGCCTCGGTGTACCGGCACGAACTGTCGCGGGGCAACTACGACTGGAACGCGGAACTCGGACGCGATTACCGTACCTCGGATACCGATTTCACGACGGACGGACTTCGCGTGCAGACAGAACTGGTGCCCGCCGATGACCAGGTTCTGCTGTTCGGTACTGAGGCCTGGCGCCTTCGTGCCAGTCCCGTTTCGTTCATCGGCGCCGAGGCCAACGGGTTCCGACCGGAAAATGCCGCGCCGACGCCGCTGGTCGAGAATGGCCGAATTGAATCCACAGGGGTCTTCGTCCAGCACGAGACCTACCTTGACTCGGCAACCGTCAATCTTGGCGCCCGCTATGACGAAGTGCGCGGAAGCGCCGATGCCGCCATGGGGGTTTCCGAACCGCTGGACAAGACCGACCGCAACTTCAGCTGGTCGGCCGGGCTCACCTGGCACCTGGACGAGGCCTTCAATCCCTACTTCAGCCTGTCCGAAGGTTACCGCTCCGCCAGCCTGCTGGAGCGCTACCTGACCTACCCCTACAGCGACGGCTTTACCTGGCAGAGCAACCCGCAGCTGGATCCGGAACGCAACCGCACCTTCGAAGTCGGAGCCCGCGGCCGGATCGGCGCCACCTCCTATACCGTCTCGGCTTACGAGAGCCGGATCCGCGACTACATTGGCGGACGGGTGGTCGAAGGTGCGCCACAGCCTACCAAGGAAACCATCAACCTCGACGAGGCCCGCATCCATGGCGTCGAGGCCTTGCTGGAGCATGCCTTCACCGACGCGATCACCGGCTACGCGAGCGGCACCTGGATCCGCGGGCAGAATCGCGACAGCCGCTTCGACGAGCCACTGACCCAGATGCCGCCGCCAGAGGCCAGTATCGGTCTGAGTCAGACCGTGGCCCGGGGCTGGCAGTGGGATGCGCGTCTGCGCGCCGTGGCGAGCCAGAGCCGCACTGCTGACATCTTTACGGAAAACAGCGAACGCAATACTTCAGGGTTCGCCACCGCCGATCTCGCCGTGGGCTACCGTTTCGGGCCGAGCGCGGGCTTCCGTTCCAATGAGCTCACGTTCAGCGTGACCAACATTGCGAACAAGACCTACCGCGAGCATGTCAACGAGATGACCGAGGCGCGCCTGGACCCGGCCAACGGTGTACAGGACATCTGGGCCCCGGGCCGCGGCTTCGGGCTCACCTGGAATGCAGAATTCTGACCGACTGCCTCACGAAAAAGACAAGGAAACCGCTATGCGTTTACGCGTAATCGACTTCGGCCAGCAGCCGGCCGTGCGCTCCCAGGCCGTCTACCACGGCATCGCCGAGGCCATGGGCAAGGACGACGACCCGGTGCTCACCCTGGTCAACCCGGACGAGCCCTACGTCTGTGTGGGCCTGCACCAGGAGATCGCCCTGGAGGCGGATGAGGATTTCTGCAAGGAACAGAACCTGCCCATCATCCGCCGGCACGTCGGCGGTGGTGCGGTCTACCTGGACCACAACCAGATGTTCTTCCACTTCATCTATCCGTCGTCGAAGGCGCCGCGGATCGTCGCCGACATCTACAGAAAGTTCATCGACCCGGTGATCAACACCTATCAGGACCTGGGCGTGAACGCGACCTTCCGTCCGGTCAACGACATCCACGTGGACGGCCGCAAGATCGGTGGTACCGGAGCCGCCAGCATCGGCAACGCGACGGTGATGGTCGGCAGCTTCATGTTCGACTTCGACACCGCCACCATGGCGCGCTGCCTCAAGGTGCCGTCGGAGAAGTTCCGCGACAAGCTGCGCGCCGGCATGGAGGACTACATCACTACGCTGTCCCGCGAACTTGGCGAGATACCGGCCCGCGAGACGGTGCGCGACGCCTTCCTGAAACGGGTGGCACAGGATCTCGCGGTGGAGGTCGAGATGAGCGAGCCCACCGCCGAGGAAAATGCCGCGATCGAGGAGCAGGTGAGCGAGCTGACCGATCCCGAGTGGACCTACCGAAAGGGGCGGAAATTCGTGGAAATGGGCGTCAAGATCGCGGCCGGGACGCATCTCACAGAGGGCGCGCACAAGGCGCCCGGCGGCCTGATACGCGCACAGCTGCTGGAAAAGGACGACCGCATCGCCGACCTGCTGCTCTCCGGCGACTTCACGGTATTTCCCGAGGACGGCATGGACCGGCTGGCCGATGCACTGCACGGCCAGCCGCTGGAGGAAGAAGCCCTGCGTGGCGCGGCGGCCACCTGCATGAAGGAAATCGGAATGGATGCACCCGGCATCGAGGCCGGTGACATTGCGACCGCGATCCTGAACTGCGTGCACCGCGAACCGCACTGACGGCGGCCGTTGCTGCCGCACCAGGCGGCAGTACATTCCGGAAACCACAAAAAAGGCCGGGCGCCCGATGGCCCCGGCCTTTTGCGTACCCCACCCGGGGCACTCAGGCCGTATTCAGGAACTCGGCCCGGCTCGGGGCCGTAGCCAGACGCTCGCAATCGCCCACAAACGGCTGCGAACCCCCCGTCGCCCGCTGGGTACAGCTGAGCACCTCGGCGGCCCAGTCCGGAAGATCCGGCGCCAGGCGGTAATAGATCCAGTTACTCTCGCGCCGCGTACTCACTACTCCATGCTGCCGCAAGGCAGCCAGGTGCCGCGAGACCTTGGGTTGCGACATCTCCAGCGAATGCGTCAGCTCGCACACACAGAGCTCCCCCTCCTGCTGCATCAGGAGGAGCGAACGCAGACGCGTCTCGTCGGCCAGAAGATTGAACAGGTCCGTGGGATTAAGAGACATATCGCATCCAGCATCGATTGTTGAGTGGACTATATCCCGACACAAAGGGTGGGACAATGCAGGGCCGGGAAAGGCGGTGCCGCGCGCTCGCGGCATGGCTAGTGGTGATGATGGCCATGATGCCCCCCGGAATCGCCTGGCTGCGGTGGCTCGCCCGCGTCCGTCGCGCCGGCCCGCGCAAGCGTCGCCAACACCCGGCTGTACGAATCCACCGCCTCCGTGCGCGAACGATGGTGGTCATGCGGCCCATCCATGGCTTGATGCTCGGCCGCGCCTGCCCCGGAGTCGTGCGCATGGGAATGGCCGTGGTGGTGTTCATGCGAGTGGGCCGCATCCTCGCCATGGTCCGTGCTGTCCCCCGCTTCGTCCTCCGGCATAGCCAGCGCCAGCCCATGCATGTGCAGGGCCAGTGACTTCGGCGTGGCGCCATCGCCACGTACGACATCGACATCGGCCCCTCGATTCACCAGCGCTTCCACCATCGCCGGATAGCCGTACAGGACCGCATAAGTCAGCGCCGTATTGCCCCTCGGACCACGGGCATCCACGTCCAGGTCCGGCTCCTTCAGCAGACGCCGAACGATGCCGGCATCGCCACCATGCACGGCCTTCATCAGCACGGTTACACCCTCGCGCTCGCGCGCGTTCACATCGGCGCCCGCCTCCAGCAGGCGATCGGTCAGCGTCTCGTCGATTCCGACCGCCACCAGCAACGGGGTCAGTTCCCATGGTCGATGGGCCTGGTTCACGTCCGCACCCTGCGCGATCAGCGACTCGGCCTGGTCGATGTCGCCACGCGCCACGGCCTGGTAGAGCTGCTGGTCCGCCTGCTGACCGCTCGCGAAGGCGGGCACAACGGCGACCACGGCGACTAGCCAGGCAACCCCGACCATGGCCAGCGGCTTGTAAAAAAGATTCATTGTGCGCTCCCATCAATGGGCCCGGCCGGATCGGGATCCGGCCGGGCCGACTGCAGCCGGTTACACCGGCATCCGGATGAACCCCGGCTGTCAGGAGATGTTGAAACGGGTGCGGATGGACCCGATCGGCTTCAGCATCCCGTTCGCCGCGCGGAAATCGAAGAAATCGATATCCACCGGGAAGGACCCGGCCTGCTGCGGTTCGAAGATCAGGTCATAGCGCTCGGCCGCCGTCATGATGATCTCCCCACCGGCCGGGATCGTCTCGATCTGCGGCAACGGGCGACCATCCTCGGCGACCACCTGGATCGGGCCCAGCTCCTGCGGGAAACGCACCCGCTGCGGGACATATCCCGCCATGATGTAGCGCAGCAGTACGCGATCCAGCCGCGAGGCATTGACCACCACCGAGGGATCGGTCTCGCTCAGGTCAGCGCCCACGCCATTGATGCAGAAGATCTCCGGATTGAAGTCGTTCAGTCCGGCATCCCCGCCGCAGAGCGCCGCGTCCCATGGCAGGCAGTGCCAGTTCATGTCGATGTCGTCGACGGCCCAGATGGCCTCCACGGTGTAACTCGGCCCACCCTCGTAGACCGTGCCCGGTCCGCTCGGCGGATCAATGATCAACGCGCCGTACATGCCCATCTCTGCATGCAGGACGGTATTGGTATGGCAGTGATAGAAGTAGGTCCCGGCCTGCGAGGCGCGCCACTGGTAGGTGTACTGCCCCAGGACGTCGAACGAGTAGTGGCCCACCCCGTCGTTGAAGGTGTCAGGCTCGATCCCGTGGTGGTGCACCGTATGGGGGGCCATCATTGCCATCGCATTCAGATGCGTATGCACGATCTGACCCTGGCGCACGCGCATCGGGGGCGAAGGCATGGCGCCACCCATGCCGCCGCCTCCGCCACCGCCGCCCATGCCGCCACCGCCCATGCCGCCGTCCATGTTGAAGCCCCAGATCGGGACCTCGACACCGTTGATGACCTGACTGCCCTGCATGAAGGTGTTCAGGAAAAATTCCACATCGGGTGTGACCCGGTTGGGGGTGTTCGGTGCATCGATATGCAGCCCGCAATTACCGGTAATCCCGGCATCGCAACCGCCACCCATGCCGCCGCCATCTCGATTTCTGCTCATGATTTCTTGCTCCCTTGCAATCCGTTTGTCCAGGTGGGGTTCAGGACAACTCGTCCACTTTTCGAGTCAGATCCGACTCCGTCTGCGGTGCCGCACCCATCACGATCGGCGCATGCGCCCCGTGGGGATAGGATCCACCGCCTGCGGTCTGCGACATCTCCACATGGCAGTGCATGGGGAAGTGCTGAATCTGATTGGTGGAGACCGGCGGATAGGCATCCGGCGGGGCCTTGAAGGGAAAGATCACGTCGCGCACGTCCAGCGGGAACATGGACACGGCGTCCTTGTTCTTGAAGGGTGCGCTGAAGCGCTCGTAGTTGATAGTGACCATCTCGACATGATTGCCGTGGAAATGCGGCGCATGGACGATGCCGCCCGCATTGAGCATGCGCACATACGCGGCCTCGTCGTAGTGCCCCATCAATTCGGTGTTGTACTCGTGCGTGTTCTCGTACGCCTGGCCGTTGATGGTGAAATACCGCGGATTGAAGCTGTCGGGATCAATGGCGCTGACCTGGTAATCCCCCAGGTTGCGGACCTGCTCGCCCCAGGCCGGGTCGACGTTGCTGAACATCCACTTGTACTGGCGCACGAACTGCGGCCCGCCGACAAAAGGTCGGTCCTTGATCCCGGCCGGCATCACCACCAGGGTCCCGTGCAGCCCCATAATGCGGTTTACGCCGTTGTTCTGGTCGTCGTAGTAGAGATAGGTCCCGGCCGGCGGGGCCGAAAACGTAAAAGAGATCTGGTTCTGGGCACTGGCCTGGTAACGGATATTGGTCGCCCCGACCTTGAACGCCACCGGCGTATGCAGGGTGTTGTCCAGATTGACGGTAATACTGTCGCCTTCCTGGCAGACCAGCGTGGGCCCTGGCCAGCTCATCGCCCCGGTGGCCGAGAAGCCGAACATCAGCGCCGTTGTGCCATCAATCATGGTGACATCGCCGCGGCGTGCCGACAGGTCGATACTCAGGTCGGCCGCCTCAGCCCGGGGGGACCAGGCCAGAAGGCCGATCGTACCGGGCACAGCGAAGCCTGCAGACAGGGCCATACCGCCCTTCAGGAACTCTCTACGATGCATGCGCTTGTTTCCTCTGCTCGAACGAGGGGAACCGCGCGGGAACTCGCGACTGTGGCACGGGACCAACGGGGGCAAGCCACCTTTTCCGTGATCAACAGTCGCGGGTCGGCCGCTACCCCTGCTCCCTCGGTTCCGGGGGTCGCGTACCAACCGGAGCACCGCTCACCTGGGGGTGAACTGGCGGCGTTTCCGTCCCGCGTTCGCGTCCGGTCTTCCTGCATCCTGCAGGAATCAAACGACCAAACAGCGGGCAAAGATAGACCACGCATACAGAATCACAACAAGGTTATTACCGACTACCTATATGCCGAAATGCTGACTCCTACCCGGTAGCACGAAAGTTTTCTTGAACTTTTCGGTTGTTACCCACTCTTTTCCTGTATAGTTCTTGGTTTGCGTTTGCCATCCGTTTTTTTGACCGGGGTCTCGGATTCCGGCCCTCGTGAGTACCCCTGAATGTCTGATTCCCCCTCGTTCTCCCAGCTCGGCCTGTCCGAGACGCTGGTCCGCGCCCTGTCGAACATGGGCTTTTCCTCCCCCACCCCCGTCCAGGCCGCCTGCATCCCCGCGTTGCTGGAAGGCCACGACGTGCTCGGTGAGGCCCAGACCGGCACCGGCAAGACCGGCGCATTCGGGCTGCCGCTGATCGAGCGCATTGACGCCGACCAGCGCCACCCGCAGGCGCTGGTCCTCGCCCCGACCCGCGAGCTGGCCAACCAGGTCGCCGGGGCCCTGACCGCGTTTGCACAGCCGTTCGCGTCGATCGACGTACTACCGGTCTACGGCGGTCAACCCATGGGCGAGCAGCTGCGTGCCCTGCGCAAGGGTCCCCAGATCGTGGTCGGCACCCCCGGGCGCGTGGTTGACCACATCAAGCGCGGCACCCTCGACCTGAACGGCCTGAGCATGGTGATCCTGGACGAGGCCGACGAGATGCTGCGGATGGGCTTTGTCGAGGAGATCGAATGGATCCTCGAACAAACCCCGGCCACGCGTCAGACCACCCTGTTCTCCGCCACCATGCCGGCACCGATCCGCCGTATCGCGCACCGCTACATGAGCGAACCCCGCGAGATCCGCATCGGCGCGGGCAACGAGGCCGGCACCGATATTGACCAGAGCTACTGCCTGGTGGACGCGCGCCACAAACTGGAGGCGCTGACCCGCCTGATGGAGACCGAGGACGCCCTGGACGGCGCCGTCGTCTTCGCCCGCACCAAGGCCTCCACCGTCGAGATCGCGGATGCACTGCTCCAGGCCGGCATTGCCGCCTCGGCGCTGAACGGCGACATGGAACAGGGCGAGCGCGAACGCGTGGTGCAGGATCTGCGCGACGGGCGGCTGGATGTCATCGTCGCGACCGACGTGGCCGCGCGCGGTATCGACGTGCCGCGCATCAGCCACGTATTTAACTTCGATGCCCCGGGCGATGCCGAGGTCTATGTCCACCGCATCGGCCGCACCGGCCGTGCCGGGCGCAAGGGCCGCGCCATTCTGTTCCTGGAACCGCGCAAGCGCCGCATGCTGCGCGATATCGAACGCCTGACCGGCAAGCCGGTGCGGGAACAGCCCATCCCCGATCGCCAGGCGGTACAGGCACGCCGCGAGGCGCGCTTCGCCGAACGCGTGCAGGCGCTGCTGAGCGACGAGTCCGCGCGCGCGCACACGGCACTGGTGGACCGCCTGCTGGCCGACACCGGGGCCAGCGAGCGTGAACTGGCCACCGCGCTGATCGCCCTCGCGACCGCCGGCAGCCCGCTGGACGCCAGCGCCCAGGCCGGGGCCGACCCGGTTCTGGCTGCCGCCCGCAACCCGCGGGGCGAACACGGCCCGGCGCGCCGCGACGGCAAGCCGCGCGGCGAACGCCCGTCACGCGGCAAGGATCGCGAACCCGAAGCCGACATGGTGCGCTACTACATGCCGGTTGGCCGCAATAACGGCGTCGCGCCCGGCGCCATCGTCGGCGCGCTCGCCAACGAGGGCGGCCTGAACGGCCGCGATATCGGCCGCATCGGCCTGCGCGAAGACCACAGCCATGTGGACCTCCCGGCCTCGCTGGACGCCGCGGCCATCCGCCGCCTGGGCAACATCCATGTGGCCAACCGCCGCCTGGAACTCACCCTCCAGGCACCGCGTCCGGGTCAGGCCAGCAGCGCCGGCGAAGATCGTGGCGCCCCCCCGCGCAAGCCCGCCAACAAGGCGCGCGCGGGTGCCCCCGGCAACAACCCACGTGCCTTTGACAAGCCCAGCGCCGGCAAGCGCGGTCCGGCACCGGCCAACCGCAAGCGCCCGGCCTACGCCGCCGCGCCCGGCAAACGCCCCGTGCGCAAGGGCGGCACCAGCGCCAAGACCGCCGGCCCACGCGCAGACGGAACGCTGATGATCAAGCGCAAGGTCGCCAACGGCTAGCGCCGTCGGCCCTGGGCAAGCACCCGACGCCCGCCCCTCTCCGAGGGCGCGGGCGTTCTCTTTTTGCGGCCGCCCCCGACAGCGACGCGGGCACCGCCACACCGCTCAGCGCCGGATCAGACGGTGCAGGAGCTCGAACTTGCCGTTGGTGTGATCGGTACGACCTAGAGCGTCTTTCCAGATCCAGTGCGAGTCCGGGAACAACACCCGCATCTGCGGCTCGGCACAGTGAAAGGGCGGGCCACCCTCGGCACCGGTCTGCATGAAACAGGCAAACAGCTCGCCTCCCGGGCGCAGCCAGGTGTGCAGGCGCGCGGCGTACGCATCCCACTGCGCGGGCGCCAGCGCGCACAAGGAGGTCTGCTCGTAGACCCCGTCTACCGGGGTTTCCGGCTGCCAGGCCAGCATATCCGCCTGTACGACCTCGGCCTGCAGACCGGCGGCCGCCAGGCGTTCCCGCAGGTGGCGCACCGGCGTGGGGGCCACATCGACGCCGATCGCGTGAAAACCACGCTCGGCCAGTGCCGGAACCTCGTGCCCGAAACCGCAGCCCGGGACCACAATGCGGCCCCCCGGCGCCAGGTCGGTGACGTCCAGCCAGCACTCCAGGGACGGGCTGGGCATACCCCGGTCCCAGCGCGTGGATCCGGCCTGATAGCGGGCCTCCCAGTCGGCCTCCGCGTCTACCTCGCCAGGAACCACGGAGACATCAGACGCATGCTCGGAATTTGGCATCACGCTCCTTCTGGTAACAGGATGGGATTCACGCTCGACCATACCAGACCCGCTACGACTCACGGAGAGCCCATGGACCGCAGCCAACTGCCCTATCACATCTATCGCCAGGAACTGGGACCGATGGAAAACTTCGTCTACCTGATCGAGGATCGCGCCAGCCATCGCGGCGCCGTGGTCGATCCGGCATGGGAGCCGGAGGCCATCATCCGCCAGGCGCGCGAGCAAGGGGTCGAGATATCCGACATCCTGCTGACCCACAGTCATCACGACCATATCAACGGGGTCGAAGCCATCCTCGAGCACTACCCCAACGCGCGTCTGCACCTGCTGAAGCCCGAGGCCGAATTCTGGGGCAAGCAACTCGAGCGCCCACAGCTGCACCACGGCGGCGACGAAATGCGCCTGGGCGACACCGAGATCCGCTTCCTGCATACCCCGGGCCATACCCCGGGATCCGCGTGCTTCCATCTGCCGGCGGGCGACGACCTGATCACCGGCGACACCCTGTTCGTCTTCGGCTGCGGCCGCTGCGACCTCGAGGGGGGCAACCCGGAACAGATGTTCCACACCCTCAATGGGCTGCGTGACGGCCTCCCGCCGCACACCTGCATCCATCCAGGCCACAACTACGCGGAAAAACCCGAATCCACGCTGGAAGAAGAGGACGCCGGCAACCCCTTTCTGCACTTCGAGGACCCGGACGCCTTCGTCCACTACCGCATGCACGAACACGATCGCGTGCGCAGCACCCCTTATCACCCCATGCCGAGAGCCGGGAAACCGGGCAAGCCATAGCCGCTGGAGACGAATCGGCGCGAACGGCTTGCATCCACCGGGGGCAATCGCGATAATGCGCGCCTCCAGACGACGCGCCCGTAGCTCAGCTGGATAGAGTACCTGGCTACGAACCAGGTGGTCGGAGGTTCGAATCCTTCCGGGCGCGCCATATTCCTGAGAAAGGGATCAGTGACTTACAGTCGCTGGTCCCTTTTTCGTTTTGGGTCAGGTCACGTCCCGTGACACTCTCGTGCCACTTCTGTGACAAACCTGTAACACGCTGCTGGGGCTACTTGTGCCCTACGAGTACCTGGCTCCGTGACAAATTCCGTGCCTTGTGGCCGGTTAGAAGTCCTCCGAGCGCATCCCGGCGGCCTGTCCTCAGGAACGGTCCGACGCATCTCCTTCGTCGACGAACTCAACAAGTTCTTCGATGCGGCAGCCAAAGTACTTGCACAGGCGGTCCAGGGTGTCCGTACCAACGTTATAGCCCTTGTTGTTGGCTATCTTCGAAAGCGTAACGCGGTGGACCCCAGCCTCTTCGGCGATTTCCTTAAAGGTAACCACCCGTCCCTCCTGATATTCCTTCTCCGCTACGAGCTCTTTCAGCTTGATGCGTATAGCCATGACGCCCGAGCACTCCATTTGTAGTTGACACGCTACATCGATTGTGTACGATTGACATTGTGTGAAGCGCATACGCTACACACGAAACGAATGGACTTCATCGATAAGAGGGACGATACATGAGCTACACGTACCTGACCACAGAAGGTCTCGCCGAACGGATCCACTACGACACGCGCACGATCCGTGAACGCCTCAAGGACAGCGTCCTCATTGAGGGAATTCACTACTTTCGGCCATTCGGCGGTCGCAAGATCCTTTTCATCTGGGAAACGATCGAACGGGACATGATGGATACGGACGGCGGGGTACCCTCCATCCCCATGGCCAGCGGGGGGGCGTGTCATGGCTAGAGTGCGCGCCAGAAAAGACACCGGGAAGCTCTACTTCGACTTCTTCTATAAGCGCGTTCGGTGCCGCGAGTGCACAACTCTAGATGACACCGCAGCCAACCGGCGAAACATGGAGAAAGTCGCGAAGAAGATCGAAGCCGAGATCACTCTTGGCACCTTCGAATACAGTCGGTACTTTCCCAACAGCAGCCGAGCGGTCAGGTTCGCCGCCGAGCTGGAAGGCGCCGCCCCGAACGAAGCGGACGTCGAAACGGCCAGCACCCCACTGTTTCGCGATTTCGCGGAACAGTGGCTGCAAGAAAACGAGGTCGCCTGGCGCTTCAAGACGCTGGAGACCAACCGCGGCTCCCTGCGACGACACCTGCTGCCCTACTTCGGTGATCAAAGGGTCAGCGACATCAGCAAAGCGGACATCCTTGCCTTCCGGTCCGAGCTCGCCAAAGTTCCAGGCCGGAAAGGCAACGCGACCCTGTCCCCAAAGACCATCAACCACACCCTCGGGGTGCTCTCGATGGTCCTGGCCGAAGCCGCTGACCGCTTCCAGTTTACGTTCCCGATGAACAATCTGAAACGGCTCAAACAACCACGTAAGGAGATCATGCCGTTCACGTGGGAGGAAACGCAGAAGATCATCAATACGGTTCGAGCCGACTACCGCGACTACTTCATCGTGCGGCTTTTCACAGGACTGAGAACCGGTGAAGTGCACGGCCTGAAGTGGAAGTACGTGGACTTCGAGAAAGGCCAGATTCTGATTCGCGAGACCTACAACCAGGGGCGGACGGAATACACCAAGAACGACGGCTCACAGCGTGAGGTCGCCATGTCTTCCGTGGTCGCAGAGGCCCTGCAGCGACAGTTCCGAGCCACTGGCAAACAGGAATACGTCTTCGTCACGAAGGCCGGCCGGCCACTGGACACCAAGAACGTCACTCAGCGGGTTTGGTATCCATTACTCCGCTATCTCGGGCTTGAGCCTCGCCAGCCCTACCAGTGCCGGCATACCGCCGCCACGCTTTGGTTGGCGTCTGGAGAGAACCCGGAGTGGATCGCCAGGCAACTGGGCCATACCACGACCGAGATGTTGTTCCGCGTGTATTCGCGGTACGTCCCTAACCTGACACGCCAGGATGGTTCCGCCATGGATCGTCTCCTGCGTTCTCTCCAAGGGAACGCCGAAGAGCACACGGAGGTGCGCAATGAAGGCTAAGGACGTTCAAGAACTACAGCGAATGGTCGGGATGGATGACATCGCATGCTATGAGCCCGTCATTTTCGCCGCACGGGTCGAAATCCAGTGCGAAGGCCGAGCTCCTAGCGGAGAACCCTACTACCGACTTCGGGTCTACGATTCGACCGGTTATTTCACGGCCTTCGCAAGGATTCGAGACTGGGAAGGACATCCCTTGGGAGGGGGTCAGTTCCGATCCCTGGCCCTCCACACCATCGATACAGAGCGTGGACAGCGACACGTTGTGGCTTATCCAGAAGTCGGGTCGGCACTGCCCGAGAAGGGGCCGCTGGATCTTCTCCCCGTCCACCGCGCACCCGACCCTGGCAGCCTGCAGCGCCTGGTCAATGTGGTGGAGAACCTTTCTGTTGAGCCCTACCGAGAATTCGTCAGTGAGGCCTTCTCGGATCAGGAATTCGCCATCCAGTACCTCACGCTCCCGGCATCCAAGCGATGCCACCATGCCAAGACCGGCGGGCTGATCGCCCACAGCCTCGAACTCGCCGAAGCGGTACATGCGGTAGGTCGGACCATGGCATTGCCGACGCTGCAAACGGAAGCCGGCATACTACTGGCCCTGATGCATGACATCGGCAAGATTGTCCTTGCTTCGGAATTCGCCGAACGGGTACCTACTCGCTCCCATGAAGAGCTCATCGAATACGTTCTCCAGGAACCGCTGCTTTCCCTAAAGCAGATGGACGCAGACGCCTATCACACGCTGTGGGCACTCATCGTTGCCTACCGCAACGGCAACAGCTATTCAGCACCGATGGCAACGGTTGTGCGTGGCCTGGATGGCTGCAGCGCACAAACGGATGCGACCTTGCAGAGCTCATCTCAGGCGCCGATGCACCGGTACTGGCAATCCCCTTGCGGAGGTCGAAAAGTCTGGATTCCGCCCCTCATCAACCACGACTCTCGTCGCCGCGCCGGATGACCCTATCCACGTAAATCCCAGATCCCCTCAAGCCATACAAATGGGGATCTGGGAATCTCGTCAATATCCACTCCCACTGAACAAGCACCAGCGCATGGCGCAACTCAGCCAATGACTTTAGGCCTCCGGCCACACATCGCAAATCGCTAGAACTTATTGGCGAGCTTGGCCAGTACCGCCTGCGCTTTGCGTTTCTCTACCTCAGGGTCTTCCTTCTGCAGTTATTCGACGGCGGAGAGATCATCGCCACGCTTGCGATTCTGGCGGGGCTCAAAGGCTTCGATCAGGATGGCTTCCGACGCAATGCCTCTCAGCTCTTGCGAAATCAGGATCCAGAAGTTACGTCGGGGGAGGAAGTAGAGAAATCTGCCAGTCCTCTGGCGCGTCCTCCGGCAGGGCATGATCGAGATAGGCGATCAGGTCTTCCTGACGCGGCTGGCCAAACACCATTCGGTAGAGCGCTAGTTGCCGCTTCATGCGCTTGAGGCGCCCCACATCGCGGCTCAGCGGCAAGAGCAGGACTCGCCGCTTAATGCGTGCGTCCCCGGCCTCGTAGATCCACCACGGTGCCAGGTCGGATTGCTGACCAAACTCCGTCGCTTCGGCGCACTCGAACAGACGAGCCCACGGGTCTCCGCCATCTTCCCAGTCCGCAAGGGCGGCCAGGCCGATGTGCTGGGCGACGTTCCTCCTCACCGCGTGGCCCTTGTAGCGATGAACTCGCCCTTCGCGCTGCTCCATATCGACCGGATTCGACGGCAGGTTCCAGTGCACCACCGAGTGACACCAAGTGTGGAAATCCAGTCCTTCCTGCCCGACCGAAGTGCTGGCCAGCACAAAAGGACGAAAGGGTGAATTAAAGGCCGCACGCACTGAATCGGCACGGGCTACGGTGCCATCGGTATCATCCCGTACATCGCCGAATCTCAGCGCGAACCTGCACCGAATTGAGAAGGTATCGACTTTCATACGACGCTTCTGGACTCTAACGTCGTCTACCTTGAGTCCGACAGCCCGCATCGATAGTGATTCCGTCACAGCTCGTGCCACTGCATCAATACGCTCGGTCGCGGATGCCTCCACCCTTCCAAGTTGTTCCGGCAACAGATGCACCTGTTCGTCCAGGACCGCCTGCAGATTGCCTTCCACCGCGTAGTCCAATGCCTGCCGCCAATAGGGCTTTGCATCGCGGTTGTGGATCAGGACCACGCTCTCGGGCAGGTTGAAGAGGGTACGAAACCCGTTGGCCACCCGCGCGGCCCCCAGCAACAGTGCCGGATCATTCCAGTCGATATCCGTAGCCACCCGCCGCAATGCACGTAGCGCGCAAACCGCGGGGCCCCCAAGCGCGAACCGGGCCAGAACTTCGGCAAGATCCGGCGGGCGCCGCCCAAGTTCCAGCTCCCCCTTCATCGCTCGGATCATCTGGTCCCGATGGGTACGAAACTGCTCGCTGTCTTCCCGGTCAGGTATGGCCTCGATCCAGCCACTCGTGGCCCGCATCCACTCGATCAGGCGCGCATCCCGTTCCAGCATCGCGATCGCGGCCCAGTACCAGCGTTCGTCGACTCGCCCGTGATCGTCCCCTGGTGGTAGTTCCGCGAGGAGATCACGGCATTGCCGCGTGGCCTCCGCGAGGAGTACGTCGAGCGCCGGCGGTTCACCATTGCCAAGGGTGATGGCCAGACGCAAAGGATCCACCTCGCGAGCCAGGCGAGGCGCCGGCATGATGCGGGCCAGGGCCGGCATTCCCGTCAGGCGCCCATCCGCATCGGTCTGGAATCGCAACAGGGGCCGGACCCGTTCGTAGGTGTTGCTGTACCCGACCTCCCCGCCTACCTGGCCAAACGCCCTCGCCTGCGCCTCGTACGAGCACAGCGTCGCAATCGCATCCGGCACGGCATTCCAGGCCGAGAACACGAGCTGTTTGGTGACCTCCCCTGCCCGCGCCCACGGCCCGGCCAGCTTCGTATAGGGCAGCGAAGGCGGCAACCACAGAAGCTCCCACAGACCAGCACCCACGGTTTCTTCAATGAATCCGCGCATCCGGGCGTGCGGAATATCCAGCGACTCATAAGCCTCAATGCGATTGACGTCGATCGTACTGAGCCCCATTCCCCGCGCGATCGCCCGCCGAAGCCTCTTTGGTGGCTTGGTCGCAATGGCATCCAGCTCCCGGCGCATCTGATAACCGCGCATGTAGCTGAGCATGAACGGCACCGACTTCCAGTACTCGATGACATCCGGCAATCCCGCCGCATGCGCCGTGGAATCGATGTTCCGGGCATATTCGAGATCCAGGGGCGCCAGATCCACGACGTGCTCGTCCCCGGAAAGCATGGCATCGCGCCGGCGCGTCAGGCCCACGCGCTCCGTTCTGCACATCACCCGTAGCAACCGTGATTGAAGCCCCTCACGCGCCTGCTGAATACCCTCGTGATCGCCCTCTGCCAGTTGCCGGCAGCCGCGGCGATAGGTCTCCAGTGCCCAACGCAGTCCGTCCACCTCGTGCGCGTCGCCGTACAGGAACCCCACCGTATCCAGGAAGTTCTGGTGGTGATCCTCCTCCGACTCCCCGTGCATGCTCAGCATCCGGTACGGAGTTGCCGACAGCAGCAAGAGCCGCGCACCCTCCAGCGAGAACAGGTCATTGGCCAGTTCGGCTTCTTCTGTCTCCCCGTTCAGCAGGTCGGAAAACCGCTGGAACTCGTCCAGGATCACCAGCGATGGGCGCAGCGCATCCAGACAGACGCGCGCGAGCCTGCGGCGCAGCCGGCCCACCAGGGCATTGCGCTCGGCATTCGTCTCCGCCGGCCACTCGGCTTCTGGTAGTTCAAAGACCTCGCACATCCGCTGCAGCTCTCCGCGCAGTTCCGTCTGCTGGCGCATATCCTCTAGAAACGCGGCGGCCAGGTCGGCCTCGATCTCCTCCGGCCCCTCTTGCAGCAATTGCGGCCAGCGTTCCCCCACGTTGCACTGGAGCACCTTGCTCAGACCCGTCGGGCTCAGACCCTCCATCCCGTCGAGCAGATGGAACAGCAGCACCCGCTCCCGTGCGATCCCCGTGCTGGAGCGAAGGTTGAAGGTGGTCCCCGGGGTCAGACTGATGAAATTGACCGGATTCCGGTTGAGCTGATGAACCGTCTCGGGCAACAGGGTCAAGCGGCTGGCCCGTTCAAAATGGCTGTCCTCGAGTACATTCATCCGGCGGATGTTCTGCTGCGCAATTGCCGCGTTCGAGCACACGTAGATGATGTCGACGCGCTCCCCCTGTCCGCTCAGCGCCTCCAGGCTGCGCGCGATGACCCCCCGAGCGACCAGCGTCTTGCCCAGCCCCACCTCGTCGGCCACCAGAAAGCGCCCGCTGCCGGCCGGGTCGAATAGCCGCTGGAAGGCGTAATCCACAGTGCGGCGCTGAAAGGGCTTGAGCCCATCCAGTACCAGCCCGGCATCGAAGCCCTCAATGCCGGCCATCACGGTGCTCCATCGCTTCCTGATACGTCCGCCACAACGCCTCGAACTCCGGCGGCACCAGGTCAGATGTGCCCAGGCGCCCCTGCAGGCGCTCGATCATTTCGGCGATATCCCGCAGGCGCTCCGGCTCCCGGCTGTAGCACCGAGTCATCTCTTCCAAAAGCGGCAGTTCGTCCAGCACCACCCTTTGCCAGTGCCCGTGACCGCTTCCCGCCATCGGTATAAAAGCACCAGCGGCGGCATCGTCGTTCGCCAGTAGCAGCATCAGATACCGCAGGAACCCGTCCCGATTCTCCACCACGGCACGCAGGATGGCCGCCTCGCGCTCCTCTGCCGGCAAGCCCTCGATCGGCAGGTTCAGTGCAAAGCGCAGCGCGTGGTCCGCCGCCGGATCCGTAAGCACAAAGGCAATGACCCCGGTCAGATGCGACACGCCGCCATACGGCAACTCGCTTCTCCCTGCGTCACCGCCCGCCCCAAGCGCTACCGCATCACTGGGTGACCGGCTCACCGGCCACACGCGGCAATTCACCGACTCCGGCAGTTCCACATGCCCGACCAGCCACCACCGCCACATATCCTCCGAACTGCCCGCCTCGCAAACCACCCGCAACCCACCGCGCGCAAGTTCGGCACGCGCCCACTCCAGCCGCTCGCGCGCCCTCACGAGTTCTGCATCCTCGGGCGCCGCGCGCTCCCCGGGCTCCCAGCGCTGCAGCACGCCCCCAAGGCCCTTTTCGCCCAGCAGGTCGTCGATGCCACCCAGTTTGCGCCGAGGGCCTTTCAGGGTCGCGATCACCTCGAGGTTGTGCTGCCCCAGCAACGCCGCATCCGTCACGTTGGCCGACCCTAGCGTGATCGAGGTACGAGTACCTCGTTCGCTAATCCATGCCTTGGCGTGCAGCCCGTGGGTGTCGTGGTCGATCTCGCCCTCGTTGTCCACCGTCTCGGCCGCCTCGTGCAGCACGTAACAGCCATCGAAGGCGCCGCAGACATCCGGCGAAACCTGCTCCAGCACCTCCGGACGCGAAATGAGCGCCACCGGACCAGCGCTGGCACCGGCCAGCCGACTCAGCGCGGCATCCTTCAGAAACGGCGAGATCACTGCCAGGCGATCGCTCTTCTCGGGTTCCCAACGCATCCCCGGCAGGCCCGGAACCGTAAACTCCAGACTCTCGGCACCAGGGGGCAACGCAAACTTGCAGGACATCAGATCCCAAGCCAGCTCCCGCGCCTGCGCCCGCCGGTCCGCATCGACCTCGCGCGTAGCCAGTCCCGGCAGGCTCTCTAGCAGCCGCGCCAGCGGCCGGTTCGCCTCAATACTTTCGTCGCCCAGCTCGCCATCGAGCTGCAGCGAGAGATCCCAGGAGCGATCGTCGGTCACGTTGCGAGACAGAATCGCTACCCGCAGCAGCGGCGGTTGCCGCACCCCCTCGTCCGGCCGGAAGCGCAGCACCCAGACCTTGGGGTGAAACACCCCGTCGCCGGGCGGCTCCACCTCCACCATGCACGGCTCCAGCAGCCCGAACAGGGGTTCACCGTCTTTCGGCGCTCGCATCTGGCCGCGCTGGAGATAGAGCGTGACCCGATCCATCGTGCGGCGGACCGACTCGTACACCGCGATCCCGTCATCCCGCCGCTCCGCCCCCAGCAGGGAGAGATGAACGGGAATGGTCAGCAGCGTCGGAATATCCAGCGAGAAGGTCGTGCCCAGCGCCTGGTCCAGCGAGTATCCGGGCGGTGGTGTGAGCAGGCTCGTGTACAGGCTGCGGCCATTCGGATCGAGCATCACCCGTCCTCCCTCTGCAACGCCGCGTACAGGTCAAGGTGGAACCGGCTCACCGTCGGCCAGCGATAGTTGTAGCGAGAAGCGCCCGACTGGCCGCTCCATTGTGTCAGCGCCTGCGGGTTGGTGAAGCGCGAACGCGCCTTCTTCAGCAGCGATTCGCGCCGACGCACCAGATCACGCGCCGCCTCGTCCGCCCGCAGCCGTGCCCCGTCGCTGCCACAGGCCAATACCCGCTCGCGCCAGTCGCGCAGGAAGTCGCGCGCCCTCTGCTGTACCCGCAGCGTTCCCCCATCCGTCAGCGCAAACAGATCGTCCAGGTTCCACTCCGCCAACGGCAGTGCCCGGGCCGCTTCGGTCCAGTCATCCATCCGCTGCTCGTAGTGCTCGACCCAGTCCTCGCGTTCGCGCCGTTCGGACAGCGCCAGGTTGTAGAGCAGGAACGCCCCCTGCGCGAGCACCGCAAGCTTCTCCGCCTGATCCAGCAACGCCTGCTGCCGGTCGCTGAACCCCGCCCGATCCGGGTGCTCCCAGGGGTACTCCACCTCCGCCGGCGCGCAGCGCTCGAACAGATGGGCCAGCAGACTCGTCGGATGACACTCACGTACCCGGTCCAGGATGAACGCTGCCTCCGCACGGCCCAGCGCCAGCGACACATCTGCCGGGAACCGCTCGGGCGCTTCCGGCAGGCCGGCATGCCAGGTGCGATATTCTGAGACATCCGCAGCCGGCTCGCCTTCGCCTGCAAGAGCGCCCACCTCGCGCCGCCGTTCCACCAGGCCGGCCACACTGCGGTGGTAACGCTCCTGGGAAAGCGGCACCTCCCGAATGCCCCAGGATGCCAGCCCTGCCCAGTACACCGAGCTGGGCAATCGCTGCAGCGTCCGCCCGGACCCAATCCCGAAAACACCGGCCCGGTCGTCCGCCTCGCGTAGCACATCCACAATGCGAAACTCCAGATCCGCCGCCCGGGCCGGCACCTTCTCCGCCGCAAGCGCACCCTGCGCCAGCTCCGCCTCTACCTGCTGATACACCCATACCACCAACAGCATGTACCGCAAACGCGTCTGGATCGTACTCGTGCCCGGAAACAGCAGATCCGCCAGGTTATCCCGAATCGCCCCAAGCCCCAGTTCGTCGCGCGTATCACGCTCCCCGAACAACGCCAGCACGCGCATGCTCCGCTCGCGCGCCTCCGCATCGTGGTCAAGCCAGGCAATCTTGGACTGGAGCATTCGTTCCCATCTCCGTGCACCCTCTTCACATCATGTCAGCCCGAGCCACAGCGCCAGCCAGTCATTTCCGCCTCAAAACCGCGCCTCTAAGATCCATAGAAGCGACTCCAAACCCCTTAACGAATTCCTTTACAGGCACTTATCGAGGTCCGACCTCGATATGGAACATCGCAAACCAAACGAGAAAACCAGCCGCAGACGCCACAATAAATTATCAATTCCTGCTAATCGAACCTTATCCGATTCATTGCCATCTTTATCGACTTATCGAAATCATCCGAATACCTACGCTTTTCACAAGAATGCCAAACCCATTGGGCCATCAAAAATAATATTCCAATGCCAGCGAACGGGATCAAAAGAACACACACAAGCAAATAAAACCAAAAGAGCCAGCGCTTACTGAACTCTTTTTCTATAAGGACCTTTGCTTTTCCATCTTTTATACGAATATCCACATTCGCCCTTAAGGCGACTAGAGAGCCGCCCCAGAGATCCTTCTTCCTTGCAATTAACAGGAACCCCTTTTTCCGATTCTCCACCTTAATTCTATTAAAATGCTTTTTGACTGAGTCTACAATTGTACGCTTTACAAAACTCTCATCCCGATCGGATTCATCTAAATCAACAATCTCCAACCCGCCGCCTAACGACATGACACATCCTTCATTAGGTGTAGATCCACGCATGCAACACTAATAAACCACCCCTCCCTTGCCGCCCTAGCAGTTGAGCCACCCATCCCCAAGCGATGTAAATGGCTAAAACTTATTAGCGAGCTTGGCCAGTACCGCCTGCGCTTTGCGTTTCTCTACCTCAGGGTCTTCCTTTTGGAGATATTCGACGGCGGAGAGATCATCACCACGCTTGCGATTCTGGCGGGGCTCCAAGGCTTCAATCAGTATGGCTTCCAATGCAGGGATAATTTTCCCGGCTCCGTATGCCTCAGGCTGGTTCTGCAGTGCTCCTTTGTCTGAGACTGGCAGAACACCGAACCAGGAGAATCGATCCCAGCGGGTAGAAAGGCGGTCGAGCGTGTGCTCATAAAGGCGTCGGCCAAGGGGCCGGTCGACCGAGCGTCCCACATAGACCACTTCACGCCCGTCATAGAGCAGATAAATACCGAACTGCCCACAGAAGTCGACCGGCTCGGAACCAATCTGCTGGATGCCCAGAATCTTGGGTGTCCCGCTCCAGACCACGAAGTCGCGACGCCAGAACATCCCGAAAGAGGAAACGACATCATATTGCTCTTCACTTTCCCCGTCGGGCTCTTTGGCATCAGGCGTGGCTCCTGCCTTCAGCTTCGGTGTAGCGGCAATACCGTCATCCTTGAGCATGTAGACGCCCCGATCCACCTTTCGGAATGGCGACTTGTCTCCTTCCTTGCTGATCGAGCCTGAAATATTTGCGTTGACAGTTGCCGGAGGCGTGGCGCCCACGTTTTTCCGAAGCCCATCTGCCACGATCTGCTCGGCGATGTCCGTGTAGTGCATCGCGCCACCCGCGTCACTCAGCACTCGTTCGATGGCCTTGCGCCACGTCAAATCTGTCATCCGTTACCTCAAAGTTGGATCCCGCCGTGACGGGAGAAACGTTGGCGAGAGTCCGCCTATGACATTGTGACCGATCGACCGGCCATCGATTTTGGCTCTTGAGTCCCTCAGTAATCCCAATCCTGATGGGCGAGCGGCGACTGGTTGAGCTGATCTCTGCGTAACCGCCAATCCGGCAGGAAGCGGTCCATGAGAGTCCGGAAGCGATCGTTATGCTGCCGCTCCAGCAGGTGCACCAACTCGTGTACCAGGATGTATTCAAGGCAAGGCTCAGGTTTCCTGATCAGATCCAGATTCAACCAGATGCGCCGGGCCTCGATGTTGCAGCTACCCCATTTCGTCTTCATTTTCTTGATTCGGCATTCGGCCACATTTACACCAACGACGCTTTGCCACTTGGGCAGAAGTGCGTCGATCCGCTGCCGGAGCTCTGCTCGGTACCAGCGCTCCAGGACGCGCTGTCGGGCCTCGATATCGCTTCCTGGAGCGGCGATCAGTTCCATCGTGTGATTCCCCACGAGACGAACGCCAGTTGCCCCCCTTCCTTCAATAACGTTCAGCCGATAACGCTGACCGCGGAAGTAGTGGCTCTCGCCCGTCACCATCTCCCGGCCCGACTCCCGCGGCTGGGCCTGAAACATTCGCTGCTGACGGCGGATCCAGGCCAGTCTCGACACAACCGCCAACCGAATGGCCTCGTCGTCCATTTGCGCCGGCGCGGCCACCCGCACCCGCCCTTCCGGTGGGTATACCCCGACGTGAAGGTTGCGGATCGACTTGCGATGGACCTCTACGGCCAATCCGCCCACGTCGATTTGCAGTAGCTCAGTACTCACTCTGGGCCTTCACCAACTTCATAACTTCATCGAGATCGTACGCACCGATCTCACGGACCTGCTCCTCCAATACCGCCCGAACGGCCCGCTGGACTTCCCGCTCCCGGAACGTATTGCCCCGCCAGTCCGCTTTCTTCACATTGCGCACACGCTCATCCAGCCGAAGTGCCAGAGTCTCATCCTGTCCCAGGTTGTCGTACAGCGCCCTTTGGGCCGGTGTCTCGAGGCCCGAGGGGTAGGTTGACCCTCCCTTGCCCCCGGCCGCCTGACGGGTGAGTTCGATGACCTTCTCAAGGTATTCCCGGTATTCGAGAGCCTCTTTCCGCCGTTGCTCGATAAGCGCATCGAGGAGCTCGGACATCCGCTCGTAGTACTTCGGGTTGACCGCCATTTCATCGATGATCAAGCGCCGGACATTGTTCTCGATCGTTTCGGCCATAGCCTCGGTGTCGCTCTTGATTGATTCAGGCAAAGCGTCAATTGCTTCCTCTCCCCGGTCGATAATCAGTTCCACGAGGGTCATGTCATCGAACGCGGAAAGCTTCTCGCTATCCTCCGCCCGGACATAGCTGTCCAGAAGATGCCGCATGGCCGGCTCATAGAGCTTCATGTCGATGTAGTCGCCACTGGCGAGCTTCACCTCCTCGCGGACCTTCTCGTAGTGCTCCACCTCGGCCTTGATCTCGGCCGCCTCGTCATCGCTGTAGCCCGCCGGCCCCATCTCGTTGGCCAGGTTCGCGTACGCACGCAAGAAGGCACTCACATGCTTGTACAACGCCACCCGCTTCGGTTCGTTGTCCTTCTGCGTGTCGGGATCATCACTCGTGCCCACGAAAAAGCGACGATACGCCGCGCTGTCGCCCGGTGGCTCCACGGCCTCGCAGAGCGCGTGGATGGCCTCGCGCGTCTCATCGAGGCGCTCACGCGCCTTGGTCAGCCGATCTTCCAGCAGGCCCTCGACATCCTCCGAATCAAACGCATCAAAGGCCCCACCGGTGTAATCCTGGATCGACTGCTCCAGCGACCTGAACAGGTCCTTGTAGTCGATGATGTAGCCGACTTCCTTGTCCTCCGTATGCAACCGGTTCACCCGGCAGATCGCCTGGAACAGGCCGTGATCCCGCATGTTCTTGTCGATGTACAGGTAGGTTGCGGGCGGCGCATCAAACCCCGTGAGCAGCTTGTCCACCACGATCAGCAGCTTCATCTGCCCCGGCTCGTCGATGAATCGTTTCTTGACCTCTTTCTCGAAGGTCTCCACCTTCCCCATCGCAGTCTCTGGCGGCTCGTCGAAGTGCGCGGCCAGCATCTGACGGTAGATCTCGTACTGATGGAGCTTCTCCGTCTCGCCCTCCCCGGTCGATTCACCCTTGATGTCCGCGGTCGAGGGGGCATAGGAGGTCACGATCGCGCACTTGCCCTTCAGCTCGGTGCTCTGAAACATCTCGTAGAGCCGACAGGCCGAGTAGATGCTGCCCGCCACCAGCATCGCGTTACCATGACCACTGACCAACCGGTCGCGTGTCGCCATGTCCCACAGGATATCGGCCACGATCTTCTCCAGCCGATCGCGCGAGCTCAGCACTTTCTGCATGGTGCCCCAGCGCTTTTTGAGCTGGGCACGGGCGTAGTCATTGAGCCCCTTGGTCTTCAGCTCGAACCATTCATCCACCTTCTGCTGGTTCGTAAGCTGCTGGTCGATGTCCCGAGCTTCGTAGCGCAGATCCAGCACCACACCATCACTCACGGCCTGATCGTACTTGTAGGTATGGATGTATGGGCCGAAGATCTCGATGCTCTTGCGCTTGTCCTTCTGCAAGAGCGGGGTTCCGGTGAAGCCGATCAGCGTGGCATCGGGCAGCACCGCCTTCATCGCATCGTGCAGCTTGCCCGACTGGGTGCGATGGCATTCGTCGACGAACACGAAGAGATTACCCGGCACCCTGAACCCCTTCGGCAGATGCCCCTTCAGGTCGCGGACGAACTCATCGACGTCCCCTTCCTCCGAACTACCGAACTTGTGCACGAGTGAACCGATCAGCCACTCCTCGCTGCTTCCGAGAACCCGGATCAGATTCGCGCCGCTGCGGGTCCGATGGATCTGCTCGTCCACCCCCTTGAACACCTTCTCGATCTGCTCATCCAGCTCGGTCCGGTCCGTGATCACCAGCACTCGTGCATCGGTGACGTTCTCCCGAATCCACTTGGCCAGCCAGACCATCGTGAGAGACTTGCCGCTCCCCTGGGTGTGCCAGATAATCCCGCCCTCGCGCCGGCGAACAAACTCCTGCGCCGCGCGAATGCCGAAATACTGATTGTGCCGGCACGTCTTCTTGGTACCCGCATCGAACACGATGAAATCGTGGATGATCTCGAGCAGCCGATCCTTGCGGCAGATCTGTTCCAGGCCGCGCAGCAGCGGATCCTCGTTCACCGAGTCCTCTTTCCACTGCAACCAGTGCTTCTCCGGCGTCTCAATCACGCCGTATCGCAACCCCTCGGTCGGGTTACCCGCCATCACCAGTTGCACCGTGGCAAAGAACGGCCGGATAAAATCCTGCTTCTGGTTATCGAGGTTCTGCCGGATACCCTCTGCCACCGATACCGTCGAGCGCTTCAGCTCCAGCACACCCAGGGCGATCCCGTTCACGTACAGCACCACGTCCGGGCGTTTGGTGTTCGGCCCCGCCACTGTGACCTCTTCCGCCACGGCAAAGTCGTTACGCTCCGGATGCTCCCAGTCGATCAACCAGACCGTTTCCGTCGGTGCATCGATCGAGGGCTTTACGCGCACTCCGTAGCGCAGCTTCTCGTAGACCGCTCGGTTCGTGCCATACAGCGTCTGGCTGCCACTAATCGCAGCCGCCTGGTCCAGCTCACGCAACGCCTTCGTGATGCGGTTATCGTCCAGACCCCGCCCGGATAGCCATTCACGTAGAAGCGTTTCCTCGACGCAATGGTTACCGTCCCGATCTTTCCAGTCGCCCAGGTACGAATAGCCCAGCTCGTCCTGTAAGAAGCGCAGCACCTGCTGCTGGGTGACGCGTTCGCGTTGGCCAACAGTGCTCATTTCGGATCCTCGTCGTCGTCCGGCTCCGGCTCGCTTACTGTGGCTGGCGAAGTGGGGGCGCCCGATAAATAGTACCCCGCGCTGCAAAGCTGCTCCGGGGCCAGGCGGAACGTCTGGCCGTCGCGCCAGACCATGGCGTACTGTCCCACCCGCCGTTTGTGCTCTAGGGCATTGGCTACGGCGTTCCTGAGAGCTTCCGGGGCCTGCTCAACGTGTCCTTCGGATCGGCTTGGCGTCATTGGATATCCTGCTAGACTGCAGTCGCCCCCGGCCCCAAAACGAACTTCGCCCGCTCCTGCCGCAACATCTCATACGGCGTCATGAAGCGAAGATCGAGCCCAATGCAGGCATTCGGGATCTTGATACGCTTGGCGGAGTTCGCCGGCACCTCGTGTGTCACTACCACGCCCCCATCCGCCAGCGCATGGGCAATCAGATAGTAATCCGCAACCTGCAGAAAGGTATTGATCGCGGCGGGCTCGTAATCCTGCGCGGTCGCCCACGCGCTGACCTCACCAAAACGGGACGCCACCCCCATATCGGTCCTGCGGAACAGGTCCTGACCGTGTTCGCGCATCCAATCCGACAACTCGTCCTCGCCAGCGGCGATTTCATCGGCCACCTTGTCGATGCTGAACACCCGGCCCGCCGCATTCTGCACCACCAGCCAGTCCCAGAAGGCCGGACAGAAGTCCAGGCCGTAGTGAAGGTTCTTGGCCTGGATGAATACGTTGGCATCGAGGAGATAGCTCACAGCATCACCCCCATTGCCCGTGCCGCTTCATAGAACGTGGAGGTCTTGCGCACCCCCAACATGCGGAAGGCGTCCTGGAACAGCGTTTGTCCTTCAAGAGTGCTGGACATCACGGCCCGGGCAAAGCGTTTTCCCGTGCGCGCGCCCATGGTCCGGTAGAAATCACCCCCACCGGAACCGCCACGATCCAGGGCGCGAATACGTTCCAGCTCTTGGCGGTAGCATTCCCACAGCGTCACCTGATCGATCAGACCGCCATCAAACAGCCGACGCAGCGCCACCAGGGTGCTGACCTTGAACCGCCGCGCTAGACGCTGAATCTCCTCCGGCACGGCAACGCCCGGTTGGTGCACCCCGTGCAATCGCTCCAGCGGCATCAATACTTCGGCCGCCACGCGGTTGCACCAGCGCTCGACGCGCTGGTTCGGCAGACGGCCTGCCTCGACATCGAATACACCGCTCTCCCCCAGCCACAGGTGCGCCAACTCATGGGCCAGCGTGAACATCTGCGCCGCCTTGCTGTCTGCGGCATTGATGAACACCAGCGGCGCGAGGTCGTCCACCAGCGCGAAGCCGCGAAACTCTGCCACATCCAGCTTGCGGTGGCTGTTACTGCCGACGATCGAGCTGGCCATCACCAGCACCCCCGCCTCCTCAGCCCGAGAGACAAGCTGACGCAAGGCCTCCGTCCAGCTGGGCAGCCGCTGGCGCTCCGCCACGGACAGGCCCAGCGTCTCGCGCACCCGCCCCGCGACTTCCACCACGTCACTGCCCGCCTGCGCGCTACCCACGAACGTCACCGGCTCTAACCCATGCAGACGAGCATGGTCGCGATACCACTCCTGGCGCTGCTGGCACAGATACAGCGTATCCAGCAGGTTCGGGCTCGGTCGCGCGACATCGCGATCGCCCAGGGTGCGGAAATCCGGAATCGGCAATGCCTCCACCGGCGGCGCCGGGAGAAAGAGATACCCCACGGGCACATGAACGGCCCGCGCGAAGCCTTCGAGCTGGCGCAGTGTCGGATGCACCTCACCGCTCTCCCATTCCGCCAGTCTTGGGAAACGTCCAGTCAGCTCGAGCGGCTCCAGTCCGGCGCGCTCACGCGCCCAGGTGATGAGTTCAGGGTTGACCGAGACGCGATTCATTCGGCGCTCTCCTGCTCGACGGCCACACTATCGCCGCCTACCGTCGGCCCCGGCGCCACCAGTCGCACCCGCCCGGTGAGGAGCTGCTGCATCATGCCCTGCTTGATCTGGCGGGCCTTGACGCGGCGGCGCTCCAGAGACTCTATTTCGGTGTCCATGTCGGAGAGGACCGAAACGATAGCTTGCTGTTCCTCGATCGCCGGAGCCTTGTATGTAAACTCGGCCATATCTCGACCGTATATATGAAACACGGTCGTTCCGGATACGAGCTGCATTATCTGCCGGTGATCCATTCGGATCTTGTAGGCGAGAAATGTTCCGTCGATTTCCGATCCAGTCGGCCGAATAATGAGAATATCTCCTCCAAGAATGACATTAGAATTGGCGATGCAGCTTGCTGTTGCCAAGCCGCTAGGAGTGACATCCGATGTCGGCATAAGAACGTCGTTCTCGATTGACTTGAAGCAAGCGGCCTTGCGATCTGTTCGACTGTTTACGCTGGTAATCCTCTCGCCGTACTGCGTGAATAACTCTCCGTAGTGAATACAAGGACTGCTCCCATCGACGAGCAAGTCCGCCTTGGAAAGACCGCTTCCCTTGTGAAAGGAGGCAACGTTACCCAATCGCTTCGTCTCCCATTCCCCGGTGAAACCCGGCAGGCGGGTCTGGCCGGTGAGGAGTTGTTGCATGGCGGCCTGTTTGATGGCGCGCTTTTTGGCGATCAGGCGGTCGAGGGATTCGATCAGCGCGTCCGCGTCCGACAGTGCGGTGGCGATGGCGTGTTGTTCTCCAACATTAGGAACAGGAAACCTAAATTGCGCCATGTCTCTCGGATAGAGGTGATAGACAGTGGTTCCACTCACCAGACGCATGATTCTATGGCGAAAAACCTTAACTGCGTATGCCAAGTATTCCCCTACCAACTCATTCGCATCTGGCCGAATCACGAGGATGTCGCCACCCAGATAAACGTTACCCTGAGCTAAACAACTTGCAGTAGCCAAGCCTCTTGGCGTTACATCCGATGTTGGCATTAGAACGTCTTTTTCTCGGGAAACCGTAGCGTTCCTTATCGAACGATCCGTCCGACTAACAACCTCATTTATAACTTCTCCATAAAGCGTATATAACTGGCCATAATGTATACACTGATGTGAGCCGCTTTCACTCAAATCCGCTTTCGATAAACCGAAGCCTTTCTTAAACGTCGCTCTATCCCCCAGCCTAAGTACGACCCAATCCTCCGGAATCACCCCTACCTCAGTCCGCTTATACCCAAGCGGCACGTCCTCAGCAGTCGCGCTCTCGGGCTTCACCGCGTAGGCGGCCAACGCATCCCGCACGACCTGCTCTTGCACTGCCTCGCTGCGCTCAGCCATCGACCCGCATCCTCATCTTTTCCAGGTGGCCGGTGACTCGAGCGGCCAGTGCCTCCACCTCGCGCTCGATGTCTGGCAGGGGCTCGGCGTAGCGCTCTTCCAGTTCGCGCACGCGGCCGGCGAGCTGGTTGGTGATGCGGTCCACCTCGGCCTGGATGGCTGCGCGGATGTCGGCCAGCCACTTGTCGTCCACAACCAGGGTTCTAACCTCATCCACGCTCAGTTCGCCATAACGTGCGAGCACCGCCTGGTTCAATTCGGTGTCGGCGTTGTTGACCGCCTTCTTGGCGGCGGCTTCGGCATCCATCAGGCTCTTGCACTGTTTGAGGGCGGCGATCTCTTCCTCGCTGTCTGGTTCGTCCCTGAGGGCCTTGAGGCGCTTGGGGATCTCGGTTTTGGTGACCTTGCCCTTGTCGTTCTTGACCTCGCTCAATGGGTCTTCCTCGCCGTCCTGTTCCTCGATGAATTCCTCCAGCTCGCGGCTGGCGGTCTCGGCTTCGGCCTGCAGGGTGTCGAGCCGGGCCTGTTCGTCGGCGAAGTAGCGGGCGATAACGAGTGCCGGCGGGATCAGGTCGAGCTTGTACTTTTTGGCCTTTTTACCGCTGCCGACGATCAGGTCGGGTTCTTCCTCAATCTTGCGCTCCTTGTCCTTAATCACACCGCGGGCACGGGCGGCCTCCTCCCAGCCGTCCGTGGCAATCAGGTACACATCGTCCTGCATCCCCTCGGCCCAGTAATCCATGAGACGCTGGTACACCGCGTAGCGGTCCAGCAAGGGCACCTCGGCGAATCGCTGGAGCAGATCCTCCGCCAGGTGGTAGATGACATCACGTGGCTGAATGCCGGGTTCCAGGGCCAGGAGTGCCGGGCGATGGGCCTGCTCCCAACCGTCCATCACTTCGCTCACGGTGGCGGCGAAGGCCTGGAAGTCGGGATGGTTGAGGATCGCATCTTTCACCTCCCGCGTCGGCACCCGCGCGGTCAGGTAGCCCGGGCGATCCCCCGCAGCAAACAGCGCCCCCCGCACCGACGGCAACACCGCCCAGTAATCTCCCAGCCCCTCTACATCCCGTTCCGGGATCCCGCCGTTCAAGTGGGCATCGAGATCATGCAGGTCTTCGGTCTGGGCCGAGTCGATGTAACGCGGAATGTTGAGGTTGTAGGCATTGGCCTCGCTGGCGATCTCGGCCACCGGGACCAGACGCGAATAACCGGGTATCTCCCGAACGTTGCGGAACACATCCACGATCTTGTGGATGTCGCGGGAGCGCAGGCGGTTCTTGTTGCCGTCCTTCATGAACTCGCGACTGGCATCGATCATGAAGATGCCCTTGCGGGAGCCGGCGTGTTCCTTGTCGATGACGAGGATGCAGGCCGGGATGCCCGTGCCATAGAACAGGTTGCCCGGCAGGCCGATGATGCCCTTGATCAGGCCCCGCCGAACCAGTTCGCGGCGGATATCCGCCTCCTTGTTGCCCCGGAACAGTACGCCGTGCGGCAGGATGATCGCGCCCTTGCCTGCCGATTTGAGCGATTTGATCAGATGCAGCAGGAAGGCGTAATCGCCGTTCTTGGCGGGCGGGATGCCGTATTCGAAGCGACCGAATTCATCGTTGGCCGGGTCCACGCCGTTGGTCCACGACTTCGCCGAGAACGGGGGATTGGCCACCGCGTAGTCGAAGGTCTTCAGCCCACCCTCCGAGTTGCGGAAGTACGGTGCGGAGAGCGTGTTGCCCCTCCAGAGCTCGGCGGTCGGGTAGTCGTGCAGGATCATGTTCATCTTGCCCAGCGCCCAGGTGGCGTTGTCGTTCTCCTGGCCGTAGATGCTCATGCCGTTGGGCGCCTCGTAGGCCGCACGCAATAGCAGGGACCCCGATCCGCATGTGGGGTCATAAAGCGTTTCGTCCTGGCGCGTATCCCTCCCGATGCCGACCACCTGAGCGATCACGCGTGATACCTCGCCCGGGGTGTAGAACTGTCCCTTGCTCTTGCCGGACTCGGTGGCGAAGTGGCGCATCAGATACTCGTAGGCATCACCCAGCAGGTCGTCACCGTCGGCACGGTTTGCCCCCAGGTCCAGCGTCTCGAAAATGCCGACCAGCTTCTGGAGCCGGTCCTGCATGTCCTTGCCGGAGCCGAGCTTGGTCTCGTCGTTGAAATCAGCCTGGTCGATGACGCCCTTCAGGTCATTCGCCTCGGCGAGCCTGCCAATGATCTTGTTGATCTTGTCCCCGATCTCCTTGTCGCCCTTCACCGCGACCATGTCGGCGAAGCTGCCACCTTCGGGCACCTCGATCAGCGAATCTTTCTTGTCGCTGACGTACTTCATGAACAGCAGCGTCAGCACGTAATCCTTGTACTGCGAGGCATCCATGCCACCGCGAAGCTCGTTGCAGGACTGCCACAGAGACGAATAGAGCTGGGATTTCTTCAGGGCCATGGTCGGATTCTGTTTCCTTCGACGGTCAGTCGTGGGTGTTCATTAAGTTGCGGCATTGCGCGTGGACACGGACCAGGGCCCCGCCCTCAGCCGCGGTACACCTGTTCGTTGTGCCAACGGATAAACTCCAGGTCCGGGCGCTGCCAGACCGTTTCCGGCACGCGGGCGAAACACTAGCCGAGATGATGGGTACCTCCTCGTTCTCTCATTCCGTATGGGACACCGGTTCATCCTGCGGAGGCCCCCTCCCCAATCAGACCCTAATATGATCACTCGCCCGCCAAACACGAGTGTCCCTCGGAGAGATCGGAGGTACTGGGTACCACCAACTCAGTTTCGAAAGAACAAACGGCGGCCCGCATCCTGCTCTCGATCATCGTCATCCATCCGTTCAGCCAATTTCTCCTCTAGCAATTCGATCTTTTCCTTGAGCTCTTCATTCCTCGACTCCAATGCCTCTATCTCCTGGACGGCTCCTGAAGCCGCGCCTGGGGACATCATGAACCGCCCCGGGTTTCCCGGAGACCCGTTGGTTTGGGTCACGCTGCACGAACGGACCCCTGAAGTGGTTGATGGTACTGCGCTTCGATCATTGCCGGCGGTCGATACCCGTTGGATTCCAACAGGCGTCGCCGGTTGAACCAGTCGACCCACTGGAGCGTAGCCCACTCGACGTCGCGTAGATCGTTAAGACGCCCCCAGTAGGCCCGGACCTCGGTCTTGTACAGCCCGTTGATGGTCTCCGCCAGGGCGTTGTCGTAGGAGTCACCGACCCGGCCCACCGAGGGCTGGA
>NZ_KB898042.1 GCF_000377345.1 Thioalkalivibrio sp. ALJ16 | reverse complement strand
CGCTTGAGCTCGCGGTTCTCCCGCTCCAGCGCCTTCAGGCGTGCGCGCTCGCTGTCGGACAGCGCCGAGGCATCGTCCCGCTCGCGCTCCGCGCGGCGGACCCACAGCCGCAGCGTCTCCGGCGTGCAGCCGATCTTCGGCGCAATGGACTGCATCGCCGCATGCTGCGACGAATACTCCTCCTGGTGTTCCCACACCAGCCGCACCGCCCGTTCCCGGACCTCCGGGCTATACCGTGTCATCTCACTCATCGCTCTATCCTCCCAAGGATCAGAGCCTCCGGAAAAGTCGGTACGGTTCAACAAGGATCCATCACCGACTTTTGCGCGCTGGCATTTTCGCCTCAACCAGAAACGCCTTCTCTAAATAGACTCGCGCGATCTTGCTCGCAGCAAAGTCCTCCGCGCGGGCGCGACGTGATTCTGCCGTACCGATCGGGCTCTCCAAAGCCTGTGCGATCCCTTCGGCCAGGGCTTCAGCACTCTCGGGCCGAACCAAGTGGCCATGACGACCATCCTCGAGCATTGAGCGCGGTGCGCCGGCACAGTCCGCAGCCACCACGGGAACACCCGTCGAAAGCGCTTCCAGCAGCACGTTCGGGAACCCCTCCCATCGAGAGGGCAGCACGAACAGCGCCGATTGCCGCACCACCTCCGTCGGCCGTTTAACGAAGCCGGGCAAATGAACCCGTTCCCGGATGCCAAGGTCCTCGCACTGCCTCTCCAGAGCATTCCTCTTCGATCCCTCACCCAGGATCACCAGGTGAAGCGAGGGGTCAGAGAGTCTGGCAAAAGCGTTCAGCAACAGATCGAAGCCTTTTTGCTCCTCCAGGCTCCCGACGGCACAAATGAACCGGGGTAATGGCTGCGGGAGGAAAACAGGAGGGGCAACCGGCTCAGACGAGGACTCGAACACACCCGGATTACCAATTTCCACCACGCTGTGCGAAACGCGGATGCCCGCCTCCAGGAGGTTGGCACGGATCTCCGGCGAAAGCGCCACAACGCAGTCCGCCTGAGGGTAGGTCCACCGCATCAACTGCCGCATGAACCACCGCCCCTCGCGTACGACATTGGCCTCGCGGACGACAAGCCGACACGGACGCCCCGCCAAACGCCAGGCCACAACGGTGACCACGTTGCAAAAATTAAGCGTCGAACAAACAACCCGTGGCCGAGTCGTCCTGAAATACCTCACCAATGCCGGGATCGAGCGGCTAACGCGCTGCGTTCCGAGATTGATCACCTCCACCTCGGGGCGGAGTTCATCCCGAAATACACCACCATCTCTAAGCGTCACAATCTGGACCGGATCATCCGACAGATCCACGAGCTCATTGGCCAAATTCACGAAAACACGCTGTGCGCCGCCCCCTTCCAACTCCGGTATCAACAGACTCAGGGCCGGCAACGTTCAATCTCCTCCGTAATGATCCGCGCGTTCTCCTCAACCGGGCTGGACCCGTCGTTAACGATGTTGAGCCAATGCACCCCTTGCTCCGTATACGCCTCATGCAACCAACGGATCCGCTCCGGGAGCGGGTCGCATCGGATTGCGGCGTGATCTTTCTCCGTCAAAGCCTGCCCAACGGCCGTCTTGAGTATCCCCTGAAGCTCCGTGTCGTCCAGAACCGGCCGACACAGCCTCTTGTTCCATGCTCGCAAGCATTCAAGGGCCTCACGTTCACCCCAGAGGGTGTGCCATTGGCGCGCTCGGGCGCTACCAATAGCAAACGCTTGCTCGCCATCCAGAAACCGTTTGGGCACATGGCTTGGCTTATGGCGCGACGCAACACGAGCCGCCCTGACAGCTTCGGGCGCACTCACGTGAACGACCATATCCGGTAGCGGCATACGCGGCACCAGACATGCGGCACCCTCATGTGCGTGCTTCCGAAGCCAATTTGTCATGGCTTGATCAACGAGTAGCACCCTATTTCTCGCGAAGGCCCGGCGGCGAGCATCTTGCCTGCCAACCGTACCAGCCCATTCCCATAGCCGCGGCCCACCTGACCCACGGCGATTATTCGACACCAGACCGTGCCCCATCGACCACGAGCGCAGATAGGCCAGGGGAAACAGCCAATCCGCCAACGAAAGCAGGCGTCGCGCGCCCTGTGGAGGAATCGAATATCCGCCTTCATCAACGGTGCGGAAAAGCAACGTGGTCTTGCCTGTTCCGGCGCCACCGATAAAATGAACAATCACACCTACGCCTCAGTCTGGATCCGCACGGAAATGCGGTAGTCTCGCGGCTTCGAATTCGCCACACGCCAATGGATGAACAAATCCTACTTTCGCCGGAATGTATTCATGCCCCGCCAACAGCGCCATACATATCCGATGTCGGCCATCCGGCCCCCATGCACAAGTCCCGTCGCGGAGAAAGTGGATCTTCACTAGCGAATTCTCACTCACATCCAGCGCGCCGGAAACGAGCACCTCGTCATATATCCGGTCGAGCTCCGCATATCGCTCTTCAAGATCCTTTACGCTACCAAATCGACACGGAATACCGCGCTCCAACTGGCGGACATATTTTCGATAAATTTCAGTTTCACCCCATTCGCGACCTTCAATCCATCTCTGATAGCACGCCTTGTAAACATCTTTTTGAACAAAAGTCACTCGTGGAACTTTAAGATCCCAATCCCCCCCAATTATCGCCGCCCCGCTGCGACCCGAAATTAGACCCAGCTTGATCATTATGTTCCGAGTCATATGCGCGCCTACCCGCGTCGGATCAACCCAAACGACTTCATCTTCTCTTGGCGGTATTTTTGTATATCGCTTCTCGAACCAATTATACAAAATACGCGCCGGTATACACGCAGCATAAAATGCTGTTCTCTTGATATTTAAAGCGGACACTTTCGGCATAATGAAAAATGGAGAGAGATTAAGAGAAATGGGGACAGATTTATTTGGTAAGAATCTGTGACAGCCCGCCATAGGCAACGTCAGTCAAGGGGCTCTACCCCTCTGCGTTCCAAGTCATACGCTGGTTCCAAGACGTGACTCGCCCGAATATCCCAGCTATAGCGCCGCTCGAGCTGTTCTCGTGCCATTGCCCCCAGTGACTGGCGCCACCCACGATCAGCCCACAACCCTTCCAATGCTGCGGCCCAGTCGCCCACATCATCGTGGCGACACACCAGCATGTTCATCCCGTGCTCGGCCACTTCCAGCAGTACTGGAACATCGGAACAAACAATCGCCCGCCCAGCCGCCATGTACTCGAACAGCTTCAATGGAGAGGTCCACCGGCCAATATCTCTTTTGCCACCGTGCGCGCGCACTTCGGGCTGGTTGGGCAAGAGGAGTGCATCAAAGGACAATAGATAGCTCTGTATTCGCGCATGCGATTGATGGCCGTGGAGTTGCAGGTTGTCGGACAGGTCATCCCTCTCGCGCCAACGGCGGAGATCCTCGCGAGTCCCTCCAACAATATGGAAGTCGAACTGCGGACAAGCACGTGCCAGCTCGACCACCAACTCCGCCCCCTTCCCGGCGTAGAGGTGCCCGGTATAGCCTACCTGCATGCGATCATCGGGCCGCCCCAGGTCGACTGGCTGAATCTGATCCTCGAGCGGATCCGCGCCATCCGGTGCAACCACGATGCGGCCCTTCAACTCAGGCCAGACCTGCTCAAAATGGCGCCGGAGGGCATCGGTAATTACGACCATATGCCTGAACGACGACGAACGGACCAGGCAACCGAACAGGTACCGGGCCAGTCGTCCATCGTCTTCCACCGGGCTGTGGGCCTCGTAGACCACCGGCAGACCAAGGCTAGATGCGAAATAGCAAGCCGACAGATTTCGACCGACTGCCAGATCGAACCCTTGCTTCCGTACCCGCTGCGCTGCCAGCCAACTATACCAGTAGCCCCGACCTTTCATGCGGACCCATGGCAGGTGTTCAATGATGAAGTTTCTCGCAACCCCGTAATAATCGAACGGGTCGACCATGTCGGACTCACGCCCATCCGCCTTGTCCGGCGCGAACAGCACGACCTCATGCCCGGCGCGCGCCAGGGCGTGGCACATCTTCATCACATGAATGCTGTTGGCCGTGCGCGAGGGAATGCAGGCGCTTGACAGGTAGGCAATACGCAATGAAGTCGACTCCCGACTATCGGTCTCGGTTGTTCAACCCAGCAGGAGCCACGCTTGCGAGGATCCGCTCCACCCGCTCAACCATGGCATCCACCGAAAAGGTCTCGCGCGCAAAAGTGCGGGCGCGCTCCCCGACCGCATCGGCACGCTCCGGCTGCGCCGCCCAATCGACCAGCTGCTGTATGAAGACGCCGACGTCATCGTCGGCAACGGCGCCCAACCCCTGCTCCCTGATGTAACCACTGGGGTCGAACTCCAGGCTCACAGATGGACGCCCCTGCATCCACGCCTGAATGAAGACGTTAGGGAAACCTTCCGGCTGGCAGGTATGCACATGGAGGCGGCTGCCAGCCAGCAGGCCGTTGACCTCGGTCGGGGTGCGTGGGCCAAGGTAGTGGAAGTTGGGCGGGACACGGGCTGGGTCAGTCAACCAGTCATAACCGCTGGACTGGATGTGGCCGACCATCAGGGCGTCGATGCCGTGGTCAGCCAGGGCCCGAGCAGCCTCGACAAACAGCTCGGGCCGCTTCGCCGGCTTGACGTTCGCCACCCAGGCCACGTAGGGCCGGGGCCACTGGAAGGGCTCGGCCTCCGCGCTCATGCCGTTGGGGACGTAGTGGGCGTCGGCAACGGGTGACAGGGGCAGTAGGTCGTGGTTGTTGGTGGTCAGTGCTCGCACATGAAGAAAGCCGGTGTGCTCCCTGCGAGCCAGAAGCCTCCGCTGGAGTTGGCGGAGCCACCCCCACCATCCAGCGGTTGCCGGCTTCACCGCCCACGGCAACAGATCATTGATGTGCGCCACGGCGAAGACCATCGGGATGTCCGCCGCCGCCAACGCGGTCGACACCGCGCGAAAATGGTGCTTGTTGTAGCGCCAGTAGACGACATCGGGCCGGGCCGTGAGTACCGCCTCCGTCAGCGAGACCGCCGAGTCGCGCACGGGCACAACCTGATACCCGTAACCTGGCACGTCTAATGGCGCTCGCGACGGGGCGATATAGACCACCTCATGCCCTCGCTCGTGGAGCCCTTGGGCCAGAAAGTCGCACTGCAACTCACTTCCGCCCACGGTATGAGCGATGTGCTTGTTGATGATCGCCACCTTCATGTTTCGAAGGGCGAGGTTACATGCGAGATGGTGAAGCGGTGCTTGCCGGTGGCGTTGGGCTCAATTTCGGACGGGTACTCGAACAGCACCTCGCAATCGGCCCCCAGCGCCTTGCGGGTCTCTTCCGTCAGACGTGCCTCTTCCACCGGCGCGTCATAAGGCTCCTTGCCATCGAGCACCAGCCGGAACTTAATTCTATTTGATGCTTCCTGAACAATTTGCACATTTCGCACACTTTCCAGGTTCCAAACAAGCTTTGGGAAGTAATATCCATGAACGAGTTCGCCATATTGGCTCACGAAGTGGTCGTTAACCCTTCCACTTACTTCTCTGATTAGCGGAAACGGTCGACCGCAAGGACACTCGTCTTCCGCCCAAACGCCCGTGTCCCCGATTCGATACCGGATCATCGGCATAGCGCGGGCAGTCAGCGAGGTGACCACGATCTCCCCCAGCTCGCCCGGCTCCGCCGGTGAGCCGTCCGGGCGCAGAATCTCGATCATGGTCGCCGTCGGGATGACGTGGAGCCCGTCCTCCTGCTCGCAGCTCATGGCCATGTTCCCGAACTCGCGGCTGCCGTAGCGGTTGAACACCGGGACACCGAAGGCCCGGCGGATGTCAGCGCGCATCTCTTCGGTCAGGGTGCCGGCCGAGGTGATAATTGCCTGTGGACGGTAAACCTCAACGCCCTCGCTCTCCGCGAAGCGGGCCAGCTCGTGGATGGAATGGGCATAGGCGAGGACCGTGCGGGGCCGGAACCAATGCCACTCGGCCAGATACTGGCGCATCTGCACCTCACCCATGCGGAAGGCGTTCTGCACCAGCTTCTTGCAGCGCAGGCGCTGGCGTAACGGCCACTCCCAATACGGCGGGCGGTGGCGCTGCTCCAGGATGTCGCGCTCCGCGCCCCAGAGCTCCAGCATCGGCATACCAGGGCGATGGCCCGCCCAACGGTGCATCTGGGCCTTGGCCTGGAGCATCGCTTGTTTGGATCCGCGATCCTTGAGTATGCGCACCGGCTCGCCAGTGGAGCCACCGGTCTGGTCCCACCAGGTCTCGTCGGGATGATCCTCATCCGCCAGTTCGTCGCGACGCTCAACCAGTTCCGAGCGTTCCAACAGCGGCAGGGCGCTGAAGTAGTCCTGATCAATCCGGCCTTTCCCATCCAGAAGACCGCAGCCGAGCATACGCTCGTTCCAGAACGGGAAGCGGGCAGCCGCGTCTTCGAGCAGATCGCGGAGCCGACGATCCCGTTCTTGATCTATTCGCTCCCGATTCCAAACCTCCGGAAGGTAGGTCGAACGTTCCCCGCCCTTTTGCCATGCGCGGAGGCACCGCAGGGCGCGCATGGCGAACTGCATCCTTTTTTCCACAGTGCCCGGCTTGTGGATTGAATAATCGCTCATGCTATTCATTCCTTTTTCTCTCGTGGTCTGGGCCGTGCCGCTCGACGAAGGACTCCGGAGATTAGATCCAAAAGAGCCGGTGGCTCTCGCAACGCTGCCCATTAAACTGCAGCAGCGCCCAAGCCGACGTTTTTCGCCGCCAACGTCTTAGCAACCGCTCAAGCCCGAAGCAGCACCCCGAGAACCAACGCAGCAAGGGCTGCCAGAGAATACTTGCACCGGAAAGTGTTCGCCTCCTGCACGACCAACGACGCGCACCATTGCCGATAGGATTCGGGGTCCTCGGCAAGGCTCCGATCCCGTGACTGCATGGCGTCGAACGCATCGGCCTCTTCCGCATTCAAGCCCCTTGACCCACCGTTGGCGTCGTCCAGACCATACGACATGCCCCCTTCGACTCGCGCCTTCCCTCAGCTCTCGACGTCGACCAAGAAGCCGCAACCCCACCCGCGCCACGCTGAAGGAAAGGGACCACTCCGCGGCATCCAGAGGTCCCCCAGCGACTAGGCGTTGCGCCTCCCCTCTGGCAGCTCCAAACGGAGAAAAGTCGCAGCCCGTTACGTTAATGCCGCTTACTCACGCAAGACCAATAAATTTCCTCAAAAATCTCTTCCGGGATTAGTGGACCATTCAAAATCTGCAATGATGCAGCGGCGGGCACCTTCGCATTTGCTTCGAGCAATGAGAAACCACCATTCTCAGGAACCAAATCCCATCCAATCAAACCCACTTGAGGATACCGTTCATGAAGCGAAACAGAAAACTCTGGAAGGTCCTCTCCAAGGTTCCCAAGAGCACTTTTAATCTCATCGCAGCGAACACCAGAATCTGGATGACAGTCATACTCCACGAAGTCGCCATCGAAAAACCTTTCTGCCTTCGACCCTTCTGTTGAATTTGCAAACAACCCACCCGAGTGGACATTGTCAACACGAACACCTTTTCGACCAAAGCGTGCAAACGCTCCGAGATAATAGATACGGTCACGCCACGATAAGGTAATTGCTCTTATTGTATTCAAACTGTCTGAGTTCACACGTTGAAGCTCATAGTGACCAGACAGCCTATGTTGCACCACCACCCCCCCCTTGATTGACTTTATTGCAGAGCGCAAACTCACCGCGTCAGCCTCATCGCGCGTCAAAACAATTACCTCTTTTCCTTGCTGCCCTGCAGAATCTTTGATTACGACGCCATTTTTTTGCGACAACAATATGGATTTAACGGCATCATCGATATCAAGCTCGGAACGCTCATCCTGTTGCGGCAGAGAAAGCATATCAGGTGTCACACCGGGGAACGCAACAGACAGGTTTGCTTTATCATCCAGCCAGTCTGCTACGGGGGACCTATTAAGGTATCTAGAAAGTCCGCTTTTATAAAAGTTAGAGGGTATGTATCTAAAATCGCCATCGCTTCTAAGAGAAGAATATGCGCTCACTTCTCGAGCTCCAGTCACGCCCCACATTTTCAATGCCGTAAACAAGCTGGAAAACCGAAGTCCGTTGCCTCCTTGAGCGAGACGATTTATGTTCTGCACCCTTTTTTTGTATTTTACATGGGATCTCCACTCGTACCTAACCAATTTAGCTGCGCTCTTAAACACTACCTTCTCCGGGAGCATACTTGGACAACAGATTATTTATTTTTTTCGCGTTGACACAGGGTGTCTCAGAGGCCCATAACGAAAGTACCTGACAACCCCTCGCCTGCAGGCATGCGGCACCGATACGAGCAATGTCTAGACTCGCCTCGGTGTGCTTCAGGAGCTCATCGTCACCCAACCCGCGATGGCTGGGGATGAGCTTTCCGGTGGCGCGCTCGCGTTCGCGGACTTGGCGCACCACCTGGTCGGCGTCGGCGTCGAGGTGGATGAGCGCCGTGGGAAGCGGCATGTCCTCAAAGTACCGTTCCGCGTGGGCCTCGTTACCCCAATCCCATGGCATCACGGCGTAGACCTTCTGGCTGAGCGACTCGTCGAACAGGACCGCCTCGTCTTCCAACCACTCCTCCAGAAAGGCAATCCGGCGGACGGTACGGAGAAAATGGTAGTAGCCCTCGGCGCGGCGGTACTGGCTGCGGCCGGAGAGGACGAAGCTTTCGTGGACGATGGCGAGGAAGGCGTCGTATTTCGCGGCGAAGCGGGCAAAGGCCGATTTTTCGCCGATTTCAATCCGGTTCGCGAGCAGTGCCTCCCGAAGTACGGGAATGCGTAATAACGCGCGCTGCTTCCAACCAGCTTCCTCAGTAATTCTGTAAGCCCTTATCGCAGCGCGTTTTGAGGCGGTACTGGATGACACCGTGAGGCCCTTTTTTACCACAAGCCTTGCTATTGTCGACTTGCCGCATCCAGCCACACCGAGAAGATCGAGTCTAACCATCAGCCGCATTACCTGGCGCTTCTTCTTGGCCACAATGTTCGCGGATCAAGGAAACCACCTCTGATGAAACTTCTGAAAGACCCCGCGCTCCGTCAACCTCATGGAAAATGAAACGCCTTCCCAACCGTTCTTTTAGTGAACTAACAACCGTATGCTCCATCGTTCCCAAAGAGGGGCTTTTTCTACTGGCACTCTTGAACTCTTCCCATGTTCCGGCATTTATAAGGCTTGCATCCTTCGTGCGTCCCCTGTTTTTTCTTCGCTCAAAACGAACGCTTGGGTCCGTGTTGACTTTTACAACCACAACCTTGGGAGGGTCACAGGACACGATGTGAGAAACCGCTTTTTTGCAATAGCTTTTCCAGTGATCCTTCATCACTTCGTCTCGCATTACCTTGGCCACCAATTTATGGATAGGGCCTTCATCCGCAAGGGCCACATCTGAAACGGGCTCACTCATCAAGCGCAGGTCACGCAAGGCTGAATAATATTGCAACCATTTCCTGCGCCAATCACTGAACTTCCAGGCCATTTTCCTTGGAGTCTTTAAAATCTCATCCGTTGCTTCGACAAACAAACCTGCTTTGCTTATAAACCCAAGACGCTCACTGGATACTTCAGCTTCACCAATCTCCTCGACCACTCTCCGGATGATTGTTGACTTTCCACTCCCTGCAGGGCCGACAACCTCCGCAAACAACGGTTCGCAGCAATTAACAGATAAGTTATGAATCAAGACAGTGCCTCTATGATTTTAGTAAAACCCTTCTTAAACCAGCACGCGTACGTGTATATACTTTTTTATGCGATGGTGACAAATGCTTCTGCCACCCCGAACATCCCCGAACCCACTCCAACACCTCAGCGAGAGATGACCCGGGCGCCGCCTGATATTCGGCCAAAACCACGGCCTCTTCCATGTCGAGCAACCGCTTTGCTCCAAACCCGAGGTCGGTGGCAAACCGCCAATCCACGTGGTCATCCAACCGATCGCGTGCGCCCACGGCCTCCCTGGCCTGTATCTCGGCTTCGTGCTCGTCGCCGCCCATCAACGCCTGCGCTGCATTGATCATGTAATACACTGGATTGCCAGGATCGCCTTCTTTGGCCAAGCCAAGCAGCGCCTCGCGCTGCCCTTCGCGCAGGGCATTCCGCTGTTGAATCAGCAACCACTGAGCTGTGTAGGCCCGGTCCAGAGCGTCGGGAGCATCACCCGAGCCATCAAGCAGACCATCGGCGATTTGCTGAAGGTCAGTAGACGATACCAAACCGGACACCGTAGAAATGGTTCGATTACGGGACCAAGCCGCGATGAGGCCGAAATTGCAGTCGGCACCCATGACAATGATTTCACAACCAGACATCAGGCCGATGTCGTAGAACATGGCACCCACCGGGTCGTTGGGCTTCTCGGCGCGTATTGCCGCCTTTTCCACGGTCACATCTTCCCATTCGAGAAAGCACTCATCCGCCGACACCATGACGGGCGAGCCGCCGTCATCAGCCAACTTCTTGCCGATGAACCGAGCCACCGGGGCAGGTATGGCCTTGTCCGTCCAGTTGCCGTGGAATCGATACTCACCCTTCACCACATCGCCCTGCCGGACGTGCACCGCTATCCCATGCTCGGGCGCACGGGCACGGCCCGCTTCAAGGGCCTGCCTGGCCGTCTCGCTGAAACCAATGCTCTCGAAGGCCTTCTGCAGCAGCCGCCTGACTTCCGGCTCACTCGTGAAGGCGATCAGCCGCCCCGGATCCTTTGGTACCTTCTTGAGCAGGACATCCCGGGACCGAAGCTCCATCATCACCCAGTCGAGTCGGTTGAACGGCCAATGGGTGTGGGTCGATACCGGCCGCTTGCCGTCACCCTGTTCCACAAATTGTTCAAGCCAGGCCGCGTCGAAGATTCGATCTTGGTCAAGATGGTCGTGCCAACCACGGTGATCAATCCAGCGGCCCGAGGTGTCCCACTTAATCGCCAAAGGCCACCCCAACAAACGTGACAGGGTGAGGCCGACCAGGATCTCCCGCAGGCGTGCGCCGAGGCCATCGGACTTGTGCAGCAGCAGCCTTTTCACGAGCCCGAGTCTTCCGCTATATCCGAATTCGCCCGGCAGTACCAGGCATAGGTATCGCGCAGCCCCGCCTCCTGTGCGGTCTGATACCGCCATCCGCAGGCTTCAAGGCACGAGACGTCCAGCAACTTCCTCGGCGCACCGTCCGGTCGGCTGGCATCAAACGTAAGCCGCCCCTCGAACCCGGTCACTCGGGCGATAGTCTCGGCCAGCTCGCGGATGGTGCAATCCTCTCCGGTGCCGACATTGATGTGGGAGCACATCGGCGAGGTATGGGTCGCATAGGTCGCTTGCGGCAGCTCCATCACATAGACACAGGCCGCCGCCATGTCATCGGCGTGCAGGAACTCGCGACGCGGGGTGCCGCTGCCCCAGATCACCACCTCCTCATCGCCACGCTCCTCGGCCTCGTGGAAGCGGCGGATCAGCGCCGGGATGACGTGACTGTTCTCGGGGTGGAAGTTGTCGTAGGGGCCGTAGAGGTTGGTCGGCATCACGCTGCGGTAGTCGGTGCCGTGCTGGCGATTGTAGCTCTCGCACAGCTTGATGCCGACAATCTTGGCGATGGCGTAGGGCTCGTTCGTCGGCTCCACCGGCCCGGTGAGCAGAGCCTCCTCGGCCACGGCCCGGACGTTGACGCGGCTGCCTTTGTCGAAGCAGCGACAATTTAAAATCGTCAATGACTGGCTGCCATCGCGCGAAACCGCACATTAGACTCGGCCAGTTCGTCAAACGCTCCCTGCCCCTTCACCTCGCCCTTCTCTAGCAGGAAGATGGTGTCGCACTCACGCACTGTGGAGAGCCGGTGGGCGATGAGGATGATGGTCTTGCGGTGGCCGAGGTTGTGCACCGCCTCCATCACCGCCTGCTCGGTGAGGTTGTCCAGGGCGCTGGTGGCCTCGTCGAGGATCAGCACCTCGGGGTCGTGGTAGAGGGCGCGGGCGATGCCGATGCGCTGGCGCTGGCCTCCGGACAGGCGCACGCCGCGCTCGCCGACGGGGGTAGCGTAGCCTTGTGGCATCTCGTTTACCACGAACTCGTGGACGTTGGCGATGCGGGCGGCGCGCTCGACCGCGGCCTGGTCGATCTTCGCCGACGGGACACCAAAGGCGACGTTGGCGGCGATGGTATCGTCGGACAGGTAGATGTGCTGCGGCACGTAGCCGATAGTGCGCTGCCAGGCCCGAACGTTGTCGGTGGTGATCGGTGTCCCGTCCACCTTCAGCGCTCCTGCGCCGGGGGTGAGCAGGCCGAGGATGATATCCACTGTGGTGGTCTTGCCGCTGCCGGTGGCCCCCACGAGGCCGACGGTGGTACGGGCCGGAATGGTGAGAGTCAGGTCGTTGAGTGCCGGGCGCTCCGCTCCGGGATAGGTGTAGTGGACGTGGTCCAACTCTATGGCGTGGTTCAGGCCCAGGGGTTGTGGCGGACGCCCTTTCAGCTCCTTTGTTGACAGCGTCTCTTCTCGGCGCAGGCGCGCGAGGTCCTGGTGCAGGTTGTCCAGGGCGGCGTCGGTGAACCGCATCAGGCTCAGGTTCTTGTATACGTCGCCAAGGGCGGGCAACAACCGCTGCGCGCCGAGGGCGAAAACGGCCAGCGTGGGGATGGCCGCCTGAAGACCGCCGGGCTGGCGCAGCAGGTAAAGGATAACGAGAAAGGCGCCGCCGTAGGTCATCGCCTGGAGGACGTACTTCGGCACCTCCTTGAACAGAACAGCGGTGGCCTGGGTACGGGCGTACCGCTTGGCGGGCTGCTCGAAGCGCTTCAGGTAGGGGCCTTCCAGCCCGGTGACCTTGACCTCTTTGATCCCGCCAAAGCACTCCTGCACAGCCTCGAAGCGGCCCCGATTGGCGGCCACCCGGCGGCGACCCAGGCGGTTGAGAATGCCGCGGGCCACAAGATAGATGCCGCCGTAGCCCAGTGCCAGGCCCGCGGTGATGGCCCCGGCCAACCGTGGGTCGACGATGAACAGCAGAATAATGATAGCCAGGCTTACCGCCGCGCCGGCGAGGAACAACATGAGCGGCTTGAGGGCGCCTTTGACCACCTGTTCGGCCTCGGCGAGGATGGATTTGCCGAGATCCGCACTGTTTCGATTAAGGAAGTGGTCGTAGGGCTGGCGCAAGTAGCTTTCCACCAGGTTGCGGCTCAGGGCGTAGCTGCGCATGTGCATAAAGCGCTGCATCAGGTAGGTAACCAGCGCCTTGAAGGTGATGGTGGTAAGCAACGCCAGCATCATGGCGACGCCGAGGAAGAACATGAACCGATCGGTGCTCTCGAAACCAAGCCCGGTGTAGAGGGCGTTCAGGTGGCGGTTGGTCTCGACCACTTCCGGGTTCGCCAACACCATGACGAAGGGCATGATGGAGGCCACGCCGACCATTTCCACGAACGCCAGAGCCACGATGAGCAGCAGCATCAGGTAGGCGCGTCGTCGGCCTGGGGCATCAAGCAACGCATGCAGTTTGCGGATGGTGTTCAGCATGAGGCGTTATTGTGACTCGACGACGGTGCGGGCTGTGTAGAGCGGCCCGAGTGCGACGCCAATGCGTGGCCATTACAGGCGGTGATGAGGGTGGTCACAAGGGCTGCGTTCCACGGGCGGGACCAGGCACGGGGCCAGCCTTCAGGCTGCTGCCTTGTCGCACACACCCTTAATCGGCTCGAGCCCAACGTCCTACTGGGCTACGTTCAGCATCCAAACTGCAATTGAAGCATGTTTTTAATACCAGCCTCAATGAACAACGCTCCCCGCCAAGGCGAGCCAACGTTTCTGGGGGCTCTCGTACGGATTGGCAGAAGCCTCGTTATTAGGGAGTGCTCTGGCGGCAAGGCCCGAGTGCTAAGCGTCTGAGCAGTTTTAATCATCAGTCGCTGTTGAAGAGGTCTCGGGTGTAGAGCTTGTCGCGTTGATCGCGGATGTCGTCGGTGATGCGGTTGGCGACGATCACGTCGGATACGCGCTTGAATTCGTCCAGGTCGCGGATCACGTGGTAGCGGTGAAGGTATCTTCGCGTAGCCCGGGCTCGTAGACGACCACTTCGATGCCCTTTGCCTTGATGCGCTTCATCACGCCCTGGATGGCGGAGGCGCGGAAGTTATCGGAACCGCTCTTCATCACCAGGCGTAGACGCCGACGATGTTGGGCTGGCGCCTGATGATGGCATCCGCCACGAAGTCCTTACGCGTGCGGTTGGCATCGACGATGGCCTTGATGATGTTGTTCGGCACTTCGTCGTATTTGGCAAGCAGTTGCTTGGTGTCCTTCGGCAGGCAGTAGCCTGCCAATGCCCCATGACATTGCCGAAGCGACCCGAATCACCCGCATACCCGGACAGGAATTCGATCATCTCCGCATCGATCTACACTGGGACGGCACCCGCCTTTGGTTCGGAGAGCTGACCGTCTACAACCTCAGTGGCTACCTCCCCGGCCACTCCGGCACGAATCCCGACTCGGCAACCAACGAAGCCTGAGATATCCGCCAATCTGCATTCCGGCGCAATCCTCCCCGCCACAACTGGCGTGCCATCTACGCGAGATCCCTCGCACGCGCTCTTCGATGCGGACGAGGCCAACGGCTCCCACGCCCGCTGGCCCACATGATCAAAAGTGTGCACCCTACCCAGCCGCCACACGCCAAGTAGCTTACCAAGGCATCAACTGCAGTCAGTTAGCCGCCGAATATGCGGCTTCCACATCTAATCCCCAACACCAGGACCCAAAGGCCAACGCCCTAATGTTCAGAGGCATTAGCACACGCTCCACCATCTGATCAGCCGGGTCGTCTAGCAGAATCACGACCGCTACATCGTCATTCGGCCATCCGACATTACGAGTCTGATCTGAGCGTGTACTGCCAGAATGGCGGGATCCCGTCGTGCGGGAAGAATACGGGCTTGATCCCGCCCGGCGTCGGGGCCGCATCCAGATCAACGGGCGGTTCGCCATATTTTTCCCGGTAGGTGAACAGAATGGGGTAGAAGCGCTCTTCATCGAACGCATCAATCTGCTGATACGGCCACGGCTTCCCCATATACGCGAGCAGCCACTCCATGCCTCGACGCAGCCCCTGCCCTTCCGGCCCCTCGAAGGACCAGAGATCCTCGCCAACGGACTCGGCCAGCCGCGCCAGATGAATCGAGCCCTGGATCGTAAAACACTCGTAATGGGCCGAAGTGGTACGCGCCAACTCCTCGGGCAGGCTGCCATCGGGCGCGAACTGTCCCAGAATCCGCGAACGGCTGTCGCGCAGCGTTTCGCGAACGACCTTCCACTCCCCCAGGAACGCCCCGATCGAGGCCACCTGAAGGTCATAGTAGGTGCCATGGTTGTTCTGCGATGCCCGCTCGTCCAGTCCCTGCGGACTGGTCCGCAGCCAGTCGAGATAACGGCCCATCCAGTTTTCCAGCCCCGCGCGATCACTCTCGCCCAGCACGCCGCCCCGTAGCAGCAGGCGCGCGCCATCCAGGAAGTAGTAAAGATCCTTGAACTCGATCAAGCCGGAACTGGAACCACGATTCCGGTTGTGCCCCCGCCGCACCTGCGCATATTCCAGGTGCGGATGCATCGCCGTGTCGGCATCCAGGAACCAGCGCCGCACCAGCCTGGCCGCATGCTCGCCGTAGCGTTTGTCTCCTGTGGCGTGGTGTGCCATCGCCAGCACCAGCCCATCGTCGAACAGGCGCTGCAGCCGCGTGCGGTCGTAACGATCGCTTTCCGGCTCGTACAACCGCGTCCCCGGGACCCGCTCGCCGTCCCGCATCACATAGGGCAGGCCCGGAATACGCAGCGGATGCGGCCAGTAGTAAGGCGCCGGATGCCAGTAATCATGCACATCGCCACTCGGCGGCAGTGTCGTCTTGTCGACCACACTGAACGGCCCGCGCCCGAGTGCCTCGTCCGCGTATGCCAGAAGCGGCTCGCGCAGTGACTGCGCCAGGCTTTCATCGCTCAGCCGGTCCTCGTTGAACACGCGCAGTGCCAGCCGATCGCGTCCCTCATCAAAGGCAAGCTCGTCGACACGCTCCAGCATCGCCCCCACGGCCTCGATCCTCGCAAGCCCGCGGCTCTGAAAGGCCTCGTCTCCTTTCGAAACTTCCTGGTCCGCCCGGCCGGAGAACAGCCGCGCCACCCAGCCACATTCGGTATAGCAACCCGCCTCGGCCGCAAACGCGGGGAAATCCAGATCCCAGGGCTCCTGTGGCCAGTCATCCCACGGCCCCGTCACGCCCAGCCGCCACAGCAGCTCGACCTTCGGCCGGCGGCCATAGCAAAACGCCTCGTCGAAGCTCTCCTGCGCATCCCGGCGAAAGACGACCTGCGGCTCCTCCAGCGCCTCCGGGCGGAAGCCGTCGTTCAACAGGTCCTCGTTTCGGGTAATCCGCGCCATCGGCACGATGTGGTAAGGCCGCTCGGGCCGGGCACGCACACCCTCCACGATCTCGCTCCAGGCCTCGCGCGTTACAAAGCAGTTGCCGTCCCAGGGCAACACCCACTCGGCTCGGCCGCGACCATCCCGTAGCGCCGCGTTGCGCGCCCCGTTGTTGTTCATCACATAGTTATTCTTGTGCCGATACAGCCGCATCAGCACCCGCCCCTGCATCAGCTCCGAAAGCTGGCGAAAGCCCCGCGTGCCCGGCGCGTACTCCGGCGGCCCCCCGCACACATCCCAGCCAACCGCCCGGTATTCATCCCAGCGAAACGGGATGTGCACATACGGCTGCCCGGCCCCTTCCAGAAGCCGCAGGATCGCCTCCTCCTCGCCGGGATCCACGATGCGATTGACCACCCACCGCTTCTCGCAGCCGGCCAGTTCCGGCTCATGCTCCAGGATCCAGGCCACATTCTCCCGCGACTGCCCCACCCGGTGCCGGGGCCAGAGGTCATTGCCCACGATCCGGTACAGCACGAACTCGCTGCCTGTCCGCGCATCCGCACGGCCACCCCCTTCCGACTCGCCACAGGTCGGCGGTGCTCCCCGATCCCGCGCGCGCGGCATCGCCGACGCCGCCGGCCCGCCGCCGGCCTGCAACCCGAACACCAGCGACCTCAGATCCACAAACGGACCCACCAGCGCATACACCGGACGCACCCACGGCCACGCACGCGAAAACCGGACCGCCATCGCGGCCCGCGAAACGGATCTGCGCCAATTCATCCCGCCAACCTTGACCCCACGCCCCCGCGCAGCCGACCACGCCGCGCCCGGCCAGCGCATTAGTAAAACAGAAAAGACATTGTGAAAACTCGAGCGCCCCGGCTATCGATCCGCAGGCTCGTAGGAAAGCCGCCAGCCCAGTTCCACCGTGCGCTGGTCGGGTCCGTCGATCGCGCGTTCGCAGCGAATCCGGGTCGTCTTCGGCCCCTGCGGCGTCCGGTAGCGCGGGTCGTCGGAGACATCGGCCAACTCGCAGGAATCCACCCCGAACACCTCGAAACCGCGCACGCGGCCCTCAGCAAATTCCACCCGCGTATCCCGCAACACCGGATCCGTGGAGAACGAGGCGAACTGCACCTCGATGGAATCCATCTCTCCGGGTTCGGCCAGTTCGAATACATCGTGACGCTCGATCGTGCCCGGCGAGAAGCGATACTCCACCGACACACCGGCCCGCTCGTCCGCCTCCGGCCGGGAGGTGCCGATACGATTCATCACCGGGTGCTCCCAGCGCAGCACGCCCTTGTCGCCGTCAGCGGCGAAGTCCGCATCCTGCATGAACACCAGCGGCGCCAGCTCCTCGCCGTCGCTCAGATGCAGGCGCGGCACCAGCTGCGGCCAGGTCTCCCCGGGTGCCGTCTGCACCACATCCCATGCCACCGGTACCGGCGAATACGGGTTGGTATCGTGATACGGCCCGCCGTTGGACAGCCACAGCCCGAAACGGTCCAGCCCGTCCCGGACCGTCAGGTTCAGGCGCGCCCATTCCCCATCGCTGAAGCGTGTCAGGGAGTGACGCGGCAGCGCCTCCAGCCAGCGGTGAAATTCCTCGTCGGACACACCCGGGCCTTCGTACCCCAGATCACGCCAGATCTCGCCGGTATACAGCAGGTGATGGCTCAGGCTCAGATTCTCGCCCAGGATTCGGTGCTTCCCCCGATACCCATCGGTATCCCGCCCATGCTCCCACAGGTTGACCGAGCCCATCCCCTCGTCGCACCAGAAATCCCGATACTTCCGCAAAACCCGTTGCGAAAACGCGTAGGCCATCACCTCTTCGGTTTCATCCAGCAACCCGTAATACGCCGCCGCCGACAGCACCTCGAGAAACGCCGTATCGCCGTAGGGCCCCACACTGCGGCCGAACTGGAACCCGTGCCCCCCCGCATTCAGGTTCTGCAGCACAAACCCGGCCGAACGCTCCAGCCAGTGCCGTACCCGCTCGTCCAGGGGTGTACCCGTCTCGCGAAAGCGCTGCGCCATCTCGCCCGCCAGCAGCACGCTGTAGCGATCGAAACGGCCCTCGCCGTCGGTCCCCTCGTCGGAGAAGCCCGAATCCCCGGCGTGCTCCGAGTAGTGCTCCACCATGCGTTCCAGCAACGCATCCGCATGCTCGGGATCGTCCCATCCCAGTGTCGCCCGCAACCGGGCGATGCTGAACGCCACCCCGTAGTAGTTCGCCGGGTAGCGCTTCAGCTCGTAGGTTTCCGCATCCACGAACCCCCGCCAGTCCAGATCGGCGCGCATCTGCTCCAGCACGTCCGCCGGCACGGCGTCCTCCAGCACCCCTGCCAGGCGCAGCCGGTTCAGCGCGCTCAGCGAATAATAGATGCCCCAGCTCCGATTCGGCTCGTCCTGCGTCCATTCGAGCAGGGTTCGATACTGCGCCAGGCGCGCATCGAACGCCTCCCCGTCCGGAGCCTCGTCTGCCCACAGCAACCAGCCAAACCCCAGGGCCACCTTGCCCGGCAGGAAACGGTCCCCCCCGGAAAACACTGGCTTGCCGTCCAGCTCGGCCTCCGGGCCCTGCTCAACCACCTCCGCCATCAGGTCATCCAGCGTTTTAAGCACCGCCTCGCTATCCGCCACCGCCGGGCTACTCACTATTCCAGCGATCAAGAGTAATACTGCTGGATAACTCCGACGCCCTCCTCGCACGCCGGCTACCCGTCCCCTCCCGCCCAGCGCGTCCCGATTCAGCCTCTTACGCATCACTCTGCCCCGGCCTTCGTCCCGCAAACACAACCCTCCGGTCGCGGCAGGCTGCACAACATGCCTCGCCACCTGAAGCCATACCACTCGCACCCTCCTCGCCGTCGAGTCGCTCCCTGGTCACCAGCACTCATTAACCACCATCAACAACAAATCCGTCCCCCTTTCTGCTTACCGTTTGCCAGCAGCAGTTTCACCCCGCCAAAGAGCGCATTCACCAACGCAGCCAATCTACCAACCAACGTAGAGCCCATCATCTTAACGACAAACCGAAGCACTCATCGGGACGGCACTTCGTTCACCACCTTCACTCAATGCCAAGAGCGAACGCCGCAAACAATACCAGCGTAATCATTCTCGCTCCATGCGAAAGCGAACCTCCGTCTTTCTTTTCCACCGCAGCCCTCTCAAAAACGTTTTCGGGCAACACCTTCGACCGCTTTACCGCATCCATCACATCCTTATATTCGTCCAGCAGCCTCTCCCGCATACCCGCTTCACTTAGCCCGCCACCGCGCCTACCGCTCTCTTGGCCCGACCCCGCGCCCCAATAAACCTTCTTCTCACCACTCGCCACCTGAATCCCGCCATAAAACGGGCTCTCCCTTAATTCAGATGCCCTAAAGTTCTTGCCTTCTTGGTCAAACCGGAAGGCCGCTAGGCCATTACCAAGAGCTGACAACAAGTCCATCGACAGTCGCCTCTCGTCCCAACCCCTCCTAGACGCCTTAACAGCAGCCGCGCCAAGATGTCTAGACACCAACGGCCCGTACAGCACTTGGTGACCCAAATTCTTATACCATCTCCTCCCACAATGAAAGCGGGAACGAAATGCCGAGTAGTGCATAACCATGGACGATTCGCCATGGGCATCCAGGCCTATATCAGCCATACCGTCCCAAAAGTCCTGTGCCACCGCCGCCCCCCTCGCGCCCCCAAGCTCTTTCTCGACCCTGCGAACGACATCACAGCTGGAACCCTTATAAAACTTTGTCGAGGTCCACAGATCGCCCCTGGCTTTTATTGAAAAACGCGGCGACATATGCTTAACCGTATAAATCGGCAGATAGGAACCGAAACTTCCCATCTTCCACAACTCATACACCTCATCCGCATCCGCTGTAGCTCCCGACCCGGCGCCAGCCGCATTGAGCTGCTGACCAAACTGGGCCGCCAACCCCTGCGCCACCGAAAAATCGGACCACTTTCCTTTCGACGATTCCACTACGTAGCTATCCGCTGGCAAGTTCGCCGCGAGAAAAAGCCCATATGTGATACGAGAGTCATAACCACCCGACAGCTGACACCGCATTCCAAGCCCGGGGACTGCCCCCAGACCCCGGACCTCTGCGACAGCCGAGTTCACAAACTCCGCAATGAGGTCCTCGTAGGATACGTCTTCGAAGCCTTCCAATACTTCGAACAGCGAGCGAGATTCGACGCTCAAGGATCGTGTAGCACGATTAACCTTAACGGATGCAGTCGACGGCAACAGCGTTATTTCGTTAAAAATCGTACGCAAAGAAAATGGCTGTGCAGCCCAGTGGTTTCCGTCTTTAGTAGCAAACGCACTAAGGGATGACATCCGAGGTGTCAGCTTGCAACCCTTCCTCCTAACCTCCGTTGCCAAGCAATACAGAGAATTGGAAATCGCCCAGAAACCTGAAGCGCGGTACAAATAAAGCAGCTCCTGTCCCGTCACATCGGTTGTTATTTCCCACTTGGCCCCTCGATCCAAGGCAACCACGAACGCTCCGTCCTCAGGCGCAAGATGCCCGGGCCTCTGGGTGCGGTATTGCTCCAACCCCTTAGAACCGAACACCAGATGACTCCGCGTCTGAAAATACCCAATCAGAACTTCATGCATCTGATCGCAGGAGTGAGAATCTACGTAGAAAAGCGTTTCAGGACTCGTCATGGCTTATCCATATTTTTGCTAAATAATCGACAGCCGAAGCCGTTCGATCGAAAACTCATTTGAACATAGGAAATCGCCAAGCTTCTCCGTTACCGCAACCACCCACTGTGCAACACCCCTGCTTCAACCCTTTACCCTCTAACTACAAGTCGTTTGAACTAGGTAGCTGATGTATACCCCCCATGCAACTGAATGCTTTTTCAGCTTGAATAGCCTGCGCTGAATTAGTCTGACCAAACTGCTCCAGGATGCCCTGAATCCCCTGATTGACAGAAAACTGAAGACTCTTCCTTTTAGGCGAGCGATCCAGAGCGCCACCACGCTTCCGGGTCTCCAAAGACTCGCCATGATTAATCAAGTAAGCCACGGCAGGAAAATCTACTTCTTCGATGTTTTTTCCTAAGGACCTCGCTTGTTCGGGGTAATTGCGGTGCTTTCCAGAGTAGAGGCGCGAGAACCGCGCCCTCTTATCATTCGCGTCCTTTGGAAGCTCGGACGCCCGCACAAAAGGGATGAAACAAGAGCCGCAATAGGAGTAGAATTTCTCTCTCTTCTCGGTCAACAGGTTACGATTACAGTCGACAACATACCCACGATTTATATAATAGCCGGACGAGTTGTCGTGCCTCAGAATCCATTCGACTAGGTTCTTGTGTACCCAGTCGTCCGCATCCAGACAAAAGGCGTAAACCCCGTCATATCCTTGATCTCGGAGCCAGCCCCCCGCGAGACGGGTCTTGTTTTTTTTATCTTGTACCCCTTCAGAAACAGATGGAGGCGGCGGGAAATCAGCCCGAAGCCAGACAATATTCGGATGCTCCCCGTACCGCGATGGAGGAAGATCATGATAAACGACAAGAGCGACCCATCGTGAGTCCGCCTGGTTGACGACACTGGCCAAGGTATTATCCAGATTGGCCACCACGGAATCCCAGTCCATAGCGCGAGCTTTAGGTATAACAGGGATTATAAACGCGAAAGGCGCATGGTCGGTCTGGGGGCTGGCACCTTCGACTGGCACGCCAAGAGAGATAGCCAGCGGCCAATAGGTAGAAACTCCATCATGCGGCGAAAAGCAGGGCACCAGCGAATCAATGCTTTCGCCATAGGATTGGGTTGTATGCAAAAAGGATTTAAACAAGTGCTTAATGGGCTGGAAACGCCGATGGTCGAAGTCGTCGATCTGAGGATAAGGCCACGGAAAGCCTTCGTGTGCCAGCAGCCATTCCACGGCCTTGCGTAAGGGATGGTCGGGTTCGGCGGCACGCGCAACAAAGCTGCCGTCGAAACGGGCGGCCAGGTTCAGCAGGTTCAGCCAGCCCTGCAGGGTGAAGCAGCAGTAGTGGGCCGTAATGGGGCGGGTCATCTCCTCGTACTGGATTCCGGTCGGGGAGATCTGCAACGGGATGCGCTCTTCGGCACGGGCCAGCGTGGCGTACAGGGTATCGTGGTCATCCAGGAATGCGGCGATCGCGGCCACCTGCAGGTCGTAATAGGTGCCGTGGTTGTTTCGCGCCTGCGCTTCCTTTGTGCCCTGCTCGCTGGTGAGAAGCCAGTCGAGGTATTCGCGGAACCAGGCGCGCAGGCGCTCCAGTTGGTCGCGGGACAGCGCGCCGATATGGTGCAACAGACGCACCGCATCCAGGGCGTAATACAGATCCTTCATCTCGATGATGCCGCTCTGGGCGCCGCGGTTCTTGTTGTGGCCCCAGCGTACCTGCGCGTAGGTGAGATGCGGGTTCATGCGCGTGGCCGGGTCGATGAACCAGCGCTCCAGCCAGCGAACGGCATGGATGGCGTAGCCCTGGTCTCCGGTCACGAAGGCGGCCAGGGCCAGGGTCGTGGTGTCGTCGAACAGCCGCTGCAGCCGGGTGCGGTCGTAGCGGTGGCTCTCCGGCTCGTACATGCGGGTACCGGGCACGCGCTCACCGTCCCGCCTTACATAGGGCAGACCATCCTTCGTGTCCGGGTTGGGCCACCAGTAGGGCGCGGGGTGATAGTAGTCCTGCAGGTCGCCGGAGGGGCCCGGCTCGGGCTTGTCCACCGGCGATTCCGGCTGGCGTTCCAGCGCATCCGCTGCGTTCTGCAGCAGCGTTTGCAGCAGCCCGGCCCGAGGGCCGGACTCGCTCTGCTCCTGGTGCTCGGCGCGCAGCGCTTCGATCGCTTCAAAACGGTAGCTGGTCAGGCCGATGGGATCGGGCTGCGCAGAGACTTCCCGCGTCACATGGTTGATGGCCGCACGAATGGCCTTTTGCCGCTCGCGCCCGCGGTTCTTGAAGCTCTCGGTGGTCGAGGCCTCGAGATGGGCCTTGCCGCTGGCAAGGCGCGCCACCCAGCCAGCCACGCCCCAGGCACCGGCGTCGGATGAGGACTCCTCTCGTGGCTGTTCCCAGGGGTCGTCCTTCCAGCGGTCCCATTTGCCGGGAATACCCAGGCGCCAGAAGAGTGCCACCTTGGGGCGCCGACCGTAGGGGTGGTTTTCGCCAAAGCGTTCGCGGGCATCGCGGCGGAACAGCAGCTGCGGCTCTTCCACCGGGCTGGGGGTAAAGTCGTCCCGCAGCAGCTCGGCATTATCCGTGATGCGCTGCATGGGCACGGCGAAATACGGCAGGTACGGCGCGGCGCGCACGGCGGACCAGATCGCCTCCCAGGCGGAGGGGGTAACGAAACAGTTGCCATCCCACGGCAGCACCCATTTGGCGCGGCTGCGTCCGTCCTCCAGCGCGGCGTTGCGCGCCCCGTTGTTGTTCATCAGGTAGAGGTTCTTCTCCCGGTGGGCCGCGGTAAGCACCCGTTCCTGCTGCAACGGCCCCAACTCGTAAAAGCCGGCGGAGCTGAGAAAGCCTGGTTCCGGATAAGCGGAGTAGTCCCACCCGATCTGCGCGAACGCCGCGGCCTCGAACGGGATCTCCAGGTACGACTGGCCGTGCTGCTCCAGCAGTTCAATAATCGCCTGGCGTTCGCCGGCATCAAAGATGCGGTTGAGCACCCAGCGCTTTTCGCAGTCTGCCAGCTCGGGCTCGTTTTCCAGGATAAAGCGCACGTTCTGGCGCGACTGGCCCTTGGCATGGCGCGGGTAGAGGTCGTTCCCAATGATGCGGTACAGAACAAAAGTGTCCGGCTCGCTGCTGAGCACCGATTGCTCGTAGGCGGCTTTACGCTCCGCATCCGCCGGGCAGCGGTGGGCGTACAGGGTTTTCAGTTCGTCAGGCAGGTTATCCAGGTCCATGGTTCTTTTGCTCGTTCAATCCGTTCGGGGGCTGTAAAAAACCCTTTCATCAGTGGGTACGGGCACGCAGTAACACTTGCGCAACCAGGTATGCAAATCGTGCCAAGCCGGTCTCCCCACGGCGCCCGGCGTGCCCGTAGTCCGCACGTACCGGGGCATGACCCCGGAAACCATGGGGCCAGGCATAGTTGCGATCATTGAACCAGCTCAGCTCAGAAGCGTTTGGGTCGTTTGGGCAGCCGCGTGCGGTCGGCTGGCCGGCGCATGATAACCCGACGGTAGGCCCGGCCGGCTATTCGGACCGGCGCCATGATCTTCCAGCTCGTGGAGTTCACCAGGGCGGTGATCTTTTTTTCCAGCGCCAGGGCGTAGCGACGGATGGCCTCGATATCGCCTTCGGCGATCCGCCCGGCGAGCTCGTCCCGCCCCAAACGGGCGTACTCCGAGTTCATCGCGCCGGGGCGCGAAGGCCACTGGTTGTGCCCGGGCACACGTCCGCCGACCAGCCCCTTAAGCCGCCGATGGAGCACCCGGCCCGCACCGGGCGTACGCCAGGACCGGCTGCTTAACAGGGCGGTGTACTGCTTTTCCAGTTTTTCCGCATAGCGGACCATTTCCTGGTAGTGGCGTGCGCGCTCCCGGCGCTCCTTTTTCGCCCTGGCGATTTGCTTGGCGTCTTGCTTCGCACTTGCCGGCTTCGCACGCCGGGGCGCTGCCGCGTCACCCTGGCCTGCCGGGGCCGGGTCGTTGTGGACGGTGGAGGAAGCCACCACAGTATCGGCCGATGGGCCCGCATCGCCCGCGCGAGCGGCATACCACCCCCACATCGCGTTGGCGGTATCCAGCTGCGCCTGCAGGTACTGCAGCTGCCTCTCATGCTCCTGTTGCAGGCTATCGGCCTCGGCCGGCTCCTGGCGGCCGGGCTCGGCCGGGGCAGGCGGGCGGCTGCGCAGCTCGGTCAGTTGCTTGCGCGCATCCCGGAGTTGCCGTTTGAGCTCGTTTTCCTGCTCGGCATTGCGCTCCCACATCGTGTTGGCGGCCTCGATCTGGGCCTGCAGGTAGTGCTTCTCCCGTTCGTGTGCATCCCGGTATTCCCGAAGCTCCCGCTGCTTGTCTGCCTCGGCCGCCTCGATGGACTGCTGATGCTCCGTGCGGGCTTCCTCCAGCCGTTCCTGGGCGTTTTTGAGCGCCTTGCGAGTGTCGGCGCACTCCTTGCGGCTGGCATTGAGCTCGCTGCGCAGCTCGCCGAGTTTGTGCTTCAGCTCGGACTCTTGTTCGCCATGGTGGCCCCACATGGTGTTGGCGGCCTCGATCTGGGCCTGCAGATAGCGCTTTTCCTTCTCGTGCGCGTCCTGGAGGTCTTGCAGTTCCTGCAGCTTGGAGGCTTCGGTTTCCTCCAGTGCGGCCTTGTGCTCTGCGCGAAGCTGTTCCAACTCCTTGCGGGTGTCCGCGAGCTGCTGCTCAAGGGCCTCTGCCTGTTCGGCATGGCGGTTTCCGGTGGCAGTGGCCGCGTCCAGCTGAGCCTGAAAGCCCTGGCGTTCGCGGTCGTGCGCTTCCCGGATGTCGCGAAGACTCGCGTCTGTCTGTTCGGCCGCACGTTTGCGTTCGGTCGCGAGTTGCTGACCGCGCGCCTGGGCGATATGCGCCAGGGATCGCAACTGAACGCCCAGATCCTCCAGCCGGGCGATTTGCTCGCCGTCCCAGTGCGGCGTGGTTTGGCCGCCGTCCGCGGCCGCCGCGCCACACAGCGCGTTACCGTCCGGCCGCCACAGATTCTCCAGCAGGTGATGGCTGCGGGTCACGCGGCGCAGCCAGTCGTGCGCCACCCGAAAGCCGTGGCCATCGGCCTCGTGCGGTTCCCATAGCTGGAGCCCGTGCTTCTCTCCCACGCGGCTGATCAGCGCCATGGCCATGACCGTGAATGCCACGTAGTCCTGGGGGTACGCGCGCTCCAGCTCCGCGGGCAGGCTGCCGTCCTCTTGCATCTGCGCCTGCAGGCGCGGGCTGGAGACATCGCGGGCGATGCCGGTCGCCAGGTCGTCCTTGCCACAGAAGTCGGCGTACACCATCCGCTGCAGGTCGTACCAGAAGGCGATGTTGTTGTTGCGGCTGGCGGCGGCCTTTCCGAACTCGCTTTCCGTCATCCACTGCAGCAGCTCGGAAAACCATTTCTGGATGTGGTGCACGTCGTCCGCGGCAAGGCCACCCGCCGCCTCCAGCAGCCGGGCCGACTCGGTGATGTAGATCAGACGCCGGGCCTCGATGATGCCCTGCCAGCGACCATCCTTCTCGCCAGGTGCCGCCTGGGCATACTCGAAGTGCGGGTTCTGCCGGGTTTCCTCATCCACACACCATGCCCGCAGAAAGCGCGCCCCCTGGTCCGCATAACGCCGGTCGCCGGTCAGGAAGGCCGCCAGCGCGAGCGGGAGTACGGCCTCCGCAAATGCCTCAAGCTCGGAGAAATCGTAGGTGTCGGAATAGCAGTCCGGGTTGATCCGCCCGTCCTCCCGGACGAAGGGCAGACCATCGGGGGTATCCGGGTTGGGCCACCAGTATTTGGCCAGGCTGTAGTAGTCGTGTGGGTCGCCGGATGCGGGCCTCCCCTGCTTGTTCATCACCGAGAAGGGGCCACGCTCCAGCAATTGGTCGGCTTTTTCGCACAGGCTGTCCACTGCCCGGCCGATCTCGGGATCACCGGCTTCGTACCGGTCTTTCATGAACGCGAGTTGCTCACCTCGAAAAAGACAGGTATCCGGCTTGACCAGAGAGGCGTCGGCGTCGTGAGCGGCGGGGACCCGAAACCAGACATAGCCCAGCGGCACACCGAGACACACGTCCAGAAGAATCGCCTTCTCGATGGAGACGAAACCGCCACCTTGTTCGGCTGGACCGGAAGGATGAGCTTCTGTCGGCATTGTGTGGCGAATCCTTTTGCGGTTGTGACTTTTGGTTATATACCCACTCGGTGCGGGGTGGACGCTATGGCCGCTGACGGCGCGACAGGCGCATCAGCAGACGCAGCATCTCCATCAGTTCGTGGCCCCACAATCGGGACTGCACAGCCAGGCTGACCAGCCGATACCGGACGGGGTATTGGCTCGCCAGCGTATACCGGTAATACAGGGGTACCGGCGGCAGCAGTGTCCGCAACACCCAGTACGCACGCGAGATCCTCGAGCCGCACAAGATCTGCCCACCTTTGATTCGACGCGCCTTGGCTACCACTTCTTCCCAGGACTCGCGGGCCGGGTGGTACACCAGCGCCTCTGGGACAAAGCGGATTGGATACCCGCGGGCAACCGCGCGGCGGCAAAGATCAGCATCACCGCCCGAAAATCGCGTGGCGTCGAAACCACCCAATTCCTCCAGAACCGGCCGTGGAATCAGAAGATTCGCGGTGGCGGCATACCCGCGGCGCACGTAGTGCTCCTGCGGGATGCCGCGAATCAGGTCATAGATCTGGTAGGCATTGGGGCGAAGAGTGTCTGCATACATCTCGACGGGGCCGGCCAGCAGAACGTTTCCGGGCTCTTTTCGGCTTGCGTCTCTCATGGATTCGAGCCACTCGGGCGCAGGACGGCAGTCCGCATCCGTGAATACCATCCATTCCCCCGCGGCTGCCGACACCCCGGCATTTCGGGCTGCGTAGGAACCTCGCCTGTCGCACTGCAGGATACGAACGTTACGGGGAAGCGTTTTGGGCGCCGTGAAGGCCTTCAAGCCGTTGTTGATCAGAATGACTTCGAACTCGTCTTGCGGCAGGGTCTGCGCTCGCAGGCAATCCAGCAGCTCGGGTACAAGCGACCAGTGATCATAGACCGGCACAATGACAGAGTAAGCCGGGCGGGTTGGCTGCTTCCCCTCGCACTGGCATGTCACGTCGGTTGCAGTCACGGCAGGAGCCCCGGTCATGACGGCTCAACCTCCAGAACCGCGGCCTCGTGCTCCGCTGTCAGCAGCCCGACGATTCGCGGCACCAGTCTGAGCGCCCGGGTATAGCGCTGCCGGTCAAAGTGCATCTCGAATTCAAAACTCGATGCCGCGAGTGTCAAACCGCAGTGCGGGCAGCCGAGCTCGTCGCTCATCTCCTCGAGTGCCTGCAGGCTTTTCGGCTTGCCCGGCCAGGAGGCCCCTGCGGGCTCGATCACCCATTGCCCCCAGTGGATCAGGCACGCCTGCCCCGAGCGGGTCAGCACAATGTTGCCAGGCCCTATGCCAGCGGTTGTGAGCGCAGGAGGCAGCGCCGCAAGCTGGTCGCGCCAGTTTTGCAGCTGGGCGCGAAGCGCATCCAGTTTCGTCTGTGTTGCGGGATCGGTTACGGCGATCTGCAGGCGATCCAGCATGCCTTCGTGCAGGCGCTGCCAGAGCATCAGCCGGGAACGCTGGTAACGAGTCAGCAGGGACTGCGGCGGACGCACCAGGAGCAGGGCTTTGCGAATCTCCTCTACGCCCTGGGAGGCATCGCCCTGGCGTTCCGGCAGATCTTCGGGGGCTTGCAGCACGTGGCAATGAAAGCCTCGAACCTGCGTGGCGCCGACCCATTTCAGCCCGGGCAGGCCTTCTGGGGAATCCGCCAGCAAGGTCGCTTCGTGCTGGGCGTACGAGGCGCGCCCAGGGGCGAACAGCTTGATGAAGAGGCTCCGCTGCCCTGGCACGACGCAGTGCAGGACACCCACATTGGAAACGTCTGTCTGCCACCACTGGATATCCATGTCGGCGGGCACAGTCTCGCCAAGCATTTCCGACATCAGGTCCGGCACCCATTCCCGTCGGGCTTTTGGCGCCAGCAGCGTCCAGATCGATTCCTTTTTGTCGTCCTCTTCCGGGCTGAAGGCAGTCGAGTGGAAGAACAACGCGCTCAGCTTGGCCTTCTGGCTGTGCTGCCCCACCAGCCCCGAGACCACACTCGACAGCCGCCCAAAGCTCTGGCGCGACAACAACAACGCGATGATGGCGGGGATCAGCCCCGGTGGATCCAGATACAGGAAATCGATTACCAGGTACGCAAAGGCCAGCATGAAACCCGTACCCGAAAGGACGCTTAGCCAGGCGTTCAGGTTCTCCTTAAAACGGTTGCGGAAACCCGTGTTCGTGGCAAGCACGCTCACGAGCACCGCAGTTACCAGGAGCAGGTAGCCGGAGACAAGGAACGCCACACCCGGATACAGCCAGAACAGAACCACCACGGCCAGTAGCAGGAACACAGCTCCCGCAATCACCTCGGCATGGCGCTTGTACGCGCGGGCGGCGAGCTCGTCCTGGTTCTCGAACAGGACCATCTTGCGGCTGCGCGCGAGCAGGGCCCGGGAGCCCCGCTCGCCACCGAACTCCACGATCCGTTCCGCCACCAGGTACAGGGCGTAGAACGCGACGGTGGCAATACTCAGCCAGACGATCAGCGCATCGCGGTCAAACTGCTCGAAGGCCGGCGGGAAATACCGCGGGATACCGTCCGAGCCCAGCAGGATGATGACCTTCAGGGGAAGGAAAAAGGCGAGCAGCATGGACAGCTGCGATACCAGAGTAAACAGCACCACCCCACTGGTAGCCGTTGGGACGGCCCAGAAAAACTTGGCTCCCAGGCGGCTATTCCATCTCAGGCTGTCCAGAATGTCGCGAATCAAGCTGTTCAACCGCTGCCGGGATCAAGGAGACAGGATCGTCGAGAGGCCTCGGTTCCTGTATGCGAAAAGGAGACAAGGATACTACGCCCCTCATGGCAGCCGACAGCTTGAAAATCCCGATCTTGTCGGTCCGATCACGGATATCGCCAGCAATACAGCAGGCTGCGATGACGCGGCTCATGCAAATGGTGCCACCAAAGTCCCAAATCAACCGACGCCGGCCGATGGCATCGCCCACTACCCCATCGCGCACAGGGCTGCGCTCCTACAGGTCTCGGAGCCACCACAGAAGTGGGAGGCCAGCCCTCTGGCCGATTGGCATCACCAACGCCCCATCGCGCAGAGGGCTGGCCTCCTACGGGGAAGGCTTCGGGATGTAGTGAACAGCTGGAAGCCCGTCGAAATCCGCGTCCTGGGTCCAGAGGTCGGCCTGATGGGCGCGCGCGGTGGCGTAGATGATGCTGTCGGCGAGCGGGAGGCCATGTTGGGCGCCGAGACGGGCAGCGGACAGGGCCAGAGGCCCCGTGAGTTCGACGAGTTCGCCCTGCTGCATCAGTGCGGCCGCCTGCAGGGCCGCTGCCTCGCCTCGTTGTTGGAGCACCCGTTTGAAGACTTCATAGAGGCTGAGCGTGGGCACGATCAGTTCTGCCGTGGTTTCGATTGCGTCTGCAAACACATCGGCGTTCGGGCCGTCGGCAAAGTATTCCAGCCACGCGGACGAATCGACCACGTTCACACGCGGTCTCCGTCGCGCGGGATGTCGGGGTTAATGCCCTTGAGAAACCCCCGCATCTCGCTCATGCGCCGTTCGGGAATCAGCTCGATACGGTCGTCGTACGCCACAATCTGGACCTTCTGGCCGGCACGAAGATGCAGCGCCTCGCGTACCGCCTTGGGGATGACGACCTGATATTTAGGAGAGATGGTGAGGGCTTCCATTTCAGCACCTTGATCGATCGATAATTCGTTTTACCAATGTAGCATCGATGCCGTAGACGAGCGAGCGATCCTTCGCCCCTTGGCCGATTGGGGGTTATACCCAGCGCCCCATCGCGCAGAGGGCTGCGCTCCTACAGCAATCGCCCCGTGTAGATACCGTGTCTCGGTCACTGGGTTCAACCGGTGCTGCAGCGAGGCTGGTACGGCTGCTGCGACTTCAGCACACCGAAGGCGATGTGCAATAGCTTGCGCATCGCGGCGCCGATTGCCGCCATCTTCGCCTTGCCGCGCCGCAACAGCCGCTGGTACTGCGCCCGAACGTCGGCATTGTGGTGCGCGGCCGTGACCGCCGCCATATAGAGCTTGCGTCGCAGGCGGCTGGAGCCGGCCTTCGCCAGCCGCGGTCGCCGCTGGACCGAGATGCCCGATTCCTGCTGGACCGGCACCAGTCCATGGAACGCCGCCGCCTGACGGGCACTCTTGAACGCCCGGCTGCGCAACGTCGCGGTCATCGAGGCCGATAACACCCGGCCGATCCCGGGGATGCTCTCCAGCAGGGCCCGATCCCGCTTCAGGTGGTCATGAACGTCGAAGTGGTCGTCGATCTGCTGCTGGAGACGCCGGTGTTCCTCGCGCAGGGCCTCCAGCACGTTGCCGATGGACTCCTGGGCCAGCGCATCCTCACTGAACTGCGCCTTCTCCAGCCGGTTCTCCTCGCGCCGGATGTCCTGCTCCAGCGCCTCCAGCCGCCCCAGAAGACGCTTGAGTTCCCGCACCTCCGGGGGTTCCGGCTGCCACGGTGCGGGCGCGCGTTCGATGCCGTAACGCGCCAGCATCATGCTGTCCTTGCGATCCGTCTTGTTGCGCACCCCCATGCCTTGGGCGTGGAAGCGCACTTGGGCCGGGTTCAGTACATAGACCCGCACGCCCTGCTCATGCAGCCAGTACGCCAGGGGTTCGTGATAGATGCCGGTGGCCTCCAAGTACACATGTAGTGCCTCGGGCGACTCACCCGTGTTGCGCTCGAGCCAGTGGAGTAGTTCCGGGTACTGGTCCCGGCGGTTCGGGAACACCTTGGGCTTGACCTTGCCCGCCTCCAGGTCCCGCACCCACATGCAGTCGAGCTTGTTCTTGCTGACATCAATGCCAATATGAGCCATCTCGTCCTCTCGCCTTGTCCGTACAGCCTCACCCGTCCGTCACGGAGGGGGGCTTGGATACCGTGCAAACTTCGAGATGAAAACGGGCTCGGGGACCGATCTACCAATCAGGCTCAAAGCCTCAGGAGGCCAACGGGTTGCCCCGAGCCCAGTGCCACAGATGGTAGCGAACCGTCTGCGACGACACACAAGGAGGCCAGCCCTCTGGCCGATGGGCCTGTCCAACATCCGATCGGCCAGAGGGCTGGCCTCCTACAAGGGAGGGAAGGCGTGGAAACTGATCAGTCGCTATTGAAGAGGTCGCGGGTGTAGATTTTGTCGGTCTGGTCGCGGATGTCGTCGGTGATGCGGTTGGCGACGATCACGTCGCTGATGCGCTTGAACTCGTCGAGGTCGCGGATGACGCGGGAGCGGTAGAAGTCGTCGTCCGGGAGTTCCGGCTCGTAGACGACGACCTCGATACCCTTGGCCTTGATGCGCTTCATCACGCCCTGGATGGCGGAGGCACGGAAGTTGTCGGAGCCGCTCTTCATCACCAGCCGATAGATGCCCACCACCTGCGGATTGCGCCGAATGACCGCGTCGGCCACGAAGTCCTTGCGCGTGCGGTTGGCGTCGACGATCGCGCCGATGATGTTGTTGGGGATCTCGTCGTAGTTCGCCAGGAGCTGCTTGGTGTCCTTCGGCAGGCAGTAGCCGCCGTAGCCGAAGGACGGGTTGTTGTAGTGGCTACCGATACGAGGGTCCAGGCAGACGCCGTCTATGATCTGGCGGGTCTCCAGTCCGTGAGTCTCGGCGTAGCTGTCCAGCTCGTTGAAATACGCCACACGCATGGCCAGGTAGGTGTTGGCAAACAGCTTGATCGCCTCGGCCTCGGTGGAGTTGGTGAAGAGGATCGGGATGTCCGCGTCCACTGCGCCTTCCGCCAGCAGGCCCGCGAAGGTCTCGGCGCGGTCGGACTGCTCGCCCACGATGATCCGCGACGGGTGCAGGTTGTCGTACAGCGCCCGGCCCTCCCGCAGGAACTCGGGAGAGAACAGGATGTTGTCGGTCTCCATCTGCGCGCGGATCTCGCGCGTGTAGCCGACCGGCACGGTAGACTTGATGACCATCGTGGCGTGCGGGTTGATCGCCAGCACGTCGCGGATCACGGATTCGACGGTGCTGGTATTGAAGTAGTTGGTCTGCGGGTCGTAGTCCGTGGGCGTGGCGATGATGATGAAGTCCGCGCCTTCGTAGGCCTCTTGCTTGTCCAGTGTCGCCTTGAGGTTGAGTTCGCGGTTCGCGAGGAAATCCTGGATCTCGGCATCGATGATCGGCGACTGCCTGCGGTTGATCTGTTCGACCTTCTCCGGCACCACGTCCAGCGCGACCACCTCGTGGTGCTGCGCGAGCAGGACGGCGTTGGAAAGCCCGACATAGCCGGTTCCGGCGACTGCGATTTTCATCCCTTGCTTCCTTTCTGTCTAAATCTGTGTGTCTGCGTTTACGGTTGCCCGGGGCCTGTAGGAGCCGCCTTGGCGGCGAAGCCCCTGCCAGGGTCCGGCTTTGGCAGGGGCTTCGCCTGCGAGCAGGCTCCTACGGGGGGCTGGCCCACCGGCCGCGATTATGCACGGCCCGAGGATACTGGGGCGTCATGGACAATGATGCGATCGGGGGCACGAAGGGCTAACGGCCTGCTTACCCCGCGAACCGTTCTTGCGGCGGGTGGTCGGCCGGGGCGTATTCGTGCACCACTGTCCGGATCGTGTGGCAGGCGCGCTCGGTATCCATTTCGCGGTCGGCCTGGTCGAGCTGATTCAGGGCCGCCTGCAGGTCCCGTGGCGCGACGCAGTCCTCGCGTGCGCGCATGATCCGGGTATGCGTGGTGGGCTCGACGTTGTCGCCGATCAGCAGTTCCTCGTAGAGCTTCTCGCCTGGGCGCAGGCCGGTGAAGACGATCTCGACCCCGTCCTCGGGCATGCCGTCTTCCTTCACCTGGCGCCCGTGCAGGCGGATCATGCGCCGGGCGAGGTCGATGATCCTGACCGGCTCACCCATGTCCAGCACATAGACCTCACCACCCTCGGCCATGGCACCGGCCTGGATGACGAGCTCGGCCGCCTCGGGGATGGACATGAAATAGCGCGTGATCTCCGGGTGGGTCACCGTGACCGGCCCGCCATCTCGGATCTGCTGGTGGAACAGCGGCACCACGGAGCCGGAGGACCCCAGCACGTTGCCGAAACGCACCATGCTGAAGATCGTGCAGCACCGCTCGCGGGCGCGGTCCTGCAGGACCATCTCGGCCAGGCGCTTGGTGGCGCCCATCACGTTGGTGGGGCGCACGGCCTTGTCGGTGGAGATCAGGATGAAGCGTTCCACGCCCGCGTTCAGCGCGGCTTCCGCCAGGACGGCGGTGCCAAAGACGTTGTTGCGCACGCCCTCGATCAGGTTGGACTCGACGATCGGCACGTGCTTGTAGGCCGCCGCGTGATAGAGGGTCTGCACGCCGTGTTCTTCCAGCACCGCGGCCACGCGCCGCGCATTGGCCACGGAGCCGAGGACGGCGTGGATCGCCGGGTACTGCTCCAGCTGTGCCGCAACCTCCTGCATCTCGCGCTCGATGCTGTAGAGCGCGAACTCGTTGCGCTCGAACAGGATCAGCGCGGCCGGCTCCAGGTGGATGATGCGACGGCAAAGCTCCGACCCGATGGAACCGCCCGCCCCGGTCACCATCACCACCCGACCGCGCACGCTGCGGGTGAGCAGCTCCGGGTCAGGGGGAACGGGATCCCGGCCCAGCAGATCGCCGATGTCGACGTCCTCCAGCTGCTCGAGGCTCGCGTGTCCGGAGACCACAGCCTCCATCGACGGCACGGTCTGCACGTACACCGGCAGCGGTTCCAGTTGCTCGAGGATGCGGCGGCGCGCCTGGCGCGTCGCGGACGGGATGGCCAGCAGCACCCGACCGACCCGGAAACGATTGACCAGACGCGCGAGGTGGGCCGGCTTGTGAACCGGAATGCCGTCGATCGAGCTGCCCTGCAGGCTGCGGTCCTCGTCCACGAACGCGATCACGCGGAAGCGGCCTCCGGCCTTGAGCCCGGACAGCAACTGCACACCGGCCTCGCCGGCCCCGAACACGATCACCGGTTCGGCGCCCGCGGCTGCCTCGATGATGGAGCGATACCAGGTGCGCACCAGGAACCGGCTGCCACCGACGTAGATGAAGGCCACGATCGCGAAGTTGATCGGGACCGAGCGCGGGAAGCTGTCTATACGACCGATCGCCGCCGCCGCCCACAGCACGAGTGCGAGCACGGCCACACCGGCTGCCACCGCCCAGATCGTCCGCGACCCCATAAAGCGGATCACGGCCCGGTAAAGGCCCAATTTTGCGAATACCGGGATGCCCACCAGCACCACCAGCGGGAACAGCCACCAGGTCTCCAGCATGATCGGCGGGAACGGCTCGGCCAGGCGGATGGCGAAGCCGGACCACAGCGCCAGCGGCAGCATCACGACATCCGCCAGCACCATGAGCCAGCGCTTACGCGAGCGCGGCAGATTGAGCAGCCTTTCCAGGCTCCGGCTCAGCATGAGCTGCAACACCCTTTACGCATTGGCCGCCCGACTCCGATGTCCACCAAAACCACCCGGATACAGTACATCAAGCGCCCAACCCGGGGGCCACCGCGATCCGTCACGGCCCGCGGAGCATAAGCAACCCCTGATAAAAATGCACCCCGACTCCGTGATACACACTGTGGGAGCCTGCTTGCAGGCGAAGCCCCCGCCCGCGCCGGGAAACCAACCCCGCGCAGGAGCCTCGCTGCCAAGGCGGCCCATGCGGGGCTGGCCCAACGCGCGACCATCTCGCTGCTCTGGCAGGGGCTTCGCGGGCAAGCCCGCTCCCACAGCGGCACCTTGGGTTCTGTCCACCGTGGGAGCGGCCTTGGCCGCGAAGCCCCTGCCAAAGTCCATTCAGCCGCTCACTCCAACCAGACCGCATCCCACAGGGGATAGTCACCGAGATTGCCCACCAGCCCAGCCCGAAGCGGGTTCGCCACCACATAACGAGCCACGGCCTGGAGATCCTCTTCCCGGCGCAAAGCGCGATCGTGGAAACCCGGCTGCCAAACCCGGCAAGGTCGACCACTCAACTGCCCGATTCGGCGCGTCGTCGAACCCTTCACCTTCTGCACAACGCGGGAGAGCGATCCAACTTCGAGCTGCATCAACCAGTGCAGATGGTCCGGCATAACCACGAAGCAGAGTGTATCCGCCTCGCCTTCCAGTTCACGCAGCGCATGGACGCAACAGCGCCCATGCTCGAACTGGGAAAACCAGGCGTACCGATCGGCGCAAACCGCCGTGACCAGGTAAATCCTTCCGCGCTCGCTAACCCGCCCAAGCCGCAGCCGGTGGGATCGTGCCTTCCGTGGCATTCGAACCTCCCGAGATTGTTAGCACTCCATAGTTCTGTGGGAGCGGGCTTGCCCGCGAAGCCCCTGCCCGGGTCCGACTTTGGCAGGGGCTTCGCGGCCAAGGCCGCTCCCACAAAAACATACCCACCAAGGCCACCATGATCAGGCGAGGAGCTGGGCGAGGTCGTCGGGGCCGAGGATGGGGATGTCGAGGGATTCGGCCTTGGTGACCTTGGAGCCGGGGTCGGCGCCGGCGATGACGGCGGTGGTCTTTTTGGAGACGGAGCCGGTGATCTTGGCGCCGCGGGCCTCGAGGGCGGCCTTGGCTTCGTCGCGGGTCATGGTGTCGAAGCTGCCGGTGAGGACGTAGGTGTTGCCGGCCAGCGGGGCCGCGTCGCCCGGCTCTGCCGCTTGTGGCCGGGGCGGGTCGGGCCAGTGGACGCCGGCGTCGCGCAGGGCCTGGATCACGTCGCGGTTGTGCGGCTCGGCGAAGAAGTTGGCGATGTGCTCGGCGACGATGGGTCCGACATCGGGAACCTCCTGCAGCGCCTCGGCGTCGGCCTGCATCAGCGCATCCAGGTCTCCGTAGTACGTGGCCAGGTTGCGGGCGGTGACCTCGCCCACCTCGCGGATGCCAAGGGCGAAGATGAACCGCGCAAGCGTCGTCTCGCGCGCCTGTTCCAGCGCGTTGACGAGATTGGCCGCGAGCTTGGGGCCGACGCGTTCCAGCGCCTCCAGGCGCTCGGCGTCCAGCGCGAACAGGTCGGCCGGGCTTTGCACGATGCCGCCGTCGGCCAGTTGCTCGATGATCTTCTCGCCGAAGCCCTCGATGTCCATCGCGCGGCGCGAGACAAAGTGCTTGAGCGACTCGCGTCGCTGCGCGGGGCAGACCAGCCCGCCGGTGCAGCGGGCCACGGCCTCGCCCTCCGGGCGTTCGATGTGCGAATCGCACTCGGGGCAGCTCACGGGCATCTCGATCGCGCGGGTGTCCGCCGGGCGTTCGCCGCCGGCGCGGCCGACCACCTCGGGGATCACGTCGCCGGCGCGGCGCACGATCACGCGGTCGCCGATACGCACGTCCTTGCGCGCGATCTCGTCCATGTTGTGCAGGGTGGCGTTGCTGACCATCACGCCGCCCACCAGCACCGGCTCCAGGCGCGCCACCGGCGTCAGCGCGCCGGTGCGGCCGACGCGGAACTCGACATTGCGCAGCGTGGTGGTGCGTTCCTCCGCCGGGAACTTGTGGGCTATGGCCCAGCGTGGCGCGCGCGAGACGAAGCCCAGCGCCTGCTGGTCGGCCAGGGCATCCACCTTGTACACGATGCCGTCGATCTCGTAGTCCAGCCCGGCGCGGCGGGCGGCGAGGCGCTCGTAATAGTCGAGACAGGCCTCCACACCCTCCAGCACCTCGCGCTCCGGGCAGGCCGGGAAGCCAAGCTCCCGCAGCCAGTCCAGCGTGCCGGACTGGGTGTCCGGCAGGGTCCCGCCTTCCACGAAGCCCACGGAGTAGGCGAAGAAGCTGAGCGGGCGGCGCGCGGTCACCTGCGGGTCCAGCTGGCGCAGGCTGCCGGCGGCGGCGTTGCGCGGGTTCATGAAGCCGCGCTGGCCCTCGGCCTCCAGGCCGGCGTTCAGGCGCTCGAAGTCGGCGCGACGCATGAACACCTCGCCGCGCACCTCCAGCACCTGCGGCGCGTCGTCGGTGAAGCGGTCGCCCAGGTGCAGCGGGATCGGACGCACGGTGCGCACGTTGGCGGTTACGTCCTCGCCGGTCTCGCCGTCCCCGCGGGTGGCGGCCTGCACCAGGCGGCCGTTTTCGTAGATCAGGCTGATGGCGAGCCCGTCCAGCTTGGGCTCGGCCATATAGGTGACGGCGGCCTCGCTGCGTGCCGGGTCGCCGGTCTGCTTCGCCAGGCGTTCGCGCACGCGGCGGTCGAAGTCGTGGATCTCGTCGACGTCGAAGCCGTTGGCCAGCGACAGCATCGGCAGGCGATGGCGCACGGTGGCAAAGCCGGCCGCCGGCGCACCCCCCACGCGCTGGGTGGGCGAGTCGGTGCTGACCAGCTCCGGGTGCTCGTCCTCCAGCTTTTGCAGCTCGCGCATCAGGACATCGAACTCGGCGTCCGACACCTCGGGGTCATCGAGCACGTAGTAGCGGTAGTTGTGATGCTCGATCTGCCGCCGCAGGGCCTCGATACGCGCTGCGGCCGCGGCGCTCGGGCCGGCCTCGGGGACCGGGGCCTTGGACGCGGTCATCGCATGCTGCGCCGGCGCAACACGTCCGGGCGGTGACGACGCAACCAGTCGTTCAGGTCCTCGCGCATGTAGGCCAGGGTCTGGTTGGTCGCGGTGGACTGCTGCGCATCCAGGATGCTGCCACCCAGATCGCGCGCGAGCCGGTGGGCATGTTCCAGCAGCGCCTCGAACGCACGCTGCGGCTGGGCGGTCAGATGAACCTGGGTAAAGAGCGTGACACCCGGCGTCATCATGTCCGCCAGGTCTTCCTCGCGCAGGGTGCCGGGGGCGACCATATTGGCGGCGGAGAACAGCGGTACGCGGGTGTCCGTCTCCGGCTCGTGGAAGTGGTAGATATCCATCTCCCCGGGCTTCATGCCGGCGCGCTGCATCGCTGCTCCCAGGGCCACACCGGTGAAGGGCTTGTTGCGCGGGGCGACCACGTGCAGCAGCAGGATCTTCTCGTCGGTTGCACGTCGATCGGCCTTCGGATTGCGCCCGACCACCCGCGGCTCGGACACGTACTCGCCCAGCGCCTCCATGTCCGGCGTGGGTTCCTCGATCAGCTCCGGGTCCACCTCGTGGTCCGGGTGCAGGGGTTCACCCAGGGTATCGTCGGCGCGGGAGCGCCCGAGCCCGCCACGGCGCCAGCGGCCCAGTCCGGCGCGCAGGCGTGTACCCATGCCCTCCAGCGCCGCGCGTGCACGCGCGGCCGGCTCCGCGGCCATGTCCTTGCGGCGGGCGCGGATCGGGCGATCCTCCGGAGACGGCTCGAAGGCCCCATGTGGCGGGGGCGGCGTGGGCTCCTCGTCGCTGTCCAGTACGCCGTAGATGTCCTGCGGGCGCTCGCCGCGATGGCCATAGTCGGGTTCCAGCTCGGGGGCGTCATCGTTGCTGGTCACGCCCAGGTGGGGTTCGTGGCGGTCCCCGGCGGCGGGCGCGGGGATATGCGGCGTGTCCAGCCCGGGTTCGACGCTGCCCCCGGTGCGCTGATGCACGTGGCGATCCAGCGGATCGCCCCAGCCGGCCTCCGGGTCGGCGCCGGCGCCCGACTCGGGTGCCTCGGCCGGCTCAAACCAGCGCTTCTGGCCAGGCGACTCGTGGGCCCGGATGTGCACGGCCTCCTCGCCCCAGTCCGCGGCGTCCTCGTCGCGATCGAGCGGGGCCTCGCGGGTACGCAGACGGTGGGCAATCCAGATGCCCGCGATCAGGACAACCCCCAGAATGATCAGACTGATGCGCATCCAATCCACGCAGTACCTCGTTTAATTGCAGTGTTGTGCCGCGATTTTGCCCGACCACACCGAGCAGCCGTTATACCCGCCCCGGAGACTGCCGCAGCCCATTCGGGGCCACGCAATGCCCGGAGGGCATTCAGGCCTCGGCCAGTTCCACGGCCTCGTCGATATCCACGCTGACCAGGCGCGACACGCCCGGCTCGTGCATGGTAACGCCTATGAGCTGCTCGGCCATGGCCATGGTCGCCTTGTTGTGCGTGATGAAGATGAACTGGATCTGCTCCGACATCTCGCGCAGCAGATCACAGAACCGTCCCACGTTGGCCTCGTCCAGCGGGGCGTCCACCTCGTCCAGCATGCAGAAGGGCGCCGGATTCAGCTCGAAAATCGCGAACACCAATGCCGAAGCCGTGAGCGCCTTCTCACCTCCGGACATCAGATGGATAGTGGACAGCCGCTTGCCGGGCGGGCGCGCCATGATGGTCACGCCGGTATCCAGTAGGTCATCCCCGGTCATCTCCAGGCGCGCCTCGCCGCCCCCGAACAGGCGCTGGAACTTGTGCCCCAGCCCGGCATTCACCTGGTCGAAGGTCTGCTTGAACAGCGCGCGGGTCTCGCGGTCGATGCGGTGCATCGCCGCCTCCAGGGTCTCCAGCGCCTCGATCAGGTCGGCGTGCTGCTCTTCCAGGTAGCGCGAGCGTTCCTCCAGGCTGCGCGCCTCGTCGATGGCCGCGAGGTTGATCGGCCCCAGCTTTTCGATCTTGCGGTCCAGTTCGCCGATCGCCTGCTCCCAGGCCGGGACGGTGGCGTCCTCCGGTAGCTCGGGCGCAAGGGCCTCGGCGTCGAAGCCGGATTCCTGGAGCTGGGTCTTCAGTTGTTCGATCTGCACCGAGCGTTCGCGCAGGTCCAGGCGCAGCTCCTCGCAGGTCGAGCGCTGCGCCTCCACACGATTGCCCAGCTCGGTGCTGGCACCGGCCAGTTCGCGCAGCCGCGCATCGCAGGCCTCCAGGTCGGCGCGCGCCCGGGTCAGGCGTGCCTCGGCCTCCTGGCGTTGTTCCGCGGCGGTCTGCAGATCGGCGCGCCACTGCTCCAGCGGGCCCTGGCGCTCGTGCAGCCCCTGTGCGAGGCGCTCGCGGCGCTGGGCGTCGTCCTCGCGCTGGCGTTCCAGGCGGTCGCGCTCGTGGTGTTCGTGCTCCAGGCGGTGGCGCGCCTCCTGCTCGGCCATCCGCGCCTGGTTCGCCGCGTCGCGCGCCGCGCGCAGCGCATCCCGGGCCTCGGACTGCGCGGCGCGGGCGGCCTCTAGGCGTGCCTCCAGCGCGGCGCGGTCGGCCTCCAGGGTCTCGATGCGCGCCAGCGCCTCGTTGCGCTCGGCCTCCGCGGTCGCGAACTGCTCGCGGGCACGCGCGGCCTCCTCGTCCAGCTCGCCGGCCTCGCGGTCGATGCGTTCCTGCTGCTGCTCGAGCTGCCGGGCCTGGTCGCGCAGACGCTGCACGCGGCGCTCGCGGTCGTCGATCTGGCCCTGCTGCTCGCGGATCTGCCCGTCCAGCGCCTCGCGCCGGGCGCGGGTGGTTGTGATGGTCTCGTTGCGCTCTTCCAGCGCGGCCTGCAGGCGGTTCACATCGGTCGCGAGTGCCTCCTGACGCTCCTGCAGCTCGCGCGCCAGCCGCACCCGCGCGACCGCCCCGCTGGCCCCGCCCTCCAGCGTGCGGTGGGCCAGCCAGCCCGGCCCCAGCCAGGTGCCGTCCGGGGTGATCACGCTCTCGCCCGGAGCCAGCGTCGCCACTCGGGCGCGGGCGGCTGAGAGATCGTCCGCGCACTGCACTGCAGCCAGCCAGGCGGTGACCACCGCCGAGCCCTGCACGCGGGCGGCCAGGCTGCCGGCCGGCGCCTGCGCGCCCTGCGGCACGTCGGTACCGACCAGGCGCAGCATGGCGTCGGGCAGATCCGGCGCGGCTTCCGGGGTGGCGGTCACGGCGGCCTCCAGCCAGGCCCCCAGGACCATCTCCACGGCGGTATCCCAGCCCTCGGCGACCTCCAGCTGCCGCACCAGCGGCCGCGACAGGTCCAGCCCGTGTTCACGCGCCCAGGCGTCGCGTCGGGCGCGGGTCTCCTGCGGGTCGTCCTCGCCGGCGAAGTGCTCCAGCCCCGCCAGACGCCCGGCGACCTCGCGCGCCTCGCGTTCGGTGGCATGCAGGCGTTCCTGCTCCTCGCGCTGGGCCTGTTCCAGTTCGGTCAGCGCACTCTGCTGCTGTTCGCGATCGCCCTGCAGAACCTGCAGCCGCTCGCGCAGGCCGCCCAGTTCCGTATCCAGGCGATCGGCCTCAGTGCCCGGGTGGGTCTGCGGCAGGGCCGCGCGCTCGGACTCGAGGCGCTCGCGGCGCTGGGCGACGCGCTTGAGCAGGTGCTCGGCGTTGTCCATTCGCGAGCGCGCGAGCTGCGCATTCTGGCGCGGTTCCGCCAGCGAGCGTTCCCACTCGGTGAGGGCCTCGCGCGCGGCCTGGTATTCGGTCTCGCCCTGTTCCGCGCCCGCCTCCAGGCGCTCGCGTTCGGCCTCGGCGCTGGCGGTAGCCTCCTGGCGCTGCGCGCTCTCCTGCTCGGCCTGAGCGATGCGCGCCTGCACCGCCTGATGCTCGTCGGCGGCGGCCTCGATGCGGCTGTCCAGCTGGCGCAGCTCGGCCTGTTCGCGCGCCAGTTCGTCCTCGGCATGGCGAATGGACTGCTCCAGCCGCGAGACCTCGGCGGCGCGATCGTAGTAGGCACTCTGCGCCTGGGTGGTGGCCGCCTCGAGCTCAAGGCGCTCCTGGCGCGCCTGCTCGGTGCCGGTCTGCGCCTTCTGTGCCTCGGCCTGGGCCTGGGCCAAGGCTGTCTCGGCATCGTTCAGGCGGGTGCGGCTGGCCTCCATCTCGCGTTCCTGCGCCTGCAGGCGCAGGAGGATGGCCTCGGCGCGCTTTTGCCGCCGCTCGGCGGCCAGGGCCTGGTAGCGCTCGGCAGTGGCGGCCTGGCGATTCAGGCGCTCGGCCTGCTTGGCCACCTCGTCGCGCACGTCGTCCAGGCGCTCCAGGTTCTCGCGGGTGTGGCGCACGCGGTTCTCGGTCTCGCGCCGGCGCTCCTTGTACTTGGAGATGCCGGCCGCCTCCTCCAGGTACACGCGAAGCTCTTCCGGGCGCGCCTCGATCAGCCGCGCGATCATGCCCTGCTCGATGATGGCGTAGCTGCGCGGTCCCAGGCCGGTACCGAGGAACAGGTCCACCACGTCGCGCTTGCGCGCGCGCTGGCCGTTGAGGAAGTACTTGGACTGGCCGTCGCGGGTCAGCGCGCGTTTGACGGCGATCTCGCCATAGCCGCTGTACTCGCCGCCCAGACGGCCGTCGGAGTTGTCGAAGACGAGCTCGATGGAGGCCTGCCCCACCGGCTTGCGGCTGGAGGAGCCGTTGAAGATCACGTCCTCGCTGGAGTCGCCGCGCAGATGCTTGGCCGAGGATTCGCCCATCACCCAGCGCACCGCGTCGATGGTGTTGGACTTGCCACAGCCGTTCGGCCCGACCACGCCAACCCGGTTGCCGGGCAGGACGAGGGTGGTCGGGTCCACGAATGACTTGAAGCCGGCCAGCTTGATTCGGGCGAGTCGCACGTTCGGCGCTATCCGCGGTCAGGAATCTCGGGGTTAGAATGGTACACGCTTACAACCCGACCGTGACCTGCCCCCAAACACCTGACACCTGCCCCCGTAGGAGCCTGCTTGCAGGCGAAGCCCCTGCCAAAATCCGGCGTGGGCAGGGGCTTCGCCTGCAAGCAGGCTCCCACGGTGGCACAGTCAGGCGCGGGACCTTTCATTCCATAACGAGAGACGTAGATGCCCAGCCAGCCGAGCAAGACCCTGGATACCTTCGACAACCCGGCACCGGAAAACGACTTCGCGATTTACATGCGCATTCCGGAGTTCACCTGCCTGTGTCCCGCCACCGGCCAGCCGGACTTCGCCGAGCTGCACCTGCAGTACGTGGCCGACCAGAAATGTGTGGAACTGAAATCGCTGAAGTCCTACATGTGGTCGTTCCGCGAGGAAGGCGCCTTCCACGAGGCGATCACCAACCGCATCCTGGCCGACCTGGTGGCCGCGACCGATCCGCGCTACATGCGTCTGACCGCGTATTTCAACGTGCGCGGAGGGATCTACACGACCGTGGTGGCGGAACACCGCAAGCCGGGCTGGAACCCTCCGGCTCCGGTTCAGCTGCCCGCCCCGGCCCGCAGCCCGCTGGACATGAACCGCTGACGCCGACGCGATGCACGCACTCGGCCTCGACCTGGGCACTTCCGGCATCCGCCTGGCCCTGCTGGACCCGGACGGGCGCCATGTCCACACGGCCCGGCGCGGGCTGCCGGAATCCAGCGGCGCGGACGACAGCCACGCGGAACAGGACCCGATGCAGTGGTGGAGCCATGTGCGCGAACTGCTGCGCGAGGCCGCCGGCCTGCTGCGCGGGGCACCGGCGGCGATCGCGGTGGACGGCACCTCCGCCACGCTGCTGCGCGTGGACCACGAGGGCCGGCCAACCCACCCGGCTCTGATGTACAACGATGCCCGCGCCACCGACATGCAGTCGGTGCTGGCCGGGGTTGCCCCCACCGAATCGGCCGTGCACAGCCCCAGCTCCTCGGCCGCCAAGCTGCTCTGGCTGCGCCGCCACGAGGGCCTTTCCGGGGTGCGCCATGTGCTGCACCAGGCGGACTGGATCGCCGGCCGCCTGCGCGGGCGCTATGACCGCATGGACGAAAACAACGCCCTGAAACTGGGCTACGACGCGCTGTGGGGTGGCTGGCCGGACTGGCTGCAGGACATCCTGGGCACGGATGCGGCCCTGCTGCCGACGGTCGTGCCTGCTGGAACCGTGCTCGGCCCACTCGATCCCGCCATGGCGGAATCACTGCACCTGAACCCGGCCTGCCGGGTGGTGGCGGGCACGACGGACAGCATCGCGGGGTTTCTGGCCACGGGCGTGGACGACGACCGCACCGGCGTCACCAGCCTGGGTTCGACCCTGGTGATCAAGCAGCTCGCGCCGGAACCGGTCTACGCCCCGAAACTGGGTATCTACAGTCATCGTCTGCTGGGGCGCTGGCTGGTCGGCGGGGCCTCCAACAGCGGGGGTACCGTGCTGCGCCAGTATTTCGACGATGCCGCCCTGGAGCGCCTGAGCGCTGCGATCGACCCGGAAACCGACAGCGGGCTGGACTACCTGCCCCTGCCCCGCCCCGGCGAGCGCTTCCCGGTCAACGACCCTGAACTGAAGCCGCGCATGACCCCCCGCCCCGAGGACGACACGCGCTTTCTTCAGGGCCTGCTCGAGGGGATTGCCCGCATCGAGCGCGACGGCTACCAGCGCCTGACCGAGCTGGGTACCCCGCCTGCGGAACGCGTGGTCTCCCTCGGTGGCGGCGCCCGGAACCTCGTGTGGACGCGCATCCGCCGCCGGATTCTGGGGCTGCCGGTGACCCGGGCCGAGCACGACGACGCCGCCCGCGGTGCGGCCCGACTCGCCCGGATTGGCATCGGCCTGGAGCCCGGCTTCACGGACTGACCCGCCCCTATGGGGAAAGACCCTTGTGGGAGCGGCCTCGGCCGCGAAGCCCCCGCGGCGCCTCCGTGCCGGTGACCGGTGTTACATTCGGAAGGGAACACCACGACAAAGGGACACAACATGCACTGGACGCGAATTCTCGGGATTGCCCTGCTGGTCGGCGGGATCATCCTGCTGTTGATGGGCTATGACGCCACCGAAAGCCTGGGCGAGGAGCTGCACCGCGAATTCCTGGGTAGCTACACGGACGAGACACGCTGGTATCTGATTGGCGGGGGCGTGATGGCGGCCGTCGGCCTGGTGCTGACCCTGTTCGGGGCCCGCCGCTGAGGCAGACGGTGGCGCAGCCTGCGCGCGGGGTTGCAACACCCCTGTTCGCGTTTCTCGCGCCGTTTCGCGGCCTTTCGCGGGTGTTCGATCCGGCCCTGCGCGGGCTGGTCATGATCCCGCTGCTGATCAACATCGCCGTGGTGATCGGCCTCGCCACGGCGGCGGCGTTCGGCTTCGAGGCGCTGCTGACCGCCTGGCTCCCGAGCGGATGGGACTGGCTGGCCTGGTTGCTGTGGCCCCTGTTCGCGCTGGCCCTGCTGGTGGCCTTCGCCGTGTCCGCGGTCGCGCTGGCGGCGATCATCGCCAGCCCGTTTTCCGGGCCTCTGGCCTACCGCACCGCCTGTAACCTCGGGTACCCGCCGCCGCGGCCGGCGCGATCCTTCTTCGCCGAGACGGGCCACGCCAGCATTACCGCGCTGCGCAAGACCGGCTACTACGCGCTGCTGTTCATCCCGGTGCTGCTGATCACGATCATACCCGGGCTCAACCTGATCTCCGGGATCGCCTGGTTCGTCTTCGGGAGCTGGGTGCTGTCAGTGGAGTTCCAGGAACCGCCGCTGGCCAACGACGGGCTGGGTTTTGCAGCGGTGCGTCAGACCCTGCGCGGCCGACGGCTGGAGACCCTCGCCTTTGGCGCCGGCACCACGCTGCTGGCGATGGTGCCGCTGCTCAATCTCCTGCTGGTGCCCGCGGCGGTTATCGGCGCCACCCATCTGCACGTACGCCGGCAGCGAGGCCTGACAGCCCGGGGAACTCGCACCGCGGGGTAATACGCACAGCCACGGCGCGCGGCGGATCCCGCTACGGGGACTGCGCACCGTTTCGACCCCATGCGGCCCAGGTTCAGCCCAGCAGCGCGTCGAGCGGGTTGTCCACCGGCAGGGGGCGCATGCGGCCCTCGCGCAGCTCCTGGGCCACCCCCTGCAGGGAATGGCGCCGGCACCGACCCTGATCCAGCGACAGGAACAGGAAGCCCCGCGTCGCCTCGCCACGCCAGACCAGCCCCACGCGCCAGGACTCGCCGCTCGCCTTGTCCACACACTCGAACCAGTCACCCCTGCGAATGCGGCTGGCGTCGAAGACAAAACGGTCGTCCAGATCGGTCAGCAGGTCGCGGTCGTCGTCCTCCAGACGCAGGGTGCGGCGCGCCTGGATGCGCGCCTGCGGATCGAACCGCGGTTCGTTGCCCGTGGCGCGGATGCGCTGCAGATGGGCCTGCCCCAGGTGCTGAACCACGGCCTTGATGCGATCGTCGTCGGCCCCGAACTCGCGCGCAGTGCCGACGATGCGCTGCACCAGCGGATTGACCTCCTGCGGTGTGGCCCGGTTGCAGATCGCCCGCGCCACCTCCTGCACCTCGGATTCCAGTACCTGCTGCGCGGCCTCGTCCACCGCCAGCAGGTCCTCCCAGGCATCCGCGATCTGTTCGGCGGCACGTTCCGGCAGCTCGGCGCCGGTTTCCAGCACGCAGACGGTCAGGCTGCGCCGGGCCCGCGCGGCCCGCTCCTGCTGCATCATCGGGGCCGCTCGCTCCTGGGCGCCCTCCCACCAGTTCGTGTCTTCCGCCGCCCGCGCGGCCTCCCAGCTCGCATACAGGTCCTCGGCACCGGCCCGGTCGATCGTATCGGCCTCGTTTGCCAGACGCTGGATCGCCGCACGCATGGCCAGCAGATAGCGCTTGACCGCCTCCGAGTCCTCGATTTTCACACCGGGACTGATCCGGACGCCGGTATTGACCAGGCTCCCCGCAAACTGGCGCAGCGGATGCGCCGGGTCGTGGAAAAATTCGAGATCGCGACTGACTGCACGCGCCAGCAGCGGCGGCAGGGACTGCATCAGACCCCGAAATTCGGCGTGGCAGAGCAACTGCTGCGAGACCTCGGCCAGCACCCCGGCGAGGATGCCTTCGATCACGGCGGCCAGGCTGGGCGCACCCGCCGGGGCGGCCCCGGACTCCGCCGGTACCACCCCGCCATCCCCGGGCAGCCAGCCGGCTGTGGCGGCCCAGCGTTGCCAGGCCTCCGGCCCGGCGTCGGCCGCCGGCATGCGTGCACGGCCGCCGCCACCCGCAACAGCACCACCCGCGGCGGCCCCGTCGGGCCCCGCCAGCAGCGCCGGGTCCGCGCTCGCAGCATCCGCCGGCGTCTGCGCTTCGGGCTCGCCATTGTCCGCGCGGGTATCACCCCAGCTTGGGCGCGCCGGCGCCCGGCTCAGATCGCCGTCCGGGGCCTCGGAGACCGGCTCGCGGACCAGGCCGCAGGCCTCCACCGTCTCCACCACGAAGGCCAGCGCAGGCGCGGCCGTCTTGCCCAGGCACTGCACATAGCCCCGCATCAGCGACAGCGTCATGTCGGTGCGGCCGAACTGTTCCTCGGCCGACTCGATCAGGCGCTCGTACCAGTTCAGGGGCGACCAGGGGGCCCAGCCGGGGTGCTCGAAGCGGTCGTCCTCGCGCGCGGCCTGCACGAACACGTAGTAGGAGTAGCGATTGTGCTCGCGGATCAGGCCCTCGAGCTGGTGGCGCAGGGAACGCCGCGTGGACTGGTAGTCGTCCAGTATCTGCAGCCCGGAGTCATCGCCCGCGTAGGCCGAGCCGGAAAAGTCGTAGGCGGGTGGATAGGTCGCGGACAGGAAATCGCGCTCCAGTGCCTCCTCGAACTGGCGCCGCAGCACGAACTGGTAGCTGCGCAGCTGGTTGGCCCATTCGCTGGTGTCCGCATCGGCACCGCGGGCAGGCCATCGCTGCGCCACCGATTCCAGGCAGCGGTCGAGGTGATCCGTGACGCGCGGCACGATGCCGCGGGCCAGCTGCTGGCGCTGGGCCTCCGACAGCCCCGCCAGGCCGGACCAGACCACAGCCAGGTCCTGTCCTGTGTCGCCGCCCTCGGTTCGCCCCTTGTCTGCCATCGCTGTGCGGCCCTCCTGCCGATAATTGTCCGCCCGCTTCAATCCCTTGCGGGCTGTAGTAAACGCTGATTCCCGGCCGCGTTTTTCTGGACGATAGTGTACAGGGGCGGCCTGCACGCGGCATCCCGCGCGGGCGCTCGCGGTGCTCAGTCCAGCGGCTGCGCGCCGACCTGGATCATCGTCCCCTCGACGCGGACCGGAAACCGCGTCAGCGGATCCTCCGCTGGCGGAGCCATCACCGCGCCGGTGCGCAGGCAGAACTGGGCGTCGTGTATCGGGCAGGTTATGCAGTCATCAGCGTCGATCTCGCCGTCGGCGATGGGCACATCCTCGTGCGTGCAGAGGTTCTCTACCGCGAAGTACTCACCGCCGAGGTTGAACACGGCGACCTCGGTATCCGCCGCTTCCACCAGGCGATGGTCACCGTCCTCGATATCCCCTACGGGGACTACGTCAATCCATTCCGTCATGCGATTATCCAGACCTTCCGTTCTTGTATGACAGCGTATCGGTCAGCGCGCCGACGCGCGCAGCGCGGCGGTCGCGGCGGGATCGATCTCGATGCGGCGACCTTCCTCCGGGTGGTAGGAGAAGCGCCCGACCACCCGGAGGCTCTCGCCCACATGCGCGCGCACCGCCGACTTCGGCGTGACCGCGACACGATTGATCGCGTCGTCTTCCAGCCAGTAGTGTTCCGGATCCTCGAAACGGTTCACCACGCCTTCGGTCTCCACCAATTCACCATTGAAGGCGGGCGCGGATGCCGCCAGCTGCTCCAACGTGACCGGGGAGACGCGCTCGCCACCGCAGCCGGCGAGCAGCAGGGCCAGCGTACCCGCCACGATCAGGCTCCATCGTCTACCCACTTGAAAGCTCCTTTTGTGGTTATGGCGAACGCCGCCACCGATGCCTTACAGCCTACCGGAATCGTCCCCGGGCGCCCGATTAACCCCGGTCTCCGTGCCCCATGGGAACACCTCGGACCGCGGGCCACGCCCCCTGCACGGGCAGCGGGGCTGCACCCTCACGATTCAAGTCCACCCACGCCTCGCCGTTACCGAGGGAAGACCCACCCACGCACTGCCAGCGCAAAGGGGCCGCTCGTGAATCCGGTACCGCACACCCGTCACCGTATGGACCGCCGCCTCGGCGCGCACTCGCGGGGCCCCGAGACTGCCTCGGCGTCTGAGCCCGAACGCGCATCCACGCGCCCGCACCCGGACTGCGCAGGCACAGAGGACTGGATCGGGATCGCGCACGAGGCCCTGCGGCTGATCCGACAGCTTCGCGTTTAGGCTTCGAGCTCAGGGCACCACGGTCGCTGCCGAGCCTGGCGGTCACCCCGGGCGCGGTGCGTGTTGCGCAAGCCAGCGGTCGAGGGCATTGCCGAAGGCCTGGCGGTCGCGCGGGCCCAGGGCTGCGGGACCGCCGGTGTCCACGCCGCTGCCGCGCAGCGTATCCATGAAATCGCGAATGCTGAGGCGCTCGCGGATGTTGTCGCGGGTATAGAGCTCGCCGCGCGGATTGAGCGCCTGGCCGCCCTTCTCGATCACCTCCGCGGCCAACGGGATATCGGCCGTTATGACCAGGTCGCCCGCCGCGAGACGCCGGACAATCTCGTTGTCGGCGACGTCGAACCCGGCACCGACCTGAATCGAGTCAATCAGCTTGGACGGCGGCGTACGCATGGGCTGATTGGCGACGAGGGTCATCGGCGTCCCGGTGCGCTTCGCGGCGCGAAACAGGATCTCCTTGATCACGCCGGGACAGGCATCGGCATCCACCCAGATCTTCATCGGTTTCCCCTCGTTCCAGTTTGCGCCGCAGGGTATCGGTTTGTGGCCGCAGGCACATTTTGCCGCGACCCGCGCTGGCGCCCGCAGCACAAGCGTGTTACGAAATGTCGCATCGCACCACCGGACCGCGGAGCGGGCCACCCGCCGGCACCGTCCCGGCCGCATCACAACCTGCAAGGAGCCTCGCATGGGCATCGAAGTGACCGGCATTCTGGGCCTGATCTGGCTACTCGTCGTCATCTGGGCAATCGTGAAGACCGCGCAGAGCCCGGCCGGCCCGGTGGTGAAACTGCTGTGGATCCTGATCCTGCTGTTCCTGCCCCTGCTGGGCCTGATCGCCTGGCTCCTGCTCGGGCCTCGCTAGGTCTGATCTCTCAATAGGTTGTCCACGGGGTGGCGTGGACTGGAGCTATTCAGTCCGATAGTCGGCGCAGGAATGCCGCGAGATCCAGGTCCGCGTCCGTCCGCTGGCGCAGACGTTCCGCCAGCGCATCCTGGCAGCCGAAACGCTCGTGGTCATAGCCCGGCAGACGGCCCGACCCGGTGACTGGCGCGGACTCCGCAGCAGCGGCGCGCCAGCCGAAATCGGGTGGCGGGGTCGCGGCAGGCGCCGACTCCACGCGGGCCGATCGGGGATCGGGCGTATCCACGCGCGACTGGCGCTCGACGCGATCAGGCGCCGCGGCCAGGGCGCGGTAGCGGGCCTGCAGTTCATCGAGTGCGGCCCCCAGGGATTCGGGACTGGCTTCGCGCAGGCTGCGCTCGAAGGCCTGGTGCAGTGCATCGAGCGCATTGGGCGCATTGGGCGCATTGGGCGCATCGGGCACATCGGACGGCTCCGCATCCACCACCACGCTAATGGCCGGATCGGCGGCCGCGGCCGGGGCCCCCTCGGGGGCAGGATCGGCCGCCGCCCCGGACTCTGGCTCAGCCCCGGGAGCCGACGATGCGGGCGGCGGCTCGGCCTCCGGGGCGAGATGCGCGCCCCAGAAGCGGCTCAGCGGCATCGCATCCGGCGCCGGCACATCCTCTTCCAGCGCATCGGCCAGGCGCTGGAACGGCCGCGCCGACGGGTCATCCTCCGCGAACAGTGCCACCGGATGCTGCAGCGTAACCGCGGAGCGCAGGCTCTCGTCGCGCTGGATAAAACCAAAGAACTCGACCCGCGTGTGCAGGTACTTTTCCGCGGCATTGGCGAAACGCTGGAACACACTGCGCGCCTCGGCCACGTCCGCCACCATGTTGACGATCACCCGCACCTCCAGGGCCTGCTGGCGCAGGGCCAGCTTGAGCAGGGAGAAGGCATCCGTCAGCGAGGTCGGCTCCGGGGTCAGCACCAGCAGGACCTGGTGACCGGCGGCGAGGAAATCCAGGGTGGTCGCGCCGATACCGGCGGCGGTATCCAGCAGCAGGTCATCGAAATCGGGCTCGATACGGGCCAGCTCGTCCACCAGGCGCCGCTGTTGCGCGGGTGACAGCTCGGCATACTCGCGCAGGCCGCTGGCCCCGGGGATGATCCGCAACCCGTGCGGTCCCTCCAGCAGCACCTCCTCGATCCCGCATTCGCCTGCGAGCACCTCGGCCAGCCCCCGCGCCGGACGCAGCCCCAGCAGGATATTGACGTTGGCCAGCCCGGTATCCCCATCCAGGATGCACACACGCCGGCCGCGCCGCGCCAGCGTAATCCCGAGGTTCACCGCGATGCTCGATTTGCCCACCCCGCCCTTGCCGCTGGCGACGGTGAGCACGCGCGGCCGTGCGCGGCCGGCGGAGGGGGCTTCCGCTGGGGCAATCCGATCCGGCATCAGGACTCCCTGCTTCGCATTCATCGGCATTGGCAGCCTGGCAACATCAACCTAAAGAATGACGACGAACTCACGCCGGGTCTACCCCATTTGCTGGCACCCGGCAAGACCGCCCATTATAGTCGGGTATCCGTACCGGGCCGGCGCCCGCGACCAAACCTGTTTGGCGCGCCGTGCCCGGACATCGGTCCGTGAGGACGACGGGCCGCCCGCATCACCACCGGGGAGTGCAATGGCGAGGGTCAACACGGCAACGGAGGGTCTGCCCAGCCTGCCCCAGGCCCTGAGCGCCGTGCTCGATGCCACCCAGGCCGACGAGGCCGATTTCCAGTCCCTGGCGCGCGCGATCCTGCAGGATGCCGGCATGTCCAGCCGCCTGCTGCAGGCCGCCAATTCCCCTTTCTATTTCCGCGGATCGCCCTGTCGCACCATCGACCGTGCCCTGTTCAGCCTCGGTCTGGATACCGTCCGCAGCCTCGCGCTGACGGCGGCCATCCAGCAGCTGTTCGGTGCGTTCGGCATGCGGCATCGCGCGTATGTCCGCATCGTCTGGCGCCGCTCCCTGACCTGCGCCGGACTGGCACAGGCCCTGGCGACACTCACCCGCTACCCGCGTCCCGAGGAGGCCTACCTCGCCGGACTGCTGATCGATGTCGGTCGTCTGGTGCGGCTCGCGGAGGACGAGGGGCACTACTGGCCGATCCTGCAAACGGCCACGGACGACCCGCACCTGATCGCGACTGAACGCGAGACCTACGGCCGTCACTATGGCGAGCTGGGGGGAGACTGCCTGGAGGCCTGGGGGCTGGGCCGGTTCCTGGCGGACGCCGTGCGCTATCACCTGGAACCGGCCGAGCGGGTGCGCGATGCCCATCACCTGGTCAAGCTGGTGAACCTCGCCCACGCCCTCGTCTGCCTGCCCGCCACGCTGTCCGCAGCCGCCGAACCCGAGTGTAACGAGGCGGCCCTGGCCGCGGCGGATACGCTATTCGGGCTGAACGAAGGCCTGGCGCGCGAGCTACGTAACCGCGCCGACGAGGATGTGCGTCGCGTGGCCGGCGCGCTGGAGATTGAACTGGCGCCCAGCGCAGCCGCGGCCGAGTCCGGTCCGGAGGCCTCCGACCGCGCGGCCGAGCGGGCCCTCGGCATGCGGGTGCGCGACCTGACCGAGCTGGAACGGATCAACGCCGAGATGGCGCGCGCCGCCAGTCTGCAGGAACGCTGCCTAGCGGCGCGGCGCGCCCTGTATCTGACCCTCGGGATCAGCCAGTCGCTGCTGTTCCTGATGGACGCCGACCAGCAGTCGGTCAGTGCCTGGGTAGAGGACGAGGAAACGCCCGATTTCACACTGCCCCTGCTGCCCGGGCGCAGCCTGGTCACGGACACCCTGCTGGACCGCGAAATCCTGCGCCACGAAGAGGACAATGCCGCCGGACTCCCGGTCATCGATCAGCAGCTGTTCCGCCTGTGCGAGGCCGAACGGCTGTGGAGCTATCCCCTGCTGGCCGATGGTGACCAGCCCGCCGGGGTGCTGATCCTGGGCCTGAGCCAGCACGAGGCCGAGACCCTGGAGGCCCGCAGCGACTTCATCCGCTCGCTTGCCCGCGAGATCGCCCGAGCACTCGCCCGCGCTGCGCCACCCCCCGCCGCCCCGAGCGAGGACATGCAGCGCATCCGCGAGACGGTACACGAGGCCGGCAACCCCCTCAGCATCATCCAGAACTATCTCGGCGTGCTGCACCGCAAGCTGGGCGAGGAGCACGAGGCCCGGCACGAACTGGGTCTGATCAAGGACGAGATCGATCGCGTCGGCCGCATTCTGCTGCGACTGCGGGACCCGGACGCCGTACCCGCCGACGACAACGGTCCGGCCTCGCTGAACGGCCTGGTGCGCCAGATCGCGGACATCGTCGACGGCTCGCTGTGCCGGACCCGCAATATCCGCCTCCATCTCGATCTGACCCCGGCGGACCCGCCCCTGACAGTGCCGGCCGACCACCTGCGCCAGATCCTGACCAACCTGCTGAAGAACGCCGCGGAGGCGCAGCCCTCCGGTGGCGAGATCACCATTGCCACGCGCGCCCCGACCACGGTCAGCGGGCGCCGGGTGGTGCCGCTTTCGGTGGCCGACCGCGGGCCGGGCCTGCCGCCCGAGATCCAGGCCGCGGCCTTCGCGCCGGTCGCATCGACCAAGGGCAGCGGCCACTCCGGTCTCGGGCTCAGTATCGTCAAGCGCCTGACCGAGGAGATCGGGGCGGGGCTTGCCTTCACCAGCACAAGCGCCGGGACGCGCTTTGACCTTGCCCTGCCCCTGCCGCCGGCAGGCACGGGCAGCGCCTCATCAGGGACGATGCGGACATGACCATGCCCCATTGACCCCGAGGCCACGATGACCGAACGCGACGCGACCCCTGATCCGAAGTCCGTACGCATCCTGATTGCCGACGACGACCCCGGGCTGCTGGAAAGCCTGCGGCAGCTGCTCAGCCTCGAGGGCTATCCCGTACATACCGCCAACGGTGGCGGCGCCGCCATCGAGGCCCTGCGCCAGGAGTCCTTCGACCTGCTGCTGCTGGACCTGAGCATGCCCGGTCTCGGCGGGGTCGACGTGCTGCGCTTCATGCGCGCGGCGGACCTGGAGACGCTCACCGTGGTCGTCAGCGGCAACAGCACGGTTGAAGATGTCGCCGGTGCCCTGCGCGAAGGTGCCCACGACTACCTGAAAAAGCCCTACGAACCGGCCGAACTGATGGCCACCGTGCGCAACGCCCTGCAGCGCAAGGTGCTGGAAGACACCAACCGCGCGATGCGCGCGCGTCTGGAACAGTCCGAGCGTCTGCACCGGGTGATCGTGAACAACTCGCCGGATATCGTCTTCATCCTGGACGCCGACAAGCGCTTTCGCTTCGTGAATTCGCGGGTCCACGAGCTGCTCGGGTATTCACGCCAGGACCTGCTGGAGACCTCGGTGCTGGATCTGGTCGAGGCCGACGAACGCGACAAGGCGGAGTATTTCTTCGACCAGGCGCGCAACCGCCAGACCCACCTGCGTTCGGTGGAACTGGCCCTGCGGCCCGCCCGCCACTCGCGCACCCGGCGCTTCTTCGAGGTCGCGGTATGGCCGGCCGGCGCCGGGGAGACACACGACCACGGCGGCCATGAGGCCCTGACCTACGGCACCGCGCGGGACATCACCGACCGCAAGGAATCCGAGGCCTTCATCAACTTCCAGGCCTACCATGACCTGCTGACGCGACTGCCCAACCGCGCGCTGTTCCGCGATCGCGTGGATGTCGCCATTTCCCACGCGCAGCGATCCGGTACCCGCCTGGCCGTGCTGTTCATCGACCTCAACCGCTTCAAGGTCATCAACGACTCCCTGGGACACACCGTGGGCGACCGGCTGCTCCAGGGCGTGGCGCAGCGCCTGCAGGACTGCATCCGCAAGGGCGACACCCTGTCGCGCTTCGGTGGCGACGAATTCACCCTGCTGATCCCCGGGCTTGCCGACAACGACGCGGCAGTGCATGTGGCCGACAAGATCCTGGAGAGCCTGCAGGCCCCGTTCGAGATCGGCGAACACGAGCTGTTCGTCGGGGCCAGCATCGGCATTGCCATCTACCCCGATGCGGGCGACAACCTCGAGGCCCTGATCAAGAACGCCGACATCGCGATGTACCGCGAGAAGAGCACCGGCCGCACCGGCGTGCGCCTGTACAGCCCGGAGATGGGCGGACACCCGCCGCAGCGCCTGCAACTGGAACAGGACATGCGCCGCGCCCTGGACCGCGACGAGTTTCACATCCTCTATCAACCCCAGATCGACACCCACAGCGGGCTGATGGTCGGCGTCGAGGCCCTGGTGCGCTGGGATCACCCCCGACTCGGCCTGCTGGGACCGGCGGAATTCATCGCCATCGCCGAGGAGACCCGCCTGATCGTGGAGCTGGACCGTCTGACCCTGCGCACCGCGATCCGCGAGATCCTTCATCACAACCGCGAGGGCCGCCCAGAGCTGCGCCTGGCGATCAACCTCTCACCGGTGCTGGTCGAACGCGACGACTTCGTGGAGGATTTCCTCGGGATCCTGGGAGAAACCGGGTTCCCGCCCGATCTCCTGGAGGTCGAGATCACCGAGAACCTGCTGATGAGCGACACCGTGGACACGGTGCACAAGCTGAACCGCCTGTGCGCCGCCGGCGTGCAGATCGCAGTGGACGACTTCGGCACCGGCTACTCGTCGCTCAGCTACCTGCAGAAGCTGCCGATCCACACGCTCAAGATCGACCGCAGCTTTACCCACACGATCTGCCAGGAGGACGAGGCCTGCATCGTCAATGCCATCATCTCCATGGCGCGCGGCCTGCAAATGAACATTGTGGCCGAGGGCGTGGAGACCGAGGCCCACCGCGACTACCTGCAGCGCCTGGAGTGTCCGATGATGCAGGGTTTCCTGTTCAGCCCGCCGGCGCCCCTGCATGCCCTGCTGACCAACGGCGATCTGGTGGCCGCAACGGCCACCTGCCAGTAGAACCGTCGCGCCCGCCGCGGCTGCCGGGGCCGGCGGCCGGGATCGCCCCGATCAGTCCAGGGCAACCACCTCCGGGCCGGCATCCGCGCGAAATCGGTGGCCCTGGCGCAGGCAGTAACGCAGCCACTTGTAGAGGAAGCGGTTGTGGCGCCAGCGACACAGCAGACCCGGGTGCCCGGTACGCATCTCCGCCGCCAGGTCCTCCCCGATGCGGCGGCAGTGCAGCTCCAGCACCTCGGCCTGGTGCGCATCGTGGAACATGCGCACCCGCATGTCCGGCTGCCGGCGCTGCTCGCCCTGGTGATCGAAGTGATAGGTCAGGTGCAGGGTCGTGGTGTAACGCGTGCGCTCCAGCACCTCCAGGTGCAGGTCCAGCGCCCCCGCCACCCGCGACACCGAGCGCGGCGGCAGCCCCGCCGGCTCCGGGCACAGGCGCCGCAGCGCAAGGTAGTTATCCTCGTACATCTCCATCAACGCCGCGAAGCTCGCGGGCCGGGGGTCGAGGTGAGCGGGGTTACGGCGTTCCAGCAGCATGTCGCGCAGTCTAACAGCCCGCGCACGCCCCGCCGCGAGCACCAGCACCGGAAGGCGGGACACCCCGGGGGCTTTTTGGTAACGTCGAACGGAACAACAAGGATGCTCGGCCCATGGATATCAGCGTCGTCACGACTCGCCCCTTCCCCGACCAGAAACCCGGCACCTCGGGGCTGCGCAAGCGCGTCCGGCAGTTCCGCCAGCCGCACTATCTCGAGAACTTCATTCAGAGCATCTTCGATGCCTGCCCGGAGCTGCTCGAGGGCGAACTGCTGCTGGGCGGGGATGGCCGCTTCCACAACCGCGAGGCCATCCAGGTCATCCTGCGCATGGCGGCAGCGAACGGTGCGCAGAAGGTCGCCGTGGGCCTCGGCGGGCTGCTGTCTACGCCGGCCGCTTCCCATCTGATCCGCAGCCGCGGCGCCACCGGCGCGCTGATCCTCTCCGCCTCGCACAACCCCGGGGGCCCGGAGGGCGACTTCGGCGTAAAGCTGAACACCGCCAATGGCGGCCCGGCCACCCCGGCGGTGACCGATGCCATCCACGCACGCAGCACCGCCCTGAGCCACTACCGTATCGTCAACGGGGCGGAACACGTGGACATTGACCACCTCCACACCCAGAAACTGGGCGAGATGCAGGTGGAGATCCTGGACCCGGTGGTGCCCTATGCCGATGCCATGGCCACGCTGTTCAACTTCGAGCGTATTGGCGAGCTGCTGCGTTCCGACCACTTCGACATGCGCTTTGATGCCATGCACGCGGTCACCGGCCCTTACGCCGAGGAGATCCTGGTGAAGCGGCTGGGCGCCTCCCCCGAGATCATCCTGCGCGCGGAACCGCTGGCCGACTTCGGCGGCCGCCACCCGGACCCGAACCTGTCGCATGCGCGCGAACTGCGCGAGGCCCTGTTCGGACGCAATGCCCCTGATTTCGGCGCCGCCTCCGATGGCGACGGCGACCGCAACATGATCCTGGGCCGCCACTTCTTCGTGACGCCCTCGGACAGCCTCGCGGTGATGGCCGCAAACGCACACCTGATCCCGGCCTTCGCCGACGGGCTGAAGGGCGTGGCCCGCAGCATGCCCACCAGCCAGGCCGTGGATGCCGTCGCACGGGCCATGGGCATCCCCTGCTACGAGACACCCACCGGCTGGAAGTTCTTCGGCAACCTGCTGGACGACGGCCGCATCCGCCTGTGCGGGGAGGAAAGCTTCGGCACCAGCTCCGACCACGTGCGGGAAAAGGACGGTCTCTGGGCCGTGCTGTTCTGGCTCGACCTGCTGGCCGCGCGCCGCCAGTCGGTGGAGGAAATCGTGCGCGACCACTGGCGCCAGTACGGCCGCCACTACTACACGCGGCATGACTACGAAGAAGTGGAAAGCGAACGCGCGGAACAGGTCATGGCCCGCATCCGTGACCAGCTCTCGGTCCTCCCCGGCCAGTCCCTCGCGGGCATGCGGGTGGCGGCGGCCGACGACTTTGCCTACCGCGATCCGGTCGACGACAGCCTGACCGAACACCAGGGCCTGCGCGTGCTGTTCGAGGGCGGGGCCCGCATCGTGTTCCGGCTGTCCGGCACCGGCACCGAGGGGGCCACCCTGCGCCTGTATATCGAGCAGCACGAGACCCACCCCGATCACCTCGATGCCGATCCCCAGGTCCTGCTGCGGCCACTGATCGACGCCGCTGTGCGACTGGGCGACATCCCTGGCCTCACCCGCCGCCAGAAGCCCGACGTCATCACCTGACCGGAGCCACGCCCCCAGCGCCATGCACATCGCCGCAACGGCCCAGCGCTGGAGCCATGCCTATGCCTTCTTTCTGGCTGCCACGGCCTCCGCCGTGGGCCTTGGCAACGTCTGGAAGTTTCCCTACATCCTCGGACAGAACGGCGGCGGCGCCTTTCTGGCGGTGTATCTGAGCTGCATCGCGCTGATCGGCATCCCGATCATGATGGCCGAGGTGATGATCGGCCGGCACGGGCGCCGCTCGCCCGGCTATGCGGCGCGGGCCGTCGCCCGGGAAAGCGGGGCCCATGACCTGTGGCAGCTAGTCGGCTGGCTCGGTCTGCTCGCCGCCTTCCTGATCCTCGGCTTCTACGTGGTGATCACCGGCTGGGCCTTCGCCTATGTGCAGAAGGCGGCCAGTGGCGCCTTTGCCGGGGCCGGCGGCGACACGGTGGCCGCGCTGTTCGCGGGTCTCACCGGGTCACCCGGCGAGATGCTTGCCTGGAGCACCCTGGTCGTCGTTCTCGCCTTCGCAATCGTGGCCCTGGGGCTGCGCCGGGGACTGGAGCGCTGGCTGCACCTGCTGATGCCGCTGCTGCTGGTACTGCTGCTCCTGGCCGTGGTCAGCGGGCTGTGGATCGGCGATGCCGCCCGCGCCGTGGACTTCATGTTCCGCCCCGACTTCTCCGCCCTCACCGCTCAGGGCGTCCTGATCGCGGTCGGCCATGCCTTCTTCACCATGACCCTGGCCGCGGGCGTGCTGATGATGTTCGGCGCCTACCTGCCGCAGGAGACCTCGATCGCGCGCACCGCGATCGGGGTCGCACTGGCGGACACCGCTGTGGCGCTGATCGCCGGTCTGGCGATCTTCCCGGTCGTGTTCGGCTTCGACATGGACCCGGCCGAGGGCCCGGGGCTGATGTTCCAGACCCTGCCGCTGGCCCTGGCCGCGGCGCCCGCCGGGGTCATGCTGACCACCCTGTTCTTCGCCACCCTGAGCCTGGCGGCATTCAGTTCCGTCATGACCAGTGTCCAGGCCTTTGTGCACCTGTTCCACGAACGCCTGCACACCTCGCGGATGCTGGCCGCGCTGGTCTGCGGCGGCGCCATCTGGCTGCTGAGTCTGGCAACGGTGTTTTCGTTCTCCGGTGCCGCCTGGACGCGTCTGGACATCACCCTGGCCGGGCGCGAGCTGCCGACGCTCTACCACGCGTTCGAACACACCGCGATCAACCTGCTGCTGCCAGTAGGCGGGCTGCTGATCGCGACCTTCGTCGGCTGGGTCGTGCCGGCCCGCATCAGCCGCGAGGAACTCGCCCTCGCCCCTGCCGGCTTCCGGCTCTGGCGCTTCCTGCTGCGCTACGCCGCACCCGGCGCACTGGGGCTTCTGCTGCTGCAGCTCGTTGGGGTGTTTTGAGCCCTGCCGGCGTGCCGGGCGGGCGCCCTACAGCACCCGGGCCAGGCGCTCCACGGCCTCGCGCAGGCGGTCCTGCGACTGAGTATAGGCAATGCGCAGGTAGTCGCGCCCACACGAGGGGCTGAAATCCGTCCCCGGCGTCAGCGCCACCCCCGCGCGGTCCAGGATGCGGGCGCACAGGGCCTCGGAGTCCGGTCCATGCGCGGTACAGTCGGCGTACAGGTAAAACGCCCCCTGCGGGTGCGCCTGTACCTTCAGGCCCAGTCCTGGCAGGGCCTCCAGCAACAGGTCGCGACGCTGGCGCAGCTCCCGCACCCGAGCCTGCAGCAGGGCCTCAGTCTCCTGCCCGAAGGCCGCCAGGGCCGCGGTCTGGGCCATCGTGGCCGGGGCCACGAACAGGTTCTGCGCCAGCCGCCGCACCGACTCGACCCAGGCCGCGGGCACAACCATCCAGCCCAGCCGCCAGCCGGTCATGGCGAAATACTTGGAAAACGAGTTGATCACCACAACGTCGGGGAAATCGGCGGCGGCGCTGGGCTCCGGGTCCTCGAACACGATCTGGGCGTAGATCTCGTCCATGATCACCAGCCCGCCACGGGCCCGCACCACCTCCACGATGGCAGCCAGCCGCGTACGCGACAGGCAGGTTCCGGTCGGATTCGCGGGCGATGCCAGCAGCACCGCGCGCGTATTCGCACCCCAGGCCGCGGCAATGGCCTCGGCGGTCGGCTGAAAGCCCTCTTCCGCGCGTACCGGAACCGCGACAGGCCGGGCCCCGCGGGCGGCCACGAACTGGCGATTGCAGGCATACCCGGGGTCCGGCAGCAGCACCTCCTCGCCCGGGTTCACCCCCGCCGCCAGTGCCAGAAGGATGGCCGCGGAGGCCCCCGCGGTGATCACGATACGCTCGGGATCAACCGCGGCCCCGTGGCGGGCGCGATAATCGGCCGCCAGGGCCTCGCGCAGGGCCTGAGTGCCATGGGCGGGCGTGTAGCGCGTGTCCCCGTTCGCCAGCGCGGCGTGCCCTGCGGCGATCACCTCCGGGGGCGTCGGGAAGTCCGGCTCCCCTACTTCCAGATGGATGATATCGGCACCGGCGCGCTCGGCCGCCTGGGCCCGCGCGAGAATATCCATGACCCGGAACGGCTCCACCACCTCGGCGAAGGCCGACAGTGCCGGGCCGCTCACGGGCTCTTCGGGGGAGGTGCGCGCCACGCCCGGGAACGGCGTCAGCGACGGACGTGCCGCATCAGCCGCTTGCGTTTTTGCTGCTGGCGCGGGGTGAGCTTGTTCCGGCGCCCGGCGTAGGGGTTGCGGCTGGAGCGGAATTCCAGCCGCAGCGGGGTGCCCACCAGCTTCAGGTGCTTGCGGAAGAAGTTCTCCAGATAGCGCTTGTAGCTACCCGGGAGCGCATCGGTCTGGTTGCCGTGCAGCACGATCACCGGCGGGTTCTGGCCACCCTGATGGGCATAGCGCAGCTTGATCCGGCGGCCGCTGACCATGGGCGGGGCATGTTCCGCTACCGCGGCCTCCAGCAGCCGCGTGAGTTCGGGCGTGGAGACCTTGCGGAAGGCACTGGCATGCGCCTCGCGCACGTCATCCAGCAGGTGCCCGACATTGGTCCCGTGCAGCGCGGAGATCAGCCGCATGCGGGCGAAGTCGACAAAGCCCAGGCGCCGGTCCAGCTCGTCGCGGATGCGCTCGCGGGCATGCTCCTGCATCCCGTCCCACTTGTTCACCGCCAGCACCAGGGCGCGGCCCGCCTCGATCACCATACCCAGCAGGTGGGCGTCCTGGTCGGACAGGCCGGCCTGCGCATCCACCACCAGGATCACCACGTGTGCGGCCTCGATCGCCTGCAGGGTCTTGATGACACTGAACTTCTCGATCACCTCGTGGACCCGGGCGCGGCGCCGCACCCCAGCGGTATCAATCAGGGTGTAGTCCACCCCGTCGCGCTCAAAGGGCACGAAGATGCTGTCGCGCGTGGTGCCGGCCACATCGGTGGCCACCACCCGCTCGTCACCGAGGATGCGATTGACCAGCGTGGACTTGCCGACGTTCGGACGCCCGACGATCGCCACGCGGATACCGGGCCAGTCGTCGAGCGCAGCCTGCTGCGAGGCCTCGTCGAGGCCGTCACTGGCCGCCCCGGTGCCGCTGCCAGCCCCTGTGCCCTCGGTTTCGGCGTCCTCGGTCCCGGCCTCCGCCTCGGCAATCCGCCGTGCAGCGGCCACATCCTTGCGCACGGCCTGCATCAGACCCTGCACGCCGCGCCCGTGGGCGGCGGCAATCGCCGTCACCTGCCCCAGCCCCAGCGCATAGAACTCGGCGCTGACCGAGTCGGCGTCGAGCCCGTCGGTCTTGTTGACCACCAGACGCGCGCGGACGCCGGCACTGCGCAGCTGGTCCGCAATCACCTGGTCCTGCGGGGTGAGGCCGTCACGGGCATCCACCAGAAACAGCACATGGTCGGCCTCCGCCACCGCGCGCTGGGTCTGTTCGGCCATGGCCCGGTCCATCTCCGCACCCTCGCCGGACAGACCACCGGTATCCACCACCAGGTAGGGGAAGCCCCCTACCTTGCCGACGCCGTACTGGCGGTCGCGGGTCAGACCGGCGACATCCGCCACCAGGGCATCGCGCGTTCGCGTCAGCTGATTGAACAGGGTGGATTTGCCGACGTTCGGGCGGCCCACCAGTGCGATGACGGGGATCATGCGTCGATCTCGCCCACCAGCCGGTCGCTCACTCGTCGCCTCCGAGTCCCGATTTCACCGCGGTCAGCTGGCCGTTGTCGGTTACCACGTAGAGCGTGCCGTTAACCAGCACGGGCCGGGTAACCACGGCGCCGGAACTCGCGCGGATGCGCGCCACGATGCGGCCGTCCTCGAGATCCAGCCAGTGCAGGTAGCCCTGATAGTCACCGACAATCGCATGCGAACCGACCACCACCGGCGCGGTTACGCCGCGCAGACGCAGGGCATCCGTCTGCCACAGGTCACCACCACTGCGCGGGTCCAGGCCCCACACGTGACTCTCGGCATCGGTCACCACCAGCACATCGGACCCGGTGTCCACGTCCGCCCCCTGATAGGAGGAGAAGTCACGTGCCCAGAAGATCTCGCCGGAGTTCAGGTCCAGTGCCGCCAGGCGCCCCTGGTAGGTCGCGGCAATCGCCGCGCCGCGGTACAGGGGGATGTGCCCGTCGATGTCCACCATGCGCTCGACCTCGGTGCGGCCGCTGGAAATGCCCAGGGTGGTCTCCCACAGCACGTTGCCACGGTTGAGCCCCAGCATCAGCAGGCGACCATTGTCGAAGCCGGCCAGTACCCGTCCGGAGGTGATCTGCGGGCGCTGCGCGCCGCGCAGGCTCAGCGACGGCGTGGTGCGCAGCGCGGTCCACTGGGTTGCGCCGGATTCGGCATCCAGCGCATGGATGCGACCGTCGTTGGTACGTACCACCACCAGACCGCCGGCGACGTCGGACACCGCCAGCACCTCGCTGGAAAGCGTGGCGCGCCAGCGTTCTCCATCGCCTGCCAGATCCACCCCGATGGCATGGCCGTCCAGCGTACCCACCACGGCGATCTCCTCGCCGATACCCACGCCCGCCGAGATCCGGGCGTTGTCCAGACGGGTCTGCCAGCGCTGGCTGCCGCTCTCCGGGTTGAGACCCGTCACGCGCCCGGCGGCATCACTGACTACCACCAGGTCCTCGCCGATGCCCGGGTACATCTGCCACAGGAAGCGCTCGCCGCCGCTGCCGACAGAGCGCGACCACAGCCGCTCCGCTTGCCCTTCGGCCTCGAATTCCGGCAGGTCGGCCGGGGGCTCGGTGGTATCGCGCTGCCACAGACCGCAGGCGCTCAGGGACAGGATCAGCGCGCTGGCAAGCAGCAGGCGCACGACCGAACTCGTTAGGGAAGGCACTGGCATCGGGCGACGAATCCTCCGGGAAAAGTCTGGCTGGGAAAACGCGGATTAAGGCAACACGGATTACTGTACACGCCCGCGCCGGGGTCGCGCCTGCAGGCGCAGCGACGTGCGGGCGGCGGCGAGCATCCGATCCCGGGCTGACAACGCGAGCGCACGCACGCGGCGGTCAGACCGAGAGCTCTTCGTATTTCAGCTGCAAATACTCCGGACGGTGCCCGGCATCCAGCGCGGCGCCATAGCGCTCGCGCGCCAGGTCGCGGTCACCGCGGGCGCGCGCCAGGTCGCCTTCCAGCTCCAGCCGCAGACCGTCAAAGGCATCCCCGCGGATCGCCTTGAGCACGTCCTCGGCCGCATCCAGCCGTTCGGCCAGGATCAGCTGGCGCGCCAGCCGCAGGCTGAACACCTCGCGGTAGCCGCGATCGGGCGCGCTGTCGCGCGCCGACTCCAGCGCGCGAATCGCCGCCTCGCGATCATCCTGGGCCAGCGCGACATCGGCGCGGTAGATCCAGGCCAGCGACCGGTACGGGGTCCCGCGGCCCTGTTCGATCAGGGCGTCCGCCAGCTCGGCGGCGCGCTCGGTCTGGCCGACCTGACCGGCGGACTGCAGGGCCTGGTACATCTCCGATGCCACCTGGGCGCGGGTCTCCTCGCGGTCGCTCCACCAGTTCCAGCCGAACAGGCCGCCAATCCCCAGTACCAGACCCGCGACAATGGCCAGACCATTATCGGCCCACCACTGCTTGATGCGTTCCGCTTTCTCTTCGTCGGTGAGGTAGCTCATGCTTTTCTCTGTCGGTTGTACGTCGCGCGCGGGCTACTGCAGGGCCGTGCGCATGTAATCAGCCAGGGCGGCACGCGCAACCGCCTCCTGCTCGCCGCCCTGCGATCTTAACGGCTTGACGGTTACGGTGCCCGCCGCCTGCTCGTCCGAGCCGAGCACCAGCGCGTAGCGGGCACCCAGACGGTCGGCCCGCTTCATCTGCGACTTGAAGCTGCCGCCACCGCAGTGCTGGACCAGGCTCAGTCCCGGTAGCGCGTCGCGCAGTTGTTCCGCCAGCTGCAGGGCATCCGCCACGAGTTCGTCGCCGCCCACGATCAGGTAGGCGTCCGGTCCGCTGGCGGCCGGGGCCACGGCGGCCCCCTCCAGCAGGGCGACCAGCCGCTCCAGCCCCATGGCCATCCCGATCGCCGGGGTGCCACGTCCCCCGAGCTGCTCCACCAGCCCGTCGTAGCGACCGCCGGCACATACCGTGCCCTGGGCCCCGAGGTCGTCGGTGATCCACTCGAACACGGTATGGGTGTAATAGTCGAGCCCGCGCACCAGACGCGGATTGTGCTCGAACGGGATCCCGAGCTGTTCCAGCTGCGCACAGAGCCCGTCGAAGTGGGCCCGGGACTCCGCATCGAGGTGGTCCATCAGGCTGGGTGCCTGCGCCACCACCGCGCGCGTCTCCGGGTGCTTGCTGTCGAGGATGCGCATCGGGTTCTCGTACAGCCGTCGCTGCGCCTCCTCGTCGAGGGCCTCGCGATGGCCCTCGAAATAGGCAATCAGATGCTCGCGGTAACGCTGGCGGCTATCCGGCGTACCCAGCGTATTCAGTTCCAGGCGTACGTTGTCCAGGCCCAGCATGCGCCAGAGGCGCGCGGTCATCGCCAGCATCTCGGCATCCACGTCCGGCCCCGGAAGCCCGAACACCTCCACCCCCACCTGATGAAACTGGCGGTAGCGCCCCTTCTGCGGGCGTTCGTGGCGAAACATCGGCCCCAGATACCAGAGCCGCTGCACCTGGTTGTGCAGCAGGCCGTGCTGGATCCCGGCGCGCACGCAGCTGGCGGTCCCCTCCGGGCGCAGGCTGAGACTGTCGCCGTTGCGATCTTCGAAGGTGTACATCTCTTTCTCGACGATATCGGTCACATCCCCGATCGAGCGCTTGAACAGCTCGGTCGCCTCGACCACGGGCATGCGGATCTCGTGATAGCCGTAGCCCTCAACGACCTCCCGCAGGGTGGCCTCCAGGTGCTGCCAGACGTGGATGGACTCGGGCAGGATGTCATGCATCCCGCGAATCGACTTGATCGCTTTCATGTTGCCTTTTGGTTCGTTGCGTGACGCTGATGAGCCCTCGGGGGCTCAGCGTTCCAGATCAAAGCGTGCGGTACGGTCGCTCCTGACGTGCGGCTCGAGATCGAACGCCTCGCCGTCCAGATTCAGGGAGACCCCGGCGGCATTGCCCAGCACGACCCGTGCGGGCAGTTCCAGACGCAGTTCCTCGCGATCGCCCTGGCTCAGCACGCCGGTCAGGACGACTTCGTCCGCGGCATCGCGCACCTCCACCCAGGAGGTCTCGCTGAACTCGAGCACCAGCGTCGCACCGGTACCGGGGTGCGCAGCCGTGTCTGCCGGGGCCGGAGCCTCGACCGGTTCCGGTGCGACCCGGGCGGGTTCCGCAGGCTCGGGCTGCGGCGGCGCCACCGGCTCGGCCAGAGCCTCGGCGGCCACGCGGGCGTCCGCGGGCACCGTGTCGGTGCTGGCCTCAGCCTCCTGCTCACTGGGCGCCTCGGGCTCGGCCGCGGCTTCCGGCGCTGCGGCCGGCGTCTCGGTTTCGGAAGACACCGTGTCCGCAGGCGCCTCGTCTCCGGGCTCGCTGCGCGGGGCCTCGCGGGTGTCGCCCAGATTCAGTGCCGGCAGGCCCAGGCTGTCGCCACGCTCAGTCCATGCATACACGCCCAGGCCCAGCAGGCCCAGCACCAGCAGGAGCGCGAGCCAGTAGATCCCGCGCCCGCGCCGCCGCTGGCGACCGCGCGCCGAGGGCGTCGCCACCGCCCGGAGTTCGGGCTCCATCAGTCCGTGTTGTTCAAAGGCCGCGATCCAGGGGTCCGCGTTCACACCCAGCTCGCGCGCACAGGAACGCAGGTAGCCCCGTACGTAGGCCGGCGGCATGTGCTGGAACCGGTTCGCCTCGAGGTCTTCCAGGGTCCCACGGCCGAGGTGGATACGCCGTGCCAGGCTCGCGGTGTCGAGCCCGGCCGCCTCGCGCGCGCGGCGGAGGCTCGCACCCGGTTCGCCCTCGCCGGAACCCTGCTCGGGCGCGGATGCGGCGGGCTGATCGCGGCTGGTCAGGCCGCTGGCGGCCGAAAACGAGGGCTCGGGATCCGCCGTTTCCGGGCGCAGGGATTCCACGTGGGTAACAGAGTCATCGACCTCATCGACGCGCCCGAGCCCCGGTTCCTTGTCCCTGGGCTCGCTCACCCTTCACGCTCCAGCCGACGCAGTTCTTCCAGCTCCGGACTGTCCGGGAACTGGCGGTTGAGACGGTCGGCACAGGCGTTGGCCGAACGGCTGTTGCCCAGGGCCGTCTCCGCCTGGTAGCAGAGCAGCAGGGTCTCGGCGTTTTGCACACCCTGCCCGTCCAGACGCTGGAGGAAGGCGCGCGTCTGCATCGGACGGCCATCGTCGTAGGTCAGCCGGGCCATCTCCAGCAGGGCCCGCGGATACTGCGGATCCAGCTCCAGGGCACGCCGCAGCTGGCGTTCCGCCTCCTCGCGGTCACCCGCATCGAAGTGGCAGACCCCCGAATTCATGTAGGCGATGTCGCGGCGATCGTAATCCGGATTGGCGATGGCCTTGGCGAACAGCTCCTGTGCCTCGTCGAAGTCGCCGCGCCCACACAGCAGCGCCCCCAAGTTGGTCTGGGCAAAGGGGTTGCCCGGGTCGCGGCGCAGCGCGCTGCGGTAGTGATCCTCCGCCGCCGTGGTGTCGCCCTTGCGCTCCATGACCGCGGCCATGCCGATGTTAGCCAGGGCATAGCCCGGGTCGTAGTCGAGCGCGCGGCGCAGGTTACGTTCCGCCTGCTCGAACTCGCCCTCGCGCAGGTAGCCGATGCCCAGCTCGGCATGCACCTCGGCCGCCTCCTGGCGGTCGCCCGAAACCGGCCGGTCGGCGGTCGCGGCGCACCCGCCGACAAGCAGCGCCAGGGCCAGCACTCCAGCCACTCGATAGCCCGCGCGTACGGTCATGAAGCCCTCCGGTCCGTCTGTGGCAATTCGGCATGCAGCCGGAACATGCGCATGCCGCGGTTGGTGCGATCCTCTACCTGCCCCACCAACTGCCCGCAGGCGGCATCGATATCGTCGCCCCGGGTCCGGCGCACGGTGGTGACGTATCCCGCCTTCTGCAGGCGCCGCTCGAACGCCAGCACATCCTCTTCCCGCGGCCGGTCGAAAGGCGCCCCCGGAAACGGATTGAACGGGATCAGGTTGATCTTGCCGGGGATGCCGCGCAGCAGCCCCGCCAGTTCGTTGGCATGCTGCGGCTGATCGTTGATCCCCGCCAGAAGCACGTACTCGAAGGTCACACCACTGTGGGCATCCGTCGCCTCGACGTAGCGGCGGCAGCTCGCCAGCAGTTCGGCGATCGGATACTTGCGATTGATCGGCACCAGACGATCGCGCAGGGCATCGTTCGGCGCGTGCAGGCTGACCGCCAGGGCCACATCGGTGTGCTCGCTGAGGCGATCCAGGGCCGGCACCAGCCCGGAGGTGGACAGGGTCACCCGGCGCCGACTCAGGCCATAGGCGTTGTCATCGGTCATCAGCTGGCAGGCCGGCACGACCGCATCGAAGTTCGCCAGCGGCTCGCCCATCCCCATCAGGACCACATTGCTGACCGCCCGCTTGCGCCCCTCGGGGGCCGGCAGGCGCTGCATCGCCAGCCAGACCTGACCGATGATCTCGGCACTGGTCAGATTGCGGTTGAAGCCCTGCTGGGCAGTGGAGCAGAAGGTGCAGTCCAGTGCGCAGCCCACCTGGGAGGAGATACACAGCGTGCCGCGGCCGCCCTCGGGGATGAAGACGGTCTCGATGGCGTTGCCATCCGGCAGGCGCAGCACCCACTTGACAGTCCCGTCCGCGGAGGCCTTTTCCAGACCAATTTCCGGCACCCGGATCTCGGTCTCCCGCGCCAGGCGCTCGCGCAGCTTGCGCGACATGTCGGTCATCTGGTCGAAATCGGTCACCCCGCGCTGGTGAATCCATTTCACCAGCTGGGTGGCCCGGAAACGCGGCTCACCCCACTCGGCCAGCAGCTCGACGAGCTGTTGGTGGCTGTAACCCAGCAAATTCAGGGGGGTGGAGGATGCGTGTGCCATAAGAGGGACCAATTGGCTGTAACACCCTAGTGTACTTCGCGGAAGGGATGCCTGCCTACGGGCCCGGCGACGTTCGCCCCCGGGCCGTAGTGCATACAGGCAGCAACCCGGCGCGTGTTACCGGGTGCGCGGGCAGACGCCGTCGTCGCCGAAGAAGAAGGCGATCTCGCGCTCGGCGGTTTCCGGGGCATCGGAACCGTGCACGGCATTCTCGTCGATGGAGACCGCGAAATCGGCACGGATGGTGCCCGGGGCCGCTTCCTTCGGGTTGGTCGCGCCCATGATGTCGCGGTTCTTGGCAATGGCGCCCTCGCCTTCCAGGACCTGCACCAGCACCGGACCGGAGATCATGAACTCGACCAGGTCATTGAAGAACGGGCGCTCCTTGTGCACGTCGTAGAAGCCTTCGGCCTGCTCGCGGCTCAGGTGCATCATGCGCGCGCCGACGACCTTCAGGCCGGCCTTTTCGAAGCGGCCGATGATGTCGCCGATGGCGTTCTTGGCAACGGCGTCGGGCTTGATGATGGAAAGGGTGCGTTCTACGGCCATGGGACGGCTCTCCTGCTACTTGGATTGAATCGGGCGATGGTCGCGCCCCGCTACAAACGCGAGAACCCGCCGTACGGCGGGTTCCCAACGCAAAACGACGCGGACACAACGTGCGTCGCGTAGTTTATCGACCTCCCACGCCCACGGCAATCGACCGCGCCAAGACCTTAGTGCACCGCCAGCGTCGTTCCGAAGATCAAAAGCGGTTCACAGGAAGATGGGAAGACTGGAAGGAATCATGATGTGTGGCCATCGGGTGGTTCTTGCCGGGGCGGACCTCAGTTGAATTCTTCCTGTCTTCAAACCTTCCTGTGAACCGCTCTTGACCTTTAGGGCGCTGATGCGAAACCAGGCTTGGCTCGTCGTCAGTCGTCGATGTCGGCCTCGTCCATCCAGGCGGCCTGGATCGCCTCCAGGATGCGCTCGCCGGAGCGGTTGGGGTCGTCGTCGAATTCCGGCAGTTCCATGACCCACTGGCGCAGGTCCACGAAGTTGATGTTGCGCGGGTCCACGTCCGGGTGCTCGTCCGCCAGCTGGATCGCGATTTCCTGGGTATCGGTCCACTTCATCGCCATGCCCTCAGTGGTTCTCGGAGACCTGGTTGATAGTGTACTTCGGCAGCTCTACGACCAGATCGGTGTCGGCCACCAGTGCCTGACAGGAGAGTCGGGAATCCGGCTCCAGCCCCCAGGCCTTGTCCAGCATGTCTTCCTCGTCCTCGGTCGCCTCGGCGAGGCTTTCCAGCCCCTCGCGCACATAGACGTGACAAGTCGTGCAGGCGCAGGACTTCTCGCAGGCATGCTCGATCTCGATCCCGTTTTTCAGGGCGAGATCGCAGATGCTGATGCCCGGTTCGGCCTCGATGGAGGCCCCCTCCGGGCAGATTTCCTCGTGGGGCAGAAAGATTACCTGGGGCATGTTTTCAGTTCCCTGCGTCGTATTCGCTAACGTTGTGTCCGGCGAGCGCGCGCCGGATGCTGTCATTCATGCGCCGTGCGACAAAGGCCTCGGAGGCCTGTTCCACGCGCTTGCGCGCGGCCTCGATGGCGTCGGGGTCGGCGCCCTTCTCGCGTTCGGCGCGCAGCGTGTCGCGCGCCTGCTCGATGGTCTGGCGCTCCGCGGGCTCGAGGTAGCGATCACCGTCCGTCTCCAGCGCGGCATCCAGCGCCTCGAGCACGCGGTCGGCCTCGACCTGCTGCTCGCGCAGGCGCCGCGCCTCCATGTCCTCGCGCGCAGAGGAGGCGGAATCGCGCAGCATCTGCTCGATCTCGCTGTCGGTCAGGCCGTAGCTCGGCTTGACCTCAATATGCGCCTCCACGCCCTGGGTCTGCTCGCGGGCGGTCACGTTCAGCAGCCCGTCGGCATCGACCTGGAAGGTCACGCGGATGCGCGCCGCCCCGGCCACCATCGGCGGGATACCGGACAGGGTAAACCGGGCCAGCGAGCGGTTGGCATCGACCACATCGCGCTCGCCCTGCACCACGTGCAGCGACATCGCGGTCTGGCCGTCCTTGAAGGTGGTGAAGTCCTGCGCGCGGGTCGCCGGGATCGTGGTGTTGCGGGGGATGATGAACTCGACCAGCCCCCCCATCGTCTCCAGCCCCAGCGACAGCGGGATCACGTCCAGCAGCAGGAGCTCGGTATCCGGCTTGTTGCCGGCCAGGATGTCCGCCTGCTGGGCGGCGCCGATCGCCACCACGCGGTCGGGATCGATCCCGGCGTGCGGCGCGCGGCCAAAGAACTGCTCCACCGCCTCGCGTACCGCCGGCATGCGCGTGGAGCCCCCGACCAGCACGACCTCGTCGATCGCATCGCTGGCCAGGCCCGCGTCTTCCAGCACCTGCCCGCAGGCTTCCATCGTGCGCTGCAGCAGCGGGCGCGCCAGCTCGACCAGGGTGGCCCGGTCCAGGCTGCCATTCCAGGTGCTGCCATCCGCCCGCAGCACCTCGACCGGCGTGCTCTCGGCGTCGGTCAGGGCCTCCTTGGCGCGCCGCGCGGTCAGCAGCACCCGCCGCAGGCGCTGAGGATCGCTCTCCCCCGCCATGCCGGCCTCGTTCAGCAGCCAGTCCGCAATTGCGCGGTCGATATCGTCGCCGCCCAGCGCGGAGTCGCCGCCGGTAGCCAGCACCTCGAACACCCCCTTGCGCAGCTGCAGGATGGAGATATCGAACGTTCCGCCGCCGAGGTCGTACACCGCGATCGTGCTTTCCTCGCCCTGATCCAGGCCATAGGCCACCGCGGCCGCAGTCGGCTCGCTGATCAGGCGGAACACGTTCAGGCCCGCCAGCTGCGCCGCATCGCGCGTCGCCTGGCGCTGGGCGTCATCGAAATACGCCGGCACCGTGATCACCACACCTTCGAGGCTGTCCCCCAGAGTGGCCTCGGCGCGTTCGCGCAGCGTATCCAGGATCGCCGCCGAAACCTCCACCGCCGTCTTGTCCCCGGCCGCGGTCTCGATCCGGGGGACGTTCGAGTCCCCGGTCTTCAGCCGGAACGGCAGCTCGCCCGACAGGGTAGCCACATCCGCTGCCCCGCGGCCGATCAGGCGCTTTACCGAGGCGATGGTGTTGTGCGGATCATCCGCCGCGTGCTCGGCGGCGGCATGGCCGACGGTCACGGCATCCGCGCCGTAGTGAACGATCGACGGCAGGATATGCCGGCCCTGCGCGTCCGGCAGGGTATCGGCCTCGCCGCTGCGCACGGTGGCCACCAGGGAATGCGTGGTCCCGAGGTCAATCCCTGCCGCCAGGTGGCGCTGGTGCGGGGCCGACTCGGCCCCGGGTTCGGTGATCTGCAATAACGCCATCGACTACTCCATTCCTCTTGTGGCGGCGGGCCGGGCCAGGCTCTGTCGGGTCCGTCTCAGTTCGTCCAGCAGGCGGTCGAAGAAACGCAGCTCCAGCACGCGGTCCTTGGCTCCGGCCGTCGGAGCTGCAGGATCGGCCAGCGCCGCGGCCACCTGCGCTCGTGCCTCGACCCGCGCCTGCTCCAGCTCCTCGCCGGCTGCCTGCAGGGCCTCTGCGTCGCCGCTGGCCTCGGCCTCCTGCAGCCGCTCGCGCCACTCGATCTGCGCCTCGATGAATGCCATGTTCTGGCTGGTATCGCGTTCCGGATCGAACCCGATCCCCGCCCGCTCCAGCAGGTGCAGGGCGCGGCGATAGTCGTCCGCCAGGATCGCATAGGCCTCGTTCACGTCGGCCGCCACCGCCGCCGCCATGCGCCGAGCCTGATCGCCCTGGCGCACAAAGCGGTCCGGGTGCAGCTCTGCCTGCAGGCGCCGGAAGCGCTCTTCGAGCTGCTGCTGGTCCAGCTCGAAGGCCAGCGGCAGATCGAACTGTTCGTATGGATCGGTCATTACATTCCCGCTTGGCCTTCCCGCTGGGCGGGCAGGCGACAAAAGAAAAGGGGTGGGACGACAACCGGCAAACGGCCGCCATACACCACCCCGGACGCGATGCTCACTCAGATGCTGAAGCTTTCACCGCAGCCGCACCGGGCCTTCTCGTTCGGGTTGTTGAACTTGAACCCCTCGTTCAGGCCTTCCTTGCCGAAGTCCAGTTCGGTCCCGTCCAGATAGACCAGCGATTTCGGGTTGACGATCAGCTTGATGCCGCGATCCTCGAACACCGTATCGGCGTCCTCGACCGCGTCGGCAAACTCGACCACGTAGGCCATGCCCGAGCAGCCGGTCGTCTTGACCCCAAGGCGCACACCCACTCCCTTGCCCCGTTTGTCGAGGTAGTTGTGGATGCGCTCGGCCGCAGGTTCGGTCAGTGTAATCGCCATTGAAACCTCAAGCGGTCTTCTTTGCGGCCTGCTCAGCCTGACCGTGCCGCTCCTGATAGTTGGAGATGGCGGCCTTGATCGCGTCCTCGGCCAGCACGGAGCAGTGGATCTTCACCGGCGGCAGAGCCAGTTCTTCGGCGATCTGGGTGTTCTTGATCTGGCTCGCCTCTTCCAGGGTCTTGCCGCGCACCCACTCGGTGAGCAGCGAGCTGGAGGCGATGGCGGAGCCACAGCCGTAGGTCTTGAACTTGGCGTCTTCGATCACGCCGTCGTCGTTGACCTTGATCTGCAGTTTCATCACGTCGCCGCAGGCCGGGGCGCCGACCATGCCGGTGCCGACCGAGTCGTCGTTCTTGTCGAAGCTGCCGACGTTGCGTGGATTTTCGTAGTGGTCCAGAACCTTGTCACTGTAAGCCATGACCGTTCTCCTGTTGCGTGGTACGCGTTGGGTTCGTAGTGCCGAGCCGGTGCCCTAGTGGGCCGCCCACTCGACGGTGCTCAGATCGATGCCGTCCTGATACATCTCCCACAGCGGGGAGAGTTCGCGCAGCTTGGCGACCGCGGCGCGAACGATCTCGACCGTGTGGTCGACCTCCTCCACGGTCGTGTAACGACCGATGGAGAAGCGGATCGAGCTGTGTGCCAGCTCGTCGTCGCGCCCCAGTGCGCGCAGCACGTAGGACGGCTCCAGGCTCGCCGAGGTGCAGGCCGAGCCGGAGGACACGGCGATATCACGCAGCGCCATGATCAGGCTCTCGCCCTCGACGAAGTTGAACGACACATTCAGGTTGTGCGCGACCCGCTGTTCGGCGTCGCCATTCAGGTAGACCTCTTCCATGCCGTCGAGGCCCGCCCACAGGCGGTCACGCAGCATACGGATGCGCTCGAGTTCGGTGCCCATTTCGGCGCTGGCAATGCGGAAGGCCTCGCCCATGCCGACGATCTGATGGGTCGCCAGCGTGCCGGAGCGCATGCCGCGCTCGTGGCCACCGCCGTGCATCTGCGCCTCGATACGCACCCGCGGCTTGCGGCGCACGAACAGGGCACCGATGCCCTTCGGCCCGTAGGCCTTGTGCGCGGAAAAGCTCATCAGGTCCACCGGGAGGCTGGACAGATCGATTGCGACCTTGCCGACCGACTGCGCCGAGTCCACATGGAACACGATCCCGCGCTCGCGACAGAGGTTGCCAATCGCCTCGATGTCCTGGATCACGCCAATTTCGTTGTTTACGTGCATCACGGACACCACGATAGTGTCGTCACGCATCGCGTCCTGGAGCTCCTGCAGGTCCACCAGGCCGTTGTCCTTCACGCCCAGGTAGGTGACTTCGTAGCCCTCACGCTCCAGCTGGCGCGCGGTATCCAGCACGGCCTTGTGTTCGGTCTTGACCGTGATGATGTGCTTGCCCTTGCGCTGGTAGAAGTGCGCCGCACCCTTGATCGCCAGGTTGTTGGACTCGGTCGCGCCGGAGGTCCAAACGATCTCCTTGGCGTCCGCCCCGACCGCAGCGGCTACCTGCTCGCGGGCGTTCTCGACGGCCTTTTCCGCGCCCCAACCGAAGCTGTGGCTGCGTGAGGCCGGGTTGCCGAACAGGCCATCCTTGGTCAGGCAGGCCGTCATCTTCTCGGCCACACGCTCGTCCACCGGCGTGGTCGCGGAGTAGTCCAGGTAGATGGGCAGTTTCAGGTCACTCATTGCGTCTCAGCTCCTTTCGGCGGCCGCCTTCGCGGGCGCATGGCTTTGTTCGGTTGCGGCCTGCAGGGAGGCGCCGTGCAGCACGACCTCCTGCACACCGTCTTTTTCAATTTGTTCGTGGTGACGCTGCAGCACATCCGCCAGCGAACGGGTGCTGAGGAAGTCATAGACCTGCTCACTCAGATCGGTCCAGAGGTCATGCGTCAGGCAGCGCGAATCCGAGTTGCAGTTGGCCTTGCCGCCGCAGCGGGTCACGTCCACCGGCTCATCCACCGCCACGATGATATCGGCGACACTGATGCCTTCGGGGTCGCCGCTGAGGGCGTAACCCCCGCCCGGGCCGCGACTGCTTTTCACCAGGCCCTTGCGGCGCAGCCTCGAAAAAAGCTGCTCGAGATAGGACAGCGACAGCTTCTGGCGTCGCGCCACCTCGGCCAGGGAAACCGGCCCGTTGCGGGTATGCATTGCCACGTCCAGCATCGCGGTCACGGCGTAGCGGCCTTTGGTCGTCAATTTCATAGTTGAGTGCGCTTGTCGGTCATTTGCAAACAAGCTTAGCAATACCCGACAAAAACGATCAAGTATTCCCCTGCTGTTTACGTTCTTGTTCTGACTTCGCCGCCGCCGGGAGCTCGCATTCGTCCGGCTCCAGCCCCTCCAGATCGCAGGCCTCCAGCGGTCCCGAGTCGTCGTCACCCAGGGCCTCACCGGGGTCGATGCCGGCGCGCTTGAGCGCCTGGCAGGCCCGCTCCATGCGCTCGTCCAGGTCATGCACTCGCTGCACAATGCGATGGATGGCATTTGCGACCGGGTCCGGCATATCGCGCGACAGCCCGTAGGCATCGAAACCCATGCGGTCGGCCATCTGCTGAAAACGGGGGTCAGGCTCCGGCCGCGGCCCGATCACCCGCGCCGGGATCCCGACTGCCGTGGCGTCGGCCGGCACATCTTTCAGCACCACGGCATTGGATCCGATCCGCGCGTGGTTCCCAATGTGGATCGGTCCCAGCAGCTTCGCCCCGGCCCCGATCACGACCTCGTTGCCCAGGGTCGGGTGGCGCTTGCCGCCCTCCCAGGTGGTCCCGCCCAGCGTGACCTGATGGTAGATCGTGCAGTCGTCGCCGACCTCAGCGGTCTCGCCGATGACCACGCCCATGCCATGGTCGATAAAGAACCGCCGCCCGATGGTCGCGCCCGGATGGATCTCGATGCCGGTCAGCCAGCGGCTGACGTTGCCCACCACCCGCGCCAGCCAGCGCAGGCGATGCGTCCATAGCCAGTGGGCGATGCGGTGATACCACAACGCATGCAGACCGGGGTACGCAGTCAGCACCTCGAAGGCATTGCGCGCCGCCGGGTCCCGGTCAAACACGCAGCGTACGTCCTCGCGCATCCTGTCAAACATCGTCCGGCCTCATTCCTGAGTCTGGCGCTAAGGTATCACGCGCCCCGCAAATCGCCTCAGCGGCCCCTTTCCGTGTGCGTCAATATACCGCGCAGCATACGGACCTCACTGGTGCTGAGCCCGGCCCGCAGATACAGGTGACGCAACCGGCGCATCAAGTGGCGCGGGTTCTCGGGATCAAGCACATCGATCGTGGTGAGCGCCTGCTTGAAGTGGGCAAACAACCCCTCCAGTTCCGCCTGGGTGGCCGGAGGGTCGCGCGGCTCCTGCGCCTCCGGCACCGTCGAGGCCTCCTGCGACACGGCGCCGAGCGCGGCCATGCGCAGGGCGTAGGTCATCACCTGCACGCTGCTGGCAAGGTTGAGCGAAGAGAAGCTCGCGACCGTCGGGATCTGCACAAACGCATTGCAGTGATCCAGTTCGTGATTGGTCAGCCCGCTGTGCTCGCGACCGAACACCAGCGCGACCGGGCCCTCGGCCGCGTGCGTCAATGCCTGCTCCGCAGCCACATCGGGCCCGAGCACCGGCACCGAATGGGTGCGCAGACGCGCGCTGGTGCCGACCACCCAGACACAGTCCGCCAGCGCCGCCGCCAGATCGTCCACGACGCGCGCGGCCGCCAGCAGGTCATCGGCACCGGATGCCAGCGCGGTGGCATCGGCATGCGGAAATTTCTCCGGCGCCACCAGCACCAGGTCCGTCACCCCCATAGCCTTCATTGCCCGAGCGGCGGAACCGATGTTGCCGGGATGGGTGGTCCCCACCAGGACCACCCGCAGGCGTGCCAAACGTTGTTCCATCCACTCCTCGCTGTGCCGGCGGCGCGCGCCGCGAAATGCGGCGGAATTGTACACGGAGGCGGTCGCGACTTCCCAAAAAAGAGCCGCTTGTGTATTGTTCGCGGCCTTCCCGCGGGCGTGCGCACGCTCAGCTCGGCACCCCCAGAACACCAGGAGACACCCCATGCACCCCATGCTGAACACGGCGGTATCGGCGGCCCGCGAGGCCGGACGCATCACCACCCGCGCCTGGGGCCGGCCGGATCGCATGAATACCCGCGAGAAGGCCCGCAACGACTGGGTGTCGGATGTCGACCTTGCGGCCGAGCAGACCATTGTCCAGACCCTGCGCCGGGCCTACCCCGACCACGCCATCATGGCCGAGGAAGGTGGCGAGCAGAGCGGCGCCGACAATGACTACGTATGGATCATCGATCCGCTGGACGGGACCACCAACTACCTGCGCGAGATCCCGCAGTACGGCATCTCCATCGCCCTGAAGCACAAGGGTCGGCTGGAACAGGCCGTGGTCTACGACCCGCTGAAGGAAGAGCTGTTCACTGCCACCCGTGGTGCCGGCGCGTTCCTCAACAGCCGTCGCATCCGGGTCTCGGAAAGCAAGGACCTGAGGGGTGCCCTGCTCGGCACCGGCATCCCGTTCCGCGAGGGCCAGGACATGGAACGCTACCTGAGCAGCCTGCGCCACCTGGTACCGGGCACCGCCGGCGTGCGCCGCCCCGGCTCGGCGGCGCTGGACCTGGCCTGGGTGGCCTGCGGACGCTTCGACGGCTTCTGGGAGATGGGCCTGCAGCCCTGGGACATGGCGGCGGGCCTGCTGCTGGTACAGGAGGCCGGGGGCGTGGTCAGTGACTGGGCCGGCAATCCGGACGTGATGCGCCGCGGCGACGTCGTCGCCGGCAACCCCAAGGTCCTGAAGGCCATGCTGCAGCGCCTGCACAAGGCCGAAAAGGAAGCCACCGCCCGCTCCGACACCTGAACGGCCTGGAAGATCTAAAGCGTCTAACAGGAAGAAGGGAAGATCGGAAGGAGCCTTGTTGATTGGCTTCTACCTGCTTTTCGCGCCGTTTACTTCATTGATTTTCTTCTTGCCTTCCAGCCTTCCTGTTAACCGCTTTTGACCTTCTCCGTAAGCTCCGTGGTGCGAAACGCTGTCAGCGATTGCGCTGTTCGAGCCAGAGGATCAGGCGGGCGTGCTGCTCCGGGCTGGATTCGATGGCGCGGCCCGGCCGCAGGTCGTCGTCCGACATGACCTGTTCCAGCCCCGCACCCGCCTCCGCAAGCGCCGCGGTCAGCTCCAGGATCAGGGTGGTCGGCGACGGGCGATGCACCGCCGGATGGAAGCGCTGCGAGATCATCCCCGGCAACGGCGGCTCCGGCTCGGCGCGAAACCCGTCCGCGTCACGGAAACGCTCCCATACCACCTCCAGCAGTGCCACTACGGGCGCGAAATCGCCCGCGCCCTGGCGCTCTTCCCAGTCGTAGAGCCCGCGCGCGACATAGGCATAGTCGTTCAGCGTGGCGGAGCCGGCCTGCTCCTGCGGCAGCCCCATCAGGGCCGGCAGGGCCTCCGCGTCGGCGCCGACCTCCAGCAGCCAGTCGCGCACGGCCTCGCCGGCCGCGTGGAAACGGGCGTCATGCTTCGCCGCGACCGCCAGCGCGGACAGCAACAGTCCGTGCGCACCGGTCAGGACCTTCTCGTCCCGCGGCAGCCCGCGTGCCTCACGGGCACGGATCAGGGCACTCCGACCCGCCTCCAGCTGTTCCCGCGCCATGTCGGGGTCGAGATCGAAGCGCTCGGCCAGCTCGTCCACGTCGGCGCCGCTGCGTGGCAGGTATCCCAGCTCGAACACGGCCCGGCCGTCCATGCCGAATGCCGCACGCACCAGATCGGGGTCGGGATGGTCGGCCAGGGCCGACTCCAGATCGGACTCCGGCCACAGGTAGGCACCGCCTTCGCGTCCCTCTTCATCCACGGCCGAGAGGCTGGAGGCAAAGCCCCGGAAACCGGTGGCGGACGGGGCCGCCGACGCCCCCAGCTCGTCCTCGCGCAGGGCCATGTCGCGCTTCACGAAGTCCAGGTTCTCCAGCCCAAGCGCAATCCAGTCATCGCGGTCGTAGTGCGCCCCCGCCTGCAGGTAAATCCAGGACAACTGGGCCTGATCCTCCAGCATCACCTCGAAATGGGGCTCGTTCCAATCGGGCGATTCGGAGTAGCGGAAGAACCCGCCCCCCAGCACATCGCGCAGCCCGGATCCCGCCATCTCCTCCAGCGTGATCTCCAGAAACTCGCCGACCCAGCCCGGTGCCGTCCCCGCCTGCTCGGCCTCGAGCATGGCCCGCAGCCAGGGCGAATGCGGGAACTTGGTGGACTGCCCGAAGCCACCGCCAAGGTCGTCGGCCTCGCGCTCGAGGCGGTTCCACAGGACCTGGGGCAGACGCCCGGCACGGCCCGCCGACAGGGGCTCCTCGCCGTCGCGCAGACGCTGCGAGAGCTCCTCGCTGCCACGACGGGCCAGATCCAGCAGGGCGTCGTAGTCGGCGTCGAGGCGCTCGGTGATCCGGTCCAGGAACTCGGCAAAGCCGTCCCGCGGGGCATAGACCACGCCGGTCAGGGCATGCCCGTCCGGGGTGACCACCACGTTCAGCGGCCAGCCGGCGCTCCCCGCTGTCGCCCGCTGAAACTCCAGCAGGTAGGTATCCAGCGCCCCGTCCACCTCGCGGTCCACCTTCACCGGGATAAAGTGCTCGTTCAGGCGCCGGGCAATCCCTTCGTCACGGAAGCTCTCGTCCTGCATCACATGGCAGTAGAAGCAGGAGTAGTAGCCACTGGAGATCAGCAGGGGGCGGCCCTGCTCGCGGGCCTCCTCGAGCAGGGCCGGGTCCCACGCGCGCCACTGCACCGGGTCATCCACGTGCAGACGCAGGTAGGGCGAGATGCTGTCCGCCATCTCCGGATTGGCCTGGGCCCCGCCGGACAGGCCCAGCAGGCCGGCCAGCAGCACAACCGCCAGCGCGGCCTTCGGGTTTGCGGTTCCGGTTCGCGTAAACATGCCTGCTCCCTGCCCCTGATCGGAAAGATTGCTATGGTTCTTGGTTGACGCAGGCGGCCTGAAGGTTCATCCCCGGACCGCAACATCGCGGGGAATTCGGGTTCGATCCGGCCTCCTTGTACACGAGCTGTATAGATGTCGTACAATTAACCCATGGCGAGTACCACGCATATCGAACCCCAGGACCAGGAAGGGCTCTACCCGATCCGGCATGTATGTGCGGAGACGGGTATCAACGACGTAACCCTGCGCGCCTGGGAGCGTCGTTACGGGCTCATTCGCCCGATGCGCACGCCCAAGGGCCACCGGCTCTACAGCTCGGGTGACATTGCCCGCATCAAGCGCATCCTGGAACTGCTGGATCAGGGGATCCCGGTCTCCCAGGTCCACCGCGTGCTCAACGACGAGCCCCCGCCCGCCGCGCGGGCGGAGTCCTCTGAGACCCCGCGCCGCAGGAGCCCCGGTCCGGGCGTTGCGCCCCACACCACCGATCCGATCGCCGAAACCCTGCACCAGGCCGTTGCCGGGCTGGACGTCGGCGAGCTGGACCGCTGCTACTCGCGTCTGGTGATGCGTCACGGCTGGAACGGCGTTCATGAAAGTGCCTTTCTCGAGGTCTATCGTCGCCTGCGCGAGGAATCCCGGCACAGCGCGGAGGGTGAGGTCCGGCTCGCCATCTTCGCTGCCTGGGCCACGGCGGCCTTCGCCGACCAGCTGCGGGCTGCACTGCGGGCCTGCGAGGGGCCGACCTACCCCTGTCTCGTGCTCGGTGGCGGCCACCAGCAGGTCGGCGGGCTGCTCCTGCAACTGGCCTGCGCGCGCCAGGGCCTGAAGACCCTGCCCCTGTTCGACGCCACCAGCCCCGAAGGTCTGGAGACGCTGGTTCAGCGCCTGCACGCCCCTGCGGTGATCATCCACGGTTCGTCGCAGCTGAAACGCAGCCCGGAACTGCCGCGTATCGAGTCCATCCTCAAGCAGGCCGGGCCACCCTGCTTCCTGGCCGGTTCTGCCGCGCTGGAGCTATCGCAGATGGCGCATGGACGCGAGGTCGAGGTGCTCCCCGGCCCGCCGCTCGAGGCGGCACAGCGCCTCGCGCGGCAACTCGCCACTTAGCGCCATCCGGCGCCGTGACCCGCCCTTCGTCCCCGCGCGCAGCCGAGCACCCGCGTACCCTGCTGGTCGTACTCGGGGATCAGCTTGACCCGCAGCACCCCGTCCTTGCGCAGCTGGACCCACAGCAGGACGCGCTCTGGATGGCCGAGGTCGCGGCCGAGTCGCAGCACGTTCCGTCGCACACGGCCCGTACCACGCTGTTTCTGGCCGCGATGCGCCACTTCGCCCGCGCACGGCGCGAGCAGGGCCTGACCGTTCACTACCGGCGCCTGGGGCAGCACGCCGAGACGACCCTCGACGCGGCGCTGGAGGCCGACCTGAAACGTCTGCAACCGCGCCAGCTCTGCGTACTGCAACCGGGCGAGCACCGCGTTCAGGGCCTGCTGGAAACGGCCTGCCGGGCCGGGGGCACCCCGCTCGAGATCCACGAGGACCCGCATTTCCTCGTGCCACTGGCCGCGTTCTCGGAATGGGCGCGGGGGCGCAAGCAGCTGCGCATGGAGTACTTCTACCGCGAGCAGCGTGCGCGCCTCGACATCCTGATGAATGGCGACGAACCGGCCGGCGGACAATGGAATTTCGACGCCGACAACCGCGGCCACTTCGGGGGCCAAGGCCCCGGCCTGCTGCCGGAACCCCTGAGCTTTCCGCCGGACGCCATCACCCGCGAATGCCAGCAGGACATCCAGCGCCACCTCCCGGATCTGCCGGGTCAGGACGAGGCCTTTGACTGGCCGGTAACCCCGCAGCAGGCGCGTGCGGCCCTGGACGACTTTATTGCCCATCGCCTGCCGCATTTCGGCACCTATCAGGACGCGATGTGGACCGACCAGCCATGGCTCTACCATGCCCGCCTCAGTGCCGCGCTGAATCTGCACCTGATCCATCCGCGGGAGGTCGTCACCGCCGCGGAACAGGCCTGGCGTGACGGCGATGCACCGCTGGCGGCGACCGAGGGATTCATCCGCCAGATCCTGGGCTGGCGCGAGTACGTGCGCGGGCTGTACTTCCACTTTGGCGGCGAATGGCACGAGTGGAACGCCCTGGGCGCGCGCGAACCTCTACCGTCCCTGTACTGGGATGCCGATACCTCCATGCAGTGCCTGCACCAGGCCGTGGGACAGACCCTGCGGCTGGGCTACGCCCACCACATCCAGCGGCTGATGGTGACTGGACTGTTTGCACAACTGCTCGGGGTCCGTCCCGCGGCAATCCACGCCTGGTATCTCGGCATCTACGTGGACGCCGTGGAATGGGTGGAGTTGCCCAACGTGATCGGCATGTCGCAATACGCCGATGGCGGCCGTATGGCCTCGAAACCCTATGTCGCCAGCGGCCGCTACATCCAGCGCATGAGCAACTACTGCCAGCACTGTGCGTTCGATCCGGGCACGGCCGTGGGTAAAAAGGCCTGCCCCTTCACCACACTGTACTGGGACTTCCTCGCTCGCCACCGCGACCGCTTCGCGCGCCACCCGCGTACCGCGCTGCAGTGGAAACATCTGGAAAAGATGGACCCCGAACGTCTGCAGGCAATCCGCGAGCGCGCCGGCGAGCTGCGCAAGAGCCTGGCAAAAGGAGACCGCATCTGATGGCACACCCCGGCCCCACTCTGGTCTGGCTTCGGCGCGACCTGCGCCTGGCCGACCAACCGGCACTGCACGCGGCGGCCGCTCGCGGCGCACCGGTGATCCCGGTGTTCATCCATGCGCCGGAAGAAGAGGCCCCTTGGCAGCCGGGCGCCGCCTCCAACTGGTGGCTGCATCATAGCCTGCAGGCGATGGCCGCCGAATTCGAGCAGGCCGGTAGCCCGCTGATCCTGCGTGCCGGTCCCAGCCTGGACACCCTGCGCGCCCTGATCGCCGAGACCGGCGCCGAGGCGGTGTACTGGAATCGGCTCTACGACCCCGCCTGCGTACTGCGCGACCAGGACATCAAGGCCGGCCTGCGCGCCGACGGCCTCGATGTCCACAGCTTCAACGCCGCGCTGCTGCTCGAGCCCTGGGAAGTCGAGACCGGACAGGGACGCCCCTACCGGGTGTTCTCGCCATTCTGGAAGGCCTGTCGCCAGCACGGCATCGATCAGGACCCGCTGCCCGCGCCCGGCGCGCTAGCGGCTCCTGAACGCAAGCCGGAGTCGCTCACCATCGAGCAGCTGGAGCTCCTGCCCGGCATCGACTGGGCCGGCGGCCTGCGCGCCAACTGGAAACCCGGTGAGGTCGCGGCCCACGAGCGCCTGCAGGGCTTTCTGGAGCACACCGCCCGAGACTACGGCGGGACCCGGGACCGACCAGACCGGGACGGCACCTCACGCCTGTCACCCCACCTGCATTTTGGCGAGATCTCTCCCCGCCAGATCCTGCGCGCCCTGCGGCAGGCCGGGCTGGATACGGAACACGGGGGCGCGGAGGCTTTTGTGCGCGAACTCGGCTGGCGCGACTTCGCCCATCATGTGCTCTACCACTTTCCGCACACACCGGAACGCCCCCTGAACCCGCGCTTCGAGGCCTTCCCCTGGCGCGAATCCGAGACCGATCTCGGCTCCTGGCAACGCGGGCGCACCGGGGTACCGGTGGTCGACGCGGCCATGGCGCAACTGTGGGAAACAGGCTGGATGCACAATCGCCTGCGCATGGTGGTGGGCTCCTTCCTGACCAAGAACCTGCGCCTGCACTGGCATCACGGCGCGCGCTGGTTCTGGGACACCCTGGTCGACGCCGACCTGGCCGCCAACACCCTGGGCTGGCAGTGGGCCGGGGGCTGCGGCGCCGATGCCGCACCCTACTTCCGGGTCTTCAACCCGCAGCGCCAGGGCGAGCAGTACGACCCGGAAGGTCGTTTCGTGCGCCGCTTTCTGCCCGCCCTAAAGAACATCGAAACGCGGTATATTCACGCGCCAGGCGCGGGAGGCGCGCGCAACTATCCGGCGCCGATCGTGGACCTGAAGGCCAGCCGCCAGGCGGCTCTCGAGGCCTTCGACGCCATCAAGAACACCTAAAACCAGAGGCCGACCATGACCTTTTCCGAACAGAATCTGCAGTATCCCAAGGACGTGAGCTACAACTTCAGCCGCTACGAAACCACCTCGCCGGTACGGGTCAACCACGAGGGCAAGCGCTATGTCGGTCAGCTCCTGAACTGCGAGGCTCCATTCCGCATCCGTCTGACCGAAGAGATCGTCGGACCCGGCGTCTCGCGCTACACCCCGGTCCGCGAGATCCAGCTACAGAGCCTCGACGGCGTCGAATACCTGCACAAGGGATATCACGGCCACTGAAACCCGGCCGACCGTACCGGTGGTGGCCACGACGGCCACCACCCGTCCCGACACAGTGAATCCGCTCCTGCTACTCTCAAAGCAGGACCTGTGGAAAAGGGATCAACGCCATGAAAAACCTGCTTGCCTCTCTCCTGTGCTGTGCCCTCCTGCTGCCGGGACTGGCCCTGGCCGAAAAACCCGGGGACCAGCGCGCCATTGCCGGCATGGACACCGGCCGCATCCTGTGGGATATCACCATCGGCGAACCGGAACGCCTGATCGCCCGCCTCAGCGTCATCCAAGAGACCTACGAAGACATGCAGCGCCAGGGCCTGGAGCCGGACATGGTGTTTGCCTTTCGCGGCGGGGCCGCGGCCCTGATTGCCCGCGACACCGACCATCTGGAGATCGAGGACGTCTCGGCCGCGCGACACATCCACGAACGCCTGCAGGCGCTGATGGAACTGGACGGCATCCACATGGAGGCCTGCCAGATCGCCACCCGCCGCTTCGATCTCGGCCAGGAGGACCTGATCCCCGGGGTCCAGCTGGTCGGCAACACCTTCCTGTCGATCATGGGCTACGAGAATCAGGGCTACACCACCATCCGGATCGACTGAGGAACACCGTTAAGGAGACGCTGATTGAATCGCACGTCCGCGCTCGAGTCGCTTTTGCGTGCGAACAAGGCGCGGTGACTGCCGTGCAGTCACTCTGCACAAGGGAACCGCAACGCCGTTCCCGCGCCCGTTTTTGATCAACAACGGGCGGCCGAGCCCCTGCTTTCAATGGCTTGTGGGGTTGGTGCCCCCCCCGATTCTGAATATATATGGCCCGATCCTGCGTTGCGCCCCGCAATCCATCAAAAACGGGCGGGAAGAACCACTACCCGCTGCACAACGCGCCTTGTCTCGGAACGCTTTGTCTCGAAAAACCGGGGGGCACCAACGCGGACGTGCGATTCAATCAGCGTCTCCTTAACCCCGGAGACCGAATCTCGCTACAATCAGGACAAACGGACCCGTGGTAGCGACCGGAACGAGACGGGGTACCGCCCCGGAGCACCGGGCCGCCCGCATGCGCGGAAGCTGAAGGTACATGGCGACACACAAGGGCCGAGAAGGCACAAGGGAGAACCCTTTGGCGCAGATGGAGATCACCACCTTCGGCACCGTTGGGGTACGCGTCGGCGACCGCGACGTGCCCGCCCTTTCCGGCACCAAGCTCGGACTGCTTCTCACCTATGTGGCCACCGAAAGCCCGCGGCGTATCCCCCGCGAGGAACTGGCGCGACTGTTCTGGCCGGATCTCGATGCCGACAGCGCCCGGGTCAACCTGCGCCAGGGCCTGTTCCAACTGCGCCGCCAGCTCCCCGCCGGCGACCCGCCGCTTCTGGACACCACGCCCCGCTATGTCCGCTTCCAGCCGCAGCCGGAATCCCGTATCGACTTCCTGATCCTGCACCGCGCGCGCGCCGAACGGCGAACGACCGAAGGCCGCGAGAACAACGCCCCCCCGCCCGATCTAGCCACTGTCTGCGACTATCGCGGCCACTTCCTCGAGGGGCTGCGAGCCCTGCAGGACCTGCCCGAGCTGGCCGCCTGGGCCCAGTCTCAACGCGATCATCACTGGCAGAACCTGCTGGTCTTCATCGGCCACAATCTGGCCGCACTGGCCAAGCCGAACGACGGCGAACCGCTACTGGCGGAACTGCATCGCCTGCTGGCGATGGAGCCGCACGACGAGACCCTGCATCACCTGCTGATGAAAGCGCTGGCCCACCTCGGCCACCCGAAGCGGGCACTGGAGCACTACGCCCATCTCGAAGCCGAAGCCGGCAAGAGCCCCGGCGAACTGCTGGCACGCACCCGCGAAGAGATCCTGGGTGCGGAGCGCGCAGAGGCCAGCAGCCAGCATGCCGGTAGCGACGATGCCGAACCGCCCGTCCTGCGCCCCGAGCGCAGGCGCGTCACGATCGTCGCCTGCCACGTACAGCCCGACCCCGGCGCCGATGTCGAGATCCAGCAGCAGCAGGTCAACCGCAGCCTGGAACACGTCGATCTCGTGCTCCTGAGCCACCACGGCCACGTGGTGCCCTCCCCCGGCCATGGCCTGCTGGCCTACTTCGGCTACCCGGCCGGCCGCGAGGAGGCCACGGTGGATGCCGTGCATGCCGCCTGGCAGGCACTCACCACCGCACCCGGGGACTGCCAGCTGCGCCTCGCCGTGGACACGGACCTCATCGTGACCGGCGCCGACCCCGACCTGCCGGACCCCGCCGGACAGCTGACCGCCCGCGTCCTGGACTGCGCCCAGCACGCCGACCCCGGAACCCTGCGCGTCAGCGAACCTACCTACGCCCGGGTCGGCGGTTACTTCAGCTTCAGCCCCGAAGACGACGGCACCGGCGCCTACCGCGTCACCGCCGACCCCGGCCCGCTGGACCGCGTGGACGCCCAGGCCCAGCGCGGCATGACCCCGCTCACCGGGCGCTGCCCGGAGCTGCAGCTCCTGCGCGCACACTGGGACCAGGTACTTGAGGCCGGCGCTGTCCGCTTCGTGCTGATTCAGGGCGAGGCTGGGCTGGGCAAGAGCCGCCTCGCCCGCGGTCTCGACTTGCAGGTCCGCGGCCAGGCCCGCTCGCGATACCTGCTGAAGTGCCGCGAAGACCGTTCGCGGCAGCTACTCGCGCCGGTGCGCCAGGCCTTTGCCACCTGGATCGGGCGCGACCGCCTGCGCGAAGCGCGGCAGCGGCATCTCGCACACGCCCTCGTGCAGACCGGCCTCGCCACCGACCCGGCAACCCAGCTCGCCCACTGGCTGACCCACCCGGACACCGAAGGCCCGGAAAACCTTGCCCAGGCGGGGCTCGATCGCGACCGCATCATCGACACCCTGGTGGAGCTGGTGCGCCGCCGCGCCGCCCATGGCGCCACCCTGCTGATCTGCGACGACCTTCACTGGATGGACTCGGGGACCTCCGAGCTGCTGCGGCGGTTGTACCAGCGCCTGCACCATAATCCGCTGATGGCCGTCTTGACTGCGCGCATGAGCTACCGCTCGTCCTGGCGCGACCTCACCATCGAACACGTCCGTCTGCACAGCCTGGATGCGGACGCGGCACACAGCCTGGTGGATCGCCTTGACCCCCACGGCCGGCTTTCCAGCGGACTGCGCCAGCAACTGGTCGAACGCGGAGAAGGCGTTCCGCTGTTTCTTGAAGAACTCACGCGCTACGCCCTGGAGGCGGCCCGCACAGGCCCGTCGCCGGAGAGCCTGCCACCCGGCCTCTCGAACCTGCTGGTTGCACGTCTGGAACAGCTCGGGAGTGCGCGCGAGCTCGCCCATTCCGCCGCGGTGATCGGCCGTGATTTCGACACCCGCATCCTCAGCCGTCTGCGCGGGCAGCCGGCCGACGCCATCCGGCGCCAGCTCACCCGCCTGACCGGGAAGGGCTTCATCGAGCCCGCCGGCATGGTGGACGGGGTGCGCTATCGCTTCCGCCACGCACTGTTCCGCCAGGCGGCCTACGAATCCATGCTGCTCACCGAACGCACCCGTCTCCACGGCCAGCTGGCCGACCTGATGCAGGAAGACGGCGAGAACGGCATGCAGACGGCCGACTGGGGACAGATCGCGAACCACCTCTACCATGCGGAGCGCTATCCGGAGGCGACCCGTGCCTGGCTGCAGGCGGGCGAGGCGGCCTTTGCCCGCGGCACCCTGCCGGAGGCCTCGCACTACTTCGAGGATGCGCTGGCGTGCCTCGAGCACTTCCCGGACGCGCATCGGACCGAGACGGATCAGACCAACTACGAGCACTGCACCCTGCGGGCCCTGGGCGGCCTCGGCGCGTCCAACCTGGCGCTGCTCGGCTACGGCTCGCGCACCGTCAACGATATCTTCGAACGCGCGATGCGCCTGACCGCCCCGGAGCAGGACCCAGTCCAGTACTTCCGCGTGCTCTGGGGCCTGTGGCACGGTGCCGGGTCCTGGCACGGATTCACCGAGGCGCAGCGCCTCGCCGACGAGATGGAACGCCTTGCCGAGCGCTCCGGTGACCGCCTGCTGCGCATCGCCGCCCATTACGTCCGGGGCAATACCCACTTCTGGACCGGCCAGTTTGCCGAGGCACTGGAGCACCAGACCCGCGCCATCGAGCTCTACCGCGACGAGGACCACACAACGCTGGTCGCCCGCCACACCGAGAACCCGGCCATCAGCGCCCGTGGCTTCCTCGCCTGGACGCTGCTCCATCTGGGCAACCATGCACGTGCCTGGGAAGAAATCGACGCCGCATGCGAACAGGCCGACCAGCTCGGCCACCGGCCCACCGAGGCCTTTGCATACGCCTTCCGCGCGGTACTGGCCTTCTACAGTGGCGATGCCGAGAGCGCCCTGCCCCCCGCGCGCCGGGCGCTGGCCATTGCCCGCGAGTACGACTACCCGCTATGGCGTGCCGCCGGCGTCACGCTCGAGAGCTGGGCCCTCGCACGCCAGGGGCAGCCGGATGCCTTTCGGGTCATCGAGGAGCAGGTCGAGGCGATGCGCCACATCATGGATGGGGTGAACACCATCTTCCAGCTGATCCTGCTGGACGCCCTGCAGGCCAGCCATGTCGATCCGGCGCGACGCCTCGCCGTGGCCGACGAGGCGCTGGCGGGCTGCCATCAGCGCGGGGATTTTTGTTTTGAAGCCGCGATTCACCGCCTGCGCGCCGTGGCCCTGCTCGCGGCGGACAACGGCCGCAAAGAGGAAGGCTGGCAGGCGCTGGAACAGGCCCGCAAGGTCGCTCATCAGCAGGGCAATCCGAACATCGAACGCCAGGCCCTGCTCGACTATGCACGTCTGGCCACGGATGCCCAGGTCCAGTCCTGGGCCGAGCGCGAACTCCTGCGCATCAACCACTGCATCATCCCGCGCCCGCACCCCGACGAACCCCGCCAGCACGGCCCGCGCCTGGCCTGAGCGCGCCAGGATCATCGTTCGCGGGGCCCGGGTGCCCTTCTGCCTGTGGTTCGGCGTACGCTTGATGTGACGCCGTGTCCTTTTCTCGCACCCTCCCGCATAGCGGGGACCGTACAACAGGTGCAAGGCAAAAAAGGCGGCTCTCCCCTGCCACGGCCAATGCGTTCCGCCCCTGACCCGCGGCGAGGCCGCGGCCGTTCACGCAGCAAAAGAAAAGGCCCGAACCTTTCGGTTCGGGCCTTTTCGGGATATGGCGTCCCCACGGGGATTCGAACCCCGGTCGCCGCCGTGAAAGGGCGGTGTCCTAGGCCTCTAGACGATGGGGACGTAGAGGCAACGTCTTGTTGCTATTCCGGTGGGCCCTTGGGCCGGTCATCCTCGCTACCCGGTGGCCGATGCAGAAGCGTCGTCACCAGACCGTTGAACACCAGCAGGAACCCGATCGGTACCAGCGCGATGAGGGGCTTGGACCAGGTCTGTTCCCCGGTGAGCATCAGCCCGAATCCGCCGATCAATCCGACCACTGCCAACACCAATCCAACGTAGAGCGATATGACTCCGAAACGATGCATTGATGAATCCGCAGTTCACCTGAATTTGGTGGAGCCAGGCGGGATCGAACCGCCGACCTCCTGCATGCCATGCAGGCGCTCTCCCAGCTGAGCTATGGCCCCGTGTCAGGCGAGCGCGTACTGTAGCCAGCACCCCGAAATGTGTCAACCCGCTTCGGCAGAAATTTTCTGCAGTGCGCGATCAATACGGGCCAGGGCGCGCTCGCGACCAATAAGCACCAGCGTATCATCGATGGGGGGCGAAACCGTACCCCCGGTCAAGGCCACACGCAGCGGCTGTGCGACCTTGCCCAGCTTGAGATCCAGGCGCTCGCCGGTGTGCACCACGACCTCGTGCAGCGGCTCCTTCTCCCAGGCGCCCAGCGCGCTGAAACCGTCATGCAGCGTCTGCAGCACCGGGAGGGCCTCGGCGGTGAGCTGCTTGCGTGCGGCCTTCTCGTCGTAGTCCTCGAACTCGCGATAAAAGTACACGCTGTTCTCGGCCATCTCGCGCAGCGTGCGCGCGCGTTCGCGCTGAGCGATCACCACGTCGCGCATCGCCGGGCCACTGGAAGGATCGATGCCCAGCTGACCCAGGTGCCAGCCGAACTCCAGCGCCACGTGATCCGGGTCCAGCGACTTGATGTAGTGCTGGTTCAGCCACAGGAGCTTGTCCGGGTTGATCGCAGAGGCGGACTGGTTCACGTCCTGGATGTCGAACAGGCGCACCAGTTCGTCCATCGAGAAGATCTCCTGATCGCCATGGGCCCAGCCCAGGCGCACCAGGTAGTTCAGCAGGGCCTCCGGCAGGTAGCCCTCGTCGCGGTACTGCATCACCGAGACCGCGCCATGGCGCTTGGACAGCTTGGCACCGTCCGGGCCCATGATCATCGGCAGGTGACCGTAGCGCGGCGGCTCCACGCCCAGCGCCTTCAGGATATTGATCTGGCGCGGGGTGTTGTTCAGGTGATCGTCGCCTCGGACCACGTGGGTGATCCCCATGTCCATGTCGTCCACCACCACCGTCAGGTTGTAGGTCGGCGAGCCATCGGAGCGGGCGATGATCAGGTCATCCAGTTCGCGGTTCTGGAACGCGACCTTGCCGCGCACCATGTCGTCGACGACGGTCACGCCCTCGTCCGGGGTGCGGAAGCGGATCACCGGCTCCACGCCCTCGCGCGGCTCGGTGCGCGCACGGCAGCGACCGTCGTAGCGCGGCTTTTCCTTGCGCGCCTTCTGCTCCTCGCGCATCGCATCCAGCTCTTCCTTCGTGCAGTAGCAGCGATAGGCGTGGCCTGCAGCCATCAGCTGGTCGATCACCTCCTTGTACCGGTCGAAGCGTTCCGTCTGGTAGAACGGCCCGTGATCGTAGGTCAGCCCCAGCCAGTTCATGCCCTCGAGGATCGCGTTCACCGACTCCGCGGTGCTGCGCTCCAGATCGGTGTCCTCGATCCGCAGTACGAACTCGCCACCATGGTGGCGGGCGTACAGCCAGGAGAACAGCGCGGTGCGGGCACCGCCGATATGCAGATAGCCGGTCGGACTGGGGGCAAAACGGGTACGAAAGCTCATGCGTCAGACACTCGATTCCGGTGGTCGGGAAAGGCGCACAGGGTAGCAGAAGCGCCGCAGACCGACCGCCCGCAAACGAAAAAGGCCGGGGACCAAGCCCCGGCCTGTAATCGCCCCCTCATCAGGGGGTGCACGGAGTGAATGGCGCGGGTGCGCTCAAGGCAGCGCCGGGATGTCGAAGCGCGGCATCTCGCCGGTCAGCGCGTGCATGAAGGCCTCGATGTCGGCGACCTCGTCATCGCTGAACTCCTTGCCGAGCATCTCCTCCCCCATGATGCGGATCGCCTCGTCCAGCGTGGCGGTCTCGCCGTTGTTCATGTAGGGGTAGGTCAGGGCCACGTTGCGCAGGGTCGGGGTCTTGAACGCGAACTTGTCGGATTCCTCGCCCGTGACCAGGTAACGGCCCTTGTCCTCCGAACCCGGCACCTGGATGCGGTGGAAGTGGCTGTCGGTCAGCGCCGGGCCGCGGTGACAGGCTACGCAGCCGTTATCGGCGAACAGGGCCATGCCGCGCATCTGCTGCTCGTCCATCGCGCCCTCGTCCCCGGCCAGCCAGCGATCCAGCGGCGAGTTCGGGGTGTTCAGCGTACGCTGGAAGGTCGCCAGGGCCTTGGCCACGTGGTCAGTGTTGATCACGTTGTCGCCGTCATAGTCGGGATAGGCCGCCTCGAACTTCTCCTGGTACTCGTTGAACTCCTCCAGGCGCGCGATCGCCTCTTCCAGCGGCATCGCCATCTCGATCGCATCCTGGATCGGGCCCAGGGCCTGGCCTTCCAGATCGTCCTCGCGGCCATCCCAGAACTGCGCGGTGAAAAACCCGGAGTTCAGCACGGTCGGGGTGTTGCGTTCGCCGACCTGGCCATCGTGACCCACCGCGCGCGGGATGCGGTCCGCCCAGCCCAGCGCCGGGTTGTGGCAGGTCGCGCAGGAGATCACGCCAGAGCTGGAGATGCGCGGCTCGAAGAACAGCATCTTGCCCAGCTCGATCTTCTCCTTGGTCATCGAGTTGTCCGCCGGGATCGGCGGCAGCGCCGGCAACGGCTCGAACACGTCGCGGTATTCGGAATAGTCGGTATCGGCCACGGCCGGGGTTGCGGCCCCGAATGCGACGGCCGCGCAGGCCGCGAGCGCCGTCATGCGGAATCCGGAAAGCGTTTTCATACAGGTCTCCCTTGAGCAATAGACATCTGAGAAGCGGACATCGGTGAGGGCCGATATAGACTCAGTCCAAACCACTTAAAGCCCACCCTACAGGCGCGGGAACCTGGTTGCGATCAAAACCCGACTGATCGTTGATCTGGATCAATCGGCCCCGTTTGCGCGGCACGGGGCCAGGGTGTTCAGAGCTCGATGCCCTTCTGCGCCTTGATGCCGGCCTGGAAGGCATGCTTGACCGCATCGATCTCGCTGACCGTGTCGGCCGCCTCGATCAGGGCCTTTGGCGCGGCGCGGCCAGTGGTGATCACGTGCTGCATCTCCGGCCGTGCGGCGATGTCTCGGAGCACCTCGTCGGGATCGAGGTAGCCGTACTTGAGCGCGATGTGCAGTTCGTCCAGCAGCACCATGTCGAACGCCGGGTCCGTGAGCATGTCGCGGGCATGGGCCCAGGCCTCGCGCGCAGCTGCAGTGTCCTGGTCGCGATCCTGGGTCTCCCAGGTGTAGCCCTCGCCCATCACGTGGTACTGCACGCGATCCTGCGCGCGGAAAAACGCCTCCTCGCCGGTGGCGAACTGGCCCTTGATGAACTGCACGATCCCCACCTGCATGCCGTGGCCCAGGGCGCGGGCCACCATGCCGAATCCGGAAGAGCTCTTGCCCTTGCCGTTGCCGGTCAGGATCAGGAACACACCCTTCTCGTCCTGGGCTTCCGCGATCTTGCGGTCCACGATCTCCTTCTTGCGCGCCATGCGCTGGGCGTGGCGTTCTGCACGCGCGGCTTCGTCGTCCATGGTGAACTCCTGTTACCGATTGGTTTGTGTAAGGTTGCTGTGCCCGGGGAACGGGGCCGCCTGAGGTTATGGCCCGACGGACCAGCGATCCCGCTCCTGTGCCAGGCGCTCCAGCCCCTGCACAATCACCGGGGCCGGATGCTGGAACGGCTCCGTGGGCAATGACACCACCCGGAACGGCCGCTCGGCGGTAATGGCCCGGCATTCCTCCGCGGCATCGGCATTGAAGGCGAAGACCACCTGCGCCCGGCTGTGATTGATCAGATCCGCAAGGTCGTCCCGCTCGTCGCTGAACTCGAGGTGGGTCACGCCCGACTGGTCCGCCACGACATCGAATCCCGCCGCAGCAAACGCGTCGAACAGCCAGGTCCCGGGGCCGTAGGTGTAACCCTGCCCGCTGCACGAGGACAGCAACAGCACCCGCTCGCCCGAGGCCGGAACGGCTTCCGCGGCCGCCCGCCATTCCCGGTCGAAGCGCTCGGCACGGGCCGCCCCGTCTTCGAGCCCGGCCGCCTGGCTCACACGCTCCACATTCCGGACCACAGCATCCATCCCGCCGAAACCACCGAGCACCAGGGCACGGGTATCCTCCGGCAGGACCGCTTCCCACTCCTTCTCGTCCATCCACTCGGATGTGATCGCCAGTTCGGGCGCGAGGGCTGCAATCGCCTCGGCATCCGGGTCGTAGACGCCACCCGTATCCGGATGGGCGGGATCGTAGCGACTGGACCCGACAATGCATCCGTCCAGGCCCAGATAGTCCAGCGTGTGGGTGATGAAGGGCGACTGGCTGACAATCGTGGGGCAGTCGGGGTCCCCGGGGCCGGCCAGGACCACCCCCGGGAACACCAGCAGAGCGAACAGCAGCGCAAGTGTCCGCGCGGTCACGTACTCCCCCGGCGGTTCGCCGGCTGCCACAGGACTTCCGCACCGTTCTCGTGACGTGCCAGCACCCGGCAGAGCACGAACAGCAGATCCGACAGGCGATTGATGTAGGCGAGCGAACTTGGCCGCAGCGCCTCGTGGTGATTCACCGCCACCAGCCGGCGTTCCGCGCGCCGGCAGACCGTGCGCGCGATGTGGCAGTCGGCCGTGGCCGGGCCGCCGCCCGGGAGGATGAACTCCTTGAGCGGCGGCAGATCGGCGTTGAAGCTTTCCAGCTCCACGTCCAGGCGCTCCACCGAGGCCTCCGGCAGGGCCTGATGCCCCGGCACCGCCAGCTCCGCCCCCAGATCGAACAGCTCGTGCTGAACCAGGGCGAGCGCGCGGCGAACATCTTCCGGCAGATCGTGGACCAGGACCCGGCCCACGACACTGTTCAGCTCGTCCACGTCACCAAACGCCTCGACGCGATGGCTGTCCTTGTCCACCCGCGAGCCGTCCCCCAGGCCCGTCCGGCCTTCGTCACCCGTGCGGGTCGCAATCTTCGACAGTCGATTACCCATGATCCATTACCTCTGCTGATAGCGAAGCTTCACGAAGGCGGCGCGCCCCGGCTGGTTATAACCGCCAGCGGTCACATAATCCTTGTCGAACACATTGTGCACCGTGGCCTGGAGCTGCCATTCCGGTGAGAGTTGATATCCCGCCCGCAGGTTGAACAGACCGTATCCCGAGAGCCTCTCCTGGTTTGCGGGGTCTTCGTAGGCACGGCTCTTCGCGACGACAGACCCACCTAGAGACAGACGTTCGAAGCTACGGTCGAGATCCAGCCGAGCAGTAACCGGTGCACGACGGCGAAGCTCCTTCCCCGATTCACGATCTTCGGCATCAAGCAAGGTCAGCGAGGCGCGCCATACCCACTCAGAGGTCGCATACCCTCCTTCCAGTTCCACGCCCTGAATGCGCGCCTCGTCGATGTTCTCGGGTCGCGACGCGACCGGATCAAAGCTGATCATCTGGTCGAGTTCGGTCCGAAAGACCGCGACATCCGCATAGTAAGACCCGAGGCTGTAGCGGCCCCCAAATTCCACGGTCCTGGAATCTTCCGGCTGCAGGTCGGCATTGCCGAAACCAGGGAAATACAGGTCGTTGAACGTAGGTGCCTTGAAAGCAGTGCCATAAGATGCGCGCAAACGCAGATCATCACTGAGCTGCGTACCCCAGGCAATCTGGCCCGTGGTCTTACTTCCGAATTGCTCATTTTCGTCGTAGCGGAGAGAGCCTTCCAGATCGTGCGCACCGACTGTGGTACGCAGAACTGAATACACTCCCACGTTGTAACGCGAGTCTTCAGCATAAGCAGTAGTGCCATCCACCCGATCTTCGTATGCATCAATACCAGCAACCAGATGGGTTCGATCGCCCAGCCGAGCATCGTTACGCCAGGTCAATTGATCCCGCCGCGTATCGAAACGGTCGGCGCTCCCACCATGGACACCCCCCTCGGTGACATCGCCACTCTCATCCCGGGACTGGCCTACGGCAATCTCGGTATCCCATAAGCGAGTTACCGGTATGCGGATCCCAACTTGCAGTGCAGCGTGGACGAAATCCGTGTAGGCACGATCATATGGCCCCAGGTTCGCGAAGGTGACAGGGTCGGACTCGTCAGCGTCATATTCCGAGCGCCCCTCCGAATACAGAATATTGCCGAAAAGTTCGACTCCACTGTCGAAACGGTGCGACAGCTTGCCGGCCAATGAAGTGTTGTCGTAGCCATCCCGGTCGTCATCTCCGACGTCGTCCTGCACGTTGATGCCGTCGGTCGCGAAGTGACTGAGCGAGAAACTGTAATTGGTACTTTCGGTACCACCGGCAACGCCCACGCCAGTCTCCTGAGTATTAAAACTGCCACCGCCGACAAAGGCATTGACCTTCGGCGGGCCCTTGCGTCCCTCACGGGTAAAGACCTGCACCACGCCACCAATGGCATCGGAGCCGTAGATACTGGTGCGCGGCCCGCGGACGATCTCAACGCGCTCGATCTCTTCAGGTGGCAGAAATTGCCAACTGGCCCCGCCGCTGGTGGCCGACCCTACGCGAACGCCGTCTATCAACAACAGGGTGTGATCGGAGCTGGTACCACGGGTAAACACCGAAGTATTCTTGCCGAAGGCGCTATTCTGTGAAGTCTCGATCCCGGCGCGTCCTTCCAGCAAGTCGGTGAACTGCTGTGGCTGCAGGCGCTCGATCTCTTCTCGGTCGATGATGGTGACCGAGGATAGGGTCTCGTCGACAGTCTGAGCCATGCGGGTGGCGGTCACCTGGACCGTGTCCAGGGTACGGGGTTCGGTTTCGGGGCCGTCCTGACCGTGAGCCAGAACCGGGGTGGCGGCCAGCAGGATGGCCGTGGAAAGTGCTGTGCGTTTCATTTCGTCCGTGTCTCCCGGCGAGCCGCCCGCACGCCGTTGATTCGTCGGGATCGCGCAGACAGGGGGACAGACACGAGGAGGGGTCGGCCGCGGCCCACGAACGGCCCGGCGCGATCATCCGCCTCGCATGCCCGCCGCATGCCGCGCGATCATTCCCTGGCCGGTCTCCGGGCTGACAAGCGGCGGGCGCGGCGCCTTCCCGAGCATCTGCTCAGTGGCGGTATGCCGCGACCGTGGAAACCGCCTAAGGCGGTCCCCTGCTCGATCACCGTTGCGGGGGCAGCGTCGGATTTATCCCTCACCGGAGCGAGGCGAATTCACCGAACTTCCCGTTTAACCCGTCGGCAGCAGCCGGCCGGGCACCGGGGAACGGCGCGAAGACTACACAGTTGGGCACAAAAATACCAGCCAGCCTGCATCGCCGAAGCGCACCCACCCCCGCACTGGGGTGGTTCAGCGCCGCCGGCGCTCCTCGGCATGCAGGTAGCGGGTACCGCGTTTGAGCAGGCGGCCCCAGGTCTTGTCCTGGAGCATCGCGTCAAACTCGGGCGACCGTTCTGCGCGCAGCGCGACGGGTTGCGATTCCTCCCCCACGCGCGTCGCCAGCATTTCCAGGCGCTCCGGGTTCGCCCCGTAGTGATTCACCAGGAAGTCGCGCATTGATTCGCTCAGCGGCAGGTGGTAGACCCGCGTAAGCCGCAGGGCCAGCCACTCGGCCATGCGCCCCAGGTCCTGGCGCACCTTGCGCACCATCGCCGAACCCAGGCCCGCCTTGGCGTCCGCACTCATGCCGACATAGAGCCCGCCCAGATAAGCGGCGGGGTTGGCATAGATCGCCCGCTGAATGCTCGGATTGGTGAGGTCGACCAGTGGCTCCAGGATCAGGGCCAGCTGAATACCGATCCGCTTGGCGGTCTCCGCATCCAGGGCGGTCCCGCCGAAGTAGAACAGCTCGCCCTTGCGCTCGATCTTCAGCTCCCGCAGGAAATTGCAGAAGTCGTTCGCCAGCTTCAGCTTCTGGTCGTCACTGAGTTCGATCAGTTCCTCGCTGACCCGGATACCGCGCACGCTGCGCTTGAACCAGCCCTTCTCGCCCTTCTTCTCGACCTGGGCAAGCCGCAGCGCTTCCCAGCGTTCCACCGCGTTGGTGTAGCGGCTTTGGGCCTGCATAAGCTGATCGCGTGCCTCACGCAGGTCCTCCACCCGGCGCAGGGCCAGGCCCAGCAGGCGGCCCTCCGGGGAATCCTCCGCGGGCTGGGCATCCTCCAGCTGGTTCAGGGCCTCCAGTATCTGGCGCCCGAGATCGAGCACCGGCTCGCGCAGGGCCTGCGACCCCAGACCCGATGCCTCGTGCTGCGCCAGCAACATCCCCAGCGAGCGCAGACGGCTGACCACGCCCGCCTGCGCGACCCGGAAACGATTGCCCTGCGCCTCCAGCCGATCCAGGGCGGCTCCCAGCTGCCAGCCCCCGGACCACTCAAAGCTCAGGCGCTTGATCTGGCGGCCGTTCACCAGCTCGAAGGCCAGCACGAAGATCGCCTGCGTGTCATCCAGCGTACAGCGCACCAGGTCGTCCGCATCGGCCGCGGAAAACAGGCGATCCAGAAACTGGTCCACCCGCCGCACACCATCCTCCTGGGTCGGCGCCAGCCCGCGCAGCCGGTCCCGCAGCAGGTCCGCCACCTCGGGGGCGTCGTGGTGCAGCTTCTCCAGGGCCGCCAGCCGGGCATCCTCGGTTGCCTCGACCAGGTCACCCACACGGGAACGCAGCCCCAGCCGCCGGTAGATCTCAATCTGTTCCGCCGCGGCGGCCAGGCTCGTGTCACCGGTCATTTCGCGCACCGCCACGGCGACGCCCTCGGGAGAGATGTCCACCTCGTGCAGCAGGACTTCGGCGGCCTTGCGCCGGCGCATGTCCGGGGTAAGCTCCGCCATCGCCAGATCCCGGGTCACAAACAGCAAATCCGGCAGCAGGTCGATGGTGTTGCGCAACTGCTCGCGCGAACGCTCCTGGCGCTTGCCACGGGTGGCATCGGCAAAAAAGCGTGCGAGCAGGCCGATCACCCCGAACAGCAGGGTGTACACGGCAAAGAAGATGAAGTTCTGCGCCGGAGCCGCATGCCCGAAGCCGAGGAAATACCCGCCCTGCATGGCCAGGAAGGTGACCGGGCCGGCCGCCCACAACAGCTGCAGGAAATTCAGTGACCAGGGTACGCGGCGGGCGCTGGCAGCCACCTCGGTGATGCGACTGCGACCGGCCGCCTCGATCAGGACGTGATCCTGCGAGGGACCGCTAGAGTCCGGGCTCTCCGGCCCGCGAGCCTGCCTGCTGTTGCGAAAGCGACCGAACACGCGTCCCTACTCCGAAAACTGGGTGGCCACGGCCCACTGGGCTTGGGTGCTCGTGGAAACATGGCTGAAGATGCCGGGGCGCGGCGCCGATCGCGGCCCAGCCAAACCATACCCGGGTCCAACGGGCGCCCATTGTAGGGAAAACGCCCAACATTCGCCCGGGCCACCTGCGGTCCGGGGCAGCGGTCAGGCCGCGTCGCTTTGCCGCGCGCGGGACCTGGCCGGGGGCGTGGAGACGACCGCCGGGGCGTCTTCGCGGTAGAGATAATCGCGGGTCAGCGGTACCGCATCCTGCTGCTTGGCCATCTGCACATGGAAGACCACCTGCCCCCACCAGCGAAAGGTGCCCTCGCAGCTCGCCAGATAGAACTCCCACATACGGCAGAACTGCTGGTCGAAACGCTCGACGGCCTCGACCCGAACCTTCTGGAAGCGGCGATACCACTCCGCCAGAGTCTCCGCGTAGTGCAGGCGCCAGAACTCGATGTCCGTCGCATGCAGCGGCGTCGGCTCCAGCGCCGCCATCACCTCGGACAGCGCCGGGGTGTAGCCCCCGGGAAAGATATACTTGTTCAGCCAGGGATTCGGGGTACCCGGTGGCTCCTGGCGGCCGATGGTATGGAGCACCGCAACACCATCCGGTTTCAGAAGGTCGTGCACGCGCTGGAAGAACGTCCCGTAATTGGGCGTACCCACATGCTCGAACATCCCGACACTGACAATACGATCGTACTGGTCGTCGTGTTCGCGGTAGTCCTGGTAGAGAAACCGCACACGATCGTCGAGCCCGCGGCGCCGGGCCTCCTCGCGCGCCACCCGCAGCTGCTCGCGGGAGAGCGTCACGCCGTCCACCTGCACATCGGCATGCTCCGCCAGATGAAAGGCCAGACCGCCCCAGCCGCAGCCGATATCCAGCACGCGCATCCCTGGCTCCAGCAACAGCTTCTTGCGCAGCATCGCGCACTTGGCCTGCTGCGCATCTTCCAGCGTCATGTCCGGCCGCTCGAAGTAGGCACAACTGTAGAACATGCCCGAGTCCAGAAACTGGCGGTAAAGCCACTCGTCCACATCATAGTGGTGGGCAATGTTCCGGTAGCAGCGCGCCACCTTGTTACCCTGCTCGATGAGCGCGCGCAGCATGCGCACCGCCGGATTGACGCGCTGCCGGAACATCGGCGCGAAGTTGCGCATGGCCACATCGAGAAAGACCTGGAGCCCCTCCGGCCCCGGCGACCACAACCCGCGGATGTAGGTCTCCCCCAGCTGAAAGCCGGGATCGCGCGCAATCCTGCGCAGGGCAGACCGATCGTGCAGCACCATCGAGATCTCCGGGGCCCCGCTGCCAAACCGGGCCTCGCGACCATCTGGATAGCGCAGAACGAAGGTTCCGTGGTGCATGTACTTCTGCAGCAAGCGCTCGATCATCTTCACCCCTGACCTTGTTGTGACACGCGGCTCCTGCGCTCGGGCTAGCAGGGACGCGCACACGACACCTGCCTCCAAATTAGACCAAGTCCAATTATCAGATCAATCGATGCCCCCAGAGGAAGCCACTGCCGAACGCACTCGGTGTGCAGCCCAGGGGCGTGATGCCCATGCAAAACAGCCCTCCTCAAGGAAAGTAGCCCATTCCATCCGCGTGTGGCAGGGTCTTGAACACGCTTCCCCAAACGCCTTCAAAACGGCTACCCTGATCGCATGACGCTACGACCCACACAGGCCTGCCAGCACTGCACCCTGCGCCAGCTCTGCCTCCCTGTCGGACTGCCCCAGGACGAGCTCTGGCAGCTCGACCAGATCGTCCAGCAGCGCCGTCCGATTGCGAAGGGTGCGGCACTCTTCACCATGGGCGCCCCGTTCGATTCACTGTTCGCGGTCCGCACCGGCGCGCTGAAGACCGTGCTGATCTCCGACGACGGCACCGAACAGATCACGGGCTTCGCCCTCGCGGGCGATCTGCTCGGTCTGGATGCGATCCATTCCAGCACGCACCCGGTCAGTGCCATTGCGCTGGAGTCCACCAGCGTGTGCGCGGTCCCCTATTCGCATGTGGACGATCTCGCCGGCCGCCTGCCCACCTTCCGCCAGCACATGATGAGCGTGATGAGCCAGGAGCTGGCCCAGGATGAAAACCTGCATGTCCTGCTCGGCCAGCGCACCGCGGAACAGCGGCTGGCCACGTTCCTGATCACGCTGTCGGAGCGCCACCGCGCGCGCGGTCTGGCCGCCAACCGTTTCTGCCTGCCGATGTCGCGTGCCGACATCGCGAACCACCTGGGGCTGACCCAGGAGACCATCAGCCGCCTGTTCACGCAGCTGCGCAAACAGGGCGTGATCAGCCTGCATACCCGCGATCTCCAGATCCTGGCACCGGATCAGCTGCGTAACACCGCCGGGGTCACCATCACCTCCGCTGCGAGCAGTGCCTGAGGCCCGACCGGATCCGGGCGCGGATTTTGCGACCTTCCGGGCCAGCGCCGAACAGCACTGGGCCCAGCCCGCGGCACGCCAGCGCCTGTTGCACTGGCAGGATCACTACGGGGTCGACGTCATACTGGTCCTGTTCGCCCTGTGGTATCCGCACCCGCTGACCGCCCGGCAGTGGACCGCACTTGCCGCCAGCGCGAGCGCCTGGCAGACCGCCGTGACCACCCGCGTGCGGGCCGTGCGGCGCGCCTTGCGCACCCCGGAACGCCACGACCTCTATCGCGCCCTGCTTGACCTGGAGCTGCAGGCCGAGCATCTGGGCGGACGCCGCCTCCTGCGTGCGGCCCGTCAGGCCTCGGCGCCGACGACGCCCGCCGCGGTGGACACGACGCGGCGCCTGCAGACCCTCTTCCCGCAGCTGCCCGCCGCCGAGATCCGCGACGGGCTGCGCGATCTGGCCCGCGCCTGACTCGGCGCGGCTGCACGCCGGGGGCATTCCGGCTATCCTGCCCCGCACACTGACCGCACACGGCTGGATTCATGTCGGATGATCTGCGCAGCCAGCTCCTGAAAACGGGGCTGGTAGACGAAAAACAGGTTCGCAAGGCCAAGGCGCAAAAGCACAAGGCGCGCAAGGGAAACACGAAGAAGAAGCAGGACCGTCAGGCACCTGCCGAACCCGGCGTGGCCGAGGCCCGCCGCGCGGAACAGGCGGAGCGTTCGCGGCAGAAGAATCGCGAGCAGCAGGAGCGCGCCGAACGCCGCGCCCGTCACGCCCAGATCCGGGAACTGGTCACGACCCATCTGGCGCCGATTCCCACCGGCGATGCCGCGCTGGACTATCACTTCGAGCAAGGCGGGCAGATCCGCCATATCCCGGTCACCGCGGATCTGCAGAAGCGCCTGGCCGACGGCCGCGCCGCGATCGCCGGTCTGGACATCCGCCCGGAAAAGGGCTTTCGGGTCATCCCGCGGGAAACCGCGGACCGCATCCGCGAGCGCGATCCGGAATGGCCGCTGGTCATACCGGCCGAGACCGAGGCCAGCCCGGCGCCCGACCCGGACGACCCCTACAAGGACTACGTGGTGCCCGACGACCTCATGTGGTGATGCGCCGGGACGGTGGGACCGAGTTCAGTCCGTCACGCGTTTCACGTCCGCCGCCGGCATCCCGCCCTGCTGCGGGCGTCGAGCCTCGTCGCTGCCACTCATGTCCTGCGGCGTGATGCCTCCCTGCTCGAGCCCCTGCATGCCTTCCACGCGCTCGTCCGACTCCACACTGCCGCCGCCACACCCCAGGGCCAGCAGGCCCACGGCCGTAAGCCCGATGACCAGGGGGGCTGCTCGCTGAATCTCTCGCATTGATACCGCTCTCGAATCGATTGTGATGGCCACAAGCCTGCAATCTCGTGCCTGCGCACGCAAGCACGCGCGCTCGACCAAAGGCCTTCACAAGCCCGGCCGGACTGCATCACCAGCACTTCAGGCCAGCGGCTGGATGCGCGTCCCCGCCTGCCCATCCAGGATCGCCGCGGCATCCTCCAGCGCGCCGATCCCGGTGCGGATGCCTGCCTGCGCGGCGCGGCGTGCGGCCTCCATCTTCGGCCCCATCGAACCGGCCGGATACATCGCGGGCTCCACGGCCGTCGCCAGCAGCGCCTTCAGGCGCCGCGCCCGGGGCGTCCCCCAGTCGAGGTAGACGCCATCGACATCGGTCAGCAGCAACAGCCAGTCTGCCGCCAGATGCTCGGCCAGGCGGGCGGCGGTCAGGTCCTTGTCCACTACCGCCTCAATCCCACGCAGGCGGCCATCGCCATCACGCACGACGGGAACCCCGCCACCGCCGGCACAGATCGCGACCGTGCCACTGGCCACCAGGGTCGACACAGCCCCCATGCCGAGCAGGCGCTGTGGCTCCGGCGAGGGCACGACCCGCCGCCAGCCGTCGCCATCCGGGGCAACCGCCCAGCCGCGCTCACGGGCCAGCGCGCGCGCACGGGCCTCGTTCCAGGTGGGGCCAATAAACTTCTCGGGGCGCTCGAAGGCCGGGTCTGCCGGGTCGATCTCGGTCTGGGTCAGCAGGCTCGCCACCCGATCATGACCCAGCGCGTTGTGCAGCTCGCGCGCCAGGATGTAGCCAATCATGCCGTGGCTCTCGGCACCGACCACATCCAGCGGCCAGGCGATGCGGTCGCACTCCGCCTGGTTCGCGAGCAGCCCCACCTGCGGGCCATTGCCATGAGTCACGACCACCTCGTGTTCACGAGCCACGGCCGCGATGGCCGCGGCCGCCCGCTGCGCGTTACGCTCCTGGGCCTCGGCCGAGGGCGCCTCGCCGCGTTGCAGCAGGGCATTTCCGCCCAGCGCGATCACGATGCGCATGGGACCTCCAGGGGGCAGGGCGAGGGGCTCAGGTGCGCGGCAGGGTGACGCCGCGCTGGCCCTGATATTTGCCGCCGCGATCCTTGTAGGAGGTCTCGCAGACCTCGTCGGACTGCAGGAACAGCATCTGCGCCACGCCCTCGTTGGCGTAGATCTTGGCGGGCAGCGGCGTGGTGTTGGAAAACTCCAGCGTCACGTGGCCCTCCCACTCGGGTTCCAGCGGGGTCACGTTGACGATGATGCCGCAGCGGGCATAGGTCGACTTGCCCAGGCAGATCGTAAGCACGTCGCGCGGGATGCGGAAATACTCGACCGTGTGGGCCAGCGCGAACGAATTCGGCGGGATGATGCAGACGTCGGAGTGCACGTCCACAAAGCTGCCCTCGTCGAAACCCTTGGGGTCGACGATGCTGGAGTTGATGTTGGTGAAGATCTTGAAGTGTTCCGAACAGCGCACGTCATAGCCGTAGCTGGACGTGCCGTAGGACACGATCTTGTGCCCCTCGCGCTGTCGGACCTGACCCGGTTCGAAGGGCTCGATCATGCCCTGGGTCGCGGCCATCTCCCGGATCCAGCGGTCCGACTTGATGCTCATCTGCCCTGTCCCTGGCCGGCTGCGTGCCGGATTAGTTGTTCTGGATGACGATGTTGGGGAACTTGCTGCTGTAGTCCCGGGACTGCTCCGCCAGCTTGGCACCGGTACGGCGCGCGATCTCGCGGTAGATCTCGGTAATGCGGCCGTCGGGGTTCGCGACCACAGTCGGCTCGCCACTGTCGGCCTGTTCACGGATGCGGATGTCCAGCGGCAGCGCGCCCAGCATGTCCACACCATACTCCTCGGCCATGTTCTCCGCGCCACCCTGGCCGAAGATGAACTCCTCGTGGCCACACTTCGAGCAGATATGGATGCTCATGTTCTCGATGATGCCCAGGACCGGCACCTCGACCTTCTCGAACATGCGCAGGCCCTTGCGCGCATCCAGCAGCGCGATGTCCTGCGGGGTGGTCACGATGACCGCACCGGAGACCGGGATCTTCTGTGACAGGGTCAGCTGGATGTCCCCGGTGCCCGGCGGCAGGTCGATGATCAGGTAGTCCAGATCCTTCCAGTTGGTCTCGTTCAGCAGCTGTTCCAGCGCCTGCGTCACCATCGGGCCACGCCAGATCATCGGCGTGTCCTCGTCGATCAGGAAGCCGATGGACATGGCCTGCACACCGTGGCGCTCCAGCGGTTCCATGGTCTTGCCGTCCTTGGACTCCGGCTTGTCCTTGATGCCCAGCATGCGCGGCTGGCTGGGGCCGTAGATATCGGCATCGAGAATGCCGACCTGCGCGCCTTCGGCGGCCAGGCCCAGGGCCAGATTCACCGCGGTGGTCGACTTGCCCACACCGCCCTTGCCCGAGGCCACGGCAATGATGTTCTTGATACCGGACATCGGCTTCAGGCTCTTCTGCACCGCATGGGTGGTGACCTTAGTAGCGATCGTGACCTCGGAAGACTCCAGGCCCGGCACAGCTGCGAGGGCACCCTGAATCGCCGCCCTCAGCTCGTCGTGGTAGCCCGCGGCGGAGTACCCCATCTGGATCTCGATCACCGCCCGGGCGCCGTCCACACGGATATCGCGGACCGCGCCGGCGGCTACCAGGTCCTGTTCGAGGTACTTGTCCTGAACGGTCTTCAGGGCGTTTTCGATCTGCTCGCGGGAGAGTTCGGCCATGGCGTTCGTGGCATCCGGTAGAAGTGATGATCGCGCGATTCTACTGGCCACACCGCGGGACGCCAATGGCACCACGCTCCGCCTGTACTTTCTCCCTGCCCTCGAGGGGGGCTGCACCCCCTTCTGTCAACCCCCCCGAGAGGCGTTTTATGCACAATCCCTGTGCAACCAGCGGGAAACACCCAAGATAGCGGAATAAGCATACAATCCGCCGCACATAGTCAACACAAATGACTGTTTTTATGTTACTTGTTGGGGTTGGTCGATTTTTAACCAATTTGTCACCTGCCCTTATGCAGCAAGGGCTGGCGCGAGATTCCACCGGGTTTCCCACAGACTTATCCACAGGTTCTGTGGACAAGATGCCGAAGCCCTTGACGCGCCTCGACAAGGCGGCAGGCACACCGGACAATAGCGACCCCGCGAACCGGACCCAGCCCCAAGGCCCCCGAACATGACCGACACCCCGCGCAAGATCCTCGTCACCAGCGCCCTGCCCTATGCCAACGGCCCGATCCACCTGGGCCACATGGTCGAATACATCCAGACCGACATCTGGGTGCGCTTCCAGCGTGCGCGCGGCCACGAGGTCATCTACGTCTGCGCGGATGACGCCCACGGCACGCCGATCATGCTGAAGGCCCGCGCCGAGGGTATCGAGCCCGAGGAGCTGATCGCGCGGGTGCGACAGGAACACGAGGCCGACTTCCGCGAGTTCCTGGTCGGCTTCGACCACTACCACTCGACCCACTCGGACGAGAACCGCGAGCTCGCCGCCCACATCTACACCGCGCTGCGCGACGCCGGGCACATCGAGACGCGCACCATCGACCAGGCCTATGATCCCGAGGCCGGGATGTTCCTGCCCGACCGCTTCATCAAGGGCACCTGCCCGAGATGCGGTGCCGAGGAGCAGTACGGCGACTCCTGCGAGGCCTGCGGTGCCACCTACAGCCCGCTGGACCTGAAAGATCCGGTCTCCGCGATCAGCGGCGCCCGTCCCGAGTCGCGTCAGTCCGAGCACTACTTCTTCAAACTCGGCGACTTCGAGGCCTTCCTGCGCGAATGGACCGGCTCCGGCCGCCTGCAGGATGCGATCCGCAACAAGCTGGACGAATGGTTCGACGCCGGCCTGACCGACTGGGACATCTCGCGCGACGCCCCCTACTTCGGCTTCGAGATCCCCGATGCCCCGGGCAAGTACTTCTACGTCTGGCTGGACGCGCCCATCGGCTACATGGCGAGCTTCCGCGCCTACGCCGAGCGGCAGGGACTGGACTTCGACGCCTGGTGGGGCGCGGATTCCGATGCCGAGCTGTATCACTTCATCGGCAAGGACATCGCGTATTTCCATACGCTGTTCTGGCCGGCGATGTTGCACGGCGCGGGCTTTCGCACGCCCAACGCGGTGTTCTGCCACGGCTTCCTGACCGTCAACGGCCAGAAGATGTCCAAGTCGCGCGGGACCTTCATCCGCGCCCGCGACTACCTGGACCACCTGAACCCCGAATCCCTGCGCTACTACCTCGCCGCCAAGCTGGGCGCCGGGGTCGACGACCTCGACCTCAACCTGGACGACTTCGTCCAGCGCGTGAACTCCGACCTGGTCGGCAAGCTGGTGAACATCGCCAGCCGCTGCGCCGGCTTCATCACCAAGCGCTCGAACGGCGAGCTGGCGGCCGAGCTGCCGCGCCCGGACCTGCACGAGGCCTTCGTGGCCGAGGGCGAGGCCATCGCGGCCGCGTTCGAGAACCGCGAATACGCCCAGGCCATCCGCCGCATCATGGCGCTGGCCGATCAGGCCAACCAGTACATCGACGAGGCCCAGCCCTGGGTACTGGCGAAGCAGGAAGGCCGCGAGGCCGAGGTCCAGGCCATCTCCACCCAGGGGCTGGACCTGTTCCGCATCCTGATCGTCTACCTCGCCCCGGTGCTGCCGCGACTGGCGGCCGACGCCGCGGCCTTCCTCCGGCTGGACAGCCTGGCCTGGGACACGCGCGTGCCGCTGGTCGGGCGCTCGATCGAAAAGTTCAAGCCGCTGATGACCCGCATCGAGGGCGAGACCGTCGACAAGCTTCTGGAGGCCTCGAAGGCCACCCTGGCCGCTTCCGAGCCTGAAGCGGGCGCAAGCGCCGAAGCACAGCCCGACGTGGACCCCATCGCCGAGACCATCGACTTCGACACCTTCGCAAAGGTGGACCTGCGCATCGCGCGCATCGCCAGTGCCGAGCATGTGGAAGGCGCCGACAAGCTGTTGAAGCTCACCCTCGACATCGGTTCGGAGACGCGCCAGGTGTTCGCCGGGATCAAGTCCGCCTACGCCCCGGAGGACCTGGTCGGCCGTCACACCGTGATGGTCGCCAACCTCGCGCCGCGCAAGATGCGCTTCGGCGTCTCCGAGGGCATGGTCCTGGCAGCCGGCCCCGGCGGTTCGGAGCTGTACATCCTGAACCCGGACGACGGTGCCCGCCCCGGCATGCGCGTGAAGTAATGGCGCACCCCTGCGACACGATTGTTCTGGACGAACCGACGCCGGCCATGGATTTGCGCCCCATGCTCGCGTAAGCTGCCGCTCTTTTGCCGACCCCCGGACGCATGGAACAAAGCCCCGAATTCAAAGCGCAGGTCCGCCTGCTGGCCGAAGCCGGACGCGAACTCGCAGACCGCGGCTGGCTCCCCGCGCGCACCGGGCACTTCTCCGCACGGCTGGACGATCAGCACATCGCGATCACGGCCACGGGGCGCAGCAAGGACCTGCTCGACGCGCACGACTTCATTGTGGTCGACCTCGACGGCCACCTGGTCGCCGGCAGCGGCGAGCCCGGCCCCGAGACCTTCCTGCACATCATCATGTATCGCCGCGACAGCCGCCTGGGCGCGGTCCTGCACACACACAGCGTGCACGGTACGGTGCTGTCGCGCGAAACCCGCGGCACGCTCTTGCTGCGCGACTACGAGGTGCTGCGCGAACTCCCCGGCTGCCAGCATCCCAGCCGCGGCCTTCAGATCCCGGTCTTTGCCAACGAGCCCGACATGCAGCAGCTCGCGGCCCGCGTGGACGCGGCGATGGACCGCAACCCGGAACTGCCCGGATACCTGATCAGCGGTCACGGTCTCTACACCTGGGGCCAGACCGTGGAGCTCGCCATGCAACGCACCGAGGCCTTCGAGTTCATGTTCGAATGCGAGACGCTGGCACGCCAGCTGCCCCAATGAGCCCGGCCGCCGACTCCGTGCCCGCACCCCAGGCGATCATCCTGGCCTTCGAGGGTGTTCTCGCGCCGTCCGGCGTGCTGCGCGAGACCCTTGAGCCACATGCCCTGGAGGCCCTGCCCGGCTTTCTCGACCGCCACGCGGAGTCCACCGCCGTACAGCGCACCCTGGCCGACATCCTCGCCTACTCCGGGCGCGAACTGGACGTGGACGGGCTGCTGGCCCAGATCCGTGCCTGGATTCGCGGTGGCCAGGACATCACCCCGGTTCGCCAGCTGCAGGGCATGGTCTGGGCCGACGCGCTGGAGGCCGGCGATCTGCAACCGGAACTGTCCGAGGCGACTGCCGATGCCGTCCGGTGCCTTCACCAGGCCGGTATCGCCCTGTACAGCTTCGGTGCGACCCCGGCCCCGGTGCAGCGCGACTGGCTACGTCACGGCCCGCATCCTGAGGTCGAGCAGTGCCTGTCCGGGCTGTTCGACACCCGCATTGGCGGGCGCCGGGACGCGGGCAGCTACCGCCGCCTGGCCGAAGAGATCGGGCGCGCACCGGAGACCGTGCTGGTCCTGTCCACGCGCGCCGACGAGCTGGACGCCGCGCACCAGGCCTGGCTGCTGACCGCGCGGCCGGAACCCGACCCGCAGGGCACAACTACGCACCCGCTGCGCCCGCTGAGCTCGCTGATCCCCGCAAGGCCTGCCCAGAGCTGAAGCCCGGCCTGTACGGGGCCGAGCGGCGGGACCCGCGCGAGCCCGATAAAGGCCATGTCCGCGAAATCCACGGGGTTGAGTCCGCCATACCGCTCCCGGATACTGTTTTGTTGACCTGACAACTCGGAATTAACCCGAACACTTGGAACGAACGTGGAATACGTCCTGATCCTCATCAGTACGATCCTCGTGAACAACTTCGTACTGGTGAAGTTTCTGGGCCTGTGCCCGTTCATGGGGGTCTCGCGCAAGGTCGAGACGGCCACCGGCATGGGCCTGGCCACGACCTTCGTGCTGACGTTGTCCGCCGTCAGTTCCTACGTGATCAATGAATACCTGCTGACCCCGCTCGGGCTGGAATACCTGCGCACCATCGCCTTCATCCTGGTGATCGCGGCGGTGGTGCAGTTCACCGAGCTGGTGGTGCGGAAGACCTCGCCCCTGCTCTACAACGTGCTGGGGATCTTCCTGCCGCTGATCACCACCAACTGCGCGGTGCTGGGCGTGGCCCTGCTGAACGTCCAGGAGGCGCACAACTTCGTCGAATCCGCGCTCTACGGCTTCGGCGCCGCGGTCGGCTTCTCGCTGGTCCTGATCCTGTTCTCCGCGATCCGCGAGCGCATCGCGGTGGCCGATGTCCCGGTCATGTTCCGCGGCAGCGCGATCGCGATGATCACCGCCGGGCTGATGTCGCTGGCGTTCATGGGCTTTTCCGGGCTGGTGCGGCTGTGAGCGTCGTCTACGCCATCCTCGCCATCGGCGGCCTGGCCGCGACCTTCGGGCTGATCCTCGGCTTTGCCGCGCAGCGCTTCCGGGTCGAGGCCGATCCGGTCGTCGATCAGATCGATGCGCTGCTGCCACAGACCCAGTGCGGCCAGTGCTCCTACCCTGGCTGCCGGCCCTATGCCGAGGCCATCGCCGCCGGCGAGGCGGACATCAACCGCTGCCCCCCGGGCGGCCAGGCCACGGTACAGGCCCTGGCCGACCTGCTCGATCGCGAGCCCACCCCGCTGGAGGAAGAGGAACAGGAAAAGGCCGTCGCCATCATCGACGAGAACCTGTGCATCGGCTGCACCCTGTGCATCCAGGCCTGCCCGGTGGATGCGATCCTCGGCGCGGCCAAGCAGATGCACACCGTGATCGAGGAGGAGTGCACCGGCTGCGAGCTGTGCATCGAACCCTGCCCGGTGGACTGTATCGATATGGTCCCGATCCAGGCCGACATCACCGAATGGCGCTGGGCGGAACCGGCACCCTCGCCGATCGAGCGCCCCATTCACACCATCGCGGACGGTTCGCGGGCTTCCGACTGAGTCGGATGCGCGCGAACCGTTAGAATACGCTTATGCACCTGCACCGCTTCCACGGGGGCTTGAAACTGCCCGACGAAACCGCGGCCAGCACCGCCGATCCGGTGCTGGTCATGGGCGTGCCGTCGCGGCTGACGGTACCGCTGGGGCAGCACATCGGCGAAGCGGCAGAACCCTGCGTGCAGGTCGGGGACCACGTCACCAAGGGCCAGCGCATCGGCCAGTCCAAGGGCTACATCGCCGCCCACGTGCATGCCCCGACCTCCGGCGAGATCATCGACATCGACCTCTACCCGGTACCGCACCCCTCCGGGCTCAACGCCCCCTGCGTAGTAATCCAGGCGGATGGACGCGACGAATGGGGCGACACCCGCATGGAGCCCTGGCTGGACTGGGATACCCGCGACCTGCGCAAGCTGCGGCAACGGGTGCGCGACGGCGGTATCGTCGGGCTCGGTGGCGCCGCGTTCCCCACCGCGGTCAAGCTGAATCCGCGCGCCGGGCAGCGCATCCACACGCTGATCGTGAATGGCGCCGAGTGCGAGCCGTACATCAGCGCCGACGACATGCTGCTGCGCACCGCGCCAGAGGCGGTTTTCGAGGGCATCCGCATCGTCGCGCATCTGCTGCAGGTGGAGCGGGTGCTGTTCGCCGTCGAGGACAACATGCCCGAGGCCATGCGCACCCTGACCGAGACGCTGCCCGAAGAGCTGCGCGGCTGGCTGCAGTTGGTATCGGTCCCCGCGATCTACCCCACCGGCGGCGAACGCCAGCTGATCAAGGTACTGACCGGCCAGGAGGTCCCCAGTGGTGGCCTGCCGGCCGACATCGGCATGGTCTGCCACAACCCGGGGACCTTTCGGGCGATCTGCGACGTCGTCATCCAGGGCCGCCCCCTGGTCTCGCGCATCGTGACCGTCACAGGCCCCGGCGTGCGCCAGCCGCGCAATGTGGAGGCCCTGATCGGTACACCATTCGCGGACGTGATCGCGGCGGCCGGCGGCTATGCCGACGATGTCGACCGGCTGGTCATGGGCGGCCCGATGATGGGCTTCGCGGTGCATGACGACGCCATCCCGGTCATCAAGGCCACCAACTGCCTGCTCGCCACACGCCCGCAGGACACCCCGCCGCCCGGCCCCCTGATGCCCTGCATCCGCTGCGGCGAGTGCGCGGCGGTCTGCCCCGCCCAGCTGCTGCCGCAGCAGCTCTACTGGCAGGCGAAGGCCAAGGACTTCGACGCCATCCAGGACTACGGGCTGTTCGACTGCATCGAGTGCGGCTGCTGCGCCCATGTCTGCCCCAGCAACATCCCGCTGGTGCAGTACTACCGCTACGCCAAGAACGAGATCTGGGCACGCGAAAAGGAACGCCAGAAGTCGGATATCGCGCGCGACCGCTACGAGTTCCGCCAGGAACGGATCGAACGCGAGGAGCGCGAGAAGGCCGAACGCATGGCCAGGAAGAAGGCGGCCGTGAAGAAAAAGGCCGCGGATGGTGAGGGCGACAGCGACAAGCAGGCCGCCATTCAGGCGGCACTGGAACGTGCACGCGCGAAAAAGGCGGCGCGTGCGGCCGAGAAACAGGGTGGCGAGCCCACCGCAACCGCCCCTTCCGGGGACGCCGACCCCGGCGCGACGAAGCCGTCCAGTGCGGATACGCCCCATGACGGAGACGCACGCTGATGCGTTTTCGCACCGAATCTTCCCCGCACATGATCCCGGCCCACTCGGTGAGCGGGGTCATGCAGCAGGTGCTGATGGCGCTGGTGCCCGGCACCCTGGCCATGACCTGGTTCTTCGGCTGGGGCGTACTGGTCAACGTGCTGCTGGGCGTGCTGTTCGCGGTGGCCTTCGAGGCGGCCATGGTCGCCGCGCGCAAGCGCCCCGTGATGCCAACCCTGGCAGACAACTCCGCGATCGTCACCGGCTGGCTGTTTGCGCTGGCGATCCCGCCACTGGCACCGTTCTGGGTCACGTTGATCGGCATCGCCTTTGCGATCATCGTCGCCAAGCACCTCTACGGCGGCCTCGGCTACAACCCATTCAACCCGGCAATGGTCGGCTACGTAGTCGTGCTGGTCTCGTTCCCGCGCGAGATGGCACTGTGGCCCGCCCCGGATACCCTGCCGGAGTCCCCGCTGACCCTGCTGCAGACCCTGCAGACGGTGCTGACCGGCAGCCTCCCGGGCGCCCAGGAGTGGGACGCCGTCACCCGCGCAACCCCACTGGATGCGATGCGCGAGGGCCTGGTATCCGGGCGAACGGTGGGTGAGATCACCGCCAGCCCGCTATTCGGCAGCTTCACCGAGACGGGCTGGGAATGGATCGGTAACTTCTTCCTGCTGGGCGGGCTGTACCTGCTGTTCCGGCGCATCATCCACTGGCACATCCCGGTGGCGGTGATCCTGGGCGTCGCCGTGCCGGCCGGCTTTTTCTGGATGCTCGATCCGGGCTCCTACGCCTCCCCGGCTTTCCACGTGTTTTCCGGTGCGGTGATTATCGGCGCCTTCTTCATCGCCACCGATCCGGTCTCCGCCTCGACCACCCCACTGGGACGCATCCTGTACGGCGCGGGCATTGGGGTCCTGATCTTCGTGATCCGCACCTGGGGCGGCTATCCGGATGCGGTCGCCTTCGCCGTGCTGCTGATGAATATGGTCGCCCCGACCCTGGACCATCTGACCCGGCCCCGCATCTTCGGACGCACCCGCGGCGGGCCACCGCCGGGGGGCGGTCATGCCTGAACTGAGCGCACGCAACATCCTGATCGCGATGCTCCTGCTGGCCGGGTTTGCCGGCGCTGGCGCGGGCCTGGTCGCGCTGGTCCAGGAAGGGACCGAGGCCCGCATCGCGGAGAACCGTATGCAGGTCAACCGCAACCGCATCGCCGAACTGACCGGTGACCTGGCCTACGCCAACGATCCAGTGCACGACACCACCGACCTGAGCCACGAACTGCTGGGGGGCAACCACCTGCCGGCCTGGTTTGCCCGCGACCGGGACGACGCGGTCATGGGCATCGTGTTTTCCGCGGTGGCCCCGGACGGCTACAGTGGCAACATCCATCTGCTGGTCGGCGTGGACCGCAACGGCGAGCTGCTGGGCGTGCGCGTATCCAGCCACCGCGAAACGCCGGGGCTGGGGGACGCAATCGAGGCGGAACGCTCCAGCTGGATCCATGCCTTCGACGGTCGCTCCCTCGGCGATCCCCCGCCCGACCAGTGGGCCGTGCGCCGCGATGGCGGCGTGTTCGACCAGTTCACCGGAGCCACCATCACCCCGCGTGCGGTGGTTCGCGCCGTGCGCCGCACGCTGGAATACTTCGACGAACACCGCGACGACCTGCTGTCCGCAACACCGGAAGACGAAGCCTCCCTGGTCGAGCCGGTCCCGACACCGGACACGGACGAGGAACAGCCATGAACCCGACCCTGACCGACATCATTCGCGACGGCCTGTGGCACAACAACCCCGGCCTGGTGCAGCTGCTCGGGCTGTGCCCGCTGCTGGCGATCTCCGGCACTATGGTCAACGCGATCGGACTCGGCATCGCGACCACCCTGACCCTGCTGCTGTCCAATGTCCTCGTTTCGCTGATCCGTAACCATGCGCGTCCGGAGATCCGCATCCCGGTGTACGTGCTGATCATCGCCTCCATCGTGACTGCGATCGAGCTGGCGATGAATGCCTGGTTCCACGGCCTGTACCTGATCCTCGGCATCTTCATTCCGCTGATCGTCACCAACTGCGCCATCATCGGGCGCGCCGAGGCCTTCGCCTCGCGCAACTCGGTCCCGCGCGCGGCGCTGGACGGCCTGATGATGGGGCTGGGCTTCACCGGCGTCCTGATCGCGCTCGGCGCGCTGCGCGAAATCCTCGGCCAGGGCACGCTGATGGCCAATGCCCACCTGCTGTTCGGCAGCTGGGGCCATAACCTCACCCTGCAGTTCTACCCCTCCGAACACGGCTTCCTGCTGGCCCTTCTGCCCCCCGGGGCATTCATGGCCATGGGCCTGCTGATCGCCGCGAAAAACTGGATCGACCACCAGTTCGAGCCGGAGCCGAGCGCCAGCCACGACGAGAGCACTGCCGAATCAAGCACCGCCCCGGACAACGCCTGAACCAGGCCGGCCTTGATTCCTGGCCATCACCCGGTAAACTTCCGGCGCCACGAATTCCATATACCGGGGCCCGCCCCGGCAATCCCAACCTCTCAGGAGATAGGCATGGCTGGACATTTCCCGTTTGCTGGCAAGCGCGGTACGCGCTACGGCCTCGCCCCGCGCGGCACCATCGCCGCCTTTTTCGAGAACCACGGGTTCAACGACGAACTGCAGGAGAAGTACTACAAGTGGTGGTACGACTGGGCCAAGGACTTCGTTGAAAAGGACAGCGACCTGTCCTACACCATGATCCGCAAGTTCGACAGCTACCCGATGGGCACCCACGCCCATCACGCGTTCCACCTGAACGACAAGTACTGGCCCGTCTGCCTGGACGAGCTGGGTTCGTTCATCCGCGACGTGATCTTCCCCAAGCTGGACGAAAAGGCCATGCACGAGGTGGAAGAGAAGCACAGCAAGCTGCTGAAGGACCTGGAGAAGGAAGCCGAGTCCAACCCGCGCGAAGCGGCCCCGGACGTCGGCCTGTTCCGGCACCTCTGACCGGCAGCCTCGTCGCAGCATCCGGCCCCGCCCTGCGGGGCCGTTTTGTTTAGGCAAACACCAACCAATGTACACACTCGATGAACGCCGCCAAGCGTGAAGCCATCTTCGAGCGCCTGAAGGCGGCGAACCCCGAGCCGACCACCGAGCTCGAGTACGACACCCCCTTCGAGCTGCTGATCGCGGTCATCCTGTCGGCCCAGGCCACGGATGTCGGCGTGAACAAGGCCACCCGCCGCCTCTACCCCGCCGCCAACACGCCCGAGGCGATCCTCGCGCTGGGGCTGGACGGGTTAAAGGAACACATCAAGACCATCGGCCTGTACAACGCCAAGGCCGAGAACGTGATCAAGACCTGCCGCATCCTGGTCGACCAGCACGGCGGCGAAGTCCCGCGCGACCGCAAGTCGCTCGAGGCCCTGCCGGGGGTGGGCCGCAAGACCGCGAACGTCGTCCTGAATACCGCCTTCGGCGTACCCACCATCGCGGTGGACACCCACATCTTCCGGGTCGCCAACCGCACCGGACTGGCGCCCGGCAAGAACGTGCTGGAGGTCGAGAAGCGGCTGATGCGGCTGACGCCAAAGCCCTATTTGCAGGACGCCCACCACTGGCTGATCCTGCACGGACGCTATGTCTGCAAGGCGCGCAAGCCCGAATGCTGGCGCTGTCCGATCGAGGACCTGTGCGAATACAAGGCGAAGACGCCGCCACCCATCGGCGCCTGACCACCCCCATACCTTCGAGGAACACCCCATGTACGGCAACCGCGACCAGATCCGCACCCAGTTCGTCGATGCCTGGCACAAGGCGCAGGCCGGCGCGACGCTGACCGACCTGGAACAGCAGCTGGTGGACGTGATCTCGGAACACCCCGAGTACCACGTATTCATCAAGGACCGCGAGACCGCGCTGACCGGCGAATTCCCGCCGGAGCTCGGCACCTCCAATCCGTTCCTGCACATGGCGATGCACCTGAGCCTGCGCGACCAGGCGCGTACCGACCGGCCCGCGGGCATCCGCGAACTGCACCAGGGCCTGTGCGCCCGGTTTGGCGTGATGGACGCGGAACACCGGATGATGGAGTGCCTCGGCCAGACCCTGTGGGAGGCCCAGCGCAGCAACAGCGCACCGGACGAGAACGCCTACCTCGAGTGCCTCAAGCGCCTGGCGAGCCGGTAGCCGCTGCGGGCCGCCGGTCCAGTCCCAGCCGATCCAGCAGCACCAGCATCGCGGGGGTAAACAGCAACGTCAGCGGCGTGGCAATGAACAGCCCCCCGGCGATCGCGGTCGCGAGCTGCACCCAGAAGCCGGTCACCGGCGCCCCGACGTAGAAATCCCTGCCGGCGAAATCCACGGTCCAGGCCAGCACCATCGGCATCAGACCGAGGATGGTGGTGATCGCGGTCAGCAGCACCGGCCGCATGCGCTGGGCCGCCGCGCGCAGGGCCGCCTCCAGGGCATCCAGCCCGCGTCGACGCTGCTCGTTGTAGGTGTCGATCAGCACGATGTTGTTGTTCACCACGATCCCGGCCAGCGCCAGCACCCCGATCCCGCTCATCACAATGCCGAATGGCTCGCCACGCAGCAGCAGGGCCAGCAGCACCCCGGCGGTGGAGAACACGATCGCCGACATCACCAGCAGCGCCTGCGAGAAGCGGTTGAACTGGGTGACCATCATCGCGAGCATCAGGAACAGCGACAGCGCGAAGGCCGCGAGCAGAAAGCGCGCCGCCTCGGCCTGCTCCTCGGCCTGGCCGCGAAACCGCAGCTGCACCTCCGGGTCCAGGTCCATCCCGGCGATGCGCGCCTCCAGCGCGCGCTGGCGCTCGTCCACCAGGAAGCCGCTGGCCGCATCCGCCTCCAGGCTGTAGGCACGGTCGCCGTCGCGGCGCTTGATCAGGCCGGTGGCCGGTACCGGCACCAGCTCGGCGAAATGCGCCAGCGGCACCAGCCCGGTCGCGCCCGGCAGATTCAGGGTGGCCAGCTGCTGCAGGTGGCGCTGCTCCGCCGGCAGGCGCAGGCGGATATCCACCTCCTCGTCGCTGTAGTCCGGGCGGTAACTGCCAAGCTGGATGCCGCGAGTCAGCAGCTGCACACCCTCGCCCAGCAGCGGCACATCCACGCCAAAGCGCGCCGCCTGTTCGCGGTCGAAGCGCACCTCCAGCTCCACCCCGGGCAGCGGCAGATCGTCGGTCACATCCTCGAAGCCGCCCAGTTCGTCCATCGCCGTCCGGATCTCGCGGATCACCGGCGCAATGCGGTCGGCCTGGCGACTGGAGGCCTCGACCACGATCGGCCGGCCCTCGCGCGGCCCGCGTTCCTGGGCGCGAAACTGCAGGCGGATACCCGGCAGGTCGGCGGTACGCTCGCGCAGCTCCTCGATGATCGCGGCCGCTGGCGGGCGCTCGCGCCAGGAAATCAGTTCCAGCTGGATCAGTCCGATCAGGTCTTCCGGGTGGTCACCCTGCAGCCGCCCGAGCTGGGTACCGATGGTCCGCGCATAGACATGCTGGATCTGCGGCACCCCCTGCAGGCGCCCCTCCACCTGCCGCACCAGGGCGTCCGCCTCCCACACCGACAGGTCGCCGCGCGCCTGTACCTGCACCTGCACGAAGTCGGGCTCCACCTGCGGGAAGAACTCCACCCCGCGCCCCTGCTGGGCATACAGCGCATAGGCGGCGGCGACCAGCGCCAGCGTGCCCGCGAGCGTCCAGACGGGACGGCGCACCAGCGGCTGCAGCAGGCGGATATAGGCGCGGGTCAGACCCTGCAGTTCGTCATAGCGGCCCTCCTCGGCCGCGCGCACATAGCGGCTCTGGGCCGCGTTGATCGGCCGGTTCGGGCCGATCACCGACCCCAGCGCCGGGATGAATACCAGCGCCATCGCCAGCGAGGCGATCAGGGTCACGATCACCGTAGCCGGCAGGTAGACGATGAACTCGCCGACCATGCCGGGCCACAGCAGCATCGGCGCGAACACCGCCAGCGTAGTCCCGATCGCGGTGGTGATCGGCCAGGACATGCGCTGCGCCGCGGCGCGGAAGGCCTCCCGCCGGGGCATGCCCTCGGCCACATAGCGGTCGGCCAGCTCCACCACCACGACCGCGCCGTCCACCAGCATGCCGACCACCAGAATCAGCCCGAACAGCACCACCACATTGAGCGTGAAGCCCATCAGATAGATCGCCAGGATGCCGCCGAGGAAGGCCCCGGGGATCGCCATGCCCACCAACAGGGCCGCGCGCGCCCCCATCATCGCCAGGATCACCAGCGCCACGATCAGCACCGCGGCGACCACGCTGTTCTCGAGATCGCCCAGCAGGTCGTCGACATCGCGCGCCATGTCCTGCAGGTAGGTGACCTCGACCGTCTCCGGCCAGTCGGCCCGCGCCGCCTCGATGGTCGCGCGCGCAGCCGCCACCACCTCCAGGATGTTGGCCTCCGAGGCCTTGCGGATCTCCAGCGACACCGAGGGCTGGCCGTCGATGCGGGTGAAGCCTTCCGGGTCCAGGTAGCTCTGGCGGACCTCGGCGACATCGCGCACCCGCACCACCGCGTCGCCCTCCACCCGGATCGCGGTATCCAGCACGTCGTCGACATCGTCGATGGTACCCGGCACCCGCAGCGGGATGCGCCCGGCTCCGGTATCCAGCGCCCCGGCCGCGACCAGGCGGTTGTTGCGTTCGATCGCCCGGGTCAGTTCATCGAACGACAGCTCGAAGGTCTCCAGCACCAGCGGATCGACCAGCACCTCCATCTGCTCCTCGCGATCGCCGCCGACATCCGCCTCCAGCACCCCGGGGATCGCCTCCACGCGGTCGCGCAGGTCGCGCGCCAGACGCACCAGCGTGCGCTCGTCCAGCGGCCCGGACAGGTTCAGCGTGAGCACCGGGAACAGCGACAGGTCGACCTCGGAGACGCTCGGGTCCTCGGCCCCGGCGGGCAGTTCCGGGCGCACCTGATCGACCTCCTCGCGCAGGTCCGACAGGGCCCGGCGGTTGTCCCAGCCGGGCTCGAAGTCCAGCCGCACCAGGGCAAAGCCCTCGCCGGCCCAGGACTGCATCTCGTCCACCCCGGGCAGGGTCTGCAGCTCGCGCTCCAGCGGGCGCAGCATCAGACGCTCGGCATCCTCCGGACTGACCCCCGGATAGGGCACGGACACGAAAAAGATGGGGATGTCGATCTCGGGGGCCGCCTCCTTGGGCACCACCTGGTAGGCGGTCGCGCCCAGCACCAGGATCAGCAGCAGGAACAGCAGCACCGTCCGGGCGTGCTCCACCGCCCAGGCGATCAGGGCCCTCACGGCAGGGCCCCGCCCACCGGTTCCGGCACGGCCGCACCCGTCGACTCCTCGGTAGGCCGGGGCCGGACGGTCTCGCCCGGGGTCACGAAACCGTGGCCGATGGTGATCACCCGTGCCCGCTCCGGCAGCCCGGTCACCCAGACGCCGTCAGTGGCGGCCCGGATCACCTCGACCGCGTGGAAGACCACCCGGTCGTCGTCATCCACCGTCTTCACCCCGACCCGGCCGCTGTCGTCCAGCCCCATCCAGGCCGGCGACAGCTTGTGCGCCGCGACCGTCTCGGTCGGGATCTCGACCCCGGCGCTGATCCCCGAGGGCAGCGCCTCGTCGGCATTCGGGACCTCGACCTCCACGCGGAAGGTCTGGGTGCCGACCTCGGCCACCCGCGAGACGAACCGGACCTCGCCCTGGGCGCGACGCCCGTCGAGGAAGCGGATGCGCGCCGCCTGGCCCGGCTCCACCCGCCCGATCTGGTGCTGCGGCACATGCACCACCGCCAGCAGCGGGTCGTTGTCCACGATCTCCGCCACCGGATCACCGCGACCCACGAAGTCGCCCCGCTCCGCCACGCGCTGATTCACCACCCCGTCCACCGGGGCGATAATCCGCGTGTTGCGGATATCCAGCTCGATCGCCTCCAGCTCCGCCCGGGCGGCCTCGCGCTCGGCCTCGCGGGCCTCCAGCTGGGTGCGCGACACATGGCCCTGATCGTGCAGCCGCTGGGCGGCCTCGAATTCGCTCTCGGCCCCGCGCAGCCGCGCGATCGCCTGGCGCCGGCGCGCCTCACGATCGTCCATGCGCAGCCGCGCCAGCGGCGCGTCGGCGGTCACGCGTGCCCCGCGGGCCACCTCCCACTCGGCCACCTGGCCGGCGGTCTCGGCGCGCACCAGCACGCGCAGATCCGGCTCCACCCGCCCCTGCAATACCAGCAGGCGCTCCACCGGCTCCGCCTCCAGCGTGGTCACGGCCACCGCCATCGGCTGCGGCTCGGCCGCCCGCGGCGCCTCGTCGGCCTCGCGCCCGAGCATCCCCGAGGCGATCCAGAGGATCACCAGCAGCAGGATGCCCAGCGCGAGCAGCACGCGCGCCTGCCCGCGCAGGCGCTGCCACCAGGAATCAGCCATTGCCCTGTCTCCGCTGTGTACCGGCGGTACTCATTTTGCCCCGCCGAACAGGCGCTGCCACCAGCGCCGGCGGCTGCCGGTCGGCGGCATCGCCGCCTCCAGGTCCACCGGCGGCACCCGCGAGAGCACCCAGCCCGGCAGCACCCGCAGCCCCGAGGAGCCGCAACTGGAGCCGAGATTGTTGGGGTCAAAGATCTTCACGAATGCCGGCGCCTCGCGGTCATCGACGTAGACGATCCCGCAGTAGTCCTCGTCGTGATCCTGGCGCAACAGGGTGTCGACCTCGTCGATGAAATGCCGGAAATCCTCGGCGGAGACCGGTTCCACGGGCACGGTGTCCCCCACGGCGTAGATGTACCAGCCGCCGTCGGCACGGTCGCGCAGCAGCGCCCACAGCCGCTCCAACTGCTCCCAGTACAAGATGCCGGTGGAACCGGCCTCGAAACGTTGCAGGAAGTCGGGCACGAGCCCCTCGGGCGCTGGATTCATACGGAGATCCGTTTATCCGGAAAAGACTCTTATCCTAGGGAAACACGCATCAATGTACAGGCCCGCACGGTTCCCCCACCGCTTGCAGGGAACCCCCGCCCGGGGCCATGTTCTTAAAGCCAAAGCCTCCAGCCAAGAAGACTGCGCCATGCGAACCATCTCCCACGCCACCTCCCTGCGCGCCGAGCCGGAACGGGTCTTCGAGCTGCTGAGTCACGTGCCCAACTTTGTCGACCTGTGCGACCACGTCGAGCATATCGAGTGCCTGGGTGACGACCGCTATCGCTGGACCATCCGGGCCGCCGGGATGCGCATGGATTTCGATGTCGAGGTCTGTACCGCGATCGCGCCGGAACACTTCGCCTGGCGCTCTATCCGCGGGGTGCAGAACCGGGGCAGCTACCGCCTGAGCCCCGAAGGCGAGGATCGGACGCGCGTGGAGTTCGAACTGGAGTACAAGCTGAACCCGCTGCTCGACGCGGCCGTGCGGCGCGCCGCCCAATCCCTGGTCGACCGGGTGTCGGGCCAGCTGATGGCACGGGCCCAGCAGCGCCTGGACGCCGAGGCGGCCGGTTCTTGACCCCAGACTGACCCCAGCGTGCCCGGGTATCAGGCGGTCTCGGCCGCGGCACTGGCATCGGGCCGTGCCAGCAGGTCGCGCAGGGTGCGCCCGTTCAGGCGCTCCTCGCGCGCCTGATCCACCTCTTTCAGCGTCGTCTCCACACTCAGGCTGCCGCGCAGGCGACGAATGGCGTGATCATCGCTGTCCTCGCGCAGCGCCTCCAGGATCTCGTCCACGCGGATCGCATCCAGGTCGCGGGCCGGCACCAGATGCTGGCCCTCGCTTCCCGCCTTCAACAGCAAACCAGCCTCTTCCAGCCGGTGCGCCGCATCGCCCAGGGCATTGCCCGGCACCGCCAGAGTCGCGGCCACCTCGTCCAGGGTGGGTGCCGGGCGCCCGTCGTGGAACCGCTGCCCGACCTGCTGCATCAGGTGCAGCCCCATGCGTTCGCGCGCCGCCCCGGACAGGCGCAGGCGGATGCCGCGCACGTTCATGTACTCCGGGTGCTGTACGAAGAAGGCGACATTCGCCCCGATCAACAGGATCAGCCAGGCGAGATAGATCCAGATCAGCAGCATGATCATGATCGCGAAGCTGGAGTAGATCGCCGCGTAGCGGGTCGAGCCCGCCACCATGTTGGCAAACACCCAGCCCACGCTCTGCCACAGGAAACCGGCCACCACCGCGCCGATCAGGGCCGGGAGGATCTTGACCCGGGTGTTCGGCACGAACACGTAGATGAATGCGAACGCGGCAATGATCAAGATGTACGGCACGAGCCGCGAAATCTCGGTAATCAGCATGCCGAAGGGTTCGACCCCGGCGATCGCCTGCATCGCGGCCGACGACATCACCGTGGCGGTCAGCCCCAGCGCCGAGACCACCAGCACCGGACCGATCAGGATCACCGACAGGTAGTTGGAAAAGCGCTGGGCCAGACTGCGGCTGTTCTCCACCCGCCAGATGGTGTTGAAGGCCAGTTCGATCTTCTGCACCAGCGCGATGACGGTATACACCAGGAACAGCAGGCCGACGAAGCCGAGCACGCCCACGCGCATGTTGTCGACAAAGTCGAGCACGTTGTGGGCGATCTCCACCCCCTGCTCGCCCAAGGGCTCGAGCACGCCCAACAGAAACGGCTCCACCGCATTGTGGGCACCAAAGGCCTTGAGCACCGAGAACGACAGCGCCAGCAGCGGCACCATCGACAGCAGCGTGGTGTAGACCAGACTCATCGCGCGCAACGTCAGCTGGCCCTCGGATATCTCCCGGACCAGGCCGAAGAGGCCCCGCACCACGCCCAGTGGGACCGCCTTCCACCAGGGCAGCGCCGAAAGGTCCGTGTCCTGGACCAGCTCGACCAGCTGGCGCCGGCGGGCATCCAGGCGTTCGGCCCAGGCTACGCCCGCCACGCGTCACTCCCGCAGGTATGAGACCCCGTCACCAGGCCCTACTTCTGCTGCCACTGGCCGTTACGGTCCTGGTACCAGTAGCCCGCCGGGGACTCTTCCACCCAGACGCGGGCGAAGGTCTCGCGGATCTGGCGTTCCCAGTCCGGGCGATCATTGGCGCGCGCGATCTCGCGGTAGAGCGAATCGCGGTCGGAGTTCTCCTCGCTGACCAGGCGCTGCACGGTACTGCGGTCCCGCAGCGGCACCTCGGAGAGATCGCGAATCACCACATCGCCGTTATTGCCGAACCCGACCGCCCCGTTGCGGAAATGCGGCGCCAGCTGCGGCGCACGCTCACGCATCGAGGCACGGATGCGGTTGATCGCCGGGGTCTGGATCTGCAGATCGGGGCTTTGCGCGGCAGCCGGCGGAATCAGCCGGTCCAGCACCCAGGCCAGGGCCGGCAGCGAGGCCTGCCCGCCGGAAGGCGCGTTCCAGGCCCCGGTTTCGGCCCCCGCCTCGGGCGCGGAGCCATTCTCGGGGACGGCATCGGGCACCTGAAGGGCGTCGCGCACGATGGCGCGCGCCGCCTCCTCCGCCGCGGCGGTGGGGAAGTAGATATTGATGGTCACGCAGCCGGCCAGCAGGGCAAACACCAGCGCCAGTCCCGGAACACTCCACAAAGCCTTCATGCCTGTCTTCCCGTGTTAAGGCGGGTGATTCCCGCATGCCTCCCAATCTACACCATCATGCTGAACCGCAACCAAACGCCGGCGCTGGTCACTGCATGACCGGCCCCTCCCCCGCCTGGATGCTCTCCAGCCGATGGATCAGCTCGGGCCAGTCGACGCGGCGGTTGTAGCCAATCACCTGGATCTGCGGCAGCCCGCCGCCCTGCACCAGCACAAAGCCGCCATCGGCACGGTCCGCGACGCCGGAGGCGGTGCATACGTCCCCGCGCAGCTCGCAGCGAAAGCCCAGGCGGCGATAGCTGAAGTTCTCGAAAAAGCGCAGGAAGATCGACGACGCCGCCGCCTGGATCCCCCCGCCCAGCTCGGTGATGTTCTCCACCGCGCGCTGGCTGATGCGCCGTCGCCCCGGCGCATCCATCGGCGTCATCAGCTCCAGATCCATATGCACCGGCGACCAGTCCACCATCACCAGGTCGTTCACGTGGCCCGACAGACGGCCCTGGATACGCCCGAAATCGAAGGCACGGGTGACCAGCTCCAGGTCCAGGCGCTGGATCTGCGTCGACAGCCCCAGCTCCGGGGCGTATCCGAACAGATCGTGGATATAGACATCACGCAGCACCACCTCGCCGTCAAACACCTGCACCAGCAACCGCCCGTCCACGTTCAGGTCGCCATCCTCCAGGCGGACGCGCGGGATCATTCCCGCCACCTGCCCGGAGAACCGGGGCCATCCCAGCACCTCGGTCAACGGCTCCAGGCTGATGGCCCGGATGCCGCCCTGAAACTGCACATCCGGCCCGGTCTCCGTCTGCTGCAGACTGAAGGCCCCGACCCGCAGCCCACCGTCGAGGATCGGGATCTCGGTCGCCTCCAGTAACTCCAGTCCCTGTGGCCGCGCCCGCACCTGCGCGCTGAAGGCATCGAACGGGAGCCCGTAGAGATGGGCGGCATCCACTTCGATGCGCCCCGGACCGCCCGGCACCGAGTCCGACCAGTCGAGTCCACCCCGCGCCCCACTGAGACCGAAGCGACCCCGACGATCCTGCGCCTCCACCCCGGACCACTCCGCACGCATGTAACGCGGCATGGAATCCTGCAGTTCGATCTCGCCCGCCAGGTGACCCGCGACATCCAGCTCGCCCAGCGGGGTCCCCACCAGCCAGGGCGACAGCAGGGTGTCGTAGATCACCCCCAGCGCCGCGATCTCCGCCTGGACCCGGCCCTCCAGCCCGCGCCCGGGCGCGAACGCCAGGTCCTGCCCCTGCAGGGCCGCCGCCGCCCCATAGTCCAGCGAGAGCGAATCCGTGCGCGCCGAGCCGTTGTCGGCGTCCGCCACCAGGCCACGGGCCTCCAGCGCGACCGGCCCCTCGGCGTCGAGATCCACGAACCAGGGATCCACGAACACCACGCCTGCCGTCACGGCCGCCTCCACATCCCAGCCGTTCGCGTCCCCCGCGACCCACAGTCGCGCATCCAGCTCCTCGCCCGCCTGGAGCCCGAGGTCATCGCTGAAGGCGAGGTCATGGACCCGCAGGGTGCCTTCCGAACGGCCGCGTTCACGCCAGCGCAGCGCGACATCCGCCCGGCCCTGGCCAAGGTGCACGGGCAGCTCCATCGGCAGGCGCGGGGAGGCGGCCAGCGCCGCCAGATCAATGCCGTCGAGATCGGCCCGCACATCCCAGCCGCGCGCCGGGTCGCGGTGCACACGAACATCCCCGCTGGCCCCGAACCAGCCCGGCCAGGCGCCCGCCAGGGTCAGCTGACCGCTCTCGCGGCCCCAGACCAGGCGCACCCGCGCGCCGCGCAGCTCCAGATCCCCGGCATCCCCCCAGAGTCGGGCGGCCTCGCAGCGGACCTCGGTACGGCCGAGCCGCAGGTCGCCACATTCCACCCGCAGTCGTCGCAGGGTCCCGATCGGGGCGGGAAGCTCGACGCGTTCCGCGCGGATTTCCAGCGACAGGCCTTCGCGCGTCCATTCCACCCGCGTACTCAGGCCGCGGGCATCGAGATCCTCGCGCAGCAGGGATTCGATCTGCAGGTCGAGTTGGATACCGCCGGCAGCCGATGCGGATTCGGCGGCCATCGCCGCCCCCGACAGCAGGAAAAGCACCAGCCCGGCCGCCGCGGCCACTGCACCCGGTGCACCGCGCCGCGCGTGCATCAGGCCGGGTCGCCCCGCTCCGGCAGGCGATCGCGCAGCGGGCGCGCCAGACGCGCCAGCCACTCGCGCAGGGCGAAGCGGGAGGTCTCCAGGGCGTCCAGTCGCGGCAGGAAGTCCTCGACCCGCATCGGGTCGCCGGTCGGGCCGCGAAAGCCGGCCGGGGCCGGGTCGGCGGCCAGTCCCGCGCGCTCGAAGCAGGCCAGTGCACGCGGCAGATGCAGCGCCTGGGTCACCACCAGTACCCGCTGCACATCACTGTTCTCGAGTCGCTGGCGGGTGTGGGAGGCGTTCTCGCAGGTGTTGCGCGAGGTGTTCTCCAGCCAGCGCACCGGCACCCCCAGATCGCCCTGCAGGCTCGCCGCCATCAGCTCGGCCTCGGAGCGCCGGCCCGGCAAGGCACCCGGACGCCCGCCGGAGACCAGGATCGGCAACCCGGTATCGCGGTGCAGCCGCGCCGCATGTCGCAGGCGCTCGTGGGTCTGCGGATTCAAGGCGTCACGCCCGCCGTCCTCGGCGCGCCCGGGCCAGCGGCCACCCCCCAGCACCACAATGGCATCGGCCCGGCCCACCGCGATCACGCCGTCGCGCAGGTCACGCTCGATGCTGTGGGCCAGCGGCTGGGCCACGATGTTCAGGCTTGGCAGCACCAGCGCCAGCAGGCCCAGGGCGAGCAGCGCCCGCCCGCCCCGCCAGTCGGCGCGCCACAGGGCCACGCCCACAAGGGTCAGCGTGATGCCCAGCCCGGGCGGCAGCAGCAGGTGCTCGGCGATCGTCTGCAGGGTGGCGAGCACGAGAGTCTCCGCCCGCGACCGGGGTTACTTCTTGCCCGGGGAGTAGAGATAGTGGGCGTAGGTGGCCACGTCCTCGGAGACCCGGCGGATCAGGTGATCCAGGCTGATGATGGCAAACTCGAGCAGGTTCACCGCGATGTACGGCTGCTCGACACGCAGGCGGTCGTACATGGAGCGCGACAGGCGCAACAGGCGGGTATTGTCGCTCAGGGCACGCATGCGCACGCCACGCGGCACGCGGTCGAAGAACGACATGGACCCCGCCAGCTCGCCGGTCTGCATGCGGCCGACCTCGATCTCCTGGCTGCCGTCGTCGTGGTACAGCGCGGCGGTCCCGCTGACCACGAAGAACAGCGACTCCCCGACCTCGCCGATGTCGGCGATCACCTGCTTGTGATGGGTCTCCACCACTTCCAGATACTCGAGCAGGACTTCGACCTCGGCCGGCGTCAGGGACGCCGAGATTGGGTGTTTGGAGAGGAATTCGGTCAGCAGTTCCTTGGACATGAAGGGCTTCCTTTTGACGGTTCCGCGGAAGGTGTTCGAGTACATTAGAGTATAACGAACGCGGCCCCGAACGGGGCCCCACCGGAGGCACGCCTTGCTGGATCTTGAAGCCCTGCGCCGACACCTGCCACGCCGCCTGCGCGACGGCCGCGCCGTGCTGCTGGTCGCGGAGCCGGCCCCGGACGGCATTCCGGACGGGCTGGAACCGCTTGCGGTGGCCGACTTCCTCGACGCGCCGCCGCAACAGCGGGTGCCGCTGGTGCTGCTGCTGGATACGCTGAGCGCCCTGGACCCCGCAACCGGCCAGCAGCTGCTCGGCGGACTGCGCGACCGCTGGGCCGACGAGGTCCTGATCCTGCACCGACTGGACGATCACCGCTGGGGCCTGAACGAGTTCCTGGCGCTCGGGTTCCGCCGCGACCCGGATGCCGAGACCGTACTCCCGGATCACGCCGTCTACCGCACCAGCCTGTACGACTACAAGCTGACGCCGGACTGGCTGAACGCGCGTTTCTGGGCCAACCCGGACATGTGGGACAAGGCCCGCTGGTAGCCCTGCCGGTGCCGGTCCGACCGCGGCCGCAGGCGCTCAGTCATCCGGGTTCAGGCGCGGATGGGTCTCCTCGCCCCACCACCAGACCACGGCCCCGGAGGCGAACATCGCGATCGCCACGAACCAGAAGCCCCAGGTGACCGTGCCGCCGACATGGGCCACGATCCCGAGCCCCAGCGCACCCACGCCGTAGCCCAGATCGCGCCAGAAGCGGTAGGTCCCGATTGCCGAGCCACGCCAGTTCGGGTGCGCGATATCCGCCACCGCGGCGCTGAGATTCGGGTACAGGAGCGCCATGCCGAACCCGGTCACCGCGGCCGCGAACGACCACCACAGCACGCCCTCGCCGAGCAGGGTCAGGGCGACCCCGCCGCCACAGATCCACATGCCCCAGATGATCGGCCGCAGCCTGCCGATATGATCCGACAGCCGCCCGGTCATGAACTGCGAACCACCCCAGACGAACCCGTAGATGCCCACCACCCAGCCGATCGCGGCCAGTCCCAGCCCCTGCTGGTAAAGGAACACGGGGTAGAACACCCACACCAGCGCATCCACGAACTTCTCCACCAGCCCCGCCTGGCTGAACGCCGCCATGCGCCGGTCACGCCAGGACACCAGCGTGAACACCTCCCAGGTGCCGGGACGGTCGGCGATATTGCGGGGGAAGCGCGGGGTCGGCCCGGTGCTGCGCCCGGCCGCGTGACGCGCGCCCTCGGCCCGGGCCCAATCCAGTGTCTCGCGCACCCAGATCGCGGTCATCAGGATGGCGATCACGATCACCACCACACCGAACACGAACAGTCCCATCCGCGGACCCAGGGCGGCGGCCAGATAGCCGGTCACGATCCCGGCCACGGCCACGCCGACGTAACCGGAAAACTCGTTCATGCCCATGGTGAAGCCGCGTTCGTCACTGCGGGTGATGTCCATCTTCGCGGTCTGGGTCATCGACCAGGCCAGGCCCTGATTCATCCCCAGCAGGATGGTGGCCGCGACGATCCAGTTCCACGAGGGCGCATACAGGATCATGAACGGGATCGGGATCGCCGCCATCCAGCCCAGCATCAGCACCGTCTTGCGCCCGAGCCGCTCGGACAGGCGTCCGGCGACGAAATTCAGCGCCCCCTTGACCACCCCAAAGGCAACCACGAAGGCCGTCAGCAGCATGAACGAGCCCTCGGCCACGCCGAACTCGTCCTCGGCCAGTGCCGGGATCACAGTGCGCATCATCCCGATCGTCAGGCCGACAAAAAAGACCTGAATGAGCTGCTGCCCGAACTGTCCCAGATTCTCGCGGATCCCGTGGGTCAGGTGGTCATAGGCCTCCGCGGCCTTGTGGTGGTAGTCCGTCACTCGGTGCACTCCTCGCTGTCATGAGCCGCGGTGGCGAGCGGCAAGCCCTGGTAGCGCCATTCGGCAACGCCATCCTCGAGACGACTGGCCTGAAAACCGGACCGCGCGAGAATCGCTACGGCCTCGCTCGCCATCAGGCAGTACGGTCCACGGCAGTACGCCACCACCGGCCGGTCGGCCGGCAATTCGCCCAGCCGGTCGCGCAATTCGCTGACGGGGATGGAGCGGGCATAGGGGAGATGGGCGTTGGCGTATTCCATGCCCGGACGCACGTCGAGCACGATCACCTCGCCGCGCCGCGCCCGCTCGAGTAGCTGTTCCCCCGCCATGGGGGCCAGATCGCCGCCGCCCTCGGCGATCTCGCGGGTGGCGGCCTGCAGCTCCAGCAGCCGTTCTTCGGCCAGTGTGCGCAACATCACCCAGAAGTCGGCGACATGCCGATCGACCAGGCGGTAGAACATGCGCCGACCCTCGCGCCGCGCCTCGACCAGCCGCGCCAGGCGCAGCTCCTTCAGGTGGGCGCTGGCCAGTTTCACGCTGATCTCCGCGTCGGCCGCCAGTTGTTCGACGCTCTTCTCCCCCTGCACGAGGATCTCGATCAGCTCCAACCGCTTGGGGCTGGCCGCCGCCCGCGCGATGCGGGCCACCTGTTCGTACAGGAGATCCTTGAGGTCACGTCCGGACATCACACATATTCCAATATTCGTTGGAATATACGTTATACGGTGCGCGCGCGCCGCGCAAGACCCGCGTTTTCATCGCCCGGCGCCACCTTTCAACCCGCCCTCTCCGTCACTGCGGAGGATTGGACCCTACGGTTTTTGGGTCATATTGGCCGCCCCGGAATACCTGATTAGATTGCTCAGGAACTTCAATTAGAAGTTGCTTACTAACTGAATGACTACCCCGTGCCCCCGACGGGCACCCTTCCCTAGCAAAAGGAGGACGTCATGAGCCAGCTGATCAACAACTTCCCGAGCGACGGCGTGGTCACCATCAATCGCGTGATCCTGAAGCCGGAGTACAGCATTGACGACCTGCAGGAACGCGTCGCGGTGCTCTGCGAGAACGTGAAGACCTACCACTCGGACACCGGTTTCGTCGGCGGCTTCGTGTCGCTCAACTCCGGCGCGGTCTCCAACGAGGGCTCCACCATCGGCCAGGCCGTTGAGAGCCCGCTGAAAGACAAGGAGGCCCTGATCATCACCTTCTGGCGCAGCATGGAGGAACACGAGGCCTCGCACCGCAGCGAGACCTTCCAGCCGCTGTTCCAGGATGTCCTCGAGCTGTGCGAAAACGGTAACGAGGAGATCGCCTACGAGATGCTCTGGTCGGGTGCCGCCTACTCGCCGGAAGAGGCCGAGGCCGCACGCAAGGCCAAGGAAGCCCACGCGGCCTGAGCCGCGAACGATCCACAAAACAGCCGTCTCTCCAACGACTGTACTGCTTGCCGGGGCCCTGCTGCCCCGGTTTTTTTTGCAAGCTGCCCCGCCCAGGCTGCCCTAGCCCCCTGTAGGAGTGTGCTGAACCGGTGGACATCTCGAGCATCCGGGTTCTTCTGACGCTCGAGATCCCGGCTCTGCCCTTCACTCCGGCCGGAATGACCGCGTGACCTCTGAACGCAGTGTCCTCTCGCTCCGGCCGCGCGGGCCCCAAACGAACGAGCCCCGCGGCATGGCCACGGGGCTCGCTGGAGGTGCCGGTGCCAGTCGGGCTCAATGCGAGGCGTCGTCCTTGGCGGCGGGCTCGTGCATCTCCGGCGGTGATTCGAGGGTGTGGGTCTTTTCGTCGTAGCGGCCCTTGAGCTCGTCGGTCTTGCTGTGCTCCCACAGCGGCACCCCGACAAAGTAGCCCGCGCGCCCGATCGCGTGGGCGGCCACCGGCGCGGTCAGCAGCAGGAAGCCGATCACCGCCACCGCGCGGGTGGTCACGCCGCCATCACCGAAGTACACCGCCACCCCGACCATCATCAGGCCGGCACCCAGCACACCCGCCTTGGTGGTCGCGTGCAGGCGCATCGGCAGGTCGGGCATGCGCACCAGGCCCAGTGCCGCCACCACCATGAATGCGGCGCCCACCACCAGAAACAGTCCCGTGAAGAACTCAGTCATCGTCGCGGTGCCCTCCCTTTTCCAGATAGCGGGCAAAACCCACCGCCGCCAGGAACGCGGTCAGCGCCAGCACCATGGCCACGTCCACGAACGGGGTGCGGCCACTGGAGATCACATACACCGCGATGTAGCCGATGGTCAGCGACGCGATCAGCTCCAGCGCCACCACGCGGTCCGGCAGGGTCGGCCCGAGGTACAGGCGCCAGAAGCCGAGCACCAGGGCGATGCTCAGCAGCACGTTGGCAGCAATGATGGCGATATCGAACATCGGACCTCCCCGCTAGCGCAGGACCTCCAGTGCGCGGTGTTCCAGGTACTTGATGGAGCGGATCACCGCATCGCGATCGTCCAGGTACATCACGTGGATGTACAACACCTTCTTGTCGGTGGAGACGTCCAGGCTCAGGGTGCCCGGGGTCAGCGAGATCAGATTGGCGACGATGGTGATCTCCCCGTCGCTCTTCGCATCCAGCGGGAAGGCGATCACGCCCGGCACCATGTGGTGGGTCGGCGTCATCACGTCGTAGGCGACCTTCAGGTTCGACAGGAACAGTTCCCACAGGAAGTAGCCGATGAACGCGATGAAGCGCGGCACCCGGCGCGCATAGCCGGCGAAGGCCGGCTTGTCCCGCAGCGCAAAGGCCAGCAGGACATAGCCCAGGAAGAACCCGATCAGCAGGTTCCCGGTGGTGAAGGTCCCGGTCAGGAACACCCAGATCAGGGCCAGCGCGATATTCCAGGTCAGCGCGATCATTCCTGCACCCCCAGGACGGCCTCGATGTACTGCGACGGATCCAGCAGCTGCTCGGCCGACATCAGGGCCATCTGGTAGATCGGCTCGCCGTACAGGCCGATGGCGATGGTCATCATGGCCAGCATGATCACCGGAATCCACATCCAGATCATCGGCCCGGAGCTCACGTCATGGATCTCGCCCTCGACCCCTTCCGGCTGTGCCTTCCAGAATACCTCGGCCCAGATCTTGATCATCGAATACAGCGTCAGCAGGCCGACCACCAGCGCGACCGCTACCACCCAGTAGGCCTCCGCCTCGATACCGGCGCGGATGATGATGAACTTGGCGAAGAAGCCGGACAGCGGCGGCATGCCGGCCAGCGACAGCGCCGGGATCAGGAACAGCACGCCGAGGATCGGGTTGGTTCGGTAGATCCCGCCCATCTGGCGCAGCTCGTGGGTCCCCTTCATCACGAAGGTGATACCACTGATCAGGAACAGATTCGCCTTCACGATGATGTGGTGCATGATGTAGAACACCCCGCCCACCAGGGCCAGCGGCGTGAACAGCGCCAGGCCCATGATCATGTAGCCGATCTGGCTGATGATGTGAAACGACAGGATGCGCCGGAACTCGTAGTGCGCGGCGGCCCCGAGCACGCCGGTCAGCATGGTGCCCGCGGCCACCCACAACAGGATCTCGTGGGTGTAGTCCACCTCCTGATTGAAGATCAGGGTGAACACCCTGAACAGCGCGTACACACCGACCTTGGTCAGCAGGCCCGCGAACAGCGCGGAGACCGCGACCTTGGGCGTGTGATAGGACGCCGGCAGCCAGAAGAAGAACGGGAACGCCGCCGCCTTCACCCCGAACGCGACCAGGTAGAGCATCGCGATCACCGTCACCAGGCCGGTGTCCTCGACGGTGGCGAGCTTGGCGCCGATGTCTGCCATGTTCAGCGTACCGGTCAGGCCGTAGGTCAGACCGATCGCGGTCAGGAAGATCATCGACGACAGCAGGTTCAGGGTGACGTACTTGATCGCCCCCTCCATCTGCGAGCGTTCGCCTCCCAGGATCAGCAGCGCGAAGGACGCCACCAGCATCACCTCGAACCACACGTAGAGGTTGAAGATGTCGCCGGTCAGGAAGGCCCCGTTGACCCCCGCCAGCAGCAGGTGCAGCAGCGGGTAGTAGCCGAATTTCTCCGACATCTTGCCGATGCCGGAAAGCGAGTAGATCGCGGTCGCGAACCCGATGATGCCGGTCAGCACCACCATGATCGCCGCCAGCATGTCGGAGACCAGCACGATCCCGAACGGCGCCGGCCAGGAGCCCATCTCCATGACCACGTGGCCATGCTCCCAGGTCTCCATCAGCAGCCAGATCGTGGCCAGCAGCATCGCGCCGGTGCCGAGCACGCCCAGCGAGCGCTGCGCGAAATGCGAGCGCCAGAACATCACCGACAGCGCGCCAAAGAACAGCGGCAGGATGACCGGCAGGGCAACGGACATATTCATCGATCCGTGTCCTTCATCTGGTCCATGTCATCCGCCTTCACCACCTCGTAGGCGCGGTGAATCAGCACCACGGCAAACGCCAGCACACCGAAACCAATCACGATCGCGGTCAGCACCACGGCCTGTGCCAGCGGGTCGGCCGATGCGCCATCGGGCACGGTCATGCCCGGCGGGATCAGGGGCGGGGCCCCAGACTTCATCCCGGCCACGGTGAAGATCAGCAGATTGGCCGCATTCGACAGCAGCACCAGCCCGATCACCAGCTTCACGATCGAGCGGCGCAGCATCATGTAGATGGCCGCGGCATACAGGCCGCCGACCACGAAGGCCATGACGACTTCCATCAGTCTTCCGCCTCCGCCAGGTTGAGCATGATCGTCAGCACCGATCCGATCACGACCAGGTACACGCCAATATCGAAGATCAGCACGGTCGAGAGCTTGATGTCGCCAAAGACCGGTGCGGTGAATTCCCACCACTGCGCGGTGAAGAATGGCTGGCCGAGGAACACCCCGGGGATAGTGCTGAGCACCGCCAGCACCATCCCCGCGCCCAGCACGTCGCGCGGATCAACCCGCAGCACCTTGCGCGCCGATTCGGTGTCCATCGAAAACAGGTACAGCACGATCGCGGCCGCGGCGACCAATCCGCCGATAAAGCCGCCACCCGGCTCGTCGTGCCCGCGCAGCAGCAGGAACACGGAAAACAGCAGCAGCAGCGGCAGCAGGAAGTGCCCCGCCGTGCGCAGGATCAGCGAATGCATATTCATCGGCGGTCCTCTGCGCGGAAGCGGAGCATCGCGTAGACCCCGATCGCGGCCAGCGCGAGCACGAAGATCTCGCCCAGGGTATCCAGCGCCCGGAAGTCGACCAGCACCACGTTCACGATATTGCGGCCGTAGCCAGACGGCTCCGACTCCTCAATGAAGTATTGCGAGATCGACGGGAACAGGCGCGCATCCAGGGTGCTCAGGATCAGCAGGGTGATCATCCCGCCGGTCACCAGCGCGATCCCGGCGTCACGCACCCGCAGTGCGCTCGAAGACAGATTGAGGAACCCGGGCAGACGGAACAGCACCAGCACCAGCAGGATCACCGTCAGCGTCTCCACCAGCACCTGGGTAATGCCAACGTCCGCGGCGCTGTAGAGCACGTAGACCAGTGCCACGGTAAAGCCGAGCGAACCCAGCGCTGCCACCGCCCCCAGGCGCGAACGCGTCAGCACCGCAAACAGCATCGACGCGACCAGGATCGCGATGATCGCCATCTCGTGGATCTGCAGGCGCTCGAAGTGGAGCGTGCCCACGCTGACCTCGAACAGCTGGGCAGTCACCCCGACCAGCCCGGCGGTCATCGCCACGGTTACGATCACGTAATAGCGCAGGTAGCCGTTCTGCAGGACCCGGGTCTGCCATTCGGAGATCCAGACCAGGCCGTCCATCATCTTGAAATAGCCCTTCTCCGGCCCGTATTCCGCGGCGCGATCGACCCAGGCCAGGGCCCGGCGCGCCTGCTCCCAGCGCCAGTACAGCAGCCCACCGGCCACCAGGCTGAACGCCGAGATCGCCAGCGGCAGATTGATGCCGTGCCACAGCGCCAGATAGCCATCCACCGGTGCGCCCTGCACGCTGGCCGCGGCGGCGTTGATCAGGCCCTGGTCGGCCAGGCCCGGCCCCAGGCCGAAGATCAGCCCCAAGCTGGCCAGTACCGCCGGCCCGGCCAACATCGCCACCGGTGCCTCGTGCTGCGGCGTCTTCGGCGTGTCGGCGCGCGCGCCGAACCAGGGCCGGATACCGACGATCGCCGCCACCGCGACCCCGAGGATGGCCGTGAGCACCGCGAACAGGCTGAGGATGCCGACCAGGCCCGGGGCGTCAAGCACCGCCTCCAGCATCAGCTCCTTGGCGACAAACCCGAACAGCGGGATCACGCCCCCCAGCGACAGCGCGGCCAGGATCGCGAACGCCGCCGTCACCGGCAGTGCACTGCGCAACCCGCCGGTCTGCAGGAAGTCCTTCGCGCCGGCCTCGTGATCGAGAATCCCGGCGACCATGAACAGCGCGCCCTTGTACAGCGAGTGCGCCAGCAGGAAGGCCATCGCCGCCAGCAGCGCGGTCTCGGTGCCGACCCCGATCAGCATGGTCAGCGTACCCAGGGCCATCACCGTGGAATACGCCAGCACCTTCTTCACGCCCGTGGACCGGAACGCCAGGAACACGCCGGTAAACATGGTGACCGCGCCGAACAGGGCCAGCGTGGTGAACCAGATGTCGGTGCCGCCCAGCGACGGATTCAGGCGCGCCAGCAGGTAAACACCGGCCTTCACCATGGTCGCGGAATGCAGATAGGCCGAGACCGGCGTCGGCGCGGCCATCGCGCGCGGCAGCCAGAAATGGAACGGCACCTGGGCGGATTTGGTAAACGCCCCGAGCAGGATCAGGAGCAGCAGCGGCAGATACAACGCATGTTCGCGCACCACGTCGCCGTTGTTCAGGATCTCGGACAGCTCCCAGGACCCTCCGGCCATCGCGAGCATGATGATGCCAGCCAGCAGCGCCAGCCCGCCGCCCACGGTCACGAACAGACCCTGCAGGGCGTACTTGCGGGCGTCCTTGTCCTCGTGGTTGTAGCCGATCAGCAGGTAGGAGGTGATGCTGGTCAGCTCCCAGAACACGAACAGCGCAATCAGGTTGTCCGCCAGCACCAGCCCCAGCATGGAGCCCATGAAGGCGAGGATAATCACGTAGAAACGCCCGAGGTCGCGGTGCGCCTGCAGGTAGCGCCCGGCGTAGGTGACGATGAAGAACCCGATACCCGATACCAGCAGCGCGAACAGCAGCGACAGGCCGTCGACCAGGAACGACAGCTGGATATCCAGCCCCGGCATCCATGGCCAGACCAGCACGATGGACTCGCCGCTGGAGACCGCCGGCAGGAAACTCAGGAAATAGACGAACAGGGCCGCCGGGAGCAGGCCCAGCACCCAGCCACTGGCACGGCCGGTCAGACGGTGGACCACGGGGGCAACCGCCGCCACCAGAAATATTGACAGAATCGCGTAGAGCATCCGGCCAGTTCAGTCCTTTCAGTTCCGGGCCAAGGGCGCAACGGTCGCGTTACGCAGGGGGAGTTCTTCCGTCGCCGAAAGCGAGGCCGGCGCATGGCGGCCCCTGGCAGACGAACGCGGAAGCCTACCGACTGCGATGGGACCGTGCAAGAAGCGGGTGGTTCCCCGCGGACGGACGGCGCCGCGATCGCCTCGCGGCGCGCGGAGCCACCGCGGTCAGACCCAGTCGCTGCGGCGCCGGCGGGTGGGGATCCGGGTCAGGATGATGCCGAGGATCACCGAGCCCACCGTGACCAGGGCTCCGGTCATGAACCAGCGGCGCTGGCTGTCGGCCTGCATCACCTCGACCTGACGACGAAACTCGTCGGCGGCATCCCGCGCCTCGACCAGATCGCCTTCCAGGCGCCGGTTTTCCCGCTGGATCTCCTGGGGGCGCGAGGCAATATCCCGCAGTTCCTCCAGCTCCGTCTCCATGTCCGCAAGCTGCGCCTGCAGCTCGTCGCGCTCGGACGTGAGCGCGTTGCGCCGGTCCAGCAGCTCCGCGATCCGTCCCTCCTGGTCATCCGCACCGGAGCGGATCTCGGCCAGCTCGGCCTCGACCTCGGCCAGGCGCTCACGCGAATGCGGCTCGTCCTGCAGGTAGCGGGTCAGGATCCACGCCTCGTTGCCACTGGGCAGCCGCACCCGGCTCCAGCCATCGCCGGATGCCTCCAGCACTGTCAGCGGCTGTCCGGCGCGCACCGCACTGACAATGCGGTTCTGGTTCGAGGGGCCACCGCGCACCCCGACCTCGAGTTCCTCGCTGACATAGCGGGTCTGCTGTGCTGCCGCGCCACTCCAGGCCAGCACCAGCATTCCACCCAGGACCAGCGCCATCGCGCGTGTCGACCACCGATTCATCGTCATGTCTGCTGCCATCTCTTGCTGGGTCAGGGATCTCCGGCGCCGCATTCTACAGCGGGCCGGGGCCGACGCACGCAACGCCACACTGCGGGTTGAACGGGTTCACATTACCGTTGAGGCTCGGGACTCACATGACTCGAGAGTCACATGAACTGCTCGCGCAGCGCGCGCGACGGCAGGGTCACCAGATCAAACACCACCGGCAGCAGCCGCCGCACCTGCGCGGCGGCCACCGCCAGCAGGTACAGAATACCCGCCAGCAGCGACAGTACCAGCGTCAGCAGGCCGCCGAGCATCACCCGCGTGGACTGCAGGAGTCCGACCAGCCACACCGGCGCCAGGGCCACAATCAGTGGGACCAGCAGCCCCAGGACCGCGCCCACCGATTGTTCGAACAGATTCAGACTCGCCGGCGGCGCTTCCGCACCCGCCAGCAGCGTATCCATCAACTCCTGGCGGTACGCGACCCACTCAAGATGGAACCCGCCCACGGCCGAGACCAGCGCCAGCACCGCCAGCACCAGCCCGGCCAGCACCACCAGCGCCCGACGCAGGCCCTCGCTGCCGTCCATCATCGCCTGCGGCAGGAGCCGCGACACCCCGCGCGCCTCCGCCAGCAGCCAGCCCGCCACCGCGGCCGCCCCCAGCAGGGTCACCACCACCAGGTCCGGAAAGGCGAAGCCGGAGGCCTCCATGGTGGCCGGAAACTGCGCCCCCAGGGCCGGATCGAACAGACGCTGGTAGACCACCACCGCCACCCCGGTCAGCGCAAGCCCCGCCACGCCCACCAGCCATTGGCTGCCCGCCTGCGCGTAGGCCGGCAACTGCCGACGCGCCGGGTGGTCGCGGCTCTCGCAGCGCGAAAGCCCGTTGTCCAGACGCTCCCCCTGGCGCTGCAGATCCGCCAGGCGTCGATGCACCTGTTCCAGCCGCCCGGTCAGTTCGTGCAGCGGGGCCTCCAGACGGCGCCTGGCCGACACCAGGCCCCGTGCCATCTGGCGGTGCTCCTCCATACCCAGCCTTGCGATCCGCAGAATCGTCTCCTGCATGTCCTGCGCCAGGCGCTGTCCCTGCGGCGTATCGGCCACCGGCGCATTCGCCAACGCCTCCAGGCGCGTCACCCAGCCGGGTTCGGCGGACAGACGCGCCTCGTCCCGGGTGTAGGCATCCTCCAGCGCGCGCAGGGTCTCGTGCACCTGCTGGCGCAGGTCCGGGATCGCGGCCAGGTCATGCCCCACCAGTCGGGCATAACGCCGCTCCAGCGCATGCACCGCGACGTGCACACGTTCCGCCTCCAGCCGCGCCAGATGCGCCTGATGCCAGTGATGGGCCGCGTCCCGCAGATGCTGGACCTGCCGCCGCAACGCGCAAACCAGCCGGGTCAGCCCCCCGGTCAGCCCCACCAGCAGCCGCCGCAGAGGCCGCCGCGCAAGATCCAGCACCACGATCGCGACAACAACCCCCAGTACCCACAGCAAAACAGTGATGGCCACGACAACCCCTTGCTTGTTGTTCTTGTACAGGCAGCGCCAACCCGTCCCGGGCGCGCCTCACCGGCATGGTCGGTGCACGTCTTCAGCGGTGCAACTGCGCAGGCCCGGCACCGGCCCCGATTATGTCGGATCAAACCGACTCCTGCGCGCGACCACGCACAGCGGCACTCAAGTTTGCGCCACCGGGGCCGATATCCGGATTAAATCCCCGGAGAATTCGCCATGCTCAGCCTCGACCTTCTGCCCGCCGCCCCAACGGCCCGTGCCGAAAACCCGTCCTGGCTGGATGCCGGATTTACCGCTGGCTGGGTCCCGGCCTTTCGTGACCGGCAGACCGGCGAGGTACACGCCAGCCACCTGGAAAACGGCCACCTTGCCTGCACCCATGTGCTGGACACGGTGCCGGCGCACTGGGTCGCCGAACGCGACGCTCAGGGTCGTCCCGGCGCCCTGATCGCCGAGGTCCAGGCCGGCTACCTGCGCGGCGACCGCTTTTTCACCCTCGCCGAACTGCTGCGCTACCCCGCCGACGCCTGACACCGCGCCAGCACCCGGCCGCGCGCTCAGGTACGGCCCCGGCGCCTCCCGTCTGTAGCTGCCCCGGGAGTCTGCAAGCCTGGACACAGGCGCCGCTGGCCCTGCCCCGAAACCCGCCACAATTGCTTTTGCGCGCGGGTTTCGGTCCAATACCGGCCTTTTCCCCGAGCGGCATTCTCATGCAGAAGAACCAGTACGATCGCGATGAACTCCTGGCCTGTGGCTACGGCAACATGTTCGGCCCGGGCAATGCCCAGTTGCCCGTACCCAACATGCTGATGATGGATCGGATCACCACCATCAACAGCGACGGTGGCGAGCACGGCAAGGGCCAGATGATCGCCGAACTGGACATCGACCCCGACCTCTGGTTCTTCGCCTGCCACTTCCCCGGCGATCCGGTCATGCCCGGCTGCCTCGGGCTCGACGCGATGTGGCAGCTGGTCGGCTTCTATCTCGCCTGGCTGGGCAACCCCGGTCGCGGCCGCGCCCTCGGCGTGGGCGAGGTCAAGTTCACCGGCCAGGTGCTGCCCACCGCGAAGAAGGTCACCTACCGCATCGACATGAAGCGGGTGATCGCGCGCAAGCTGGTGCTCGGCATCGGCGACGGCATTGTCGAGGTCGACGGGCGTCCCATTTACGAAGCCCACGACCTGCGCGTCGGCCTGTTCACCTCCACCGAAAACTTCTAGGGAGACGCTGATTGAATCGCACGTCCGCGCTCGAGTCGCTTTTGCGTGCGAACAAGGCGCGGTGACTGCCGTGCAGTCACTCTGCACAAGGGAAC
>NZ_KB898041.1:135000-165740 GCF_000377345.1 Thioalkalivibrio sp. ALJ16 | reverse complement strand
GGCTCTGGCTCTGGCTCTGGCTCTGGCTCTGGCTCTGGCTCTGGCTCTGGCTCTGGCTCTGGCTCTGGCTCTGGCTCTGGCTCTGGCTCTGGCTCCGGCTCCGGCTCCGGCTCCGGCTCCGGCTCGACCGCCGCGAGCGAATCATCCGGGCGCATCGCATCCAGATCGACCCAGTGCGCCTGCAGTCCGCCGTCGCCGCGGGATTCCGTCCACTCCGGCTCGGTGGCATCGCGCAGGAACCAGAGGCCGGCGAGCACCGAACCATGCAGCACGACACTCAGGCTCACCCCCAGCACGAGCGGACGCAGCCGCCCGGCCGGGGCACGACGCATCGCATTCACGGCGCGTCCCCGGGATTCAACCCCCGGCGCTTGCCAGCCGGCATTTCGCGTTCTGCCCCTTCACTCAGCATGCGCGGCACATTATCGTTAATGCGAATGATTTGCAACACCGTTCAGGATCGATCACCAAGGAACCGTATCCATAAAAAAGGCCCCGGAAACCGGGGCCTTGCAAGGTCCGCCCCTGCGTAGGGCGAATCGCGTAGCGCGATCAGTGCTGGTGGCCACCGACCCCATGGGCGTGACCATGCTCCAGCTCTTCGGCAGACGCCTCGCGCACCTCGACGATCTCGACGTCGAAGTTCAGGGTCTCGCCGGCCAGCGGGTGATTGCCGTCGACCGTGGCGGTGTCACCCTCGACCTTGGTCACGGTGACTGTCAGCGGGCCATTCTCGGTCTGGGCCTGGAACTGCATCCCCGGCTCGACCGATTCCACGCCCTGGAAGGCCTCCATCGGGATCTGCTGGACCATGGCATCGATCTTCTCGCCATAGCCCTCTGCCGGGGAAACCTTGGCCTGGACCTTGTCACCGGCGGCCTTGCCTTCCAGCTCTTTCTCCAGACCCGGGACGATCTGGCCGTTCCCGTGCAGGTAGGCCAGCGGCTCGCGGCCTTCGGAGCTGTCGATCTTTTCGCCAGCGTCGTTGGTCAGGGTGTAGTGAATGGCCACAACGGCATTCTGCGCGACTTGCATGGGCTCTGCCCTCTTGATACGTGAACGGCTCAGGGTAACGCGGAATGGGCTTCCGCGTCAGGTCACCCGCCGCGCACGGGGTTTCCAGCGGGTGATCGACCCGATCAGGCGGCCTTCTGCAGCAGCAGCCGGTTCAACCGGGCGACAAAACCCGCCGGATCCTCCAGCTGCCCGCCTTCCGCCAGCAGCGACTGGTCGAACAGCAGCGAGGCGAGATCGCCGAAGTCGTCCCCTTCGGCCGCGCGCAGGCGCTCGACCAGCGGGTGCTTCGGGTTGATCTCGAGGACCGGCTTGCTGGAGAAGGTCTCCTGCCCAGCCTGTTTCAGTAGCTCCTGCAGGTACAGCGCCATCTCGTGCTCGCCGAGCACGATGCAGGCCGGCGAATCGACCAGGCGCTTCGAGGCGCGCACCGAGTCGACACGCTCGCCCAGCGCGGCCTGGATGCGCTCGGGCAGGTCGCCCAGGTCCTGTTCGGTCTTCGCGCTGTCGTCCGCGGCATCCTCTTGCGCCGCGTCGTCGCCGATGATCTTGTCCAGATCCAGATCACCCTTGGCGACATTCCTGATCGCCTTGCCGTCGAACTCGCGCAGGTGCGAGAGCAACCACTCGTCGACCCGGTCAGACAGCAGCAGCACCTCGATACCATGCTTGCGGAAGATCTCCAGGTGCGGGCTGTTGCGCGCCGCGCTGGCGTTGTCCGCACTGATCACGTAGATCGCGTCCTGGCCATCCTTCATCCGGTCGATGTAGTCGGCCAGCGCGACGTTCTGGGTGTCGTCATCATTGTGCGTGCTGGCGAAGCGCAGCAGGCCCGCGATCTGCTCGCGATTGCCGTGGTCCTCGCCCGGACCCTCCTTCAGCACGCGGCCGAAGTTCTGCCAGATCTCGGCGTATTTCTCTGGTTCGTTCTTCGCAATGCTTTCCAGCAGGCCGAGGATCTTCTTGACCGAGCCGGAACGGATCGAGTCGACCAGGCGGTTGTCCTGCAGGATCTCGCGCGAGACGTTCAGCGGCAGATCGGCCGAGTCCACCACCCCGCGCACGAAGCGCAGGTAGTTCGGCAGGAGCTTCTCGGCGTCGTCCATGATGAACACGCGCTTTACGTAGAGCTTGACGCCATGGCGCGCGTCGCGGTCCCACAGGTCGAACGGGGCGCGCTTCGGGATGTAGAACAGCGTGGTGTACTCCTGGCGCCCCTCGACATGGTTGTGGGTCCAGGCGGCCGGGTCCTCGAAGTCGTGCGCGACGTGCTTGTAGAACTCGCGGTACTCCTCGTCGCTGATCTCGCTCTTGGAGCGGGTCCACAGCGCATTGGCACGGTTGACGGTCTCCCACTCGTCAGTGGGCTTGCCGTCGTCGTCCGCCTTGCGCATGCGGATCGGGAACGCCACGTGATCGGAGTAGCGGCTGATGATGTGGCGCAGACGGAAGGACTCGAGGAACTCGTCGGCGTCCTCCTTCAGCGTCAGCGTGATCTCGGTGCCGGCCTCGGGGCGCTCGCAGTCGGCAAGTGTGTACTCGCCGTCGCCGCGCGACTCCCAGCGGGTACCGGCTTCCTCGGACGTCCCCGCTCGCCGAGTCTCGAGGCGGACATGGTCGGCTACGATAAACGAGGAGTAGAATCCGACCCCAAACTGACCGATCAGCTGCGAATCCTTCTTCTGATCGCCGGTCAGCTTCTCGAGGAAGGCCTTGGTGCCAGAACGCGCGATGGTGCCGATATGCTCGACCACCTCCTCGCGGGACATTCCGATACCGTTGTCGCGGACCGTCACCGTGCGCGCCTCCGGATCCACCTCGACGTCGATTGCCAGCTCGGCCGGCTGCGGGATCGCGTCGGGCCGGGCCAGCGCCTCGAAGCGCAACTTGTCACACGCATCGGCACCGTTGGAGACCAGTTCGCGCAGGAAGATCTCGCGGTTGGAATACAGCGAGTGGATCATCAACTGCAGCAACTGACTGACCTCGGTCTCGAAGCGGCGGGTCTCGGTGTTCGGGTCGGTCTGGGTTTCACTCATGTCCGGCTCGTCCTTCAAATGGTCTCGACACGTCGCAACGTAGGGTCGCCCTTCCCGTTTTCAAGGGCCATCGCCTGGTAAAGGCCACCCTGCTGCTCCGGGTCGAGCCGTCGCCATGCCGGCAGCAGACACTTCGGCAGACGCGCCTCGAGCTGCCACGGCGGGCGCAGAACCAGCATCCCGGAACCGGCCAGCCCCAGATGACGGTCCGGCTCGCGCACAAGGCGCAGTTCACTCAGCAGCCAGGGGTCGTCCAGCTCACTTCGAATCTGCTCGCGCAGCGCGTGATCCGGCCGGCCCGCAAGGACCGGATACCAGATCAGCACGGTGCCCGTGTTCCAGCGTTGCCGGATGCTGACGACCATCTCCGCCACTTCGCGGTACTCCGCCTTGCGCTCGTAGGACGGGTCCAGCAGGGCGAGCCCGCGTCGCGGCGTCGGCGGAAACAGGGCACGTGCCGCCTCGCGAGCATCGCGCCGGTGCACGTGGCAACGCGCATCACCGGCCAGGCCGTTCTGCAGGCGCGCATGCGCTTCCGGATGCAGCTCGCAGGCGACCAGGCGATCACGCTCGCGCAGCCGCGACTGAATCAGCAGCGGCGATCCGGGGTAGATCGTCAGGCGTGGCGGCTGGGGCTGGAATCCGCGCAGGGTCTTCAGGAATTCACGGATGCACTCCGGCGAGTCGGCCGTGTCGGCGCCCCAGAGCCGCGCGATCCCGGCGGCGGCCTCCTGAGTCTTGTGCGCTCTGGCACCGCTGAGGTCATACCCCCCGGCACCCGCATGCAGGTCGAGCACCACGAACGGCTTGTCACGCACGCGCATCGCCTCCAGTACCTGCCAGAGCACGAGATGCTTGTGGACATCGGCGAAGTTGCCGGCGTGATAGTCGTGCTGATAGCTGAGCATGCGCCCCCCAAAGCAAAAAGCCACCGCGAGCGTACCCGCGGTGGCTCAAGAAGGGCAGCCCGTCAGGACCACCCTCGACCGTGTGAACGGATTACTGGTTGACCGGAGAAGCCGGGTCCAGCAGGTACGCCATGATATGCGCAATCTGCTCTTCAGTGAGGAAGTTGTTGCGGCCGAAACGAGGCATCTGCGTGCAGGGGAAATACTGGTGCGGGTTGGAGACCACCTGATGCACGTAATTCACCACCGCACTGTCGTTGCCGCGCGTTGCACCATAGCCCGCCAGACTCGGCCCCAGGGTACCGTAGAGTTCCTCGGCCGGGTCCATTTGGTGGCAGGCGTAACAGTTGCCACCAGGTTCGCGCTGACCGTGATCGTCGTTGCGATGGCCGACACGATAGCCATATCCCGAACGTGCCAGTTCGGCACCCCGCCGCCAGTTCCCGAGTCGCGCTCCTCCGGGCGGTGCCTCGTAACTCTCCCGAGCCATCGCAATCACATTGCCCGCGGTCTCGGCATCCGGGTCGCCTTCGAGCGAACAGGCGGCCTGGATACCGTCCTGGGTCATGCGATCGCGTGCCGAACCACCTTCCTGTGCCTCCTGCTCGAGACGGTAGCTGCCCGTCTCCAGCACGAGATAGTCCGCCAATTCTTCGGCGCTCATCGCCGTAATGTCGACCTCGCCTCCGGTTTCGCCCAACCAGCCGTCGCAGCCCGCGATCAGCACGGTGGACGCCACGAGGGCCAAGCCCGCCCCAACTGTCTTCTTCTTGAGCATCCCTGATGTCTCCTCTTGCGTCGGCTGATGCCGCTTCTTGCCGGTTCGGGTACCGATGCCCTAAAGGCGTATACGCCCAATGCCCCCCAGGGAAACATTGTTCAGCGCTCCCCCTGCAGGCGCGGTCACTACCCGGCCTGGCCGCGCAACCGAGGTCGCGCATTGAAGAGACGCTGGTAAAAATTCGTAGAAGGATCACCGCGAGCAACCCCGCGGCCATTCAAAAAGGGCAGCCCTTACAGGCTGCCCTCGACCAGAACAATGCTTACTGGTTGTTGACCGGCGACTCCGGATCCAGCAGATACGCCATGATATGGCTGATCTGCTCGTCGGTCAGGAGCTGGCGATCGACGGTGTTGAAGCGCGGCATCTCCGTGCACGGGAAGTACTGGTGAGGGTTCGAGATCACCTCATGCACGTAGCGCAGGACCGCTTCGCTGGTGCCACGATTGGCACCGTAGTTCACCAGGCTCGGACCAATAGTGCCCTGTACGGACACGCGCGGGTCGAACACGTGGCAGTTGTAGCAGTTGCCACCCGGCTCGCGCTGACCGTGGTTGTCATTGTTGTGGCCCATGCGATAGCCAAAGCCGGAATCGGCCAGCTCGGCACCCTTGCGCCAGTCACCCAGCTCGATGCTCTCCGGGGCCTCGTAGGAGGCGCGGGCCATTGCGACGACGCGGCCGGCGGTCTCGCCGTCCGGGTTACCTTCCATGGAGCAGGCCTTCTGGATGTCATCCTGGGTCATGCGATCACGCCAGGTACCACCTTCCTGCATCTCCTGATCGCGGAAGCTGCCGGTCTCGAAGATGAAGTATTCGGCAAGCTCTTCGGCGCTCATCGCGGTGATGTCGACGTCCGAGCCCTTGCTCCCGTCGGCTACCGCGCAGCCCGCGGCCAGGGCGACGGATGCGAACGCGGCCATGCCGGCCGCAACAGCATTCTTTTTAAACATACTTGGTGTCTCCTATTGCGTCCGTAGATTACCGCTTCAGATCAGGCAGGATGGCCGGTTCGCCACGCGCCGCATCGTTCCAGAAGGAAATCAGGGCGGTGTTCACCGGGGTGTCCGGCAGGATGCCGGCATGACGCATCTGCCATACGCAACCGCGGATACGGTGGTTCTGGCTACGCACGTTGTCCTGACCCGCGCGATGGGCCGGCCACGAGACCGCCTTGGTCCATTCCTGGCTATCGCGCATCTGCGGCAGCACGGAGGCACGGATCTGCTTGCCCGCATCCCCGTGGCAGGAGGCACAGTTGAAGTCCATCGCACCGCCACGACGGAAGAAGAGCACTTCGCCAGCGTCCCGCATGGCCTGTTCTTCCGGATGATCCAGCGGCGGGTTCCACGCCATGCCGGACGACTGGTGAGCGATGTAGGTGGTGAGCTTCATGATGTCCGAGCCGGAGCCGTGACGCTGGCCGACGGCGGAGTCGTCACTGGTGAAGCCCTGCAGTTCCTTCATGCAGTGCACCAGGCGCATCTCGAAGTCCATCACCTTGCCCACGTCGTCGAAGTAGCGCGGCAGCTCGACGTAAGCACCCTCGAGCTCGCCCGGGCCCTTGCCGAAGTCGCAGCCTTCCAGGGAGACGTTGTTCGGGCCACGCTGGGCGTAGAACAGTTCCTCGCCTTCTTCGACCAGCCACAGGGCCGGGTTGTCCGGCATCATCATGATGTTCATTTCACTTTGATGCAGGTACTTGGAATCGGGGTTGTTCTGCAGCAGATTCTGCAGCACATCATTGGGGTCCTGCCACTCGCCGGCCTGAGCCGCAGCCCCAACAGCCATTGCTACGGGCAACGCAAGCAATGCTTTCTTGAACATGGAAACCTCCATCACACGGGTTTTTTTCGGTTAAGCCCGGGACTCCTCTGGCCCGGACCTGTGTAGCAGAGTGCTGAACCCGGGTGCGCGCTGTCAACATAAAAGACTATATTAGCGTTTCCTAAAAGTCTGTTTTTCAACGGTTCTTGGGCATCAGCACCGAGTGGCAGACGCGACAGCCCTGGGGTCTATTCCCGGTTCGGAGCGTTTTTTTCAGGCCGTGTTCAGGCGGGGGGCGGCAGGCCTTGACGGGCAAGCCGCTGATGCAGCGGGCGAAAGTCCCGATCAGCGTGCCGCGGAGCGGCGCCATGGGCGCAAGGGCGTGCCGGACACAGACGGCGGGCGCGCGGGTACCGGCCCGTGCGGCGGGGATCAGCGGGGCGCAAGCACCCCTTCGTGGGCCAGTAGCAGGCGCTTGACCTGCGCCAGCTCGCCCACCTGGTCGCCGGCATAGCCGCCGACGTCGCGAGAGGTACGAAAGCGCGCGGACACGACCCGGTGACAGGGAATGAACAGAGGCCAGGGGTTTGCTCGACAGGCCTGCCCCACCGCGCGTGGAGCCGAACCGACCTCGGCGGCGATCTGCCCGTAGGTGCGTACCTCGCCCACCGGGATCGCCGAGAGCGCGGCCCACACGCGGCGCGAGTGGGCGCTGCCGGGAGGCACCGCCGGGGTCGGCTGCCACGCCGCGGCATCGCGGCCGTATGCAACGGGGTCGAAGCCGGGGGGCTGCAGGTCGGCGCCGGGGATATCCGCCAGAGGGCGGAGCGCATCGGGTGCCTCCGGGTCCTGCCAGTCGCAGGCCAGAAGGTCGCCACGGGCAGATTCCAGCCACACAAAAGCCAGCGCCACCCCCGGCAGGAGGCAGCGCTGGCTGCGAGGCGTGGAAACCGCCGACATCAGGTGACGCAGCACCCGCGTGGCGGGGACGCGGTCATCGAACCCCGCGCCCCGCCCGACCGCATTACTTCGCGGCCTTGATGTCTTCCTTGATGCGGGCGGCCTTGCCGGTACGGTCGCGCAGGTAGTACAGCTTGGCGCGACGCACCTTGCCGCGGCGCTTCACCTTGATTTCGGCGATCTGCGGGCTGTGGGTCTGGAAGGTCCGCTCCACGCCGTTGCCGTAGGAGACCTTGCGCAGGGTGAAGGCCGAGTTGAGGCCACGGTTGCGCACCGCAATCACAGCGCCCTCGAAGGCCTGCAGGCGCTCGCGGTCGCCCTCGCGCACCTTCACCTGCACTACCAAGGTATCGCCGGGGCCGAAGTCGGGCACATCCGACTTCATCTGCTCGGCTTCCAGTTCCTGAATGACGTTGTTCATTGCTCGACCTCAATCATCGCTTTCGGTGTGCGGATCGCCCTTATGGCCACCCACACGGTATTCGTCCAACAGGGCCGCATCCTCGGCCCCGAGTTCCATCCGGGCCAGCAGATCCGGCCGCCGACTCCAGGTCCTGCCCAGCGCCTCGCGCCGGCGCCAGCGGCGGATGGCGCCGTGGTCGCCCCCGAGCAACACCGGCGGTACCGCCCGTCCGGCAACGGTGTCCGGCCGGGTGTAGTGCGGGCAGTCCAGCAGCCCGGCACTAAAGGAGTCCTGGTCCGCGGAATCCGCATGGCCCAGGACCCCTGGCAGCAGCCGGGCGCAGCCGTCGATCACGGCCATCGCCGCCAGCTCGCCACCGGACAGCACGAAGTCGCCCAGCGACCACTCGACATCGACCTGCGCCTCGATGAAGCGTTCGTCGATGCCCTCGTACCGACCGCAGACCAGCGCCACCCGCGAGCAGGTAGCCAGTTCCCGCAGCATCGCCTGCCGGATCGGCCGCCCCTGCGGGGTCAGCGCGATCACATGCAGGGGGCCATCGGCGTCGGCCCGTGCCGCCGCCAGCGCGGAGGCCAGCGGCGCGTACTGCATCACCATGCCGGGACCACCGCCATAGGGCCGGTCATCCACCGCCTGGTGGAATCCTGCACCCCAGGTACGCGGATTCCAGTATTTCAGCTCCAGTCTGCCGCGCTCCACGGCTCGGCCGGTCACGCCGGATTCGCCAACCGCCGCGACCAGCTCGGGAAACAGCGAGATGACGTCGAAACGCATCCTCGCGGCTTCAGAATTCGGGATCCCAGTCGACCCGCACTCGGCGAGCCTCGAGGTCCACGTCCAGCACGTACTGGTTGCGCACCCAGGGGATCAGACGCTCCCGGTCACCGCGAACTACCAGCACGTCGTTGGCGCCCGTCTCGATAAAACCAGAGATGGTCCCCAGCGGTGTCCCGTCAACGTTCTCCACGGCCATGCCCAGAAGATCGGCCCAGTAATAGGCACCCTCCTCGGCCGGCGGCAGCCAGTCACGCTCGATGGCCAGCTCCGCGCCGATCAGGCCGTAGGCCGCATCCCGGTCCGCGGCCTCGCGGAATTTCATCACCACCCCGGCGCCGTGGGCACGGCCACCTTCGACATCGACCAGACGCCAATCCCCGCCAAACTGCATCCACAACTGCGGAAACTCGGCGATCGCAGCGCGCGGCTCGGTCTCGGAAAACACCCGGACCCAGCCCTTGACTCCGTAGACTCCGGAAACACGCCCGACGCGGATACGCTCAACCGCCTCGTTCATGACCGCCGCCACGGGTCGATCCGTCCGCAGGACGGCCTCAGGCCGCTGCGGACTGCTGCTGCTTGCGGTAACCCTTGACCAGGTGATTCACGCGCTCGGACATGCTGGCGCCGTGGCCCAGCCAGTGGTCCACGCGCTCCAAGTCGATGCGCAGCGGCTCTTCCTGGCCGCGGGCGACCGGGTTGTAGAAACCGATCTGTTCCTTGTAACCGCTGTCCCGACGCTTGCGCGAATCGGTGACGACGATCGAATAGAACGGGCGCTTTTTGGCGCCGCGGCGAAGCAGGCGAATCGTAACCATATGTTCTGTTGAACCCCGTTTGAGTCCGTTTTCTCGAGAAAACGCGCGATTATAACGGATCCCGCCGCCAGCACAAGGTGCGAACGGCCGTTGCAGCGGTGACTAGCGGAACGGCATGCCCCCTCCGGGGCCACCCATTCCACCCATACCGCCAAGTTTTCCACCCAGGGCGCGCATCATTTTCGATGCACCGCCCTTGGAGAATTTCTTCATCGCCTTGCTCATCTGTGCATGCTGCTTGAGCAGGCGATTCACATCCTGAATCTGGGCTCCGGCCCCTGCGGCGATCCGGCGCTTGCGCGAACCCTTGATGATGTCCGGATGCCGGCGCTCGTGCTCGGTCATCGACGAGATCACGGCCATCATGCGACCGATCTCCTTGTCGTTAGCCTGATTCTTCACCGCGTCCGGCAGCTTGCCGCCCCCGGGCAGCTTCTCCAGCATCGAGCTGATCCCGCCCATCTTCTGCATCTGGCCGAGCTGCTCGCGCAAGTCGTTCAGGTCGAAGCCGCGCCCCTTCTTCAGCTTGCGCGTGAGCTTGGCGGCCTTGTCCTGGTCGACCTGACGGCTGGCCTCCTCGACCAGGGACAGGACATCACCCTTGCCAAGGATGCGCGAGGCGATACGCTCGGGATGAAACGGCTCCAGCGCATCCGGGCGCTCGCCCATGCCGATGAACTTGATCGGCACCCCGGTGATCTGGCGCACCGACAGCGCGGCACCGCCGCGGGCGTCACCGTCGGCCTTGGTCAGCACCACGCCGGTCAGCGGCAGGGCATCGCCAAAGGCGCGCGCGGTGTTCGCCGCGTCCTGGCCGGTCATGGAGTCGACCACGAACAGGGTCTCGATCGGGTCGATCGCCTGATGCAGGGCCTTCACCTCGGCCATCATGTCTGCGTCGACATGCAGCCGCCCGGCGGTATCCACCAGCAACACCTCGGTACCGTCGCGGCGCGCCTGTTCCACCGCCGAACTTGCAATCGCCTCGGGCTGCTGGCTGGTGTCGCTGGGATAGAACGTGACCCCGACTTGCCCCGCCAGCGTCTCCAGCTGCTGGATCGCCGCCGGTCGGTAGACGTCGCAGCTGACCACCGCGACCTTCTTCTTCTCGCGCTCGCGCAGCAGGCGCGCGAGCTTGCCAATGCTGGTGGTCTTGCCCGCACCCTGCAGACCGGCCACCAGCACCACGGCCGGCGGCTGGACCGCGAGGTTCAGCGCGGCATTCTCGCCACCCATCGTCGCGATCAGTTCGTCGTGGACGACCTTGATCAGGGCCTGCCCCGGGGTCAGACTCCCGATGACCTCCTTGCCCAGGGCCTTTTCCTTGACGTCCTTGACGAACTCGCGCACTACCGGCAGGGCCACGTCGGCCTCCAGCAGTGCCATGCGCACCTCGCGCAATGCGTCCTGGATGTTGTCCTCGGTGAGCCGCGCCTGGCCTTTCAGGCGCTTCATGGTCTCCTGGAGGCGGCTGGAAAGGCCGTCGAACATGGTCGGTCCCCGTAATCGCTGCGATGCCCCGAAACCACGGGGCAGAAACGCATAGTATAGCGAGCCGCCCCACCCCGCTGCACGGCGCCCCCGCCCCGGGCCGGGTTGCGACCCGCCTCCCGCCACCGCAGTCGCCACCACCCGGTGTGCATTCGCGCGCGCGAGCGGGGATAATCAGCGCCCATGACCACCGCCGCTGGATTGCTCGCCGTCGCCCTGTATCTCGTCTCGACGGGATACCTGCTCGTCGCCTCCCGTTCGCAGCCCCTGGCCGCCGGCCAGCCGCGCATCCCCCTGATGCTGTGGCTGGCGGCCCTGCTCGCGCACCTGGGGGCCCTGGTCCCGCTGGTCGCAACCGAGGCCGGGCTGAACCTGTGCCTGGGCAACGCCCTGTCGGCCTCGATGTGGCTGGTTGCAGGCCTGCTATGGCTGACCGCGCTGCGTCACCCGCTGGCCGTACTCGGCGTGGTGATCCTGCCACTGACCTCGCTGGCCACCCTGACCGCAGTACTATGTGACGGCGACACGTCCTACGCGACTTCGGCAGGGATCGACCTGCATATCCTGTTCTCGGCGCTGGGCTGGGCCTTCCTGGCACTCTCCACCGCCCAGGCCGCAGTCATGACGGCCCAGCACCGCGCGCTGCACAACCACCACACGGCCGGGATCGTGCGCTACCTGCCGCCACTGTTCTCGATGGAGGTCTGGCTGTTCCGCATGATCTTCATCGGCTGGCTGTTCCTCGGGCTCAGCCTGCTCTCCGGCTTCGTCTTCGTGGACGACCTGTTCGCCCAGCACCTGGTCCACAAGACCATCCTGTCACTGCTGGCCTGGGTGATCTTCTCGACCCTGCTGCTCGGGCGCTGGCGCTTTGGCTGGCGCGGCACTCGCGCCCTGGCGTGGACCACGGGCGGGTTTGTCGCCCTGGTCCTGGCCTATTTCGGCTCCAAGCTGGTCCTGGAGATCATCCTCGGGCGCGTCTGATGGCGCTCCCGGCCGACAGGCTTGACAGCCCGGCGGCGCTTGCCTGAAATGATCCAGACTACGCAGCCCCGTCAGCCCGCCCACACCTGACCGCAGGCCATCCCGTTGCAAGAGATCCCGCTGTCCGTCCTGTTCGGCGCCCTGCTCGTGCTGTTTCTTTTGTCGGCGTTCTTCTCCGGATCGGAAACGGCGCTGATGGCACTGAACCGCTACCGCATGCGCCACCGCGCCCAGACCGGACACCGCGGCGCCGCGATTGCCGCCCGCCTGCTGGAACGGCCGGACCGCCTGATCGGACTGATCCTGCTCGGCAACAACTTCGTCAATATCCTGATCGCCCAGATCGCCACCTTTATCGGCTGGCGCCTGTTCGGTGATACCGGCGTGGCCATCGCCACCGGGGTGCTGACGCTGACCCTGCTGATCTTTGCCGAGACTGCCCCCAAGACGCTTGCAGCACTGCACAGCGAACGCGTCGCCTATCCCGCCGCCTGGATCTACTGCGGGCTACTGAAGGTAATGTGGCCTGTGGTCTGGATGATCAACGTCATGGCCAACGGCGTGCTGCGCCTGTTCGGGGTGCACATGAAGCCCGGGCAGCGCTCGGCCCTGAATACCGACGAGCTGCGCAGCGTGGTATCCGAGGCCGGCGCTCTGATCCCGGCCAACCACCAGCGCATGCTGCTGAACCTGCTGGATCTGGAACGCACCACGGTCGAAGACATCATGATCCCGCGCAACGAGATCGTGGTGCTGGACCTAAACGAACCGTGGAACGAGGTCGTCGAGCAGCTGGTGCACGGCAGCTTCACTCGCCTGCCCGTGGTCGAAGGCGAACTGGACCGGATCGTCGGCTTCCTGCACCGCCGCGACGTGATCCCGCTGATCGAACGCGACGAATTCGACGCCGACGACCTGCGCCAGATCCTCAGCCCGCCCTACTTCATCCCCGAGGGCACGGCGCTGAATCGCCAGCTGATCAACTTCCAGCAGCAGAAGAAGCGAATCGGCCTGGTGGTGGACGAGTACGGTGACATCGAGGGTCTGATCACACTGGAAGACCTGCTGGAAGAGATCGTTGGCGAATTCACCACCGACTCCCCGGCCATGAGCGACGACGTGCTGCGTCAGGAGGATGGTTCGGCGATGGTGGATGGCGGCATCCACCTGCGCGAGCTCAACCGCTCGCTGGGCCTGGAGCTCCCGGTGGATGGCCCCAAGACCCTGAGCGGTCTGATCGTCGAATACCTCGAAAGCATCCCCGAGGCACCGGCCAGTGTGCGCATCAACGACGTCGTGCTGGACGTCGTGCAGATCAAGAACAACACCATCCGCACCGTGCGCGTGGTCGCCCCGGACCTGCCCGCCACGCCTGACGAAAAGGACGCCTGATGGCGAAGGCAAAGACCCAGTATGTCTGCCGCGACTGCGGCGCGGTCAGCCCCAAGTGGGCCGGCCAGTGCGGCGACTGCGGCGCCTGGAACACCCTGGAGGAGGCCGCGCCGGCCAACCCGGCCGGGCCGCGCGGCGGCTACGCCGGCGAGGTCGCCGGCATCACCCGGCTCGGCGAGGTGGAAATGGCCGAGGTCCCGCGCACCGGGACTGGCCTGTCGGAACTGGACCGCGCCCTGGGCGGCGGGCTGGTGCACGGCTCGGTCGTACTGCTCGGTGGCGACCCGGGTATCGGCAAGTCCACCTTGCTGCTGCAGACCCTCGCCATGCTACCGGTCGGCGACACGCTCTATGTGACCGGCGAGGAATCCGCCCAGCAGATCAGCATGCGCGCGCGCCGCCTCGGGCTCGAGGTCGACGGGCTGCGCCTGCTGACCGAAACGCAGGTGGAGAACGTGATTGCTACCTGCGAGCGCGAACGCCCGCGCGTGCTGGTGATCGACTCCATCCAGACGCTCTACACCGCCGCGCTGCAATCCGCGCCGGGTTCGGTCGGCCAAGTGCGCGAGAGTGCCGCGGCCCTGGTGCGCCTGGCCAAGCAGCGCGGAATCACCGTGATCCTGGTGGGGCACGTGACCAAGGACGGCCAGCTCGCCGGCCCGCGCGTGCTGGAGCACATGGTCGACACCGTGCTGTATTTCGAGGGCGACCCGGACGGGCGCTACCGCATGCTGCGCGCGGTGAAGAACCGCTTCGGTGCGGTCAACGAACTGGGCGTTTTCGCGATGCTGGAGAACGGGCTCAAGGCCGTCTCCAATCCCTCCGCCATCTTCCTGTCCCGGCATCAGGGGCCGGTGCCCGGCTCCGTGGTGATGGTCACGCGCGAGGGCACTCGCCCCCTGCTGGTGGAGGTGCAGGCCCTGGTCTCCGAGAGCCACGCACCGCAGCCGCGGCGCATCACCGTCGGACTGGAGCAGAACCGCCTGACCATGCTGCTGGCCGTACTGCACCGCCACGGTGGCGTCGCGCTGTTCGACCAGGACGTGTTCATGAACGTGGTCGGCGGCGTGCGCGTCACCGAGACCGCGGCCGACCTGCCGATGCTCGCCGCCGCGCTGTCGAGCTTTCGCGACCGGCCGCTGCCGCAGGAGATGCTGGCCTTTGGCGAGGTCGGACTCGCCGGCGAGATCCGCCCGGTGCCGAACGGCGAGGAGCGCCTGCGCGAGGCGGCCAAACACGGCTACACGCGGGCGATCGCACCGGCGGCCAACGCGCCGCGCAAGCCCATCAAGGGCATGGAGGTGGTCGCGGTCTCGCGCCTTTCGGAGGTCCTCGACGCCCTTTAGCGGACAGCCCCACCCCCTTCCCGGCTGCTCCTGGTCCGTCGGTCGCGCCCGAACTTCAGCAGAAACTCCTGCTTATGGCACCGGTGCGTGATATGCGAGACATGGCCCGGCAAGTGATGGCGATTCGCCCGTGGCATGCCCCCCCCCCCCCCCCTGGAAGACCGATTTCCTCGCCAAAATGGCCGCGATAAGCGTAAATGAAACCCTCTATCGACCATTTTCCTCGGATCGTTCAGAGGCTTACCGTGGTCCGACCCTGTTATATGTGCTAGCGGAAGGTTGTCCGCTGCACGCGATTGTTAAGTTTGTTGCTCCTCGAGCTGCTTCAATGGAATTCCGTCTACATTCTTCCAGTTGGTTAGTCCGTTGGTGTTACCACCGCGTACAACACTGCCGGCAGTGCTTGGCGAGCCAAATTCAACGTCATCAATAAAAACGAGGTGATCTCCCTGTACCTGCAGAAGGCCCTTCTCAATCAGCTTTTCTCGCTTGTCTCGCATTCGCTTGGCAGATGGTCGATGCTCCAGCACAGCCTGGGAACCGGCAAAGACAATAAAGCCATTTGCCGTTCTTTTTCCCGTTGCAGTAAAACCCTTTATTTTGCAGTATAAAAGATCGTTCGACTCGCTGATTTGGTCTACTTTTTCAGTAAAATCGGGTATACCTAAAACAGGAAGGAGCTGAAGGCACTTTTCGAGAAAGATATCCATTTCTGCAGCATCGGACTCTGGCAGTCTTGCCCCACTGCTTGCAGAGTTCATCACAATTGTAGCGCCATTGTTTTTAGCTCTTTCGATTAGCAATCCTTCCAAGTAGCGGATATGAGCCTTAGTGAGGTTTTCGTCTTTCGAAACAAAAACTGTTGCAGCATTCCAAAAATCTTTAGCGGAATGCCCCTTCAGGCGGTTGGACACATTTTCCGCCTCGCCAATGTAGATTGTGCGATCGCCGTTGTCCGGATCCACGCCAGTAAGGAGATAAAAGCCTGGGCTCGATAGTTCCTCTCGCCTCAAAAGCTCCGAAATCTCGGTTCTCGGTGCGGCAATGGCCTTTCCTGACCAGTTAGAGAGCTCCGCTGTCCTGAGTCCGTTTGGTCTGCCATGAACCAAGAATATCTTTATCGTTGCTGCTTGCAATGAACACTCCCGAAAACTTCAAAGTAGATTAGACAGAATCTGTTATATCGGTGATATACAGAATCTGTATATCACCTGACCCTCGCCGCTCCGCCACTCTCTCTGGTGGGTTCTGTTCCGACAGTTTAGCCATGATCGGAACATGGCTAAAACGCGAGGTGAGCTGGTGGCGCCAGGAGGACGTGGTGGAAGCGGACACTGTTTGGGAGAGAAGCATCGGAACGTGCTGTTTTCAGGGGGTTAAACTCATGGTGGTCCACAGGTAAGCGGTCCGGGCGGAACGGTTTATCGCCGCACTCCCCGCGCGTTGCCTGGCGATACTCGGGGTGGAGGGCATTGTTGAGCACCGGCCCAGCGCGGGGCAGAAAATGGTCGGGACAGGGTTGGCAGTTCGGGTGGGGGCGGAGATGCTATACGGAATCTGTATAACGTCGTGAACCCAGAATGGATTGCACCGCCCGGCTGGAAGTGCTGGCGAGGTTCGGCACGCGCGCTTGAAGCGCAGCATGCCACCATGGCCGGGCGTTTGCGGCGGTTTCGTCGGACGATCAGGCCCAAGGGGCCGGGGCAACGCGGCTCCCGCCGCTCAGCTGCACGCGTCTTCGAGTGAGCGCAACGGCCGAAGGGAGGCAAGCACCTGAGGAGGAACCGGAACCCGCCGCGAGCCGGATCCACCGTGCCTGGACACGAAAAAGGCGCCCGGAGGCGCCTTTCCTGAAGCGGGCATAGGGACCGCTTCAGTTGACGGCGTCGAGGTCGGCCGCGAGCGACTCGCGCGCGCCCTCGGAGACGGCGTCCAGCCGATGGCTGTAGTTCTCGTGCTCCACCCCCATGGCAATGGCCGCCCCGGACTTCGCCGCGGTCACCATCTCCGGGGTCAGCTCGAAGCGCAGGAAGTGCACCGAGGAGGTCTTGTCGTCGGTCTCCCGATCCAGGTCCTCGTTCGCGATCGGGTAGACCTTGTCATGGCCTTCGACCTGCACGTAGGTCTTGCGCTCGATCCCGATCAGCTTGGACAGCTGCACCTTGCGCTCATCCACGTCCGGATACTCGACCATCATGGTCGCCTTCCAGTTGGAACCATCGGGGATCAGCGGATTGTAGGCATCCAGCTCGTCCTGGATGCCCTCGGCGTCGAAGATCTTCTCGACCCGCAGCATCTCCTGGATCTGGTACTGCATGGTCTTGCGATCCTCGAAGTGCAGGGTCACGGCCGGGCCCACCTGCACCACGCGATTGCGCTTGTGCTGCATAACCTCGGCCCGGAACTGGGGCCGCACCTCGTGGTACTTCTCCAGGGAATACAGGTCGTCACGACTCAGCTTGTCCACACTTGCCTCCATCTGCATATCGTCACCTCTGTCAGTCGGGCTGGCCCGCCGGGACGGCCGGCACCATCAGTGATCGTGATGGTGCCCGGTCTTGGTGTAGTCCTTGTCGGACCAGAGGTTGTCTTTCAGTTCGTGATCGAACACCGGGTTATGGCGGCGGATCCACTCCAGCACCATCGCCGCGTGTTCGATCTCCTCGTCGCGGTTGTGCGCGAGGATCGCCTTCAGTTCGTCGTCCTTGCAGGCGTCGATGCGCTGCTGGTACCAGTCCACCGCCTCGAGCTCTTCCATCAGCGAGACGATCGCGCGATGCATCTCGCGCGACTCGTCGCTCAGTTCCTCGACGGGTTCGTGGTAGCTGTCACTGGCCATGTCTTCTCTCCATTCCCGGGCACGTCTACCCGCCCGTGTCGCGTCCTGTGGGTCGAGCGCCGGCTACAGCCCGTAGGCCTGGCGCAACAGGGTCAGCGGATGCTCGGGCGCCTTATCCTCGCCCTTGCCCTGCAGTCCGTTCTCGATCATGTGGCCGGCCATCGGACAGTCGCTCGAGTAGTGATCGGACTCGGCCTTCTGCACGCGGCTGACCACGGGCCGGCAGATCTTGCTGGCCGTTTCGTAGAACTCGCTCTTCACGCCGTAGGTACCGTCGTGCCCGGAGCAGCGTTCGATCACGTCGATCTCGGTATCCGGCACCAGCTTCAGCAGGTCGCGGGTCTTCAGACCCATGTTCTGCACCCGCAGGTGGCAGGCCGCGTGGTAGGCAATCTTGCCGAGCTTCTCGGGGAAGTCGGTGTTCAGCTTGCCTTCCTTGTGGCGCTCCATCAGGTACTCGAACGGGTCGAAGATGCGATCGCGCACCGCGATCACATCGGCGTCGTCCGGGAACATCAGCGGCAGTTCCTGCTTGAACATCAGCACGCAGGACGGCACCGGGGCGACGATGTCGTAGCCCTGATCGATCATGCGCTTCATCGCCGGGATGTTGGCCTCCTTCGAGGCCTGAACCGATTCCAGGTCACCCAGCTCCAGCTTGGGCATGCCGCAGCATTTTTCCTTCTCGACCAGCGTGACCTCGATACCGTTGTGCTCGAAGACCTTGACCATGTCTTCGACCAGATGCGGCTCGTTGTAGTTGCCGTAGCAGGTGGCGTAAATAGCCACCTTGCCCTGGGTGGCACCGGCCGGCTCGGGATTGCTCACGCCCTTGGCGACCTTGGCCAGGCGCGAGCGGCCCTTGTTCGAGTGGTATTCGGGGACCGGGGCCTCCGGATGCACGCCCATGGTCTTGTCCAGCAGTTTGCGCATCGCGCCATTCTTGTTTGCGGCGTTCACCGCGCCGGCGACCACCGGGATGCCGGCCAGCTTGCCGACAGTGTCGGTGCTGGACATGAACTTGTGCGAGGCCTTCGCACCCTCTTTCTGGAAGCGCACGGCCTTGGCCCGCAGCATCAGATGCGGGAAGTCGACGTTCCATTCATGCGGGGGCACGTAGGGGCACTTGGTCAGGTAGCACAGATCACACAGGTAGCAGTGATCGACCACCTTCCAGTAGTCCTTCTTGTCGACGCCATCGACCTCCATGGTCTCGGATTCATCGACCAGGTCGAACAACGTGGGGAAGGAGTTGCACAGGCTGACGCAGCGCCGGCAGCCGTGGCAGATGTCGTACACCCGCTCCAGCTCGGCGAACAACGATTCCTCGTTATAGAACTCGGGATTCTTCCAGTCCAGCGGATGGCGGGTCGGGGCTTCAAGACTTCCTTCACGTTGGTGCGTCGGCGCAGACATGCATCCCTCCGGTGTCCGTATCAGTACGATGCTTCGAGGGAAACACGGAACAGCTTGCGGGGCGAGGCGCAGACCGTCGCGCCACACGCTGTTCCGTATTTCCCGGAAAACGAGGCCGGCGAACCGGCCTCGCGTGCTTCCGTTACTGCAAGACGATCAGTCGTCCAGCTGGTCCAGGGCCTTCTGGAAGCGGTTGGCGTGGGAACGCTCCGCCTTGGCCAGGGTCTCGAACCAGTCGGCGACTTCGTCGAAGCCTTCGTCACGGGCGGTCTTGGCCATGCCCGGGTACATGTCGGTGTACTCGTGGGTCTCGCCGGCAACGGCGGTCTTCAGGTTCGCCGCGGTGGAGCCGAACTCCAGGCCGGTGGCCGGATCGCCGCAGCTCTCGAGGTACTCGAGGTGGCCGTGGGCGTGGCCGGTTTCACCTTCCGCGGTGGAGCGGAACACGGTGGCCACGTCGTTGTAGCCTTCGACGTCCGCCTTGGAAGCGAAGTACAGGTAACGACGGTTGGCCATCGATTCGCCGGCGAAGGCTTCCTTCAGGGCTTCTTCGGTCTTGCTGCCTTTCAGTTCCATGGTGCTCTCCTTCTCTCTCGTGGGTTCTACACAACCACAGGTATGCCTGTGCAGACGGTCATTTAGACTGGGTCTAAACCGTGTGAAAACTCTAGTCGGCACCCGATTCACTGTCAACCGGATTGCCCCGCTGGAAATGGGGGCGAATCCGCGATTCTCAAGTCCCGACGACCCGCCGCCTTTCCTCGGGCGAGCGGATCGGCTACTTTCTCACCTTTTCGCCCCGGTGATCCATCCTATGTCCGACGCCCCCGCCGACAGCCCGGCCGAATTCGAAGCCAGCCTCGAGGCCCTGGAGGCCCTGGTTGCACGCATGGAGTCCGGCGAACTGGGCCTCGAGCAGTCGCTGGAGGAGTTCCAGCGCGGCATGCAGCTGGTCAGCCGCTGCCAGAAGGCCCTGGACGACGCCCAGAAGCGCATCGAGGCGCTTGCCGCCGACGAAACCGCGGCCTCCGGGAATGCAGACCCCGCACCGAGCCCAAACGTTCCCGGGCAAGGCCCCGGTTCCACCGACGAAATCCCGTTCTAGAGGGACTCTCTTGGCCGACTTCGACCCCGCCCAGGCGCTCGGTGAATACCAGCGCCGGATCGAGAGCGTTCTCGACCGGCAGCTGGCGCCGGAGGCAACCCCGGATGCCCGCCTGATCGAGGCGATGCGCTATGCCACCCTGTCGGGCGGCAAACGCCTGCGCCCGGTGCTGGTGTATGCCGCCGGCGCCACGACCGGCGCCGATGACGATGTGCTGGACGCGATGGCCGCCGCGGTGGAGATGGTGCATGTCTATTCCCTGATCCATGACGACCTGCCAGCCATGGACGACGACGACCTGCGCCGGGGCCGCCCGACCTGCCACAAGGCCTTCGACGAGGCCACCGCGATCCTGGCCGGCGATGCCCTGCAGGCCGCCGCATTCGACACGCTGACCGCCGGCGTCCGCCACCTGCCCGGAACCACCGCCCTGGATGCCCTGGCGGAACTGGCCCGCGCCGCCGGCCTGTACGGGATGGCCGGAGGCCAGGCGATCGACCTGGGGGCCTGCGGCAAGCCGATCGACGTGGCCGAACTGGAACGTATGCATCGGCTGAAGACGGGCGCCCTGATCCGGGCCTCGGTGCGACTGGGCGCGCTCGCCGGGAACCCGACCCCGGACACCCTTGAGCGCCTGACGCGTTACGCCGAATGCATTGGCCTGGCCTTTCAGATCCGCGATGACGTACTCGACGTGGAGGGCGACCCGGAAGTCCTCGGCAAGGCCTGCGGTGCGGATGCCCGGCTGGACAAGGCGACCTTCCCCTCGCTGCAGGGCCTGGAGGCCTCGCGCGAACGCGCGGTGGCCCTGGTCGACGAGGCGCTGGCCGAGCTGCAACCCTTCGGCCAGGAGGCGGACTTGCTTCGCTTCCTCGCGCGGTACATCGTCGACCGCATGAACTGACTTGGCCCGATCATGACTCCCACCCCCCTGCTGGATGCAATCGAATGGCCCGCCGACCTGCGGGCACACCCGGCCTCGGAACTGCCCGGGCTGGCAGGCGAGCTGCGCCAGTTCCTGATCGAGAGCGTCTCGCGCACGGGCGGGCACCTGGCCGCCAACCTGGGCACGGTGGAGCTGGCGATCGCGCTGCACTACGCGTTCAACACGCCGGATGATCGCATCGTCTGGGATGTGGGCCACCAGGCCTACGCGCACAAGATCCTGACCGGGCGGCGGGCCGGAATGGCCAGCCTGCGCCAGTACGGCGGACTGGCCGGATTCCCCAAGCGCGCGGAGAGCGAGTACGACGCCTTCGGGGCCGGGCATTCCAGCACCTCGATCAGCGCGGCCGCCGGGATGGCCCTGGCCGCCAGGCACGCGGGCCTGGACCGACGTCATGTGGCGGTGATCGGCGACGGGGCGATGACCGCCGGCATGGCCTTCGAGGCGCTCAACCATATCGGCGATCTCGACTGCAATCTGCTGGTCATCCTGAACGACAACGACATGTCGATCTCGCCCAACGTCGGCGCGATGAACCAGTATTTCACCCGCCTGCTGTCCGGACGCATCTATAGCTCGGTGCGCGAGGGCTCCAAGCGCATGCTGGAGTTCGTCCCGCCGGTGAAGGCCTTCGCCGAGCGTGCCGAGGAACACATGAAGGGCATGCTCGTGCCCGGAACGCTGTTCGAGGAATTGGGTTTTCGCTACTTCGGGCCGGTGGACGGACACGACGTGAGCGGCCTGGTATCGATCCTGAAGAATCTGCGCGGCGGGCACGGCCCGCAGCTGCTGCATGTGGTCACGCGCAAGGGCCAGGGCTACGCCCCGGCCGAGGAAGACCCCTGCCGCTACCACGGGGTCTCGAAGTTCGAGCCGGAAAACGGCCTGAAGCCCTCGGGCCCGAAGGCCCCGACCTATACCGACATCTTCAGCCAGTGGCTGTGCGACCAGGCCGCGGCCGACGAGCGCCTGCTGGGCATCACCCCGGCGATGCGCGAGGGCTCCGGGCTGGTCGCCTTCTCCGAGCAGTTCCCCGAGCGCTACTTCGATGTCGGCATCGCCGAGCAGCACGCGGTCACGCTGGCGGCCGGCATGGCCTGCGAGGGGCAGAAGCCCGTAGTCGCGATCTACTCGACATTCCTGCAGCGGGCGATGGACCAGGTGATCCACGACGTCGCCCTGCAGAACCTCCCGGTGCTGTTCGCGGTGGACCGCGCGGGGATCGTCGGCGCCGATGGCCCGACCCATGCCGGCACGTTCGATACCGCGCTGCTGCGCAGCGTCCCGAATATGCTGTTGATGGCCCCGTCCAGCGAGCGCGAGTGCCGCCAGATGCTGTCCACGGGCTACGCCCACGACGGCCCGGCCGTGGTGCGCTATCCGCGCGGCGGCGGCTCCGGGGTCCTGCCGGAAGGGGGCAGCGAGGACCTCGAGACCCTGCCGATCGGGCGCGCCGAGGTCGCGCGCGAGGGTCGGGCCCTGGCGATCCTCAGCTTCGGCGCGCTGCTGGAGACCGCCCTGGCCGCCGGCGAGGCGCTGGACGCCACCGTGGTGAACATGCGTTTCATCAAGCCGCTCGACACCGAACTGCTGGCGCGGCTGGCCGCCAGCCACGAACGCTTCGTCACGCTCGAGGACCACGCCCGTGCCGGCGGCGCCGGCAGCGCGGTGCTGGAGTGGCTCTCCGCCGAGGGGCTGGCCCTGCCCTGCCAGGTCCTGGGCATCCCGGACGCCTTCACCGAACACGGCTCGCGCGAGCAGGTCCTGGCCGACTGCGGCCTCGACACCGACGGCGTGCTGACCGCGATTCGCCGCGCATCCGGGCAGGAGAATTGCGCGGACGCCGGCAGCCGGATAGGCTTCGCGGGCTGACATAACCCCGGCCGGAGACGGCCGCTCGCCCGGAAAAGATCATGAGTGCCCGCTACACCCTCCGCGTCCTGACCGACTTTGCCTCCGCGCATACCCTGCGCGACTACCCGGGGCAGTGCGCGAACATGCACGGACACAACTGGAAGGTGGAGGCCGAGGTCCAGGCCGAGACCCTGGACGACACCGGCATGGCGGTGGACTTCAAGGTGGTCAAGACCGCCGCGCGCGAGATCGCCGGGCAGCTGGATCACCGCTATCTGAACGATGTCCCGCCGTTCGACACGGTCAACCCGACCGCCGAGAACATCGCACAGTGGTTCTTCCGCCAGATGGCGGAGCGCCTGAACCGCCCGGGCCTGCGCATGCATGCGCTGACCCTGTGGGAGACCGACCGCGCCTGCGTACGCTACAGCGAGGACGGCTAGCCCCGCCCCGCAATCAATGACGGGGCGCCGGCAACAGCCCCTACAGATGATTCGAGGCGTAGTCCGCCAGCCGCGAGCGCTCGCCGCGGGTGAGCGTAATATGGCCACTGTGGGTCCAGTTGCGGAAGCGGTCCACCACGTAGGTCAGGCCGGACGAGGTCTCGGTCAGGTACGGGGTGTCGATCTGCGCGATGTTGCCCAGCGCCACCACCTTGGTGCCCGGCCCGGCGCGGGTGATCAGGGTCTTCATCTGCTTCGAGGTCAGGTTCTGCGCCTCGTCGAGGATGATGTAGCGGCTGAGGAACGTGCGCCCACGCATGAAGTTAAGCGAGCGGATCTTGATGCGGCTGGTCAGCACATCGTTCGTGGCCGCCCGGCCCCAGTCGCCCGCACCTTCGGACTTGGCGAGCACCTCGAGGTTGTCCATCAACGCACCCATCCACGGGGTCATCTTTTCCTCCTCGGTCCCGGGCAGGAAACCAATGTCCTCGCCCACCGGGACCGTGACCCGGGTCATGATGATCTCCTTGTAGGTGTTGTCCTCCAGCGTCTGTGCGAGCCCCGCGGCCAACGCCAGCAGGGTCTTGCCGGTGCCGGCGGCCCCCAGCAGTGAGACAAAATCCACCTCCGGGTCCATCAGCAGATTCAGGGCGTAGTTCTGCTCGCGGTTGCGGGCATTGATGCCCCAGACGCTGTGGCGCGGGGTCATGTAATCGTCCACCAGCTCGATCACCGCAGACTCGTTCGGCTGGTCGATCTCCAGCACGATCGCGGACAGCGGATTCTCCCCCTCGCGGTAGACGAATTGATTGGGCTGCCACTCCGCGACCAGCGGCCCGGTGACCCGGTAGTAGGTCCGACCGGACTCCTGCCAGGAGTCCATCCTGGTCCCGTGGGTCTCCCAGAAATCCGCCGGCAGCTCGGTCATGCCGGAGAACAGCAGGCTGACATCGTCCAGGACCTGGTCGTTGTAGTAGTCCTCCGCGTGCAGGCCGATCACCGCCGCCTTGATGCGCAGGTTGATGTCCTTGGACACCAGCGTGACCGGGGTATCGGGGTATTCGGACTTCAGCGCCTGAGCGGTGGCGAGGATGTCATTGTCGGCCGAGGACCCTGGCAGGGAGGCCGGCAGGCTGGCGTTGAGGTTGCGGGTCTGGAAGAACAGACGCCCGCTGGGTGCAAACGTCGACTCGCTGAGGGAGTCGGCCTGCAGTGGCAGCCCGGCGGCGATCTGTTCGTGCTGGGCGCCGGTGGTGAGTTCGTCGATGAAGCGCGAGACCTGGCGCACGTTGCGCGCGACCTCGGAGACCCCCTTCTTGCCACGGTCGAGTTCCTCAAGCACGACCATGGGCAGGAAGATGTCGTGCTCCTTGAAGCGGAACAGCGCCGTGGGGTCATGCATCAGGACATTGGTGTCCAGGACAAACAGGCGTTTCGGGTCCTCCGGTGTTTCGCTCATGGCGTCTCCTGGGCCGGGGTGGGTCGCAGACTGCCGGGTACGGGCCGAGACCGCCCCCGGCTCAGTTTCCTGCCAGTTCGCGCACCGCCGCCAGCACCTCGTCGACATGCCCGGGCACCTTCACCTTGCGCCATTCCCGGCGCAGGACCCCGTTCGCGTCGATCAGGAAGGTGGACCGCTCGATGCCGCGCACCTGTTTGCCATACATGTTTTTCATCTTGATGACATCGAAGGCCGCGCACAGCTGTTCATCCCCGTCGCTGAGCAGGTCGAAGGGAAGCTCCTGCTTCTGGCGAAAATTCTCGTGGCTTTTGACGCTGTCCCGCGACACCCCGAGGATCACCGCACCCGCGGCCTCGAACGCGGCCAGGTTCGTGGCGAAATCGCGGCTTTCGTTGGTGCAGCCCGGGGTATTGTCCTTGGGGTAGAAGTACAGCACCACGATCCGGCCGCGAAAATCGCCCGGCCCCAGTTCCTGCTCGCCCGTGGCGGGAACTCGCAGGTCGTCGGGTACGGTCTGGTCGATGGCAATGCTCATATCGGGCTACTCCGTTGCTGGGTGGGACATGGGCGCCGGCACCGGTCAGGCCTTGATCGGATCCAGCACACCATCCACGTTCAGTTCGTCACAAAAGTCCATGAACTCGCCACGCAGGCTGGCGAGATGCTGGCCTGCCGGGATCTCCACCACCATGTTCGCCGCGAACATACGCGCACCCGTCTGCTGCGCAACATATACCCGCGTCTGCACGTCGCGCAGATTCACGGCACGGCTGGTAAAGAAATCCGCCAGGGCATTCAGCAGGCCCGGGGCGTCCAGCGCCACCGCATCAACGGCGTAGGGCATCGCGGCTTCAGGGCGCTCCTCGAGCGGACCGCGCCGGGCCACTACAACTAGACCCATCTCCGCCTCCAGGCGTTCCAGGCGCGACTCCAGGGTTCCCAGGGTCTTCCAGTTGCCGCTGGCACTAAGGGCCATGCAGCAGTAGCCATCCATCACGGTAATGCGGCTGGCCTCAAGGTTGCATCCGGTGTCCACCACAACGCGGGTCACACTGGAAACCAGCCCCGGCTGGTCCGGTCCGATCAGGTTGAGGATCAGGTGCGTATGGGCTCCGGTGCCCATCACCTCAGCCATGGGGCACCCGCCGGGCCGTTGCGGAGCGGATTACGGGCGACGGGCCCGGGTATTCTGGCTTGAAATCGGCATCGGGCATGATGGCTGGCAACATACCACCTCGACCCCGCGCCGCCAACGGCGGCAGGGCTGCGAACACCGCGCTAACCATCCGCGACCGCCACCCGCATCGCGCGGACGCCGGGAATCTTGAACGCCCCGTCACCGGCCCGTTAGACTGCACCATTACCGTTGTTGGAGGAGTCGATGTTTCAAGGCAGCATGGTCGCACTGGCGACCCCGATGCACGCCGACGGCAGCCTGGACTGGCCGGCGCTGGATCGGCTCCTGGAGTTCCACATCGAGGCCGGCACCGACGCCATCGTGACGGTCGGCACCACCGGCGAGTCCGCGACCCTCGATTTTGACGAGCACTGCGAGGCCATCGCCCACACGGTGAAGACCGTGGCCGGACGCCTCCCGGTCATCGCCGGTACCGGTGCGAACTCGACGCGCGAGGCCATTGCACTAACTCGCTGCGCCAAAGAGGGCGGCGCGGATGCCTGTCTGCTGGTAACGCCCTACTACAACAAGCCGACCCAGGAAGGACTCTATCTGCATTACAAGGCGGTCGCGGAAGCGGTCGACATCCCGCAGATCCTTTACAACGTGCCCGGTCGTACGGCGGTAGACCTGCTCCCGGAAACGGTAGAACGGCTGGCCGAGATCCCCAACATCATCGGGATCAAGGAGGCCACGGCAAGCAACGAGCGCACGGCCGATCTGGTAGCGCGGGTCGGCAACCGGATCGATCTCTACAGTGGCGACGACGGCAATGGCCTGGCCTTCCTGCTGGCCGGTGGCCACGGCATCATCTCGGTGACCGCGAACGTCGCCCCGCGCCAGATGGCCGCCATGTGCCGCGCCGTACGCGAGGGACAAGCGGAGCAGGCACGCGAGATCAATCGCCAGCTGGACGGCCTGCACTCGGCTCTGTTCCTCGAGGCCAACCCGATACCCGTCAAATGGGCGTTGCACCGTATGGGCCTGATGGAGGAAGGCATCCGCCTGCCGCTGACACCGTTGTCCGAACCCTTCCATGCGCCGGTCCTGGATGCAATGCGCCAGGCCGGCATAGAGGTCTGAAGCCTGACATGAAACAACCTTCCAAGCTCCATCGCCACGCAACGCGCACCGCCCTGGCCCTGGCTACGGGCCTGGCCATTGCCGGCTGCTCCACCTCCGGCGACCGTCAGAGCGGCCCGCAGTACGAAATGAGCCGCCAGATGGAGAACCTCGAGGTCCCGCCGGACCTGATTGCCCCCGACAGCGAGCGCGCCTACCGGATCCCGGACGACCCCGGCGGTCGCGTGAGCGCCCGCGAGATGGAACAGGACTCCGCCGCCCGCCAGCAGCAGCGGCAACCCGCCGACCCGGCGGCACCAGTACGCAGCGATGCCCGCGTGCTGCCCGAATCGGCCGAGATCGCCCTGATGCGCGAAGGCAACGTGCGCTGGCTGAGTGTCGAGGCGCCGGCCGAGGAACTCTGGGACCAGCTCACTGCGTTCTGGGACAGCCAGAACCTGCGCCTGGAACGCAACGAGCCGCAGATCGGCATCATGCAGACGGAATGGGCCGAAGATCGCGCCGGCATCCCGCTGCGCGGCACCCAGAACATCTTCGCCCGGGCCCTCGGCAACGTCTACGACGCCACGACCCGCGATCAGTATCGCCTGCGTATGGAACGCGAAAACGGACGTTCTGCCATCTACATTTCGCACCGCGGCGCGGCGGAAGAGCCCGAGGGCGAGACCTGGCGGTGGGCCATGCGACCGTCCGACCCTGGCCTCGAGGCCGAGATGCTCAACCGGCTGCGCGTCTTCCTTGCCACCGGCGAGGTGCCGGAGGGTGGAGCGCGCGTGGCCGAGACCCTTGCCGACCGGCCCACCGAGCTGCACCAGGCAGAACACGAGGGGCAGCCCGTTCTGGTCATGGGCGGCGAGCTCGACCGTCTATGGTCGCAGATGGGGACGTACCTGGATCGCGCCGGGCTCCTGGTGGACGAACAGGACCGCAACAGCCGCACCTTCGATGTGACCTATCGCCCGGACATGATCGGCGAAGGCGAACGCGGTGGCTTTTTCGGTCGCATCTTCGGCCGCGGCGGGGACCGGCGCGAAAACGAACGCTACCAGGTCCGCCTGAGCGAAACGGGCGACGGCGACCTGCGCATCGAGGCCCGCGATATCGACGGCGAACCGCTGCGGCGGCGCGACGCCGAGTTCGTACTCGAGCGCATCGAGCGACAGATCCTTCGTTAGTCAGTCGCGAGCGTCTCTGGCGTTCGCCCTGCGCGCATGATTCGGTTCTGTTCTCTGGGCAGCGGAAGCTCCGGCAACGCCCTGGTCGTCGAAATCGGCCAGACCCGCCTGCTGGTCGACTGCGGCTTCTCCGTGCAGGAGCTGGAACGCAGGCTGGCCCGCGTTCAGCTCAGCCCCGAACACCTGAGCGCGGTACTCGTGACCCACGAGCACGCGGACCACATCGGCGCCGCCGGCCCCCTGTCCCGCCGCTACGGACTCACTGTCTACACCAGTCCGGGCACGCGCATCGCGGCCCGGGACAACCGCTTTGCGCATGTTCAGGAAATTCAGGCCGACTCACCGTTCGAAATTGACGACGCCTGGGTCCATCCCTATACCGTTCCGCACGACTCTCGCGAGCCCACACAGTTCGCGATCTCGGACGGGGCTCACCGCCTGGTACTGATGACCGACGCCGGCCACATCTCCCGCCACATGGTCGAGATCGCGGACCAGGCGCACGCACTCCTCCTTGAATGCAACCACGACCCGGCCATGTTGCAGGCCGGACGTTACCCACCGTCCCTGAAACGGCGGATCGCCGGCGGATATGGCCACCTGCCCAACCACGCCGCGACCGAACTGCTGCAGCGAATGGATCGCACGCGGTTACGTCACGTAATCGGCATGCACCTGTCCACCGACAACAATCAAGAGGCGCTCGCGCGTGCGGCCCTGGCCTGTGGCTTGGGATGCGCGACCCACGAGACCGAGATCGCCACCCAGGACGAGGGCTTCGGCTGGCGCACAACGGCGGCCGCCTGACGATCTCGCACGCCAAGCCGCGACAGGTCCTGGAAGAACCCTCCTCCCGTCACCCCATCTTCTTCGGCGCCAGCACGCGTCAACCCACCGCGCCCATGCGGCTCCACAAACCCCCCTTGCAAGTTCGCGGGCATGGGACGAAAAACCCCCAATTTTTCTGAACAAGGCGGCCTCCGGGTGAGTCACACCGGGAGGACATCGACTTGATCGAACTAAGCGCGGCCGACGGCGGCTCAACCTCCCCATGACATGCAACCACGTTGCACAAATCGGCCTTCACCGCAGGCACGACCGAGCCTCGCGCGCCACGCCGGTTTCACCCGTCGCTACCGCCGAGATTCACGCAGAAAATACAGTCCCGCGATCACAAATATCACGCCAATAACCTTGGCCCAGAACCCGCCAAATCCCGCACCCTCCCGCGGCGCGATCGGCGTAAACGCAACCTCGCCACCCAGGATGGCGTAAACCCCCAGCCCCAGTAACACCAACCCCACGATCACCAGACCGCCGTCCGTACGCTTGCGCCCCATCACCGGACCTCCTGTTTCGTTGTATCAAAACCCGTGACGGCCAGCCCCACCCCGGCATTTTTGCCGGCCATAAAAAAAGCCCGACCCCCAAAACGGGGGCCGGGCTTTTCGGATTAATGCCTGGCGGTGACCTACTCTCACATGGGGAAGCCCCACACTACCATCGGCGCAGAGCAGTTTCACTTCCGAGTTCGGGATGGGATCGGGTGGTTCCTACTCGCTATTGCCGCCAGACAAACTGGCCAGACCTCGCGCCCATGCGCGGGATCTGAATTCGGAATGCAATCTAGGCTTGTGTACTTGGTGATGTGTCAGACGAGACCACCAACACTTTGGGTGTTATATGGTCAAGCCGCACGGGCAATTAGTACTGGTTAGCTTCACACGTTACCGCGCTTCCACACCCAGCCTATCAACGTTGTAGTCTTCAACGGCCCTACAGGGACCTCAAGGGTCCAGGGAGATCTCATCTTCAGGTGGGTTTCCCGCTTAGATGCTTTCAGCGGTTATCCCTTCCGCACTTAGCTACCCGGCAATGCCACTGGCGTGACAACCGGAACACCAGAGGTGCGTCCATCCCGGTCCTCTCGTACTAAGGACAGATCCTGTCAAATCTCCGACGCCCACGGCAGATAGGGACCGAACTGTCTCACGACGTTCTAAACCCAGCTCGCGTACCACTTTAAATGGCGAACAGCCATACCCTTGGGACCTGCTTCAGCCCCAGGATGTGATGAGCCGACATCGAGGTGCCAAACACTGCCGTCGATATGGACTCTTGGGCAGTATCAGCCTGTTATCCCCGGAGTACCTTTTATCCGTTGAGCGATGGCCCTTCCATACAGAACCACCGGATCACTAAGACCTGCTTTCGCACCTGCTCGACGTGTCTGTCTCGCAGTTAAGCACCCTTATGCCTTTGCACTCGTCGCGCGATTTCCGACCGCGCTGAGGGTACCTTCGCACTCCTCCGTTACTCTTTGGGAGGAGACCGCCCCAGTCAAACTACCCACCACACACGGTCCCCGACCTGGATTACAGGCCTGGGTTAGAACTCCAAACTTGCCAGGGTGGTATTTCAAGGGTGGCTCCACCGAGACTGGCGTCCCGGCTTCAAAGCCTCCCACCTATCCTACACAAACAAGTTCAAAGTTCAGTGTGAAGCTGTAGTAAAGGTTCACGGGGTCTTTCCGTCTAGCC